>CAWJSC010000006.1:0-58014 GCA_963845425.1 uncultured Microthrixaceae bacterium
AACAACAAGTGGGCCGAGCAGGAGCAGGCCCAGTACGAACAGGAGCAGGCCCAGCAGCCGGCCTACCAGGAGCCGCCGCCGGCCGCGGCGCCGGCGGCGGATGACGACGTGACCGAGCTGAAGCAGATCGCCGATCTGCACGCCCAGGGCATCCTCACCGACGAGGAGTTCGCGGCCAAGAAGGCCCAGATCCTCGGGATCTGACCGCGGCCGTCCACGCCTGACCCCTACCGGGGGCTGGCGGACCGGTACCACTGGCTCTACGACGACTTCTCGGCCCGGGTGGGTACCCGCACGCCCGGTGTCCAGGCCGCCATTCGTGACCTGCCGCGACGGGGCGCGGGTGCTCGACGCCGCCTGCGGCATCGGGATGGACACCTTGGCGCTGCACCGGCGGGGCTTCCGGGTGGCGGCCACCGACGCCAGCGCGGCCATGGTCGACCAGTGCCGGGCACGGCTCGCGGCCGCCGGCGTCGACGTGCCCCTCGCCCCCTGCCCCTGGACGGGGTTGCCGGACCACTTCGGCGTCGCGTTCGACGCCGTGCTGTGCACGGGCAACTCCCTGGCCCACGCCCCGTCGACCGGCCGACCGACGAGCAGCGCTGGCGGGCTTCGCCGGGGTGCTCGTCGCCGGCGGCACGGTCATCCTCGACACCCAGGACTGGCAGGTCCTGCACGCCCGGGGTGATCACCGCGACGATGACCCGCTGGTGGTCACCCGGGACGGCCTCCGTTGCACCCGGCGCTTCGACTGGCGGATCCCGGAGCGGTTCGGCGATCCCGTCACCCTCCGATTGACGCTCGTCGTGCGGGACGGCGACGAGGAACACCGGTCGATCCACGAGGTGACCTTCTGCCCCTTCACCACCGAGGACCTCGTGGCCGACCTCGAGGCCGGCGGGTTCGAGGACGTCGAGGTCGTACAGACCCCCGGCGACGACCGCTACACGGTCACGGCCCGGCTGGCCTGAGCCCGGGGGCCACCGTCACCGAGCCGCCGGTCGGTCGACCGGGGCACCGGGCTATCTTCCACCGACATCCGGCATCCGAAGGAGCCCTGAGTGAGTGACACCAAGAAGCCGAACATCCTGGTCATCTGGGGTGACGACATCGGCATCTCGAACCTGAGCTGTTACAGCGATGGGCTGATGGGGTACCGGACCCCGAACATCGACCGGATCGCCGACGAGGGCATCCGCTTCACCGACTACTACGGGGAGCAGAGCTGCACCGCCGGACGGGCGGCGTTCATCACCGGCCAGAACCCGTACCGCACCGGCCTGACGAAGGTGGGCCTGCCCGGCGCCGACATCGGCCTCCGCGCCGAGGACCCGACCATCGCCACCGCGCTCAAGGCACAGGGCTACACGACCGGCCAGTTCGGCAAGAACCACCTGGGTGACCGGGACGAGTTCCTGCCCACCGCGCACGGCTTCGACGAGTTCTACGGCAACCTCTACCACCTCAACGCCGAGGAGGAGCCCGAGCTCGACGACTACCCGAACGAGGAGGAGTTCCCCGACTTCCGCAAGAACTTCGGCCCCCGGGGCGTCATCCACTCCTGGGCCGACAGCGACGGCACCCAGCGCATCGAGGACACCGGCCCGCTCACCAAGGAGCGGATGAAGACCGTCGACGACGAGATCGTGCCCGAGGCCCTGCGCTTCATGACCGACGCCAAGGACGCCGACACCCCGTTCTTCGTCTGGTTGAACACCACCCACATGCACTTCCGGACCCACCTCAAGGACGGCAGTCGGGGCAAGGCCGGCCGCTGGCAGTCCGCCTACCACGACGCCATGGTCGACCACGACGAGCTGGTGGGCGAGGTGCTGACCTTCCTGGACGACCACGGCCTGGCCGAGGACACGATCGTCATCTACTCCACCGACAACGGACCCCACCTGAACACCTGGCCCGATGCCGGGATGACCCCGTTCCGCAGCGAGAAGAACTCCAACTGGGAGGGCGCCTACCGGGTGCCGGCCGTCATCCGCTGGCCGGGCCGGATCGAGCCCGGACAGGTCCGCAACGGCATCGTCAGCCACAACGACTGGTTCGTCACCCTGCTGGCCGCGGCGGGGGCACCCGACATCGCCGACCGGCTCCGTGCCGGGACCGACCTGAACGGCACCACCTACAAGGTGCACCTCGACGGCCACGACCAACTCCCCTATCTCACCGGCGAGGTGGACCAGAGCCCCCGGGAACACTTCTTCTACGTGTCCGACGACGGCGACCTCACCGCCATCCGCTTCGACTGCTGGAAGCTGGTGTTCCTCGAGCAGCGCGCCACCGGCACCCTCCAGATCTGGGCCGAGCCCTACACCCAACTGCGGGTACCGAAGGTGTTCAACCTGCGCACCGACCCCTACGAGCGGGCTGACCTCACGTCGAACACCTACTACGACTGGCTGATCGATCACGCCTGGCTGATGGTTCCGGCCCAGGTCTTCGTCGGTCTGCACCTGGCGACCCTGGCCGAGTTCCCGCCTCGCCAGAAGCCGGCCAGCTTCAGCCTGGAGGACGTGAGGGCCAAGCTGGAGGCCGGCATCCCGAGCGCGTGAGCATCGGCGTCGGGCCGGGGCCGACGACCACCGTGGTCCGTCTTCCCGGCGCGACCTTCCGCATGGGCTCTGACGCCCACTACCCGGAGGAGGGCCCCGCCCACCGGGTGCGGGTCGACGGGTTCGGGATCGACCGGTTCGAGGTGACCAACGCCGGGTACACCACGTTCATCGACGCGACCGGCTACGTCACGGTCGCCGAGCGTCCGTTGGCCCCGGAGGACTACCCCGGCGCACCGGCCGAGAACCTCGTGCCGGGCTCGCTGGTCTTCACGCCCACGACCGGCCCGGTGGACCTGCGCCACCTGAGCCAATGGTGGACCTGGACCCCCGGGGCGTCCTGGCGGCACCCGGAAGGCCCCAACAGCACCATCGACGACCGCGCCGACCATCCGGTGGTCCACGTCGCCCACGAGGACGCCGCCGCGTACGCCGCCTGGGCGGGGGCCGCACTGCCCACCGAGGCCGAGTGGGAGTACGCCAGCGCGCGGCGGGCTCGAAGGGGCCGAGTTCACCTGGGGCGACGAGCGCACACCCGGCGGGAGGATCCTGGCCAACCGCTGGGACGGGCCCGACTTCCCCTGGCGCAGCTCGGGCGAGAGCGGGTTCCTGGGCACCGCTCCGGTGGGCTCGTTCCCCCCCAACGGCTTCGACCTCTACGACATGGCCGGCAACGTCTGGGAGTGGACTGACGACTGGTACACCACCGCCCATGCCCCCGACGCCGACACGGCCTGTTGCGTGCCCGACAACCCGCGGGGCGGTGACCCGGACGGGAGCTGTGACCCGTCCCAGCCCCAGTTCCCCGTGCCCCGCAGAGTCATCAAGGGGGGCTCGTTCCTCTGCGCCGACACCTACTGCCTGCGCTACCGACCGCGGCCCGGCGCCCCCAGATGATCGACACCGGCATGAGCCACCTCGGCTTCCGCTGCGTGTGGCGGCCTGAGGCAGGTCCAGCTCCCCTGGAGGGGACCCCATGACCGCCCCCGCACCGACCTTGCCGTCCTGGCGGGAGGGACCAACCCGCGATTCCGTGCTCCGCTTCCTCGCCGCCGCCGATGACCTCCCGGTCACCGACCGGGTCGCCGCGTTCGACAACGACGGCACCCTCTGGTGCGAGAAGCCGACCTACCCCCAGTACGACTTCTTCGAGGACGCGCTCCGGCAGGCGGAGGCCGCCGATCCGGGGGTCCGACAGCAGCCCGAGTACGCCGCGGTGCTCGACGGCGATGCCGCCGCGATGGCGGCGCTCGGCCTCCCGAGGATCGCCATGGCGCTGGCCGACCTCTTCACCGGCATGGAGCCCGAGGCGTTCACCGCCCGGGTCCGCGAGTTCATGGGCCGGGCCCGGCACCGGACGCTCGGCCGCCCGTTCCGGGCCACCGTCTACCAACCGATGCTCGAGTTGCTGGACGAGTTGCGCCGACGCCGGTTCACGATCTTCGTGGTCAGCGGGGGCGGCACCGAGTTCGTCCGGGCGATCAGCAACGACCTCTACGCCGTCGCCCCCGAAGCCGTGGTCGGGACGCTGGTCGACTACGAGTTCTCCCGACGCGAAGACGGGCGCCCCGTGCTGCGACGTACCGCCGGCGTCCAAGGGCCGGCCAACGAAGGACCGGCGAAGGTCAACCACATCCAGGCCCATCTCGGCCGTCGGCCGATCCTGGGGGTGGGCAACTCCGGCGGCGACCGGGAGATGCTCGAGTGGGCCTGCGCCGGCGACGGGCCGGGCCTGGCCCTGCTCGTCGACCACGACGACGACGAGCGGGAGTTCGGCTACGTGAGCGAGGCCGGGACCTTCACCGAGACGGAGCCGATCACGGCCGTCGCCGCCCGCCTGGGCTGGACGGTCATCAGCATGGCCCGGGACTGGTCGACGGTCTTCCCACCCACCGACGCCTGATCGGCCCGGTCCGGCACCCTCCCTAGACTCCCATTCGTGACCCAGCCGACCCGGACGCTGCCCAAGGACCCTTCCACGGCCACGGGCCTGCGCCTGGCCAGGGTGCTGCCCTGGCTGGTGTGGGCCTACCTCCTGCTGGAGGTCATCGTGCTCACGCTGGCGTTCTTCCTGCTGCTGTTCAACGCCAGCACCAGCGCCGAGTTCACCCAGTGGGTGTACCGCAGCGCGGATCGGGCCCTCGAGCCGTTCCGGGGCATCTTCCCCTCGGCCACCGCCGACAACGGGTCCGTGCTCGACTTCGCCATCCTGTTCGCCATCATCGTGTACGGCATCCTCGCCATGGTCGTGCAGGGCCTGATCCACTGGATCGACCGCAAGATCGCCGAGGAACGGGCCAAGGCCCGTTGGCTGGCCGAGGGCGGGACCACTGCGGTGCCCGCCGGTGGGACCACCGCGGTTCCTCCGGGTGGCACCACCGCCTGAGCCGGTGCGACCGGCGACGGCCTCCCCTACAGAGCGGCGAGGCCGTCGCCCAGCAGCTTCACTCCGAAGATCAACAGCACCACCATCATGATCACGGCGTTGTTGGCCGTCATGAACGCCGTGACCGACGCGAGGCCGGCCGCGGCCCGGTCGCCCCGGACCCGGTGGTAGAGGACCGCCCCGACGACGGAGGCCGAGCCCACCAGGACGAACGCGGCGACGGCCACCAACGTGTCCGCACCGTCGAGGCCGGTTTCGGCGATTCGAGCCGACGCCGCCATCGTGAGGGCCATGTTCTTCGGGTTGACCACGGCCAAGCCCAGGCCGAGGCCGAGAGCCCGCCCGGGACCGGCGCCGTCGACCGAGGCGATCCAACCGGGCATGGCCACCTCGTCGCCCTCCCGGGGCCGCGTGCGCCATTCCCGGACGGCGAGGAGGAGCAGGAGCAGGCCCAGGACCACCTGGAGCCATCCGACCCCCGACGCCGCGACGCTGTCGGGCTCGTCGGCGCCCGCACCGGCGACGAGCAGCACGACCACGACGCTGAGGACGCTCAGGCCCACCACCCAGCCCAAGGCGAAGGTCGGTCCGCTCGTTCGGGCTCGGGGTGAGCCCAGCACCAGGATCACGGCCACCACGGGGAACGGGCTGAGCGCGACGACCACGGCAGACGGGAGGACCACACCGATGGCATCGATCAACATCGGTCAGCTCCGGGGGTCGAGGCCGAGGGCGGCACGTGAGCAACTGGCGCAGCATCCGGGCGGTGGCGCCCCAGATGGTGTCGCCCACGATCTCGAAGAACACCAGCACCCGGTCGTTGCCGTCGGGGAAGCGCCAGATCTCCTCGTGAAAGGCCTCCGGGTCGAGCAGGTCGGCCAGGGGCACGTGGAGGATGTGCTCGACCTCGCCGGGGTCGGCCACGAGATCGTGAGGACGCCCGGGCAGGAGGCCCACGAAGGGGTGGATCATCGACTGGCTGACGAAGGTGCTCAGGTCGGTCCAGGCGGCCGACCACGTCGACGGTCTCGGGCGCCAGCCGGATCTCCTCGTGGGCCTCCCGCAGGGCGGTGGCCACGAGGTCGGCGTCGTGATCCTCCTGACGACCACCGGGGAAGCTGACCTCGCCCGCGGTGGTTGCGTAGGTGGGCCGCCCGTCGGGTGAGGACCACGGCGGGGCCGTCGTCGCCGTCGTAGAGCGGAGCCAGGACACGGCGGACTGTCGGGGCGAGGCCACCGGCACGGGCCCGTCGATCACGACCGGCTCCCCCATCGCGGCCAGGCGGTCGCGGAGGGTGGCGAGGTCGATGACCCGCTCGGCCGGGGACAGCTCGGCCCACGGCGGTGGGCCGCCGATCCGCATGTCGTCGGGGCGGGGGATGACCTGGTCCCCGCCACGGGCCGCCGTCAGGAGCCGGACCCTCCGGCCAGCTGCTCCAGCAGCTCGCGCAGCCCGCCCACCTTGAGGTTCTTCATGACCGTGCCCGGCGTGGTCTCGCCCCGCTCCCACTCCATCCAGTGCTCGAGCAGCTTGGCGGGGTCAGGGGGCGGGCGGTCCATGGGCCGGATCGTACCGACGCCAGGGAGGATCACCCGAGACGGGCGGTGAGGCGATCCCGCCGCCATGCCACACTTCGGACCGACCGACAACCCTTGGAGAGCGATGTCCACCACGACCGGGTTCCGGCGACTCGTGCCCGTGCTCGGATGGTTGCCCGCCTACCAGCGGGCCGATCTCCGCTATGACCTGATCGCCGGGGTCAGCGTGGCGGCCCTGGTGGTCCCCAAGGCGCTCGGCTACGCGGGCATCGCCCAGGTCCCGCTGCAGAACGGCCTCTACGCCGCGGCCGCGGGCGCCCTGCTGTATGCCCTGTTCGGCACCTCCCGTCAGATCTCGACGGGACCCAGCTCGGCGTTGGCCGCCGTGGCCGCCAGCGCGGCCATCACCTCCGGGGTGGCAGAGGGCGACGAGACGGCCCAGCTCGTCGCCGCCGTCACGATCGCCGCCGGCCTGCTCTTCCTGCTGATGGCCGTCTTCCGGATGGGCTGGATCGCCCAGTTCCTGTCCCGGGCGGTGATCACCGGCTTCCTGTTCGGTGCCGCGATCGACGTCGTGGTCGGCGAGTTGGCGAAGATCAGCGGCACCGAGACCGATGGCGAGAACGTCTGGCAGGAGTTCCACTCCTGGCTCGGCACCATCGGGGACTTCCACACCCCGTCCTTCGTGGTCGGCCTGTTGGCCCTCGCCGCCATCCTCGCCCTGCGCTTCACCGTGCCGAAGGCACCGGGAGCGCTGGTGCTGGTCGTCGGTGGCCTGCTGGCCTCGAACCTGTTCGACCTCGCGGACCGGGGCGTGGCGATCGTGGGCGACGTCCCCCGGGGGCTCCCGCTCCCGATGATCCCGGATCTGGATGTCGTCTCCTCCAATGCCGCGACCATCGGCATCGCCGCCGTGGCCATCGTGCTCATCGGCTTCTCCCAGACCGCGGGCGACGCCCGGGTCTTCGCTGCCCGCCACCAGTACGACATCGACGTGAACCAGGAGTCCGTGGCCCAGGGTATGGCCAACGCGGGAGCGGGCTTCTTCCAGGGCATGCCCGTGTCCACCAGCCTGTCGGCCAGTTCACTGGCCGACGCCTCCGGGGCCCGCACGGGCGTCGCCTCCCTGGTGACGGGCGCGATGGTGGTCCTGACCCTGCTGTTCCTGGCGCCACTCTTCTCGGACCTGCCCAAACCCGTGCTCGCGGTGATCATCATCGACGCCGTCGTCTTCGGGATGATGGATGTCCCCGAGATGCGCCGCCTCTGGCGCGTGAAGCGGGCCGACTTCTGGATCTCGATCGCCGCCGTCCTCGGCGTGCTCAGCGCCGGCGTCCTCGCCGGGGTCGTCATAGGGATGCTCCTGTCCCTCGCCTGGGTCGTGTACGTCAGCACCCACCCGGCGACGGCGGTGCTGGGCCGCGAGCCGGGGGGTTCCGCCTTCCAGGATGTCGCCCTGCAGCCGGAGAGCGAGACGTACCCGGGAGTGCTGGTGTTGCGCTTCGACGGTGGCATCTCCTTCGTCACCGCCGACGTCCTCGAGGACCGCTTCCGGGCCGCGTCCACCGACGAGGCCAATCCGCTGACGGCGATGGTGATCGACTTCGCGGGCGTGAACTTCGTCGACTCCCAGGGCTCGGGGCAACTCGGCAAGCTGGTCACGGCGGCCGAGCGGGCGGGGGTCTCGCTCCGCCTGGCCCGGGTGAAGGCCGAGGTCCTGGAGGTGCTGGAGGCCGACGGGGTGGCCCAGGCCCTCGGGACGGACCGGTTCCACCCCAACCTGGACTCGGCGGTCACCACGGAGCTGGCCCAGGAGCGTGGGCTCCCGGTGTTCGCCGTCGACGACGATGCGGCTCCCCTCACTCCGGCGACGGTCCGCGAGGCCGCCGAGGAGCCGTGAGCGCGCTAGCCATCGAGACCCTCTCGCTCTGATCTGCGTCAGGAACCGAGGCCGGACGCGACACTGCCCCGACCGTCGGGTCGGGGCAGTGTCGAGGTTCCGTGGAGGAACGGGAGTTACATCATCCCGCCCATGCCACCCATGCCACCCATGCCACCCATGTCGGGCATGCCGCCACCGCCGCCCATCGGGGCGGGGGGCTCGGGCTTGTCGGCGATGAGGGCCTCGGTGGTCAGCAGCATGGCGGCGATGGACGCCGCGTTCTGCAGAGCCGCCCGGGTGACCTTGGCCGGGTCGATGACGCCGGCCTTGATCAGGTCCTCGAACTCACCGGTGGCGGCGTTGAAGCCGATGGCGCCGATCTCCGAGGCGGTGCGCTCGACGACGACGATGCCGGGATGCCCGGCGTTGTCGGCGATGAGCGCGGCCGGGGCGGCCAGGGCGCTGGCGACGATGCGAGCGCCGGTGGCCTCGTCGTTCTTCAGCTTGGCGACGACGGCGTCGACGTCGGCCTTGGCCCGCAGCAGGGCGGTGCCGCCACCGGCGACCACGCCCTCCTCGATGGCGGCCTTGGTCGCCGAGACGGCGTCCTCGATGCGGTGCTTCTTCTCCTTGAGCTCCACCTCGGTGGCGGCGCCGACCTGGATCAGCGCCACCCCGCCGGCCAGCTTGGCCAGCCGCTCCTGGAGCTTCTCGCGGTCCCAGTCCGAGTCCGTGTTGTCGATCTCCCGTCGGATCTGGGCGATGCGACCGGCCACGTCGTCCTCGGAGCCGGCACCCTCGATGATGGTGGTGTCGTCCTTGGTGATGACGACCCGCCGGGCGGTGCCCAGCAGGTCCAGCGTGACGGTGTCGAGCTTGAGCCCGACCTCCTCGGAGATGACCTGGCCACCGGTGAGGACGGCCATGTCCTGCAGCATCGCCTTGCGACGGTCACCGAACCCGGGCGCCTTCACGGCGACCGAGTTGAACGTGCCCCGGATCTTGTTGACCACGAGGGTGGCGAGGGCCTCGCCCTCTACGTCCTCGGAGACGATGACCAGCGGCTTGCCGGCCTGCATGACCTTCTCCAGCACGGGCAGCATGTCCTGCACCGAGCTGATCTTGGCGTTGGCGAACAGGAGGTACGGCTCGTCGAGAACGGCCTCCTGGTTGTCCGGGTCGGTCACGAAGTACGGCGACAGGTAGCCCTTGTCGAACTGCATGCCCTCGACGAACTCGAGGTCGATGCCGAAGGTGTTGGACTCCTCGACGCTGACCACACCGTCCTTGCCGACCTTGTCGATGGCGTTGGCGATGACGTCGCCGATGGCCGTGTCGGCCGACGAGATGGAGGCGACCTGGGCGATCTCGGACTTGTCGTCGATCTCCTTGGCCTGGTCGGCAATGGACGCCACCGCGGCGGCCACGGCCTTCTCGATGCCCTTCTTGAGGCCCATCGGGTTGGCCCCGGCGGCGACGTTGCGCAGCCCCTCGCGGATCATGGCCTGCGCCAGGACCGTCGCCGTGGTGGTGCCGTCACCGGCCACGTCGTTGGTCTTGGTCGCCACTTCCTTGACGAGCTGGGCGCCCATGTTCTCGAAGTTGTCCTCGAGCTCGATCTCCCGAGCGATGGACACCCCGTCGTTGGTGACCGTGGGGGCCCCGAACTTCTTGTCCAGGACCACGTTGCGGCCCTTGGGACCGAGCGTGACCTTGACCGAGTCGGCGACCTTGTTGACCCCGGCCTCGAGGCGGCGACGGCCGTCCTCGGAGAACTTCAGCAGCTTCGGCATACCGGCTACTTGACGATCGCCAGCACGTCACGCGCGCTGAGGATGAGCAGGTCGTCGCCGTCGATGGTGATCTCGGTGCCGCCGTACTTGGAGTAGACGACGGTGTCGCCCTTCTTGACGTCGACGGGGATCACGTCACCGGTCTGCTCGGACCGCTTGCCGGGACCGACCGCCAGGACCTCGCCCTGCTGGGGCTTCTCCTGGGCGCTGTCGGGAATGACCAGGCCGGAGGCGGTGGTCTCTTCGGACTCGCCGGGCTTGACGACGATCCGATCCTCGAGGGGCTGAAGGTTCATGGGCTCTCCTCAGTGTCTTCCTGGCCGCGCGGCGGCCGTTAGCACTCTCACTAGGTGAGTGCCAACGATAGGAGGCACCCCCACGGAGGCGCAACCTCCACGACCGGGTGATTCAGCCCAGACGCAGGCCCGGGTCGGCGCCGAGGCCCAGGGACGAGGGGCCGTCGGACTGGAGGCGCCACCACCCGCAGGCCGCGACCATGGCCGCGTTGTCGGTGCACATGGCCCGGCTGGGGACGAAGCCGGCACGCCCGTCCTCGTCCGCCGCGGCCAGGAAGCGGTCCCGGAGGCGGGAGTTGGCCGCCACCCCGCCGCCCAGGGCCATGCCCTGCGCCCCGACGTCGTCGGCGGCCCGCCGGGCCTTGGCCACCAGGACGTCGACCACGGCCTCTTGGAACGAGGCGGCGACGTCCTCGACGGCGACGTCGGGGTGGTTGCGGACATGGTTGACGACCGCGGTCTTGAGGCCGCTGAAGGAGAAATCGAGGTTGTCGCCGGGCATCGCCCGGGGGAAGGCGATGGCCGTCGGGTCGCCGGCCTGGGCCAGCCGGTCGATGAGCGGCCCGCCCGGGTAGCCGAGGCCGAGGTGACGAGCGACCTTGTCGAACGCCTCGCCCGCGGCGTCGTCCACCGTCGAGCCGAGCACGCGGTAGCGGCCGTGACCCTCCATGGCCACGAGCATCGTGTGGCCGCCCGAGACGAGCAGGAAGACCAGCGGAACCTCGAGGTCAGGCTCCTCCAGCAGCGCGGCGTAGAGGTGGGCCTCGAGGTGGTTGACGCCGACGAAGGGCACGTCCCACACCAGGGCGAGGGCTTTGGCCGCACTGACCCCGACCAGCAGGGCGCCCACGAGGCCCGGGCCGTAGGTGGCGGCCACCGCGGCGATGTCCCGGCCCTCCGCCCCGGCTTCGACCAGGGCGTCGGCCACCACCGGGGTGAGCAGCTCGACGTGCGAGCGGCTGGCGATCTCGGGCACGACGCCCCCGAACTCGGCGTGCCGGTCGATCTGGCTCGACACGATCGAGGAGCGGACGTCGTGGCCGGCGGCGACGACCGCCGCCGCGGTCTCGTCACAGGACGTCTCGATGCCCAGCACCAGATCACTCACGCGGCCTGCACCTCCGCCGGGGGCAGGTCGGCCTCGATGGCGTCGAGGCGCTCGCCGTACTCGCCGGCGTCGACGTCGTGGGCCCACATGATCAGGGCGTCCTCCCCCAACTCGGCGTAGTAGTTCTTCCGGACACCGGCCGGCACGAAGCCGAACCGCCGGTACAGGGCCTTGGCCGGCTCGTTGCCCGCGCGCACCTCGAGGGTCAGCGCGGTCGTGGCCCGGGCCCGGGCTTCGCGGACCAGGACGGCCAGCAGGCGGGTACCGATGCGGTGGCCCTGGTGGTCCGGATGCACTGACAGCGTCGTGACGTGGGCCTCGTCGAGCACGAACATCAGGCCGCCGTAGCCGACCAGGCGACCGCCCGACCGGGCGATCCGGTAGTGGCGGGACGCCTCGGGCAGGGCCAGCTCGCCACGGAAGAGCTCCGCCGACCAAGGATTGGCCGAGACCATCCGCTCGATGCGGCTCACCGCCGGGATGTGGCGGCGACGTAGCGGCTCGATCCGCAACGGGGCGGCACTCACGACGGCGCCTTGAACTTCTGGGCGTCGGGGGCCCGGAGGTAGAGGGGGGCCAGCTCCCGGGGCGCGACGAACTCTTCGCGCACGGCACGGGCGTGGGCCAGGGCGACCAGGACCGCCGCCGACGGGTGGGCCAGCTCGTGATCGCCGAACCGCACGTGGTCGGCTCCGGCGAAGACGTCGCGGTGGCGCACGGCCCCGTCGCCCACCAGCAGGCAGTCGTCGCCTTGAGCGAGGAGCTCGGAGGCCAGCTCCTCAGGGCGGAGCACGGCCGGCGCCATGATCTGCTGCACACCCCCTGGCACCGGCCGGTAGAGGGCGGCGAACACCTCCCCCCGTCGGGCGTCGACCGCCGCGGCGATCATCCGGTCGGTCAGGTGGGCGGCGTGAGCCAGCAGGTCGAGGCTGGTGATGCCCACCATCGGGACCTCGAGGGCCGAGGCGATGGTGATGGCCGTCGTGAAACCGACCCGCAGGCCGGTGAACAGCCCAGGGCCGATGTCCACCGCGACGGCGCCCACCTTGGTCAGCGGGACGTCGGCCTGGACGCACGCCGAACGGATCTGGGGGGCCAGGGCCTCCGCATGGCGGCGCGGGGCCCGCAGGTGCTGCTGGGCCAGCACGCCGTCCTGGTCGCCGAGGGCGCAGCCCACCTGGTCGGTGGCGGTGTCGATGCCGAGGATCAGCACGTCGCCTCCAGCTCCCGCAGCCGCGACGCCCAGCCGGGACCACCGGCTTCGAGCTCCAGCTCCCGGTCGTCGTCGCCCGCCCCGAAGGCGATGGCGATCTCCAGGCGGTCCACGGGGAGGATCCCACGGAGGCGGTCGCCCCACTCGATCACCGTCACGGCGTCGTCGTCCAGGAGCTCGTCGAGCGCGAGGTCGGCAGCGTCCTCCGGGCCGGCCAGGCGGTACGCGTCGAGGTGGTGCACCGTGAGGCGACCACCGTCGTAGCGCTGGGCGATGGTGAAGGTCGGGCTGGTGACCGGGTCCGGCGAGCCCAGGGCGGCGACCAGGCCCTTCACGAAGGCCGTCTTGCCCGCCCCGAGGTCCCCGCGCAACACGATCAGGTCGCCGGCGACGGTCAGCGACGCCAGCTCGGCGGCGACGGCACGCGTCTCCTCGACGCTCGCGGTGGTCCGGCGCATCAGTCGAACAACCGGGCGTCGGGATCGGATGGTTCGGCGGGTTGGGCGGGTTCAGGCGCAGGCGCCACCTGTTCGGTGGCCCCGCCCTCCGCCGACGGCGGCTCGACCAGTGCCTGCTTGGCCCGGACCAGGTCGGCCCGCATCTGGGCCATCTGCTGGGCCCCGCCCCGGAGGACCGCGGCGGGGTGGAAGGTCGGGACGAGCACACCGGTCCGGTAGGGGTACGCGCGCCCCCGGAGCCTGGTGATCCCCTCTTTGGTCTGCAGGAGCGTCCGGGTGGCGAAGTTGCCGACGGTGACCACGACCCGGGGAGCGATGAGGGCGATCTGCTGCTCCAGCCACGGGTGGCAGGCCTCGATCTCCTCGGGCCGCGGGTCCCGGTTGTCCGGAGGGCGGCACTTGACGACGTTGGCGATGTAGAAGCCGTCCCGGGTCAGGCCCATCTCCTCCAGCACCAGCTGGTCGAGGAGCCGGCCCGAGCGGCCCACGAAGGGCTGACCCACCCGATCCTCCTCCGCGCCCGGGCCCTCGCCCACGAAGAGGAGGTCGGCGTGGGGGTCGCCGACCCCGAAGACGACCTGCGTGCGGGTCTCGGCCAGCCCGCAGCGCACGCACGTGGCGGCTTCGGCCGCGACCACCTGGAGGTCGGTGGACACGGGGGGAACGCTACCGGGCGGCCCCCGCCCCGGGGAGGGCCACGGCCCGCACCGCCTGCTCGACGGCGAGCGTGGCCATCCAGGCGACCAGGTCGACGGCCGCCGGGACCCGCCCGGTGGCCGCGGCGACCAGGCCGTCGCCGTCGACGGTCGTGTGCACGGGGACGAGCGAACGAGAGAGACCGCCGTGACCGCCGCGGGCCACGAGATGGCACCCCGCCTTGTCCAGATCGGCGTCGGTGGCGACGACGCCGATGGTCGTGTTCCCGTACTCGGTGCTGCCGACGGCGTCGTCGACGGCCACTGGCCGCGTCGGCGCGACCGGCGCGTGGGTCCCGTCGTCGATCCAGCCCACGGCGTTGACCGCCACCAACGCCGACACGGTGACGCCCTCGGCCCGGACCGTCGCGGTGCCCAGCCCGCCGGGGACCGCGTGCTCACGACCCAGCCACTTGCCCATGGTGGCCCCCGCCCCGGCCCCGACCCGCCCGACGGCGACGGGCCCACCTGCGGCCGCACGGCAGGCCGACGCCCCCTCCGTCGGCCCCGGCCGCACGGTCGGATCACCCTGGGTCAGGTCGAACAAGCCGAGGCCCGCCACGATCGGGACCGGGCCGCCGGGCGTGGCCAAGCCGACGCCCTCACCGACCAGGGCCTCCAGGACCCCGTCGACAGCTGCGAGGCCGAAGACCGAACGACCCGACAGGACCACCGCGTCCAGCCGGGTGACGGTCTTGTCCGGGGCGAGCAGCACGGCGTCGCGGGTGGCAGGCGCACCGCCGCGGAACTCGCCCGAGGCCACCGTCCCGTCCGGGAGTCGAACCACGGTGCATCCGGTGGAGCCGTCGGGCGCGGTCCAATGCCCGACCCGCACACCCTCGACATCGGTGATCACGGACCCCACTCAACCACGCCCGGCGCGCGCGCGGGGCGGCGACAGGTGGACGAAGCCGTCCCCCTAGCATCGTGCCCGTGGACGACCCCGGTGACGTTGCGCCTCCAGCGACGCCCGAGGACCGGCTCGCCGACCACCTCACCGGGTCGGCCGGCGATGTGCTGCGCCAGATGGCCGAGGTGGACCGGGCCGTCTACCGGGCCATCGCCGCCACCCCCACGCCGTCGCTGGACGAGCCGCTACGGCGCCTGTCCGCCATCGCCGACCACTCGAAGTTGTGGGTCGGCCTGGCCGGCGCCCTGGCCCTGCTGGGCGGTCGACGGGGCCGCCGGGCGGCGGTGACCGGACTGCTCGCCGTCGGCGTGAACTCCGCCGTGGTCAACCTGCCGATGAAATTCGCCGGCCGTCGCGCCCGCCCGGACCGCGAGGGAGCGGGGGTGCCCGCCGACCGCTGGCGACCCATGCCCACCTCGACTTCGTTCCCCTCCGGCCACTCGGCGTCGGCCTTCGCCTTCGCCGGCGCCGTCTCCGCCGTCGTCCCCGCCCTCACGGTCCCGCTCCGGGCCCTGGCCACCGCCGTCGCCTACTCCCGGGTCCACACCGGCGTGCACTACCCCGGCGACGTCCTGGCCGGCACCCTCGTCGGGGCCACGATCGGCGAGGCGACCGCGCGCACCGGGCGGGTCGTCGCCCGCCGTCGAGCCGACTGACCACAGACATCGGGGTCGCCGACTCGGGATCAGCCGCCGTCGACCGGCGCCTCCTGACCCCGGGCGACCGACGCCAGCGCCCGAACCGTCCAGGACAACGACGACGGCTTCAACGCGGCCGGCGAATGCCCCCAGGACCGAGACGGGAGCCGCACCCGCAGGGCCCCGGGCAACGAGCGGAACTCGAGCGGGGCGTCGAAGACGAGGGCTTCACCGTCGACCCCGGCCTCGACCGGTTCGTCGGACTGGATCATGAAGGTCGGCGTCGCCCACTCCGCGTACCCCCGGAACCGTTGGATCCGGCCCGCGGCCTCCGCCGCGACCAGCTCAGCCATCTCCGCCGCGCCGTGCACCTCCGCGGTCACGATGCCGAGCGTCCCGGTGTCCAGGCGGGCGCGGCTGCCCACCCCCCCGAGCCCGGTGAGCCGGTACGGGTTGTTGGACACCATGATGATCTGCGCCCCGGACCGTTCGGTGCCGTCGGGCCCCGGGTACCGCAGGTCGAACGGGTCGGCCTCGGGACCGAGGAGCTCGGGCAGGAGGCTGGCGGTGGTCTGGCGCTTCGCGTCGCGGTACTCGGGGGACTGCACGACCTTCGCGTAGATCCCGAGGGACACGTTGTTGACGAACACGCGGTCGCCGACCCTGGCCAGGTCGATCCGCCGCTCTACGGCGTCGGCATAAGCATCGAGGGCACCGACGACGTCCTCGCGGTCCAGGCCGAGGTCGAGGGCGAAGTGGTTCCGGGTCCCCGCGGGGATGCACACCATGGCCACCCCGGCATCCATCGCCACCGAGGCCACGAGGGCCTGGGAGCCGTCCCCGCCCGCCATGCCGAGCACGTCGGCACCCCGGTCGATCGCGTCCTGGGCCAGTTGGCGCAGGTCGTCACCCGGTCGCAACACGACCGGCTCGATGCCCCGCCGCCGGGACTCCCCTTCCAGATCGAAGCGCTCCGCCTTCCCCCCACCCGACTTGAGGTTCATGATGAGCACCCCGTGCCGGGATGGCCCGACCGGCTCCCCCGGCGTGTCGGCCTGGGCGAGGCTGGACGGGTCGTGGCCGAGGGCGTACCTCGTCAGGGATACCGAGACCGCCACCAACCCGACCAAGGCGACCGCGACGAGGCCGTGGTCATCGCTGGTGAGCACCACGACCACCACCGCGCCCAGGCCCAGGACGGCAAGGGCCGCCGTGGCGAGGCGGGTCGGCCCGCGATGGGTGGCCGCGGACCACGCGAGGCCCACGGCCGCCAGCAGCAGGACCACCACGACCACCGCCCGACCCAGGTCGCCCCGAAGGCCGGCCGGCACGACCACCAGCGCCGCCAGGCTCGTCAGGAGGGCGCCCAGCGCGGCCAGGCGCCGCACGATGTCGGGCCGGCCTGGGGGTGCGTCGACGTTCATTCGTGCTCACCTTCCGGCGGTAGGGCGCCCAGAGCCTGGGCCGCGACCAGCGCGGTCTCGAGGGTCGGGTAGAAGTGGTCGGCGTCCAGGGTCTCGAGGAGGCCGTACCGGAGCGTGAGGTCCTGGAGGCGGCTGCGCATCTCGGCGAACGCCAGGTGGACGCCGTCGTCGTTGAGCTCGTCGTCGAGCTGTCGGAGCATCTCGGCCGCGGTGACGTCGATGTCGGTGATGGCCTCGCATTGGAGGACGACCCACACCGGTCGGTGCTCGTGGACGAGGTGCCGCACCTGCTCGCGGAACGCCCCCGCGTTCGCGAAGAACAGCGGCGCCTCCCACCGGTAGACCACGATGCCCGGGAGCTGTTCGGCCTCGGGGTAGGCCTCGACGCTGTGCCAACCCTCCACGTCGGGGACGTGGCCCAGGACGGCGCCGTGGGGCCACCAGCTACGGCGGAAGAAGAGCAGGACGGCCAGGATGATCGCCAGCACGATGCCCTCGAGCACCCCGAGGAAGATGACCCCGGCAGTGGCGACGAGAGAGAGCACGAAGGCACTGCGCCGGACCTTCAGGTAGCGCCCCAGCACCGCGAAGTCCATCAGGGACAGCGCGGCGGCGATCACCACCGCGGCCAGGGCCGACTGGGGGAGATCGGCCAACAGGCCATTGAGGAAGAGCAACAGCACGACGACCACGCCGGCGCCCACGAGGCCGGTCACCTGGCTCTTGGCCCCCGACTCCTCCGCCACCGCCGTACGCGAGCCGCTCGTGGACACCGCGAACCCCTGGAAGAACGCGGCGGTGACGTTCGCCGCCCCCATGCCGATCATCTCCTGGTCCGGGTCGACCTCGTCGCCCCGTCGGGCGGCGAACGATGCTGCGGTGGCGATGGTGTCGGTGAGGGAGACCATGGTGATGCCCACCGCCGCCACGAGCAGGGGTCCGATGTCACTGGCACTCGGTCCAGGGCAGGGCCGGCGAGGGGACCCCGGCGGGCAGCACACCGACCGTGGCGACCCCCTCGTCGCTCAGGCCGAGCAGGGCCGACACGACCGTGGCGCCGACGACGGCGACGAGGACGGCCGGGACCTTCGTGGTGAGCCGCGGCAGCCCGAGGAGCACGACGAGGACGGCCACCCCCATCGCCAGCGTGGCGGCGTCGGTCTGGTCGAGGCCCTGGAAGAACGCCCGGACGTCCTCGAGGAAGTCGTCGCCGTCGGTCGAGAAGCCGAAGAGCTTCGGCAGCTGGCTGACGACGATGGTGATGGCGAGGCCGTTCATGTAGCCGACCTGGACCTCGCTGGAGAGCAGGTCGGCCACGAAGCCGAGCTTGCCCAGCCCCAGGCCGACCTCGATCAGGCCCACCATGAGGGCGAGCATCCCCGCCAACGCGATGGCACTCCCGGGGTCGTCGGTGACCAGGAGGGGGGTGATCGCGGCCAGGATCAGCGGCGACACCGATGAATCCGGGCCCAGCACCAAGACCCGCGACGGGCCGAACACGGCGTAGCCCACCAGACAGGCCACGGTCGTGTAGAGCCCCGTGACCGCGGGGAGCCCGGCCAGCTCGGCGTACGCCATGCCCTGGGGCACGAGGATGGCCGCCAGGACGATGCCGGCGACGAGGTCGGGCCGCAGCCACTGCCGCTCGTAGGTCCGGGCCATCCGCAGCCCGGGGACCCAGTGTTCGATCGCGGCCCCTCGGCGGCCGGGCGCGGTGCCCATCAGTCGATGGCGAACCAGCCCCGGACCTGGGCCTCGTGGTCGACGTAGGCTTCACCGGAGACGTCGACGACGACCCGGTCGATGGTGCCGCCGGTGAAGGGGAACGTGTCGTCGTAGGCCTTGGCGACCGGGGAGCCGCTGTCCCGACCGACGCAGATGCCGTCGCCGGTGAGGCAGAAGTAGCCGGGCTGGGTGACGATGTCGCCGCTCCCGACAGCCTGGTCGTCCATGTACAGGGTGAGCGTCCCGGTACAACCCGGCATCGCCGGGTCAGGGCTGGGCCCCGCCGCCGCGAACTCGGCGATGAAGACGTGGGGGCCGGTCGTGATCTCGGTGTCGGCCACGACGTCCTGGTGCGTCGACCCGACCCAGTTGAACGTGTACTGCAGCCGGCCGTCCTTGATGTAGAGGCTGTGGCCCCCGGGGACACCACCGGCGGCCCAGAGGACGCCCTGGGCGTCGGCCGAGTCGACCTTCACCCCGGCCGCGATGGTGTACGAGCGCCCCGGGATGGCCGGGCCCGCCGACTCGGGGACGTCGGCGCAGTTCGGGTAGAAGATGTAGCGGTCCCGGGGCGGGGCCGGCGTCGGCCGCTCGGCCAGCACCTGCTCGAGCGCGGAGCGGTCGTCGAGGGGTAGGCCGTTGTAGAGGCCGGCGTTGTAGAACCAGAGGCTCTTGAGCTGCTCCAGGCGCTCGGGCTCCTCGGCGGCCAGGTCCTTGCTCTGGGCCCGGTCGTGCTCGAGGTCGTACAGCTCCCAGACATCGTTCTCGAAGTGGCCCCAACCCCCGAGCGGCGGGTGCACGGTGCAGGCCAGCCAGCCCTGGTGGTAGATCGAGCGCTGACCGAGCATGGCGTAGAACTGCGTCTCCTTGCCCGGGGCCTCCGGATCGGTGAGGGCCGCGACGAAGCTCTCACCCTCGATGGGGTGCTGCGGGTAGCCCTTCAGCATCTCGGGGGGCTCGATCCCCAGGAGCTCATAGAGCGTCGGCACGACGTCCACGGCGTGGACGTACTGGCTCCGGACCTCGCCGTGGGCCGCGATCCGGTCCGGCCAGGACACGATGCACATGTCGGACACGCCACCCTCGTAGCCGGCCCACCGCTTCCAATACGGGAACGGGGTGTCGAAGGCCCACGCCCAGCCGGTGTTGTAGTGGTTGTTCGACTTCGGTCCACCGAGCTCGTCGATGTGGGTCAACGTCTCCTCGGTGCTGGTCTCCATGCCGTTGAAGAAGCGCCATTCGTTGAAGGTCCCGTCGGGACCGCCCTCGCCGCTGGCGCCGTTGTCGGAGATGACGACGATGATCGTGTTGTCCAGCTCCCCGGACTCCTCGAGGTGGTCGAGGATCCGCCCGAACTGGTGGTCGTGGTAGGCGAGGAAGCCGGCGAAGACCTCGGCCATTCGGCTGAACAGGCGCTGCTCGTCCGCGGTCAACGAGTCCCACGGCCGGACCGAGTCGAGGTGGGGCCAGGGCTGACCATCAGGACCGGTGGAGTCGGGCTCGCCGTGGGGGTTGATCGAGGACAGCTCGGTGTCTTCCGGAAGGAGGCCCAGCTCCTTCTGGCGGGCGAGGATCTCGCTGCGGATGGCCTCGTATCCCTCGTCGAACCGGCCCTTGTACTTGGCGATCCACTCCTCCGGACCGAGGTGAGGGGCGTGACCGGCCTCCGGGGCGAAGTACATGAAGAACGGCTTGTCCGGGTCGATCACCTTGGCGTCGCGGATGAACCCGATGGCCCGGTCCGAAAGGTCGTCGGCGAGGTGGTAGCCGTCCTCGGGCCGGCCCGGCGGCTCGATGGGGTGGTTGTCGTGGACCAGGTCCGGGTACCAGCAGTTGGTCTCCCCTCCGAGGAAGCCGTAGAAGCGCTCGAAGCCCCGACCCAGGGGCCAGCGACCCTTGAACGCCGCGAGGTTGCACTCCTCCCCCGGGGTGAGGTGCCACTTGCCCACGCAGTAGGTGTTGTAGCCGTGCTCGGCCAGCACCTCGGAGATGAAGCCGCTCTCGAAGGGGATCCGGGTGGAGATGCCGGGGAAGCCCGACGCGAACTCGGCGATGATGGCCATGCCGTTGGTCGTGGCGTTGCGGCCGGTCAGGAGCGACGCCCGGGTCGGCGAGCAGAGCGCCGTCGTGTGGAAGTTGGAGAACTTGACGCCGCGGTCGGCGATCCGCCGCATGTTCGGCATCTCGACCGGCCCGCCGAACACGTCCATGGTCCCGTAGCCGATGTCGTCCCAGGCGACGATCAGGACGTTGGGGGCGCCTTCTCTCGCCCGGGGAGCGAGGAAGGGCTCCCAGTCGGGCTCGGAGTCCCGGATGTCGAGGGCGATCTTTCCGTTGAAGGTCTTGGCCACGACACCATCATGGCCGCGCCGCCACCCGGCGTACTCACCCGGTGGGATGATCGCCCAGCCATCCAGTCCCCAATCCGCCCACCCGCCCGGCGAGGTACCTTCGCCGCGGTGAGGAGCCACTGATGGAGTCGCCGGTCGAGATCGGGCGGACGCCGTCGACCCCGATGACCGCCGCCGGACCGTTGACCCGCTCGGAGCCGTTCCACGTGCTGGCGAAGCCCACCGGGCCCATCTGCAACCTCGACTGCGAGTACTGCTTCTTCCTGTCCAAGGAGGCGCTGTACCCGGGTGACCGCTTCCGGATGAGCGACGAGTTGCTGGAGACCTACCTCCGGCAGTTCATGGCGGCGAACCCCGACGGCGAGATCACCATCGCCTGGCAGGGCGGCGAACCCACCCTCATGGGCGTCGACTTCTTCCGGCGGGCAGTGGCACTGGCCGAGCAGTACCGCCGGCCCGCCCAACAGGTGCTCCACACCATCCAGACCAACGGGACGCTGCTGACCGACGAGTGGTGCGAGCTCCTGGCCGAGCACCGGTTCCTGGTCGGCATCAGCATCGACGGCCCGCCGGACATGCACGACCGCTACCGGGTGGACAAGCGGGGCGAGCCGACCTCCGCCAAGGTGCTGCAGGGGCTCCAGCGACTGCGGGACCACGACGTGGACGTCAACGTCCTGTGCACGGTCAACACCGCCAACCAGGACCACCCCCTCGAGGTCTACCGGTACTTCCGCGACGACCTCGACCTGCAGCACATCCAGCTGATCCCGATCGTGGAGCGGGACAACGAGACGGGATTCCAGGAGGGCGACACGGTCACCGACCGTTCGGTCGACCCGTCGGCGTGGGGTGCGTTCCTCTGCGCCGTGTTCGACGAATGGGTCGTGCGGGACGTCGGGACCGTCTTCATCCAGATGTTCGACGCCGCCCTGGCCTCCTGGCTGGACCTGCCCGCCACGATCTGCATCTTCCGCGAGACCTGCGGCGACGCCCTCGCCCTCGAGCACAACGGCGACCTGTACTCCTGTGACCACTTCGTCGAGCCCGCCCACCTGCTCGGCAACATCGGCCGCACCCCCATGGTCGAGCTGGTCAGCTCGCCCCAACAGGTCGCCTTCGGCCGGGCCAAGGCCGACACCCTCCCGGCCTACTGCCGCTCGTGTGAGGTCCGCTTCGCCTGCAACGGCGAGTGCCCCAAGAACCGCTTCACCCTCACCCCGGACGGCGAGGCGGGCCTGAACTACCTCTGCGCCGGCTACAAGGCGTTCTTCACCCACGTCGACGGCCCGATGCGGCTCATGGCCGACCGCCTGCGCCAAGGTGGCTTCGCCGACGAGGTCATGGCGATCCTCACCACGGCACCCCGCAACGAGCCCTGCCCCTGCGGCAGCGGCCGCAAGGCCAAGCAGTGCCACGGCCGCTGATCATCCTCCATCGGCGATCATCCACCGAGGGTGACGCCCTGGCCGACAGCTGTGCGCCAGACTGGCCACAGGCGTCGTGACGGCAGGATCGTCACGCCAGAACACAGGAGAGAGACATGAGCAACAACGAAGTGAGTGGGGCAGCCATCGGCTGGTCGGCGTTCGCCGCCTTCATGCTGATGATGATGGGGATCTTCCAGGCGCTGGCCGGCATCGCCGCCATCGCCAACGACGAGCTGTTCGTGGCCGGCCAGGACTATGTGGTCAAGCTCGACACTGACCAGTGGGGCTGGGTCCACCTGATCATCGGGATCCTGGTCTTCCTCGCCGGCCTCGGCATCTTCTCCGGCAACGTGCTGGCCCGCACCGTCGGCGTCCTGGTGGCCCTCGGCAGCGCCGTGGCCAACTTCATCTGGCTGCCCATCCAGCCGGTGTGGAGCTCGATCATGATCGCCGTCGCGGTCAGCGTGATCTGGGCCCTCACCGCCCACGGACGGGACATCGCCGCCGACGTCTGACCGGCGTCGACCCTGACGCGCAACGGCGGCACGGCCTTCCGGCCGTGCCGCCGTTGCGCGTGTAGAACCTCATCCGTGAGCAACACGCACCCCCGGGGGGCGGCCTGGTGGATGGACGCCCTGTTCATGGTCGGCGCGGCCTGTTTCGCCCTCGGAGCCTTCCAGCCCTTCGCCAGCGCGGTGGCCCCGAACGTCGTCGTCGTCGTCTTCTTCGTCGGCTCCCTCTTCTTCACCAGCGCCGCCGTCGCTGCAGTACCTGCAGACCACGGGCGGGAAGCTGTGGTCCTGGCAGCCGGCCGACCTCGTCTGGGCCGCCGCCCTCATCCAGCTGGTCGGCACCCTGTGGTTCAACATCAACACCGCCGCCGCCCGCCTGAGCGGCCTCGACGCCCAGCAGGAGAACCTCCGGGTCTGGACCCCGGACTACATCGGCTCGGTGTGCTTCCTCGTGGCGAGCCTGCTCGCGGTGACGACCCTCAGCCACCCGCCCTGGCGGGCTGGCCGGCCCTGGCGCGTCGCCGGGCTCAACCTGCTGGGGTCGATCTTCTTCATGGCCGCCGCCATCGCCGCGTACGTCCTTCCGGACACCGGCGACCTCCTCGACGCGTCGGTCGCCAACAGCGGCACCTTCCTCGGTGCGCTCTGCTTCCTCGTCGCCGCCCGGATCGAGATCACCCCGTCGGAATGATGGCGAGCCACCCATGAGCGTGTGAGCATGACCGCCACGGGATCATCGAGAGGAAACACATGTTCCAGCACAGCAAGAACGACGGCGACGATGAGCTGGCCCCGACCTACGGGAGCCGCTACCTGTCCTCACCGGTGCCGAAGTACCGGCTGCCCGAAGGCGAGATGCCGGCCCGCCTGGCCTACCAGCTCATCCACGACGAGCTGGCCCTGGACGGCAACCCCGCCCTGAACCTGGCCACCTTCGTCACCACCTGGATGGAGCCCGAGGCCGAGGCGCTCATGACCGAGAGCCTCAACGTCAACAGCATCGACCAGGACGAGTACCCGCAGACCACCGAGATCCAGAACCGTTGCGTCAGCATCCTGGCCGACCTGTTCCACGCCGATGACGCCGAACACGCCATGGGCACGGCCACCGTGGGCTCCTCGGAGGCCATCCACCTCGCCGGGCTGGCGATGAAGTGGCGGTGGCGGGCCAGCCGGGAGGCCGCGGGCAAGCCCACCGAGAAGCCGAACCTGGTGATGAGCGAGACCGTCCAGGTCTGCTGGGAGAAGTTCGTCCGCTACTTCGACGTCGAGCCCCGCATGGTGCCGATCACCCCCGAGCGCACCGTCATCGACGTCGAGCTGGCCATGGCCCTGGTCGACGAGAACACCATCGGCGTCGTCGGGATCCTGGGCTCCACCTACACGGGCGAGTTCGAGCCCGTCGCCGAGCTCTCCGCCGCCCTCGACGACGTCCAGGAGCGCACCGGCCTCGACGTCCCCCTCCACGTGGACGGGGCCAGCGGCGCGTTCGTCGCCCCGTTCACCCAGCCGGACCTCCAGTGGGACTTCCGCCTGCCCCGGGTGAAGTCGATCAACGCCTCGGGCCACAAGTACGGCCTCGTGTACCCCGGCGTCGGCTGGGCCCTGTGGCGGGACAAGAGCGAGCTGCCCGAGGACCTGATCTTCCACACCAACTACCTCGGTGGCGACCAGCCCACCTTCGACCTGAACTTCTCCCGGGGGGCCAGCCAGATCATCGCCCAGTACTACAACTTCCTGCGCATGGGCCGGCAGGGCTACACCGACGTGATGAACCGGCTGTCGGACACGGCCGCCTACCTGAGCGACCTGGTCGACGCCAGCCCCTACCTGGAGCGGATGAGCAAGGACGACGCCCTGCCGCTGGTCTGTGCCCGGATCGCCGACGGCGTCGGCTTCACCGCCTACGACCTCAGCGCCAAGATGAAGGAGCGGGGGTGGATCGTGCCCGCCTACACGCTGGCCGCGGACGCCGACCACGTGTCGGTCATCCGGGTGGTCGTGCGCGAGGGCATGAGCGCGGACATGGCCGACCTCCTGGTCGCCGACTTCCGGCGGGCCGCCGAGGAGCTCGGGGTGACCCCGATCGACCTGCCCGGCCGTCAGGGCCACCAGCCCCACCACCGGGGCAAGATCTGCTAGCCACGGCGGCGTGAGGGGGGAACCGGGAGGCGACACGGACCTGGACGCCCCTGTGTCCGCCGAGGAGCCCGGCGGGTTCCTCCCGGTCGTCACCTCGGTCATCCAGCGGCGGTGGACCTCGTCGGTCTTCGGCATCGTCGCCCCCGGCGCGGTGCGGAGGCGGCCCAGCGACATCGGCCGCGCCCTCACCGCGGTCGTCGTGATCACCGCGATCTCGGTCAGCGCCCAGTCGATCACCACGATCGAAGCCAAGGTGTTCGCCGTCGTGGCCGCCCTGCCGGACGGCCTGACCGGGCTCTTCGAGGTGCTCTACCGCCTCGGCGGGATCGTCGCCGGCGTCGCTGGGCGTCAGTGCCCTCGTGGCCCGCCGCTGGCGCCTCCTGCTCACCCTCCTGCTCGCCTTCACCATCGGCCTGGGCGTCGGGGCCGCCCTCTCGGGCCTGGTCGACATCACCCAGGCCCTGCAGGACAGCGGGACCGACCTCGGCGGACGCAGCCCGGACTTCCCGGTCGTGCCCCTGGCCGCCGTCGATCGCCGTCCTCCTCGCCGCCCGGCCGTACCTCACCCGACCCACCCGTCGCATGGTCGAGGTCGTGTTCTGGTTGTCGGCCATCGCCGCGGTCTACCTGGCCGAGGGCCTGCCGGTGTCGGTGCTGGCCAGCGTGGTCCTGTCCTGGGGGGCGGCGGCGATCGCCCACTTCGCCCTGGGCTCGCCCGGCGGGACGCCGGCCCTCCACCAGGTCGCCGGCTCCCTCCGCGAGCTCGGCGTGCCGAACGACGGCCTCCGCCTGGCCCCTGAGCAGTCCTGGGGCCACACCGCCTTCGTCAGCGACACCGACGAGCGGCTCGCCGTCGAGGTGGTCGGTCGGGACAGCACCGACGCCCGGCTGTTCGCCAAGCTCTGGCGATCCGTCTGGTACAAGGACACCGGCCCCACCGTGTCCCTCCGCCGGGGCCAGCAGGTCGAGCACCAGGCCCTGGTGCTGCTCCTGGCCCAGCGCAGCGGAGCCGTGGTCCCCGACCTGCTCGCGGTCGGCATCGCCGGGGCCCGCGACGACGCCCTGCTCGTGGTCCGCAACCCGCCGGGCCGGACGTTGGCCGACATCGCGCCCGACGAGATCGACGATGCGGTGCTCGACGACGCCTGGGCCAACCTGGACCGGCTGCACGGGGCCGGCATCGCCCACGGCGACCTCACCGGCCGGCGGGTCGTGATCGACGAGGACGGACGCACCGGCCTGGTCCGGATGGACCGGGCCGAGACCTCGGCACCGGCCGATCACCTCGCCCTCGACGGGGCCCAGCTCCTCGTGGTGACCGCCGACCTCGTCGGCATCGACCGCGCCCTCGCCGCCGCCCGACGGGCCCGCGGCGATCGAGGGCCTGGCCGACCTGCTGTCCTACCTCGAGCCCGCCGCCCTCTCCAGCCGCTCCCGCTCCACCATCGAGGACCTCAAGACCCTGCTGGAGGACCTCCGGGAGGCGGGTGCGACCCTCACCGGCACCGAGCCCGCCGGAGCTGGCCGCCCTCCGTCGCTTCTCCCTCGGCGGCATCTTCCTGGCCGCCGCCTTCCTCTTCGGCCTCTACCTGCTGGTGGTGCAGCTGGCGGGCGTCGCCGCCATGGGCGACGTCTTCGCAGGGCGCCATCTGGGAGTGGGTGGTGGCGACCGCGCTGATCGCGCAGCTCCCGCCCTTCAGCCAGGCGATCGCCATGCTCGGCGCAGTCGCCACCACGCTGCCCCTCCGCCCGGTCACCGTGGTCCAGTACGCCCAGGCCTTCACCGGCCTGGTCGGCGGCACCGCGGGCAACGCCACGTTGTCCATCCGCTTCTTCCAGAAGCAGGGGCTCCCCCCGACCCTGGCCGTCAGCTCCGGCGTCCTCAACTCCGCCGCCGGCTTCGTCGTCCAGATCGTGCTGGTGGTCACCGGCCTGCTCGTCACCGGTTCGTCCTTCGACATCGACACCGGCGGGACCCAGCGTGCCCGGTTGGGTCGTACGCCCTCCTCGTCGTCGTCGCCATCGCCGTGGTCGCGGTCCTCGTGGTCCCGCGCCTCCGCCACCGGGCCCACGACCTCGTGGCGCCACCAGGTCAAGGAGGCCTGGGACAACATCCGCGGTGTCCTGTCCACGCCCCGCAAGGCCCTCGAGCTCTTCGGCGGGAACCTGGTGTCCCAGCTCCTGTTCGCCATGGTCCTCGGCGCGGCGCTGCACGCCTACGGCGAGTCCCTGCCGCTCCTGCAGCTGGTGGTCATCAACTCCTTCGCGTCGTTCATCGGTGGCGCGGCACCCGTCCCCGGCGGCATGGGCGTCGTCGAGGCGGGGATGATCGCCGGCTTCACGTCCGCGGGCATCCCCCAGGCCGAAGCCGTGGCCGCCACCTTCACCGCCCGGATGTTCACCACCTACCTGACGCCGATCTGGGGCTGGTTCGCCTTCCAGTGGCTCCGGCGCAACGACTACGTCTGAGCGGTCCGGGAGAGGTGGCGGTGCTCGTCACCCAGCACGGCGTCGAGCAGCGCGCCGACGGTGAGCCCGGCACCGAAGCCGGCAGTGACGTCCAGGGGGTTGTGGGCCCCGACGTAGACGCGGCCGAAGGCGACCAGGCCGACCGCCGCCCAGGGGACCGCCGACCAGCGTCGGGCAGCATCGGGGTGAGGACCGCCGCCAGCGCCGCCACGAGGATGACGTGACCGGACGGGAAGCTGTGGCCCTCGAGCGGGAACGTCCCCCCGCAGGACGGCGCCGTCCTGTGAGGTGCCCGGCCGCTGTCGGTCCAGGTCGGCGGTCAGCCGGTCGCGGATGACCCGCTCGACGACCAGCTTGAGGCCGACGGCGGCCAGGGCGGCCAGCGCCACCTTCGGACGCCGGCCGACCAGGGCGACGGCGAGGGCGACGACCGCGCCCACGACCAGGTTGCCGAGCTGCATGGGGCCCCACAGGACGGGATAGAGCCAGTCGGGCGAGCCGTTGACCGCATGGAAGACCCGCGACTCGACCCGCCGGGGCTCGTCGGCCACCGCGAACTGCGTGGACAGGGCGAAGGCCGTCGCCCCCGCGCCGGCCAGCGCCAGGGCCTGCGTGCGGCGCAGGGCTACGCCGCCGACTCGATGCGGGCCCGGACCTCGGCCAGCAGCTCGGGACGCTCCTTGAGTGCGGTGCGGGTGGCCCCGCTGAGGAACTTCGGGTCGAACCGACCGAGCGAGGCCCGGAGGGCGTCGGCCCCCACCTCCCGTTCGGCCTCGGTCACGGCCCGTTCGGCGCCGACCTTCAGGCTCAAGCGACAGCACCAGCTCGGCCAGGTCGGTGGCCATCAGCAGGTCCGAGGCCGCCAGCTCGCTGAACCCGAAGTCGATCATCCACACCACGCCGTCGGCGGCCAGGAACACGTTGGCCAGGCGTAGGTCGCGATGGGCGATGCCGTGGCTCCGGAGGATGGCCATCTGGTCCCAGATTCCGGCCAGCACCTCGTCGGTGATCCCCTCCGGATCGACACCGTCCAGGGAGCGACCGTCGATGGCCTCGTAGGCCAGCACGAAGCCCCCCGGCTCGGCCGCGGCGAAGGCCGCGAGCGGTGGGGTCCGCACCCCCTCGTTGGCCGCGGCGAGGGCCACGAGGGCCTCGTGCTCGACCGCCCGGCGCAGCGACGAGAAGGGTCGCTCGTCGCCGAGGTCCCGGGGCATCACCGTCCGGACCAGGCGGAACAGCAGGTCGGCCTTGCGCTCGTCGGCGCCGAGGGCCTTCACGAACAGGGCCGTGCCGTCGGTCGTGGTCCCGAAGTAGGGCGTCGACCCCCGGGCGTCCACCGAGGCCGGGTGCAGGTCGGCCAGGTTCCACCCCGCTGCGGGTGAGGCCCTCGACCACGGCGGCCTGGGTCGGGACGCCGGCTCGGCGTCCCCAGCACGGCGTCGGCGAGGGCACCGGCCAGGGCGCCGCACGCGAGCGCGGCGACGGTCTGCAACGACACGGGCTCGGTGAAGGCCCGGACGAAGGCGAGGAGCACGACCAGGGCCCAGCCGATCCGACGCTGCCGCCGTTCGAACCACGGCACGCCGGCGGCCACGGCACCGGTGATGGCCGCCAGGCCGGCCGCGGTCGGGAACTCGGACCGGCCGAGGACCCCGAGGAACTCGTCCGCGGTCGCCACCGCCGGCGCACTGGCGTCGAGGAGGCCGTCGACCAGCGTGACCAGGACGGCGCCCAGCGCCGCGCCGCCGCGGCCGTGGCGAGGAAGCGCCAGTGACCCCGGAGCGTGGCCGAGCACCAGGCCGACCCCGAGCACGCCGAGGGTGGCGACCCGGGCGAGCGCGGCGATGACGGGGATCACGTCCTCGTCGACGGTGCGGAACCCGGCCAGCACGTCGGAGATGAAGGAGACGAGCTCGTCGCCGAAGAGCCGGTCGACGACGAGGACGACGAGGAGCGCCACAGCCGCGGTGACGATGCGCAGGGCGTCCACCGGCGACCAGCGCTCGAGGATCTCGCCAGACGAAGCGGCCATGAGCACCTTCCCGCCCGCAGGACGATCCCACGAGTTCGTCGCGTAGGTTAGGAGGCTCTCGGGAAGGGGAACGGCGATCACTGCAGCACAGTCGACGGACAGGCGGTGGTTCCCGCCCGAGCGGGTGCTGGCCGGGCTGGCCCGGTTCTTCCGCGTCCTCAGCGCGCCCTTCGTCCGCTACGAGGTCCGGGGCGGGCGCTGCGCCGCCGATCTGAAGGTCGGGGTCATCGCCGCGAACCACCGCAGCATGTTCGACGTCGTCGCCGGCCTGGTGTGCCTGCACCACTTCGGCCACTATCCGCGCCTGCTCATCGAGCGCCGCTACGTCGAGCAGGGCCTGCTCGGCTACCTGTCCCGCGGCATCGGGGCCATCCCGGTCGACCGCCGAAGCGACGCCGGCCAGGCCCTGGCCGCGGCCTGGACCGCGCTGGGCGAGGGGATCCCGATCCTGGTCATGCCGGAGGGGGGCCTGCACTGGGACCCCGAGGACCCGTTGTCGACCGGGCGGCCGCACACCGGCGTGTCCCGCCTGGCCACCCGCGACGGCGTCCCCGTCGTGCCCGCCGCCCTGGCCGGGACCGAACGCGTGGTGCCGCCGGGCAAGGCCTGGCCCCGGGCCAACCCCTTCCGGCGCAAGGTGGTGGTGTGCTGGGTGGCCGACGAGCCCCTGTGGCTGACCGGGGACGACCACCGGGCCAACGCCGACCTGGTGATGGCCGAGATCAGGGTCCTGCTGGCGAAGGCCCAGCCCCTGGTCGATGAGCGCTGAGCCGGTCGATCGCGTCGTCATAGCGCGGCGCCATGACCGACCAGTCGTAGCGGCGCATCGACGCGGCCAGGCCGTCGACCCGGGCCCGGGCGGCGGGCAGGTCGGTGAGCACGGCCCGCAACCGGTCGCGCAGGTCGCCGTCCTCGTACAGCACGGCCTCGTGCCAGCGGGCCGGGCACGATCTCGGGGTAGCTCAGCCGGTTCGGCAGCAGCGGCACGCAGCCGGCCGCCATGGCCTCGACCGCCGCGATGCCGAAGGTCTCGTGCTCGGCGGTGCTGACCGTCACGTCCGAGGCGCCAGCAAGCGGTGGTAGCCATCCCGGTCCAGCACGGCCGACGTGGACGACCCGGTCGCCGAGCCGCTCGCGGATCCGGTCGAACTCCTGGGGGTCGACCCGCAGGTTCTCCCCGGCCAGGGCCAGGCGGAAGGCCACGCCCTCGTCCGCCAGGCGGTGCAGGACCGAGAACAGGCGGTCCGGTCGCTTCTCGTGGTCCCACCGGTGGTTCCAGACGATCAGGGGCTCGCCGGGAGGCCGGATGCCCGTCAGGGGCGATGCCGGCCAGGTCCACCCCGACCGGGAGCACCTCGCAGCGGGCCAGGACCTCCTCGAGTCGGTGGGCGTGGCCGTGGTCCAGCGCCCGGCCCAGCAGGACCGGCAGGGCGACCCGCAGGTCGGCCAGCTGCGCCTCGGAGTTGACGAAGACCCGGTCGGCCACGGCCATCGACAGCCAGTTGGCCAGAGCCAGGCCCTCGTCGGGCCGGTCGCGGGGCCCGACCGGGTGGGTCAGCTGGTTCTCGTGCAGGTAGAGCGCGACCGGCGGGTCCCCGAGGTCCCGACGCAGGAAGCCGAGCAGTGCGGCCAGGTGGACCATGTCGCTGACCAGCAGGACCTCGGGCGGCCCGTGGCGGTCGATCACCGCCGTCACGTCCTCGGCCAGGGTCAGCGCCGACCCCCGCAGTCGCCACCGCCAGTAGGCGGCGTCGTGGGTGACCAGGTGGATCTCGTGCCGGGAGTGCGCCACCAGGCCGTCCGCCCACGCCCGGTGCGACCCGCCGTAGTACGGCTCGACGAGCACGACCCTGGCCACCCCCCGATCCTGCCCCGTGCCACGGGGCCGGACACGGCGGCCCCATCGGGGTCGGGATCGTGCACGGCGCGAAAGGTCCCGTGCCGACGAGGAGCCGGGGCGTCAGATCCGGCGACGGCGACGGCCAGGGGTGACTGCGGCACCGACCACGGCGGCCTTGGCCACGGGGGAAGGCCCAGGGCGCACGCAGCACCGACCACGGCGGCTTTCGCCACCGGCGACGGACCGGGGGTGACGGCCGGGCGACGTCCGCGGTCTTGGCGACGGGAGCACCGACCACACCCACTCGTCCCCGTCGTCCTGCTCGCAGTGGCATGTCAGTCTCCTTCGTTCTCGAGGGCTTCGTCCGCCTCGATGGCGGCGATGATGGCCTGGGCGGGGATGCGGCCGTTGGCAATGAGCTGGCCCCCGGCCCGACGGACCGCCGACGCGAACGGCGCGGCCCAGAGGTTCTCGTAGACGAGGACACCGGCGACACTCCCCGGCTCCATCGCTGCAGCCAGGTGGACGACATCGTCCTCGGCCAGAAACTCCGCGAGCTCCGCTTCGAGCGCCTCGAACGGTCCGAGATCGTCGAGATCGGAGAGCTCCAGCGCCTCGACGGCGCCGTCGTCGCCCTTGGCCAGGATGAGGATGTCGATGATCCGGATGCTGCCGGCCTCGGCCAGAGCCAGCAGCTCCTCGGCCGCCTCTCCCGGTGAAGTTGCTTCTCGCCGGCAGGGAACTCGACGATGATGAAGTCGACAGGGCCCAGCTCGTCGAGTGGGTCATCGGTCATGGGCGCGTCCTATCGATGGTTCACGCTCTGGACCTGACCCTAACGGGCACCGTCCGTCCCGTGATCACCCGATCCGGGTGACGTGCGGGACCCGGTCGGGAGCTGAGCAGCCCACGAGTCTGTACGGATTCGGACTGCAGAGATCTCGAGGAGGCTCCCCCATGACTGCTCAGCCATCCGATCGCGATGCCGTCGTCATCACCGGATCGTCCACCGGCATCGGCGCGGCCTGCGCCATCCGTCTGGCCGATCAGGGCTTCTCGGTGTTCGCCGGTGTGCGGCGCGAGGCCGATGCAGAGGCCCTCCGGCAGCAGACGTCAGGAGCGCTGACGCCCGCTCCTGATCGACATCACCCGAGCCGTCGATGATCGATGCCGCCGTGAAGACGGTCGAGGCCGCAGTTGGTGACCGCGGCTTGGCCGGACTGGTCAACAACGCCGGCATCGTCCGACCTGGGCCCGCTCGAGTTCCAGCCCATGGAGGACTTCCGCGAGCAACTCGAGGTGAACCTCTTCGGCCACCTCGCCGTGACCCAGGCGTTCCTGCCCCTCATCCGCCGGAGCCGTGGTCGAATCGTGAACGTCGGGTCGATCGGAGGACGGCTCGTCCTGCCACTCCACGGCGGCTACAGCGCGTCGAAGTTCGCGATGGAGGCCGTCAGCGATGCCCTGAGGCTCGAGCTACGACAATGGGGCATCCGGGTCTGCCTGGTCGACCCCGGCGGCAGCGAGAGCGCGATCTTCGACAAGACACTCACCTCGATCGAGCAGATGGCCGAGGGCCTGCACGACCGTGACATCGACGTCTACGACGCCCAGATCGAGGCGATCACCGAGCTCGTGAAGAAGACCGCAGAGGACGCGGACCCCGCCGATCACGTCGCCAAGGCGGTCGCCGACGCGCTGACGGCCAAGAAGCCGAAGACCCGCTACCTCGCCGGGAAGGACGCCAAGGCCGTGGGCCTGATCGCCCGGACCCTCCCCGACCGCCTCAAGGATCTCGCGGTCGCGCACGAGGCCGGCCTGCCCGGGTACGAGGGGTGACCGGGGCTCGAGGCGATCAGCCAGCGTCGGCCCGCCTCGGCGGGTCGGGGCAGCACGCGGTCGGCGACGCCGGAGATGAAGCTCACGGCCTGCTGGTCGTAGTCAGCCTTCAGGTTGGGCCGTGGCATCCTGATGCCGAACGAGCGCTCTCGGGCCTTGTCGTGGCGCATGAACGCCAGCCACGACCACATCGACATCACCTGGTTCCCGTCGGCGACGAAGTGGGTGGCGTCGATGAACGTCCCTCCGCTGGCCTCACCCGCCGCTCTTGATCGTCTCGAGGTTGCCCTTGTAGTAACGGCGAGAGGTCGAGTAGGTCGGCGAAGGGCTTGCCCCCGAGGATGCGCCTGGCCGCCGGGATCCTGCAGATACGAGCGGATCGGGACGCAGGTCGTGAGCCACCATGTCGGCGAGCCGATGACGATCAGGTCGTAGTCGCCCTCCTGAGCCTCCGGCGGGATCGAGATCTCGCCGGTCTTCCTGCGGACCTGAGCCGGCAGCATGCTGACGATCTTGGCGATCGGCCAGGCCATCGGCCGTTTCGAGAACTTCTTCCCGTAGTGCGGGTCCGTGAACTCGATGGCGGCCTCGGTGACCTGGTGGCCGTCGGCGCGGAAGGCCTCGGCCATGGTGTCGGCGACCTGGCGCGTCTGTTGGGTGAAGGAGTAGAAGACGAAGAGGACGTCGGCGCCATCGCTCAGAGGTCATGCCCTGGCCCCTTCGGCGATCCAGAAGGAGCGACGCCGACGTGTCATCACCAGCCGAGATCGTACGACGGACCGGATCACGGGGACCGATCCGTGAGATCGGTGAGAGCCCGACGGCTGCCACCGAGGCCCAAGCCCTGCGGGTCGCCGACGAGGGCGTCGTCGCGCTGCGAAGCGGGGATGAGCCGCTCGACGGCGTCGTCGAGAAGATCCCGCTGACGCAGCAGCGCCGGATGGCGCTCGATCCGGGAGGTCCTCCAGGAGACCGTCGAGCAGCGCCCGCATCCGGCGGGCGATCTGGTACTGCCCGGCGCCGAACGCCCGGATCTCGTCGAGCGCGAGAGCGACCAGGTCGGCCCAGGTCGGGGTGGGGTAGAGGAGGCGGGCCGAGCCGTCCGGACCGGTCACGACCCCGGCGGCCAGGCGCTTGGTGGCGGCGTACCGGAGCACGTCGTCGATGCAGTGCAGGCTCTGGACCGCCGTCGTCGGATCGTTGATCGCGGCGGACAGGGCCTTGATCGCCACGTCGACGAGCAGGCGCAGGGCGAAGGCCGGATCGTCCTCGATGGTCCGCTCGTCGCCCAACGACAGCAGGGCACGAAGCCGACGCTCGGGAATCGGCGTGCGGCCGTACACCTGCAGGATGACGCTGTCGGGCGACAGATGGTCGCCGACGGCGACGACGAGCTTGACGACGTCGTCCCGTTGAACCGCCTCTCGGACGAGGCCCCGACGGTCGAGGGAGACGAGGACGGCGCCGACGCCACGGTGCCGCAGCTCCTGCACCGGGACCGCGTCGGCCGCCGGCGGGGCGACCACGGCGGCGGTCCCCCGCGCTCCGGTGTGTCGTCGGGGTACACGGCGTCGATGGCCAGCCGGGCCTGAGCGTCGACGATCTGGGTCACATGGGCGACCCGGAGGTTGTCCATCGTGTGGGTGATGAGGGCGATGAACCACCCCACGCTGGCGAGGGCGAGGGCGAGGGCGAACAGGAGCGTGCGGGCGGGCACGATGGCGTCGGGCCCGCTGCCGGTCACCGCGGTGGCGATCAGCGCGAAGAGGAAGGTGGCGATGAACGTGCCCAGTGCGTGCTTCAGCGTGCGGTCATTGCGGAACCAACGCAGGAAGCGCTGCGAGAACTGCGTGCTACCGAACTGGACGATGACGAGGACCACCGAGGTCACGAACCCGGTGAAGGCGATCATGCCACTGCCGAGCGCGGCCATGGCGGCGCTGGCGCTCGACGCGCTGAGGCCGAGGAAGGTGGCGATCGGGTCCTGCTCGTCCCAGTGCACGAACGTGATGCTGAGGACGATGGCGAGGATCACGTACCCGGTGGGAACGATCCAGATCGTGCGCGCCATGCGGTGCCGGGCGCGGCGCCAGCGCCAGCCGCTGAAGTCGATCACCGAATCGGACGCCTGGATAGTGCAGCAACCGACGCCGGTCGACTCTCACCGAAGTCCGCGATCTGGTCGTTCACGGTGTCCTCCTACGTGATGGTCGCCGAGGCGAACGACCCCGTGTCCATGCGCCGGTCCGTCACCCATTTCACCATGAACAGCCCGGTCGTGGTTCACCCTTGGCGGGTGACGACGGTCGTGCCCATTCAGCGGACCATCGCGGTCGAGGCGTTCGCGAGCGACCATCGCTCGTGCCGTCATCGCGGTCGGCGGGGAGGCGCCGACGACCGGATCCATCGGTACCGACGCCTCTCGGAGGAGGACCGTAGATGAGTGACACGCCGGTGCCGCCGGTCGACTTCCAGGCCCTCATCCGGACCCGGGAGTATCAGCGGCTGCTCGTCCTCTCCGGCGTCACCGGCATCGTCGTCTCTTTGGCGGCCTGGTGCTTCCTGAGCATCGTTCCTTGGCTCCAGGACACCGTCTACCTCGACCTGCCGACCGCCCTCGGCTTCGACACCGCGCCGACGTGGTGGCCGATCCCGGTCCTCGCCGTCGCCGGCCTCCTGACCGCCGTGGCCATCACCCGAATGCACGGCGGCGGCGGCGGGGTCCCGGCGGAGGGCATGTCGAGCGGGATCACGCACCCGGAGGATCTGCCCGGGGTGCTCCTGGCCGCACTCGCCACGCTCGGACTCGGACTCGTCCTCGGACCGTCGTCACCGGTGATCGCCCTCGGCATGGGCGTCGCCCTTCTGGTGTTGCGCTTCGTCGCCAAGGACGCCCCCGAGCAGACCCAGAGCGTCGTGGCCGCCTCGGGCGGCTTCGCGTCGCTGGCGATGGTGTTCAGCAACCCGATCGTCGCCGCCATCATCACGATCGAGGCGATGGGCATCGGTGGCGCATGGCACCGGTGCTCGTGCTCCCGGGCCTGTTGGCGGCCGGGATCGGGTCGATCGTCTACTTCGGGCTGGGCCAGCTGTCAGGCCTGAGCACCTCGGCCTACGCGCTCGAGCCCCTCGATCTGAGTCCCCTCGGCGACCTGACCTTCGCCCAGTTCGGCTGGACCATGGTCGTCGCCATCGCCGCATCGGTGGTCGGGTTCGCCGTCGTGAACACCGGACGGTGGGTCGAACGACAGGTACGCAGGAACCACCTCGTGTGGGTCCCGATCGCGGGAGTCGTGGTCGCCCTCCTGGCCATTGCGTTCGCCGAGTCGACGGATCAGACCGAGAACGCCATCCTGTTCTCCGGTTCGCGTGCCCTCACGCCGCTCGTCACGGACGCCGCGACCTTCTCGTTGGGCACCTTGGGCCTGCTGTTCCTCTTCAAGGCGCTGGCCTGGAGCGTCTCCATGGGCAGCTTCCGGGGTGGTCCCGTGTTCCCCGCGATCTTCCTGGGCACCGCCGGAGGTCTACTCGCATCACACCTGCCGGGCTTCCCCGAAGGGGCCGCCGTCCCCGTCGTCATGGCCGCGATGGTGGCCGCCGTGCTCCGCCTGCCCCTGGCGTCGGCAGTGATCGCCCTGCTCCTGACCGACAGTGCCGGTCCGCAGGCCATGCCGCTGATCATCCTGTCCCTGGTCATCTCCTACGTCGTCTCCGACAAGCTCACGGCCTGGCGGGAGGCCGCCACCGCATCGGACACGGCTGCCCCGTCACCCGAACCGGGGGCCGAGTCAGACCGGCGCCGATCAGGCGTGGCGGCGGGGGACGCGGGGGCCGATGGCGCAGGTGATCTCGTAACCGATGGTGTCGAGGGCGGCCGCCCAGTCCGTCGCCTGGACCTCCTCGTCGCCCTGGCGGCCGAGGAGCACGACCTCGTCGCCCACGGCCACGGGGTCGTCACCGCAGTCGACCATGAGCTGGTCCATGGTCACCACGCCGACGATCGGTCGGCGCCGGCCGCCGATCAGGACCTCCTGGTGCAGCAGGCCGAGCCGGCGGCGGACGCCGTCGGCGTAGCCGATGGGCACCGTGGCCACGGTGGTCTCCCGGTCGAAGGTGTGGTGCAGGCCGTAGGAGACCCCCTCCCCCGCCGCCACCCGCTTGACGAAGCTGACCTCCGAACGGAGGCGCAGCGCCGGCCGCAGGGGCAGGGCCCCGGCCAGCTCGGGCGACGGGTCGATGCCGTACACGGCGATCCCACAGCGCACCAGCGACCGACGGGCCGCCGGGTGGGCGATGGCCCCGGCCGAGTTGGCGGCGTGGGTCAGGGGCACGTCGATCCCGGCCGCGGCGAGTTCCGCCAGAACGGCGTCGAAGCGGTCGAGCTGCTCGGCGGTGAACGCCCGCTCCGGCTCGTCGGCCACCGCGCAGTGGGTCCAGACCGCCTCGAGTTCGAGGTCGGGGTGCTCGACCACGGACCGGGCCAGCGCGAGAACCTCGTCGGGGGCGGCCCCGACCCGGTGCATCCCCGTGTCGACCTTGATGTGGAGGCGCAGTGGCGCGCCCGTGGCCGCCGCGGCGGCGACGCCCACCGGGGTGTACACGGTGGCCCGCAGGTCCAGGGCCGCCACCTCGGCGAACTCGGTCGGACGGGCCTCGGACAGCAGGAGGATCGGGGCCGTGATGCCCGCCTCGCGGAGGACGACGGCCTCCTCCACCAGGGCGACGGCCAGCCAGGCGGCGCCCGCCTCCAGGGCGGCGGTGGCCACCGGCACGGCGCCGTGGCCGTAGCCGTCGGCCTTGACCACGGCGCAGACCTCGGCCGGCGCGGCCCGCTCGACGAGCAGGGCCACGTTGTGGGCCACCGCGCCGAGGTCGACCTCGGCCCAGGTGGGTCGCATGCGACCCCGCCCTACCCCTCGGTGCTGGGGGCGACGATGGCGCGGAGGATGTCGCCCCGGGCGATGATCCCGACCAGGTGGCCGTCCTCGACGACCGGCACCCGGGACACGTCGTTGTCGTGCATGAGGGTGGCCACCATCTCGACGGTGTCGTCCGGGCCACAGGTCACGGGGTCGGGCGACATGGCGTCCTCGACGTCCACGGCGACCGCCTGCTCCAACTCGTGCTCGAAGCGCTTCTTGCTGCCCGGCAGCTCGATGAGCCCGCCGAGGATGTTGATCACCGTCGGGTAGTGGAGCTGGGACTCCTGCACGATCAGGTCACCCGTGGAGAGCATGCCCACGACCCTGCCGGCGGCGTCGACGACCGGTCCGGCGTCGACGGCCCTGTCCACGAGGCGCTGCATGGCGTCGGTGATGGGCTCGTCGGGGGCGAAGGTGACCACCTCGGTGGTCATCACGTCACGGGCGGGGACGTCGCGGGGCATGGATCACTCCTGGAGCAGGTCGATGGCGATCGGGAGCCGGTCGAGCAGGTCACTGGCGACCAGGCCGTGCCGCCAGCCTACGGCTCCGGCCCGGCCGTGGAGGAAGGCAGCCCCCGCCGCGGCCTGCAGTGGCGAGGCCCCACCGGCCAGGAAGGCGGCCACCACGCCGGTCAGCACGTCGCCGGTCCCGGCCGTGGCCAGGCGGGCATCGCCGGTGGTGCTCACCAACACGGCGCCGTCGGGATCGGCCACGACGGTCGCTGGGCCCTTGAGCAGCACCACGGCGCCGGTCGACGCCGCCAGGGCGCGCACGGCGGTGATCCGGTCCGGGCCGGCGGCCGTTCCGGTGAGGCGGGCGAACTCGCCCTCGTGGGGGGTGAGCACGGCGGGCACGGCCCGGCCCGCCGTCACGGCCGCGGCGGTGTCGCCCAGTGCGGTGAGGCCGTCACCGTCGACCACGACGGGGCCCGGCCACGCGGCGACGAGCGCCCGGACCTCGGCCACCGACGCGTCCGATGTCCCGAGACCGGGGCCGACGGCCAGCGCGCCGTAGCGGTCGGCGTCGGCCAGCACGGCCGCGGCCCAGCCGCGGTCCGGGAGGGACCGGCCCACGACCTCGGTGGGGGCGGCGGGGTCGACGTCGACTCCCGGGCTCGACAGGGTCACGTAGCCGGCACCACTCCGGAAGGCAGCCGCCGCCGCCAGGTGGGCGGCCCCGGTCATCCCCGGCGAGCCGGCCACGACCCGTACCGCGGCCTGCCACTTGTGGCCGGTCACCTCGCGATGGGGCAGGAACCCGACGACGTCGGCCGCCTCGACCAGGTGGGTGCTCGTCGAGGCGACGTCGAGGCCGATGTCGACCACCTCGATCTCCCCCGCCAGCGGCGCCCCCGGCGCCAGGAGCAGGCCCGGCTTGAGCGCGGCGAAGGTGACCGTGCGGACCGCCGACAGGGGTGCCCCGCCGACGGCGCCGGTCAGGCCGTCCACGCCGGAGGGGATGTCGACGGCGAGGACCGGGGCGTCGGTCGCCGGCGCCGTCCACTCGCCCCGGAAACCGGTGCCGTAGGCGGCATCCACGACCAGATCGGCGGGAGGCAGCGCCGCGGGGGCGTCGGTGGCGTCCACGACCTCGACCCGGACGGCCCGCCGGCGGAGCCGACGGGCCGCGTCACGACCGTCGTTGCCGTTGTTGCCCTTGCCCGCGACGACCACGACCCGGCGGCCGTAGGTCCCGCCCAGCATCCGCACCGCGGCCCGACACACGGCGCTCCCCGCCCGGCCGATGAGCACCTCGACGGGCTCGGGGGCCGCGGCGTCGATCGCGCCCATCTCCTCGGGCGTCACGACGGGGATCACCCCCCGATGATGCCCCACGGGTGCTCGGACAGGGAGGGCCGAAGGTCCGCCGACCGCTTCCGGGGCCCAGATGGTCGGTCATACTGGCGGCGTGAGGGCGGAGGAGTGGGCGGCGGTCGCAATCGGCAGCCTCATCGCCGGCTCGGTGCTCGTTTCCGCCCTGCGCACCGTCGTGCTCCCCCAGGGCGGGCTCACGGGCATCACCCGGTTCATGTTCGCGGTGTCCGACCGGCTCTTCACCAGCCCGAAGGAGCGACGGGTGCTCCCGCGACGGCTCTCGGGCCTTTACGCCCCGGTGGCCCTGGTCTCGTTGCCGTTTGCCTGGTCGATGCTCATCGCCTTGGGATTCGCCCTCATCTTCTGGGGCATGGGCATCGGGTCCTTCGACGATGCCTGGATCACCAGCGGCTCGTCGCTCTTCACGCTCGGCTTCGCCAAGCCGGACGGCCCCGGCCTCATCTGGCTGACCTTCGTCGAGGCCACCATTGGCCTCGGCATCGTCGCCCTGCTCATCAGCTACCTGCCCACCCTCTACACCGCCTACAGCACCCGGGAGCAAGGCGTGGGTCTGCTGACCCCGATGACCGGCTCGCCACCGTCGGCCACCGAGCTGGTGTGGCGGCTCCACGCCGCCCAGGCCCTGCAGGGCGGCGGGGTCTGGGGCCCGACCTCCAACTGGTTCGTCGCCGTGGACCAGAGCCACTCCGCGTTCCCGGCGCTCTCCCGCTTCCCGCCCCAGCACGAGGACCAGTCCTGGGTGGTCACCGCCGGCACCGTCCTGGACGCCGCGGCCATCATGCTGTCGATCGGCCGCGCCGAAGAGGGGCGCGACGACCAAGCCGCACTCGGGCCCGTGGTCCTGGTCCTGGCCCACGGGATCCCGGCCATGGTCCGCATCGCCCAGGCCGCGGGACTCGACGTCGAGGACCCGCCACCGCTGGTGAACCTGGTGCTGCTCGACGAGGGCGACCTGCCGTCGATCTCGGTGAGCCGGGCCGAGTACGAGCAGTCCGTGGCGTTCCTGGTCAACGCCGGCGTGCTGGCCGAGGTCGACCTCGACCAGGCCTGGCGACGCTTCGCCTGGCTGCGTTCCGGCTACGACACGGCCATCCGGGGACTCGCCGGCCTGACCCACGCCCCGGTCGGCACCTGGTCCTCGGACCGGGCCCTCCGGGTGGGCCGACCGCGCTTCTTCAGCCGCCGACCCGTGACCATGCGGGAGCGCCCAGCCGACGCGACCCCGTGACGGCGTGCCGCGACGGGGTCAGCCGGCGCACTCCAGCCGGCCCCGTCGTGTGATCAGCTGAGCGCGGGCCCGGGTGGGGCCGTCTCACCCTCCGGCGACGGGGCGAGACGGGCGGTGGCGACGTGGGCCACGACCACCGAGACGATGACCAGGGGCATCAACTCCACGCCATCGGCCTGGAGGAACAAGCTGGTGAGCAGGACTGAGGTCATCGGGAGCCGGAGGATGGCCACCGCCATGGCGCCGATCCCCATGGCCACCCCGGCGATCGGCGGCAGGCCCGGTAGGTGAGCGAGCGCGAGGCCCCCTGCCGCGCCGATGAACATCGCCGGGAACGTGGGGCCGCCGCGGAAACTGGCCAGGGACAGCGTGTACGCGACGCTCTTGCAGACGACCAGCAGGACCAGCGCACCGATGGTCCAGGAGCTCGCGTCCTGGATCAGGGGGGCGAGGGCCTCCTCACCCGAGAACAGCACCTGGTCGGCACCGCGATCGGTCAGCTGGGCGAAGGCGATCGCGGCGACCGCGACGGCGGCGCCGAAGAGGGGCGTGAGCAGGACGCGCCGGGGAGCCACGATGGGGAGCAGGCGCTGAGAACCACGGTGGATCGCGGTCCCGACGACAGCGCCGAGCAGGCCGATCCCGATGGCCCAGAGGAACTGATAGCCGTCGATTCCGTCGAAGGCGGGGAGGTCGGGGACGGCGAGGGAGAAGGTGCCCCAGCCCGTCAGGCCGTCGAGGCCCAGGAAGACCAGGGACCCGATGCCCGCGGCCAGGAGGCCAGGGAGGAGGAGGACGCCGATCATCGGCCCCGCGATCCCGGCCACCTCCATGAGGAGGAACGCCCCCAGGATCGGGGATCCGAGCAGGGTGCTGATGGCGGCAAAGCTGCCCGCGGCACCGATGACCACCGTGGCCTGTGCCGGTGCGTCCTTCTTCACCAGGTGCACCATCAAGGCCGCCATCCCACCGCCGATGGCGATGAGCGGGGCCTCTGGGCCGACCACGCTGCCCAGGGCGAGGGAGATGAACGCGGCCAGAGCGATGCCGGGCAGCGCCTCCGGCGCGGCCACGCCGCTCACCGACAGGCCCCCGGACGGCTCGTGACCGCCGCCACCCGGGAGGTAGCGGATCGTGAGCCCGACCGCGAGCCCGGCCACCACCAGGACGGGGAGCGGCCACCAGACCGGCGGGGTGCTGAAGCCCAGGGCATCGGGCAACGTGCTGAAGGCCCATTCCTCGCCGACGTCGACGAGCTTCAGGAACCCGAAGGCGATCGCGGCGACGGGGACACCGATCAACGCACCGAACACCAGCAGGCCGAGGTACCCGCGCGAACGGAGGAGCTCGATGGGGTCCGGGGGCGGCACCTGAGGGGACGGCTCCGGGGGCCTACCCGCGCTCGCCTCGCTCATGCCGGGACGGGCTCGTGTTCGTCGTCGGGTGCGTCCTCGTCTCGAGACACCGGATCATGCGGTAGGTCACCGGTGAACGCCAGCGAGAACAAGGCCAGGAACGCGGCCGCCAGGAGGCCGACCTTGAGAGCCTTCAGCGAGGCCTCCTCGTAGTCGTCGACGATCACCGCCGTCGTGGCGTCGTCGACGCCAGCCTCCTGGAGGAGGCCCTCGACCTGGTCGGCGGGCACGAAGTCGATGCCCTCGTCGACGGAGGCCTCGATCTGGGTCTCGATCTCGTCGTCGATCGCGGGGTCGTCCCGGATGTTCGACACGAAGGCACCGCTCAGGCCGATGAGCACGATGGACCCGATGAGGGCCACGCCCAGTGAGGAGCCCAGCTGCTGGCCGGTGTATTGCAGGCCCCCGGCCTCGCCCCGGCCCGAGGAATCGACCGAGGACTGCACCACGTTGCCGAGCTGGGAGACGATGAGCCCCATCCCCACGCCCAGCAGGGCCATCGAGGCCCTGAACGCCCCGTCGGCCAGCGTGGGCTGGATCGTGGCCAGCAGAGCGACGGCGGCGAGCAGCGTGGTCCAGAGGCCGGCCTGGACGATCGACCGGACCGTGAAGCGGGCCGAGAGGCGGGAACCGACGGCGGAGGTGATGAACATGGTGATCGAGACGGGCAGCATCTTGATGCCAGTTTCCAGCGCGTCGAGGCCCAGGACGATCTGCAGATAGAGGGGGATCGAGAAGAAGATCCCCATGAGGATGAGGTTCTGGGAGAGCATCCCGATCAACCCCGACCGCAGTGGCGGGATCTTCAGCAGATCCAGGTGGACCAGTGGATCCTTGTCCTGCGCCTCCCGACGGCGCTGCCACCGGACGAAGCCCCACAGCAGGACGCCACCAAAGGCGATCACGAAGAGCGTCATCGAGAAGCCGAACGGCTCGACCGGCGAGTCCTTCGGGGCGATCCAGCCCCAGGTGCTCGACTGCAGCGTCCCGAGGACGACGAGGCCGAGCCCGCTGGCCGCGAGGATCGAGCCCACGACGTCGAGCTTCGGCGTCGCCCCCTCGACGGGCGTGTCCACGACGTGGCGGACCATGGCCAGGATGAACAGGACGAGCACGACCTCCCCCAGGAAGACCACGCGCCAGCTCAGCTCCGTGGTGGCCCAGCCCCCGAGGATGGGGCCGATGGCGATGCCGGCGCCGGCGACGCCGCCGATGATGGCGTACGCCCCCTTGCGGGACTCACCCTCGAAGTTGCCCGCGATCAGGGCGGCCATCGCCGGCAGCACCAAGGCCGCACCGATGCCCTCCAGGATCGACCACCCCAGGGTCAGGACCGCCACGGTGGGGGCCGCCGCCGTCATGGCCGAGCCGCAGGCGTAGATGATCAGCCCGATGACGAAGGCCTTCCGGCGGCCGATGATGTCGCCGATCTTGCCGCCGGTGAGCATCAGCATCGCCATCACCAGGCAGTACAGGGTGATGACGGCCTGGATGGTGGAGACGGTGGTGTCAAAGTCCTCGACCAGCTGGCTGATCGAGACGTTCATCACCGACTGGTCGAGGACCATGACGAACTGCGCGGTGGCCAGAGCGACCAACGGCAACCATCGCTTCATCGAGTCCCCTTCGTGCGGGCCGGACCGCGTCCCGGCGGCGCCCATACTGGCACGAGGGGTCAGTCCAGCAGGAGCCCCATGACCACGGCATCCCAGAGCTCGCCGTTCTTCCGTGGGTAATGACGGCGCAGATACCCCTCCTGCTCGAAGCCGTACTTCTCGTACAGGGCCTGCGCCGCGGTGTTGTGAGGCCAGTGCTGCAAGGCGATCTTGTGGGCCCCCACCGATCGGGCCCACTCGATGGCCCGCTCGACCAGCGCCGAGCCGATCCCCTGCCCGCGGTAGCCGTCCTTCACGTTCATGCCCAGGTCGGCGACGTTGTAGCGGGGGAGGTGCATCCCGAGCATGCCGACGAGGGCACCGTCGACCTCGGCCACGAACAGCGATCCCCGCTCGGCGCTCTCGGTCAGGGTCCGGCGGTCGCCCGCCTCGTCGAGGGGCAGCTCGGCGCCGATCCAGCGCCCCTCCCCCGCCACCTCCCGGCGCAGGGCCATCAGTTCGTCGATGTCGTTCAGCGTTGCATCGCGCACCACCCCCGTCATTTCCCCAGTCTCGACCGCCCCGCCCGTTCTGGCGCCCGATTTCGGGGTCCTGGCCCCGAAATCGGGCGCCAGAAGGTCAGACGGCGATGACGATGGCGTGGGCGGCGGTGTCGGTGTGGGTGAGGCTGACGCGCCAGGCGGTCACGCCCCGCTGCTCGGCCAGCACCGCGGCCTTCCCGTGCAGACGCAGATCCGGAGCCCCGGACTCCTCGTCGCGGATCACCTCGATGTCGGCGAGCTCACAGGCCCCGAGGCCGACGCCGAGGGCCTTCATCACCGCCTCCTTGGCCGCGAAGCGGGCGGCATAGCGCTCGGTGGGGTCCCGGCGGCGCTCGGCGTAGGCCTGCTCGTCCTCGGTGAAGTAGCGGGTGAGGATCCCGGGGGTCCGCTCGGCGGCCAGCCGGAAACGGTCGAGGTCGACCAGGTCCGTGCCGACCCCGACGACCACGGTCAGGCCTCGCTGCGGAACCGGTCCGCCAGCGAGGTGATCGACGCCACCAGCAGGTCGGCGACCGGGATCTCGGCCAGGAGGTCCTCGCGGAAGGTCGGCTCGGTCTCGGTGACTGCGTCGCGCAGCAGCGCGAACCGGTAGCGGTACCCCTGGAGGACACCCCGGGCGGTGGGCGCCGACAGGCGATCCCGGAAGCGGACGTGGAGCAGGGTCAGCCCGGTGGCCTGGCCGTCCTTGGTCTCGGGGATCAGGACGATGGGACGGCCGTCACGCCGTCCGGTCGCCACGAGGACCTGGCGCTCGCTGGCGACGCGGTTCTTGGTGCCCCGCAGGCGGGGGTCCTGGTCGGTACGGGTGGGGATGCCGGCGGCGACCCCACCACGGTCGAGCGCCACGATGGTGGCCTCGCCGCTCTCGGGCCGGCCCTCGATGCGGTAGCGGGTCCAGCCGGTGACCTCGGCCACGGCCGGGTCGAGGTCGGCCAGCGTGCGCAGCGCCTGGTAGGTGAGCCCGTCCCTCGGCGCACCGGCGGCCATGACCTCGCGGACCAGCGGCACCTGCAGGAGCGTCTCGTCCGTACGGGAGATCCCGACCGTCACGGTCTTGGCCTGGTGCTTGATGGCGTCGATGGGCCGGGTCAGCTCCTCGATCGCCCGGGTGAGGGCGGCGGTCAGGTCCTCCACGATCACGCCGGGCGTGCCCACCTTGCCGTACTCGCCCTGGTAGGCGTCCAACGCCGTCGTCCCCAGCGCGTAGCGGAAGAGGGCCGAGGCCCGGGTGGCGGTACTGGCCTCGAGGTGGCCGTCGTAGGCGCCGCTGCGCAGGATGTCGGCGAACCGGAGGGCGAGGGGCTCGAACTGCGGGCGGAGGTGCTCGAGCAGGGCCTCGGCGTCCGCCCCCTCCACATGGCTGCCCACCGCCTCCTCGATGGCGGCGCGGGCCTCCCGCAGGGGCCGTGCCCCCTCGTCGATGGCCAGCGCGGCCTCGTAGCCGAACAGGTGCCCCACCATCGCCGAGAGGACGAAGGCCAGCCGGGGGTGGGTGACGGGCACGGTCAGGGCGTGGAGGGCCGCGGTGTACCGGCCCTCGCCCTCGGTGGCGACGACGACCGGCGCGGCCTTGTGGGCCCGGTAGATGGCCACCTCCTTGGCCACGTCGTCGGCGTTGGAGCCGGTCAGGCCGGCCGCGCAGACCAGGATCAGCGGTTCGGAGGACAGGTCGATGTGCTTCTTGTCCTCGGTGACGTCACAGGCGATCGACTTGTAACAGAGCTCGGAGAGCTTGATCCGGACCTCGGCCGCGGCGATGCGGTTGGGCCCGTTGCCCACCACGGCCCAGTAGCGGCGTCCCGGCGCGAGCTCGCGGGCGGTCTCACCGATGCGGTCCCGATCCTCCAGGACACGGGTCAGGGCGTCGGGCAGGTCGCGGAGGGCGGCCAGCATCGCCGCCCGCTCCCCCGTGTCTGGTGCCCCCAGCTCCTCGGCCAAGGCCGCGGCGAGCAGCACACCGGCGGCGACCTGGGCGTAGAAGGCCTTCGTCGAGGCGACGCTCATCTCCACGTCGCGGCCGTCGGAGGTGTAGAGGACGCCGTCGGATTTGTCGGTCAGGTCGCTGCCCCGCCGGTTGACGATGGCGACGACCGAACCACCGCGGGACCGGACCAGGTCCACCGTGCGGTTCGTGTCGGTCGTGGTCCCCGACTGGGAGATGGCCACCACCAGGGTGTCGGACATGTCATCGGCCAGCTCGAACCCGGAGAGCTCGGTGGCCAGGACCGCCTCGACCCGCACGGGGAGGTCGGGGGTCAGGGCCTCCAGTATGGCGGCCAGGCTCTGGCCGGCGACCGCGGCGGTGCCCTGGCCGGTGACCAGCACCCGGTGGATGCGGCCGTCGCGCAGCTTGGCCCGCAGGTCCTCGGGCAGGGTCTCGGGGCCCAGGTCCACGGCGGCCCGGCCTCCACGCTCGGTCAACCGCCCCCGCAGGGTCTTGCGGAAGGAGGCGGGCGCCTCGGTCATCTCCTTGAGCAGGAAGTGCGGGAAGTCCCCGCGGTCGATGTCCCGGGTCGTGATCTCGGCGGTCTCGAGATCGGCCTCGGTCACCGGCACCTCGGTGCCGTCGTAGGCGATCCGCCGGATGCCCTCGACCGTGCCCGCCCGGGCCCCGTCCAGCACGAGGACCTGACCCCGACTGGCCGTGGGGTTCTCTGGGTTGGCCGGCGTCTCCCCGTCCATGCGGACATAGGAGGTCGTCTCCTCGACCAGTCCGTAGGGCTCGCTGGCCACGATGTAGGCGTCATCCAGCAGGCCGACGTAGAGGGCCTGGCCGCTGCCCCGCAGGGCGAGGAGCAGGTGGTCGGGGGCGACGCCGCTGGTGGCGCCGATGGCCACCGAGCCCTCGAGGGTGGCGACGGTCCGCCGGAAGGCCTCGTCCAGGTCATGGCCCTCGGCCAGGCGGCGGGCGGTGAGCGCGGGGATGACCTTGGCGTCGGTGGTGATCTCGGCCGCCACCACCAGGCCCTCGTCGGCTCGGAGGTCGGCGTGGTTGTCGACGTCGCCGTTGAGGGCGGCGGCCACGTACGGCCGGGGCACGCCGTCGGACTCCTCGGCGCAGACGGGGTGGGCGTTGGGCTCGGAGATGATGCCCACGCTGGCCCACCGGGTGTGGCCGAGGACCACGGCCTCGGCCGTCGGCGCGCTCAGGGCGAGGCGCAGGAGGGCGTCGCCGGTGAGCGCCTCACGCAGGGCGGCGGTGTTGTCGCCCAGCTCCCCGATCTCGGCCGCCGCCTTGTAGACGAAGGCGAGGTGGCCGTCAGCCACCCGCACGGCACCGGACACGAAGCGGAGGTCGTCGTCGCGGCCGTCGAGGAGCGCCCGGACCGACGGGGCATCGAGGTCGAGGCCGTGACCGTGGACCAGGACGTGGATCCCGGCGCTGTCCCGGCCCCGCACCTCGAGGCGGTCCAGGGCGGACAGGACCTGCTGCAGCGAGAGGACGGCCTCGACGGCGGCCGGTCCCGCCTCCGGTCCGGCGAGGCCGGCCACGTGGCCGGCGGTGGGCAGCCGGTCACGGCGCAACGCCCACGCCGCGTCCCGGAGGGCGACGAGGGCCGCGTTGACCTGTTCCAGCTCGGAGGTGGAGCCGAGGCTCACCGCGTGGTCCAGCGCGCCTTCCACCGCGTCGGCCCGGGCCTCGATGCCTGCCGCCAGGCCATCGAGGGTCGGCCCCAGCGTCGGGTCGGCCAGCAGGGTCCGGACCCCGGGCGAGCCCCGCAGGAGCCCGTCGGCGGCCACCAACGGCTCGGTGGTGGTGGCCAGGAGGTCGGCCAGCGCCGCACCGGGCGGCAGGTCGGCGAAGCCGGCGGCGGCCGCGGCGGCCTGCTCCAGCAACGCCCGCAGCTCGGCGCTGGTCGCCGGGACGCGGTCCGACGGACGACGGACGACGGCGATGATCCCGCACATTGGACGGTGGTGACTCCTGGGTCGCGGTGCCCGCAGCGCCAGGGCGGGCCCTGACGGCGATCCCCCAGTGTAGGAAGGGCCCGGCCCGCTCTGGCCTCTCGGCGATCCGGCCCGGCCGGCGCCGGTTCAGGCTGACGCGGCTTCGACCGCCGCGGCCAGGGCCGCAGCTTCGGCTTCGGCCACCGCGGTGTCCTCAGCCTCGACCATCACCCGCACGAGCGGCTCGGTGCCACTGGGGCGGATGAGCACCCGGCCCCGGGTGCCCAGGCGGGCCTCGGCGGCGGCGATCTCGGGTGCCACCGCGTCGGCGATGTCGGGACGACGCCGGGCGACCCTGACGTTGCGCAGGACCTGGGGCAGGGAGGTCATGACCGCCGCCGCCTCGGCCAGCGTCTGGCCCGCGGACTGAGCGGCGGCCAGCACCTGGACGCCCGTGAGCAGGCCGTCGCCGGTCGTGGCCAGGTCGGGGAAGATCACGTGGCCGGACTGCTCGCCGCCCAGGGACCAACCCCCGCGGGCCAGGGCCTCGAGGACGTAGCGATCGCCGACCGCGGTCTCCTCCACCCGGATCCCGTTGGCCTCCATCGCGAGACGGAAACCGAGGTTGGCCATGACCGTGACGACCACGGTGTCGCCGACCAGGACACCCCGTCGGTGACGGTCGAGGGCACAGATGGCGATGAGGTGGTCGCCGTCGACCAGCGACCCGGTGTGGTCGACCCCCAGCACCCGGTCGGCGTCGCCGTCGAAGGCCAGCCCGGCGTCGGCCCCCGAGCCGACGACCCGGCCCTGCAGCTCGGCGGGGTGGGTCGAGCCGCACCCGGCGTTGATGTTCCTGCCGTCGGGCGAGGCGTGGATGACCTCCACGCTCGCCCCGAGCCGCTCGAGCGCGGCCGGGGCCCAGGCCGAGGCGGCGCCGTTGGCGCAGTCGACGACGAGGCGGAGCCCGGCGAGGGCCTGGTCGGGCACGGAGGCGACCACGGCGTCGACCCAGGCGGCTCCGACGCTCGGGTCCTCCTCGCCGCCGACCACGGTCGCGGCGGTCGGCTCCTCGTGGAGGATGTGGTCCAGCTCGGCCTCCAACCGCTCCTCGACCTCGTCGGAGAGCTTCCGCCCGCCGGGCGCGAAGAACTTGATGCCGTTGTCCTCGAACGCGTTGTGCGAGGCCGAGATCATCGCCCCGGTGACGCCTCGGATGGCCGACGCGTGGGCGACCGCGGGGGTGGGCACGACGCCCACGTTGTCCACGGCCAGCCCCTCGGCCGCCAGGCCGGCCGCCAGGTCGGCCTCGAGGCGGCGACCCGAGATGCGCGTGTCCCGTCCGATCACGACGGGGCCGGCGCCCAGCACGCGGGCTGCGGCACGCCCGAGGGCGGTGACCAGCGTGGGGGTCAATTCGGTGTCGGCGTGACCCCGGACACCGTCGGTGCCGAACCGGAGCGTCACCCCGCGACTACCGCTTGGAGTACTGCGGAGCCTTCCGGGCCTTCTTGAGCCCGTACTTCTTGGACTCCTTCTTCCGCGGGTCGCGGGTGAGCATGCCCTCGGCCTTGAGGCCGGCCCGCTCGTCGGGGTGCAGCTCGATCAGGCCGCGGGCGATGCCCAGGCGCAGCGCGCCGGACTGGCCGCTGAACCCACCACCGTGAATGGTGGCGTCGATGTCGTAGCTCTCCTCGACGGTCACCGAGCGCAGGGGCTCAGTGGCGTGCATGACCTGGCTCTCGGACGGGAAGTAGTCCGAGACGGACTTCTTGTTGACGGTCACCACACCGGTGCCGGGGTGGACACGGACACGGGCGATGGACCGCTTGCGGCGGCCGGTGGCCTGGACGAGGGGCTTGGGCATCGGTGCGGGGATCCTTCTCGGTGAGCGTTCAGTCGTTGGAGCGGGCCCGGGCATCGGGCAGCTCCAGCGGGGCGGGGTTCTGGGCCCCGTGCGGATGGGTCGGGCCGGAGTACACCTTGAGCTTGGTGGCCATCTGGGCGCCCAGGCGGTTGTGGGGCAGCATGCCGATGATGGACTGGCGCACGGCCTCGGCGGCGTCGCGCTCGAGGGCCTCGGCGTAGGTCCGGGACTTGATGCCACCCGGGTAGCCGGAGTGGCGGTACAGGATCTTGCGGTCGGCCTTGCCCGCGGTCAGCACGATCTTGCTGGCGTTGACCACCACGACGTGGTCACCGGTGTCCAGGTTCGGGGTGAACATGGCCTTGTGCTTGCCCCGCAGGAGGCGGGCCACCTCGGTGGCCATGCGGCCGAGGACCAGGCCGTCGGCGTCGACGAGGTGCCAGGACCGCTCGATCTCGCTGGCTTTCGGGGTGTACGTGGGCACGGGCATACCTGTTGTCGAACGTCGGGACTCGGGCGCGACGGGCGAAGCAAGGGCCCGCGGGAGCGCCCGACAACGATACGAGCGCCCCGGTGCCGCGGCAACCCGGTCAGGTCTCGTGGCCCTCCCGCCAGGACTCGAGGCCCTCGCGGGCGGCGAAGGCGGCGACGGCCAGCGCGGCGAGGCCGTCGGCCCACCACCAGCCGAAGAGCACGTTGACGGCGAGCGCGGTCAGTATCCCGAGGCAGAGGAAACCGTCCAGGAAGGTCATCGACGCCTCCGCCTCGAGCGGGCCACTCGAAATTCGCCGGGCCGTACGACGCTTGACCGCTGCCAGGGAGAACATGACCACGGCGGTGACCGCCAGGTAGGCGATGCCGAAAGGGGACTCCTCCGGCTCCACGCCCAAGACGAGGCTGCGGATCGACGCGACGAGCAGGAAGCCGCTCAGGGTGAAGAACGCCGCGGCGATGAGCCGGAAGGCCAACCGGGTGCGGTGCGGGGCCGGGTCACGACCCTCGCGAAGGTGCCAGATGACCACGGTCGACGCGAACACCTCGATCATCGAGTCCAGCCCGAAGGCCACGAGGGCCAGCGAGTGCGCGGCGATGCCGAGGGAGATCGTGACGAAGACCTCCATCGCATTCCACGCCGTGGTCGCCCACTCGAGCCGGATGCCGCGGCGCAGCAGGCGATCGTGGTCGCCGTCGGAGATCGTCATGTCGTCCTCTCCACCCGACCGGGTCGGAGGGCGACTGCCTCCGACCAGGCAGACGAGTGCCTCGGTCGAAGGTCTTGCCCGCCTGTGTGCACAGGCCCGCTCACCGGGGACCGCCCGGTCCCAGCATGTCGACGAGTCGATTGGGGGCTACTCCCCTTCAGCCCTGAGGTTACCAGTCCCCGCCGCCGCCGCCGTAGGCCACGGACCAGAGGCACAGCCCCTGCGGCGGGGCCGGAGACGGTGCCACCTGGCGGTTCTTCGCCCGGATGATGCCGAGGACGTCACCGGCCCGGGTCCGGCCCCGTCCGACGTCGACGAGCAGGCCGACCACCGAGCGGACCATCTGGTGGCAGAAGGCGTTGGCCGTGATCTCGAAGCGCAGCAGGTCGTCGTCCAGTTCGGTCCAGCGGGCGTCGATCACGCGGCGGGTCAGCGACACCGGCTCCTGGCCCTCGGCCACCTTCGGGCGGCGGCAGAAGCTGGAGAAGTCGTGGGACCCGATCAGCGGGTCACAGGCCAGGGTCATGGCCCGCCGGTCCAGGGCGTGGGACACGTGCCAGGTGGTGGCGTGCAGGAAGGGGTCCGGGAACATCCGGTTGAGCACGGTGTAGCGGTAGGTGCGGGCGGTGGCCGAGCCCCGGGCGTCGAAGTCCGGTGGGACCTCGGTGGCCTCCCGGACGACCACGGCCGGCCCGCAGAGCTTGTTGACCGAGGTCTGCAGCCGGTCCAGGTCCACGTCGGCCGGGGCGTCGAAGCTGACCACCTGGCCCCAGGCGTGCACGCCGGCGTCGGTGCGCCCGGCACAGGTCATCTCGATGCCCGCGCCCAGCACCTGCTCGACGGCGGCGACCAGCGTCCCGCCCACGGTCGGGACCCCCTCGTTGGGCCAGAACCCATGAAAGCCCGAGCCGTCGTAGGCGACGAGCAGCCGCACCCGGGTCGTGTCGACCTCCAGTCGGGCGTCGCCCGCCTCGGCCGGCGACACGTCGAACAGGCTCATGCCCCGGGGACGACCTCGACCGTGGCTCGGATCCCCGGGGACCGCGCCAGGCGACCATCGGCCGTCACGAGTGGGATCTCGAGGTGCTCAGCCAGAGCGACGTAGAGCGCGTCGTAGGCCGTGAGGTTCGCCCGCAACTCCCAGACTCGAGCCAAGAGGGGACCGTGGGCGAACCGGTAGATCTCCAACTCAGCCAGGTCGGTGAGGGCCAGGCGGGCCACGTCGTCGTCGACGACGCCGCTCGCAGCCAGCCGCCTGAGGACGTGGGCGGCCTCGGCCTCGAGGAGGTGTGGAGCGGCCAAGGCCTCTCCTTCGAGCCGACTCGCGGCCCCGACCTCACCCACGAGGGCATCGACCATGAGAGAGGCATCAACGACGATCACTCGTCCTCGTCCCGCCCTTCACGCACCGCGGCCACGATCTGCGCCGTCGTCGGCCGCCGCCCCGGGCGCGCCGCCGCCTCGGCGAATATCGCCGCATTGCGGCTCCGACCTGCGATCCGCTCGAACTCGCCGAGCACGAAGCGGTTCAGCGACAAACCCGCCCGGTCGGCCTGCGCCGTCAGCTCGGCGTGGACCTCGTCGGGGACGTCTCGGACCTGCACGACCTTTCCCATGCACCCATTATACATGCAGAATGGGTGCATGATGCGCCCGTCGCCGGCTCCCAGGCTCGGCCGCGGCGATCAGCCCAGGCCGAGGCCCTCGACGTCGGTCGCCGGCTCGATGTCGGGCAGGCGCAGCAGCCGGAAGGAGTTCAGGAACCCGAGGAGGCAGGCCAGGATCGGGACGAGCATCGCCACCTGGAGCGAGCGGTCCCCCGCTTCGGTGTTGATGTCGATGATCTCCTGCTGGATCTCGTCGGGCTGCGCGGCGAGCAGCTCCTCGAGCTGGGTGGTGCTCACGAGCTGGGCGTTGTCCTCCAGGACGTCGGCGATCTGCTCCTGGCCGGCGGGCGGGATCACGTCGCTCGCCTCCGTCAGGTTGACGAAGCTGAACGACAAGGTGGCCAGGAGGATGCCGCCGGCCATGGCCAGCCCGAAGGAGAGGCCGAAGGACTGCCCGGCGGAGTTGACCGCCGCCGCCTCGCTCACCCGCTCCTCCTCGATGGGGGCGAGGATGAAGTTGTTGAGCTGGGAGACCAGGAGGCCGAGGCCCGTCCCGGCGACGAGCAGGGGGATCAGAAGGGCCCACCCGGACTCGCCCCGGGGGATCACGGGGACGACCAGGGCCAGGCCGACCAGGGCCAGGCCGAACCCCATGCGGATGATGGCGGCGGGACGGCGATCCCCGGCCTTCTTCCCCATGAGCAGGGCGACAGCGAACATCGTGAGGGAGAGCGGCGCCAGAGACAAGCCTGCCTGCATGGCGTTGTACTCGAGGGTCACCTGCAGGTAGAGCGGCAGGGCGATCATCGCTCCGCCGAGGGCGATCTGCTGGAGCACCATCGACAGGGCGCCCATCCGGAAGTTGGGCAGCTCGAACAGGGCCGGGTCGAGCAGCAGGACCTTGCCCTCCCGCTTGCGGCGCACGAGCCAGCGGGCCAGGACCGCCAACGCCACGGCCCCGATGGCCATGAGCAGCCCGACGAACTCGCCCCCCTCCTGCCAGACGAGGATGCCCAGGACGACTCCGCCCATGCCCACCACCGACAGGGCGGCGCCCACCCCGTCGATCTTCCGCTCCCCCGTAAACGGCGCGTCGGCGACGAGCTTGATGCCGGACAGCACGATGGCGATGATCACAACCTCGAGGAAGAAGCCGACCCGCCACGACAGGTAGGTCGTCAGGAAGCCGCCGATCAGCGGGCCGATTGCCGCCCCCACGGCGGCCGACGCCCCGACCAGGGCGTAGGTCTTCTTCATCGCCGCACCCTCGAAGTTGCTGTGGATGAGGGACTGCATGGCCGGGAGCAGGAGTGACGCCCCCAAGCCACCGGTGATCGCCCAGAAGACGATGACCGTGGTCAGGTTCTGGGCCACGGTCATCGCCGCGGCCCCGACGGCGTAGCCGAGGAGGCCGATGACATAGGCCCGCCTGCGGCCGATGAGGTCGCCGACCTTGCCGGCGATGAGGATGAAGGCGGCCGAGACCAGCGCCTCGAGGGCGATCGCGGACTGGACCCCGCTGACGGTCGTGTCCAGGTCCTCGGCCACGGCGGTGATCGACACGTTCATGAGCGACGTGTCCACCACCAGCACGAACATGGCCATCGCCAGCAGGACGGCGACCCGCGAGCTGCCTGCGTCCTCCTCGGGAACGGCGGCGCTCGCCTCAGCACTCATGAACTGTCGACTCGCTCGGGCCAGGGCTCAGGCCACGACCCTATGCCAGCCCGGAGGCTGCGCAGCGAAGCGGAGCAGCAAGGGCGACGCTCGACGACGGCGACGCCGGAGTGGCCGACCGAGCGAGGACCGCTACGCCACCGAGGAGTCGATCAGTCCGAGGACCAGCCGCCCACACGGGCGAGCGAGGCCACTCGAATGTGTCAGACCAGTTCGATCCTGGCCATGGGGGCATTGTCGCCGTGGCGGGGGCCGAGCTTGAGGATGCGGGTGTAGCCACCCGGACGGTCCTCGTAGCGGGGGCCGATGTCGTCGAAGAGCTTGGCGACCATCTCGTCGTCCCGCAGGAACGAGACCACCCTGCGGCGATTGTGGACGCTGTCCTCCCGGGCGCGGGTGACCAGCTTCTCGGCGATGGGGCGCAGGGCCTTGGCCTTGGCCTCGGTGGTGACGATGGCCTCCGCAGCGAACAGCGAGGCGGCCAGGTTGGCCATCATCGCCTTCTGGTGCGAGGCGCTGCCGCCGAAGCGACGGGACTTACGGGGCGTGGGCATGGCTACTCCGGCGCGGGGATGGTGGTGGCGGGGCCACCCTTGAGGGTCAGGCCACGCTCGTCCAGCTTGGCGATGACCTCGTCGAGGGACTTCTGGCCGAAGTTGGTGATGGCCAGGAGGTCGTCCTCGGACTTCTCGAGCAGCTCGCCCACGGTGTTGACCTGGGCCCGCTTGAGGCAGTTGCGGGGACGCTCGGAGAGGTCGAGGTCCTCGATGGGCAGATCCAGGTCCGGCGAACCGGCGGCCTGGGGGCCGGCCTCGGTCAGCTCGAGGCCCTGGGGCTCGTCGCTCACCTCTTCGACGAGGGCGACGAGGGCCCGCAGCGTCCCGCCGGCGGAGGCCAGAGCCTCGCGGGGGTTGATGGAGCCGTCGGTCTCGATGTCGAGGATCAGGGCGTCATAGGCCGTCTCCTGCTCGACCCGGGTGGCCTCGACCTCGAAGGTCACGCGCCGCACCGGCGAGTAGATGGCGTCCAGCGGGATGATGCCGATGGTGGTCTCCTCGGCGTCCCGGTCCCCGGAGCGGTAGCCCCGGCCCTTCTCGATGGTGAGGTCCAGCGCCAGGCGGGCCTTCGAGTTGAGGGTGGCGATGTGGAGGTCCTTGTTCAGGATCTCGATGTCGGGGTTGGTCTCGAGGTCGGCCCCGGTCACGTCCGCGGCGCCGCGCACGTCGAGGCGGACCTCGACGGGGTCGTCACTGTGGGACACCACGACGACGTCCTTCAGGTTCAGCAGGATGTCGGTGACGTCCTCGGTGATGCCCGTGATCGTGTCGAACTCGTGCAGCGCGTCGTCGAAGCGGACCTGGGTGATGGCCGCCCCGGGGATCGACGACAGCAGGGTCCGGCGCAGGGAGTTGCCCAGCGTGTGCCCGAAGCCGGGCTCCAGGGGGCTGATGGAGAACTTCTGTCGGTTCCCGTCGGGCTCACTGACGGGCTCGACGGTCGGTCGCTGAATGACCAGCATGGCGTTTCCTCTCGGACCTTGTTCGGTTGCCCCCGGAGGGGCGGACTAGCTAGGCGCTACTTGCTGTAGAGCTCGACGATGAGCTGCTCGCGGACGGGCACGTCGATGTGCTCGCGCAGCGGCAGTTCGCGCACGGTGACCTGGGCACCCTCGGCACCGGTCTCCAGCCACGGCGGGGGCGTCCGGTCGAGGACGTCCCGGTTCCAGGTCACCATGATCATGGCCTGGGCCTTGGTGGACAGGGCCACGACGTCGCCCTTGCGCACCCGGTAGCTGGGGATGTCGACCCGCTTGCCGTTGACCGTGATGTGGCCGTGGTTCACGAGCTGGCGGGACTGCGGGCGGGTGGCACCCCAGCCGGCGCGGTACACGACGTTGTCGAGGCGGAGCTCGAGGAACCGGAGCATGCTCTCGCCGGTGACGCCCTGGCCGCGGTTGGCCTCGTCGTAGATCCGGCGGAACTGCTTCTCGGTCAGGCCGTAGGTGAAGCGGGCCTTCTGCTTCTCGGTGAGCTGCAGCAGGTAGTCGGACTGGTTGCCGCGGCGCCGGTCACGACCGTGCTCACCGGGGGGGTAGGGACGACGATCGAGGGCGACGGTCTCGCCCTTGGTGCCGAAGATGTTGACGCCGAAGCGTCGGGAGACGCGGGCGCGTGGACCGGTGTAGCGGGACATCAGACCCTCCGCCGCTTGGGGGGGCGGCAGCCGTTGTGGGGCACGGGGGTGACGTCCTTGATGCCGGTCACCTCGATGCCCATCTGCTGGATGGTGCGGATGGCGGTCTCGCGGCCCGAGCCCGGGCCCTTGACCTCCACGTCGACCTTGCGCACACCGTGCTCCATGGCCCGCTTGGTGGCGGTCTCGGCCGCCATCTGGGCCGCGTACGGCGTGGACTTGCGAGAGCCCTTGAAGCCCACGTTGCCGGCCGAGGCCCACGACAGGACGTTGCCCTGGCGATCGGTGAACGTGATGATCGTGTTGTTGAAGGAGCTCTTGATGTGAGCGATCCCGTGCGGGATGTTCTTGCGTTCGCGCTTCTTGGGGCGACGACCGCCGGCGGCGGGCTTGGCCATTACTTGCCTACCTTCTTCTTGCCGGCCACGGTCTTGCGTGGGCCCTTGCGGGTACGGGCGTTGGTGTGGGTGCGCTGGCCCCGGACGGGCAGACCACGACGGTGGCGGATGCCCTGGTAGGCCCCGATCTCCATCTTGCGCTTGATGTCCTGCTGGATGTCGCGACGCAGGTCACCCTCGACCTGCAGGTTGTCGTCGATGTAGGCCCGGAGCTTGCTGACCTCTTCGTCGGTCAGGTCCCGTACCCGACGGCTGGCGTCGACCCCGGAGTTGGTGCAGATCTCCGAGGCGAGCGTGTCGCCGATGCCGAAGATGTAGGTGAGGGCGATGACGGTCCGCTTCTCGCGAGGGATGTCAACGCCGGCGATTCGG
>CAWJSC010000007.1:0-120573 GCA_963845425.1 uncultured Microthrixaceae bacterium
CGGTGTGGTCGCGGGGATCACCCCGTTCGACTTCCCGGCGATGGTCCCGCTCTGGATGTTCCCCCTCGCGATCGCCTGCGGGAACAGCTTCGTGCTCAAGCCGTCCGAGAAGGACCCGGCGGCCAACGTCCGCCTGGCCGAGCTCTTCACCGAGGCGGGCCTGCCGCCGGGCGTGCTCAATGTGGTCCACGGCGGACGCGGTGGCCGTCAACCGGCTGCTCGAGCACCCCGACGTCGAGGCCGTCAGCTTCGTGGGCTCGACCCCGATCGCCCGCCACGTGTACGAGACCGGCACCCGGGCCGGCAAGCGGGTCCAGGCCCTAGGCGGGGCCAAGAACCACATGGTCGTCCTGCCCGACGCCGACATCGGCCAGGCCGCCGATGCCGCGGTCAGCGCCGGCTACGGCTCCGCCGGCGAACGCTGCATGGCCATCTCGGTAGTCGTGGCCGTGGGCGATGTCACGCCGACCGCCTGGTGCCCGCCGTCGTCGAGCGCATCGATGCCCTGACGATCGGCCGGGGCACCGGCGACGGCGTGGACATGGGCCCGCTGGTCACCGAGGCGCACCGGGACCGGGTGCGGTCCTATGTCGACCTCGGGGTCGAAGAAGGCGCGGAGCTGGTGGTGGACGGCCGGGACCTCGCCGTGGCACTACCAGGACGGCTACTGGCTGGGGCCCTGCCTGTTCGACCGGGTACAGCCCGAGATGAAGGTGTACCTCGACGAGATCTTCGGGCCCGTGCTGAGCATCGTCCGGGTCGAGCTCGACGAGGCTCTCGACCTGGTGAACGCCTGCGAGTACGGCAACGGCACCGCCATCTTCACCAACGACGGTGGCGCCGCCCGCACCACTACCACCGGGACGTGCAGGTGGGCATGGTCGGGATCAACGTCCCCATCCCGGTGCCCATGGCGTACTTCTCCTTCGGCGGCTGGAAGGCGTCGCTGTTCGGTGACACCCACGTCCACGGCATGGAGGGAGTCCGCTTCTACACGCGGGCCAAGGCCGTCACCGCACGCTGGCCGGACCCCCATGACCGTGGTGTCGACCTCGGCTTTTACCCCAGAACCGGTGATGGCCACCGACCCGGTCAGCGGCCGGTAGCCTCACCGCCGACATGGGCTCACTCATCAAGAAGCGCCGTAAGCGCATGCGGAAGAAGAAGCACAAGAAGTTGCTGAAGCGCACCCGCCGTCAGCGCCGGGCCGGCAAGTAGCCTCGCCGTCGCCCCGGTCGGACCGGCACCGCACGCCGAACCACCACCGGGGAAGGAACCCTCGACGAACCAGGTCGAGCCACTCCCCGCGAGCATCGGACCGGCACCGGCAGCTTCACGCAGTTCGGCGCGCCATCGGCCAGCTCCGGGGCCACCACCAGGGCGGCGGGCTCCAGGTCGTTGCCGTTCGCCCCGCCGGGCCGCCCAGGTCGTCCCACGCCCGGTAGACGGCGGGGGTCGCGCAGTGCACCGGCGGGGTGAGCAGCGTGAACGTCAGGGGCTCGAACGCAGCGGCTCGAGTTGCTCACCGATGCCGGTGACCCGGGCCCGGCCGCCGATCACGCAGAACGGGACGTCCGCCCCCAGGCGGGCCTCGGCTTCGACGTCGGTGTGGCCGGCCCACCGCAGGATCGCCGCGGCGTCCGCGGAGCCCCCGCCCAGGCCGGCGCCGCTGGGGATCTGCTTGTCGACCTCCACCGGGCCGTCCGGCCGACCACGGCCAGCGCTCGGCTCACCAGGTCGTCCCCGGCCACCGACCCCGCCGCGCCCGGACCGAGGAACGTCACGCCGGACCCCTCGCTGAGCCACAGGGTGTCGGCCAGGTCGAGCGTGACCATCTCGGCGTCGATCAGGTGGAGGCCGTCGGGCCGGACGCCGGTGACGCGCAGCGACAGGGTCAGCTTGGCCGGTGCGGTCAGGGTCACCGGCAGCCCGCTCACCCGCCGACCGCCTCGGCCAGCCGACCCCAGGCGGCGACGTCAAGTTGCTCGGGGCGGGTGTCGGAGGCGATGCCCGCCGCGGTGAACTGGGCCTCGGTGACCCGCCCGTCGAGTGAGCGCCGCAGCATCTTGCGCCGGTTGCCGAAGGCCTGCCGGACCAGGGCGACCAGCACCTCCGGGTCGGCCTCGGTGGCCGGCGCGTCCAGGCGCTCGATGCGGACCAGGGCCGACTCGACCCGCGGCTTGGGGAGGAAGACCTCGGGTGACACCCGACCCACGACCTCGGCCCGGGCCCGCAGGGCGACCAGGACCGAGGGGATCCCGTAGGTCCGGGACCCCGCCGGGGCAGCCAGCCGCTCCCCCACCTCCCGCTGGACCATCACCAGTAGGCGCTGGACCCGGGGGACCTCGGCCAGCACGTCGAGGACGATGGGCGTGGCCAGGTTGTAGGGCAGGTTGGCCACCAGGGCCCAGGTGTCGGACCCGGCCAGCACGTCGTCCCAGTCCACGGTGCGCACGTCGGCGCCGATGACCCGTACGGGCCGGTCCCCCAGCACCTCAGCCAGCGCCGGGGAGCAGGTACGGATCGGCTTCGATCGTCGTGACGGCGGCGCCCGTCTCGACCAGGGCCAGCGTCAGGGCCCCCAGACCGGCGCCGACCTCGACCACGTGGTCACCAGGCCCGACGCCCGCGAGCCGGGCGATGCGCCGGACCGTGTTGGGGTCGACGACGAAGTTCTGGCCGAGCGCACGGCTGGGCGCCAGCCCGTGGCGGAGGAGGAGGTCGCGAGCCTGGGTCGGGGTGAGCAGGGCTCAGACGTAGCCGTAGCGGGCGGCGCAGGTCGGCCACGAGCCGGCGAAGCCCCGGGCTCGGGCCAGGTTGGCGGCGATCTCCCGCTGCTGCTCGTAGTTGTGGTCGAGGATGTCCTGGCCGCGGTTGCCCCCGCCGCCGTGCGACTGCCACGTGTCGAAGCGGAACTGGAAGGCGCCGTACCACGGCCCCTCGGGATTGAAGGCCCGGGGGTTCCGGCCCGACTCGCAGGTGGCGATGTCGTCCAGCTTCTCGTAGAGCGACCCGCCACCGCCGCCGCCCCACCGCCACCGCCACCTCCGCCCCGCCGTGCCGTCGTCGCCTCCACCACCTCCGCGCAGCCGCCACCGTTGCCGTCGTCGTTGGACGGCGGCACATAGACCGGGGGCGGGCTCGAGGGCGCCTCGGCGGCCGCGGCCACCGCGGCGGCGTAGTCGGCAATGGCCTGGGCCTGCGCTCGGGCGAACGTCTCGAAGGCGGCGGCCTCACGGGCCGCGGCGGCCTCGCGCTGCTCCTCGCGGGCGGCGCTCTTGTCCAGCACGCCGAGGCGCATCCCCGACCCCGCGGCCTCCGCCGCGGCGGGATTCAGATCGATCCCGCCGACGACTGGGGGCCCGGTGAGGCCGATGTCGGCCACCTCGACCGTCGTGGGCGCGGCCTGGTTCGAGCCGAAGAGCACCGCCGCGCCGACGGTGGTGCCGACGACGGCCAGGATCAGGAACGCCAGCGTCAGACGGAGGCGGAACGGGGGATGTGAGGACAACGACCTTCCCTGCGGGATGCCGACGGGATCGCGTGAACGTAACACAACCGCAACCTCGCGCCACGCCCCGGGCGGGCCGCGCCGAGCGGTCAGTCGGGCAGCGCGTACAGCCGTGTGGCGTTGGCCCAGGTCGTCTCGGCCACCGCCTCGACGGCCTGACCGCGGACCTCCGCCACCTTCTGGCCCACCAGCGTCACCAGGCTCGGGTGGTTCGGCCGGCCCCGGTGCGGGACGGGGGTGAGGAACGGGGCATCGGTCTCGACGAGGAGGCGGTCATCGGGGCAGAGGCGGGCCGCGTCACGGACGTCGTCGGCCGACGGGAAGGTCACGATCCCGCTGAAGGAGAGGTGGGCACCCAGTGCCAGGGCCCGCTCGGCCTCGGGCGCGCCGCCGGTGAAGCAGTGGAAGACCGTCCGGTCGGGGACGCCGGCTTCGTCGAGGATGGCGAACGTGTCGTCCCAGGCCTCCCGGGTGTGGATGACCAGCGCCCGGTCGTGGCGGTGGGCCAGTTCGATCTGGGCGGCGAACACCTCCCGCTGGACCTCCCGAGGCGAGTGGTCGTAGTGGTAGTCGAGGCCGCACTCCCCCACCGCCCGGACCTCGGGCCGGGACAGCAAGGCCTCGAGGCCCTCGATGCCGTGCTGGGCCTCGTGGGGGTGGACCCCGGCGGTGGCCCAGACCTCGGTGTGACGGGCGGCCCTGTCGGCGGCCGCAGTCGAGTCGGCCACGTCGGTGCCCACGTCGAGGACGCGGGTCACGCCCTCGGCGGCCGCCGCGTCGAGGGCCGCCCGCACCGCCGCCTCGTCCGCCAGGTCCAGGTGACCCAGGTGGCAGTGGTCGTCGGTCCAGCGCACGGACTCAGGCCGTCAACCGGGGGAAGAGCGGGTTGCCCTTCTCCACGGTGAGGCCCCCGGGATAGCCGCCCCACTCGGCGGCGACCGGCAGGCGCTGGTCCTCGGGGCGGCCGTCGAGGCCCAACCGGCGCCAGATCTCGGCGCAGGTGTCCGGCACGGCCGGCGAGGCCAGGATCGTCACGATGCGCAGCGCCTCCAGCGGCGTCACCGAGGACGGCGTCGACCTCCGGGCCGGGCTCGGCCTTCCATGGCTCGTTGGCCTCGAGGTACGCGTTGGTCTCCCGGATGAGGCGCCAGGTGGCCTCGAGGGCGAGCGAGGGCTGGACGCGGTCCCAGGCCTCGGCCGCCTCGGAGAACGCCTCGGCCGCGACCGCGGCGAGGGGGCTGTCGGGCCGCGGTGCGGGCCCCACCCCGTCGCACTTCTTGCCGACGACGGTGGCCACCCGGGCCTGGAGGTTGCCCAGGTTGTTGGCCAGGTCGCTGTTGTAGCGCTCGACCATGCCCTCGTAGCTGAAGTCCCCGTCGGGACCGAAGGGGGTGGCACCGAGGAAGTGGTAGCGGTAGCCATCCACGCCGAAGTCGGCCACGAGGTCGGCCGGGACGATCTGGTTCAGGCTGGTCTTGGACATCTTCTCGCCGCCCACCAGCAGGAAGCCGTGCACGCTGATGCGCTTCGGCGGCGTGAGCCCGGCGGCCAGGAGCAGGGCCGGCCAGTACACGCAGTGGAACCGGAGGATGTCCTTGCCGATGACGTGGTGGGCCTCGGGCCACCACTCGGCGAAGCGCGCGGGATCGCTGCCGTAGCCGACCGCGGTGGCGTAGTTGATGAGGGCGTCGTACCAGACGTAGAAGACGTGCTCGGGGTCCCAGGGGACCTCGACGCCCCACTGGATCGAGGACCGACTGATGGAGATGTCCCGCAGGCCCTGGCGGATCAGGCCCAGGGCCTCGTTGCGCTTGCCCTCGGGGCCGACGAAGTCCGGGTGGGCTTCGTACCAGTCGAGCAGGGGCTGCTCGAAGGCCGAGAGGGCGAAGAACCAGTTCTCCTCGCTGAGGTGCTCCACCGGACGGTGGTGGATCGGGCAGTTGCCGTCGACCAGGTCGTCCTCGGTGTAGTACGCCTCGCAGGCCACGCAGTACAGGCCCTCGTAGGCGTCCTTGTAGATGTGGCCGTTGTCCTTGGCCGCCGTCAGCAGCTCCTGCACGGCGGTGTGGTGGCGGCCCTCGGTGGTGCGGATGAAGTCGTCGTTGCTGATGTTCAGCAGCTCCCAGGCCTCGCGGTAGCGGGCACTGGTGACGTCGGCCTGCTCCTGGGGGCTGAGGCCGTGCTCCTCGGCCGCCCGGGCCACCTTCAGGCCGTGCTCGTCGGTCCCCGTGAGGAAGAAGACCTCCTCGCCGAGCAGCCGGTGCCACCGGGCCAGGCCGTCGGCCACGACGGTGGTGTAGGCGTGACCGATGTGGGGCGCGTCGTTGACGTAGTAGATCGGCGTCGTGACGTAGTAGCGGCCCACACAGCGAGGCTACCGACGCCCCGCAACCCCGCTCCCGGGGATTACCCGGCCCGCCGCCCCGACAGGTCGGTCACTGCGGTCAGGTCGAGCAGGGGCGCCGAGCCCTCGGTCCCGCCCGCCTCGGCGAGGCCGCTGCCGGCCTGCACCTGGTCGATCTCGGCGAACTTCTTCTCGAACACCCGGCGACGCGGGCCGTTGAGCTCCTCGTAGGAGCGCTGGGTGGTCTCGAGGTGCTTGCCCACCTTGTCCATCGCGTCGGTCAGCTTCGACCACTCGCCCTTGAAGCTGCGCAGGCAGGCGAGGACTTCGGTCGAGGCCTGCTCGACCAGGAAGTTGTCCATCGCCTGGCGGATGATGGCCAGCATCGAGAACAGGCTGAACGGCGAGCAGAGCACCACCTTGTGGGCCATGGCGTGGTCGAGGAGCTCGGGGTCCTGTTCGTGGATGAAGGCGAAGACGCTCTCGTTGGGGATGAACAGGAGCAGGAACTCGACGGTGTGCTCGGGATCGACGTAGCCCCGCCCGGTGAGCTCCTTGACCCGGTCCCGGACGTCCCGGGTGAACTGCTTGGCCGTCCGCTCCCGCTCGAGGTCGGTGTCGGCGTCGAGGTGGCGCAGGTAGTTGTCGATCGGGAACTTCACGTCCATGTGCACGACGTGATCCCGCGGCAGCAGGAAGGTGAAGTCGGGGATGGTCGGCCCCCCGACCACGGCGGTCTGCTTGCGGTAGTTGACCCCGTCCACGAAGCCGGCCCGGCGCAGCACGTCCTCGGCCATGCGCTCCCCCCAGGCCCCCCGGGCCTTGGGGCTGGCCAGCGCCTCACGCAGCTGCCCGGTGAGGCCCGCCAGCTCGCTGCTGGCCCGGCGGGCGGCGTCCAGGCCGTTGAGCAGCTCGCCGTGCTGGTTGGCCCGGTCCTTCTGCAGCGTGGCCACCAGCTCGGTGACCTGGACCAGCTGGCGGTTGATGTCCTGGGTGCGCAGGTCCAGCTCGGCCGTGCCCGCCCGGGCGTGCTGGTCGAGGCGATCGCCCACGATGGCGACCACGGTGTCGACCGCGGCCTGGACCGTGGCCTCCCGCTCCACGGCGAGCTGGCGCCGGAGGTGCTCCGGCAGCACACGGAGGACGACCACGGCGATGAGGCCGCCCACGAGCAGGGCACAGACGATGGCGATGACCATGCCCCCATCATGAACAGGGGGTCTGACAGGAACTCGGGACCCGGCCCATCGGGCTGGGACAATCGAGGCAAGGAAGGGGCGTGGGGACGGGCTGCCGGTCGTCCGGGGCGGGAATCCCACGCCTTGTGGTCATGCCGGGCCTGATCACGATGTCTCGAGGCAATAACTGGCGGAATCCGACAGGTATTGCCTCGAGTCCACCCCACAGCGGACCGGGAGGGTGGAGTTGACCACGGAGAGTGCCGGACCCGGCCGACGACCCCGTCCTTCAGCTGAGGCGGTTGGCGACCTCGTAGGCCTGGCGCTTGGGGACGCCGAGGTCGGCGGCGACCGTCGAGGCCGCGTCACGGGCGCTGTCGCCGGCGTCGAGGCGGGCCTGCACGGCGGACTCGACGTCGGCGGCCTCGGCCGGGCCGGCGGGCAGCGCGCCCTGCACGACCAGGGCGATCTCGCCCCTCGGGGGCGACGCTTCGGCCCAGGCCACGGCTTCGTGCAGGAGGCCGCGCCAGACCTCCTCGTGGAGCTTGGTCAGCTCCCGGGCCACGGCCACCCGACGCCAGCCGCCGAGCACGGTCGCCAGGTCCGCCAGCGTGGCCGCGACACGGTGGGGCGCCTCGTAGAACACCAGCGTCCGCTGCTCGTCGACCAGCTCGGCCAGGCGCTGGCGGCGGGCCCCGGCCTTGCGGGCCAGGAAGCCCTCGAACACGAACCGGGCCGTGGGCAGGCCCGACGCCACCAGGGCGGCCACCGCGGCGGAGGGCCCCGGCACGACCTCGACCCGGAAGCCGTCCCGGGACGCGGCCCGCACCAGGCGTTCGCCCGGGTCGCTGATGCCGGGCATCCCCGCATCGGTCACCACGGCGACCCGCTGGCCCCGGGCGAGGCGGCCCAGGACCTCCTCGACCCGTTGGGCCTCGTTGTGGTCGTTGACCACCAGGAGCTCGCGGGCCCGGATGCCGGCGTGCTGCAGCAGGCGGCCCGTGCGGCGGCTGTCCTCGCAGGCGACCACGTCGGCCTTGGCCAGCTCCTCGACAGCCCGGGGCGACAGGTCGCCGAGGTTCCCGATGGGGGTGCCGACCAGCACCAGAGCGGCGACGGTCACGCTCGGTTGCCTCCAAGTCGTCCACGGTCCCCAGGCCCGGCAGACCTGGTCACGCCTTGACCTCGAGCTGGTCGCCGGGTCGCAGTTCCCAGTGGGCGAAGGTCCCCGCCTCAGCCTCGATCACCCCACGCGCCTTCATGCAGGGCCGGCCGACGCGGTGGCGGGCCATCGTGACCGTGCGCAGGACCCGCAGCTCTCCGTCACAGAAGGCCACGTCGATCGCGAAGCGCATGCCGATGGTGTGCACGGCCCGGGCCGGACGCAGGAGGAGCGCGCCGTCGATGCCGTCCCGGCCGAGCAGGCCGCGCCGACGGGAGCGGCGGTCGTCGGCCACCTCCAACGTGGCCAACACTTCGTCCTCCCGCAGCAGCCAGGGCACGGTCCCGGTCTACACGTTGAAGCGGAACTCCAGGACGTCGCCGTCCTGGACCTCGTAGTCCTTGCCCTCGATGCGGAGCTTGCCCACGTCGCGGGCCTTGGACCAGGACCCGATGTCGAGGAGCTCCTGCCAGTTGATGCACTCGGCCCGGATGAAGCCGCGCTCGAAGTCGGTGTGGATCACCCCGGCGCACTGGGGCGCCTTGGCGCCGGCCCGGAAGGTCCAGGCCCGGCTCTCCTTCTCGCCGGTGGTGAGGAAGGTGCGCAGGCCCAGCAGGTGGTACGCCGCCTGCACGAAGCGGGTCAGGGCGCCCTCGCCGAGGCCGTAGGCGTCGAGGAGGTCGGCCCGCTCGTCGGCGTCGAGTTGGGCGGCCTCGGCCTCCAACTGGACGCACACGCCGATGACCTCGGCCACCCCGCCCAGCTCCTCGCGAACGGGGTCCAGCACGGGGTCGGGATCGGCGATCTGCTCCTCGTCGAGGTTGACGAGGGCCATGACCGGCTTGTTGGTCAGGAGGAACCACGGGCGCAGGGCGGCCCGGTGGTCGGCGCTGAGGTCGCTGCGGTAGATCGGCGTGCCCTCACTGAGGACGGCGAGGGCCGCGTCGAGCGCGGCCACCTCGCCGGCCAGGCTCTTGTCGCTCTTCATCGCCTTGCGCCGCTTGTCGATCTGGGATTCGACCGACTCGAGGTCGGCCAGCGTCAGCTCGATCTCCAGGACCCTGAGGTGCTCGAGGGGGTCGGCCGGACCGGGGACGTCGGTGTCCCCGAAGGCCCGGAGCACGTAGACGATGGCGTCGGCCTCCCGGATCCCGGCGAGGAACTTGTTGCCGAGGCCCTCGCCCTTGCTGGCCCCCTCGACCAGGCCGCCGATGTCGACGAACTGCACCGCGGCCGGGACCACGTTCTTCGAGGCGCTCATCTCGGCCAGGGCCTCGAGACGGTGGTCGGGGACCTTGGCCACGCCCACGTTGGGGTCGGTGGTGGCGAAGGCGTAGGGCGCGGCCAGCGCCGAGCCCCCCGAGAGGGCGTTGTAGAGCGAGGACTTCCCCGCGTTGGGGAGACCGACGAACCCGAAGCGCTCCATTCCGCCGAAGGCTACGGCCCGCTGCACCTCCTACCCTCGGAGCCGTGGCGAGCCAGACGACGGGACGAGACGCGGTCGACGCGGCGTTCGAGCGGATCACCTACCTGCTCGACCGGGAGCTGGCGCCCGCCTATCGCGTCCGGGCCTTTCTCCGGGCCGCCGAGGTGGTCGGCGGCCTGTCCGACGCCGAGCTCGATCGGAGGGTGACGAACGGGACGCTGACCGATCTCGAGCACATCGGGGACACGACGGCCGGCGTGATCGCCGAGGCCTACCGCGGCGACACGCCCGGCTACCTCGCCGAGCTGGACGCCGCCCCGCTCGACCCGGGGGAGGGCGACCGCGCTGCGAGCGTCCCTGAAGGGCGACTGCCACGCCCACTCCACCTGGTCCGACGGTGGCGCGCCGATCGCCACCATGGCCCGGGCCGCCGTCGGGCCTCGGCCACGAGTACCTGGTCATGACCGACCACTCCCCCCGCCTGACGATCGCCCACGGCCTCAATCGGGAGCGCCTGCTGGCCCAGTTGGACGAGATCGACGCCGTCAACGCGGAGCTGGCCCCGTTCCGCGTCCTCACCGGCATCGAGGTCGACATCTTCGAGGACGGCAGCCTCGACCAGGCCGAGGACCTCCTCGAGCGCCTCGACGTCGTCGTCGCCAGCGTCCACTCCAAGTTCCGGATGCCCGAGCAGCAGATGACCGAGCGCCTGGTCATGGCGGTGGCCAGCCCGCACGTCGACATCCTCGGCCACTGCACGAACCGCAAGGTCGTGGGCAAGGGCCGGCCGGGCTCGGTGTTCAACGAGGACATCGTGTTCGCGGCCTGCGCCCGGTTCGAGACGGCGATCGAGATCAACTGCCGGCCCGAGCGCCAGGACCCGCCCGAGGCGATGCTGGCCAACGCCCTCGAATGGGGCTGCTCCGTGGCCATCGACACCGATGCCCATGCCCCCGGCCAGCTCGAGTGGCAGGCCTACGGGTGCGACAAGGCGGCCCGTCTCGGGGTCGAGGCCGACGACGTCGTCAACACCATGGCCGTCGACGACCTCCTGGCCTGGACCGCCGACCACCCCACCGCCTGACGAGGGTCAGGTCGGGACGGGCGGGCGACGGTGCCGGCGCTCGGCGACCTCTCTGACGCCGAGGACCACGAAGAAGAACGCCACCGCCAGACCGCTCATCGTCGCCCCGGCGGCGGTGTCGTGGTGGTAGGAGACCAGCAGGCCCGCCACCACCGCCATCCATCCGAGCAGCACGGCCACGACCATGACCAGCCAGACCCGGCGGACCAGGAGGATGGCCGTGGCCGGCGGCGCGACCAGCAGGCCGAAGGTCATCAGCGTCCCGACCGCCCGGAACGAGGCGACCACCGACAGGCCGACCAGCACCATCATCACCAGGTGCGTCGCACCGGGCCGCAGGCCCAGGAGCGCCGCCTTGGTCTCGTTGAACGACAGGACCAGCAGCGGCCGGTAGAGGGCGACCACGGCGACGAGCACCAGGGCCAAGGCGATGGCCTGGAAGCGCAGGTCGGCGGTGGTGACGCCCAGCGGGTTGCCGAACAGGAACGAGGTCAGGTCGCCGGTGAATCCCTCGGAGCGGGAGATGATCACCACCCCCAGCGCCAGCATCCCGACGAAGAGCAGGCCGATGCCGGTGTCCTCGCTCAGGCCGGACTGCCGGTTGACGAGGCTGATCACGGCCACCATCACCAGAGCGGCGACGAAGGCCCCGATGCTCGGGTCGACCCCGATGAGGACGGCCACGGCGATGCCGGGCAGGACGCCGTGGGCGAGGGCGTCGCCCACGAAGGTCATGCCCCGGATCACCACCCAGGTCCCGATCGTCGAGGTCATGGCCACCGCCAGCAGCCCGGCAACCAGTGCCCGCTGCATGAACGCGAACCGGAACGGTTCGGTCAGCCAGTCCATCGTCCGCAGTGAACCACGTCGCCCCGGCCCTCAGGCCAGGGCGGCCACGATCCGGTCGGCATTGGTGCGGATCAGCTCGAGGTAGGTCTCGGCCCCCGAGCCCTCCTCGCCCAGGGACTCCGAGAACAGCTCGACCACGGCGATGTCCTCGCCGGTCTCCTCGGCCAGGACGTGGGCCAGGTCCGCCGACGAGGAGGTGTCGGCGAAGACGGCCGGGACCCCCGTCTCCTCGATGACCGCGACGAGGTCGGCCAGTTCCGATGACGAGGGCTCGGCCAGGGTGGTGCCGCTCGGGATCACCGTGCCCACGACCTCGAACCCGTACCGGTCGGCGAAGTAGCCGAAGACCTCGTGGTTGGTGACGAGCTGCCGCTGGTCCTCCGGGACGGCATCCAGATCGGCGGCGATCTCGGCGTCGGCGGCCTCGATCGCCGCGGCGTGGCCGGCGGCCTGGTCGGCCACGACCACCGGATCGATGCCGTCGAGGTCCTCCGCGGCCGTGGCCACGAGGCCCGCGGCCCTCGCCATGCGCAGGGGGTCGGTGAACCAGTGGGGGTCCTCGCCGTCACCGTCGTCGAGGGGCAGCGGGTCGAGGGCGGGCCCCAGTTCGAGCACCGGCACGCCGTCGCCGGCCGCGGCGTCGAGGGCATCGGTCAGCCCGGCCTCGAACCCCAGGCCGTTGGCCACCACGAGGTCGGCCTCGCTGAGCATCGCCACCTGGGCCGCCGACGGCTCGAACTCGTGCGGATCGGTGCCGGCCGGCATCACCACCTCGACCTCCGCCTCGTCACCGAAGACGTTCGTGGCCAGGTCCCCGAGCAGGCTGTGGGTGGCCACGACCAGCGGCCGGTCGCCCGACGGACCGTCACCGCCGCACGCGGCGGCCGAGAGCGACAGGAGCGCCACCAGGACCAGGAGGCCCCCGAGTTGCGCGCTCCGCCCCACAGGGCGAGAATGATTCCCGTTCACATGAGCGACCCTACCGAGAACGATTCCCGTTCACACGCCACCCGGACCGCAGCCGTGGACGCCGTCGGCCTGACCCTGGCCCACGGTCAGCAGGTGGCCGTCCGGGACGCCACCTTCACCGTTCCCACCGGCGCCAGCACCGCGCTCATCGGCCCCAACGGCTCCGGCAAGTCCACCCTGCTGCACGCCATCGCCGGCCTGCACCCACCGCGGGAGGGCACGATCCAGGTGCTCGGGCGGCGTGTCGTGGGACGCAACGAGATCGCCTACGTGCCCCAACACCTGCACGCCAACCAGCACCTGCCGATCTCGGCCCGGGAGGTCGTGACGATGGGCTGCTACGCCCGGCGGGGCGCCTGGGCCCGCCTCACCGCGGGCGACCGGGCGGCCGTGACCGAGTCGATGGCCCGCCTCGACGTGACCCACCTCGCCCGACGGCAGTTGGGGTCGCTGTCGGGCGGCGAGCGCCAGCGGGTGCTGGTGGCCCAAGCGCTGGCCCAGGGCTCGCCGTTGCTGCTGCTCGACGAGCCGCTCACCGGACTGGATCTGCCCTCCCAGGAGCGCATCGTCGAGGTCATCGACGAGGAGCGGGCGGCGGGCCGCACCGTGGTGGCCAGCACCCACAGCCTGGCCGACGCGGCCTCGGCGGATCACCTGCTGCTGCTGGCCGGGCGCATCGTGGCCTCGGGCACCCCGCAGGAGGTGCTGACGGAGGCCAACCTGTCGACCGCCTACGGGCCGATGGTCATCCGCTTCGGGGAGCGGGGCCTGCTACTCGACGACTCCACCCACCACCATCCCAACTGAGCCGGATGGGCAACGCGGGACCGGCGAACTAGCGCTTGCGACCGGCGTTGGGCTTGCGGCCGTGGTTCGCCTTCTTGCGACGGGCGCGCAGGCGTCGCTTGTTGGTCCGCTTCGACATGGCCGGGAGGGTACCGGCCCGACCGGGGATGGCCTACCGGGCGCCCGGCCTAGGCACAGCGTCGGCACTGGCCGATGAGGTCGAGGCGGTGGTCGTGGGCCACGAACCCGGCGCCCTCGGCCGCCTGACCGAGCGCCCGGGCCAGCGCCTCCTCCACCTCGGGAGCCACCGTGAAGTCCGCCACCTGGCCGCACTGCGAGCAGATCAGGTGGTGGTGATGGTGGTCGGTCAGGTGCTCGGCCAGTTCGTAGCGGGCGAACTCGTCGGTGCTCACCACCCGGTGCACGACCCCGGTCTGCTCGAGGATGACCAGGTTGCGGTAGGCCGAGCTCTGGGCCAGCGCCTTGTCCCGGGCCAGGATCTCCTGGATCGTCAGCGGCCGGGTGGCCTCCTCCAAGACGTCCACCAACGCCCGCCGCCCCCTCGTGTAGCGCTGATCGCCCTCACGCAGGCGCTCGGCCACCGAAGTGTGGAGGTCGGTTCTCATCGGTTCCCACCTTACCGGCATTCTGAGAACGGGCGAGAATGCGGCCCGCGTTGACAGTGGGCCGAACCGACTCCATCCTGGGGTCATCTCTGTGATCGACACCCCTCCGTCGGTCGGCCAGGGCCCGCTCGTTCCCCCCGTGGTCCCGACGCCGACGCGCCGCGCCAGGCCCTCGGGTCGCGTCCTGGTCGCCGCCGCCCTCACCACGGTGGTGGCCCTCGGCGCCCTCTACCTCGTCGGCCAGGACGACACCGGGTCGGGCGACGCCGCCCGGGACCGCAACGGACCCTCGCTCTACACGGTGCGCACGGGTGACACCGTGACCGCGGTGGCCGACCTCCACGGCATCCCGGTGAACGACCTCCTCGAGGCCCTGGACCTGGAGCTCTCGGACTCCCTCGAGCCGGGCGAGGTCCTCGAGATCCCGCCCATCCCGATGGCCGGCCACGAGTGGCCCGAGCGCCTCGCCGCCGACCCCGTCGTGGCCCAGCAGGCCCCGCTGTTCGACCGGTGGGCCGAGGAGTACGAGGTCCCGACGGCGCTCCTCCAGTCGCTGGCCTGGACCATCTCCGGTTGGGACAACGCCTCGGTCAACAGCGACGGTGACATGGGCATCGGCCGCATCGACCCCAACCTGCTCGCCTGGATCAACGAGGAGCTCATCGCCGGCGAGACGCCGGTCGACCCCCGCTCCCCCGACGGCAACGTCGAGCTCATGGCCGCCCACCTCGGCCACCTGCTGGAGGTCACGGGCGGCGACCACGCCAACGCCGTCGCCACCTACTACCTCGACCGCACCGAGCCCAGCGAGGCCAACTGGGACCTCCGCCTGCGCCGCTTCGTCACCGGCGTCCTCGGCCGTGTGCCCGACTTCGAGGCCCCGCCCCCGCCCGCCGCGACCACCACCACCACCACCACCACCGAGGCCGGCTGAGTACACGCTCCGCTCACGCGCGCGCGCTGGGTGCTGGAGGGAGTGCGCGGCTACGTTGCCCATTGCGCGGACGACTGTCCGCCAGGGAACACGAAAGTGACAAGGGGAGAACACGTGCTCAGAAACCGCAAGCTCAGGGCGCTGCTCGGGCTCCTGCTGGCCTTCATGCTGCTCGCCGCCGCGTGCGGTGACGACAGCAGCGATTCCGATGAGGAAAGCAGCGACACCACTGGCGCCACCAACGACACCACGGCCGAGGCCAGCGACCTCACGGTCGGCCTGGTCTACGACCTCGGTGGCCGTGGCGACCAGTCGTTCAACGACTCCGCCGCCGCCGGCCTCGACCAGGCGGCCACGGAGTTCGGCATCGAGGCCGAGGAGCTCGAGCCTGACGAGGGTGGCGAGAACCGCCAGGAGCTGGTGCAGCTGCTCTGCGACCAGGGCACCAACCTGATCTTCGCGGTCGGCTTCCTCAGCTCCGAGGCCATCGGCGCCGTCGCCCCGAACTGCCCGGACAGCACGTTCGCCATCGTCGACGACGCGGCCAACGACTTCCCCAACCTGGCCAACCTCGTCTTCGCTGAAGAGCAGGGCTCCTTCCTGGTCGGCGCCGCCGCGGCCCTCACCACCGAGACCGACCACGTCGGCTTCATCGGCGGGGTCAACACCGAGCTGATCCAGAAGTTCCAGGCCGGCTTCGAGGCCGGCGTGGCGGCCATCGACCCGGCGATCACCGTCGACGTCGAGTACCTCACCGAGCCCCCGGACTTCGACGGCTTCAACGACCCCGGTCGGGGACGTGAGGTCGCCACCAGCATGTACGAGGGTGGCGCCGACGTCGTCTACGCCGCTGCCGGCGGTTCCGGTGGTGGCGTCTTCGAGGCCGCAGTGTCCGCCCGCGAGGGCGGCGACAACGTGTGGGCCATCGGCGTCGACTCCGACCAGTACAACACCGCCGACCCGGCCGTGCAGGACGTGATCCTCACCTCCATGCTGAAGCAGGTCAACGTGGCGGTGTACAACACCATCGCCGCGGCGGTCGCCGGCGAGGAGGTGGGCGGTCAGACCACGGTGTTCGACCTCTCGGTCGACGGCGTCGGCTACGCGACCAGCGGTGACTTCCTCAGCGAGGACACCATCGCCCAGCTCGAGGACCTGAAGGCGCAGATCATCGCCGGCGACATCGAAGTGCCCACCGTCCCGGAGGGCTGATCGCCGTGGGGTGACCTCACCCCCTGACAGAAATCCGTGTGACGGACCCGGGCTAGAGTGCCCGGGTCCGTCGCCGTTTTCGGAGGGGCCGACGGGGAGGTTCGAGGGGGGCCGGTGGAAGCGGACCAGACGATGGCCGTGGAGCTCGAGGGGATCGTCAAGCGGTTCCCCGGCGTGGTGGCCAACGACGGCGTCGACCTCGCGGTGGGCTTCCTCTACTCCGAGTCGATCGGCGCCGTCGCCGAGAACTGCCCGGACAGCACGTTCGCCATCGTCGACGACGCGGCCAACGACCTGCCCAACCTGGCCAACCTGGTCTTCGCCGAGGAGCAGGGCTCGTTCCTGGTCGGCGCCGCCGCGGCCCTCACCACCGAGACCGACCACGTCGGCTTCATCGGCGGCGTGAACATCGAGCTGATCCAGAAGTTCCAGGCCGGCTTCGAGGCCGGCGTGGCCGCCATCGACCCGGCGATCACCGTCGACGTCGAGTACCTCACCGAGCCGCCGGACTTCGACGGCTTCAACGACCCCGGTCGGGGCCGCGAGGTCGCCACCAGCATGTACGAGGGTGGCGCCGACGTCATCTACGCCGCCGCCGGCGGTTCCGGTGGTGGCGTGTTCGAGGCCGCGGTGACCGCCCGTGAGGGTGGCGACCAACGTCTGGGCCATCGGCGTGGACTCCGACCAGTACAACACCGCCGACCCGGCGGTGCAGGACGTGATCCTCACGTCCATGCTGAAGCAGGTCAACGTGGCGGTGTACAACACCATCGCCGCGGCGGTCGCCGGCGAGGAGGTCGGCGGTCAGACCACGGTGTTCGACCTCTCGGTCGACGGCGTCGGCTACTCGACCAGCGGTGACTTCCTCAGCGAGGACACCATCGCCCAGCTCGAGGACCTGAAGGCGCAGATCGTCGCCGGCGACATCGAAGTGCCCACCGTCCCGGAGGGCTGATCGCCGTGGGGTGACCTCACCCCTGACAGAAATCCGTGTGACGGACCCGGGCTAGGGTGCCCGGGTCCGTCGCCGTTTTCGGAGGGGCCGACGGGGACGATCGAGGGAGGCCGGTGGAAGCGGACCAGGCGATGGCCGTGGAGCTCGAGGGGATCGTCAAGCGGTTCCCCGGCGTGGTGGCCAACGACGGCGTCGACCTCGCGGTGCGACGCGGCGAGATCCATGCCCTCGTGGGCGAGAACGGGGCGGGCAAGTCCACCCTGATGAAGATCCTCTACGGCATGCAGCCGCCCGACGAGGGCACCATGGCGGTGAACGGCGAGCCGGTCGCCTACCGCTCCCCCAAGGACGCCATCGCCGCCGGCATCGGCATGGTCCACCAGCACTTCATGCTGGCCGACCAGCTCACCGTGCTGGAGAACATCATCCTCGGCGACGAGCCCGCCTCGGTCGGTCGCATCGACTTCGGCGAGGCCAAGGAGCGCATCAACGAGCTGTCCGCGTCCTACGGCCTCGACGTCGACGCCGACGAGATGGTCGAGACCCTCGGGGTGGGCGAACGCCAGCGGGTCGAGATCATCAAGGTGCTCTACCGGGGCGCCCGCATCCTGATCCTCGACGAGCCCACCGCCGTGCTCGTCCCCCAGGAGATCGAGGAGCTGTTCGACAACCTCCGGGAGCTGAAGGCCCAGGGCGAGACGATCATCTTCATCTCCCACAAGCTGGACGAGGTGCTCTCCATCGCCGACGCCATCACCGTGCTCCGGGGCGGGCGGACGGTGGCCACGGTGGATCCGACCAAGACGTGACGGCCGGCGAGCTGGCCGAGCTGATGGTCGGCAGCGAGCTGCCCGTGCCCGAGACCCGCGAGTCCACCGTGACCGACGAGGTCGAGCTCGAGTTGCAGGACGTCGACGTGCAGCACGACGAGCGCTTCCTCCTCCAGGACGTCGGCTTCCGGGTCCACCAGCGGCGAGGTGGTCGGCATCGCCGGGGTCGAGGGCAACGGCCAGTCCGAGCTCATCGACGTGATCCTCGGCCTGGAGCCGGTCACGCCGGGGCGCCATCCGCCTCGGGGGCGAGGACATCGCCGACCTCCGCACCCGCGAACGCCGTGAGGCCGGCATCGGCTACATCCCCGAGGACCGCCACCGGCGGGGGATGATCATGAGCTCCCCGCTCTGGGAGAACGCGATGCTCGGCCACCAGACGAAGGCGCCCTTCGCCAAGGGACCCTGGATCGACCGGCGCGGCGCCAAGCGCCGCACGCAGGAGATCCTGGAGACCTACGACGTACGGGCCCCGGGCGTCGACGTCGCCGGTTACGCCCTGTCCGGCGGCAACCAGCAGAAGCTGATCGTCGGCCGGGAGCTCACGGCCGGCGCCAGGGTGCTGCTGGCCAACCATCCCGACCCGAGGCGTCGACGTCGGGCGCCCAGGCCGCGGTCTGGGACCACCTGCGCGACGCCCGGGGCGCCGGCCTGGCCGTGCTGCTGGTGTCGGCCGACCTCGAGGAGCTGATCGGCCTCTCCGACAGCCTGCTGGTGATGCTGCGGGGCCGCATCGTGGCCGAGGCTGGACCCGGCCAAGGTGACCCCCGAGGAACTCGGCTCCTACATGACCGGCGCCCGCAGCGGCGAGGCCGCCTGACGTGCAGCGCCTGACCATCCCGCTCCTGCGGCTCCTGGCCCCCGTCGCCGCCGTGCTGTTCGCCCTGTTCGTCTCGGGCCTCGTGCTCAAGGCCAGCGGCAGCGACCCGATCGAGGCGTTCCGCCTGATGTGGGACTTCGGCACCACCGAACAGTCGATCGCCTCGATCATCGACCGGGCCACGCCGCTCTACCTCTCGGGCATCGCCTTCGCCATCGCCTTCAAGATGGGGCTGTTCAACATCGGCGTCGAGGGCCAGTTCACCATCGCCGCCCTCATGGCCGCCTTCGTCGGGGCGTCGGTCGACCTGCCGCCGGTCCTGCACGTGAGCCTGATCCTGCGTCGTGGCCATGCTCACCGGCATGGCCTGGGGGGCCATCCCCGGCGTGCTCAAGGTCACCCGGGGCGTGAGCGAGGTGATCTCCACGATCATGCTCAACTTCATCGCGGTCTCGCTGGTGAGCTACCTGCTGGCCAACCACTTCCTGGACCGGGCCGACGAGACCCTCAACCTCCAGACCGAGAAGATCCCCGAGTCAGGCTGGTTCCCGGACATCGCCAAGCTCGGCCCGAACGCCACCGTCGGCGGCTTCGTCCTCGTCGCCGCCGTGGTCGGCTTGCTGTACTACATCCTGATCTGGCGGACCCGGTTCGGCTTCGACCTGCGGGCCAGCGGCCTGAACCCGCTCGCCGCACGGGCCAGCGGCGTGGCATCCAACGCCATGATCGTCAAGGGGATGATGCTCTCCGGCGGCCGTCGCCGGCCTGGTGGGCATGTCGGTCCTGCTCGGCTTCTCCCACAACTACGGTCTCGACTTCCCGACCGGCCTCGGGTTCGCCGGCATCACCGTCGCCCTCCTCGGTCGCAACAACCCCCTCGGCATCGCCATCGGCGCCCTGCTGCTCGCCTTCCTCGACCGCAGCTCCCAGATCCTCGACCTCGAGGGCATCGCCAAGGAGATCGTCGTGATCATGGAGGGCGTCATCGTCCTCTCGGTGGTCATCGCCTACGAGCTGGTGCAGCGGGTCATCGAGCGCCAGCAGCGCCGGCTCATCGGTGAAGAGCCCCCGCCGCCGGAACCGGCCGCGGTCGAGCCGACGGGGGCCCCGGCATGAAGCGCCAAGGGCTGATCCTGGCCGGCGGGTTGTTCCTCCTTCTGGCCGCCGTGCGGTGGATCACCGACAACCCCGACCTCACCTCGAGCGGCACCTTCGGCACCACGCTGCGCCTCGCGGTGCCCATCGGGCTGGCCGCCCTCGGCGGCCTCTACGCCGAGCGCTCCGGCATCATCAACATCGGCCTCGAGGGGATGATGATCCTCGGGACCTGGTTCGGGGCCTGGGGCGCCTGGCAGTACGGGCCCTGGTGGGGCGTGGCCATCGGGATCGCCGGCGGGATCGCCGCCGGGCTGCTGCACGCCACGGCGACGGTCACCTTCGGCGTGGACCACATCATCTCCGGCGTCGCCATCATCACCCTCGGCCGGCGGCATCGCCCGCTACCTCTCGGTGGAGGTCTACGAAGGCGTGGCCGGTGGCGGCGCCACCCAGTCCCCCCGCGTCGAGGGCGTGGGCACCCTGGACGTCCCGATCCTCGCCGGTGGCGATCTGTTCGGCTGGCAGTCGCCCGACGTGCTCGGCTGGATCGAGGACAAGAGCTGGCTGTTCGTGTCGGACCTGGCCGGGCTCCTACGGGCCTTCACCCACAACCTCTCCTACCTGACCCTGATCGCTCTGCTGCTCGTGCCCTTCACGTGGTGGCTGCTGTGGCGCACCGTCTTCGGCCTCCGCCTGCGCTCCTGTGGCGAGAACCCGACCGGCGCCGACTCCCTGGGTGTGCCCGTCTACCGCATGCGGTACGCCGCGGTGCTGATCAGCGGGGCCCTGGCCGGGCTGGCCGGGGCCTTCCTGGCCATCGAGGCCGCGGGCATCTACCGCCAGGGCCAGACCGGTGGGCGGGGGTTCATCGGCCTGGCCGCCATGATCTTCGGCAACTGGATGCCCTTCGGCGCGGCCGCCGGGGCCGGCCTCTTCGGCTTCGCCGACGCCCTCCAGCTCCGCGACCGGCCCGCGGTCCACGCCCTCCTGCTGTTCATCGCGCTGGCCCTCGTCGGTTACGCCGTGTTGCTGTTGACGCAGGGCCGCCGCGGCCGGGCGGTGATGATGGCGGTGTTCGGCGGGCTCATCGGCCTCTGGTACTTCACCACCGACAAGGTCCAGCCCGAGTTCGTCCAGGCCACGCCGTACGTCGTCACCCTGCTCGTGTTGAGCATCGCCTCCCAGCGCCTCCGGCCCCCTGCCGCCGAGGGCCGGCCGTGGCGCAAGGGCCAGGTGGAGTGAGCAGGGGCGGCATCGACTGGGAGGCGTTGCGTGAGGCGGCGCAGGCGGCGGGCGAACAGGCCTACGCCCCGTATTCGGGACTGCGGGTCGGGGCGGCGGCCCTGACCGACGGCGGAACGATCGTCACCGGCTGCAACGTCGAGAACGCCTCCTACGGGCTGACCCTGTGCGCCGAGTGCGGCCTGGCGTCCGCGCTGGCGGCATCGGGGGGTGGGCGCCTGGTCGCCCTGGCCTGTGTGGCCGCCGACCGGGACGAGCTGCTCATGCCCTGCGGCCGCTGCCGCCAGGTGCTGTACGAGTTCGGCGGGCGGAACCTGTTGATCGACGCCCCGGACGGGCCACTGCGGTTGGGGGAGCTCCTCCCCCATGCCTTCGGCCCCGACGATCTCTGAGCGAGGAGGACCGAGTGAGCACGTACTCGGCCGTCGATGTCATCCGCACCAAGCGGGACGGCGGGCGCCTGTCCGACGATCAGATCCGCTGGTTCATGGCTGCCTACACCGACGGCACCGTGGCCGACGAGCAGGCGTCGGCTCTGGCGATGGCCATCTTCTGGCGGGGCATGGAGCCCGAAGAGCTGGCCACCTTCACCCAAGCCATGATCGACTCGGGCGAGCGCCTCGACCTGTCGGCCATCACCCGACCGACGGTGGACAAGCACTCGACCGGTGGGGTGGGCGACAAGGTGTCCCTGCCCCTCATCCCGCTGGCCGCCGCGTGCGGGCTGGCCGTGCCCCAGCTCTCCGGGCGGGGCCTGGGCCACACCGGCGGGACGCTGGACAAGATGGAGTCGATCCCGGGCTGGCGGGCCCAGCTCGGCAACGAGGAGTTCCTGGCCGTGCTCGAGGCCGAGGGCGGGGTCATCTGCGCCGCCGGCCCCGGCCTCGCCCCCGCCGACCGCCGCCTCTACGCCCTGCGGGACACCACGGGCACGGTGGAGTCGATCCCGCTGATCGCCTCGTCGATCATGTCCAAGAAGATCGCCGAGGGCACCGACGCCCTGGTGCTCGACGTCAAGTTCGGCTCCGGCGCCTTCCTGCCCGATCCTGAACGGGGCCGTGAGCTGGCCCGGACCATGGTCGGCCTCGGCGCCGCCCACGGCATGCGAACCACGGCGCTGCTGACCGCCATGGAGCAGCCGCTGGGCCGCAGCGCGGGCAACGCCGTCGAGGTGGAGGAGTCGGTCGAGGTACTGGCCGGCGGTGGCCCCGAAGACCTGGTCGAGGTCACCCTGGCCCTGGCCCGGGAGATGGTGGCCCTGGCCGGTCTCGACGTCGATCCCGCCGACGCGCTGGCCGACGGCCGGGCGATGGACCGCTGGCGGTCCATCGTGGCCGCCCAGGGCGGCGACCCCGACGCCCCCCTGCCGGTGGCCGCCGAGAACGACATGGTCACCGCGAGGTCCGACGGCGTCGTGCAGCACCTCGACGCCATGGCGGTGGGCGTGGCCGCCTGGCGCCTCGGTGCCGGCCGGGCCCGCAAGGAGGACGGCGTGAGCGCCACCGCCGGGGTCATCTGCCACGCCAAGGTGGGCGACGCCGTGCGGGCCGGGGACCCTCTGCTCGAGCTTCGGACCGACGACCCGTCCCGCTTCGCCGCCGCCCACGAGGCCCTCGCCGACGCCTGGACGATCGGGCCCGACGCGGCCGAGCCCCCACCTCTGATCCTCGACCGCATCACCCCCGACTGACCTCTTGGGCTGGTCGCTGAGCCAGTCGGCTAACCCTTCGCCAGCTGCGCCCGAACGGCCGGGCGGAACGGGCTCCACAGGAACCAGCGGCCGAAGCCCCTGACCAGGGCGGGCGGGCCGAGGAGCTCGATCGACCCGTCCTCGGTCGCCTGGCGCAGGGTGGTGAGCCCGCTGAAGACCCGGGCCATCGAGACCGCGTCGGTGCGCACCACCAGGTCGCTGTCGAAGCCCGGGTGCTGGGCACACACCGATGCTTGGCCGCGGTCGACCACGATCCAGATCTGGATCCGGGGCGCCTGGTAGGCGAACTCGATCACGACACGGCGATCCGGTAGGCGCTCTTCGTCCATCCGGAGGTGCATCCACCAGGTGAGCGCCCGGGGATCCACCTCCTCGGGCTCGGGCTCGGCCAGCTTCCAGCGCACGGCCCACTCGCCCAGGGCCATGACCACGCCCCCGAGGTCCTCCCCCGCCTGCGTGAGGTGGTACTCGCGACCCCGGCCACTGGCCGCCGGTCGCCGCTCGACCACCTCCTTGCGCTCGAGGTGGCGCAACCGCTGTACCAACAGGCTGCGGGAGATCCCTGGCAGCCCACGCTCGATGTCGTTGAACCGGGTGCTGCCGAGAACCATCTCCCGCAGGATGAGCGGGGTCCACCGGTCAGCGAGCACCTCGCTGCCCAGGGCAACCGGGCAGTACTGGCCGTAGTCGCGCACCACTCCAAGGTACAGATTCAGCACTGGTTGCGTCGGACTCGGGTCCTCACACTGCGGTACATGAGCACCATCACACGAGAGACCGACACCGAACGAGAGCAGGAGGTCGTCGCCTGGGCCTCGGACCTCGGCCGACAGATCGGCGAGCACGCCGAACGCCACGACCGTGACGGGACCTTTGTCGTCGAGGCCTACCGGCTGCTGGCCGACAGCGGCTACCTCGCGCTGGCCGTGCCCGAGGAGCTCGGGGGACGCGGCGCCACGGTGCGCCAGGTGGCGATGGCCCAGCGCGAGCTGGCCCGCCATTGCGGCTCCACCGCCTTGGCGTCGGTCATGCACCACCACGTCGTGCTGTTCACGGCGTGGCGCCACCGACGGGACCTCCCGGGCGCCGAGGCCACGCTCCGCCGTGTCGCCGACGAGGGCATCGTGCTGGTGTCCACCGGTGGCGGCGACCTGACCGACCCTCGGGGCACGGCGACCCGGGTCGACGGGGGGTTCCTCGTCAACGGGCGCAAGCCCTTCGCCAGCCAGGCCCCGGTCGGCGCGGCCCTGTCCACGATGTTCACCTACGACGACCCGGAAGACGGTCGCATCGTGCTGAACATGGCCATCCCCACGGCCAGCGAGGGCGTGACGGTCCTCGACACGTGGGACGCCCTCGGGATGCGCGGGACGGGGAGCCACGACATCGAGCTGCACGACGTCTTCGTCGCCGACCAGCAGGTGCTGGCCCGGCGTCCGCACGGCCGGATCGACGGTCCCCTGCAGGTGATCCTGAGCATCGCCATGCCGCCCATCGCCGCGGTCTACCTGGGGATCGCCGAGGCGGCCCGGGATCATGCCGTGGGGCTCGTCACGGGCACCCCCCGGGCCGAGGAGACGCTGCGTCAGCGCCAGATCGGGCTGATGGACACCCGTCTCCGGGTGGCGGCCTGGGCCCTCGACGGAGCCCTGGCCACGGTCGGCGACGACCCCACGCCCTCGATGGACACGGTCGTGGAGGTGATGGCCGCCAAGCGGGAGATCACCCTGGCCGCCGTGGAGGTCTGCCAGCTCGCCCTCGAGGTGGCCGGCGGTGCCACCTACTCCCGGACCCACCCCATCGAGCGGTACCTCCGCGACGTGCAGGCCGCCCGCTTCCACCCCCTCGACCCGGAGGCGACGCTCGTCCACGCCGGGAAGGCCGCCCTCGGCCTCCCCGCCGACGAGCGCTGAGCCCCCAATCCCCTGTCGGCTCCAAGGAAGGGACGCTGAAATCGTCGCCTCGGCACCGGGCTACGTTGGCCTGGTGCTGAGCGCCGAGCAGCGGGCCGACTACGAGCGGGACGGGTTCCTGGTGCTCCGGGACTTCGTGTCCGAGGCGGCGTGCGCCGAGCTGAAGCGGCGGGCCGAGGCCCTGGTCGACGACTTCGAGCCCGACGAGGGCGTGAGGTCGATCTTCACCACCAACGAGCAGACCCGTCACAGCGACGAGTACTTCCTCACCTCCGGGGACAAGACCCGGTTCTTCTTCGAGGAGGAGGCGTTCGCGGCCGATGGCGAGCTGCGCCAGGCCAAGGCGCTGTCGATCAACAAGCTGGGCCACGCCATGCACGACCTGGACCCGGTCTTCGAGCGTTTCAGCCACACCTCGGCGCTGGCCGAACTGTGCGCCGACCTGGGCTACGAGGACCCGGCGATCCTGCAGTCGATGTACATCTTCAAGCAGCCCCGGATCGGCGGCGAGGTCACCAGCCACACCGACCAGACCTTCCTCTGGACCGAGCCCCGGTCCGTCACCGGCTTCTGGTTCGCCATCGAGGAGGCCACGCGGGAGAACGGCTGCCTGTGGGCCCTGCCCTGGCGGCCAGAGCATCCCGGTGAAGTCACGCTTCCGACGCGACGGCCAGGGCGGGACGGTGATGGAGGTCCTCGACGACTCGCCATACCCGGAAGAGGGCCTCGTGCCCCTGGAGGTCCCGGCGGGCACCCTCGTCGTGCTCAACGGCACCCTCCCCCACCGCTCCGGACCCAACCGCTCGGACCGGTCACGCCACGCCTACACCCTGCACGTCATCGAGCGGGGTGCCGCCTACCCCGAGGACAACTGGCTCCAGCGTCCCGGGCTGCCCCTCCGCCCCGTCGCCTGAGAGCTCACGGAGCGAAGCAGTCGTCGAGGAAGTCCTCGACGTGGGGGGTCATGAGGGTGTCGCCCACCGATCCGAGGTAGTGGTTCACGTCGCCGTGGGAGTAGCCCGGGGTCGGGACCACCGTCACCGGGACACCGGCGTCCCGGAAGGCCTGGGCGTATTCGACCTGGCTGAGCTGACGGGCCAGGACGCCCCGGCGGATGACCAACTGCGGGGCATCGGTGGCATCGACGTGGTTGATGGGTGAGGCGTCCCGCCAGACCGCGGGGTCGTTGCCGAAGGCGTTCCGGTAGAGCAGGGCGGCCCGGCCCCCGCCCCGGATGCGGGCGGCGACGTCGTAGCCCTCGGTGTCGAGGGAGACCACCCCACACACCGCGTCACGGACGGCCCGGCGCAGGTAGTCCTCGTCCACGCCGACCGAGCTGACGATCTGGGCGCCGGCAGAGTGGCCGATGAGGGCGATGCGGGACGGGTCGCCGCCGTAGCCGTCGATGTGGTCGTACACCCAGGTGACGGCCCGACCGACGTCCCGGTTGTGGGTCGGGTAACGGATCCGGCGGGCGGCCGGGACCTCCGGGTCGCTCAGGCGGTAGTTGACGCTGACCAGGGTCCAGCCGTTCTGGCGGGCCCAGCGGCGCTTGGCCTCGAGTCGGGCCTTGTCCCCGGCTCGCCAGCCACCGCCGTGCACCCACACCACGACCGGGTTGGCCCCGCAGGCGTCGCCCGGCGCGGGGTACACGTCCAGGCGTTGCAGGCGGGCCGGGCCGTAGGCCACGTCGCGGGTGACGGCGCCGATCGGGTCACAGGGCGCGGGGCTCTCGGCCGTCGCCTGGGCCTCGCCCGGCAGCGCGGTGACACAGGAGGCAGCCAGGAGTGCGGCCGTCACGGCCACGACGCTGAGCAGGACACGGGTCTTCATGTCCCCACAGTCGACCACAGCCATGAGACCAGCGTGAAGGCGCCTGAGAATCCGATGAGAACCGCTGCGGGGCGTGACCGACGCCGCAGGCCGAGCGGGTCCGGCGTCGTTACCATCCACCCATGGGAGCCGACCTCGACCTCGAGACCATCCGGCAGGCGCCCAAGGCCCTGCTCCACGACCACCTCGACGGCGGGTTGCGGCCCGCCACCGTGATCGACCTGGCCGTCGAGCAGGGCTACACCGCGCTGCCGACCACCGACGTGGAGGAGCTGACCCGTTGGTTCACCCGGGGGGCCAGGGGCAACTCGCTGGAGGAGTACCTCGAGGCCTTCGAGCACACCGTCGGGGTCATGCAGACCAAGGACGCCATCGAGCGGGTGGCCGCCGAGTGCGCCGAGGACCTGGCCGCCGACGGGGTCGTCTACGCCGAGATCCGCTACGCCCCCGAGCAGCACGTCGAGGCCGGCCTCACCATGGACGAGGTGGTCGAGGCCGTCACCGCCGGGTTCGCTACCGGCAGCCACGGCCGCGGCATCGTCGTGCGGTCACTGCTGTCGGCCATGCGCCAGCAGGCCCACTCCACCGAGATCGCCGCGTTGGCCGTCCGCCACCGGGACCGGGGCGTGGTCGGCTTCGACATCGCCGGGCCCGAGAAGGGCTTCCCCCCCACCCGCCACCTGGACGCCTTCCAGTACGTGCAGCGGGAGAACTTCCACATGACGATCCACGCCGGTGAGGCCTTCGGCCTGCCGTCGATCTGGGAGGCCATCCAGTTCTGTGGGGCCGAGCGCCTGGGCCACGGCGTGCGCATCGTGGACGACATCACCTACGACGCCGACGGCGAGGCCCAGCTGGGACGGCTGGCGGCCTTCGTGCGGGACCGCCGGATCCCGCTGGAGATGTGCCCGACATCCAACGTCGGGACCGGAGCGGTGAGCTCGATCGCCGAGCACCCGATCAAGGCGCTGCACGACCTGCGCTTCCGGGTCACGGTCAACACCGACAACCGGCTGATGAGCGACATCTCCATGTCCGGCGAGTTCGCCGGCCTCCACGCGGCGTTCGGCTGGGGCCTGACCGAGATGCGCTGGCTCACGATCAACGCCATGAAGAGCGCCTTCGTCCCCTTCGACGAACGACTGAAGCTGATCGATGGCGTCGTGAAGCCCGGCTACGAGAGGCTCCTCAGCGGCGCCGGCCTCTGACCTACCCCAGCACCGCCTCGAGATCGTCGGCCAGGGCGGCGAGCTGCGCGGCTCCGTCGCCGGACATCGCGGGCGCGTGCATGGGCGCCAACGTCGTCGGGGCCAGGGCCCCCAGACGGCGGATCTGATCGGTCGTGTCCGGGCCCCGTGACCACGAGGCGTAGCCCTCGGCCCGCTCGCCCGCGATCGCCGGACCGGCCAGGTCGCCTTCGGTGAGCGCCGGCTGCTCACCGAACCGCGAGAACAGGTCACCGCAGAACAGGGTGCCCGTGGTCTCGTCGAAGAGGAGGCCGGCGTCCCAGCCGTGAGGCACGTGCGGGGTGTCGAGCCACCGCAACCGGTGGCCACCGATGTCGAGGACCTCGTCGTCCGCCAGCGGCCGCGGGTCCCGGCCGGCCAGGTCCCAAACCGAGACCATGCAGCCGACCTGGCCTTGAACCACTTGGGCGTCCGGCGCCACCTCCAGCCAGCGGCCGAGGGCGCCACACTCGTCGGCCTCGACGTGACCGAACCCGATCCAGGCCAGCGAGGACGGCTCGATGACCCGGCTCAGGGCCTCGAGGTTCGCCTCGAAGTGGGCGGCCATCCCCGTGTGGAAGAGGAGGGGCTCGTCGCCGACGACGATGTAGTGGTTGACCGCGAACTCCATCTCCGGCATCGCCACCGATAGCTGGAAGGTGTCGTCGGCGACCTCGGTCAGGCGGGCGCCCATCAGAACGGCACCGGCTGTGCGAGGAGGCCCTCACCGGGGGCCCGTTCGGACAGGATCCGGCAGAACTCGACGGCGTCGAGGGCGAGGTCCTCGCCGTCCTCTCCCTGCCGGAACTCGCCACCGGCGGCACCCTCGAGGTGGAGGGTGAACGGCCGGCCGTGACGGTCGGCCCAGTCGGCGACAGCATCGGCCACGATGCGACCGTCGTGGTCGGCGGTCAGCTCCATCGGACGATCCGTGGCCCGGGCCAGGTCGACCCGGTGCATCCAGATGTCCCGGTTCAGGACGCGGTCGAGCAGGTAGGCCATGCGCCACGTCTCCGGTTGGCCGCCGACTTCCTCCTTCATCGACATCCGCCGGAAGGGGAAGCGCCGGCGGAAGCGGCCCGCCTTGGGTCCCACGGCGTCGAGGCGGGCGAGGAGCTCGTCGCGGGTGAGGGCCGACCGCTCGTCGACCTGGAGGGCGGTCATGACGTCGATGAAGACCCCACCCTGCTTCTGGCCGGCCGTCGCCGCCCGCATCTGGTGGGCCAGTTCGCGCACCGACGCGAAGGCCTCGCCCCCGCCCAGGACGTGGGCCGCCAGGGCCCGGACGTCCCAGGCGGGGCAGTCCGTCGGCCGGCGCCAGTCGTCGTCGGTCAGGTCCGCCAGGAAGGCCCGCGCCCGCCGGAACTCTTCGATTGCCAGCTTCGACGCCTCCGTCCGATCGATCGGGGCGAGGTCCTCCACCCGGGTCGCGGTCATCGTCATGGCTCCTCCTGCGCAACGCTCGGAAGGTTTTCCGAACAGTGTCAGGACATTCGCGCATTGTTCGGATAACGTCAAGGGGGTGAGCTCACCGGTGCCGACCGATCGCCGCCGGGCCCGCCACGAGGCCGCCCGACAGGAGATCCTCGACGCCGCCTGGGCCATTGTGCGGGCCGAGGGGCTGGCGGCTCTCACCATGCGGGGCCTGGCTCGGATGGTGGGGATGGAGCCTCAGTCGCTCTACACCTACTTCCGCTCGAAGCACGACGTCTACGACGCGCTGTTCGCCGAGGGCAACCAGGTGCTGCTCGACCGGCTCCACGCCGTCACGTGGCCGGCGAACCCTCGGGACATCCTCCTGGCCGTGGCCAGCGTGATGTTCACGTTTGACGCCGAGGACGCCGCGCGGTCTCAGTTGCTCTTCCAGCGCACCATTCCCGACTTCGAGCCGTCCACGGAGGCCTACGCCGTCGCGGAGGAGGTGTTCGCCTACTGCGGCGGCCACCTGGCCCGGGCCGGCGTCACCGATCCCGCCGACATGGACCTGTACACGGCGCTGGTCGCCGGCCTCGGCATGCAGCAGCACGCCAACGACCCCGGCGGAGATCGGTGGCAGCGCCTGCTCGACCGGGCCATCGACATGTACGTCAGCGCGGTGCTCGGTCCCACCTGACGGTGACGGCGATCAGGTCGTGGTCGGACAGTGCGGCGCCGTCGGCGGCCAACGCGGGGACGACAGCCGCGTCGGTGGCGGTGATGCCCCGGGTCAGGAACCAGTCGAGGTTGAGGTCGCCGCGGCCCCGTGCGGTGCGGTGGGTGGGCTCGTCGGTGTTGGCTGCGGACCAGTCGTAGCCCCGCTCGGCGGCCTCGGCGAAGAGGGGCTCGTGGTCGACGGGGTCCCGGAACCGCTCCGGCGTGAGCTCGCCGCCGACCTCTTCCCTACCGCTGAGGTCCACGGTGTGGGTGTTCAGGTCGCCACCGACGACCACGGGGCGGCCGTCGGCGTAGGGCTCGACCAGGTCGAGCAGGTCCGCGAGCTGGCGGGCCCGGCCACTCGGGCCGCCGTGGCTCTCGAGGTGGGGAGCCACGATGACGAGGTCGCCGACGCTGACGACCACGGCACAGCGGCCGCCGACCCGGGGCTCGATGCTGTCGGCGCCGTACCAGGCCCCGTCGAACTCGAAGCGAACGGCGGCGGGCCGCTCCAGCGGGAACCGACTGAGCACGGCCCCGCCGTGGACGCCGAACGCATTGACCGCGTCCGGGGCGAGCAGGGCCTGCTCCTCCTCGCCGCCGAGGGACAGCTCCACGAACTCGACGGCGAAGGCGCACTGCATCCCCAGCCGGTCGGCCAGCTCCCGGGCCACGTACCGGTTGCCCGAACGGGCCATCCCGCCGTCCGCCTCCGAGAGCAGTACGACGTCGGCCGCCGCCCGCGTGAGCAGATCGACCCACTCTTCCAGCCGCCGCCCCCGCTCCAGGTTCGCGGCGACGATCCGCACCCCCTCCGAAATTGCGCCGATTTGTAACGCTGAGCGTGACGAATCGGCGCCAGAAACCTCCAGCACGGGGAAGCAGCGGGCGTCGGCCACGGCTTGGCGGTGGTCGGTGTCCGGTTGGGGCGGGACGGGCTTGTGGAGGTCGTCGACCGTGGCGGTGACCCAGGAGGGCGTCGCCAGGGTCAGCGCGATGCGGCTGGCCGCCTCCATCCGGGCCGGCGCCTCGTGCAACGGCACCCATTCGACCTCGTGCTCGGCCGACCCGGGATCCGTGTCGTCGATCTCGGCCAGGAAGAAGTGGCACTCCTTGGTGACGCCCTTGGCCGTCGGCTGCTCGGCGAAGACCAGCGGCGTGCAGGACAACAGCCGGAACCCGGTCTCCTCGGCCACCTCCCGGTCCAGCGCCTCCTCCGGCGACTCCCCCGCCTCGATCCCACCCCCCGGGAAGTACCACTGCTCGTCCGCCTGGTCCCACACGAGTAGGACAGAGCCGTCCCGGCGCACGACCCCATAGGCCCCGGGCCGGGTGGTCACGCCGGCCCGCTACTCGGTGACGACGCTGAGGCCGTCGGCATCGACCCGGACGACGACGATTTCCGTACGGCCCCAGGCCTCGAGCCGGTAGCGGGCCTCGAACCCGTCTCGGAGGAAAGCGACCACGCCTGGCTCGCGGCCGCCGATGACGAGGAGGTCGTCCAGCTCAGATGGTCGTCCGACCCAGTCACCAGCGGCCTGATCGGCGGTGAGCTGGGCCGCCTCGTCCGGATCGATGTCCTCGAGGCGGTCCTCCGCCGCGACAACGAAGTCCGTCCGCTGGTCGTCCATGGCTCGGTCACCGAGGCTCGACACGACGGTGCTGACCGCGGCGAGGGCGATGACGACGCCGCCGATGACCCACGCCCGCGACTTCTTCGTCTCGAACACACCCACCCCCAAGGTCGGTCCCATGGTGCCACTGGTGGCGTCGGGATCACCCGATCCGGGCGTGCACGGTGCGGGCCAGGGACTCGGCCTCGTCGACGGTGACGATGTACCGACGGTCCCCGGTCAGGGCGAAGATCACGCCCGGGCCCCGGCGGAGGACGACAGCCGCCTTCTTCAGCACCCGCAGGCTCCCCCGGTAGCCCCACCCGCCGTAGCGGACGGGCCGCAGGTCGGGCACGTACTCGAGCCGCTCGATCTCAGCCAACGGGATCCGCACCCGGATGAAGCCCGGCCACGCAAACGCTGTCCGCAGGTGCGTGTCGTCGACCGTGATGGTGATCCGCCGGAACTGCACCATCAGGGCCCCCACGAGGACAGCGGCGATCGCCATCACCACCGACCCCAGCGTCACCGACAGCCCGATGCCCCCGACGACGATGACCGCCGCCGCCGGCATCGCCCACCCCGCGCTGCCGGTCCAGGCCGTAGGGGAATCGTTCACTCGTCAGGCGAGCGCCGAGGCCAGTTCGGCGGCAACTCGGGCGTTGTTGACGGCGAGGGCGACATTGGTGTCGAGGGTGCTGCCGCCGGTGGCGTCGACGAGGTGGCCGAGGATGAAGGGGGTGACCGCCGCGCCACGGACGCCGGCGGCGTGGGCCTGCCGGAGACCGGACTCGATGGCCTCGTCGACGTCCTCCCGTGGCATGGCCGCCTCCGCGGGGACGGGGACGGCCAGGAGCAGGCCGCCGTCGTGGCCGAGATCCCGGGCGGCCCGGACGACGGCAGCCGCCTCGGCGGGGGTCTCGACCCGGTGAGGCAGGGGGACGCCGCTGGTGCGGCTGTAGAAGGCGGGGAACTCGTCGGTCTTCAGGCCCAGGACGGGGACGCCCAGGGTCTCCAGGTACTCGACCGTGCGGGGCAGGTCGAGGAAGGCCTTCGCGCCAGCTGTCACCGTGGTCACGGGGTACCGGGCTATGGCCGGCAGGTCGGCGCTGATGTCGCCGGTCTCGGTCGAGTCCCGGTGCACACCACCGATGCCGCCGGTGGCGAACACGGCGATGCCTGCGGCCGCAGCCAGAGACAGGGCCCCGGACACGGTCGTGGCGCCCGAGGGCCAGCCACCGGCGACGGCCACGGGCACGTCCCGGGCCCCGAGCTTCCGATCGGCCAGGAGGACCCGCTCGTCGTCGACCTCGTCGAGGCCCACCCGGGCCTCCCCGTCGAGAACAACGGTCAGGGCGGGCACGGCCCCGCCGGCCCGCACCGCCGCCACGCAGCTCTCCAGGCACTCCCGGTTGACCGGTGGCGGCAGGCCGAACTCGCTGAAGATGGTCGACTCCAGCGCCACCACCGGCCGCCCATCGGCGAGCGCGTCGGCCACCTCCTCATGGATCCGGATCATCGTGCCCCTCTGCTCATCCGTTCTGGTCATCCTCCTCTGTTCCCCAGGGCCTGTCGTTCTTTCCGCTCCGGTCGTGGGGGGTGGCTGGGGGTGGTGGTCGGGTGTGGCCATGGCCGGGCGCGTGAGGACGGATTCGGGTTCAGGCGGGCTGGGGGGCGAGCTGGTCGATGATCTTGAGGGTGTTGTGAGCGATGGCGTCGAGGTGGAACTCGGTGTTGACCGCGGCGAGGCCGCGACGGATGAACCGGCTGCCGCCGCGCTGGGTCTTGATGGCGGCGAAGGTTCCTTCGATGAGGTGGCCGCGTTGTCGGTATCGGTGCCGGTTCTCGGGTCGGGCGAGTCGGGTGTTCATCGCCCAGCGGGCGATGGCCTTCTCGGAGGGCTTCTTGGTGACTTTGGGAGTGGCGGCGGGGACGGCGTGGCTGTCGCCGCCTTCGCGCCAGGCGGCGTAGGCGGCGTAGGCGTGAGACTGGGACAGGCCGAGCTGGTCGAGGACGGTCCGGATGTCGCCGCCGGTGGCGTGGATGTGGGCGAAGATCTCGGCCCGTCGGGCCTGTTCAGCCGAGCGGGCCGCGGCGGCTTCGGCGACGGCGGCGGCGTGGAGGGCTTCGGGGTCAGGGCCCGGGTCGGTGACGGTGTTGCGGCGGTTGCCGGTGGCGACCAGCACCGTGGTGTCGGGCATGGCCTGCTCGAGCTCGGCGACATCGTCGACCTCGAAGTAGCCGGCATCGGCCAGGACCACCTCGGGGTGGCGGGTGACGCCCGCCGCGGCCAGGTTGGTGCGGGCCTGGTCAAGCATCGGGCACAACAACCCGAAATCATTCGCGGCCTGGGTGACGGTGACGCCCAGGATGATCTGGCCGTCACCGACCACCGTCTGGGCGTTGTAGCCCTGCACGAACCCGGCGCGGGTCTTGACGATCCGGCTCTCGGGGTCCGCGACATTGACCCTCGCGTCGGGGTCCTCGCCGCCCTCAGCGGTGTCGAGCTCGGCCAGAGCGGCCCGGATCCGTTCCAGGCGGCGGGCCGGTCTGGCCAACTCGGCCGGGACCCGGCCGCCGGCGTCGAGATCGGCTTCGTCCGCGGCGGCGGCCTCGGCCATCACCCGGGCCGCTTCGGCCTCCAGGCCGGCCCGCCGTCGATTGCCGTCCAGGCCGGCATCGGCACCGATCTTGGTGCCGTCGACCGCCAGGGTCCCCAGCGGGAGCATCTCGAGACGGTCACAGACCAGCAGTGTCTGCACCAACAGGCCCTCGATCGCGGCCTGGTGGTCCTGACGGAACCGGCAGATCGTGGAGTGGTCCGGGCCGTCCCCGCCACAGATCACCCGCCAGGCAACGTTCTCCACACAGGCCCGCTCGATCCGACGCGAGGACCGCATCCCCTGGCTGTAGGACCAGATCAACAACGTCACCAACATGGCCGGGTCCCACGCCCGCCGCCCCCGACCCCCGAGGCGATACCCGGCCTCGAAGCCCGACAGATTGAACTCGGCGACCAGCCCGATCACGAACCACACCGCATGGTCTTCCGGCAACCACTCGCCCATGTCCGGCGGCAACAAGAACTGCTGACCCCGATCCGGCACCCGAAACTCGCTCGCCATCCCAGCATCATGAACACTCCCCGCCCCGAACGCGAGCACCACCGGTATTTCGCGACAGGCCCCCCACGACAGAGGGGAGCAACCAGAACGAGGCGAGTCCTGTTCTGGTCATCCTCCTCTGTTCCCCACACGACAGAGGAGAGCAACCAGAACGGGTCGGGGGTGGGGGTCATGCGGGTTGCCAGGCGTCGCCGCCGGGGCCGCGGAGGACATGGGCGGCGGTCTCGCTGCCGTGGGTCACGCACTCGACCAGGGGCTTGCCGGCGGTCCAGGCCACCAGGAACCCCGCGGCGAAGGCATCGCCGGCGCCGGTCGTGTCGACCACGCCGCTGACCGACGGCACCGGGACCTCAGTCACGCCGCCGGCGGAGATGAGGCGGACCGGGTCCCCGCCGTGCTTTTCGACCACGAGGTCGACGCCGGGGGGCGGGCCGTCGCCGTCGAGCAGGGCGGCCTCGTCGGCGTTCGGGAACAGGATCGCGGGCTGCAGGTCGGCCAGCAGCGCCTTGAAGTGGTCGACCCCGTACTGCTCGAGCAAGGCGGAGGACGACGGGTCGATGGTCACCGGGATCCCCCGCTCCTTGGCCATCGCCGCCAGGGCCAGGCAGCTCTTCGAGAGTCGCTCCTTGAACAGCGAGTAGGCGGGCAGGTGCAGCACCTCGACCCCGTCCAGCCACTCGGGCTCGGCGGCCGCCAGCTCGGTGGCCGCCGCGCGGTCGGTGAGCATCGTGCGCTCCCCCGTCGAGTCGACCAGGACCACGATCGACCCTGTCCGCCCGCCGTGGCGGGCCACCACGTCGACCCCCGTCGTCGACAGGCCGTGTAGGAGCCGATGGGCCAGGGTGTCGTCGCCCAACTGGCCGACGAAGCGGGCCGCCCCGCCGGTGCGGACGGCGGCCGCCGCGACGTTGGCTGCGCTGCCGCCCCGCTCCCGGGTGATGGTCACCTCGGTGTCGGAGCCCAGGGCTATGGGGCCGGGCAGCCAGACCACGACGTCCTCGATGAGATCTCCGACACACAACAGCACCGACTCAGGGTAGAAGGGGGGCGTGATCGACGTGGTGGCCCTCGACGGTGACGACACGCTGTGGCACAGCGAGAACCAGTTCGTCATGACCCAGGACCGGTTCAAGGCGCTCCTGGAGGGCCACGCCGACCCCGACGAGCTGGATGCCCGCCTCATGGCCCACGAGCGGGAGAACCTCCAGGTCTTCGGCTACGGCGTGAAGGGCTTCACCCTCTCGATGATCGAGACCGCCATCGAGGTGACCGAGGGCCGGATCGACACCGGCGTGATCCAGGACATCATCACCGGCGCCAAAGAGATGCTCCACCACCCGGTCGACCTGCTCGACGGCGTGGCCGAGACCGTCGCGGCCCTGGTGAAGGACTACCGGGTCATGGTCATCACCAAGGGCGACCTCTTCCACCAGGAGTCCAAGCTGGCCCGCTCGGGGTTGGTCGAGGACCTCTGGCAGGTCGAGATCGTGGCCGAGAAGGACGAGCCCACCTATCTGCGGATCCTCGACCGCTACGGCATAGATCCGGCCACCTTCGTCATGGTCGGCAACTCCGTGAAGTCCGACATCCTCCCGGTCCTCGCCCTCGGCGGCCGGGCCGTCCACATCGAGTACGAGCTGACCTGGGAGATGGAGCTGGCTGACGCCGACAAGTCCCACGAGGGCTACGCCGAGCTCGACACCATCCGCGACCTACCCGCCCTGCTCGCTACGATGTGACTCAGAGGGCGGCGATCTCGCTCACCCCGATGACCTTCGTCCTCAGGGGCTCGGGGAGCGTGTCGGAGAGGTAGTCCCGGGTGATGGCGTGCACAGCGTCCCCCTCGAAGGCGGCCGTGATCTCCCACTGTCTGCTCACTGCTTCCCCCTCGGGTGACGGAACCGGATCAGGCGCCCTTGGGGTGCCAGACGGTCTTGTGCTCGAGGAAGGCCTCGATGGCGTAGGGCGACTCGGCCGACGGGGACCGCCAGTCGGCGTCGGTTCCGGTGGCCCGGGTGACCCGCATCACGCTCTCGGCCGCGGCCCGCTCGGCCTCGGCCGCCAACTCGGCATCGTCCACCCCGGTCAGGTCGAGCGCGTTGAGGTCGCGGTGACCGGCGAACCACGGCACGAGCTCGGCCCGCTTGCCGGTGAGCAGGTTGATGACCCCGCCGGGCACGTCGCTGGTGGCCAGGGCTTCGCCCAGGGTCACCGCCGGCAAGGGCAGCGTCTCCGAGGCCAGTGCCACGACCGTGTTGCCCGACACGATGATCGGCGCCAGCCGGGAGACGAGGGCCAGCAGCGGCGCCTCGGCGGGAGCGATCAGGCCGACCACGCCCGTGGGCTCGGGCACGGTGAAGTTGAAGTAGGGCCCGGCGACGGCGTTGGCCCCACCGAGCACCGACGGCAGCTTGTCGGCCCACCCCGCGTACCAGACCCATCGGTCGATCGAGGCATCCACCTCGCCCTCGGGGTCCTCCACGCCGCCGGCGGCCAGCTCGTCCACGAACTGGGACCGGCGCCCCTCCATGATCTCGCCCACGCGGTACAGGATCTGGGCCCGGTTGTAGGCCGTCTTGCCCGCCCACCCGGCCTGGGCGCCCCGGGCCGCCTTGACGGCGTCGCGCAGATCCTTGCGCGACCCGAGCACGGCGTGGGCCAGGAGGCCGCCGTCGGGGCCGCTCACGGGGTAGGTGCGGCCGGACTCCGAGCGGGGGAACTGGCCGCCCACGTAGAGCTTGTAGGTCTTGCGCACGTCCAAGCGGTTGCTCACGCCACGCCCTCCAGCTCGAGGTAGGGGGCCAGGCCGTGGCGGCCACCCTCCCGGCCGAAGCCGGACTCCTTGTAGCCGCCGAAGGGACTGGCCGGGTCGAACTGGTTGAACGTGTTCGCCCACACGACCCCGGCCCGCAGGCGCTCGGCCATCCAGAGGATGCGGCTGCCCTTCTCGGTCCAGACCCCGGCGGACAGGCCATAGGGCGTGTTGTTCGCCTTCTCGACCGCCTCGTCGGGTGTGCGGAAGGTCAGCACGGACAACACCGGCCCGAAGATCTCCTCGCGGGCGATGCGGTGGGACTGGGACACGCCGGTGAAGACCGTCGGAGCGTGGAAGAAGCCCTTGTCGGGCAGGACACAGGGAGACTGGTAGATCTCGGCGCCCTCGTCGATGCCGGAAGCCACCAGCGCCTGGATCTTCTCCAGCTGCTCCCGGCTGTTGATGGCGCCGAGGTCGGTGTTCTTGTCCAGCGGGTCACCGACCCGCAGGGTGTCCAGCCGGGTGGTGAGCCGGTCGAGCACCAGGTCGTGCACCGACTCCTGCACCAGGAGGCGGGACCCGGCGCAGCAGACGTGGCCCTGGTTGAACCAGATGCCGTTGACGATGCCCTCGACGGCCTGGTCCAGAGCGGCGTCCTCGAAGACGATGTTCGCCGCCTTGCCGCCCAGCTCCAGCGTGAGGCGCTTGCCCGAGCCCGCCAGCTCGGTCTGGATCCGCTTGCCCACCTGGGTGGAGCCGGTGAAGGCGACCTTGTCGATCCCCGGATGGCCGACCAGCGCGGCGCCCGTGGCCCCGGCGCCGGTGACGATGTTGACCACGCCCGGAGGCAGGTCGGCGTCCCGTAGGACCTCGGCCAGCAGGAGGGCGGTCAGCGGCGTGGTCTCGGCCGGCTTGAGCACGACACAGTTGCCCGTGGCCAGTGCCGGGGCCAGCTTCCAGGACGCCATGAGCATCGGGAAGTTCCAGGGGATGACCTGGCCGACGACGCCCAGGGGCTTGGCCCGCCGACCGGCGAAGGCATAGTCGAGCTTGTCGGCCCACCCGGCGTAGTGGAAGAAGTGGGCGGCGGCCAGGGGCAGGTCGACGTCGCGGGACTCTTTGATGGGCTTGCCGCCGTCGAGGGTCTCCAGGACGGCGAATTCCCGGGAGCGCTCCTGCAGGAGCCGGGCGATCCGGTACAGGTACTTGGCCCGCTCCTTGGCCGGCAGGTCCCGCCAGCCCGACTCCCACGCCTTGCGGGCGGCGGCGACGGCTCGGTCGATGTCCTCGGGCCCGCCCTCGGCCACGGTGGCCAGATGCTCCTCGGTGGCCGGGTTGACCGTCGGGAAGTGGTTGCCGGACCGGGGCTCGACCCACTGGCCGTCGATGAACAGGCCGTAGGTGTCCCGCAGCGAGACGATGGCGGTCGACTCGGGCGCCGAGGCGTACTCGAGGGTGAACTCGCCGGGCTGGGTCAGGTCGGTCATCGGCGGGGTCTCAGTCGATCGTGAAGTCGTCGGGGCGCTGGTAGCGGCCGGTGGCCAGCCAGCGGCGCTGCATGAGCAGGTCGTTGAGCAGGCTGGAGGCGCCGAGGCGGAAGTGATCGGGCCGCAGCCACTCGGCGCCGAGGGTCTCGCCCACGATCACCAGGTACTGCCAGGACTGCTTCGCGGAGCGGATGCCACCGGCCAGCTTGAGGCCGACGACCCGGCCGGTCTGCTCCCGGAAGTCCCGGATGGCCTCGGCCATGCACAGGGCGACGGGCGGGGTCGCGGCCGAGCCGATCTTGCCGGTGGAGGTCTTGATGACGTCGGCTCCGGCGGCCATGGCCAGCATCGAGGCCCGGCGCACCTGGTCGTAGGTCCCCAGTTCGCCGGTCTCCAGGATGACTTTGAGGTGGGCCGCGCCGGATGCCTCCTTGGAGGCCACGATGTCGTCGAACGCGGTGGCGAAGTCGCCGGACAGGAAGGCCGAGCGGTTCAGCACCATGTCGATCTCGTCGGCCCCGGCGGCCACAGCCCGGCGGATCTCGTCCACCCGGGTCTCGATCGGGCCCAGCCCGGACGGGAAGGCCCCGGCCACGCTGGCGACCAGCACACTCGAGCCCGTGAGCGCCTCGGACGCCACCGCCACCATCGACGGGTAGACGCAGACCGCCGCCACCGACGGGACCGACCGGTCGGTCGGGTCCGGGTGAATGGCTTTGGCGCACAGGGCGTTGACCTTGCCGGGGGTGTCGGCCCCCTCCAGGGTGGTGAGGTCACAGCACCGAATGGCCAGGTCGAGGGCGGCGGCCTTGGTCTCCCGCTTGATCGACCGCCCGGTCAGCGAGCCCGCCCGGGCCTCGAGTCCCACTGCGTCCACAGGGGTGACCCGGACGCTCACCCCACCGACGGGCGGGATGGTCAGGCGCTCGACGGGCGCGAGCTCGGCGGAAGTCACCCTTTGGACCGTACCAGCGCGCTCTGGGCCATGATTCTGGCGTGCAGACCCACATCGTCGACCACCCCCTCGCCGCCGAGCGCCTGACCACCATGCGCGACGAGCGCACGACGCGGGTCGACTTCCGCAAGGCCCTGTCAGAGCTGTCGTGGCTCCTGGTCTACGAGGCCACCCGGGACCTGCCGACCACGTCGTTCGAGGTCCAGACCCCGCTGGCTCCGGCCAACGGCACCCGGATCGACCCCGTCCCTCTCATCGTCCCCGTCCTGCGGGCGGGGCTGGGGATGCTCGACGGCGCCTTCACGATGCTGCCCACGGCCGAGGTCGGCTTCGTCGGGCTGCGCCGCAACGAGGAGTCCCTCGACGCCGAGGAGTACATGACCACCGTGCCCGACGCCCTCGACGGGAGGCCGGCGATCATCCTCGACCCGATGCTGGCCACGGGCGGCTCCCTGGTCCACACCGTCGAGATCGTGGAGCGCTCCAATCCCGGGTCGATCATCGTGGTCTGCGTGCTGGCCGCCCCCGAGGGCATCGCCCACTTCGGCGAGCGCTACCCCGCCGCCCACGTCGTCACCGCCTCGATCGACGAGTGCCTCAACGACGTCGGCTTCATCGTCCCCGGCCTCGGCGACGCGGGTGACCGCCAGTTCGGCGTCCAGTAGCCGGGCTCAGCCCACCAGGGCCTGCTCCAGGTCGGCGATCAGGTCCTCGATCGTCTCGAGGCCGACGGAGAGGCGGATGAGCGCCGGGTCGACCTCGAGTGGACTGCCGGCGACCGACAGGTGGGTCATGACCGAGGGCTGTTCGATGAGGGACTCGACGGCGCCGAGGGACTCGGCCAGGGTGAACACGTCGGTACGGCCCACGACCTCCGCGGCGGCCTCTGCGCCTCCGGCTACGACGAAGCTGACCATGCCGCCGAAGTCGCTCATCTGGCGGTGGGCCACCTCGTAGCCGGGGTGGGTGGCCAGGCCCGGCCATCGCACTTCCCGCACCCGGGGGTGGTCGAGCAGGAACCCGGCGACGTCGTGGGCGGCCCGGCAATGGCGCCCCATGCGCACGCCCAGCGTCTTCAGGCCCCGGAGGACCAGGAAGTCGCTGAACGGGGACGACACGGCGCCGGTGGCGTTGCGGATGAAGAACAGCTCCTCCGCCCACTCGTCGTCGTTCACCGCGACCAGGCCGCCCACCACGTCGGAATGGCCACCCAGGTACTTGGTCGTCGAGTGCACGACGGCATCGGCTCCGTGCTCCAGGGGCCGCTGCAGGTACGGGGTGGCGAAGGTGTTGTCGACCACGCACCGTCCACCGTTCTCGTGGGCCACGGCCGAGAGGGCGCCGATGTCGGCGATGGACAGCAGGGGGTTGGACGGGGTCTCGACCCAGACCAGCTTCGTCTCGGGCTGCCAGGCGGCGGCCACGGCATCGACGTCGGACAGGGCGACCGCGGTGTGGGTGACGCCCATCGGGCCGTAGACCTTGTCGATGAGCCGCCAGGTGCCGCCGTAGGCGTCGGTGGGGACGATGAGGTGGTCACCGGGGCGCAGCGAGCGCAGCACCGCGTCCTCCGCGGCCATGCCGCTGGCGAAGGCGAAGCCATGGGCCGCTCCCTCCAGGCTGGCCACGGCCTGCTGCAGGACCTGCCGGGTGGGGTTGTCCGAGCGGGAGTACTCGAAGGTGGCCTTGCCCGGCTCGTGCTGGGCGAACGTCGTGGCCAGGTGGATCGGTGGGACCACAGCCCCGGTGACCGGATCCGGGTCCTGGCCCGCATGGATGGCCCGGGTCTCGAAGCCCTGGTCGTCGCTCATCCCCGAGCCTCTCCACCCGTTCTGGTCCCAGCAACGCGCGCCCTGGACTTTGCTGGGATCAGAACGATGACGGTGACGGTCACGGGCGGGCCCGGGAGCCGGCGATGAAGTCGAGGACGTCGGAACGGGTGAGGACCCCGACGGGGTGGCCCGCGTCGAGCACCACCACCGCTGGAGCCTCCTCCAGCAGGGCGACCACGTCGTCCACGGGCTGGCCGGCACCGACGGTGGGCAGCTTCGGCTCCATCACGTCGGCCACCGTGCGATCCAGCACACTCGGGTCCCGGAAGGCGGCGTCCATCAGGGCCACGTCCCGCACGGCCCCCACCATCTCGCCCAGCACGACGGGCGGCTCGGCTTGGACGACCGGGAGCTGGGACACGTCGTACTCCCGCAGGATCTCGATGGCCGTGCGCACGGTCTCGTCCGGGTGGACGTGGACCAGCGCGGGCAGGTCCGCCCGCTTGCGGCCGAGCACGTCGCCTGCGGCGTGCTCGCCCACCCGGAGGAAGCCGAAGTCGGCCATCCAGTCCTCGTTGTAGATCTTGGACAGGTACCCCCGGCCGCTGTCGGGGACGAGGACGACCATGACGGCGTCGGGGGGCAGCGAACGGCCGACGTGGAGGGCGGCCCAAACGGCGGTGCCTGTGGAGCCACCGACCAGCAGTCCCTCGGTGCGGGTCACGGCCCGGGCGGTGAGGAACGAGTCCCGGTCGCTGACCTCGACCACCTCGTCCACCACCGACCCGTCGTAGGTGCCGGGCCAGAAGTCCTCACCGATGCCCTCGACCATGTACGGGCGGCCGGTGCCGCCGGAGTACACCGAGCCCACCGGGTCGGCCCCGATGATGCGGATGTCGGGGTTCTGGGCCTTCAGGTACCGGCCGATGCCGCTGATGGTCCCGCCGGTGCCGATGCCGGCCACGAAGTGGGTGATCCGGCCGGCGGTCTGGCGCCAGAGCTCGGGACCGGTCGTGCGCTCGTGGGCCGCCGGGTTCTCCGGGTTCCAGTACTGGCTGGGCGAGTAGCCCCCCGAACGCTCGGCCGCGATGCGCTTGGCGACGGAGTAGTAGGAGTCCGGGTGATCGGGGGCCACCGCCGTGGGGCAGACCACGACCTCCGCCCCGTAGGCCCGCAGGAGGTCCATCTTCTCCGGGCTCATCTTGTCGGGCATCACGAAGACGCAGTGGTAGCCCCGGCGGGCCGCGACGAGCGCCAGACCGACGCCGGTGTTGCCCGAGGTGGGCTCGACGATGGTGCCGCCCGGCTGAAGCAGGCCGTCCCGTTCGGCGGCGTCGATCATGGCCAGAGCGGGTCGGTCCTTGACGCTGCCGCCGGGGTTCAGCAACTCGAGCTTGGCCAGGAAGTGGCAGTCCAGGTCGTGGCCGATGCGGTCGAGGCGGACCAGCGGGGTCTCCCCCACCAGGTCCTCCAGGCGATCGGCCACCGCCATCGGCGGCCCGGGGTCGGAGGCGGGCAGGACCCGCAGCGTCCGGGGGTCGGCCTCGTGCACGGGGTCGTCGCGGTAGAGGATCACCGGTAACCCGGCGTCATGGAGGGCGACGGCGACCTCGAGGCCACGGGGGCCACCGGTGACCCCCACCCGCCGGGGGCGGTGCGAGCGCAGGTCGGCCACGAGGCCGGCGATGTCGCCGCCGGGCGCGACGTCGATCCGCCGCCGGGCCCGGGCCACCAAGTGCTCGGCGGGCTCGTCGCTACCGACCACCACCAGCGCGTCCATCCCTCAGGTCTACCCCGTCGCCGCCCGTTCTGGTGGCTGGACAGGCCACTCCAGCGCCCGCCCCAGCCACCGGACCGCGGGATCAGGTGGAGAGGCGGGCGTCGAGGTCGGTGACGAGGGCGGTGAGGGCGGCATCGGCCCGGGTGCGGGCGGCGGGGAGATCCCCGGCGACGGTCTCGACCACCTCGAGGTAGCACTTCAGCTTGGGCTCGGTGCCGCTGGGCCGCATCACGACGCGGGAGCCACCGGCCAGGTCGAACATCAGCGCGTCGGTGGCCGGCAGGTCGGGATCCTCGAGCAGGTCGCGCCGCGACTCGACGGCGTGACCGGCGAGGGTCGTCGGTGGCTGGGCCCGGACGGCGGCCATCGCCGCGCCGATGCGGGCCAGGCCGTCGTCCCCCTCGAAGCGCAGGGTGAGCGGCCGGGTGGCGTGCAGACCGTGCTCCTCGGCCAGCGCAGCGAGGCGGTGGTGGATGGTCTGGCCCCGGGCCTTCAGGTCGGCGACCAAGGCGGCGAACGCGAGCGCGGCGCCGATGCCGTCCTTGTCCAGCACGGCGTCGCCCACGAGGTAGCCGAGGGCCTCCTCGTAGCCGAACACGAAACGCCACTCGGGATGGGTGAGGGCGGGTCGGGCGATCCACTTGAACCCGGTCAGGGTCTCGGCGAAGTGGACGCCGTGGGCCACGGCCATCCGCCCCAACAGGCGGGAGGAGACGACCGTGGTCACCACGAGCCGGTCGTCGCCGTCGGTGTGGCGTAGGACGTGGTCGGCCAGCAGGGCACCGATCTCATCGCCGGTGAGGGCCCGCCAGTCGCGGCCGTCCTCGGTGGGCACCGCCACCCCGAGGCGGTCGGCATCGGGGTCGTTCGCCAGGACCACATCGGCCCCCGCCGCACGGGCCCGGGCCAGGGACAGGTCGAGAGCACCGGGCTCCTCAGGATTGGGGAAGGCCACCGTCGGGAAGTCGGGATCGGGGTTCCCCTGCTCAGGCACCACGTTCGGGGCCGGGAACCCGGCCCGGCCGAAGGCGGCCAGCAGCACATCCCGCCCCACGCCGTGCATGGCGGTGTAGACGACGGCGACGGCGCGGGCGTCCACGAGGCTCCCCGCGAGGAGGGCGTCCAGGTAGGCGCTCAGCACGGTGGCGTCGAGGACCTCGATGCGGGGATCGTCGGCGCCCGCCACCGCGACCGGGCCCTCGGCGGCCACCGCGACGATGGCGGCCGCGATCTCGGCATCCACGGGCGGGACGATCTGGGCCCCGTCCCCCAGGTAGACCTTGTACCCGTTGTCCGCCGGCGGGTTGTGGCTGGCGGTGACCATGACCCCGGCGTCAGCCCCAAGGTGGCGGACGGCGAAGGCCAAGACCGGGGTGGGCAGCGGGAGCGGCAGGAGCAGGGCCCGGCCCCCGGCGGCGGCGACCACGCCGGCCACGTCCTGGGCGAACACATCGGACTTGTGGCGGGCGTCGTAGCCGACGGCCACCGCCGCCCCGTCCGGCAGGTACCGCACCAGCCCGGCCGTGGCCTGGCGGACCACGACCCGGTTCATGCGCCGCGGCCCGGCGCCCAGCGGCGCCCGCAGCCCGGCCGTGCCGAAGGCCAGCCGTCCCGCGAACCGGCGCTTCAGCTCGTCCTCGTCGCCCGCCTCCAGCAGCGCCCGCAGCTCGGCCCGGGTGTCGGGATCGGGGTCCAGGGCCCACCAGGCCTCGGCGGTGTCGGCGACGCTCATCGCGGCCTGCCCTCTCGTTCGGTGATGGCCTCGCCGTAGTGGTCCAGGTCGAACCAGCGGATAGTGACATCGTTGGCCTCAGCCCAGGCCACCTCCACGTCCACGCCGTCAGAGGGCGGGCCGAAGACCCACAGCTCGTCGCTGCGCAGGAGCAGGTTGTTGTTGGCCACCCGGACGAGGTCCTTGTCGACCAGGCCGTACAGGAAGTACCCGCCCATCATCCAGGGGTTGACCGGCACGGCGCCCCGGTCGAGGACGTACGCACAGATCCGCTCGCGCAGATAGGCCGACTCGGCGGCGTGGGCCGTGAAGACCAGGGGGCGGCGGTCGAAGAGGGCCTCGGCCGGGTGGGCCCGCGGTGCTTCGGCTTCGGCTGACACAGGTCCGTACCCTACGGGCGGTGCTGGACGAGATCCGAGAGGCCTGTGCCCGCGTCGCCGCCCGGTCTCACCACGTGCGCCTCGTGCCCGGGGCCGTCCCGGCGCTGGCCGCCGACCTCGCGGCGGAGGGCCTGGGCACCGACCCCGAGGACCCGGCTCACCACGCCGTGGGCGACACCGACGAGGAGCGGGCCCGCTTCGTGTTGGCCCTCGACGCCGTGAACTTCGGTTCGGGCTGGTTCCCGGTCCTGGCCAAGACCCCGGGCCGGTCCGGGTACCACACGATCGCCGGGGCCCTCCGGGACCGGGGCGGGGTGGACCTCGCCGAGATGCGGTCGGCCACCGGCCCGTGGTGTGCCGAGCTGTTCGGCCAGGACCCCGACGGCCCGGTGGCCGACCTGATGGACCTCTTCGCCGCGTCGTGGTCCCGGCTGGGCGAGGTCATCGAGGGCTTCGGCTCGGCCCTCGACCTGATCACCGCCGCCGGCCACTCGGCGGACCGCCTGGTCGAGCTCCTGGCCTGGGAGCACAAGATGTACCGGGACGTGAGTCCCCACGACGGCGAGCGGGTACCGCTGTTCAAACGGGCCCAGATCACCGCCGTGGACCTGGCGCTGGCCTTCGGCGGCGAGGGTCCCGGGCGCTTCGACGACCTCGACCGGCTGACCATGTTCGCCGACAACCTGGTGCCCCACGTCCTGCGCCTGGGCGGAGTCCTGGCCTACGACGACGCCCTCCTGGCCCGGATCGAGGCCGACGAGCTCCTGGAGCACGACTCGGTCGAGGAGGTGGAGATCCGGGCGGTCGCCGTCCACGCCGTCGAGCAGGTGGTGGCCGCCCTCCACGAACAGGGCGTCGCCCCCGCCACCGCCGGCCAGGTCGACATGGCCCTCTGGCACCGCGGGAGCCGCCCGGAGGCCAAAGCCGAGAAGCGCCACCGGACGCGAACGACGGCGTACTGACTCGCGAAACCGACGCAACCACGGGGGCCAGGCACCTCGGGCTGGGGTCGTCGGTGCCCTTCGGCCTCGATTCTCACGCTCCGTGGCCAAGTCGGCTGGCAGCGGCTCCTGCTCAGCGTTCTCGAGGTAATACCTGTCGGATTCCGACAGGTATTACCTCGAGATCTTCGGCGTGACGGCTCAGGGCCACCCTGTGTGAGATTCTGGGCGGGCACAGGCTCGAGTGCCCCCGACGACCGGCGGCGCGACCCCACGCCCCCATCCCTGCATCGGTTTCGGTCAGAGTCCGCGGACCAGTTGGGCCAACAGCCCACCCAGGCGTTCACCCGCGTCGGCGCCCGACGCGAGGACTTCGCTGTGGTCCAGGGGAGCGGGAGCCAGGCCGGCGGCGAGGTTGGTGACCAGCGAGAGGCCGAGGACCTCGAGGCGGGCGTGGCGGGCGGCGATGCACTCGAGCACGGTCGACATCCCCACGAGGTCGGCGCCCATGGTCGCCAGCATGCGGATCTCGGCCGGGGTCTCGTACTGGGGGCCGTTGAGCCCGGCGTACACCCCCTCGGGCAGGTCGGGATCCAGCTCTCGGGCCAGGTCCCGGAGCCGAGGCGACCAAGCCTGGGTCAGGTCACAGAAGCGGGGGCCGTAGGGCTCAGGGGCCTCGGGCCCGGCCAGGGGCGAGTGGCCGGTCAGGTTGAGGTGGTCGGCGATGAGCACGGCCTGGCCCGGCCGCCACGCCTCGCGGAGGGAGCCGGCGGCGTTGGTCAGGATGATCGTCCGACATCCCGCGGAGGCCGCTGTGCGCACGTTGTGGACCACGGCCGAAACCGGATTGCCCTCGTAGCCGTGGACCCGGCCGAAGTAGGCCATCACCGCCGTGCCGTCGGCGTCCAGGGAACGGATCGTCCCGCCGTGGCCGGCCACCGTGGACCGGGGGAATCCCGGCAGGTCGCTGGCGGTGACCTCGCCCACGGTCGTTCCGATGCGGTCGGCCGCCGGTCCCCACCCCGAGCCGAGCACGAGCGCCACGTCGTGGGCGGTCACCCCGACCGTGGTGGCGAAGGCATCGGCCGCGGCGGCAGCGAGAGCGAACGGATCGTCGGGATCGGCCATGGCGCCATCGTCGCGCGACCATGGCGGACGTGGGACGTTGGCTCAGTCAGACCGAGGTCGAGGGGTATGACCACGTTCCCCGCGCCGTAGCCGTGCGGGCCCGCCTCCACCGGGTGCGGGCCCTGCCGCCCGGCTCCAGCGGGATGACCTTCGGCCATCAGGTCCTCCTGCGCCGAGGCCACGAGGGCAACCGCAAGCTCATTGCCCACGAGCTGGTCCATGTGGCCCAGTACGCCGACCGGGGCCGGCTCCGCTTCCTCACCCGGTACCTGGCCGACTATGCCCGCAACCTGCTCCGCCTCCGCAGCCACCGCCAGGCCTACCTGGCCATCCCCGCTGAGGTCGACGCCCGCGCCGGGGCCGCCGACTGGCTGGGCTCCCACCCGGAGCTGCTCGATGGCGCCTGAGGTCCGTGCCCTGGCCGCGCTGACGGTGAGTGGCGCCCTGGAGCCGTGGGCGGACGCGGGCTTCGCTGTCGAACACGACGGGCTCCAGCTCGGGTCGGTGCGGGTCCGGACCGCCGATACGCCGGGGGCCGACGGGATCGTGGCCTGGTCGCTCACCGGTGTCGACGACGGCGTCATCGACGGGCTGCTCACGCAGCATCTCGACCGTCCACCGGGCGCGGCCGCCGCGGTCCATCCGAACACCACGACGGCGATCGATCACCTCGTCGTGGCGTCGCCCGACCTCGAGCGGACCACCGAGGCCTTCGCCGCGGTCGGCATCGACCTCCGCCGGGTCCGCGACGCGGGCCGCATGGAGCAGCGCTTCTTCCGCATCGGCGAGGTGATCCTCGAGCTGATCGGCCGGCCCGGGGTCGCCGAGCCCGGCCCGGCCGCCTTCTGGGGCCTCGCCCTGACCGTGGCCGACATCGACGCGGCCGCCGCCCTCCTGGGCGACCGCCTCGGTCCGGTGACCGACGCCGTCCAACCGGGCCGGCGCATCGCCACCCTCCGCCACCAGACGGTCGGCGTGCCGGTTCCCGTCGCCTTCCTCTCCCCGCCGTAGGGTGGCGCCGTGCTCGACCACGTCTTCACCGACGCCATCGGCGCCCTGCGGGATGTCTTCGAGAACAACCTCCTCGAACGCCAGGCCTTCGAGGAGCGCTTCCAGGCCGACGTGCTGCTCGGCGACCTGACCTGGCAGACCAGCTACGGCCTGCCCGGCGAGGGCCTCCCACCCCGGGTCCGGGCCGACATCACCCTCGAGTGGCCGACGTGGGCCCAGACCGCCTACCGCTCCTGGTACATCGGCGAGGAGTTCGACGAAGGCCCGACCATCCAGATCGAGATCGTCCTGCGCATCCAGCGCCTCTCGGCCGAGCCCGACCCGAAGGCCGTCCTCGCCGTGCTGCCCCAGGAGAGCCCGGCCATCGGCTCGCTGCCCCTGGAGCGGTCGGCTCCGACCCTCGAGGTGCTCTACGCCCGCGACCTCGACGACCGGCAGTGGGCCATCGAGGTCAGCTACGAGGGCCTCTACCTGCTCGACAACAAGACGCTGGAGGACGGCTCCGCCCTCGACGAGGACTTCTCGGCCATGGGCGGCTGGATCGCCGGCACCCTGGTCCGTCTGGGCGACCTGCAACTGGCCTACCTACCCGCCGAGGGCGACGGCTGAGATGGGTGACGCCGTCCGCTACGAGGTCACCGACCGGGTCGCCACCATCACCCTGGACCGCCCCGAGGCCCGCAACGCCCTCAACACCGAGGTCCTCCGCCTCCTCCCCCGGTACATCCTCGAGGCCGAGGCCGACGACGCCGTCGATGTGATGATCCTCACCGGCACCGACCCGGCCTTCAGCGCCGGCGTGGACCTGAAGGAGGCGGCGGCCGGTGGACAGGGCGACGCCTCCGACGCCCTCGGCGCCGTGGTCGAGTCCCGCCAGGGTCCCTTCCCGCCGCACGCCAAGCCGCTCATCGGCGCCGTCAACGGCGTGGCGGTGACCGGCGGCCTCGAGGTGGCGCTGGGCTGTGACTACCTGATCGCGTCGGACCGCGCCCGCTTCGCCGACACCCACGCCCGGGTCGGCGTCATGCCCGGGTGGGGCCTCACCGTGCTGCTGCCCCAGGCCATCGGGGTGCGGCGGGCCCGGGAGATGAGCACCACCGGCAACTACGTCGACGCCGACCAGGCCCTCGACTGGGGCCTGGTCAACCACGTGGTGCCCCACGACGAGCTGCTGGCCTTCTGTGCCGCCCTGGCCGCGGACATCGTCTCCAACGACCAGGCGGGCGTACGCCAGATCCTGGGCACCTACCGCGAGGTCGTGGCCACCACGGTCGGTGAGGGGTGGCAGATCGAAGGGCGTCGGGCCGCGGCGTGGCCAGGGAACCGGTGGGATCCCGACGAGATCGCCAAGCGCCGCCAGGCCGTGGTCGACCGGGGCCGGTCCCAGCAGAGGTGAAGCGCCGCGGCGCCGCGGCTCAGGCGGAGGTGGTCGCGCGCGCTAGTCGAAGCCGGGTTCGGGGAGCAGGTCCTGGTACTCGGGGTCCCGCTTCTCCGCCTGCGCGGCGAACGCCTCCATCATGTCGGCCCCCTGGAACATGCCGGTCTGCCAGGTGGCGACGTAGTTCAGACCGTCGGCGACGGAGTGATCGCGGGCGTAGTTGACCATCTCCTTGGTGCCCCAGACCGCCAGCGGGCTCTGGGCCGCGATCTCCGCGGCGATCTCCAGTACGCCGGCCACCAGGTCCTCCTGGGTGTCGAAGAGCTGGTTGACCAGCCCGACCTCGACGGCCCGCTGGGCGCTCATCCGACGGCCGGTGTAGGCGTATTCCCGGGCCACGCCCTCCGGGATCAGCCGGGGCAGGCGCTGCAGGGTGCCGACATCCGCGGTCATGCCGATGTTGGTCTCCATGATCACGAAGAAGGCGTCGGTGGTGGCGTAGCGGCAGTCACAGGCACACACCATGTCCACCCCGCCCCCTACACAGCCCCCTTGGATGGCGGCCAGGACCGGCATACGGGCCCGCTCGAGGGCGGTGAAGCTGTCCTGCAGCAGCGCCGCGCTCAGCCGGAGCTGGGAGCGTTGCCGGCCCAGCTCGGTGTCGGTGGGCGCCGAGCCGAGAAGCGAGGACTTACCGGTGAACACCGACAGGTCCATGCCCGCGGTGAAGTGGCGCCCGGTGGAGGACAGCACGACAGCTCGGGCCTCACCCGAGGCGCTCAGCCGGGAGATGATCTCGGGCAGCTCCTGCCAGAACTCCGGCGTCATGGTGTTGAGCTCGTCGGCCCGCTTCAGGACGAGGTGGGCGACCCCGTCGGCGACGTCGAGGTCGAAACAGGTGTAGGCCATCCGACGAGGCTAATTCCCGGGTCCGGCCCGGGGCACGGTCGCCGGCCGCTCAGACCAGGACGGCGTCGGCGACCTCGGTGAGGGCGACGAGGGGCCGGGCGCCGAGGTGGCTGATGACCTCGGCGGCGGCGGCGGAGCCCAGGCGGCCGCAGGTGGCCAGGTCCAGGCCCTGGGTGTAGGCGTAGATGAAGCCGGAGGCGTACAGGTCCCCCGCGCCGGTGGTGTCCTCCACCTCGGTCGGGTGGGCGGGTACCCGGATGGTCTCGTCCGCGGTGACGATGACCGAGCCGTCCGCCGAGCAGGTCACGACGGCGATCTCGCAGTGGCCCCGGACGGCTTCGATGGCGTCCTCGACGTGGTCGACCTCGTACAGCGAGCAGATCTCCTCGGTGTTGGCGAACAGGAGGTCCACGCGCTCGTCGACGAGCGCGAGGAAGTCAGCCCGGTGGCGGTCCACGCAGAAGTCGTCGGACAGGGCGAAGGCCACCTTGCCCCCGGCCTGCCGGGCCCGGTCGAAGGCCTTGGTGATGGCCTCGATCGTCTGGGGCATGTCCCAGAGGTAGCCCTCGCAGTAGACGACCTTGGCCGCGGCGACGAGGTCGTCGTCCACGTTGGCCGGGTCGACGAGGGACGAGATGCCCAGGTAGGTGCTCATCGAGCGCTGCGCGTCAGGGGTCACCAGGATCAGGCAGCGGGCGGTGGAGGGGCCGTCGGTGCCGGCGGGGACGTCGAAGTCCACCCCACTGGCCCGGATGTCGTGGCGGAAGATCTCCCCCAACTGGTCGTCGCGAACCGTGCCGATGAAGGCCGCCGTCCCGCCGAACGAGGCCACGCCGGCCACGGTGTTGGCCGCCGAGCCGCCGGAGGTCTCCGAGGCCGGGCCCATGGCGTCGTACAGCAGGTGGGCCCGCTGCTCGTCGATGAGGGTCATGCCCCCCTTCTCGATCCCCCACTCCTCGAGGAAGCTGTCGTCGGCGTGGGAGATGGCATCGACGATGGCGCTGCCGAGGCCCACCACGTCATAGGTCTTGTCTGTCATGAGGCCGATGAGGCTAACGAACCCCGGCCCCGGCGGGATAGCCCGTCGTGGTTAGCCTCGGCGGGTGCCCGACGCCACCCCTGTGGATCCCTTCCGCCTGCCGCGCACGGTCATCCCGTCCCGCTACCAGCTGACCCTGCGCCCCGACCTCGATGCCGCCACCTTCTCCGGGTCCGTCCACGTCGCCCTGACCGTGCAGGAGGCGACCGACACCGTTGTGCTCAACGCCATCGAGCTGGAGATCGACGAGGCCGTGGTCGTCGTGGGCGACACCCGTCACCCGGCTCGCATCGAGCTGGAGGAGGCCACCGAGCGGCTCCACCTGCACCTCGACGACGTCCTCCCGCCGGGCGAGGCCGCCCTCGACCTGGCCTTCCGAGGCATCCTCAACGACCAGCTCCGGGGCTTCTACCGCAGCACCTTCACCGACGAGAAGGGCGAGGAGCGGGTGCTGGCCACCACCCAGTTCGAGGCCACCGACGCCCGCCGGGCCTTCCCGTGCTGGGACGAGCCGGACCTCAAGGCGACCTTCGCCGTCACCCTCGACGTGCCCGCGGACCTGCTGGCCATCGCCAACACGCGGGAGGTGGCCCGCCAGGAGCTGGAGGACGGCGCGGTCCGGATCCACTTCGCGGAGAGCATGGTCATGTCCACCTACCTGGTGGCCTTCGTCATCGGGCCGCTCGAGGTCACCGATCCGGTCCCCGCGGGCGGTGTCGACCTCCGTGTCGTGCACCCGATGGGCAAGGGCGACCTGGCCCGTTACGCGCTGGAGGTCGGGGCCTTCTGCCTCGACCACTTGGCCGACTGGTACGACATCGCCTACCCGGGCGACAAGATGGACCTGGTCGCCGTTCCCGACTTCGCCTTCGGGGCCATGGAGAACCTCGGCTGCGTGACCTTCCGGGAGGTCCTCCTGCTGGTGGACCCGGCGACGGCCACCCAACCCGACCTGCAGAACGTGGTCGACGTCATCGCCCACGAACTGGCCCACATGTGGTTCGGCGACCTGGTGACCATGCGCTGGTGGAACGGGATCTGGCTGAACGAGGCCTTCGCCACCTTCATGGAGATGGCCACCACCGACGCCTTCCGGCCCGACTGGGAGCGCTGGGTCGGCTTCGGCGTGTCCCGGTCCGAGGCCCTGGACACCGACGCGCTGCACACCACCCGTCCCATCGAGTTCGAGGTCACCTCCCCCGATGACGCCGAGGGCATGTTCGACGTCCTCACCTACGAGAAGGGCGCCGCCGTGGTGCGGATGCTCGAGCAGTACCTGGGCGAGGAGCGCTTCCGGGACGGCATCCGGCGCTACCTCGACACCCACCAGTACGCCAACACGGAGACCACTGACCTCTGGGACGCCATCGAGGCCGCCACGGGCGAGCCGACCCGGCGGATCATGGACACCTGGATCTTCCAGGGCGGCTACCCGCTGGTGGGCGCCGCCCGCGACGGCGACCGCCTGGTGCTCTCCCAGGAGCGGTTCACCTACCTGCCGGGCGCCGAGACCGCCCGCTGGGCCGTGCCGGTCCTCGTCGCCTGGGGCGCCGACGGTGGGGCGAGCCGCACCGAGCGGGTGCTGCTCGACGGCGACCACGCCCACGTCGAGTTGGCCGGGGGCGCCGACTGGATCGTGGTCAACCAGGGCGGGTCCGGCTTCTACCGGGTGGCCTACGCCCCCGCCCTGCGGGCCGCGTTGGCCGAGCGGGCCCACGCCGTCCTGGAACCCATCGAGCGCTACCAGTTCCTCGATGACCTGGCCGCGGCCACCCTCGCCGGCCGGATGCCCGCCACCGACCTGCTCGACACCGTCCTGACCTTCTCCGCCGAGTCCGACCTCTCCGTGTGGCAGCGCCTCGTCGGCTCCCTCCACGGGCTCCGTCGCCTCGTCGACGGCCCGGCTCGGGAACGGCTCACGGCCCTCGCGGCGACGCTGCTGGCCCCGGCCTACGACCGGCTCGGGCCGTTGCCCGTCCAGGGCGAGAGCGACCGCGATGCCGAGCTGCGGGCCGTGCTCTTCGGGGCCCTGGGCACCCTGGCCGAGGACCCCGACGTGCGGCAGCGGGCTGCCGACCTGCACCGGGCCCACCTGACCGACCGGACGTCGGTCGACCCCGCCCTGGCTGCGGCGGCCGCCGGCGTCCTGGCCGACGTCGGCGAGCCGGCCGACTACGAGGCCTTCCTGACCCGCTTCCAGGACGCCGCCGACCCCCAGGAGGAGCAGCGGTACCTCTACCTGTTGGCGGACTTCGAGGACCCCGGGCTCTTCGCCCGCACCCTGGCCCTGACCCTGACCGACCAGGTGCGTTCCCAGAACGCGCCCTACGTGATCCGGCGGGCCCTCAACAACCGAGAGCGCGGCGCCGACGCGTGGGCCTGGATCACCGAGCACTGGGACGAGGTCAACGCCCGCTTCCCCTCCAACAGCATCTCCCGGATGCTCGGGGGGATCCGGGCCCTGGACGACGGCGCCCTGGCCGACGGGATCGAGGCCTGGCTGGACGACCACCCCGTCCCGCAGGGCGAGAAGCAGCTGCAGCAGGCTCGGGAACGGCTCCGGGTGAACGTGGCCCACCGGGCCCGGGAGGCCGATCGGCTGAAAGCGCACCTCACGGGGCCGACAGGAACGGGGTGATCCGAGCCCGACGCCTCCAGGTCTTCGCCGTCGAGCCCGATGCCGTCCAGCTGAGCTGGGCGGCCATGGGGCCGGGCGAGATCACCGCGCGCGCCGTCACCCGCGAGGGCGACGTAGCGGCCGAGGTCCGAATCGAGTCCGACGGCGGCCCCGGGGTCGCCGACCTCGTCGGCCTGACCCCGGACACCACCTACACCGTCGAGGTCGCCGATCGACCGCTCACCGTGCGGACCGTCGCGCCGCCTCCGGGTCGGGAGCTCTACCGCTTCATGACCCTGTCGGACATGCACCTGGGTCAGGACCACTTCGGCCTGATCCGCAAGATGCGCGAGCCCGACCCGGTCGAGGAGATCCACACCCTCCGCTGCACCCGGGCGGCGCTGGCCGAGGGCCGGGCCTGGGGCGCCGAGCACCTCATCCTCAAGGGCGACATGGTCGACGGGGGCATGGCCGACGAGTACGACCTGCTGGGCAAGGTCCTGGCCGAGGCCGGTATGCCCGTCGAGGCCGTGCCCGGCAACCACGAGGTCAAGCCCTACCGCGAGGTCGACCACCCTGAGGCCTTCCATCGCCTCGGCCTCACCTGGCCCGGAGAACGGGTGCACACCGTCGACCTCCCCGGCCTGCGAGTGGCCCTCATCGACTCGACCACGCTGGACGTGAACACCCCCACCCTCGACCACGCGGTCGCCGGGATGGCCGACGCCCTCGACGGCCGGCCCGCGCTCGTGATCCTGCACCACCACCTCCTGCGCCTGCCCTTCTCGGTCCTCTGGCCCCCGGGGGTGCCCGGCCCGCTGGCCCGTCGCTTCCTCGACGCCGTGGCCGATGCCAGCCCCGCCGCGCTGGTGGCCAGTGGCCACACCCACCGCCACGTCACCCGCCGCCACCGCCACGTGGTCATCACCGAGACCGGCTCGCCCAAGGACCACCCCGGGACCTGGACCGGCTACGTGGTGTACGAGGGCGGCCTGCGCCAGGTCGTACGCCGGGTCGGCCGGGGCGACGCCATCACCTGGACCGAGCACTCCCGCCGGGCCGCCGGCGGCGCTTGGGGCTACTGGTCCCCCGGCCGCCTCGACCACCGGTGTCTGACGATCTGTTGGCCTTGAGGGCGGTCAGATCAGGGACACGACGAGGAGGAACTGGCCGAGGTGGTAGGTGACCATCACCGCGAGGCGGCCGTGGGGGATCTCGGTGACGAACTTGTTCCAGCCCAGGGTGGCGTCGGAGGCGTAGAAGCTGAGCGCCCCGCCGATGCCGAAGGGGTTGCCCGCCCCGAAGGCGGTCACGACCATGGCCGAGATGACGCCCATGTAGGCCATGACCGGCCCGGCGAACTCGGCCTGCTCGCCGGCCTTCACCCGCAGCACCAGCGGGCGCCCGACCAGCACGACCCCGGCGGCGACGGCGACCAGGCCCACGAGCAGCAGGACCGGCTCCGGACCGGCGAGCACGAACCCCACGACGTAGGCCACGTGGGCGGCGAAGAACGAGATCAGGCCGGCGAGGAAGCGGTCCGAGGGCAGCATCAGGAACACGTCGCCGGCCAGGGACAGCACCAGGCCGATCACGAAGGCCGTCTTCACCGCCGGGTCCTCCGGTGACAGGGCGATGGCCGCCCCGATGAGGGCCACCATCGCCACCGGCTTGCACAGCCACTCCAGCCGCTGGTTGCCCACCTCGACGGCCCACCAGTTGCCGGCGGCGTAGACGCCGAAGACCACCAGCAGGCAGGCGGTGGTGACGGTCAACCGGCCTCCTCGGCCGCGGCCAGAGCCAGACCGTCCTCCCAGCTGATCGCCTCGAGGATGCGGTTTCGCCACTGCATGACGTGGCGGGGACGGTTCACCCCCAGCACGCCGACCACCCGGCCGCCCCGGCCGAACAGGGCCACGAAGCGGCGCTCGGCGACCGAGCCGTGCACCACGCGGACCAGGTCGTCGGGGCCGGAACGGCCGGCCAACTGGATCTTGCGGTCGTACTGGTCGGACCAGAACCACGGGACCGGCTCGAACCGCTCACCGGGGCCGGCGCCCGCCAGCAGCCGACGGGCCGCGGCCGCGCCCTGCTCCAGGGCGTTCTCCCAGTGCTCGACCCGCATGACCTCGCCGAAGCGGGCGTTGGGCCACCGGGCGATGTCGCCCGCAGCAACCACGCCGGGCGCGGCCAGCAGGGTCTCGTCACAGACCACACCGTTGTCCAGCGCCAGGCCGGAGCCCTCCAGCCAACCGGTCGACGGCGTCACCCCGATGCCGACCACGACGACATCGGCGTCGATGACCGAGCCGTCGGCCAGGCGCACCCGCTCCACCCGGTCGCCGCCCTCGAGGGCCTCGACCCCGACCCCGAGTCGGACCCCGACACCGTGGTCCCGGTGCAGGTCGGCGGTCAGTGACCCCAGGTCGGTGCCCAGGATCCTTTCCATGGGCACGGGCAGGGCCTCGACCACGGTGACCTCGTGGCCCTGCTCGCGGCAGGTGGCGGCCACCTCCGAGCCGATGAACCCGGCGCCGACCACGACCACCCGGCCCGGGGCGGCGTCGAGGTCGGCCTTGATGGCCAGGCAGTCGTCCAGCGTGCGCAGGACATGGACCCCGGCCAGGCCGCCGCTGCCGGGCAGGTGGCGGGGGGCCGCGCCCGTGGCGATGACCAGGCCGTCGAAGGCGATGGAGCGCCCGTCGGCCAGCGCCACACGGCGGTCGCTCAGGTCCAGGCCGGTGGCCCGCTGCCCGCGCTCCCAGTCGACCTCCAGCGCCCCGACGTCCACCGGCAGGCGACCGTCAGCGGGGTCCCAGGTGCCGGCCAGGACCTGTTTGGAGAGGGGCGGCCGGTCGTAGGGCGGCCGGTCCTCGGCCTCGACGATGACGATGGTGCCGTCGTAGCCGTCCTCGCGAAGCGTCTCGGCGGCCCGGAGGCCGGCCAGCGAGCCGCCGACGACGGCGACGGTGTCCAGAGCCGGTCCTCAGTCTTCGGCGATGCTGATGGCCTGCTTCGGGCAGCGACGGACGGACTCCTCGATCTTGGCCCGCAGCTCCTCACCCGGCGTCTCGTCGAGCACGTAGAGGAAGTCGTCCTCGCGCACCTCGAAGACCTCGGGGGCGATGCCCATGCAGATGGCGTTGCTCTCACACAGGTCGTAGTCGACGACGATGCGCATGCTCAGCTCCTCGGTGAGGTCGGGGGACCCATCATGCCGCTTCGCAGCCGTCCTCGAAGTCACCTGTCGCCAAGACGATGTCCTCCTGGTCCTCGACCTCGACCTCGATCGCCTCCAACTCGGCGTCCTCGCCGAAGTCGAGGGTCGCCTCGCAGATGGCCACCGCGGTGTCGTCGTCGGTGGCCTCGTCGAGGGTCAGGGTCACCTGGAGCTCGCCGTCACCGACCTGGGCGGTGCCGATCCCCGAGGCGAGGTCGCTGAAGTCGGGGTGGTTCTCGTCCAGGAACGCCCGCAGCTCCTGGGCCGGGGACAGATCGTCCTCGGTCAGGTCGTCGCTGAAGTCGCTCGAGACGTCGTCGCTGAAATCGCTGGTGACGTCTCCGCTCAGGTCGTCGCTGAGGTCCCCGAGGGCATCGGACCCCTCCACCTCCAGGCCGCACTCGTCTTCGGCGTACGCGGCGAAGTCCTCCAGCGAGCTGGCCAAACGGGGGTCGAGGATGATCTCGAAGGCCGCCCCGAAGGCGTCCAGGCCGTCCTCGTCGAGCGCGGACAGCTCCTCGAACGCCCGCTGGATGCGGTTCACGTCGCTGTCGATCTCCTCGGGCGCCAGGTCGACGAGATCCTCGAAGGCCGCAACCGCCTGAGCATCGTCGAGGTCCAGGTCACCGGCCTCGTCGAGCTCCTGCAGGCGTTCGCAGAACGCCTCGGGATCACCGCCGCCGTCGGCGCTATCGGAGCCACCGTCGTCGCCCCCACACGCCACCGCGGCGAGCAGGAGGACGACGGTGAGGAGGACCGCGGCCCGGATGGATGACATGGGGATTGCTCCTCCTGGAATCGGGCCCTTCCGTCTACAGGACCTTCGTGCTCAGAGGGTGATGACCTGGCGCACGACCTCGCCGCGCTCCATGGCGCCGAGGGCGTCGTTGATGTCGTCCAGGGCGATGGTGCGGGTGACCATGGCCTCGAGGTCCAGCTTGCCGGCCCGCCAGAGGCGGATGATCCGGGCGAAGTCCGACCGCACGTCGGTCGAGCCGTAGTACGAGCCCACCAACGTCTTCTCGCTGTAGAACATCTCGAACGCGCTCAGCTCGAAGGTCTGCTCGGCCCGGCCGACGCCCACGATGACCGCCATGCCGCCTCGCCGGATGGCGTCGTAGGCGGCCCGCATGGTCACCGGGCTGCCGATCGCCTCGAAGGCGTAGTCGAAGCCGGCCCCGCCGGTCAGCTCGGCCTGGAGGGCGCCCAGGTCGTCGGGCTTCACCGCGTGGGTGGCACCGAACTTCTTGGCGGTCTCCAGCTTGTCGTCGACGAGGTCGACGGCCACGATCTCGGCGGCGCCGCAGACCCGGGCCCCCTGGATCACACTGATGCCCACGCCGCCGCAGCCGAAGACCACGACCGAGGAGCCGGGCACCACTTTGGCGGTGTTGATGGCGGCGCCGACACCGGTCATCACCGCGCAGCCGATGAGCGAGGCGACCTCGAAGGGCACGTCATCGTCGATCTTGATGGCGGCCTGCCAGGGCATGACCGTCTCTTCGGCCCAGGTCCCGGCACCGGCCATGCCGTAGATGTCGGCGCCGTCGAGGGTGTACTTCGGGATGGCCATGTTGAACAGGAAGGCCTGGCACAGGTGCGGCGACTTCCGGTCCACGCAGTCCACGCACAGCCCGCAGGGCGGGGACCAGGCGATGATCACGTGGTCACCCTCGGCCAGGCCGGGGACGCTCTCGCCCACGGCCGTGATGATGCCGGCCCCCTCGTGGCCGAGGATCACCGGCGGCGGCTGGGGAATGGTGCCGTTCAGGACCGACAGGTCCGAGTGGCACACGCCTGTCGCCACGATCTTCACCTTCACCTGGCCGGGGCCGGGCTCGCCGGCTTCGAGGCCGTCGACGATCTCGAGGCCCTCATCACCGGTGTTGCGCATCAGCGCTCCGCGCATACTTTGCTCTCCTGGGTTCCGAAGTCCGGGCAGCAGCGCCCGGAGCAGGAGACAACGTAGTGGAACCCGTTCCCGTCGGAGCCAGCCGGAGCCGGCCGGGCTCAGACGGTCTGGCGGAGGGCGCGGGCGTGGCCGAGGTCGACCACGTCGGCGCGGTGGGGCCGCGGGGCCGGTCGCAGCGCCACGAGGCCCGCGGTCGGCCGGAACTCGTTGGCATTGGTGCGGGTCACGGCCCGCATGGCCGATGCCAGGCCGGCGTAGGGGCTCACCCAGCGGTTACGGGCCCGGTGACGGGCGCCGGCCGCGGCGCCCACCACGAGGACCCCGATCCCTGTTCCCAGCAGCAACACCATGAGGGTCCCGTCGGTCAAGGGCCCCCTGACCTTGAGGAGTTGTCAGCGGGTGAGGACCTCGGCGTCCGCGCCGCCCCGCCCGCTGGCCTCGATGTCGGCCTCCGGCACCGCGGGACCGCCCTCCTGAGCGGCTGCGTGCACGGCGGTGAGGAAGCGCTCGACGGACTCGATGACCGGTTTGGCCCGGGTCGACACGAAGAGGTCGAAGGCATGGTGGGCCCCGACCAGCTCGCCGTAGATCACGGGCTCGTGACTCACCTCCCGCAGGCGCTCGACGAAGAGGCGGGCGTCCTCGACCGGCGCCAGGGTGTCCTTGTCGCCGTGGAGCACGAGGAACGGCGGGGCGGCGGCGTTGACCTGGTCGATCGGTGAGGCGGCCCGGAACTTCTCCGGCTCGTCCGCGTAGAAGGCCTTCATCACCCAGGGCTCGAGGAACAGGCGGAGCATGTCCTGGTGGGCCGCGCCCAGGCGGTTGGTCCAGTCGTAGACCCCGTAGAACGGCACGGCGGCCTGGAAGGAGGTGTCGGCGCCCTCGAAGCCGGGCTGGTAGGCGGGGTCGCCCGCGGTGAGCGCCAGCAGGGCGGTCAGGTGCCCGCCGGCGGAACCGCCGGTCACGGCGATGAAGTCCGGGTCCACGTCGTACTCGTCGGCGTGCTCGCGGATCCACGCCACCGCCCGCTTGAGGTCGATCAGGTGGTCGGGCCACGTGGCCGCCGGGCTCAGCCGGTAGTTGGCGTTGAACCCGACCCAGCCGTTGGCCGCCAGGTGGCCGAGGAGGGGGATGCCCTGCTCGCGCTTGTCGCCGATGACCCAGGCGCCGCCGTGGACCTGGAGGATCGCGGGGCGCCGGCCCGTGGCGGGCGCCTCGGGCCGGTAGACGTCGAGGCGCAGGACGCGGCCGCCGGCCCGGGCGAACTCGATGTTGCGCTCCCGCTTGACCCCCTTGCGCTGTGACCGCACCGGGAGCACGACCTGCCGCAAGGGCACGCTCGGTGCGGGGCCGACCGGCAGGAGGTCACCGAGCGCGTCCTGCATCTGGAGCACCGCCCGATGGCCCTGGCGCAGCAGGATGGTGAGCCCCACCCAGGAGACGAAGGTGAGGGCCAGGGCCAGCCAGCCCGGCCACGACTCGAGGCCGCCGACCGAGATCCAGAACACGGTGAGCACCGCCTGCCAGAACAGGTGGTGACCGGCCAGTTCGGTGGTCAGCCAGGCCGCGAAGAAGCTCTGGCCGAAGAACCAGCGGTTGCGCCGGACGGGCCGGAAGGCGTTGATGGTGAAGAGGAGACCGACGGTGGCGGCGACGAGGAAGAGCCAGGGCACGCCCTCAGTCTGGCGTCAACCCCACCGGAAGTGGTAGTTCCACGGGCGTGGATTCGCCTGTTCTCACCTCCTCGCGCCCCCGTCGACGGGTGCTCGGCGCCCTGTTCGCCCTTCTCGCCGTGGCCAGCATGGGGCTGACGGCCTGCAGCGACAACACCCCGGCCACCCCGTCGATCAGCGGCGACAGCCCCGAGCAGGTCACCGTGCCCACGCTGCCGCCCACCACGACGACGGCTGCGCCGGGCACCGGCGAGACGACGGAGACCACGGCGGCCCCCACCACGACCGAGGCGCCCTGAGGCAGCCCCGCCGGGCTCAGGCCCGGCTGATCGGCCATCAGATGACGGTCTCGCCGGCCTCCGCCCGCCGCAGGAGCCCGCGTGCGATCACCACCCGCTGGATCTCGCTCGTGCCCTCGCCGATGATCATCAGCGGGGCGTCGCGGTAGTACCGCTCGACCGGGAGCTCGGCGGTGTAGCCCATGCCGCCGTGGATGCGCATGCACTCGGTGGCGATCTCCAGCGCCGTCTCCGAGCAGAACAGCTTGGCCATGCCGGCCTCGACGTCGGCGCGCACCCCGGACTCGAGGATCTCCGCCGCGTCGCGCACCAGCAGCTGGGAGGCCTTGAGCTTGGTGGCCATGTCCGCCAACTTGAACTGGATGGCCTGGTGCTTGGCGATGGGGACCCCGAAGGTCTCCCGCTGCTGGGCGTAGGCCAGGGCGGCGTCGAAGGCGGCCCGGGCGACCCCCACGGCCCGCGCCGCGATGTTGATGCGGCCCAGCTCGAGCGAGCTGAGGATCTGGTGCATGCCCTTGCCGAGGTTGTCGGGGCCGCCGAGCACGGTGTCCGCGCCGATGCGGTGGCCCTCGTAGGCCATCTCGACGGTCTCCAGGCCCTTGTAGCCGAGCTTGTCGATCTTGCGGCTCACCGAGATGCCCTCGAAGCGCGGCCCCGGTTCCTTGCCGATGATGAAGCAGGTGATGCCCTCGGGCGTCCGGGCGGCGAGGGCCACCACCTGGGCCCGCTCCCCGTTGGTCACCCACATCTTGGTGCCGTCCACGACGTACTCGTCGCCGTCGGGCACGGCCTTGCAGCGCAGGGCCTGGGCATCGCTGCCGGAGTCGGGCTCGGACAGCGAGAACGCGCCCGGATCTCCCCCGTCGCCATACCCGGCAACCACTGCGCCCGCTGCTCGTCGGTGCCGAACCGCTTGACCAGGTTGACCACGATGGTGTGGGTGTTGAGGATCCCCGACAGCGACATCCAGCCGTAGGCCAGCTCCTCGACCAGACGGGCGTAGGTCAGCACGTCGAGGTCGAGGCCCCCGTGCTCCTCGGGGATGGTGGCCCCGAACAGGCCGAAGTCCCGCATCTGCTGGACCATGGCCTCGGGGAACTCGTCCGCGTGCTCGAACTCGGAGGCGTGGGGGATGACGTCCTTGGCCACCCAGCCACGGACGGTGCCGACGAGCTCGTCGGCCAGGGCGGGATCGGTGGGCATCGGCGCAGATTAGGTTCTGCACCCCGCAGTAGGTTCCATCGGCGTGGAGGACCGCCGCACCGGGGCGCTGTACCTGGAGCTGGCCACCGCTGCTCCAGACGACTACGGCCGGCAGCGGGCGCCCGCGGTGGCCGGGCTCCCCGGCGTCGGACGGTCGACCTGGTGGTCCAACCAGTGCCCCGACCGCGACGACCTGCCCCGCCGCCTCGCGGAGTTCACCACCCTCGGCGTGCACGAGGTGGACGCGGCCTTCGCCCCGCCGCCGCCTGCGGAAGGCATCACCGGGCTGCACGTCGTCGCCACGCCCCGGCCCGGCCAGGGCACCCTCGGCCCGGAGACCGTCGACGGGCTCCTGCTGGTCCTGATCAGCCCCCGCACCCCGGAGGAGGCCCAGGACCTCCGGGACTGGGGGGATCTCGTCCACATCCGCCACATCGCAGAGGTCGCGGTCCCCGGGTACCGGATGATCACCCCGTACGAGCAGGTGGGCGGCAGCGAGCCCCGCTACCTCCACCTCTATGAGATGGCGACCGATGACCCGGAGGCGACCTACCGGGCCATGACGCCCCTGGTGCAGGAACGGCTCGGACCACCGGGCACGGCGGCCTACGACGCCTGGGCGTGGCACCCCGCGCTGCGCATCGACTACGTCAACACCTTCCGTCTCGAGGGCGAGGTCGGCTGAGCGGAGCGACCGACAACCGACGCAACGACGGGGGCCTGGCTCCTCGCGCCGGTCTCGGCGGTGCCCTTCCCTCCGATTTCGCCACCCTCCGTGGCCGAACGGCCCCAGCGGGACCGACCTCGGCGAACTGGCTCCTGATCCTCCGCCTATGGGCGGAGGATCAGGAGCCAGAACGAGGGGCGGTCACGCCGGGTGAGATTTCCGGATTCGGCGGGCGGTTCACGCCCTCGACGGCCGGCGGCCCGTCCCCACGCCCCGTGGTCGCCTCGGTGTCGTTCCTCCAGCCCGCGGGCCGGCGGGTCAGCCGACCTGGAGGGCGCCGTCGGCGAGCATGCCGGTGACCTCGACCGGAGCGGTCGTCCAGGTCGCGGGGGCCACGACGTCACCGCCCGAGGTCGACTCGAGACCGGGTAGGGCGTTCACGTCGAGGCCGTTGGTGACCAGGGTGGGACCGACGCAGGTCGGCGGGTAGGACTCGCCGAACACGTCACACAGGACCGTGGCGCCCTCGTCGGGCTGGAACACGTAGCCCAGCACGGTGACGGTGGTCCCGTCGGGCAGGTCGGCCACCTCGGCCACGGACAGTGATTCCCCGGAGCTGGTCACGCTCGGGGCCGGCTCGGTGCCGCCGGTGGTGCTGACCTCGTCACCGTCGTCGCCCCCGCAGCCGGTGGTCGCGAGGACCAGTCCGACGGCGAGGGCGCAGGCGACGGCGCGCCGGTTCAATTGATGACGTTGTCGTCGGCGAGGTCCGCGATCAGCCCGAACCGGGCATTGGTGATCCGCGGACCGTGGTTGTACGGGACGTGCGGGCCCGTTCCGTGGTTGTTGCCGTAGGAGTGCACCGCCATGCCACAGGGACCACCACACGCCGTCCGGTTCTTCCAGACGGGTGAGCCGGACTGACCACCGAAGGTGTCGATGTCGTAGAAGACCATCTTCGTCTGCGAGGCCTCGATCCGGTCGGTCATGCCCCACTGCGTGCCGTCGGGCTTGTCGCCGGGGTATCCCTGGACGCGGGCCAGCGAGTTCCGAAGGGCGGTCCTGCCGGGGACGCTGAAGAACCCGAACCAGCCCACGTCGTCACCGACCGTGCAGTCGAGCTGGACCAGCGCCCAATCGGCGTACTCGCTCTCGTTGACGGACCACTCGCTCGGCGTGAAGACGTCCGTCCCGAAGCACGAGCCGTAGGGGTCCGTGCCGCCGTTGCGGCCAGGGGCGAACTCGATGCTCTCGGCGATGTTGTTGTCCGGCGTGCCCGGGGGATGGACGCAGTGACCCGAGGTGAGGATGGTGTTCTGGTCGATGAGCCACCCGGTGCAGGTGTAGCCGCCGATCAGGGAGTCGAAGCCCTCGATCTGACCGACGGCCCGGGCCGGATAGGCGGTCGTCGCCGTGACCTGGATCCGGCCGTCGAGCCCGATGACCGACTCGGTGCCCAGCGGACGGCCCTCGACGCCACCGTTGGGGATCGGGTTCGTGGCGACCTCGGCCCCCGGGTTGTAGGCCCGGCTCACCCCGCCGGACTCCGTCGTGGGCGGCTGGTAGCCCTCAGGGAGGACGATCAGCTCGGGGGTCGGTGGCGTGGGTTCCGCCGGGGCCTGGCTGGCCGCGGGGCTGCCGGCGGTGAGCACGCTCAACCCGGCGAGGAGGGCGAGCGCGGCGATGACCGCGACCCGCTTGGTGGACCGTGACATGGGGACCTCCGCCTTTCGTGGAACGTGCTGGACACGAGGTTAGATCGTCGGCCGACCCTCCGTGCTGTAGCCCTCAGCCGTTGGCCCCGGCCACCTGCTGGATCGCCTGGAACCGGGCCACGGTGATCCGGGGCCCGTGGTTCAAGGTGGTGTGGGGGAACACCCCGTGGCCGGCGCCGTACCCGTGGATCGCCATGGCGCAGGCCCCGCACCAAGGCCGGCCCGGCTGGTACACCGGCGAGCCCGACTCCCCGCCGGTGGTGTCGGTCCGGTAGAAGGCCATGGCCCAGGACGAGTGGAGCACCTGCCCGTTGTGGGTCCAGAGGGTGCCGTTCAGGCCCCGGGGCGGCAGGCCCGGGTAGCCCCGGACGTTGGCCGGGGTGAAGGCCAGGCGTGCTCCGGCCCTGCACGGCGAAGTAGCCGAGCCAGCCCGTCCGCCGGCCGACGTCGGGCACCGTGCAGTTCGCCAGCTGGACGATGCCGTAGTCCTGACCCTCGCCGGCGTCGTCGATCCAGCCCGGCGTGGTGAGCAGCTCGCCGGCCCGGCAGGTCCCGTACGGCGCGGCATCCGGGTTGCCGCCGCGGCCCCGGCCGAGGGTGATGGTCATGTTGGTGGCGAAGTCCGCCGTCGAGCCCGTCCCGCCCTCGTGCACGCAGTGCCCCGAGGTGAGCAGCGTGTTGCGATCGATCAGGAAGCCGGTGCAGAGGTAGCTGCCGAAGTTCCCACCGGGGCTGAGATCCATCGTCAGGTGGGCGATCGCCCGGTTCGGGTACACGGTGGTGGCCGTCAGCAGACGTCGGTCGTCCTCGCCGATCACGCTCCGGGTCGTCGGACCCTGCCGGGGGACGGTGGCGTCCGGATCGACCGGCGCGACCCGTCCGCGGGCCGGGTTGGCACCCGAGGCCGGATCGGTGCCGCGGTTGGACGGAGACATCCAGATGTCGCCGTCACCCGGCGCATCGAGGGCGACGGTCACCTCGCCCCGCCGGTTCGACACGAGGGTCAGGGTGTCCCCCGCCCGCACGGCCTCGGGGACGGCCCGCACGGCGGCCGACGGCGCCGCGGTCGCGACCAGCGCCAGGGCGAGGAGCGCGGTGCAGAGGAGGGTGGGGCGGCGGCGGGGAGCCGTCATGGGTTCTCCGGTCCGGGATCGGGTGCCGTCGAACCTACCGGCCCCTTCGGCGCCCGACCCCGCGGCCCGGCGACGCCCGGCCTCGGCCGGCCGGATGTCGAGCCGGCGTCAGACCGTCGTCGGCGGGACCGTCGTGGGCGGCGGCGCCGTCGTGGTCGTGGTGGTGGTCGTCGTGGTCGTCGTGGCGGTCGACGTCGTCGTGCTGGAGGTCGTGGAGCTGGTGGTCGAGCTGGACGTGGTCGAGGCGCCGGTGGTCGACGTCGTCTCCTCGGTCGTCGTGGTGTCGTCGCCACCACCGTCGTCGCCCCCGCCGGAGGCCAGGGCGACGGCGATCGCCACCACCAGGATGAGGATGATCACGCCGAGGACGATCACCGAGGTGGCCTTGTACCAGGGCGGCTCGTCGCCCTCCTCGGGACCCGGGCCGGAGCCGTCACCGCCACCACCGCCGTAGCCGCCGCCGTCACCCGGCGGTGGGGGCTGGGGCGGGACCGCGACGTGGAGGTCACCGGTGGGATCACCGCCGGGCGTCACCGGTGTCCCCTCGGGCGGCGTCGCCGCCGGGTCCGGGCCGGGGACCGCCGGCGTCTCCAGTTGGGTGGGATCGCCGGCGTCGCTCACCTCTCGGACAGTAGCGCCGCCGCCACTCCCGTCAGGGGGTGAGGCCGAGGAGCTCCCGGCTCACGGTCCAGAGGCGCTCGGCGGCCTCGTCGTCGCGGGCGACCCGGGAGAGCCGCTTGTCGGCCGGCTTCGAGTTGCAGAAGTAGGTGCCCGACACCCCCTCGAGACCGGGGTCGCTGGCGACCACGACCTGGGTCCGGGCCCCCTCCTCGGGGGTCCGGGAGAACGGGCGGGCCACGGCGGTGGTGACGGCAGTGGACAGCCGGGTGTCGCCGTCGCGGCCGAAGCGGGTGGCCACGCTGCCCGGGTGCACGGCGTTGACCGTCACCCCGGTGCCCTCCAGGCGCTTGGCCAGGGCCCGCATGAAGTAGACGTTGGCCAGCTTCGACCGCCCGTAGACCCGGTAGGACCAGAAGTGCCCGTGGCACTGGAGGTCGTCGAACTTCAGGCCGTCGAGAGCGAACTTGTGGGCGTCGGAGGCCACCACCACGATCCGGGCCGGGGCACTCGCCTTCAACCGGTCGAGCAGCAGGTCGGTCAGCAGCACGGGGCCGAGGTGGTTGACCCCGAAGGTGGTCTCGAAGCCGTCCTCGGTCTCGGTTCGCTCGCTCAGGATGAGACCGGCGTTGTTGACCAGGACGTCCAGGCGGGGGTGGGTGTCGAGGAAGGCGGCGGCGAAGGTCCGGATGGACGCCGTCGACGCCAGGTCCAGGGCCATGACCTCGACGGCCTCGGACCCGGAGCGCTCGACGATCTCGGCCCGGGCTGCTTCGCCTCGGGCCGCATCCCGGGCGGTGATGGTCACCGAGGCCCCCAGGGCGGCGAGGGCCACCGCCGTCTCGAGGCCGAGGCCGGCGTTGCCACCGGTGATGAGCACCGTCTTCTCCTGCACGGGGCGACGGTACCCACAGCGGCCGCGTCCGGCCTCGTCACCCTCTCTGTTCATCAAGTTTCCGGCTCGGCCCGTCGCCGCCAGGGAAGGGATCGTCGACGAGCGACGAGGACCAGGCGGTCAGGACCTCGGGCTGATGCTGTTGCGACCACCCTCACCGGTTCGCAGCTCCACCTCGGAGCCCACCCACTCGGTGGCCTCCATCTCGACCAGGACGTCGGCGTCCTCCACCCGGGCGTAGGCGCGCGAGCCGTCCGGGAGGTCGCACACCACGAGCCCGGACTCCGCGGCACCGTCCCGGCCGTGGACGACCGAATAGGTGACCACCGTGGCCGGTCCCTCGGCCGTGTCGGTGATCGCCACCGGCGGGTGGGCGGCGTCGAGGCCCGCCTGGAGGGCAGCCAGGTCGGGCGGCGTGACGGGGCCTGGCTCGGTGCTGTAGACGCCGGCCCCGTGCTTGGTCAGGTGCATGCCGACACCGGTGACCAGCCCCGCCGAGCCGGGATCGGCTCGGAGGGCGTCGACCATCGCCGCGATCGCATGGGTCTGGTAGTTGCTGCCTGCCCCGCCGGCGAACGGGAGCCCGCCGGTGACCGTGACGCCCCGCGGGTCGGCGGGCGCCAGGCCCAGCGCGTCGAGGGCGAGGTGGACCGACGAAGCGAAGCACGAGTAGAGGTCGAGGTGGGTGAGGTCGTCGACCCCCAGGTCCGCCGCGCCCAGCGCGGCGGCGTACACCTCGGCCATGGCCGGGGATCGCCACGGCTCGGCGTGCTCGGCCACGTACACCGGGTCACAGCCGTAGGCCCACCCCCGCAGATAGACCCGCTGCTCGGCGGGCACACCCAGGCGGTCGGCGGCCTCGTGGCTGGCCAGGACGAGGGCCCCCGCCATGTCGACGTCCATGATCGACACCGTGTACTTGGTGTACGGATACCCGACCATTCGGTTCTCGGCGGTGGGGTGGACCAGTTCCTCGGCCGAGCGCTCGACCGGGAACCAGGCGTAGGGATTGGCCGCCGCCACCCGCGTCATGGGGGCCATGAGCTCGCCGATGGCCCGCCGGTAGGCCACGGGCTCGACGCCGAGGTGGGCCCGGCGGGCGACGTCCCACAGCGGAAACGTCAGGTACGCCTGGAAGACCTCGTGGGCCACCTCGGCGGGGTGGAAGGGCGCCTCGAAGGGGAACGGCGGCGGGTCGGGATCGCGGTGGCCCCAAGCCGGCTCCTCGCCTGCCTTCTTCAGCCGACGCTTCGTGTCGAGGGCCTCGGCCCCGCACACCACACCGACGTCGACGTCGCCGGTGAGGATGGCCGAGCCGAGGTCGTTGACCAGGACCTGGGGGGTCGTGCCCCCGATACCGGAGTAGAGGCGGTGGGCGGGGTCGATGGCGAGCGCCTCCGCCAAGCGCCCCGGGGCGTCGTCGTACTGCCAGCTCTGGCAGTAGACGACCTGGAGGCTGCCGACCGCGCCCAGCACGTCGCCAGTGGCCCGGGCATCGGCGGCGGCCTCCCGGACCACCTGCCCCCACATCGCCAGGGGTTCGGGGCAGGGCCCGTCCTCGGGTCGCGACACGAACTGCGCCACCCCGATGACACACGGGCACCGCGGGTCGATGCCCATGGTCCGGCTACTTCCCCTGCCAGTTCGGCGGGCGCTTCTCGGCGAAGGCCGTGGGTCCTTCCTTGGCGTCCTCGCTGCCGAACACCATCGAGCCGAGCTCGGACTCGATCTGGTAGGCCTCCCGCATGTCGGTGGCCAGGCCCCGCAGGACGCTCTCCTTGGTGGCCCGCACGGCCAGTGGGCCGTTGGCGTTGATGCGGGCCGCCCAGGCCTTCGCCTTGTCCAGCAGGTCGTCCTCGTCGACGATCTCGTTGAGCAGGCCCAGCTCCAGCGCCCGTTCGGCGGGGAAGGCCTCTGCGGTCAGCAGGAACTCCATGGCGGCGGGGAACGCCAGTTGGCGAGGCAGGCGCACCGTGGTGCCGCCACCGGCGAACAGGCCCCGCTTCGGCTCCATCACACCGAAGCGGGCGTTGGTCGTGGCGACGCGGATGTCGATCCCGCCCAGCATCTCCATGCCCCCCGCCACACAGGGCCCGTTCACGGCCGCGATGATCGGCTTGTAGATCTTGGTCCCCCGCAGGACGGCGTCGGTGCCGTCCCGCAGCTTGCAGCCGTCGATCTCGTCGACACCCCCCTGGTTGATCTCCTCGTGGAGCTTGGTGATCTGGGGGATGTAGGTCTTCAGGTCGGCCCCGGCCATGAAGTTGCGGCCGACGCCGGTGATGACCGCCACCCACGCGTCGTCGTCCTGGGCGAACCGGCGCCAGGCCGCCGCCAGGTCCCGGAAGTGGTACAGGTCGAGGGCGTTCTTGGCCTCCGGGCGGTCGATGGTGATGACCGCCGTGTGGTCGACGGCGTCCTCGTAGTGGATCGGCACGGTTCCCTCAGTCCTGCTGTCCGGAGAAACCTGACACGGTAGTCAGTCCCCAGGAAGGGTCGCTGGGCCCGACAACGGGTCCGCACCGTGCCCGGACAGGTATCGCTAACCCTCGGCCCCCAGGCGCCAGGGCTGTCCGTTCAGCTCCACCGTCACCGAGAGCAGATCACCGGGACCGTCACGAACGGTCAGCGGGAGGTCGGCGTCGAGGGTCCAGTGGCCGAGCGCCTGCCGGTCCGCAACGGACACCTCGAGATCCAGGATCTCCCCGACGACGGCCTGGTGCCGGGCCGGCTCTTGGCCGGGCCAGTCCTCGTCGGGCCATTGCATGAAGAAGGGGCGGCTGGCGTCGAGGAGCGACGGGGTCATGCCGGCGGACCGCCAGCGCAGGGTGCGACCGTCGGGGTGGAGCCGGGAGCGGTCCTCCACCTCGAGGCTGAGGTCGGCCGCCAACTCGTCGATGCGGTCGGTGCGGATCGACCAGCGCACGAGGCGGTCGCCATCGGCGGTCCGGGCCAGCAGCGTGCGCCCGAAGAGCGACTGCTCGGCCTGCGCCCGGTCCTCGACCGCCAGCAGCTCCAGGTAGCTGCGCCCCAGGGGCACGATCATGTTCCGGGTGCCGAAGTCCGGATGGGTGCCGCCCTCCTGGACGTCGAGGCCGACCGTGCGCAGGCGCCCGGCGGTCGCCGCCAGGTCGACGACGCCCAGGATGACGTTGCCGAACCAGGGCGTCAGGCCCACAGGAAGGCGCCCCCGTCGACCATGAGGGTCTGGCCGGTGAGGAAGCGGCAGGCGTCCGAGCAGAGGAAGAGGGCGACGGGTCCGATGTCGTCCTCGGGATCGCCCTGGCGGCCCATGGGATGGTCCTTCAGGAAGTCCCGGTACTCGGCCTCGGCGCGGGCGGCGGCGTCCTGACCCCGGGGCGACGCCGCTCCCGGCGCGATGGCGTTGACGACGATCCCGTCCCGACCCCACTCCCGGGCGGCAGTCCGGGTCAGGGCCCGGATGGCCTCCTTGGCCATGTTGTAGGCGCCGTAGTCGGCCATGCCGGTGATGCCCGCCGCCGAGGCGAAGTTCACGATGCGTCCCCAGCCCTGCGCGGCCATGTACGGGTGGACCGCCCGCATCGCGTGCCAGGTGCCCGTGACCGTCGACTGGTTGACGTCGAGGTCGTGTTCCTCGACCTCCAGCAGCGACGCCTTGGCGGTGAACGTGTGGGCGTTGTTGATGAGCCCGTCGACGCCGCCGAAGCGGTCGACGGTGGCGGCCACCATCGCCCCGACGCTCGCCGGATCGCGGATGTCGGTGACCGTGCCGAAGACCCGGTCACCGGCCCCCAGCTCGGCCAGGGAGGCGAGGCCCCGCTCCAGGCGGTGCTCCTTCCACTCCGCCACCGTGACCGACGCCCCGTTGGCCACCAGGTGCCGGGCCATTCCCAGCCCGATCCCCTGGCCGGCGCCGGTGACGATGATCCGCTTCCCCTCGACCCCGTGTGTGGTCACCTCCGGAACATAGATCGCCGACGCACGTGCCAGGATCGGCGGCATGGGCGCAGAGGTCGGACTCTTCCTGCCGCAGTTGCGGATGGACTTCCCCACGATCGAGGCCCGGGTCCGCCTGGCCGACGAGCTGGGGTTCCACTCGGTGTGGTTCATGGACCACCTGACGCCGCCGGCCGGCCCGGGCTATGACTGCTTCGAGGGCTGGACCGTCGCCAGCGCGTTGGCCCGGGTCACCGAGCGGATCCACCTCGGCCACCTCGTGCTCTGTGACGCCTTCCGCCACCCCGCGCTGCTGGCCAAGATGGCGGCCACCCTCGACGTCATCACCGAAGGGCGACTGGAGCTCGGCCTCGGCTGGGGCTCGGTGCCCGACGAGATCGAGCGCTTCGGGTTCGGCGAGGCCACCAACCGCCAGCGGGCGACCCGGCTCGACGAGACCCTGCAGATCCTCAACCTGATGTTCGCGGGTGAGCCCTTCGACTTCGACGGCGAGTTCTTCACGTTGCGAGGAGCCGTCGGCCGACCCCGACCGACCGACGGAACCGTGCCGGTCCACCTCGGCGGCGCCGGCGAGCAGCTCACCCTTCCTCTCGTGGCGAAACACGCCGACTGGTGGAACTGCCCGTCCTATGCGGTCCCCCGGCTCGACGAGCTCCGCCCGAAGACCGGGTCCGCCCGCCTGTCGCTGCAACGCCCCGTAGGCCTGGCCCCTTCGTCAGCCGACCGGGACGAGGTCGTGGCCCAGGCTGAGCGTCGCTTCGGGGCCTGGGGAGGACTCGTCGCCGGCACTCCCGACGAGGTCGCCGCAGTCCTACGGGCCGACGTCGAGCGGGGCGTCGAGCTGTTCACCATCCCCTTCACCGACTTCGCCACCCCCGAGACCCTCGAGCTGTTCGCCGCCGAGGTCCTTCCCGCCCTCCGCTGAGGTTCGTCAGCGCCGGGGCAGGCCGAGGATCCGCTCGGCGATGATGTTGCGCTGGATCTCGCTCGTCCCGCCGGCGATCGTGCCGGCGAAGGCCCGCAGGTACTGGTCGGCCCAGGAGCCCTCCCGGACCACGGGCCGACCCAGGATCGACTGGTCGATGCCGTCCGGTCCGAGGGCTTCGACGGCGATGAGGTCCAGCTCTCGCTCGGCCTCGCTGGTGAAGGCCTTCAGGATCCCGTGCTCGGGTGCCGGCTGACCGTCGGCCGCCAGCGCGAACCCGCGGTAGCCGATGAGGGTGGCGGCCTGCGCGTCGATGTGGAGCCGAGCCAGGTCGTCCCGGAAGGCGGGGTCCTCGTTCAGCGGCCGGCCGTCGGGGCCGGGCCGCTCGCCCAGCTCGAGCAGGGCCTCGACGGACCGCTGGAGGCTCGTGGTGTTGCCGATCCAGAGCATCGCCCGCTCGTGGGCCAGGGAACCCTGGGTGATGGCCCAGCCCCCGTTCAGCGCGCCGAGCAGCTGGTCGGCGGGCACCCGGACGTCCTCGAAGAAGACCTCGTTGAAGTCGGCGTAGTCCGGCTCGGTCAGCTCGGGCAGCGGGCGGCAGGTGATGCCGGGCGAGCCCATCTCGATGATGATGGCGCTGATGCCCTTGTGCTTCGGGGCCGCGGGGTCGGTCCGCACGTAGCAGAGGCACCAGTCGGCGTGGTGGGCGCCAGACGTCCAGACCTTCTGGCCGTCGACCACGAACTCGTCGCCGTCGAGCACCGCCCGGGTGGACAGGCCCGCCAGGTCGCTGCCGGCACCGGGCTCGCTCATGCCGATGCACCAGGCCAGGTCGCCCCGCAGGGTGGGCAGGGCCCAGCGCTCGATCTGGTCCTCGGTGCCGTGGTCCAGCAGCGAGGCGGCCACGATCGACAGGCCCTGGGGGTTCACCGACCGGGGGATGTCGAGGTCCGAGAAGACCTCGAAGTAGATCATCTGCTGGACGGTCGTCGCGTTGCGCCCGCCCCGCTCGGGCGAGAAGCCCGGTACCAGCCAGCCGCCGTCGAAGAGGGTGCGCTGCCAGCGCTTGGCCCAGTCGGGCATGTCGGCGCTCGAGCGACGGCCGACCCGCTCCTCGGGCGTGGGCGGTGGGTGCTCGTCCAGCCAGGCCAGCAACTCGGCCCGGAACGCCTCGTCCTCGTCGGAGTACCGCAGCCGCATCGCCGCGAACCTACTGCGGCTCGGCGACCTCGTCGGGCGCGGATGACGCCCCTCTACGTCGGGCCTGCACGACCTGGATCAGCACGGTGACGACGATGATCACCGCGCAGGCAGCAATGACGAGGATGGGGCGGGTCAGGTCCGGGTCGGGGGCGGCCTGGGCCAGCACGGGGGTCACGCCGGCTCGAACAGCGGGAGCCACACGTCCTCCCACGCCTCGAAGACGACCCGCACCGGCATGCCGATGCGGACGTCGTCGAGCGCGCAGTTCACCAGGTTGGTGGTGAGACGCAGGCCCTCCTGTTCGGGGAGCTCCACGATGGCCACGACATAGGGCGGGTCGAAGCCGGGCAGCCACGCCTGCCGGTTGACCGTGTAGGTGTGCAGGACCGCGGTGCCCGCCACGGTCTCCGGCGCCACCTCCTTCGAGTGGCACACGGGGCAGATCGGGCCCGGCGGGTGGATCCAGTAGCCGCACGTGCCGCAGCGCAGGAAGCGCAGCCGCCCGTCGGCGCCCGAAGTCCAGAAGAACTCGTTGTCGTCGTGGAGCCGGGGCAGGATGCGGAAGTCAGGGCGGGGGGTGATCGTCACCTCAGTCGGCCTCGGGCGGCTCGGCGGACTCGAATCCGCGCCGGGCGGTGGGCATGGCCTCGACGGCAGGCAGGACACCGAAGCCCGGCGTGGTGAGCATCATCGCCCCGAGGACCTCGTCCCAACTGACGCCGATCTCCGCGGCCAGGCGGGCGTGGCGCTCGATGCCCTCCGGGTTGCGCAGGATCACCGTGCAGACCAGGCGGATGAGCTCGTGGGTCCTGCGGTCCGGGGCGGGCAGAGAATCGATCTGGGCCAGCCATGCGCTCTGGGCCTCGTGCAGGGCCGGGAACGCCTCGTGCAGGGTGCCCTCGAAGGGAAAGGTCCAGTCCTCGTCAGCCACGGGGGGATCGTAGAGCGGCGGCGGCGACCAGATCGTTCTGGTGAACTGGGGGCGTGCACGGGCTGGAGGACTGGCTGGCCGCGGCGACGACGCGCGAGACGATGCTCACCCCGGATGGCAAGTCCGGCGCTGTCCTGGAGCGGCTGGTGGTCGACGGCGAGGCCTACGTGCTCAAGCACATCCGGGCCGCGGACGACTGGATCATGCGGGTCACCGGCGACGACGGCACCTGGTTCCTCTCGCTGTGGACCTCCGGCACATTGGCGCGGCTCCCCCCGGTGATCGACACGGTGGTGGTCGACGTCTTCGCCCAGCCCGGGGGGTCGGCGATCCTGATGCACGACGTCGGGGACTGGCTGGTACCGGGGGGTGACACGCCCGTCGACCTCGGCCAGCACCGCCGGTTCGTCGGTCATCTGGCCGCGCTGCACGCCGAGTTCTGGGACTGGGCCGACACCCTCGGCCTGCTGGGCCTCGAGGAGCGCTACGCCTGGTTCACCCCCGCTGCGATGCGATCCGAGGCGGCCCGCCCGGAACCCGCCGTCGTCCCCGGCTTGGCGGTCACCGGCTGGGAGCGGCTCCCGGAGGTGGCTCCGCGCATGGCCGAGCAGCTCTTCGCCCTGCAGGACGACCCGCGGCCCTTCCTCACGGCCCTCGCCTCCGGGCCCCACACGCTGGTCCACGGGGACGTCAAGCTGGGCAACCTGGGCTCGCGGCCTGACGGGGCCACCGTCATGATCGACTGGGCCCTGCCCGGCCGGGCCCCGCCCGCCTTCGACCTGGCCCACTACCTGGCCCTCAACTCGTCCCGGCTCCCCGAGGCGAAGGAGGCCGTGATCGAGGCCTACCGGGTCGCGCTCGAGCGGGCCGGGGTGGCCACCGGCGGCTGGTTCGACGACCAGGTGGCCCTCGGCCTCCTCGGCCACATGCTCCTCCTCGGCTGGGAGAAGGCACTCGGAGGCCCGGGCCCCGAGCTCACCTGGTGGGCCGACGCCGTCGACCGCGCCGTGTGCCTCCTGGCCTGAGCCACCCGCCGAGGTTCAGTAGGCCCCGGTGGTCCCGAAGAGGCGCTGCGGGTTGGCGACCAGCATCTGGTCGATCTGGTCCTGCGTGACGCCCCGCTCCAGCAACTCGGGCAGGACATCGTCGGAGATGTGGTTGAAGTGCCAGTTCGACGCCATCATCGACTGGACCTCGGGCGTGAACCAGTCCATGTAGCAGGCGGCGTCGTGGGCCAGGACCATGCGGTCGGCGTAGCCCTGGGCGCACAGGTCGGCCACCACCTGCACCCGGTCGTCGAAGGGCAGGAGCACGTCGATGCCGAAGCGGTCCATGCCGATCATCGAGCCCTTGTCCATCAGCTCGCGCAGGTAGTCGAGATCGGTCGAGTCCCCCGAGTGGCCGATGACGACCCGGGTGAGGTCCACGCCCTCCTCCGCGAACACCCGCTGCTGGTCCCGACCCCGGAACGTGCCGGCGTCGGTGTGGGTGGTGATGGGGACACCGGTCTCCCGGTGGGTGCGGGCACAGGCCCGGAGGACCCGCTCGACACCGGGGGTCAGGCCGTCCCGGTCGGTGGCGCACTTGATGATCCCCGCCTTCACCCCGGTGTCGGCGATGCCCTCGGTGATGTCCTTCACGAACATCCCGACCATCGGGTCGGGGTCGGTGTCGAACACCACCCCCCGGTAGTGGAAGTAGAAGGGCACGTCGTTGTAGGTGTAGAGCCCGGTGGCGGCCACGATCTGCAGGTCGACCTGGGCGGCCACCCGCTGCACCCACGGCAGGTAGCGGCCGAGGCCGATGACCGTCGGGTCGACGATGGTGCGGATGCCCCGGGTGGCCAGGTCGTTGAGCTTGGCCACGCCGTCGGCGATGCGCTCCTCGGCGTCCCAGTAGTCGCCGTAGTTCTGGATGATCTCGGGGCTGATCACGAAGACGTGCTCGTGCATCAGGGTCGGGCCGAGGTCGGCCGTGTCGATGGTTCCGGTGACGGTGGGGACCTGCGCCATGGCGCGGACGCTAGGCCAGGACGGCGGGCAACGCGGTCAGGTCGGCGATGCGGACCACGCCGTCGGGAACCGGCAGGCCGGTGTCCCAGCGGTCGACCCAGACGGGACGGACACCGGCGGCCAGGCCGCCCTGGACGTCGCACCGGTAGCTGTCACCCACGTAGACCAGATCACCGGGGTCGACCCCGAGCTGCTCGGCCGCGTGCCAGAAGCCCTCGGCTCGTGGCTTGCGCAGGTCGGGTGGGATCTCGACCACGGCGTCGAAGTGGTCGGTCAGTCCCATGTCCGCCAGTGCCGCGTGGGCCCGGGGGCTGTTGGTGACCAGGGCGAGGCGGAAGCGGTGGGCCAGCTGGGCCAGAACGGCGTCGGCTTCGGCGAAGGCGACGGCGTGGAACCCGGCCTCGAACCGCTCGGCCGCTTCGACCGCGCCGTCCTCGGAGCCGAGGACCTGGGCCCAGATGTCGGCGCCGGTGACGAAGAGCAGGTAGTGGGCCCCGTCCACGCGGTGACCGTCCTGACGGGGGTGCAGCCCGTCGAGGACCTCGAGCAGGCGATCAGCGTGCTCGGGCTCGGTCCGCCGGATCGCCGCCTCCCAGTCCGACAGCGTCCCGTCCAGGTCGAAGGCGATGGTCGGCCGGCGCCGCACCGAGCCGGACCGATCGTCGCTGCTCACGGGTCCTTGGGGAGGCCGAGAAGGCGTTCGGCGATGACGTTGCGCTGGATCTCGCTGGTGCCGCCGGCGATGGACAAGCAGCGGTTGCCCAGGTAACCGCCGATCCAGGCCGCGCCGTCACCCTCGTCGATCGCCCCGGCCGGGCCGAGGAGGCCGAGACCCAGTTCCTGGATGCGCTGTTCGTGCTCGACGCCCAGGAGCTTGCGCACGCTGGCCTCGGGCCCGGGCTCGGCCCCGCTGAGGGCCCGGAGCGTCGAGCGCCAGCCCAGGGCGGCTAGGGCGTGGCTCTCGGCCAGCAGACGGCCGACGCGGTCGACCACCACCGGTGAGGCCCCGTCGGCGGCGTGGCCGAGCAGACCCTCGACGCCCGGGCCGAACGACGAGCCGCTGCCCATCGAGACCCGCTCGTTGGCCAGCGTGGTGCGGGCCGCCTCCCAGCCGGTGTCGATCTCGCCCACGACGAGGTCGTCGGGCACGAACACCTCGTCGAGGAAGACCTCGTTGAACATCTCGGCCCCGGTCAGCTCCCGCAGCGGACGGATGTCGAGGCCGGTGTTGGTCATGTCGACCAGGAAGCAGGTGATGCCGAGGTGCTTGGGGGCATCAGGGTTGGACCGGGCGAGGCAGATGCCCCAGTCGGCGATGTGGGCCATCGTCGTCCACACCTTCTGGCCCGTGAGCGACCAGCCTCCGTCGACCTTCTCGGCCCGGGTGCTGAGCGACGCGAGGTCCGAACCGGCCCCGGGCTCGCTGAACATCTGACACCACAGGATCTCGCCCCGCAGGGTCGGCGGGATGAAGCGCTCCTGCTGGGCCTGGGTGCCGTGGGCTACGAGGGTGGGCAGGACCCAGGCGCCGACCTGCAGGTGGCGGCGCCGGATGCGGGCCTCACGGAACTCCTCGTCGATCACCAACTGGTGTATGGCGTCGGCGTCGAGGCCCCACGGCTCGGGCCAGTTCGGGACCAGGTACCCGGTGTCGGCGATCATCGCATCCCACTCGTCGCGGGGCTGGGCCTGGAGGTCGTCGAGGAAGGAACGGACCCGGACCCGGTGGTCCTCGGCTTCCGGGGGGAGGTCGACGGTCATGGACCGGCGGGCGCCGCCCCGGGCCCGCTCGACCACGAGCGTGTGCCACCCCTCCTCGCCGCCGAGGAGTTGGCGGGTGGCCATGGCCCGCCGCAGGAAGAGGTGGACGTCGTGCTCCCAGGTGAAGCCGAGACCGCCGTGGACCTGCACGCACCCCTGGGCGCAGGTGACGTAGGCGTCGGCGGCCAGCGCCCCCGTGACAGCCATGGCGACGGCCACCTCGTCCTCGTCGCCGCCCCGCAGGGCGTCCCACGTGGCCGCCCGGGCCAACTCGAGGGCGCCGAGCATGTCCGCACAGCGGTGCTTGACGGCCTGGTACTGGCCGATGGGCCGGCCGAACTGCTCGCGGTCCTTGGCGTAGGCCGCCGCCGTCTCGACACACCAGGCCGCCCCGCCCATGGACTCGGCGGCCAGCAGGGTGGCGGCCAGGTCGGGCACGAACCCGGACCGGGGCTCGTCGCCCAGGCGGTGACCCGAGCGCTCGCCGGCGAGGCGAACCGTGGCCAGGCGCCGGGTCGGGTCCAGGCTCTTGTGCTCCTCCACCGTCAGGCCGTCGGCGGGCAGCGCCGACCAGCCGTCGTCCATGGGCACGACGACCACGCCGGCCGTCACGCCACCGAGCACCGCCGTCCATTCGTCGGCGGCCGGATCCGAGGCGAAGGCCACGGCCCCCGCCGACGAACCGTCGACCAGCCCGGGCAGGTACGCGGCCCGGGCGTCGTCGTCGCCCATCCGGTCGATCACCGCGGCGGCCAGCACGGTCGGCACGATCGGCCCGGGGGCACAGGCCCGGCCCAGTTCTTCGAGCACCACGGCCAACTCCGTCAGCCCGTAGCCCGAGCCGCCGTGGGCCTCGTCGACGTGTAGGCCGAGCCAGCCCATCCCGGCCAACTCGTCCCAGAACGGCGGAAGGGCGTCGGTCGGCTCGTCGAGGGTGTCCCGGGCCGACCGGAGCGCCTCGCGGGCCTCGACCCAGTGGCGGACGGTGTCGTGCAGCGTCCGGTGGTCCTCGCTGACCCCCAGCGTCACGTGAGGACGATGGCCTGCGTCGGGCAGCCGTCGGCGGCGTTCCGGATCTTCTCCTCGGGGTCCCCCGCGGGGTCGACCACGAAGGCCACGTTGTCGTCGCCGATGTCGAAGGTGGCGGGTGCCCAGAACGCGCAGTTGCCCGAGCCCATGCACCGCTCCTGGATGATCTCGATCTGCATCACCGTCGGTCTATCCGAAGAGGACGGGCAGCGAGGTCGGTGAGCGGAACCGCTCCCCGTGGATGTGGACGTCCTCGGCGGCCGGGTCGAGGCGGATGTCGGGCAGTCGGTCGAGCACGGCAGACACCGCCACCCGCATCTCGAGGCGGGCCAGGTGCATGCCCAGGCACATGTGGGGACCGAAGCCGAAGGCGGCGTGAGGCTTCTGCGCCCGGAAGATGTCGAACACCTCCGGGCGGTCCCAGCGGGCCTCGTCGTGGTTGGCGGAGCCGACGTGGGCCACGACCTGGTGGCCGGCAGGGATGACCGTCCCGGCGACCTCCGCGTCGGCCGTCGACGTGCGCGCGGTGATCAGGAGGGGGGACTCCCAGCGGATGGCCTCTTCCACGGCCTGGGTCATCAGGCTGCGGTCGTCGCGGAGGGCGGCGAGCTGATCGGGGTTGGTCAGCAGGCCGAACAGGAAGTTGCCGGTCGCCCGATAGGTGGTCTCGGCCCCGGCGGGGAGCAGGAGGCGGATGAAGGAGAAGATCTCCTCGTCGCCCAGCTGCTCGCCGTTCAGCTCCGCGTGGACCAGCTCGCTGAGGACGTCGTCGCCCGGATCGGCCCGCCGGAGCTCCAGCACCTCGGCCAGGTACTCCTTCATGGCGACCGACGCGGCCAGGCCCTTGTCGGGGTCGGCGGCCACGTTGATGATCCACCACGCCCACTCGTGGAACTTGTCGGCATCCTCGGGCGGGACGCCGAGGATCTTGGCGATCACCTGGATGGGATAGGGGAAGGTGAGCTCCCGCACCAGCTCGGCGCCTCCCCGATCGATCACCCGGTCCAGGTAGCTGTTCACGACGGATTCGGCGAAGGGCTCCCAGGCGGCGAGGCTGCGCTGACGGAAGGCCACGCTGACCAAGGCCCGCAGGCGCTTGTGCTCCGGCTCGTCCATGCCGACCAGCACGTAGTCGCCCATCACCGGCGCCATGAGCTCGCGAATCGCGGACGAGGAGTAGGTGACGTTGTCCCGGAGGACCGCCACCACATCGTCGTAGCGGTGGACGATGTAGCTCGTCTCCTCGAGGCCCTCGATGAAGGACGCCATCAGCGTCTCCTGCACCGGCTCGTCCCGGCGCTTGCGCACCAGGTCCGGGTAGGGATCGCGCAGGTCGCCGGCGACGGCGGTGAACTGCGCCATGGTGTCGAAGGCCATGCCGTCGACCACGGGCATCGAAGCTGACACGCGTGTCAGGTTACGCCATCCCCCGTTCGGGGCATTCCCTCTGTTGTGCACGACAGAGGGGAGGGCCCAGAACGAGGAAGTTGGGTCAGGTGAGGCGGTCGTGGAGGCCGTAGAAGGCGAGCGGTGAGTCCCACAGGACGGTGGCCAGGTCGGCGTCATCGATTCCTTGGGCCCGGGCTTCGGCGACGAAGGTGGTGGCGGCGTCGGGGAACAGGGCGTCGGGGTGGGGGAAGTCGCTGGCCCAGACGACGTGGTCGGCTCCCACCTGCTCGATGACCGTCCCGGTAAGGGCGTCGTCGGCCTCGGTCGAGATCACGCACTGACGGGCGAACAGGTCCGACGCTCGCTCGGCGCCGGGGTCCATCCATTCCTGGTGCTCGTCGAGCCGGTGCCGCCAATAGGGCAGCCAGCCGGTGCCCGACTCCAGGAAGGCCACCCGGAGGGTGGGGTGGCGGGCCAGAGCGCCGTCGAGCACGAGGCTGGCCATCGCCGCCATCTGCTCCATCGGGTGCGACAGGAGGTGACGGGCGGTGAAGCCGTCGAAGCGGTCGACGCCGATGGTCGGGCCCCGCAGCCCGAGGCCCTCGTGGACCGCCACCACGAGGTCGGCGGCCGTCAGCACGTCGAACAGCGGGTCGTACGCGGGGTCACCGAGGTTGCGGCCGTAGAGGTGGTTGGGCCGGGCCAGGACCCCGACCAGCCCGAGGCCCGCCGCGTGCTCGGCCTCGGCGGCGGCGAGGCCGAGGTCGGCCAGCGGGACGAGCCCGACCCCCGCCATGCGGCCCTGGTCCTCGGCGCAGTACCCCGCCAACCACTCGTTGTAGGACCGGCAGGCCGCAGCGCTCTGGATGCCGTCGAGCTCGGGCTGGAACGGGACGAACAGGCCGATGGACGGGTAGAGCACAACGGCGTCGATGCCCTGGGCGTCCATGGCCCGAAGGTAGGAGGGGGCGTCGAAGCCATGGGCCATCTGGTCGGCGATCGCCTCGGCGTCCCCGCACGGGATCATCGGCGTGTCCGCGGGCAGATCGATGATCATCGGCCCCACGGCGGACCACTCGGCGAACACGTGGGGCGGCTCCACCACATGGGCGTCGGCGTCCAGCACCCGGAACCCTTCCACCGTCATCCCCCGCCCCCTCCCTGCCCTGCCGTTCTGGCCGGTGATTTCGCTGCCATCGGGGCGAAATCAAGGGCCAGAACGAGGGGGTGGGGGCTCATGGGCGAAGGACGCTGCCGTTGAGCTCGACGAGGCGGCCGTCGCGGAGGCGCGCGCCGAGGGTGTGCTCCTCGTCCCACGCCACCCGGAGCCCGAGCTCGAGGGTGAGGGCACCGTCGAGGGGCGCCACGCTCACCCACTCGACACTCCACCCCTCGGCCGTCTCGCCGGATGGCTCTCGGTGGTCGGCGAGGGCGGCTTCGAGCTCGGTCCGGGCCCCGGCCTCCTCGTCCGACGCGCGGTGGGCAATCGCCAAGGCCGCGTCGTCCGGACCGCGGCGTCCCCCGACGACGGCCAGCGGCACCCGACGGTCGAGCAGGTCGATCTCGCCCCGCCACCGGCCCCGACGCCGCGTCAGGGGACCGAGCTGCGGATCCTCGACGGTCGCCGTCACACCTCGACCCTACGACCGCTCCCCCGCCCCATTCGGCTCGACCCTTGACAGGTGACTATTTAGTCACCTATTGTCGTCGTCGTGAGCGACGATGAGCAGGAGCTGGAGCTCGTGTTCAAGGCGCTCGCGGATCCGACCCGGCGCCTGCTCCTCGACCTGCTCTTCGAGCGGGAGGGGCGCACGCTCTCCGAGTTGGAGTCGGGGATCGCCATGACCCGGTTCGGGGTCATGAAGCACCTCCGGCTCCTCGAGGAGGCGGGCCTGGTCGTGAGTCAGAAGCGCGGTCGGGAGAAGTTGCACTTCCTCAACCCCGTACCGATCCGGCTCATCCACGACCGGTGGATCGACAAGTACACCGAGCGCCGCGTGTCGGCGCTCACCGACCTCAAGCAGCAACTGGAGACATCAGCATGAGCACGACCACCGACACCGGGACCCGGACGACCGAGGTCTTCCGCGTCTACATCAAGGCCACCCCGGAGGCGATCTGGGAGGGCATCACCTCGCCGGAGTGGAACGGCCGCTACGGCTACCACGTCGCCGCCACCTACGACTTGACCCCCGGCGGGCGCTACGAGTGCCGCGCCAGCGACGAGATGAAGCAGTACATGCCCGACATGCCCGATGTCATCGTCGACGGCGAGGTGGTCGAGGTCGACCCGCCCAACCGCCTGGTGCAGACCTACCGCATGCACTTCGAGCCGGCCCAGACCGAGGAGGGCTTCACCACGGTCACCTGGGAGATCCACGCCGAGAGCGACGACCTCTGCCGCCTCACGGTGACCCACGACGTGACCGATGCTCCCGTCATGGCGGGCACGATCACCGCCGACGGTTCGCTGCAGGAGGGCGGCGGTGGCTGGGCCTGGATCCTCAGCGACCTCAAGACCCTGCTGGAGACCGGCGAGGCCAACCAGCTCTAGCCCGTCCCGTTCCGGCCCCCATTCGCCTCCCCCCGGAGTCGAATCGGGGGCCGGTTCGCGTCCGGGTCAGGCCCGGCGGGCGGCGAGGCCCCCGTCGAGGGGGAGGACGACGCCGCTGATGTAGGTCGAGTCGTCGCCGGCGAGGAAGCTGACCAGCGCCGTGACGTCGTCGGCGGTGCCGAGGCGGCCCATGGGGACGTTGCCGGCGACGAAGGCTTTGATGCCCTCGGGGTCCCCGGTCGCTTCGGCCACCCGGGCGAAGAGGCCGACCTCGGTCGCGGCGGGGGCGACGACGTTGACCCGGATGCCGTCCGGCGCGTGTTCGATGGCGACCTGCTTGCAGAGGTTGGTGAGGCCGAACTTGCTGGCGCAGTAGGCCGGGTACTGCGGGGCGACGATCTGGCCCAGGGTCGAGCCCATGGCGATGACGGATCCGCCACCGGCCTCGACCATGGGCGGCACGGCATGACGCAGGCAGAGGAACGGTGCCTTGAGGTTGGTGTCGATGATCTCCCGCCAGGCCTCGTCGGTGGTCTCGATGAGGGGCGCCCGGGTCTCGACCGCCGCGGAGAGCACGAGGACCCTCAGCTTCCCGAACCCGACGGCCCGCTCGACCATCGCCGCGACCGCGCCGTCATCGCGTGCGTCGACCTGGTGGGCGATCCCCCCGATGCGACCGGCGGTGAGCGCCGCACCGGTCCCGTCGATGTCGGCCACCAGGACCAGGAACCCGTCGTCGGACAGCCGTTCGGCGATCGCCTCGCCCAGACCCGAGGCCCCTCCGACGACCACCGCCACCCGGCTCATCGCCCCACCCCCTCCAGGAAACCGGTTCTGGGCACACCCCTGTGTTCTCCCCGACACGGGGGTGGGCCCAGAACCGGGGCTTGCTGCCCGGTCATCGATAGACCGCCAGGCCGCCGTCGGCCGGGATGACTGCGCCGGAGACGTAGGCCGAGAGGTCAGAGGCGAGGAAGAGGGCGATGGAGGCGACGTCCTCGGCGGTCCCCAGCCGGTGCAGCGGGATCGCCTTGGCCAGCCCGGCCACGAAGGCCTCGGGGTCGTCCATCTCCGCCGCCACCTTCTGGAAGCGGGGGGTGTCGATGGAGCCGGGCGCGATGACGTTGGCCCGCACGGACGGGCCGTACTCGACGGCGATCTGGCGGGTGAGCGCGACCAGGCCCGCCTTTGCCGCCCCGTAGGCGACGTAGCCCTCCGAGCCGATGAGCCCGAGGACCGACGCCGTGTTGATGATCGATCCTCCCTCCCCGTCCAGCATCACCGGCAGGGCGGCCCGGCAGGCCCAGAAGGCGGCGTCGAGGTTGGTGGCGATGGTGCGGTCCCAGTCGTCCTCGGTGCACTCGACCAGCCGGCCCGACATCTGCACGGCCGCGTTGTTGTAGAGCACGTCGAGGCGCCCCCAGCGGCTGACGGTCGCCACCACCATCGCCTCCACGTCGGCCTGCACCGAGACGTCCGCGTGGACGACAGCGGCCTCGGCCCCGGTCGCCTCGACCCGGCGGGCCGTCTCGGCCGAGCCCTCGTCGTCGATGTCCACGATGGCTATGGCGGCCCCGTGGGCGGCGAAGCGCAGGGCCGCGGCCCGCCCCTGCCCCGACGCCGACCCCGTGATCAACGCGACCCGTCCCTCGAGCAGCCGATCATCGCTTCTGGCGCCCGATTGTGGCGTCATGGCGCCTCAATCGGGCGCCAGAACGAGGGGAAGGGGGCGGTGTCAGGCATCGGCGAGTTCCCGAAAGCGCTGGTAGCGGGCGGCGCACGCGTCGGCCCAGGCGGGATCGGGCTCGACCCGGTGGTCGATGCGGGACCAGCGGCGGGCGGCAGTGGCATCGGTCTCCAGACCCGCCGCCAGGCGGGCGAAGAACGCCGAGCCGAGGGCGCCGCCCTCGGGGACGGCCACGACATCGGCGGGCAGGCCGGTGCCGTCGGCCAGGGCCTTCACCCACTCGGGCACCCGGGTGCCGCCGCCGGTGAGGACCAGCCGGTTGGCCGGGACCCCGGCCAGGTCCAGGTGGTGGCGGACCACGAAGCCCGCCGCCTCGAAGGCCGCCCGCCGCAGCGCCCCTGGCCCGTGGGTCAGGTCGAGGCCGTCGAGCACCGCCCGGCGGTCGGGGTCGTGCAACGGTGTGCGCTCGCCCCGGACGTACGGCGACCAGACCGGAACCCGGTCGGGGACGGGGTCGTCGCCCCGGGCCAGCAGGTGCGTGGCCCAGTTGAGGAAGAGGCCCCCCGCGTTGCTCGGGCCGCCGATGAGGGTCAGGCCCGCGGTCGAGTGCGGGATCGTCCAGAGGCCCGGGACCTCGATCCACTCGTCGGCGACGATCCAGGTGATCAACGTCGTGCCGCAGATGACCAGCACGTCGCCGGGCTCCTCGGCCCCGGCCACCAGTTGCTCGCCGAAGGCGTCGATGCCCCCGGGGCCGATGGCGGCGCCGTCGATCTCTCCGACGGGCGTGTCGCTGTTGACCACCCGGGGCAGCCGGTCGGCGGTGACTCCGGACTCCGCCAGGATGGCATCGTCCCAACCGCTGCCGTCGAACAGTGGGTAGGCGGACATGGCGCTGATGGAGTCCATCGCGCCGTCGCCGCCAAGGGCATGGTTGGCCACCGCCTGGGCCGGCCAGAAGCCGGCGGCGTCCGGCGCCTGCTCCCGGCACCAGGTCAGAAAACCGAGCAGCTCGCCCACGTCGCCTGGGGCACCGGTCGGGCGCCCGGCCCGCCGCCCGCGCTCGTCGCCGTAGAGCAGGCCGGGGGTGAGGGCATGGCCCCGGGCGTCGACCGCCGCCAGGGACGGGACCATGGCCACGACGTTCACGCCCACTGGGCGCAGGCCCGAGGAGACCTCCCGCCAGGCCTGGCGGACGCCGTCACGCCAGGCCTTGTTGGCGTCGTGCTCGAAGCGGTCGGCGCTGGGGATGCCGATCGGATGCGGCACCCGGACCTGGGCCAGCACGTGGCCGTCGTCGTCCACGGCCAGGCCCTTGACCGAGGTCGTGCCGATGTCCAGGCCGACCGTGACGTTCCCGTCCCCCACCTCGCCAGTCTGGCCCACCGCCAGACCTAAGCTCACCGCCGGTCCGCAACAGGAGGATGACCATGGGTGTGTTGGCGACGATCGTGCAGCTGGGCGGCGACGAGACGATCTACGGGATCGTGCTGCTGCTGCACATCCTGTCGGCCATCGTCGGCTTCGGCGGGGTGCAGCTCAACGGCCTCTACGCCCAGCAGGCCCAGCAGCGACCCGGCCGCGAGGGCGTGGCCATCAACCAGGCGACCTTCGCCGTGTCGAAGGTCGCCGAGATCTTCATCTACCTGACCTTCGTGTTCGGCGTGCTCCTGGTCATGCTCTCCGAGAACGACCTCATCAGCTTCGGCGACCTCTGGATCTCGCTGTCGATGTTGCTGTACATCGTCGGCATCGGCCTCTCCCACGCGATCCTCTTCCCCTCGGTGCGCAAGGCCAACGCGCTGGCCGAGGAGCTGGCCACCACCGAGGGCCCCCCGCCGGGTGCCCAGGGCCCGCCGCCCCAGGTCGTCCAGCTCGAGGCGCTGGGCAAGAAGATCGGGGCGACCGACATGGTCCTCAAGCTCCTCCTGGTGGCCATCCTCTTCCTGATGATCTGGAAGCCCGGCTACCCCTGATCGCCTCAGCGTCCCGATCCGACCTCGGGCAGCAACAGCGGGGAGGGGCCGCTGCCCGGGCAGCGGCGCGCGACCATGGGCGGGGTGAGCAGCACAGCGGGGTACCGGCGGAGGATCGAGCTGGTCACGGTGTCGCCGGAGCTGGTGGAGGGGGAGCTGGAGGACGACTTCCACCACTTCCGGGTGAGCATCGCCCACAACGGCGTGATGGTGACGGCGTTGGAGGGCACCGCGGTCCGGCACCCCTGGTCGACCTGCCCAGCCGCCCTTGCCCCGTTGCGGAGCCTCGTGGGGGCACCGGTCACCGCCGACGCCACCGCCCACAGCACCCACGGCGACGCCCGGACGAGCTGTACCCACTGGTTCGACCTCACCGGCCTCGCCATCGCGCAGGCCGGCTCGGGCCGGGAGCACCGCCGCTACGACATGACCGTCCCGGACCGGGGCGAAGGCGGCCGCACGACCGCCCACCTCTCCCGGGACGACGAGCCGCTCCTGGACTGGGTGGTCGACGCCCAGGCCATCCTGGGACCGGAGCCGTACACCGGCCAGACGATGGGCCGCGGCTTCCTGGCCTGGGCCAATGCCGGCTTCGACCCCGACCTCGCCGAAGCGGTCATCGCCCTGAGGCGGGCCTGCCGCATCAGCCTGGGCCGTCTGATGGACCTGGACGACTACGAGCGGGCCAGCGAAGTCGGCCACGGCATGACGGACACCTGCCACACCTTCTCCAGCGCGGTCATGGAGACCGCCGTTCGGATGAAGGGCAGCAGTCGGCCGTAGCCCGTTACTGGTTGGGCTTGTCGCCGGAGGCGGCGGCCTTGCGGTACTCCTCGAGGCGGTCGATGAGGCCCATGCGCTCCTGGCCGACGCCGTCGTCGATGCGGGCGGCGATCGTCTCGGGGTCCCAGCGGCCACCACCCTCGTTCTCCATGGCACGGACTTCGGCGGGCTGGTTCCACACCGCGATGGTCGGGCCGTTCACCGTGTACACCTGCCCGGTGATGTGCCGGGCGTGGTCCGACAAGAGGTAGACGGCCATGGGGGCCACGTCCTCGGGCTCGCCCATCTGCAGCTCCATCGGGACCTGCTCGGACATGCGGGTCTTGGCCACGGGGGCGATGGCGTTGGCGGTCACGCCGTAGTGGTACATGCCGGCCGCCGCCGAACGCACGAGGGACACGATGCCGCCCTTGGCCGCGGCGTAGTTGGCCTGGGCCACCGAGCCGGCGAAGGCCCCGGAGGTGAAGCCGATGAGCGAGCCGGACTTCTGCTCCCTCATGCGGGCGGCGGCGGCCCGGAACACGGTGAAGGTGCCCTTGAGGTGGGTGGCGATGACCGGGTCCCACTCGTCCTCGGACATGTTGAACAGCATCCGCTCCCGCAGGATGCCGGCCGGGCAGACGACCCCGTCGATCTTGCCGAACTGCTCGACGGCGGTGTTCACGATCCGCTCGCCACCGGACATCTCGGCCACGGAGTCGGCCACGGCGATGGCGGTGCCACCGGCATCGGTGATCTCCTTGACGACGGCGTCGGCGACCTCGCTGTTGGGCTCGCTGCCGTCCTGGGCCACGCCGTAGTCGTTGACCACGACGCTGGCCCCCTCAGCCGCGCAGGCCAGGGCCACGGCCCGGCCGATCCCCCTCCCGGCGCCGGTGACGGCGATCGACTTGCCCTCCAGGTACCCGCTCATCTCAGTCCCTCTCGTCTCGACCGTCGCCAAAGCTGACGTCGGTGTCACGTGCGGCTGATTACCTTACGCACGTGATCGAGGGGGGTCCGAACCCGGGTCGGCTGGTGGGCGAGGTCGCCCTGGTGACCGGCTCCACCGCGGGTCTGGGACGGGTCATCGCCGCCCGACTGGCCGCCGAAGGCGCCGACGTCGTGGTCACCGGCCGGAACGCCGAACGGGGCGAGGCGGTCGCCGACGAGATGGGCGGAACCTTTCTGGCCGCCGACCTGACCGACGAGGCTGCCGCGAAGGCACTGGTGGACGCCACGGCCCAGCGGTACGGCCGCCTCACCATCCTGGTCAACAACGCGGTCGCCGCGGTGACCTCGGCCCCGGTCGACGCCGTGGCCACCGAGGACTGGGAGGCCGCCCTCCGGGTCGACGTGACTGCCCCCATGTGGCTGTGCCGTGCCGCCATCCCCCACTTCCGCGCCGCGGGTCGCGGCGCGATCGTGAACGTCTCCTCCCGGGCCGCCGAGCGGGCCTCCCCCGGCCTGGCGGCCTACGTGGCCGCCAAAGGCGCCCTCAACGCCCTGACCCGTTCGCTGGCGGTTGACTACGCGGCCGACGGCATCCGGGCCAACACCGTCGCCCCCGGCTACGTGCTCAACGACCGCCGGGACGCCGATCTCGACGACGCCGGCCGGGCCCGCCTCGAAGCCATGCACCTCACCCGCCTCACCACCCCCGAGGACGTGGCCGCCGCCGTCGCCTTCCTGGCCGGCCCCGACGCCGCGACCATCACCGGCGTCCTCCTCCCCGTCGACGGCGGCTCCAGCACCGCCGCCCGCGCCACCTCCCTCGGCTGACGAACCGTTCTGGCTGCTCCCCTCCGTTCTGGGCAACAGAGGAGAGCCACCAGAACGGAGGGTCGGTGGGGGTCACGTACAGTCGCCGCCGTGTCCGACGAACAAGATCTGCTCCACGAGGTCCGCGACGGTGTCGCCTGGCTGACCTTCAACCGACCCGACGCCGGCAACTCGGTCACCCCCGACCAGCGCAACCGCCTCATCGACCACCTCGACGCCGCCAGCGCCGACCCGAACGTCCGCTGCGTGGTCCTGACCGCCACGGGCCGCCACTTCTGCACCGGCGCTGACCTGCGGGCCGATCGCAGCGGCGGGCCGGCGAAGCCCGAGGGGGCCCCGGACCGCATCGCGGGCGACGCCATGCGCATGATCGCCACCGGCGCACAGCGCCTCATCTCGGCCATCCTCGACTGCGAGAAACCGGTGATCGTCGGCCTCAACGGCACCGCCGCCGGGCTCGGCGCCCACCTGACGTTGGCGGCCGACCTGGTCATCGCCGCCGACGGGGTGAAGCTCATCGAGGTCTTCGTCCGCCGGGGGATCATCCCCGACGCGGGTGGCCCCTACCTGCTGACCAAGGCGGTCGGCCCCCACAAGGCCAAGGAGCTGGCCTTCTTCGGCGACGACCTCCTGGCCGAGGACGCCGCCGCCCTGGGCATCGTCAACAAGGTCGTGCCCGCCGACGAGCTCGAAGCCACGCTGACCGAGTGGTCCGGCCGTCTCGCTAAGGGCCCCACCCGGGCCATCGCCACCACCAAGTGGCTGATCAACCGGGCCGTGGACCAGGACCGCCACACCGCCTTCGGCGAGGAGGCGATGGCCCAGGAGCACGTCATGCACACCCACGACATGGGTGAGGGCGTGGCGGCGTTCGTCGAGCGCCGGGACGCGGAGTTCAAGGGCTGGTGATCCCGGGGCCATGACGCTGCTACCGACCGTCGACGACCCCGTCTCGGCCCCCTTCTGGGCGGGCACGGCGGTCGGCGAGCTGCGGTACCAGACGTGTGCGGACTGCAGCCGCTTCCGCCACCCACCCCGGCCGATGTGCCCCTACTGCCGATCGCTGGCCAGCACCTGGGTGACGGCATCCGGTCGGGGCACGGTCTGGTCCTTCGTCATCGCCCACCCGCCCCTGCTGGCCGCCTACGCCGAGCAGGCCCCCTACAACGTCGCCGTCATCACCCTCGACGAGGACCCGGCCCTCCGCATGGTCGGCAACCTGGTCCGTACCCCCGACGGCCCCATCGGCGAGCTCGGCCCCGCCGACATCACCATCGGCACCCCGGTCCGGGTCGTCTTCCCCGAGCCGGTAGAGGGCGTCGTCCTCCCGAGATGGACCCCCGCCTGAGCCGTCGGGCGGGAGGACCGGAAACGAGGCAAACAATGGGGTGTGAGGACGGGCCGGCAGGCGTCGGGGACAGAAATCCCACCCTCCGTGACCGAATAGGGCCGTTCGGCCACCCCCACCATCGTTCTGGCGCCTGATTTCGGGGCCATAGCCGGGACATCGGGCGCCAGTACGAAAGGTGGTCACCCGGCGTGAGATCGGAGTCGACTCGGCCCCCGACGACCCTCGGCGCGACCCCACGCCCCCGTGGTTGCCTTGGTCTCGGTCCCGCAGGCCTACGCGTCGGGCCGCAGGACGATGCCGCTGGTGGGGACTCCGGTGCCGGCGGTGACGAGGACGTTCTCGACCCCGTCGACCTGGTTGACAGAGGTCCCCCGGACCTGACGGACACCTTCGGCGATGCCGTTCACGCCGTGGATATAGGCCTCGCCGAGCTGGCCGCCGTGGGTGTTGGTGGGCAGGCGCCCGTCCATCTCGAGGTGGCCGTCGCGCACGAAGTCCTTGGCTTCGCCCTCGCCGCAGAAGCCGAACTCCTCGAGCTGGCAGAGCACGAAGGGGGTGAAGTGGTCGTAGAGCACGGCGGTCTGGATGTCGTCGGGGCCGATGCCGGCCTGCTCGTAGAGCTGGCGGGCGACCAAGCCCATCTCCGGGATACCGGTGATCGAGTCCCGGTAGTACGACGTCATCATCTGCTGGTCCTCGCCCGAGCCCTGCGCCGCGCCGACGATGACCGCAGGCGGGCTCTTCAGGTCCCGGGCCCGGTCAAGGGAGGTCACGACCAGGGCCTGGCCGCCGTCGCTCTCCTGGCAGCAGTCGAGCAGGTGCAGCGGCTCGACGATCCACCGGCTGTTCTGGTGGTCCTCCAGTGTGATCGGCTGCTCGTAGAAGAACGCCTTGGGGTTGTTGGCCGCGTGGTGGCGGTCGGCGACCGAGACCCGGCCGAAGTCCTCGCTGGTGGCGCCGGTCTCGTGCATGTAGCGACGGCCGAACATGGCCACCCACTGGGCCGGGGTGAGCAGACCGAAGGGGGCGTACCAGGCGAAATGGGCTGCCTCGGCGTTCGCCGCGGGCGGGCGGTCCTGGACGCCCGTGCCGAAGCGATGGCCGGAGCGCTCGTTGAAGGCCCGGTAGACGACCACGACGTCCGCGATGCCCTCGGCCACGGCCATGGCCGCCTGCTGGACGGTGCCGCAGGCCGCGCCGCCACCGTGGTGGATGCGCGAGAAGAACGTCAGCTCGCCGATGCCGGTCAGGCGGGCGATCTCGATCTCCGGGTTGGTGTCGGCAGTGAAGGTCACCATGCCGTCGACCTCGGAGGGCTCGATGCCGGCATCCTCCAGCGCGGCCACGGTGGCCTCACAGGCCAACTGCATCTCCGAGCGCCCGGACGCCTTGGAGAACTCGGTGGCGCCGATGCCGGCGACGGCGGTCGTCCCGACGAATCCGACATCGCTCATGGCTTCCACTCCTGGCGGCCGTGCCGCCGGGCCGGTGGGCCCTCGCTCGACGGCGTCTCGCTCATGGCAGCACCACCCCGACCTTGCCCGTCACGTGGTCCCCGATCGAGTTGGCTCCGACCAGGGCCACGGTGATGGTCTTCGTCGCCTCGTCCTTGGCCTCCACCGACCCGGTGAAGCTCATGGTGTCACCGGGGTAGTTGGGGGCGCCGAGCCGGATCGACAGCTTGGTCAGGCGGCTGGCCGGCCCCGCCCACTCGGTGATGAAGCGGCTCACGAAGCCGTTGGTCGAGAGGATGTTCATGAAGATGTCCGGCGAGCCCCGCTCGACCGCCAGGGCTGGGTCGTGGTGCACGTCCTGGTAGTCCCGGGTGGCGATGGCCGTGGACACGATGACCGTCCGGGTCAGCGGAATGGCCAGCGGGGTCAGTTCGTCGCCCACGCTCACGTCGGCGAAGGCCCGGGTGGGGGCGAGGTCGGTCATCGGGCTTCAGCCTCCACCGCGATCAGGTCGCCCAGGCGGGCGAGGTGGGCACTGGGGCCGCCGAGGACATCGGTGACCTCCTTGGCCCAGAGGAAGTAGCGGTGCACGGGGTAGTCGATGTCGGCCCCCATGCCGCCGTGCAGGTGCTGGGTGATGTGCACCACGTCGTGGCCGCCCTGAGAGGCCCACCAGTGGGCCACCTCGACGGCCTCATCGGCGGGCAGTCCCTCGTCCAGGCGCCAGGCCGCCTGCCAGAGGGTGGCCCGCATGGCGGACATGGCGATGTAGGCGTCGGCCGCCCGGAGCACGACGCCCTGGTTGGTCGACAGCGGCTTGCCGAACTGCTCGCGGGACGAGGTGTACTCGGCCGCCAGCCGGGTGGCCTCCTCGCACGCGCCCAGCGAGACAGCGGCCAGCGCGACCAGCGCCCGCTGATGGGCGAAGGCCAGAGCGACGTCGTCGTCGAGGGGTTCGCCCACCGCTCCCTCCAGGGTGAGGTGGCCCACGCGGGCGCGACTCGTCGTCTCGGCGGCGTTGACGGACACGCCGGCTGCGGACGTCGCCACCAGGAAGACCCGGACATCGTCACCCATCAGCGCGGGAACGAGCACGGCATCGGCGACGGGTAGGGCGGGCACGCTGGGCCAGGTCCCCCGCAGGGTCCACTGGCCGTCGGACTCGACGGCCTCACCCGCCGGCACGGAGCCCAGCGCGGCGATCTCGAGGGCCACGGTGAGCACGGCCTCGCCCGCCACGACGGCCGGCAGCCAGCGGGCCTGCTGGTCATCGGTTCCGAACTCGGCCAGCGTCTGGGCGGCCACGACCGTGGGCCAGTAGGGCACGGGGGCGACCCGGCGGCCCTGGGCCTCCAGCACGAGGCAGACCTCGACGAGTCCGAGGCCGGCTCCAGCATGGGCCTCGGGGAGGCCGATGCCCAGCAGGCCGGTCGTGGCCAGCTCCTTCCAGAGCTGGTGGTCGACGCGGTCCTCGGAGGCCTCGACCTCCTTCACCCGCTCGACGGTCGCCGTTCCGGTGAAAACCTGTTCGGCCAGCTGGCGGACGGCCTCCTGCTCCTCGGTGAACGAGAAGTCCATGCCTACGCCTCCACCGGTCGGAACTGGGGCAGGGTGAGCTCGTCGTCGAAGGCCGTGAACTCGACCTCGACCGCCATCCCGATCTCGACGGCGTCGGCCGGGATGCCCACGACGTTGCTGACCAGGCGCACCCCCTCCTCGAGCTCGATGAGGGCCACGTTGAGCGGGTAGTCGAACGCCGGGACCTGCGGGTAGTGGTTGGTCACGAAGCTGTAGACGGTGCCTTTGCCCGACGCCTCGACCGTGTCCCACTCCAGGGACTGGCAGCTCGGGCACATCGGCCCGGGCGGGTGCCGCAGCGCCCCGCACGACGAGCACGTCTGGATGAGCAGCTTGCCGTTCTTGGCCCCGTCGAAGAAGAACTGGTTGTCCAGGTTCGTCGACGGCCTCGGCCGGGGCACCTTGGCTGCGGCCTTCTCCCGGGGCCGGAACTTGAGGATGCGGAACATCATCGAGCCGACCAGCTCGTCGTCCTGGTCCCGGTACTCGGTCCGGGTGGTGACGAAGTGGCCGACACCGAGGCCGGTCGTCTTCTCCTCCGAGACGCTCTCGATGAAGGCCGTAGTGGTCAGGACGTCGCCGGGCACCAGCTCCCGCAGGTACTCCTGCTCGGTGTTGGTGGCCACGACCGAGGTGAACCCGGCCCCGTCGAGGAGGTTCAGCAGGTTGCTCTGCTCGGTCGCCGGTCGGGGGCCCTGGGACTTCAGGCCCTTCATCGACCAGACCTGGAGCATCACCGCGGGAGCGACCACGCCGTCCCGACCGCTCGCCTGCGCCGCCCCGTCGTCGAGGTACACGGGGTTGGTGTCGCCCATGGCCTCGACCCAGTGGCGGATCATGGGCACGTTGACCGGGTCGTCGGCGGGCTCGGCCGGGCCGACACTGCGGCCCTCGAACTCGCGGAGCGTCGGCAGGACGGCGTCGTCGGCCATCAGCGGGCCCCCCTCGTCATGCCGAGGCCCATCCAGGCCACGATCTCGCGCTGGATCTCGTTCACGCCACCCCCGAAGGTGTTGATCTGGGCCGACCGGCCCGCCTGCTCGACCCGGCCGGACAGGACGGCCCCGGGCGAGCCCTCCCGCAGGTACCCGGCGGAACCGAGGACGCCGAGCAGCAGGTGGTACACCTCGACCACCGCCTCGGTCCCGTAGACCTTGACCGCTGAGGCGTCGGCCGGGTTCAGCTCGTCATTGGCCACGGCCGTGGTCAGCTTCCAGTTGAGCAGGTGCATCGCGTCGAGCAGGGCGTGGCACTTGGCCAAGTCGGCCCGCACCCACGGGACCCCCATTGCACCGTGCTCGACGGCCCAGGTCTTGACGTCGGCGTAGAGCTCGTGGGCCTCGCCCGAATGGGCGGCCAGGCCGATGCGTTCATGGTTGAGCTGGGTGGTGATCATGCGCCACCCGCCGTTCTCCTCGCCCACCAGGTTCGTGACCGGGACCCGCACGTCGTCGTAGTAGGTGGCCGTCGTCCGGTTGTCGCCGACGGTCACGATCGGCGTCCAGGAGAAGCCCTCGGCGTCGGTCGGCACCAGGATCATGGAGATGCCGCGGTGCTTCTTGGCCTCGGGGTCCGTCCGACAGGCCAGCCACACCCAGTCGGCGTCGTTGGCGCCGCTGGTGAAGATCTTGCTCCCGTTGATGACGTACTCGTCCCCGTCGCGCACGGCCCGGGTCTGCAGGGACGCCAGGTCGGTGCCCGAGCCGGGCTCGGTGTACCCGATGGCGAAGTTGACCTCGCCGGCCACGATCTGGGGCAGGAAGGTGGCCTTCTGCTCCTCGCTGCCGTAGCTCATGAGGGTCGGGCCGACCGTGTTCAGGGTCACGAACGGCACCGGGGCCTTCGCCCGCTGGACCTCGTCGTAGAAGATGAACTGGTCGGTGGGCGGGCGGCCCTGGCCGCCGTACGCCTTGGGCCAACCGATCCCCAGCCATCCGTCGGCGCCCATCTGCTTGACGATCCGGCGCCAGCCGGCTCCGCCCTCGCCCCGGAAGCCGATCTCGTCGCGGACCTCAGGGCTCAGCAGCGCGGCGAAGTAGGCCCGGAGCTCGGCCCGGAGCGCCTGTTGCTCTGGTGTCTCCTGGAGGTACATCTAGGCCCCCTGTAGCTCTCGGAACGGGACATCCTTGTCGGCCCGGGCCTCCCGGGGAAGCCCGAGGACACGCTCGCCGATGACGTTGCGCTGCACCTGGTCGGTCCCGCCGCCGATGCGGACGGACCACTGGCCCAGGAACTGGTACTGGGCGAGCTGGTCCCGGGGGGCGTCCCTGCCGCCGAGGGTGGCGTGGGGGCCCTCGAGGGCCATGAGCAGGTCCCCGGTGCGCTCGACGTGATCGGAGATGGCCAGCTTCATCACCGAGACCTCCGGGCCCGGGATCTTGCCCTGGCTCAGTGCCGTCTGGGCCCGCAGGCCGAGGAACTCGAGGAGCCGGATCCGGGTGTAGGCGTGGGCCAGGTCCTGGCGCACGCCGGCGTCGCCCGTCCGGCCGAACTCGCGGGCGAGGTCGATGAGCTGCTCGATCCCGGTGCCTGCGCCCCCGCCGCTGATCATCGACCGCTCGCTGGCCAGCGTCGTCTGGGCCACGCCCCAGCCGGCGTTGACCTCGCCCATCACGTTGGCCGCGGGTATGGCCACGTCGGTGAGGAACACCTCGTTGAAGTGGGCGTGGCCGGTGATCTGACGGAGGGGGCGGACCTCGATGCCCGGGGTCGCCATGTCCACGATGAAGTAGGTGATGCCGGCGTGCTTGGGGGCATCCGGGTCCGTACGGGCCAGCAGGATGCCGAACTGGGCCTGGTGGGCGCCCGAGTTCCAGACCTTCTGGCCGTTGACGACCCAGGTCTCGCCGTCGAGCTCGGCCCGGGTGCGCAGCCCGGCCAGGTCCGAGCCCGCTCCGGGTTCGCTGTACAGCTGACACCAGAGCTCGTCACCGCGCAGGATGGCGTCGAGGTGGTGCTCCTGCTGCTCCGGCGTGCCGTGGGCGATGAGGGTCGGGCCGACCATGTTCACGGCGACCGAGAACATGCCGGTGGTCACGTCGAACCGACGCTCCTCCTGGGCGAAGATTCGGGCCTCGTTGGGGGTGCCACCCCGCCCACCGAAGGCCTTCGGCCAGGCGATGCCCGCCCACCCGCCGTCGTAGAGCCTCCGCTGCCAGGTGCGGCAGGCCTCGAGGTGGCCTGGGTCGTTGGCCGCGGCCATCGTCGGGCGGGCGTCGGGCAGGCGGCGTACGGCATGGGCCTCGAGCCAGGCTCGGGCGTCGGCGCGGAAGGCGGCCTCGTCCGGCGTGTCGTCGAAGTCCACGACCGTCGATACTAGAACGCGTTCTAGTCCCACACGAAGTCGGTCCCGGCCCGTGACCGGTGAAGGCTCGATCCCGGTTGAGGACGCGATCAGTCGAGCAGGAGGCGGGCAGCGTCCTCGAGGTCGTTGCCGATCTGGCCCACGGCCTCGGAGCCGTTGGCCCAGCGCAGCACGCTCGAGTTCCAGACGTGGGCCAGCACCCGGGCGGTGCGGACCTTGCGGTCAGACTCGGTCCCGTCCATTGCGGCGGTCAGGACCCGCTCGATGGTGTCGGTGGTCTGCTGCTGGCAGGCGGTGACCGAGGGCTCGTTGGCCGACGCCGCTTGGACCATCGCCGCGGCCAGGCGGGGGTCTCGCTCCATCGGGCGGGTGGCCTTGCGGATCACGTCGACCACCGCGTCGGCCGTCGAGCCGTTGGGCGGGCGCCGCAGCGCGATCCGCCGCTCCAGGTCGGCCGACCAGTCGACCATGGCCGCGGCCAGCAAGTGGTCCTTGGACGTGAAGTAGCGGTAGATCGTGCCGAGGGCGACCCCGGCGGTGCGGGCTACGTCCCGCATCTGGACCGCCTCGTAGCCCCCCGCCGAGCCGAGCTCGAGGGCGGCGTCGATCACCCGCTGGCGGCGCGCCGCCTGGCTGACGGTGAGGTCCTCGACGGAGAGATCAGCCACTGGAACCGATTCTAGTTTTCAGTAGGTTCAGGACATGGCCGATGACGTCGTGATCTTCCACAACCCGAGCTGCTCGAAGTCCCGCCAGAGCCTGGCGATCCTCGAGGAGCACGGCATCGAGCCGGAGATCGTCCTGTACAAGCAGGCCCCGCCCGACCGGGCGACGCTGGAGAAGATCGTCACCACGGTCGATGTCGAGCCCTCGAAGCTGGTGCGGCGCGACCCCGAGTTCAAGGAGGCGGGCCTCACCCCCGTCGACGTCGAGACCGCCGAGCAGGTGGTCGAGGTCCTGCTGGCCCACCCCGCCCTCATGGAGCGTCCCGTCGTGGTCATGGGCGACCGCGTCGTCCTCGGCCGCCCGCCCGAGAACGTCGAGGCCCTCCTCGACTGACCCCCCCACTATCGACGCTGCGCAGCGGAGCGGAGCAGCACCGAACGCCCGCAGCTTCGGCGGCGCCGGCGTTGCTGAGCGGAGCGAAGCCACGCGAATGTCAACAGAACTCGGCGAGGCGGTCCATGATCGGCAGGACCACATCCGCGGGTGCGGGCGGGACGCGGAAGACGACCTCGTCGAAGCCGATCTCCGCGTAGTAGGCGATCTTGCCGGCGTCGGCCATGACGCCGAAGGGGATGATCGTGAGCTCGGCGGGGTCCCGCCCCGCGGCCTCCATGGCCGCGTGGAGCACCGGGAGCAGCTTGCGCACGCCGGCGCCGCCGATGGGCATCCAGCCATCGGCGTAGTCGGCGATGGCCTCGAACAGCTTGGGCCCACCCCCACCCCCGAGGAGGATCGGCGGGTGCGGCTTCTGGACGGGCTTGGGCCAGGAGAACGTTGCCGGGAAGTCGACGTGCTCCCCTGAATAGGCAGCCTGCTCCTGGGTCCAGATCGCCTTCATGGCCTCCATGCGCTCCTTGACCACTTCCCGCCGGTCGGCGAAGGCCACGCCGTGGTCGGCCAGCTCCTCGACGTTCCAGCCGAAACCGATCCCGAACACGAAGCGGCCGCCGGACACGTGGTCGAGGGAGGCCACCGCCTTGGCCGTGATGATCGGGTCGCGCTGGGCGACCAGGGCGATGCCGGTGCCGATCCGAAGGCGCTCGGTGACCGCCGCGGCAGCGGTGAGCGCCACGAACGGGTCGAGGGCTCGGTAGTACTCCGCGCCCAGTGGCTCACCGGCCGGTGCCGGGGTGGTTCGGCTGGCCGGGATGTGGGTGTGCTCGGGGACGTAGAGGGAGACGAAGCCCCGCTCCTCACAGGCCCGGGCCAGCTCGATCGGGCCGATCGAGAGGTCCGTGGGGAACATGGTGATGCCGAAGTTCACGTGTCGAACCGCTCGCAGTAGTCCGCGAACCGCTCCCGGATGACGGCAGGGTCGAGGTCGAAGTCCTCGGCCCGGTAGCGGTGGCGGCCATGCCTGTCCTGGCGATGATGCCGGGTCGCGGCGGTGACCGCGGCCCGGGCCTCGTCGTCCAGCTCGAACCCGAGATCCGCGTAGACCCGCTCGACGGAACCGAGCGGGTCGGCGGTCAGGTCCGCGTAGTGCAGGTGGGTGATCGGGGCCTCGGGATGGGCGTCGAGGTAGGCCATGGCCCGGTCGACCATCCCGGCCAGGCGCTCCAGCCAGTGGTGGGCCACGACCACGCGGTCTACGTCCTCGGTCATCACCTGGTGGAGTGCAGCGTTGAGGCTGGAGACTGAAACGACCACGTCCGCGGGGTCGCGGTGCGTCCACACCATGCGGGCCTGTGGGTAGACGTCGAAGACCGCATCGAGCCCAGCCAGGTAGGCCGGCGTCTTCAGGCTCCAGCGCGTCGAGTCGTAGCCGTGCTGCAGGACCTTGAGGGCGGTCTCCTCGTAGCGGTAGACGCCGCGGAGGTCCTGGGCGTCCATCCAGGCGGCATAGGCCGGGATGTGGGCCTGGGTCTCCACCTGCATGCTCGTCATCTCGTGCATGTGGAGGCTCACCACTTCAGTGGCGGCCGCGGGCTCCATCGGGTGCATGGCCTGGAAGCCGGGGGCGAGCTTGGCCAACCCGTCGAGCTGCTTGAACGAGGCGATCATGCGGGGGTCCTCGTCCTCTCGCCCCTGCACGGGCGGCGGAGCCGGATCCGGCGCCTCGAAGTAGCGCAGCGTCCGGTTGTGGGGATCAGCGCCGAAGAGGAAGCTCAGATAGGTCGTCCCCGTCCGGGGTAGGCCGCAGATCATCAGCTGGGGCAGCACCGGCTTCGCCATGGCCTCGGGGTGCTCGGCGGCCCACGCGAAGACGCGGGCCCGCGCCGCCAACGCGTCGACCAGCATCTTGCGCATCGCGGCGCGACCCATCGGCGTGGGGTTGGCGTCCTCCAGCGCTCCGGTGAGGGCGACGAGGCCGTCCCAGAAGGTCGGCGGACCGAGGTCGTCGATCCCCGACTGCTTGCGGGCGGCGGCACAGAGGTCGCCCGGGTCCAGCGAGAAGAGCCGGCGGGCGACCTTGCCGTCACCCACGCCGAGCACGGCGTTGAAGGCCTTGATCGGCGTCGGGCTGGCGACGGCGTTGTGCACCGTCCACTCGGTGGTCGTCTCGGTCGTGGTGGTCATCAGTCGAACGCCGGGATGACGTGCTCGCCCATGAGCTCGATGGTCTGCATGACCTGCTCGTGGGAGATCTTGTAGGGGTTGACCAGGCAGAGCAGGAGGTCGACGCCGACCGCCTCGTAACGCTTCGCCATCTCGAGGCAGCGCTCGGGGTCACCGACCACCGCTGAGCCCGAGTCCCGGATGAAGTCGTAGGTGAGTAGGTCGAGCATCCCGTCGTCATCGAGCTTCTTCGCGTCGCCCGCGTAGTCGTAGGTGCCGAGGGCCTGCTCCTTCTCCTGGAGCCATTCGGCGACGCTGCCGATCAGGCGGGCACCGGCGGCGGGGTACCAGGTGAAGGACTCCTCCGCCGCCGCGTCGGCCTCGTCGTTGGTGGGAGCGCAGAGGACCATGGTGAAGGTGGCCACCTGCTCGTTGCGGAAGGCGCCGAGGGGGTCCACGCAGTCGGCTTGGCCCCGGCGGTAGTTCTCGATGCGGGGGATCAGCTCCTCGGGGGGGACGCCCACAGTGAAGGAGCACAGCCCGATGCCGGCCTTGCCCACCTCGTAGTGGCCGGACTCGCTGCTGGTGGCCCCGAAGATGGGCGGGTGCGGCTTCTGGCGGGGCTTGGGGTGGACGTTGCGCTTGAGCATCGACCAGTGCTTGCCGTTCAGCTCGACGTCCTCGTTGGTCCAGCAGGTGACGACGTGGCCGATGGCCTCGGCCCACTGCTCGCGGGCGGTCTCGACGTCGATGTCGAAGCCCTCCAACTCGGCCCGGGTCGAGGAGCGGCCGGTGCCGAAATCGACCCGGCCGTTGGAGATGAGGTCGAGCACGGCGACCGACTCGGCGGTGCGAACGGGGTGGTTGTACGGCTTGGGCATGAGGCGCACGCCGTAGCCGAGGCGCAGGCGTTCGGTCTTGGCCGCGATCGCCCCGTAGAGGACCTCGGGGTTCGAGCAGTGGGAGTACTCGTCGAGGAAGTGGTGCTCGACGGTCCAGAACGCGTGGAAGCCCGCCTTCTCGCCGGCCACCGCCTGGGTGATCGTGTTCTGGTACGCCTCGTACTCGTCGTCAGGACCCCAGGGCTTCGGCACCGGGATCTCGTAGAACAGCGCGAACTTCACACCAGGCCCCCCTCAGAACTGGAACGCGTTCTAGTCACACTACGCGCCTTCCGAGGCCCCGTTCGACGGCGACTACGGTCCCGCCGGTGGGGGACGAAGGGAAGGACTGGTTCGACGGCGCCGGGATGGGCCTCTTCGTGCACTGGACCCACTCGTCGGCCGCCGGCCGGGAGCTGTCATGGCCCCTGGTCGGCGGCACGACGGTCCTGACCCACAGCGGCGAGTGCTCGGTCGACGAGTACTACGCGTCGGTGGCCGACTTCGCCCCCCGCCCGGGTGCGGCGCGGGAGTGGTGCGCGGCCGCCGCCGCGGCCGGGGCCCGGTACGCCGTCCTGACCACCCGCCACCACGACGGGTACGCGCTCTGGCCCAGCGAGCACACCAGCCTGGGCGTGGCCGACTCCGGCATCGACCGCGATCTGGTGGCCGAGTTCGTCGACGCCTGCCGGGCCGAGGGCCTGCGGATCGGCTTCTACCTGTCGCTGTCGGACTGGCACCACCCGGACTACCCGTCGTTCCGGGACGAGGACCGGCCGTACATGTTCATCGCCTACCCCCGCCCCGAGCCGGAGGCCTGGGCCCGGTACGTCGACGACCTCTTCGGCCAGATCCGCGAGCTGCTCACGAACTACGGCGAGATCAGCGTGCTGTGGTTCGACGGCGGCTGGGAGCGCAGCCCCGACGAGTGGCGGGCGGCCGAGATGGAGGCCCTCATCCGGGAGCTGCAGCCGGGCATCCTGCTCAACGAGCGGCTCCCGTCGGTCGGCGACTACACGACGCCCGAGCAGTTCGTGCCCCCCACGGCCCCCGAGGGCCGATGGGAGACGTGCATGACGATGAACGAGAGCTGGGGGTACGTCCCCGAGGACGAGGACTGGAAGTCCGAGCGGGACCTCGTCCACGCGCTGTGTGAGACGGTGGGCAAGGGCGGGAACCTGCTGCTCAACATCGGCCCCCGGGGCGACGGCTCCCTGGACCCGATCGAGGCGTCCCGACTGGCCGTCGTCGCCGGGTGGATGGACCGGCACGCCGACGCCGTCCACGACGTCGAGGCCGGTCTGGAGCCCTGGCAGTGGTACGGCCCGTCGACCCGCAAGGGTGACCGGGTCCACCTGATCTGTGTGCAGCGCCCCTACGACGCGGTCACCGTCCGGGGTGTCCCCATCAAGCGCATCGAGCGGATCGTGGACCTCGCCTCGGGCCAGGAGCTGGCCTTCACTACCCGCTGCGCCGTCCTCGACGAGCTGCTCAACAGCGACCCCCACGGCGAGGCCCGCATCGAGATTCCCGAGGCGGTCATCGACGACCTCGCCACCGTCCTGGCCATGGACATCCGCCCCCTCTGACCTTCCCGCCCTCGCGAAAACCGATGGCAAGAACGGGGGCGTGGGGTCGGGCCGACAGTCGTAGGCGGCGTGCCGGGCCCCCTTCCTCACGGAAAGTGGCCAGATCGTCGGAGTTGGCGGGCCTCATCTGTTCTGGCGCCGATTTGTCTCGCTGGGCGTTACAAATCGGCGCAATTTCAGAATAGTGAGGGCAGATGGTCACGGCCAGTGGGATTTCGTGGCCCCCGACGGCCCTCGGCCCGACCCCCCGCCCCCATCCCTGCGATCGGTTACCCCGGCTTTCCACCCGGTGGGCACTACCCGCCCACCGAGTAACCACGCTGCCGGTCAGTCCGCCCCGATGGCCTCGCGGTAGCGCTCCTCGACCGGGCCGACGTCGACCGCCACCAGGGGCTGGGCGACCGTGCCGGCGTCGAGGAGCTCGGCAAGCTGGTCGAGGCAGACGTGGTAGCCGGCTGCGGTCTTCTCCACCGGGTGGCCGACCTCGCCGAGCCAGGTGGTGAAGGTGAGGACCGTCCCGTCGCCGTCGGGCACGAGCTCCCATCGCAGGAGGTCGGTGGACCAGGCCCACTCGAAGACCTCCGGCGGCTGCCAGACCCGGATCTCGCCGCTGAGGCTCGGTGTCATGTCGAGCCCGTAGGCCTCGACGTTGGCCGGCCAGAACGGGAGCTCGACCGCGGCCCCCGCCGCCCGCTCCCCGACGATGTCGCACGGCAGCCAGTGCTGCAGGTGCTCGGACTCGGTGATCGCCCGCCACACCTTCTCGGGCGGGTGGGCGAGGCGGCGCACGTAGCGGAGCGCCACCCGGCCGTCGGCCTCCAGCAGGGTCGCCATCGAGGCGTCGGTCATCGATCCTCCATCTCGTCGAGGTGGGCTTCGAGGTCGTCGAGCGCCGAGGTCCACAGGCGCCGGTAGGGCGCCAACCAGCCATCCAGCTCCACGAGGGGCTCGGGCCGGACCCGGTACCAGCGCCGGGCCCCGTCCGGCCGGACCGTGACCAGGCCCGCCTCCCGCAGGACACGCAGGTGCTTGGACACGTTCGGCTGGGCCACGCCCAGCTCGTCCACCAGGTCGGTGACCAGGCGTTCCTCCACCCGGAGGAGGTCCAGGATCTGCCGACGGCGAGGCTCGGCGATGACCTCGAGGGTGGTGGGCACCCGACGAATATGCCCTGCTATACATATGTTTGTCAAGGCATGTATGGTTGGGTCGTTCGGCCCTGGGAGGGGTCGACGGCGTTCGACCACGATGACGGGGTGCGTGGTCGGAGGTTGCTCGCGGCGGTGGGCGTCGCCGTGGTCGGCGAGGCGGTGCTGATCCACCTGGGACGGACCTACGGCTCGACGCCCAGGGAGCGGGACCTCGTCCTGCCCGGTGACCGGATCGTGGGCCGGCCCGAGGTCGTGACCGACCACGCCGTCACCATCGACGCCCCGCCGGCGGCAGTCTGGCCCTGGCTGCTGCAGATGGGCTGGGGCCGGGGCGGCTGGTACACGGCCCGCTGGGTCGACCAGCTCCTCTTCCCCGCCAACGGGCCCAGCGCCGACCGGATCGTGCCCGAGCTGCAGGACCTCGCCGTCGGGGACTTCCTCCCCGACGGGCCGCCGGAGACCGAGTGCGGGATGATCGTCGAGGTGCTCGATCCGGAACGGGCGCTGGTCCTGCACTCCACCACCCACCTGCCCCTGGCCTGGCGGAACCGGGCCCGCCTCGACTGGTCCTGGGCCTTCGTGCTGCAGCCCCTCGACGACGGCCACGGGACTCGCTTCCACTTCCGGTCCCGCTGGACCACCGCCCCCTGGTGGCTCACCGTCGGCGGCCGGCTGCTCGTGGTCCCCGCCGACTTCGTCATGTCCCGCGCCATGCTCCGAGGCGTCAAGGCCAGAGCCGAGTTCGCGTCCCCTTCTGGCATCGCCTGATCGAGGCGTCGGGGCGCCGCAATCGGGCGCCAGAACGAGTGTCGGTTCCGGCGTCTGTCACGATCTGGCGATGGGGGTGCCGGAGGCTGGGTCGGTGTCGCTGCGGCTGTACCCGCACAACGAGCTGGGCTCGGCGGTCGCCGTGGTCGACGAGATGCGGGCGCAGGCCCGGATGGCAGTCGACGCTGGATTCGCCGGGGTGATGACCAGCGAGCACCACGGCGGCTTCGCCGGGTACTCCCCCAACCCGCTGCAACTGGCCGGCTGGCTGCTCGAGGCCATGCCGAAGGGTTGGGCCGCGGCCTGTCCCCTGTTGCTGCCCCTGCGCCCCGTCGGCCTCGTCGCCGAGGAGGTGGCCTGGCTGGCCGCCCGCTTCCCCGGTCGGGTCGCCGTCGGCGTCGCGCCGGGCGCACTGCCGCTGGACTTCGAGGCGATGGACGTCCCGTTCACCGAGATGATGCCCCGCTTCCGGGCCGCCCTCCCCCGCCTGGCCGCGATGCTGCGGGGAGAGGACCTCGGGCCACTGGAGGGCGACCTCGCGTTGCGGGCTTGCGCCACTGGACCGGTCACCGTGATCTCGACTGCCCTGAGCCCGCCCGCCGTCCGCCGGGCCGCGGCGGCCGGCGCCGGGATCGTCTACGACGGCGCCTCGCCGGTCGAGCGCCTGCGGCCGCTCTCCGACGTCTACGACGAGGCCTGCGGCACCGGCCCCAAGGTGCTGATCCGACGGGTCTGGCTCGGCGACCCGCCCCGGGAGGCCTTCGACCGTCAGGCCGACGTCTACCGGAGCTACTCGTCCGCGGCCGCCCAGCAGCACTGGCGGGACAACGGCTTCCTCTGTCGCGACGACCCCGGCGAACTGGCCGCCGACCTGTCAGCGGCGCTGTCCGACGCCGGCGCCACCTGCCTCAACCTCCGGGTCCACGTCCCCGGCGTGACCCCCGCCATGGCCCGCGACCAGATCACCCGCCTCGGCCAGGACGTCCTCCCCCTTCTGGGCCCTCCCCTCTGTTCCTGACGGCCAGAGGAGGGCCCAGAACGGCAGGCTCAGGAAGGCCCAGCCCGTCCTTGCAGAAGCCGTAGGTCACCTGGCGGTCAGCGGTCGGCAGGGCCACGATCAGCGGTGCATCGTCCATGGCCGGTTCGACCTCCTCGGAACGGACAACTCATCGCTGGTGACGAGCGATGATTCACGGGTGCGGCTCGAGTCTGATCCGAAGACCTGACCGTCGGAGGATTCCGTGAGCACACTGGACAAGAGGTTCGCCGCCACACTGCACAAGCGGGAGGGCAAGGGCGGGTGGACGTGCGTGCTCTGGCCGGAGTCGGTGGCCTTCTTCGGCACCAAAGGCCTCGTGAAGGTCCGGGGCACCGTCGACGGTCATCCGTTTCAGAGCTCGTTCATGGCGCTGGGCGACGGCACCCACATGCTCCCGATGAAGGCCGACGTCCGCAAGGCCATCGGCAAGGACGCCGGCGATGAGGTCACCGTCGTCCTCCAGGAGCGCCTGAACGACTGACCAACGACAAACGACGCAACCACAGGGGCGTGGGGACGGGCCGGCGTCGTCGGGGGCGAATCGAGTCCCTCCCGAGCCCGAATCCCACGGGCGGTGGCCGCTACCCGTTCTGGCGCCTGATTTCGGTGCTATGGCACCCGAATCAGGCGATGCCAGAAGCGAGACGTAGGCCGAATTGGGGCCATTCGCCACGGAGGGTGGCGAAATCGGCGGACGGGCGCCGCCGACGGTCAGCCAGACGACCAGGCCCCCGGTGGTTGCCGCGGTTTGCCGCAGCCTGAAGGGTCAGACGGGTTCGTCGGCGAGGATCTTGCCCAGGCCGAGCAGGCTGTGGGTGGCGCCGCCGAGGGTGAGCTCGAGCTCCTTGGCCCAGAGGAAGTAGCGGTGCAGGGGGTAGTCCCGGTCCACGCCCATGCCGCCGTGGAGGTGCTGGGCCGAGTGGACGACCCGCTGGCCGCCTTCGGCGCACCAGAACTTGGCGATGGCGACCTGCTCGGTCGACGGGAGGCCTTCACTCAGGCGCCAAGCGGCCTGCCAGGCGGTGAGGCGGACGGCCTCGGTGTCGATGTAGGCGTCGGCCGCCCGCTGGCCCACGGCCTGAAAGGTGGCGATGGGCCGGTCGAACTGCTCCCGGGTCTTCGTGTACTCGGCGGTGAGGCGGAGGGCTTCCTCGCAGATGCCTATGGCCGTTGTGCAGAGGGCGGCGGTCGCCCGCTCGACCAGCCAGGCCAGGTCATCCGCGCCACCCGAGCCCAGCGGGTCGCCGGTGGCGCCCTCGAGGTCGAGGCGCGTGGCAGGCAGACCCGAGGTGCTGTCCAGGCCCTCCTGGGTGACCGCGGAGCCGGACAGGTCCACGAGGTACAGACCGACGTCCTCGCCCGAACGGGCGGGGACCACGGCGTGGCTGGCCTGGGCGCCGAAGGGCACCAGGAGCTTGGTGCCCGACAGGGTGCCGCCGGCGGCTGAGGTCATCGGCGCCAGCGGGCCGGTGCCCGTCTCGGTCAGGGCCACGGTCAGTACGCGGCTGCCGTCGGCCACGGCGGGCAGGAGAGCCTGGCGCTGCTCATCGGACCCGAACTGGTTCACCGCCAGCGCCGCCATCACCGTGGCGAAGTACGGGACGGGCGCGGTCGTGCGGCCGATCTGCTCCAGGGCCAGGCAGGCCTCCAGGAAGCCGAGGCCACTGCCGCCGACGTCCTCGGGCAGCGCGATGCCGAGCAAGCCGGCGTCGGCCAGCGCCGACCACAGGCCGGCTGGGTACGCCTCGCCCGAGGCCTCGTGGGCCTTCAGGGCGTCGTTGGTCGACTGGTCGCCGAGGATCTGGGCAGCCAGGTCCGAGACGGCCTGCTGCTCTTCGCTGAACGAGAAGTCCATGAGTCTGTCTGTCCCCCGGTTATCGGTCGGCCCGGGGCAGGCCCAGGGCGAACATGGCGATCAGGTCCCGCTGCACCTCGTTCACGCCCCCACCGAAGGTGAGGATGATGAGGCTGCGGTAGTTGCGCTCGAGGCGCGAGTGCAGGAGCGCTTCGGGCGAGCCGGTGCGCAGGTAGGACGCCGGGCCGACGACCTCCATCAGGAGGCGGAAGGCCTCCAGGTAGAACTCGGTGCCGAACACCTTGATGGTGGAGGCGGCGCCGATGTCGAGGGGATGGCCCTCGGTGGCGCCCCACGCCACCTTCCAGTTGACGAGGCGCAGGAACTCCAGCCCGGCCCGGACCCGGGCCAGGTTGAGCTGGGCCCACTCCTGGTCGATCACCCGGCGGCCGTCGGCCAGCTTGGTGTCCTGCGCGAAGCGGAGGGTCTCCTCGTAGGTCTGCTCCAGCATCCCCGACGAGCAGAGCGTGACCCGCTCGTGGTTGAGCTGGTTGGTGATGAGGGACCAGCCGTTGTTCTCGCCGCCGACGAGGTTCGCGGCGGGCACCCGCACGTCCTCGTAGAAGACCTGGTTGATGTCGTGCTCGCTCATCAGGTCCATCGGCTGGACCGTGATGCCCGGCGTGTCCATCGGCACGATGATCATCGAGATGCCCTTGTGCTTGGACACGTCGGGGTTCGTGCGCACGGCCAGCCAGCAGTAGTCGGCGTCGCTGGCCAGGCTGGTGAACATCTTCTGACCGTTGATGACGTATTCGTCGCCGTCGAGGACCGCCCTCGTCTTGAGGGCCGCCAGGTCGGTGCCGGCGCCAGGCTCGGTGTAGCCGATGCAGAAGTGGATCTCGCCCTTCAGGATCTGGGGGAGGAACCGCGCCTTCTGCTCGTCGGTGCCATAGCGGAAGATGGTGGGGCCGACCGTGTTGATGGTGAGCATCGGCACCGGCGCGCCGGCCCGCATCGACTCGTCGAAGAAGATGAACTGGTCGAGCTGGGTCTTGCCCTTGCCGCCGTATTCCTCGGGCCAACCGATGCCCAGCCACCCGTCGGTACCCATCTGCTTGACGACCTTGCGCATCGCCGGGCCGACACCGTTGGACCCCACGAGGGACTCTTGCACCTCCGGCGTCAACAGCTGGGCGTAGTAGTCCCGCAACTCCTGGCGCAGGGCCTGCTGCTCTTCGTCATACCCGACGTACATGCACGTCCCCCGAGAAAGTAGAACCGGTTCTAGTGACAGTCTCCCTCAGGAGCAGGGGACCGCTCAACTCGCGGCTAGCCCAGGTCCCCGCCGACGAGGAAGAACAGCACCACCAGCCCGACCAGGGCGATGACGGCGAAGACGAGGCCGATGAGCTGCGCCATCGCGGCGACAGCCGCCAGGGCCGCCGCCCCGAGGAGCGTCGCCGGGCCGACCGGGAGTCGCTTCTCGGCGGCCCGCTCCTCGGACCAGACCTTCAGCCCGATGGCGACGAGCACGGTCACGGCGACGACGATGACCACCACGAGGGGCGGCCCCAGCAGCCCGAGCAGGACTCCGGCGCCGAGGACTGCACCCCGCAGGGCCAGGGGGACCCACACGGGCGAGGGGCGCTCGGGTGCCGCCGACTCCGCCGATGGGGCCACGTTCGTCGGCGGGATCTCGACCGGCACCGCCGCGGTCGGGACCAGCGGCGCGGTGGCCGCCGCCGCGGTCCCCCCGGGCGCCAGCTCCGCCCGCAGCTCGGTCGCCGAGGGACGCCGGGCCGGGTCAGGGTCGAGGCAGCGGCGAACGCTGCCCTCCAGCCACGGCGGCAGGCCTCGCAGGTCGAGGTCGCCGTCGAGGACCTTGCGCAGCACCACCTCGGCCCGGCTGCCGTCGGCCGGCGGGCGACCCGTCGCCGCGTAGGCCAGCACCGCCCCCAGCGACCAGAGATCCGCGGCGGCACTGACGTCGTCGTCCCGCAGCAGCTCGGGAGCCACCCAGCCGGCCGTGCCCATGACGGTGCCGGTCATGGTCAGCGTCGTGGCCCCGGCGAAGCGGGCGATCCCGAAGTCGACGAGCACCGGTCCGTCGGCGCCCAACACGACGTTGGCCGGGCTCACGTCCCGGTGCAGCACGCCGGCGGCGTGGACCGCGATGAGAGCGTCGGCGAGGCCCGTGGCCAGCGCGTGCAGCTCCGGGCCCGGCAGCGGGCCGTCGGCCGCCACTCGCTGAGCCAACGTCGGCCCGACCACCAGCTCGGTGGCCAGCCAGGGTCGGGGGGCCTCGGCATCGGCGCCGAGGACGGCCTGCACCCTCGGGTCCTGCACCTGCTGGGCCGCAGCCACCTCACGGGCGAAGCGAGCCCGGGCCGTGGCGTGGCCCAGTGCCCCCTCGGGCAGGACCTTCACCGCCACCTCCGCGCCGTCGGGCGCCGTGGCGGCCCACACCTCCCCCATCCCGCCGGTGCCCAGCGAACGGACCAGCGTGTAGGGCCCGAGGACCTCCCCCGGCGCGGGCATCAGGCCAGGCCCATCAGGTCCTTGATGCCGACCGAGTGCCCGGCGGTGAAGCCGCCGTCCACCGCCAGAGCCTGCCCGGTCACGAACGAGGCGTCGTCGGAGGCGAAGAAGGCGGCGACGGCGGCGATCTCGTCGGGACGGCCGAAGCGGCCGAGCTCGTGCTGGTCACGGATGCGCTCCCGGTAGGGCGCCATGTGCTCGTCGGCGAACACCGACTGGAACAGCGGCGTGTCGATGAAGCCGGGGCAGATGCAGTTGGCCCGGATGCCGCGGCGCCCGTAGTCGAGGGCCAGGTTCTTGGTCAGCAGGACCACGCCCCCCTTGGAGGCGTTGTAGGTGCTTCCCCCCTCGGTGCCCTCGAGGCCCTCGACCGAGGCGACGGTGATGATGGCGCCGGACCCGGCCTCGAGCATCGGCCCCAGGGCCGCCTTGCAGCTCAGGAAGGTGCCCTTCAGGTTGATGTCCTGGACACGGTCCCACTCCGACTCGTCGACCAGGTGCACCGGTCCCCCACCGGCCACACCCGCCGCGGTGACCACCGCATCGAGTCGCCCGTGGACCTCGACCGTGGCCGCTACCGCGGCGACGAGGCCGGCCTCGTCCCGCACATCGACCTCGTGCCACGCCGCGGCGGCCGAGCCGTCGGGGGCGGTGCCCACGTCGAGGCCGACCACCGTGGCCCCCTCGTCGACGAAGCGGTCCACACAGGCCGCCCCGATCCCCGATGCCGCCCCCGTCACCAACGCCACCCGCCCACCCAGCCGTGTCATAGCCGGACGTTAAGCCACCGGCGAGGACCCGACGGCGAGGTCCGCCGACGAGGAATGAGTGGGCTCGCCCGGGCGTGCCGCAGCGCAGCGAGGACCAGGCCGGACGGAACCGGCAGACGACGCGCCGCGGGCGCACGCAGCAGTCCTCAGCCGGGGGCTGCGTCCTGGAAGAAGTCGAAGATCTCGTCGGTGGCGTCGATGGCCTGACTGGTGTTGCCGAAGCGGTCCGGGGCCAGCACGGGCCCGCCCGGCCACGTGTGGCCACCGGTCCGGATGCGGAGCAGCTCGGTGCGGGCGTCACAGCCGCCGTAGGCGATGCGGTGGACCGTGGGCACGACGTGGATGGTGGTCGGACCCGAGGTGCACTGGTTGCGGATCGACCACTCCCGCAGCCGTGCGGGCACAGACGGCACCGTCAGGCCGATGCCGCTCGCCGCGCCGCTGAGCCGCCCACCCTGGTAGGGCACGATCGGGTCGGCGGTCCCGTGAATCGCCAAGATCGGCCGGGGCCGCTCGAGGCACGGCCCGGCGATGTTGAACCCGCCCACGGCGGCGGCCGCGGCGAACATGTCCGGAACGGCGCAGGTCAGCGCGGCGGCCATGGCCGCCCCGTTGGACATGCCCATCGCGAACTGCCGACGCCGGTCGATGCACAGGCGCCGGGACACGTCGGTCACCACGTTCCGGATGAAGGTGATGTCGGCGCCGCCGAAGGCCCGCAGGTACCAGAGGGTGCGGCCGGCCTCGGGCGTGGCCACGATCCAGCCGCGGATGGCGGCTTCGGCCCGGGCCCGGCTCAGCAGCATCTCCTGCGCGGCGTTCGACCCGGCGCCGTGCATGTCGACCACCAGCGGGACCCGGGTCCGGCCCGTGTAGCCCGGGGGCACCGTGAGGTGGTAGGTCCGGGTCAGCCCGGCGGCCCGCACGGTGTGGGCTCGGGTGCCCGCGCCCCGGGCGATCCCGCAGCCCGACCCGCCCGCGACCTGGCCGGCCGACGCCGACGCCGACGCCCTCGGGGCGCGGCGGACCAGCCGGCGACGGGCACGGCCAGCAGGGCCAGGGCCGCGATGGCGATACGGAGGCGCATCGGCCCCAGTATGCGGGTCCGGGCGCCGAGGTCCGCGGCGGCTTGCACCGGCACCTGGTCGGTGCCTACCCTCGGGTTAGCAACTGCGATCGACCGTTTGCATAAGCTAACGACTGCGAGCCTGGAGGCCCCGTGAAGCTCGACCTGCTGTACGAGATCGACGTCCCCGCCCCGTGGGGGGACAAGCCGCACCCCTACGCCCAGCGGGAACGCGAGCAGAAGGCCTACTACGAGGCCATGGACCAGATCACCCTGGCCGACCAGATGGGCTTCAACACCTGCTGGGTGGTGGAGCACCACTTCCGTGAGGGCCGCTCCCACTGCCCGTCGTCGGAGGTCGTGCTCGGCGCGCTCTCCCAGCGCACCGAGCAGATCGGCATGGGCTTCGGCGTGACCCTCACGCCCTTCGGCTTCATCCACCCCGCCCGCGTGGCCGAGAAGGTCGCCACCGTGGACGTGTTGTCCAAAGGCCGGGTCCAGTGGGGCACGGGTCGGTCCACCCCGATGGAACAGACGGCCTTCGGTGTCGACATGGAACACACCCGCGAGGACTGGCGCGAGGCCATCGAGATCATCTGCGGGATGTGGCGCGAGGAGTACTTCGAGTACGAGAGCGAGCGCTTCTCCTTCCCCCGGCGGATGGTGACGCCCAAGCCGTACCAGGACCCGCACCCGCCGGCCTGGATGGCCGCGACCTCGCAGTCATCGGCCACCACAGCCGGGGAGAACGGCTTGGGCCTCCTGTCCTTCACGATCATGCAGCCCATCGAGATGATGGCCAAGGCCATCGAGATGTACCGGGCCGCCCAGATCAACGCCAAGCCCCTCACCGACGTCCAGACCAACAAGGTGGCGGCCTACACGCTCGTGCACTGCGCCGAGGACGAGGCCCAGCTGCGAGCCAACGGGCTCTACGAGTCGATCTCCTGGTGGTACCAGCACCTGGCCCAGTTCACGATCGACTGGGAGTTCCCCAACACGCCGAAGGAAGAGGTGGACCGGATCTTCCCACTGCTCAAGCCGCTGGCCGAGGGCAACATCCCGATCGACACCTTCAACGACGCCGACATGATCGTGTGCGGCGACGCCGACAAGGTCTTCGAGAAGATGAAGCACTACGCCGATCTCGGCGTGGACGAGCTCATCTGCTACGTCCAGTTCGGCTACCTGCCGCACGAGTCGATCATGAAGACCATCGAGATCATCGGCAAGGAAGTGCTGCCGGAGATCGAGAAGTACGAGCCACCCGCCGACTCCCCCGCCAAGGAGTTCGAGCGGATGGCTGCCGCGGCCAACAAGTAGTCCCGGCGATGCCGAGTGCAGTCGAGGCGGGGCCCCTGCGGCCCCGCCTCGCGGCTCTTCGGGGGGCGCGATGACGGAGAAGCCAGACGCCCCGAACCGACCGTCCGAGGTCAAGCGGGCCCGCCGGTCCGAGCAGGTCGAGCCCTTCCTCCGGGGCTGCGCCTGGCCCGAGGCCCCCGGCGTGCCCTACCCGCGGGCCAAGCCGGAGGGGGCCATGGGCCGCCTACCGATGGACACCTGGGCCATGGCGTCCATCCCCGCCGGCGTGCGGCTGGAGATGGAGGGCGACGCCCCCGAGATCGACCTGCGTTACGCCTGCGCCCACGCCAGCTTCGGCTATCTGGGCGGCGGCGAGGTCCACCAGTTCGTCGTCTGGCGCGACGGGTCGCGGGTGGCCGCCGTTGACGCCGAGGAGGGCGAGCACACCGTGCGCCTCCCCCTCGGTGCCGGCACCGGGCCGGCGACCGTCTACCTGCCCGAGCGCATGGGCCCGACCCTCCTCGAGGTGACCGGCGTCGGTGGCTCGATCGCCCCGGCCGCCGCCCAGCCCCGCTGGCTCTGCTATGGCGACTCCATCGCCGAGGGCTGGACGGTCACCGGCGCCGACCTTTCGTGGCCGGCAGTCGCCGCCCGCGAACACGGCCTCGACCTGGTCAACCTCGGCTACGCCGGCTCGGCCCGCGGCGAGATCCCCTCGGCCGAGGAGCTGGCCGAGCTCGACGGCGCCGTGGTCTCCATCGCCCACGGCACCAACTGCTGGACCCGTACGCCCCACAGCGCGGACCTCTTCGCCACCGGGCTGCAGGCGTTCCTCGACATCGTGCGCCAGGGCCACCCCGACACGCCGATCGTGGCCATCAGCCCCATCACCCGACCCGACGCCGAGGCCACCCCGAACCGGCTGGGCGCGACGCTGACCGACCTCCGAGCGACGTTCGAGACCGTCGTGCGCGAGCGCATCGCGGCCGGCGACGGTGAGCTCATCCTGGTCGAAGGGCTCCCGATCGTCCCCGTCGACCTCCTGGCCGACGGGATCCACCCCGGCGACGCAGGTCACGCGGCCATGGCCGCGGCCATCGGCCCCGTGATCGCCGACGCCGTCACGGGCTGAGATGGCCCGCCCCGCACCGGCGGTCGACCGGGCCGTCGAGATCCTCGACTTCCTCGCCGACAACCCGCGGGATGCCTTCTCGCTGTCCGAGCTGGCCCGTCGCCTGGGGATGAACAAGGCCACCGCCCACGCCGTCCTCAACGCGCTCACCGACCGGGGCTACCTGCTGCGGCACCCCGTGCGGAAGGACTACCGGCTCGGGCCACGACTGATCGCGGTGGGCGAGGCCGCCCGGGACCAGTACCCCGTCGTGGAGTTCGCCCGGGACGAGCTGCGCCGCCTGAGCGAGGACCTCGGTACCGAGTGCGTGGCCAGCGCCCCGATCGGCGACGAGATGGTCATCGTCGACCGCGCCGGGCCCGTGCGACCCATCGGCCTCACCGTCGCGGTCGGCTACCGCTTCCCCCTCGTCCCACCCATGGGCACGGTGTTCATGGCCTGGTCCTCGCCGGAGGAGATCGACGAGTGGCTGCGGCGGGTCGGCCCCGACGTGACCGAGACCGAGCTGGACCGCTACCGGTTGGCCTTGGCCGCCGTCCGGGACCGGGGCTACTCGGCCGGCCTCGACGCCGACGGCAGCCGCTCCCTGGCCGAGGCCCAGGCGGGCGACATCGACGGCGACGAATACCAGCTCATCGAGATGGGCGGCGCGGAGGAGTACCGGGTCACCACGATCGGCGCCCCGGTGTTCGACGCCGACGGCGGGGTCGCCCTCGGCGTGTTCATCCTGGGCTTCCGGGACGCCCTCACCGCCGAGCAGGTGCCCGACGTCGCCGAACGGCTGATCAAGGCCACGGGCGCCATCACCGAGTCGATCCATGGCCGTGGACCCCGCTGAGCTGGCCCACCGCTACGCGGTGGCCCTGGACCGCAAGGACCACGACGCTCTGGCCGCCCTGTTCGTGCCCGGCATCCAGGCCGCAGTCCGGGCCCGGCTCCAGCCCGCCGTCGACCGCCTGGGCGTGACGGTGCTGTCGGTGACCACCCAGATCGTCGACGCCGTCGACGACGACCACGCCACCGGCGTCGTCTACTGCACCGCCGAGATCGAGGACCCCGACGCCGGCTGGATCCGCCAGAGCATCGTCTACCTCGACCGCTACGAGCGCGTCGACGGCCAGTGGTACTTCCGGGCGCGGGACCACCACCTCGTCTACGGCGAACAACAGCCGACCACCCCCCTGACCCAGCCTCCGGCGAACTGGCCCCAGTCCCAAACCGGCCGCGGCACCTACCCCCCTCGTTCTGGCTCCTGATCCTCCGGTCATAGCCGGAGGATCAGGAGCCAGGTCAGGCAGGTCGCAGCACATCCCCCCCGCCATGGCGGCAGGCGTGGCGGAGACCCGTGGAGCCTCAAGCAGATCTCCCAGCTGCCGGACTGACCGAAGCAGCGAAGGCATCCTGGGTGCGGTGGACGCTGAACAACAGCAAGCGAATGAACTCGTCGCCGCGGCGCTGTTGCGCGACGTGGAGGTTCAGGCCGCGGGCGACCTCGACCACATCGGTGAGAGCTACGACGATGTGTACGGGCAAGTCCTCCCCCTGGCGGACAAGCCGTCCCAAACGCTGAGTCTGGCGTTTCAGTTCTGGGACTGTTGGGTCGACTCCGCCAACCACGACTGGCAGTACTACGACAACCTCTCGTCCAACGACTGGCCGCGGATGGCGCGTGAGATCGCCGCGGCGCTCAACCGAGGAGTCGAGGTGACGGATCCGGCGCTGGTGGAGCGTTTCGGTCCCCAGCAGCGCCGGTCACTACGAGAGCGGGTTGCGCGTCTCCTTCGGTGCCCCGCGGTCACTCGCTAGCGCTACCGCCTCTTCACACCGGTCCCGACGCCCGCTAGCTTCCGCTCGACGCTTCCCCCGTCTGTCGCCTCACGCGCCTAGGGGAAGCTCATGGAAGCCCTTCTCGTCGCCGTCGTCGCGCTCTCCGAGCGCCAGCACGGCATCGTCACCACGCCGCAGGTCATGGCGCTGGGCGGAACCCGCCACGTCATCGCCCACCTCGTGGAGAGCGGCCAGTGGGAACGGCTCACGCCGATGCTGCTCCGACGAATCGGCAGCCCGCCGTCCCGTGGCCAGCGCGCCATCGCCGCCGTGCTCGACGCCGGCATCGGTTCGGCCCTGTCGCATCGCTCCGCAGCAGCATGGTGGCGCCTGCGCGGGTTCAACCTTCACGATCTCGAGGTCACGCGCCTCCGGAACACGAACTCGATCGAGCCACGACTGGCCCGGATGGTCCACGAGCCCCGATGTTTCCCGGCTCACCACCGCACGGTGCTCGACGGTGTCCCGATCGTCGTGCCATCACGGATCCCGTTCGACCTGGCAGCCACCCAGCACTGGCTCGCGGAGAAGGCCCTCGACCGAGCGTGGGCGGCCAATCTGCTCAGCTACCGCAGTTCGATGCTGATGATGGATGACCTTGCCGAACGCGGCCGTAGGGGCATCACCCTCATGCGAGAACTACTGGCCGTCCGCGGACCCGACTACCGGCCCAACGACACAAACCTCGAAGACCGCTTTCAGCAGCTGGCCCGCGAGGCGGGCCTCCACGACCTCGAGCGCCAGCGGAACCTGCTCGACCGGGAGTGGCTCGGGCGGGTCGACTTCGTCGACGAGCGCCGAATGCTCGTCATCGAGGTCGACAGCGCCTTCTGCCACGGAGCGCTGATCGACGAGGCGTCCGATGCCGCTCGCACCGACGCCCTGACTGCCGCGGGCTACCGAGTCGAACGCTTCACCGACACCGAGATCTGGTTCGACCCGCAGAGCACCGTCGCCCGGCTCCGAACCATCCGTTCTGGCTCCTGATTCTCCGGTCATAGCCGGAGGATCGGGAGCCAGAACGGCGGGGTCAGAGGGGGTCGGTGGTGGTTTCGCCGGCGTCGGCGACCTGGTCGGTCCAGGCCTGGCCGTCCCAGTAGCGCTGCTCGTGGCGGCCGGTGGGTCGGGGTTCCACCCCGGCGGGGCGTGGGGCGCGTCCACGGCATGGTCGATGGCGAAGAGCAGTTGCCGCACCGTGCTCTGGCCCTGGCCCCAGTCCACGATGCCGAATCGCTGGGCGGACCGGACCTTCACCCGCACGGTCCCGGGATCCTCCTGCCAGACCCGGACCGTGATGTCGCTGCCCCAGGAAGACCGCCTCGCGGTCGTCGCGGTGATCTGCCCCATGGCGGCGTCGGCGGTGAGCACGGTGACCCCGGCGTTCCCCAGGCCGCGGCACACCCCGTCGAACACCGCCTTGTACTCACGGGGGTAGGCCCGCAGGCCCTCCCGCGAGATGGCCATCAGGTCGTCTGGAACTCGGCGAGGAGGTGCGCGAGCTCCACGGGTTGGTCACCCTGGATGGAGTGGCCGGCGTCGGCGACCACGACGACCTCGGCCGTCGGTTGGCGGCGGAGGAGCTCGGCCTGGTCGTCGTCGCCGACCACGCTGCCTGCTGCGCCGCCGCGCAGGAACAGGATGGGGGCGGTGATCTCGTCGACCTTCCCCCAGAGGCTGTCGAAGTCCGGCACCTCGCCCTCCGGGAAGTTCCACTCCTTCATCGGGTCCCAGCGCCAGGTCCAGGAACCATCAGGGTTCTCCTTGGCATTGTGCAGGATCCCGCGCCGCAGCGAGGACACCGACCGGGTCGGGTTGAACTCGACGGTGCGGTCGAGGATCTCCTGGAACGAGGCGAAGGTCTCGGGGCCCGACACGAAGGTCACGATGGGCTCGGCCTTGGCGTGGTCGACCCCGGGCGTCACGTCCACGATCGCCAGGCGACGCACCAGCTCGGGGTGCTGGGCGGCCATGCAGATGGCGGTCAGGCCTCCCAGGGACATGCCGACGACCAGCTCCGCCGCCGGGGCCAGTTCCCGCACGACCGTCGCCACGTCGTCGGCCAGGTGGGCGGGCCAGTAGGAGTGGTCGTCCCGCCAGTCCGAGTGGCCGTGGCCGGGCAGGTCGACGCAGAGGAGCGGCCGGTCCAGCGCCAGGGCGACGGTGTCCCAGGTGTGGGCGTTCTGGGCGCCGCCGTGGATCAGCACGATCTCCGGGGGACCGGTCCCCCACCGCAAGGCGCTGAGCCGACGCTCACCGTCGACGGGCACCGACACCCGCTCGACGACCGGCGGCCCGTCGAAGGCGAGGCCGACCTCCGAGGCGTTGTCGGCGAACAGCCCGAACTCGTCGTAGTGGGCTTCGGCGCTCACGGCGTGACCTCCGACCGGCTGGCCTCGGCGACCAGGGCTCGACCCATCAGACCACCCTTGGCGCTCACGGCATGACCCCCCGCAGCCCGTCCTCGCCGAACACCGGCTCGAGGAAGGCGTGGTACAGCGGCCCCCGGCGCAGCGAGTGGCCGCCGTCGACGTGCAGGACCTGCCCGGTCACCCAGGTCGACTGGTCGCCGGCCAGGTAGGCGGCCGCGGCCGCGATGTCGTCGACGGTCCCGGGCCGGGCGATGGGCATCTGGTCCAGGTAGTCGTCCAGGACCGGCCCGCCCTCGGTGATCGCGAGCACCAGCTCAGTGGCCACCAGGCCGGGGGCGATGGCGTTGACCCGGACATTGGAGGCCCCCAACTCGTCGGCCCCCATCTGGATCAGCGCCTCGATGCCCGCTTTCGACGGCCCGTAGGCCCCGAACCAGCGGTGCGGGGTCGACCCGGCGATCGACGAGATGCCGATGAACGAGCCCCCGCCACCCCGGATCATCACCGGCGCGGCATGTTTGAGGGCCAGGAAGGTCCCGACCACGTTCAGGTCCATGGTGTCCCGGAAGGCCTGGGTGTCGACCTGGGTGATCGGCCCGATGGTCGACGAGCCGCCGGCGGAGGCCACGACCACGTCCAGTGAGCCCGTGGGTTCGGCCGCGGCGGCGACCGTCGCCTCCACCTGCTCCTCGTCGGTCACGTCGCAGGTCACCGCCCGCACGTCCCCGTCGATCTCGGCCACCGCATCGTCGAGCCGCTCCCGGCTACGGCCACAGATCGTGACCACCGCCCCCTCCGCGGCGAGGCGCCGGGCACAGCCCAGACCGATCCCGCTGCCCCCACCGGTCACCAGTGCGCCTTTGCCGTCCAGTCCGAGTCCCATGGGTCGATGTTCTAGCCCGCGCCACGGTCGACGGAGGCCACGCCCGGTAGTGTCCGACCGTGCCCCACCTCACCCGACGCGCCTGGCTGGGCGTCGCTTTGGTGGTCGCCGGCATCGCCGCCCTCGGCGTGACCATTGCCGGCGCCCAGACCGATGACACCGCCCGGGGGACCGATCCCCTTTCCATCGAGGAGACCGAGACGGCCCTCGGCCTGGCCCGGGGGTCCAACCCCGGGGAATCCGTGGGGGTCGGCGAGGACGATGTGGTCCTCCTGGTTGAGCGCCACGAGGAGGACAAGGCGGCCGAGAACGACGGCCGACGCCGGGCCGATGTCTACGTCTACTCCTACGACGACGACGTGCTGACCCTCAGCGTCGTCGACGTCGTCAGCGGTGAAGTCGACCAGAGCCGGGCGATCCGAAACACCCAGTTGCCGCTGGTGGCCGAAGAGGCCGAACGAGCGGCCTCCGTCGCCTTCGACGACGCCCCTCTCCAGGCCGAACTGGCCACGGCCTACCGGCAAGCCACCGGGCGGGACCTCGTCGACCCGGCCACTGATCTCATCCTGCGGCCCATCGTCTTCCGGGCCGACGCCAATCCCGACACGGCCGGGGCGGCCACTGCGTGCGGTCGCCACCGCTGCGCCCAACTCCTCATCCAGTCGACCGACGACCTTCTCGTCGACCTCCTCCCGATCGTTGATCTCTCGACCGGTCGGGTCGTCAGCCGAACTGGTTTCTTCGCATGAGCGCCGCCGTCCACACCATCCGTCGCCTCCGGGTCGTCGGGGCCGCAGTC
>CAWJSC010000008.1:0-61971 GCA_963845425.1 uncultured Microthrixaceae bacterium
GGTCTGGCCCCGCAACGCCCGCTTGCCCGACGTCATGAACATCACCGATCCGCCGGACATCACGGTCACCGTCGGGCCCCCGGTCGAGCTCTCCTACGAGGACCCCGACCGGGACACCGCGGCGATCATGGCCGCCATCGTCGAGCTCCTGCCCCCCGAGGGCCGCGAGCACCATGAGCCCACCGGCGAGGAGCTGGCCCGGACCTACCCGTCCGGCTGGACCGGCGACCCCGACGCCGAAGTGGCGCGCCGCCCCGGCACCGACTGAGGGGGCCGGGCCCGGTCAGGGTGCTGGCACCCCTCAGCGGGGAAGGGTCGCCCTCTGTCGACCGACGGGCGGTGGCCGTACCGTCGCTGCGATGGGGGCCAGATCCTCGAGGGGAGCCCGCCGGCCGACGCTGACGACGCCGTGCTGGCGACGGCTACGGCCCGTGACCTCGACGTCGTCGCCGCGGTGGTTGCCGCCGCGATGGTGCTGGGATGGGTCTCCTACCGCCTGCGCGCCACGATCCCCGCCGACGCCCTCCACGGCGACTGACCTCGGTAGGTGGTGGAACAGACCCGACCGACTGTGAACGCCCGGCTGGATCGGCGACCCCGACGCCGAAGGGGAGCGCCGCCCCGGCACCGACGGCTACGCCGCCGTCGGCGCTCAGTCAGACGTCGCCGCCCTCGGAGCCTTCGCGGACGGGCTCGGTCTCGGGTTCGACCCGCAACCAGTGGTAGCGGTAGATGGTGAACCCGATGCCGAGCAGGATGAGCCCGGTGAGCAGTTCGTCGAGGGCTGCCTTTCGGGACTGGCTCCGGAGCTCCTCGCGGGTCGAGTCGATGATGGCGTCGGTGCTGTCGAGCGCCTCCTCGCCGCCAGCGTCCTCGATCTCGTCGTCGAACTCCTCTGCAGTCGCCGAGACGCCGGCGTCGATGAGGTTGACCGCCGTCGAGGCCAGACGGGTGATCGGGTCGCCCTGCTGGGCGATGTCCGGGGCGATGAAGTGGATCACGCCCTGAGCGGTGTTCAACGCACCCCATGCGCCCACCAGGATCCCCAGCAGGCAGGCCAGGTAGTAGAAGGCAGGACGGATCCAACTCGGTCCGGTGAGACCGATGGCCGGGCGGGACCGCGGCGGCTTGGTCGGCTGGGTCGGCTGGGCCGGTGCGCTCGGCGGCGCCGTCGTCGGTGGCCCCGCGGGTGCCACCGGTGGTGTGGTCGGCGGGGGCGGGATGTTCGCTGTCGGTTCGGTCGGCAGGTCGCTCATCGGGCCGTGACCCTACGCACCTGCCGGGGCCGGCGCCCGGATCACCACCGGAGCGGGGTCAGGGCTGGTCGGCGACGCGCTGGCGGATGAGGTTGAGGGCGCTGCCGGCCCGGAACCAGTCGATCTGCTCGGGAGAGAGGGTTTGGACCGCCTCGAAGTCGACCGTGGCGCCGTCGGCCTTGGTGATGCGGCACCGGACGGTGCTCTCGGGCTGCAGGTCGGCCAGGCCCAGGACCGAGATGCGGTCGTCCTCACCGATCTGGTCGTAGGTGGCCGGGTCGGCGAAGGTGAGGGCTAGGACGCCCTGCTTCTTCAGATTGGTCTCCGCGATGCGGGCGAAGGAGCGGGCGAAGACGACCTTGGCGTTGCGGAAGCGGGGCTCCATGGCGGCGTGCTCCCGAGACGAGCCCTCGCCGTAGTTCTCGTCCCCGATGGCCACCCAGCCCTGGCCGGCCTCGTGGTAGTGCTTGGCGATCTCGGGGAAGGGCTTGACCTGCCCGTCGAGCTGGTCCCGGCCCTCGCCGGCGACGCCCGTGAAGGCGTTGACGGCCCCCAGGAAGAGGTTGCCGCTGATGTTCTCCAGGTGGCCGCGGTACTTGAGCCACGGTCCGGCGGCGGAGATGTGGTCGGTGGTGCACTTGCCCTGGGCCTTCACCAGGATCGGCAGGTCGAGGTAGTCGTTGCCGTCCCAGGGGGCGAAGGGCCGCAGCAGCTGGAGGCGGTCCGACGCGGGGCGCACCACGACCTCGATGGCGCGGCCGTCGCCGGGGGCTTCGACGAACCCGCTCTCACCGGGGTCGAATCCCCGCGCGGGCAGCTCCTCGCCGACCGGGACGACGAGCTTCACCGGCTGGCCGGCGTCGTTGGTCAGCGTGTCGGTCACCGGGTCGAAGTCGACCGTGCCGGCGAGAGCGAGGGCCACGACGGTCTCGGGGGAGGTGACGAAGGCCAGTGTCGAGGCCAGGCCGTCGTTGCGCTTGGGAAAGTTCCGGTTGTAGGAGGTGACGATGGTGTTGGCGTCGCCCTCGGACACGTCCGAGCGGGCCCACTGGCCGATGCACGGCCCACAGGCATTGGCCAGCACCGTGGCACCGATGCGGTCGAAGTCGGCCAGTAGCCCGTCGCGCTCGATGGTGGCCCGGACCTGCTCGGAGCCGGGGGTGATCATCAGGTCGGTCTTGGTGCGCAGACCGTTGTCGGCGGCGTGCCGGGCGATCGACGCGGCCCGGGTGATGTCCTCGTAGGAGGAGTTGGTGCAGGAGCCGACCAGCGCGTAGCTGATCTCCTTGGGCCAGCCCTCAGCCTCAGCCTCGTCGCCCAGGGCGTCGACCGGGCGGGCCCGGTCGGGGGTGTGGGGGCCGTTGATGAGGGGCCGCAGGTCGTCGAGGTCGATCTCGATGACCTGGTCGAAGTAGGTACCGGGGTCGGTCAGGACCTCGTCGTCGGCCCGCAGGTGCTCGGCCACGGCGTCAGCGGCGTCGACGTAGTCCTCACGGGCGGTGGACTTCAGGTAGCGGGCGATGGCGGCGTCGTAGGCGAAGAGCGATGTGGTGGCGCCGATCTCGGCGCCCATGTTGCAGATCGTGCCCTTGCCGGTGGCGGAGATGGACTCGGCGCCGGGGCCGAAGTACTCGACGATGGCGCCGGTGCCGCCCTTGACGGTGAGGATCTCGGCCACCTTCAGGATCACGTCCTTGGAGGCGGTCCAGCCGTTGAGCTCGCCGGTCAGGTGGACGCCGATCAGCCTGGGCCAGCGCACGTTGAACGGGAAGCCGGTCATGACGTCCACCGCGTCGGCGCCGCCCACGCCGATGGCGACCATGCCGAGGCCGCCGGCGTTGGGGGTGTGGCTGTCGGTGCCGATCATCATCCCGCCGGGGAAGGCGTACTGCTCGAGCACGACCTGGTGGATGATCCCCGAGCCCGGCTTCCAGAAGCCGATGCCGTAGCGGGCGGCGACCGACTCGAGGAAGTCGTAGACCTCGGCGTTGCCCTCCACCGCGGCCATCAGGTCGGTCTTGGCGTCGACCCGGGCCTGGATGAGGTGGTCGCAGTGCACGGTGGAGGGGACCTCGGCCTCGTCCAGTCCGGCGGTCATGAACTGCAGGAGGGCCATCTGGGCGGTGGCGTCCTGCATGGCGACCCGGTCGGGGCGGAGGTCGACGTAGGACTTGGCCCGTTCGGTGGCCTGGTCGGGGCGGTCGAGGTGGTTGATCAGCACCTTCTCGGCGAAGGTGAGGGGCCGGCCGAGGCGCTCCCGACCGTGGGCCACCCGCTCGGGCAGGCGCCCGTAGACCCCCTGGATCAGCTCGATCGGTGTGCGGGCGGTCTCGGCCATTGCGGTCCCCTTGGTGGTGGAGGCGGTGGGTTTCTGGTGGTTCGGGTTGCTTCTCGACGAGAACAATACAAGTATAAGACAAGTGCGCCACCACCGCTACCAGGAGATCGCCGACTCGCTGCGCCGCCGCGTGGAGGCGGGGGAGTTCGTCGTCGGCGGTCTGCTGCCCAGCGAGGCCGATCTGGTCGCACGGTACAAGGCCAGTCGGGTCACGGTCAGGCGTGCGCTGGAGGACCTGCGGGCCGAGGGCCTGGTGGACTCCCGACAGGGTTCCGGCTGGTTTGTGGCCACCGACCCGCTGCCCCAGAACCTGGGTCGCCTCGGCACCATCGAGGACCAGCTCCTGGCCTCGGGCCGGACCAGTGAGCGCCGCATCCTGGACTTCGCCTTCGTGCCCGCCTCGCCGGACGTGGCCGAGGTCCTCGGCGCGGCGACCGTCCTGGAGACCCGGCGCCTGAACCTGGCCGACGGCGAGCCCTTCGCCCTCGTCACCGTGTGGTGCCCCGAGGCCCTGGCCTCGAAGTTCTCCCGGGACGACGTCGAGGCCCGGCCCTTCTACGAGTTGCTGGACGTCGAGCTGGGCTCGGCCCGTCAGCGCATCCGGGCCGGCGCGGCGACGGCCGAGGAGGCCGAGCTGCTGGGGATGTTGCCCGGTGGGCCGGTGCTCCGGTGCCGGCGACTCACCGAGGCCGCGGACGGGCGACCGGTCCTGGCGTCCGAGCACACGTTCCCCGCCCACCGCACCGAGTTCGTGGTCGACCTGCCGACCTCCGAGCCCTCGATTGCGCCCAGCGGCCTGCGCCTGGTCGAGGACGCCTGAGCCCTAGTCCTCCGGCTGGCCGGTGGCCTTGCCGTCATCCAGGTCCCCGGTGCCCTTGTCCGGCGGCTCGTAGGTGAAGTACAGGACGATGAGGAGCACGATGAAGAGCAGCAGGGTGGTCAGGCCCGCGACCAGACCGGCCTTGGCCCGCTTGCGCTCCTTGGCCCGCTCGACGTCGTCGGGAGCGATGCTCCGGAGCACCTGGCGACCGAGGTAGATGCCGGCGATGGCCAGCGTCAGCATGATCAACGGCACCGGGATCAGGACCAGGAACACCAGCGAGCTGAAGCCACAGATCATGCCGATGAGCGGGCGGCGATCGACCCGGCCCGTGCCGGGGCTCGTCCGCGGCGGGGGTGGCCCGCTGTCGACGACCTCGGGGGTCAGGACCTCGTCGTCACCGTCGGCAGGGCTCACCACTGACCCCAGTGAGTGCGATCGGCGGCCGAAACGCGGCTGGCGGCCTTGAAGTCGGTGCCCAACGTGTAGGCCACGGGGATGAGGCCCACCTGGGTGACCGACTCGAAGGGGATCCCCAGCAACTCGGCCGCCTCCTGCTCCTGGGGCAGGTGCAGGGTGGTCCAGACCGTGCCGAGGGCCCGCTCCCGGGCCGCGAGCATGAAGCTCCAGACGGCCGGCATGATCGAGCCCCACAGCGAGGCCTGGATGAACGACGGGGTGCCCTCGTCCATGCGGCCCTCCATGCACGGGATCACCCAGACGGGGACCTCATGGAGCCGTTCGGCCAGGTAGGTGGCCGAGTCGACCACGGCGCCCAGCCGTCCGGAGCGGGGATCGTCGGCGGGGTAGGGCGAGGTGCGGGCGTCGTCGCCACCGTAGAACGCGAAGAAGTTGTTGCGGTAGTGGTCCGCGATCGGCTTCTTGACCTCGGGGTCGGTCACCACCACGAAGTGGTAGGTCTGGCTGTTCGACCCTGTCGGGGCTTGGATGCCGATGTCGAGGCACTCCTGGAGGACCTCGGGCTCGACCGGCCTGTCGAAGTCGAGGCGCTTGCGCACCGCCCGGGTGGTCGTCAGCACCTCGTCGGCGCTCAGGTTCAGATGCACGGCGGGTCAGCCTAGGGGAGGGGTCGTCTGGTGATCACAGGCCCTACTCTCGGGCCGAGTCGAGAATGAGGGGATCAGGTGCGCCGGCGGGTGGTGACGGTTCTGTTCGTGATCTCCCTTGCGTCCGCCTGTAGCGGCGCGGACGAAGCTCCACCAGCGGAGCCTCTGGCTGCTCGGGCGCTTCCTGCGGTGGCCTGGACCGGTGACGAGTTGTTCGTGTTCGGCGGACTTGATCTCGGTCCGGGGGATTTCGTCACCGATGGCGTGCTGCTCGATCCGGCGACCGGTGGGACGAGTCGAGTGCCGAGTCTCGATCTCGGAGACCCGATCGCCTTTCCGCAGGCGGTGGTTGTGGGGACTGAGGCGTTCGTCATCGGTACGCGCTGTTCTGCATTCCTCGAGGGCGACGCCTGCAGACCGGGCACCACCGCCATGGCCAGCTTCGACACGCGCTCGGAGACGTGGACCGAAGTCGCATTCGACGGGCCTGCTTCGCAGGTGGGGGACACGGCGTACGCGGTGCTGGGTGTCACCTCGGATGACCGGATCGTGCTCCGGGTCGGGCGGGATCGTGGATCGTTCTGGACCTATGACGTGCACACTCAGGCGTGGGCTGAGTTGCCGGCCCCCGGGCGGATCAATGGCAACGCGTGTCTCATGGGCGACACCGTGGTAGCCGTCACCCGTCCGCGCGGGGTCCGGGCCACTGTCCTCCGCCTCTTCGACCTCGGTGCCGCCGACCCAGCGTGGGTGAGCACCGGCGGAGCGCCCCGCGCACCAGGTCCCGCTCCGACCGCGGTCACCTGTTCGGATGACCTCGTGTTGGCGTTTGGTCCGGAAGCGGCCCCGGCGGTCTTCCAACCGCGAGAGGGCTGGCGGCTCACGTCGCGGCGTCCCGGGGGCTACCTCGACAACCAGGCCGTGGCCTGGACCGACGACGAATTCGTCTTCGCTCGTGTCGAGCACGGCACCCGCGCACAGGCGTACGACCCGCAGAGCGACGGTTGGCGAGAGCTCGTCCCTCCTCCGCGCCAGGTCCTTGCCGTCACCTGGACGGGATCAGAGCTGATCGGCACCCCCTGGCTCACCACCGATCAGCCCGCGCTCGCCCACACGCCCTACGCCCTCGACCTCTCCCAGAGGTGAACCTCGACTCGGTCGAGAAGGTGTCGGTTGCCACGCTGGTCGATCGGCTGGGGCGTCCCAGTGACGACCGGATGCGCCGGCTGTGCGCCGCCCTCGAGGTGGCGGTCGACGGCGCGGTGTGAGCGCCCGGTGTACCTAGTCGACGGCGTTGCCGGCGGGGTGTTCGGCGAACCAGTCGACGATGCCGGCCATGTGGGGCTCGAAGTCGCCGGGTTGGGAGATGTTGAGGAACCCGGCCCGGACGGTGCCGCGGTTCTGGAAGTCGTGGGTCGTACCGCCCGGCGCGATGACGAACGCGCCCTTGTCGGCGTCGATCCACTCGTCGCCGACCAGGAACGACATGGTCCCCTCGAGCATGTAGAAGACGTCGTCCTCGTCGTGGTGATGGGCCCCGGGGCCAGTGGTGTTCGGCTCCAGCCACCACTCCGAGATGGCGTAGCCGCCGGCGGTCTCCTCGCCATCCGCCTTGAACACCGCCTGGATCCGGCCCATGTCGTAGGGCCGGCCCTCGCCCGGTGCCAGGACCACGGGCCGGCGGGACGGTGTGTCAGCCATGGCCGTGACGCTAACGATCGCTCAGGTGGGGGGGAACAGGAGGACCACGACGGCGACGCCGGCCAGGCCGGCGTTGCGGGCGACGTCGGTCCAGGCGATCGGGTGGCTGCGGATGCCGCCGAAGCAGCGGCAGGGGGCCGTCGTGCCGGCCCGGAGGAGCCGGACCAGCAGGACGGTGACGATGGCGAGCAGGACGAGGGCGACCAGCGCGCCGCCGATCGGCGCCACGATCAGCAGCACGGCCGTGGCGATCTCGAAGGCGGCCACCTGGATGGCCCGGGACCCGGGTTGGGACAGGCCGAGGGCGGCGAAGCCCTCCCGGGTGCCCTTCAGGTCGGCGAACTTGGCGCCCCCGGCCCAGGCGAAGACGACGGCCAGGGCGACGGGGGCGAGCCAACGCACCCCTATGCGGCAGAGACCCGGTGGGCCTCGACCCGCTGGTGCCGCTCGGGGCGGTCCCACGGGAGGATGTGCCAGAGCATCTCCGCGGCCTGGTCCCAGACCTTGAGCAGCTCGGACGCCCGCACCGACCCCGTCAGCTCGAGGTGGCGCTCGATGAGCCACTTCACCTCGGCGATGTCGTCGGGCTCGGGGCGGAGAGCCTCCACCAGGTCGGTGTTGACCCGGGCCAGGACCCGCTCGGTGTCGGGGTCGAAGACGAAGACCTGGCCACCGGTCATGCCGGCGCCGAGGTTGTGGCCCACGGCGCCCAGCACCACGACGGTGCCGCCGGTCATGTACTCGGCACAGTGGTCGCCGGTGCCCTCGACCACGGCCAGGGCGCCGGAGTTGCGGACGGCGAAGCGCTCGCCGACCGCGCCGGCGACGTAGAGCTCACCGGCGGTGGCGCCGTAGAGGCAGGTGTTGCCCGCCAGGACGGGGTCTCCGGCGTCGTCGGCGGGGGGGACGATCACGATGCGTCCGCCGCCCATGCCCTTGCCCACGTAGTCGTTGGCCTCGCCGAGGAGGGTGAACTCGGCGCCGTGGCTCAGGAAGGCACCGAAGCTCTGGCCGGCGGAGCCCTCGAACCGGACCTTGGCGGTACCCCGCGGCGGCAGGGCCCCGTACTCGAGGGCCACCGCACCCGCCAAGGCGGCCCCGACCGACCGATCGGCGTTGGTGATGGCGTACTCGAGCTCGACCTCGTCGCCGTCCCAGACCAGCCGGAAGGCGTCGTCGCGCACCCGGTCACCGAGCGGGGAGCGGGGGTCGAGCATCGGGATGCGCTCCACGAAGTGCCGAGGCTCGTCGACGTGCTCAGGGGCCTCGATGACGAAGCCGAGGTCGAAGGAGTCGACTCGGTCGTCGCCGGTGGTCCGCTGGGTCAGCAGATCGACCCGGCCGATGACCTCCGCCAGGGAGCGGGCGCCGAGGCGCGAGAGGTGGTGGCGGACATCCTCGGCCACGAAGAGCAGGTACGCGGCCACGCCCTCGGGCGTCCCGGTGAAGTTCGCCCGCAGGTGGGGTCGCTGGGTGGCCACGCCCGGCTTGCAGGTGTCCTTGTGGCAGGCGCGGAGCATGATGCAGCCCTCGGCGATCATGGCGGAGGTCCCGAAGGAGTACTCGTCGGCGCCGAGCAGGGCGGCCACGATGACCTGGCGGCCGGTCTTGAAGCCGCCGTCGACCCGCACCCGGACCCGGCCCCGGAGACCGTTGTCGACCAGGGCCCGCTGGGTGTCGGCCAGGCCGAGCTCCCAGGCCATGCCCGCGTGCTTGATCGAGGACAGGGGGCTGGCGCCGGTGCCGCCGTTGGCGCCGGACACGTGGATGACGTCGGCCAGTGCTTTGACGCATCCGGCGGCGATGGTGCCGACACCGTCCTCGGCCACCAGCTTCACCGACACCTGGGCGCCGTTGACCTGCTTGAGGTCGTAGATGAGCTGGGCCAGGTCTTCGATGGAGTAGATGTCGTGGTGGGGCGGCGGCGAGATGAGCCCGACGCCGGGCTGGGTGTGGCGCAGACGGGCGATCTCCTCGGAGACCTTGTGGCCGGGCAACTGGCCGCCCTCGCCCGGCTTGGAGCCCTGGGCCATCTTGATCTGCAGCTCGTCCGCGTGGACGAGGTACTCCGGGGTGACGCCGAAGCGGCCCGAGGCGATCTGCTTGATGCGGGAGTTCTTGTCGTCCCGACCCTGGCCCCGCGTGTAGTAGCGGTAGGGGTCTTCGCCGCCCTCGCCACAGTTGGACAGGCCGCCGAGCAGGTTCATGGCCTGGGCCAGGGTCTCGTGGGCCTCCTTGGAGAGGGCGCCGTGGGACATGGCCCCGGTCGAGAAGCGCCGGGCGATGTCGGCCGCGGGCTCCACCTCGTCGAGGGGCAAGGGCTCCGCCACCTCCACCGGGGCAAGGAGGTCGTGCAGCTCGGTGGGGGGCCGGTCGTCGACCAGGGCCCGGAAGGACTCGTAGAGGTCGTAGGACTCGCCGTTGATGGCCCGCTGGAGCAGGTGGGCCGCGGTCATGTCCTCGAGGGCCCGGTCGTCGGGTTCCTTGACCAGGGTGAGGTCGTTGAGGGCCTGGACCACGGCCTTGCTGTGGGCGTGGTACTCGCCCCGGTTGCGGACCCGGTAGTAGCCGGGAGAGACCAGTGCGCCGGAGGCGTGCAGGTCGATGGCGTCCTGACCGAGGTGGGCCCAGGTGACGCCGCCGACCGCCGACGGTGTGCCTCGCAGGCAGAGGTCCACGACCTCGTCGGACAGGCCGATGACCTCGAAGATCTGAGCCCCCCGGTAGGAGTCGACGGTGGAGATGCCCATCTTGGAGAGGATCTTGAGCACCCCGGCCTCGACGGCGTCGAAGAAGTGGCCCTGGGCGACCGGGCCGGTGGTGTCGTCGTCACTGTTGTCGGCCCAGTCGGCCAGCGTCTCCAGGGCGAGCCGGGGGCACACGGCATCCGCGCCGTAGCCGACGAGCACCGCGAAGAAGTGGGTGTCCCGGGCGTCGTCGGCCAGGGTGACCAGGCTCACGTCGCTGCGGCGCCGGAGGGCGATGAGGCGGTGGTGCGCCGCTCCGACGGCGAGGACCGACGGGATGGGGGCCCGATCAGCATCGACCGCGGCATGGCTCACGACCAGGATCTCGGCGCCCGCCGCCGTGGCCGCCTCGACCTCGTCGGTCAGGCGCTCGACCCCGGCCAGGAGGCCGTCGGGGCCGTCGGCCACGGCGAAGGTGGCGTCGAGGGTGACGGCCCGGAACGGCGTCTGGCCCTGGACCAGCTGGTCCACCGCGTCGGGGTAGAGCAGGAAGGACTCCAGGCGCAGCAGGCGGGTGGCATCCTCGTGCTCGGAGAGGATGGGCGCCCGCGGGCCGAGCAGCGTGCGCAGGGACATGACCCGGTGCTCGCGCAAGGGGTCGATCGGCGGGTTGGTGACCTGGGCGAACCGCTGCTTAAGGTAGTGGTGCAGGGGGCGGGGCCGGCCGGCCATCGGGGGTAGGGGGGAGTCGTCGCCCATGGAGAACGTGGGCTCCTTGCCCTCGGCGCCCATGGGCCGCAACACCATCTGCAGCTCCTCCTGCGTGTAGCCGTGGACGGCCTGACGGGCCTCGATGTCCTCGGGCACCTGCTGGAGGGGCTCGCCGGGCCCGAAGCTCAGGAAGCCGTCGTAGGCCCAGTGCGAGTAGGTGTTGCCCGCGGCCAATCGCTCCTTCACGTCGTCGTTGCGCTGGACGCCCCGCGTGGGGTCGACGAAGAGCATCTGGCCGGGACCGAGGCGGCCGCGCTCGACCTTGCCGTGGCCGCTGACGTCGACCGCCCCGACCTCCGAGGAGCACACGACGAGACCGTCCTCGCAGATGGCGTAGCGGAGCGGACGCAGGCCGTTGCGGTCGAGGGCGGCGCCGACGCCGACGCCGTCGGTGAAGACCAGGCCGGCGGGGCCGTCCCAGGGCTCCATGAGCGCGGAGTGGTAGCGGTAGAAGCCGCGGATCTCGGGATCGAGGTCCACGGCGTGCTCCCACGCCTCGGGTACGAGCATGGCCAGCGCGTGGCGGACGTCGCGCCCGCCCCGGGTCAACAGCTCGAGGGCCTCGTCGAGCTTCCCGGAGTCCGACGTGTTGTCGTCGAGGACGGGCCGGAACAGGCCCTCGGGGCCGAGGCCGGCCTCCTCGGTGCCGAGGACCGAGCGGGCCAGCATCCGGTTGCGGTTGCCCTGGATGGCGTTGATCTCGCCGTTGTGGCAGATCGTGCGGAAGGGCTGGGCCCGCTCCCAGGTGGGCAGCGTGTTGGTCGAGAACCGCTGGTGGAAGATCGTGAAGGCGGCCTCGTAGCCCGGATCGGCCAGGTCCCGGTAGAAGTCGGCCAGGTGATCGGCCGCGGCCAGGCTCTTGTAGACGATCGTCCGGTACGAGCAGGAGACGACGTAGAGGCCGTCGACGCCGGCCAGATGGCGGCGGATCCGGTACGCGGTGACCTCGTCGCTGTACGGGCTGTCCACGGGCCGCGCGATGACCGCCTGGAGGATCTCGGGACGGGTCTCGGCCGCCATGTGGCCGAGCACGCTGTCGTCGGTCTCGGGCTTGCGCCAGTCGGTGACCTGGACGTGCTCAGCGGCGCAGGCGTCCTCGACCAGGGTCTTGGCATCCGCGCCCCGCACGAAGAGGGTGATGACCCCGTTGCCGGTACCGAAGAGCCCAGGCGGGATGGGGGTGAGGACTCCGCAGCCGTCGGAGGTCAGGCCGTCGGCGGCCGCCGCGCCCCGGTGCTTCACGCAGGCCAGGCCGTGCAGGGCGCGGGCCACGATCTCGCGCGAGGGCCGACCCCGGACATCGGCGACGAAGCCGATGCCACACGCGTCGAACTCCCGCATCGAGGTCTCCTCCTGTTGAACGGGTCGCGTGGGTGACCCGGGTGATCAGCGTGCCGCGATCCCGGGGCGCGAGAGTCGGCGGTGACAGGAGCGCGGCGCCGTTGCCATAGCCCGGGAGGGCGTCTGCGGAGTCTATCTGAGCGTGATCTGAACCTCCCCAACGGAATCAACCGACGCCGATGGCACCGAAGCCGATGGCACCGATGGGGCGTGGCGTCGGGCTGCTGGTCGGTCACACCGAGGCGACCGGCACCGCACACGTGCCATCGGTTCGCCGGCTGGTGGGTCAGACCTTCGGCCACCTGCGGCGTTGGCGGGCCCGGCCCTTGCCGTCGCCCAGGGCCCAGGACCGGCGCCAGGTCGGGGCGTCGGGGCCGGTCAGCGACGGCGTGGTGCCGGTGTGGACCCGCTGGCGGGCCGCCCACCAGTCGGTGGTGGACTCGTCGGCCAGGGCGGCGACGGCGGCCTCGATGCGGTCGTTGAACGCCGTGCTCGACTCGCCCTCCTCGGCGGCCATCGGGTGGCCGAAGGTGAGGCGGGTGTGGGCGGGCTTGGGGTACGCCATGCCCTTTCCCAGGATCTTGCCGGTACCCGCGATGTGGACCGGGACCACCGGCGCACGGCAGCGCAGGGCCAGGTAGGCGGCACCGCCCCGGAACGCCTGGCCCCAGCCGTCGGGGGAGCGACCGCCCTCCGGGAACAGGGTGAGGCTCCAGCCGTCGTCGATCAGGTCGGCGGCCTGGTCGGCGCCGCGACGGCTGACCTTGGAGCGCTCGATGGGGATGGCCCCTATGGCCAGGGCCGAGACCGCGGAGGTGATCGGGGTGCCGAAGAAGTAGTCCGCCGCGGCGCCCACGAACATCTTGTTGCGCCAGGGCTCGGGGATGGAGCTGAGGAGAAGGGGCGTGTCGAGATGGCTGTGGTGGTTGGCGACGAAGATCGCCGGGCCCTCCAGCGTGCTCAGCCGGTCCAGGCCGCGGAACTGCGGGTCGGCCAGCGCCTTGGCCGCGGGCTTGATCACCGCGTTGAGCAGGACCAGTCGGGTGGCTCGGGCCGGCCAGCGCCGGGCCCACGCGGTGTCGTAGGCCCCGCCTTTGCGGGCCTTGCCCACCGGCGGCTCCACACCCCGGGGGATGGCCGGGGCGCGGTAGGGGAACGGCAGCGCCCGGACCAGCCGGGTCGGCGCGAACCGGATTCTCACGTCACGTCGGCCAGGAGGATGGGCGGGTTGTGCAGATGGGTGACCGTGGGCTGGGGGCCGACCACGTCGGTGGCCATCTCGAAGGCGTCCTGCAGTGTGGAGGCGGGCTTGAAGCCGAGGCGCCGGACGGCCTTCACGTCGCCGCCGACGATGATCACCCCGCCCAGGTGCTGGAGGGCGTGGCTGCCCCAGTACCACATGTAGAAGGGGTGGACGCCGTGGTAGGCGTAGGAGGTCCGGTACAGGTGGCGGTACCACTCGTCCTCGGCGAAGGACTTCTCGAACTTCTCCACCTCGACGGGGTCCGTCGTCTCCGAGAGGATCTGCTCGAAGAAGTCGATGTAGCTCGGATGGTGGACAGGGTGGAACTCCCACGGTGTGGGGTGGGTCATGATCAGCACCCCACCCTCCCGGACCAGCGGCTTGCCCCGGTAGAGGTTGAAGAAGTATCCGAGGCCCAGGCACATGACCAGGATCGGGTTCATCACCGAGTTCACGTTGTAGGGGCAGATGTAGGGCAGGCCCATGGTCAGCAGGTCGGTCTGGCCCTCGACGGAGACCAACTGCTGGGCGTGGACGTTCTGGGTGGTCAGCTCGTGCACGGGGCCGACCTCGCCCGCCTGCACCGAGGTCAGGGCGTAGGGCGCCTTCCAGGCGTTGAAGACCTTGCGCCGGGCCGTGGACGGCATCCGGTCCAGGCCCGCCTTCAGGCCGATGAACGATGCCCGGTCGGCCATCGTCCACTCCCATTCCCGCTTCTGCAGGACCGAGAGCGGCCGATCGCCGCCGAAGGTGTCGTTGTTGACCGTGGTCTCGACCTGGAAGATCTTCACCCCGGCCTTGCGGATGACCTCGCCCATGCGCCAGTTCGAATGGTGGAGGGCCGAGCTGTGGCGATCCATCAAGGAGCGGGAGTGCTGCAGGGTGTGGACGTTGTGGTGGTGGCGAAGGCTGCGGTAGCTGGCCAGGCCGGTGGCGGTGCTCTTGTGGCCGCCGTCCATGGCCACGAGGTTGATGTTCACGTAGACGACCAGGTCGGACTCGGCCGCCCGCTTGGAGATCTCCACCTCCTCGCCCTCGTCGGTCTCGCCGAGGAACGTGAGGTTGTCGGGGTCCTCGGCGTCGAAGTTGTAGAGCAGGCCGTCGGGGGCGAACGCGTCGTACACCCGGTCACCCACGGCGTGGCGGAGCTCGGCCTCGGTCATGCGTCGGTGCAGGGCGAGGGCGGCGATGAGGTGGACGTCGTCGACTCCCGCGGCTGCGGCCATGTCCAGGACGGCCTCGATGACGCGCTGACGGATGTCCGGCCGGCGCATCGGGGGCAGCGGCAGGGAGATGTCATCGAAGGCGATCGTCAGCTTCATGCCCGGCGTCAGCAGGTCGGGCAGCGGCGCGCAGTCCCCGAGGGGGTTGAGCAGCGCCTGGCGGATGGCCTCGTCCGGGTCCCTCAGGCCGGGCAGCGGCTCGGCCGGGTAGATGATGCGCGAGCGTCCGACCGGCAGTCGCTCCAGCCGAAGCTTGTCACCGTGGTGGAACACCACGGGTGGGGTCGACCGATCGACCTCCAGTACGAACCCGGGCCTGCTCATCGTTCCCCGCTCCTGGCTTCGCCGGGCCGCGGCGAATGCGTTTCGGCCCGCCGCCCGCCCCTCGTTCGCTGGCGCTCACTCACAGTGACTCACGCTCCCGTTCGTTGCGGAGGTCGAAGGCGATCTTGACCGAGCCCCGGGAACCGGCGTTGGCCGCGTGCTCCAGCGCCTCCTGGTACCGGTCCAGGGGGTAGGTGGCGGAGACGAGGCGACCGAGGTCGGCGGCGTCGACCAGCTCGAAGGCCAGGGCGAAGGTCCGGCGCCCGCCGGCCTCCCGTCCGTAGGCGTAGGCCCCCTGGAGGGCGACCTCCTTGTGCCAGAGCGGGGTCAGGTCGAGCGAGACGTTGCCGGGCATCCCGCAGAGGACGACCCGGCCGCCGGCGCGGGCCACACCGATGCCGGTGGCGATGGTGTCGGCACTGCCGACGCAGTCCACGACGGCGTCGGCGCCCCGGGTGAGCGTGTCGCCGATGACCATGGCCCCGGTGGCTCGGCGCACGGCGCGGTGGGCCTCGTCGGGGTCCACGACCACGTCGGCCCCGAGCTCTTCGGCCAGTCGGGCCTGGTGGGGGTAGCGGGCCGTGGCGATCAGGGTGTCGGGCGAGCCGAAGCGGCGCAGGGCGGCGACGGTGAGCAGACCGAGGGTCCCGGCACCGAGCACGACCTGGACCCCGCCCTGACCGGCCGCCAGCGCGGCCCGGACGGCGCAGGCCGTCGGCTCCACCATGACGGCGGCCTCGTCGGAGAGCGCGTCGGGGACGGCGTGGAGCTGGTCGGGATGGGCGACGAGCAGCGTGGACCAGCCGCCACCGGTGTCAGAGCAGAAGCCGGTCTGCAGGCCGGGCTCGAGGTCGCCGAAGGCCACCCGCTCACAGCGGCCGACGTCGCCCTCGGCGCAGGCGCTGCAGGGTGGGTCGATGGCTCGGGCGGCGCAGCCGAGGACGGCCTCGAGAACCGTGCGGGTGCCGTCGTCGCGGTCGCCGACCACTTCGTGGCCGGGCACGAAGGGGAACGACACGATGGGCTCGAAGTAGCGCGAGCTGCGGCCGTCGACCGTGGCGAGATCCGAGCCGCAGATCCCCGACAGGCGGGGGCGCACCCGGAGCCAATCGGGCGTGGGCAGGTCGGGCACGTCGGTGTCCCGCAGCCGCAGCGGCCCCCACGCCCCACCCCGCCCGGGCACCATCGAGCCGGCGATGCGGGCCGCGGCGTACCGGGGCAGGTTCCGTTCGAACTGCAGCGCCTTCATCGGGGCACCCCATCTCGTTCTGGTCCCAGCAACGCGCGCTGGGGTGGAGATGGCTGGTACCAGAACGGTGAGTTGGTGGCGGCCGTCGGGATCATCGGGGCACCCCGCTGGTCGGGCTCAGGCGTTCGAGACTGCGGCCGAGCCAGCCCTCCTTGCCGCCGGGGCGGGCGGCGAGGGGCAGCGGTGGTCGGGGCCCGCCGGGGGCCTTGTCGAAGTGCTCCACCAGCCAGCCTCGCTTGCGGGCGAGGGCCGCCAGACGGGTTTCGGGGTTGACGGCGACCGGGAAGCCGACGGCGTCGAGCATGGGCAGGTCCGAGGCGGAGTCGGCGTAGGCCACGGACTCGGCCAGCGACAGGCCCTCGGCCTTGGCGTAGTCGGCCATCGCCTGGGCCCGAGCCTCACCCGTCGGGGGCACATCCCGCATGCCGCCCGTGTAGCGCCCGCTCTTCTGCTCGAGGGTGGCGCAGACGATGTCGTCGAAGAGGGGGCGCAGGGGCTCGACCACGAAGTCCAGGGCCCCGGTGATGAGCACGGTGCGGTGGCCCAGCGCCCGGTGCCGGCGCACGCGACGGATACCGGCGGGGAAGGACTTGGTCAGGATGAGGTCGCTGAACATCTGCCAGGCGTCGGCATCGATCTGGTCGACCGGGGCGTTCTCGTAGCGCCGGTAGAAGTGGCGCAGGAAGTCGCTGCGGTCCCGCTGGTCGAGGGCGAGGAGGCTGGGGCCGTCCCGGAGCATCTGGGCGATGAAGCGGGCCCGGTCGGTGGGCGGGAGGCGGCGGGTGGCCAGCCACGAGTACGACGCCACGACGTTGGACGCGATGAGCGTGTTCTCGAGGTCGAAGGCGGCCAGGTGGCGGTCGGGGGACAGCACCTGCTCCCGCAACCGGGCCTGGCGGTCCGAGGTCGTACGTCCACCGCCCTCAGTCCGCACCCGGGCTTGGGTGACGATCGACGGCAGGTGGATGTCCTGGACGTAGGTCGGCCAGTGGACGGCCCGGGGGTCGAAGTCGAACGTCGCCCGGTCGGTGTCGTCCAGGGCGTTCCAACGGGCCAGGAGGTTGTCCACGCCGTAGACGGCCTCGCACTCGGCGTAGGCGCCGTAGAGCTCCACGTACCCGATGGCGCTCTCGGCCTGTTCCCGCTTGTCCTCCAGCCGGGCCGACAGTGTGGCCTGCTTGCCCCGAAGCGGGAGTGAGGACAGGACGCGCTCGACCCGGTCCAGGCTGGTCTTGGCCCGCCGCAGCTGGGACTCCACCCGACCCCGTCCGGGGAACGACCAGTCGCCGGGGACGATGGGCTGGCCCTCCCGGTCATAGAGCGGGTGCTCCTTGAACCAGCTCGAGGTGAGGTCGACGAGCTCGCCGTAGCGGAGGGGGTTGGTCGAACCCGACGCGACCTGGGTGACGTCGACTCGGCCGTCGGCGGAGGGTCCGGTACCGGCGACGGCGATGATGGCGGCGGCCACCTGGTCGACGGGGATGACGTCGACGATGCCTTCGGGCACGCCCGGGAACTGCTTCAGCAGGCCGCGGGCATAGGAGATGATGACCGGCTCGGCCATCCGGAAGCCCCGGATCCAGCCCGGCTTGGGCTCGGCCCAGGCCGACTCGATGATCGACGGGCGCACGATGCTGACCGGGATGTCGCCCCGGGTCTCGCACAAGGCCCGCTCGCCGAGGGCCTTGGTGTAGGCGTAGGCGTCGGGCCAGCCCAGGGAGGCGGCTCGCGCCCGGCCCGCTTCGGCCATGCGGTCGGTCACCCAGCGGGTCCGGAACTGCTCGGTCTTGTCGGCCAGCAAGGGCACGCCGGCGGCGCCCAGCTCCTGGCGGGCCTGCTTGCGGTACTCGGCCAGCTTCTCGGGTGTGCGGCTGGCGGCTTCGACATCGGTGCGCATGCGGCGGGCGGCGTCGACCTCGCCTCGCCAGGAGACGTCGGTGAAGAAGTCGCTCTCCTCGACCAGCTCCTCGGGGGCGGCACCCCGGCGGCTGCCGGCGACGTAGCAAGTGGACACCGCCACGAGATGGGGCGTGACCCCCAGCTCGTTCAGCGCCGCGGCGATGCGGGTGGGGCCGAGGAGATTGACCTCTACGGCGGCGTCGAGGGGTGAGTCGAAGGAGACGGTGGCCGCCGAGTGGATGACGATGTCGCAGTCGGCGAACGCGGTTCGCCCGTCGGCGTCCAAGCCGAGGCCGTCGGTGCCGACGTCACCCGCCACGGCGGTGACCCGCCGGTCGAGGGTGGCCTGGAACTCGTCGCCCCAGAGCTCGCGCAGGCGGTCGAAGGCGTCGTTGCGGAAGATCTCACGGTTGGCCCGCCGGGTCGCATCCGAACGTCGACCGGGCCGGATGAGCAGGACGAGCTCGCAGCCGGGGGCCGAGCGCAGCAGGCGCTCGACCAGGGCCGTGCCCAGGAAGCCGGTGCTGCCGGTGACGGCGATGCGCTTGCCGTCCAGGCCTTCGGCGATGCTCACGACCAGTTGTTCTACCATCTGGTAAGTGACCGCCTCCACCCGTGACCGCGTGCTGGACGCCGCGTTGGTGTCCTTCGCGGCCCGCGGCTACGAGGCCGCCTCCCTCGATGACGTGGCCGGCGAGGTGGGCGTGTCCAAGCAGGCCGTCCTCTACTACTACTCGTCGAAGCCGATGCTCCTGGACGCCGTGGTGGACCGGAGCGCGGCCGAGCTCTCCGCGGCGCTCGAGGATGCGCTGGCCGGCGCGGGCGAGGGTTGGGCCCGCGTCGAAGCCGTGGTGCGGTCGGTCTTCCGTCTGGCGCTGCGCCGGCCCGAGCTGCTGGGCCTGCTACGGGAGGTCAGCCGACTCGGTCCCCCGGCCGCCCCCCGGCTGATGGCCGCGCTCGACCCGTTGGTGCAACGGGCCCGGGAGTTCCTCGAGGTGGAGATGGCTGCCGGCCGCATGCGGGCCACCGACTCCCGCCTGCTGCTGCTGTCGGCGTACTCGACCGTCATCGGCATGGCCACCGAAGTCGAGGTCCTGCGGGGTCTCGGGGAGGAGCCCACCCTCCGCTCGCTGGCCCGCCGGCGCCGGGAGCTGCTCGACTTCCTGCACTCGGCCCTCGCCGCGCCGACGCCGGCCGCGGCGCCGTGACCTGGTCGAAACGGCCGTCGGTCAGCTTCGACCGGGCGGCCGAGTACTACGACGCGACCCGGTCCCTGTCCCCGGCCGCTGAGTCCCAGCTGACCGCGGTGTTGGCTGAGGCCCTCATCGGCCACGGACCGGTCCTGGAGATCGGGGTCGGGACGGGGCGCATCGCCGTGCCGTTGGCCGCCGCCGGCCTCGACGTGGTGGGCGTCGACCTGTCGAAGCCGATGCTGCACAAGATGGTGGCCAAGACCACGAGGGTCCCGGTGGGCCAAGCCGACTGCACCGCCCTGCCCTTCGCGGACGAATCGTTCGGCGCCGTGGTGGCCAGTCACGTGTTCCACCTCGTGCCCGAGTGGCGGGACGCCACCCTCGAGGTCCTCCGGATCCTGCGTCCCGACGGTGTGTTCCTGTGGGCCCGGGGGGGCCACGGTGCGCCCGGCGAGGCCGTGGCCGCCGTCTTCGCCGCCGCGGCCGGCCTCGACCGCACCTCGGTCGGCCTCGGTGAGGTCGAGGGCCTCGACGCCTATCTCAGGAGCCGGCACTGGAAGGGAGCGTGGCTGGAGGAGGTGCCCGACGACCGGGAGTCCACCGTCGACGAGCTCATCGACCTGCTGGCCTCCGGGAAGCTGGCTTGGACCTGGACCGCCACCGAGGAGGAGCGGGCCAGGGGCGCGGCGGCGGCCCGGTCCTGGGCGGCCGGTCAGCCCGAGCCCCCGGACCGGCCCCGTCTCTTCGGCCGCCCCGTGCGCTTCCGGCGCTATCAAGGGTTGCCGCGATGACGGCGGCGGTTCAGCGGCGGCCGGTGGGCCCTCCCCGGGGACGGCCCGACGAGATCCGCGAAGCGGGTTAGTCAGACCACCTGTAGGCCATCCAGGCCCTCCTCGGGCTGGGGGTAGCGGAGACCGAGGGACTCCAGGGTGTCGACCAGGACCTGGGAGACGGCGAGGTTCCGGAACCACTTCCGGTCGGCGGGCACCACGTACCAGGGCGCCGCCTCGGTGGAGGTGCGGCTCAGCATCTCCTCGTAGGCCGCGAGATAGTCGTCCCAGTGCTCCCGTTCGGTGAGGTCGCCCTTCTCGAACTTCCACTGCTTCTCGGGGGTGTCGATGCGGGCCTGGAGCCGCTCGGCCTGCTCCTCCTTGGAGATGTGGAGGAAGAACTTCCGCACCGTGGTGCCCTCGTCCACCAGCTGCTGCTCCCACGCGTTGATGTGGTCATAGCGGCGACGCCAGCGCTCCTCGGGGACCAGGTCGTGGACCCGCACCACGAGAACGTCCTCGTAGTGGCTGCGGTTGAAGATCGTGACGTGACCGCTGGCCGGGGTGTGGCGGTGCACCCGCCACAGGTAGTCGTGGGCCAGCTCCTCGTCGGTGGGGCGCTTGAACCCGGCGACGTGGACCCCCTGGGGGTTGGTGTGGCGGAAGACGTGGCGGATGAGGCCGTCCTTGCCCCCGGTGTCCATCGCCTGGAGGACGACCAGCAGCTTGTGGCGGCCGTCGGCGTACAGCAGGCCCTGCAGATCCTCGAGCCGTGAGCACAGGAGGTCGTGGGCCTCCTGGCCCTCGTCCTTGCCCCCGTCGAAGTCGCCGGTGTCGCGTGGATCGCGCCGGCCGAGGTCCACCGTCGAGCCCGGCGGGACGAGGAAGGGCCCGGTGCCCACGCGGGTGTCGGCCATCAGTCCTCGGTCAAGGCGTCACGAGTGGTGCGGCTGGTCCGTCGGGTCTTGGTCCGGCGCTCGTGGCGCTCGAGGGCCAGGGCGACCAGCTCGTCGATGAGCTCGTCGTAGGGCAGGCCGGAGGCTGCCCACAGCTTCGGGTACATCGAGATGGGGGTGAAGCCGGGGATCGTGTTGATCTCGTTGAGCAGCGGCCCCCGCCCCCCCTCCTCGTAGAGGAAGTCGACCCGGGCCATGCCCTCGGCCCGTAGCGCCCGGTAGGCCTGGAGGGCCAGGTCCTGGAACTGCTCAGCGACCTCCGGCGGCAGATCGGCCGGTATGGTCAGCTCGGCCCGCCCGTCCAGGTACTTGTCCTCGTAGTCGTAGAACTCCGCCGCCGGGGTGACCTCGCCGGGCACCGAGACCCGCAGGTCGGTGTTGCCCAGGACCGCCAGCTCGATCTCGCGGGCCACGACGGCCTCCTCGACCACGACCCACTCGTCGTAGGAGAACGCCAGCTCGAGGGCGCGGGCGAGCTCGTCGCGGTCCCGGGCCTTGGAGACGCCGACCGAGGAGCCGAGATTCGCCGGTTTCACGAAACAGGGCAGCCCCAGCTCGTGTTCGATCTCGATGAGGGGCAGGTCGTCGAGGTCGCTGCTGCGGTACGCCAGCCAGCGGGCCTGGGGGATCCCCTTGGCGGCGAGGACGTCCTTGGCCATCGCCTTGTCCATGGCCACGGCCGAGCCCAGCACGCCGGCACCGATGTAGGGCACCCCGGCCTGCTCGAGCAGCCCCTGGACGGTGCCGTCCTCGCCCATGGGGCCGTGCAGGAGGGGGAACACGACCACCGTGTCGTCGGCGCCGGTCGGGACGATGGCCGACTCGTGATCGATCCTCGTCCCGGTGGCCGCCAGGGCGTCGGGGAGCGCCGCGACCCCCTGTTCGATGGCCGCCCGGGCGTCCTCAGCCCGCACCCACTGCCCGTCGCGGGTGATGCCGACCGGATCCAGGGTGTACCGGGCCGGGTCGGCGGCCCCGACGACGTGCTTGGCCGTGACGCAGGAGACGTCGTGCTCGGCGGACTGGCCGCCGAAGAGGACGACGAGGCGGACTCTCCCGGACGCGGGTCGCTCGCTGGTCACCTCGCTCACGGTACAACTGGTGGGTGCGCCTGACCCTGGACGAGATCGCCCGGGTGACCGGTGGCCGGAGAACCGGCCCGCCGGAGCTCGAGATCGACGGCGCGACGATGGACAGCCGGGCCCTGCGCCCCGGCCAGCTGTTCGTGGCCCTTCGGGACGAGCGCGACGGCCACGACTTCGTCGCGGGGGCCCGATCGGCCGGCGCTCGCGCCGTGCTCGTGGCGCGCGAGGTCGACGGGCTGCCGTCGGTCGTCGTGGCGGACACCGCGGTGGCATTGACCGCCCTGGGGGCCCACGCCCGTGACCGGCTCGCCGGCGTCGTGGTGATCGGGGTGACCGGGTCGGTGGGCAAGACCTCCGTGAAGGACCTCGTGGCCAGCGCCACCGCACCGTCCTGCCGGACCACGGCCAGTCTGCGGTCGTTCAACAACGAGGTGGGCGTGCCCCTGACACTGCTGGAGGCCCCGGAGGACACCGAGGTCGCGGTGATCGAGATGGGAGCCCGGGGCCGGAGTCACGTGGCCGAGTTGTGCGCCCTCGCCCGACCGACGATCGGTGTGGTGACGGCGGTGGCGTTGGCCCACACGGAGGCCTTCGGTGCCATCGAGGAGGTGGCCCGGGCCAAGGCGGAGTTGGTGGAGTCGCTGGCCGCAGACGGCACCGCGGTGTTGAACCTCGGCGACGAGCGGGTAGCCCAGATGGCCGAGCGCACGGTGGCCGGCGTCCTGACCTATGGCGTCGACCAGGGTGACGTCCGGGCTGAGGGTGTGGTGCTCGACGACCACCTGCGACCGCGGTTCCGGTTGGTCACCCCCTGGGGCGGCGGTGAGCTCGATCTCGAGGTCCGAGGCCGCCACAACGCCGAGAACGCCGCGGGGGCGGCGGCCGCGGCCCTGGCCGCCGGGGCCGATCTCGACGGGGTGCTCGAGGGCCTGGCCGCGGCGACCCTCTCGCCGTGGCGGATGGAGCTGGGCGTGACCCCCCAGGGCCTCCGGGTCCTCAACGACGCCTACAACGCCAACCCCACGTCCATGGCCGCCGCCCTCGAGGCCCTCGCCGACCTCGATGCGGAACGCCGGACGGCGGTGGTGGGCCCCATGGCCGAGCTGGGGCCCCACACCGAGGCGGAGCACCGCCGGATGGCCGAGCTGGCCCACCGCCTGGGGATCCGGTTGTTGGCGGTGGACACCGACCAGTACGGCGCCCACGCGGAGGCGGTCGACGGGATGGAGGGCGCGCTCGCCGCTCTGGGCGCCCTGGGTCCCGACGACGCCGTGCTGGTCAAGGCCAGCCGAGTGGCCGGCCTCGAGCGGCTAGCCCATCGCCTCCTCGAGGCCTGACGTGTGGCGCCGGGCCCGGCGCCCGCTGGGCTCGACGGTGAAGAGGTAGGCGTACAGCCCGAGCAGCGCCGCCATCCCGGCTCCGATGAGCATCACGACGGTGACCGAGGTGGCCTCGATGACGGGGCCCATGATCAGGCCACCGATGGGGACCGTGCCCCCGAAGCACATGATCCACAGGGCGAGCACTCGGCCCCGTACCCGGTCGTCCAGTTGCTCCTGGAGCACGGTCGACAGCGAGGTGACCGTGCCGAAGTAGGCGGTGCCGACCACGATCGTCACCGGGTACGCGAGCAGGGGCTCGCGGATGAGCGCGAGCGTGGCGACGGACACGGCGAAGAGTCCGAGGCCCTGACGCACCAGCCGGCGCTTCGAGTGGGCGGCGAAGACCGTGCCGATGGACAGCGAGCCGATGACGGCGCCCGTACCGAGGCAGGCGTAGAACAGGCCGAAGGCCGCGCTCCGACCGTCGATACCCAGGTTGCGCTGGGCGACCACGGCCATCTGGGTGACGAAGGGTAGGCAGACGAGCGAGAACGTCGCCATCGTGAGCAGGACCCGGCGGATCGTCCGGTTCTGGCGGGCCACGACGATGCCGCCGAGCAGGCGGCGCAGGCCCTTGGGCTCGTCGGGGTCCTTGTCGACCGCAGGCAGGCGGATGACGAGGAGCACGCCGATGACGATGAGGTAGGTGGCGGTGTTGACCGCGAACACCCAGGACACACCGACCGCGGCGTAGAGCACGCCGCCGATCGCCGGGCCGATCACCCGTGACGCGTTCATCTGGGCCGAGTTGAGGGAGATGGCTCCGGGGAGGTCGTCGCGGTCCACGAGGGCGGGCAGGGCGGCGGAGTAGGTGGGGCCGTGGATGGCTTGACCGACGCCGATGGCCAGCACGACGAGGACGAGCGCGGTCTTGTTCGGGTCGCCGCCGACCGTGAGCCACGTGAGGGCCGCGGACATGACGAGCTGTTCCACGGCCACAGCGATGAGCAGGCGGCGCCGGTCCAGCACATCGGCCAGGACGCCGCCGATGAGCGAGAACACGAGGAGAGGCCCCAGCTGGGCGAACACGATCAGGCCGACGAAGCTGGCCGAGTCGGTCAGCTCGAGGGCGAACGCCCCGAGGATGGCGTTCTGCATCCACGAGCCCACGTTGGAGCCGAAGGCCCCCCAGTACAGGCGCCGGAACGTCGGGTACCGCAGCGCGGCCCGGGCCGTGCCCGGGCTGATCGTGCGGTCGTAGTCGACCAGTGCGTCCTCGGCATCAGCCGCTCCGAGGCGGGGTTCCGGCATCGGTGCGAGGGTAGGCCCGCCCCCTTGCGTCCTGGTACCGCTTGGGCGTCGGCCGATGGCGGGGGTGAACTCGTACCCCTGTAGCGGTCGCGGATCCTTGGCGTTCAGATCACGTCGGCGAGCACCTTGTGCTCCCGGCCCAGTGCCTCGGCGACCACCGGGTGGGTCACGTGGCCGTCAAGGGTGTTGATCCCGAGGGACAGGACCGGGTCCTGACCGGCGGCGGCCACGCCGCCGGCCGCCAGCTGGGCCAGGTAGGGGAGGGTGGCGTTGGTGAGGGCGAAGGTGGAGGTGTTGGGGACGGCGCCGGGCATGTTGCCGACCGCGTAGTGCACGACCCCGTGGGTCTCGTAGGTCGGCTCCTCGTGGGTGGTCTCGTGGATGGTCTCCACACAGCCGCCCTGGTCCACGGCCACGTCCACGATGACCGCGCGCTTCTTCATCCCGGCGACCATCTCCTCACTGATCAGCACCGGGGCCCGGTCGCCGGGCACCAGGACGGCGCCGATGACCAGGTCGGCCCGGGCCACGGCCCGTTCGACGGTGCCCCGGTTGGACGCCAGCGTCGAGATGCGGCCCTTGTGGATCTGGTCGACGAACCGGAGCCGGTCGATGTTCTTGTCGAGGAGTACGACCTCGGCCTCCATGCCCGCGGCGATCCACGCCGCGTTCCAGCCGACGTTGCCCGCGCCGATGACCACCACCCTGGCCGGGGCCACACCGGGGGCGCCACCGAGCAGCACGCCCCGGCCGCCGTTCTCCCGCTCGAGGTAGTGGGCCCCGATCTGGGTGGCCATGCGCCCGGCCACCTCGCTCATGGGGGCGAGGAGGGGGAGGGCACCGTCGTCGGTCTGCACGGTCTCGTAGGCGACGCCGGTGACCCCGCCGGCGAGCAGGCCGTCGGCCACCTCGGGGTAGGCGGCCAGGTGGAGGTAGGTGAAGAGGACCTGGCCGGGACGGTAGGCCGCGATCTCCTCGGCCTGGGGCTCCTTCACCTTGCAGATCAGGTCGGCCCGGTCGACCAGCTCGGCCACGGTGGCGACAACTTCGGCCCCCGCGGCCGCGTAGTCGGCGTCGGGCAGCTCGGAGTTGACCCCGGCCCCCGCCTCCAGCAGGACCGAGACGCCGTGCTGGGCCAGCTCCCGCACGCCGTCGGGGGTCATCGCCACCCGGTTCTCGTTGTTCTTGATCTCACGGGGGACGCCGACCAGCAGAGCCATCCCCAACCTTGCCACCTCCACGATTAGCTTGCCGACGATGACGGCCGGCCCGAGGATCGCCGTAGCCCCGGCGGGCGAGCGTGCGTGGTTGGCCGACGCCGTGGTCGCCGGCGGCGGTGTCGTGGTGGACCCGGGCGTGGCCGAGGGCGTCGTGTGGGCCTCGACCGGCGGGGCCGGTGACCTGCGGGCCCTGCTGGATGCGCAGCCGGGCATCCGCTGGGTGCAGCTGCCGTGGGCGGGCATCGAGCCGTTTGTGGAGGTGCTCGACGACGCCCACACGTGGACCTGCGGCAAGGGCGTCTATGCCGTGCCCGTGGCCGAGCACGCCCTGATGCTGGCCCTCGCCGGACTTCGGGGGTTGGCGACGTATGCCCAGGCAGCCTCGTGGTCCGGCCCGCAGGGCGAGAACCTGGTCGGGGCGGCGGTGACGATCCTCGGTGGTGGCGGCATCACTGAGGAGCTGCTCCTGCTGCTGGCCCCCTTCGGCTGCCGGGTCACCGTCGTGCGCCGCCACCCGGCGCCGATGGCCGGGGTCGACGAGGTGGTCGGCCCGGGGCGGCTGCTCGATGTGCTGCCGGGCCGCCGGCTGGTCGTCTTGGCCCTGTCGCTGACCGACGAGACCCGAGGGCTGATCGACGCCGAAGCGCTCGTGGCGATGGATGATGACGCCTGGCTGGTCAATGTCGCCCGCGGCGGCCACGTCGTCACCGATGACCTGGTGGCCGCACTGCAGGCGGGCACGATCGGCGGCGCCGCCCTCGATGTGACCGACCCCGAGCCCCTGCCGGACGGCCACCCCCTCTGGTCCCTGCCCAACTGCCTCATCACGCCCCACGTCGGCAACACCCCCGACATGGCCGTCCCCCTCCTGAGCGCCCGCATCACTGAGAACACCCGCCGCTTCGCCGCCGACGAACCCCTGCTGGGACCCGTGGACCCGGTCCTGGGGTACTGACCTCCGGTCCGGGTTCGCCGACCTGCATCAAGGCGCGGGGGAGCGCTCGCAGAACGAACGGGGATCCCGGACGCGCAACGGCCCGTCCCCCTGAGGACGGGCCGTTGCTCTGGTCGTCGATCGGAACCGGGCGCTCGCGCCAGGCGTTCGGTCGAACCCGGAGGCGGCTCACCCCTGGTCGGGTACCGGCCCGGCCGCACCGGTGGGCGGGGCGGGAGCGGGCGGGTCACACGGACACCGGACGCCGGGGTGGTCGACGCACTGCCGAAGGCTCGCGATGGGTCGGGAGCTCGAGATCCCGATCGACCGAAGGTTCCGTCGGAGGCCACTCCTGGTGGTCCCGACGGATCAGCGGCCGGGTGGATCGGCCTCCTCGTTCGTCTGGACCATGTACCGGACCTCCTGGGTGTGAGGTGGCTGGTGTGTCCCCGCGACTGTCCTCCCGACCCCGGCTGCTGTCAAGGGGCTCCCCGAGCTGCGGTCGGCGGCTTCTGCCCTGACGGCGGGAGCCACCGGGGCACCTTCGGGCTGATCCCCTCGTCCACCCAGAAGGAGGTGCGGCAGGCCGATCTCGACGGCCCGACGGGACCTACCGGGCGACGAAGTACTTGGCCCTCGGGTGGTGACAGATGAGGGCGCAGGTGGTCTGCTCGGGCTGGAACTGGAAGCCCGTCTCCTCGCTGACCTCGATGCCCAGCCGGGCACCGTCGAGGATCTCCCAGGCCTTCTCGTTGTCGGCCAGGTCCGGGCACGCCGGGTAGCCGAAGGAGTAGCGGCCGCCGCGGTACTTCTGGCGGAACAGGCCGTTGAGGTCGGGGCCGTCCTCGCCGGCGAAGCCCCACTCCTCGCGGATGCGGCGGTGCCAATACTCGGCCAGGGCCTCGGCCATCTCCACGCCGAGGCCGTGCAGCAACAGGTAGTCCTGGTAGCGGTCCGCGGCGAACAGCTCGGCCGTGCGCTCGCTCACCGGGGCGCCCATGGTCACCAGGTGGAACGCGGCGTAGTCGGCGTCGCCGGAGGCGACGGGGCGGAAGAAGTCGCTGATGCACAGGAACGGCTCGGTGCTCTGGCGGGGGAAGCTGAAGCGGGCCAGCTCGCCGGTGCGGGTCTCGTCCTTCCAGATGACGAGGTCGTCGCCGTCCTGGTTGGCCGCGAAGAACCCGTAGGCCACCTGGGGCACCAGGAGGTCGTCGGCCTTGGCCAGGGCCAGCTGCTCGCGCAGCGTGGGCCGGATCCGCTCCTTGAAGGCGTCATCGTCCTCGCCGTTCTCGGGTCGGAACTGCCACTGGTTGCGGAAGAGGGCGGTCTCGTTGATGTAGCCGGCGATGTCGTCGATGGCGATGCCCTTGACCACCCGCGTGCCCAGGAAGGGCGGCTCGAACACGGGGTTGTCCTCGGCCACCTCGGGTGACCGTGCGGGCCGGTCCACCGGCGCCTTGTCGCCGGAGGCGAACCGCTCCTTGATCCGGGACGGGACCTTTGACTCGCCGGGGACCAGGCCCCAGTCGCCCAGGTCCTCGCCGGTGCGACGGGACTCGCCGATGCGGTCCATGACGTGGAGGCCCTCGAAGGCGTCCTTGCCGTAGAAGAGTCGCCCCTGGTAGATCTCCCGCAGGTCCCGCTCCACGTACGAGCGGGTGAGCGCGGCGCCGCCGAGCATGACCGGGATCTCGGCCAGGCCCTGGGCGTTCAGCTCCTCCAGGTTGTCGCGCATGATCAGGGTGCTCTTGACCAGCAGCCCGCTCATGCCGATGGCGTCGGCCTGCACCGCCTTGGCCTTCTCGATCATCTCGCTGATGGAGATCTTGATGCCGAGGTTGTGGACCTCGTAGCCGTTGTTGGTGAGGATGATGTCGACCAGGTTCTTGCCGATGTCGTGCACGTCGCCCTTGACCGTGGCCAACACGAGGCGGCCTTTGCCGGCGTCGTCGGCCTTCTCCATGTGGGGCTCGAGGTGCTTGACCGCGGCCTTCATGGTCTCGGCGGACTGGAGGACGAACGGGAGCTGCATCTCGCCGGTGGCGAAGAGCTCACCCACCACCTTCATGCCGGCCAGCAAGGTGTCGTTGATGATCAGCAGGGCCGGGGTCCCCTGGCCCAGGGCCTCGTCGAGGTCGTTCTCGAGGCCGTCGCGCTCGCCGTCGATGATCCGTTGGGAGAGGCGCTGCTCGACCGGCCAGCCCGACCGGTCCTCTTTGACCACCTCGGTGGCCTCGACGTCCTCGAACAGGGCCAGGAGGCGGTGTAGCGGGTCGTAGTCGGGGTCGGTGCCGTCGCCGCCCGCCGTCCCCCGCCGGTCGTAGACGAGGTCGAGGGCGACCCGGCGCTGCTCGTCGGGGATCCGGTTGAGCGGCATGATGCGCGCCGCGTGGACGATGGCGGAGTCCAGGCCGGTCTCGACGCACTCGTGCAGGAAGACCGAGTTCAGTACGTGGCGGGCGGCGGGCTTGAGGCCGAAGGAGACGTTGGACACGCCCAGGGTCGTGTGCACCCCCGGGAGTTCGCCCTTGATCCGGCGGATGGCCTCCATCGTGGCGATGCCGTCCTTGCGGAGGTCCTCGTCGCCGGTGGAGAGCGGAAAGGTGAGCGCGTCGAACACGAGGTCAGAAGGCTCGAGGCCGTAACGCTCGACGGCGATGTCGTGGATGCGGTGGGCCACCCGCAACTTCCATTCGACGTCGCGGGCCTGGCCCTCCTCGTCGATGAGCAGGCAGATGGCCGCCGCGCCGTACTCCTGGCAGAGGGTGAAGACGCGGTCCATCCGGGAGCCGGGCGCCTCACCGTCCTCGAGGTTGGCCGAGTTGAGGAGTGACCGACCACCGATGTGCTGGAGGCCGGCCTCCATGACCTGGGGCTCGGTGGAGTCGAGCACCAGCGGGGCGGCGACCTGGGTGCCGAAGCGGGAGGCCAGCTCGTCCATGTCGAGGGTGCCGTCCCGGCCGACGTAGTCGACGCAGAGGTCGAGGACGTGGGCGCCCTCGTTGAGCTGCTCGCGGCCCATGAGCGTGCACATGTCCCAGTCGCCTTCGAGCATGGCGTCGCGGAACTTCTTGGAGCCGTTGGCGTTGGTGCGCTCGCCGATGATCAGGAACGAGGTGTCCTGCTCGAAGGGCACGTGGCTGTAGATCGAGGTGGCGCCGGGCTCGTGGACCGGCGTGCGGGGCGCGGGGGTGAGGTCCCGGCAGACCTCCACGACCTTGCGGATGTGCTCGGGGCCGGTGCCACAGCAGCCGCCGACGACCTGGACGCCGAGCTCGGTGATGAACCGGCGGTGGTGGTCCGCCAGCTGGTCGGGGGTCAGCTCGTAGGCCATCTGCCCGTCGATGACCTGGGGCAGGCCGGCGTTGGGCAGGCAGGAGATGGGCATCCGGGCGTGCTGGGAGAGATGGCGGAGGTGCTCGCCCATCTCGGCGGGCCCGGTGGCGCAGTTGAGGCCGATGACGTCGGGGCGCAGCGGGTCGATGGCGGCCAGCGCGGCGCCGATCTCGGTGCCCGGCAGCATGCGCCCCGTGAGCTCGATGGTGACCTGGACCTGGAGCGGGACCTCACGGCCCTGCGCGGCCATCGCCCGCCGGGCCGCGACCATGGCGGCCTTGAGGCCGAGCAGGTCGTACTGGGTCTCGATGACCAGGAGGTCGACGCCGCCTTCCAGCAGGCCGTCCATCTGCACCTGGTACGCGTCCCGCAGCTCGGCGAAGGCGATGTGGCCGAGGGAGGGCATCTTGGTCCCGGGGCCTACGGAGCCGGCGACGAAACGGGGGTGGTCCGGCGTGGAGACGTCGTCCACGACCTCGCGGGCCAGGCGGGCCGCGGTGACGTTGAGCTCGTGGGCCCGGTCGGCGAGGTCGTACTCGGCCAGCGGGATGGCGAAGGCGCCGAACGTGTTGGTCTCCACCACGTCACAGCCCACGTCGAGGTAGGCGGCGTGGAACTGGCGGATGGCGTCGGGCCGGGTGACCACGAGGAACTCGTTGCAGCCCTCCAACTCGGGGCCACCGAAGTCGTCTGCGGTCAGGTCGAGGCCCTGGAGGAAGGTCCCCGTCGCCCCGTCGTAGGTGACGACCCGTTCGTTCACGAGATCGAGGAACCCAGCCATCCCCAGAGGCTACCGAGGCGCGTCCTCGGCCCCGGGTGGGGATTCCTTCCGTCGGCCGAACCGCTGGCGGACGCGCTGGATGACCGAACGGGAGCCCTTGCCCTTCCGGCGGGCCTGGCCCGTGGCCTCGAGGTAGATGGCCTTGCCCGCCCCCAGCAGGGGGACCGAGACCAAGGCACCGGGCACCCCGGCCACCGAGGCGCCGACGATGGCGCCGACCATGGTCGTCGGCGCGGAGAGGTCGACGGCCTCGCCGACGATGATCGGGCTGAGGATGTGGTTCTCGAAGTTGAGGTAGAGGACGAAGGCGATCAGGCAGATCACGCCGGTGGTCGCGCTCTCGGTGAAGCCGAGCAGGACGAACGGGGCCCCGGCCAACGCCCCGCCGATCTGGGGGATGAGGCTGGCCACCGCAGCCCAGAGACCCAGGAGCGGGGCGAGCGGCACGCCCAGGATCAGGCCGACCGACAGCACATAGAGGCCGTGCAGCATCGCCACCAGCAGCGAGCCGGCGAAGTACTTCCCAACGATGTCGTAGAACTGGTGGCCGGCCCGGTCGATGCGAGGGCGGTGCCGCTCCGGGGTCAGGCGTTGGACGGCCCGGACCAGCCGGTCGCCGTCGAGCAGGAGGCTGATGACCACGAGGCCGGTGGCCATCGCCGCGAGGAAGCCCGACAGGATCGACTCGGCCCGGTCCCCGATGTCGGCGTCACGTCCGGCGAGGGTCTCGGGGAGGTTGTTGAGCCAGTCCTCGACCTTCTGGGGTACGTCGTTGCGCTCGAAGCTGTCGCCGACGAGGGGGAGCTCGGTGAGCTGGCCGACGACCTCGGGGAGGTCCTCGCTCAGGGTCCGGACCTGACGGGAGGTCTCGGGCCCGACCAGCAGGGCGACGACGGTGAGTGAGGTGAAGAAGGCGGCGAGCACGACACCGACGGCCACCCCGCGCCGGAGGCCGACCTTCTGTTGGATGCGGTCGACGAGCGGGTCGAGGGCGAGGGCCAGCAACGTCCCGATCACCACCCACGTGAGCGTGCGGCTGGTGGCGCTGGCGACGGCGAACACGGCGACGAGGCCGACGACGCCCGCGCAAGCCAGGGCCGCCGAACGCCAGTCGAGGTCGACCTGCAGGACCTCCTGGCGCTCGGCCCGCCCTCCCTCGTCGCCTCTGGGCACCTGGGTACGGTAGGCCGGGATGGAGGGGCCGTCGGCGGACACCGTGAGGCTGTTGCGGTTCACGCCGTCCTCGGTGGTCCGCGCCGTGGGGATGGTGGCCGCGACCCTGGTCGTGCTGGCCGTGTTCCAGGCCGCCACCCGGCCACTGGGCTGGCTGCTCGTGGCCGCGCTCGGGGCGGCTCTGCTCGGCCCGTTCGTGCTCCTGCTGCAGCGCTTCCTGCCCCGGGGCCTCGCCGTGGTCGGTGCGCTGCTGATCGCCGCTGTCGCCTTCGGAGCGGTGGCCTACGTGGTGGTCGATGACCTGGGCAAGGAGCTGGACCGGGTCCAGCGCATCTCGCGACGGGCTGCGGGCGAGCTCGAACGGTCGGACCAGTACGGCGAGTTCGCCCGCGAGATCGATCTCCGCGAACGGGTGGACGCGTTCGTCGACGAACTGCCCGATCGGCTGCGAGGGGGCGACGACGTGGCCGCCATCCAGTCCGCCGCCTCCCGCGGGGTGTCGTTCCTGATCACCTTCGTGCTGCTGCTCTTCCTCTTGGCATCCGGCCCCAAGTTCATCGACGCCGGGCTACGGCAGTTCGCTGACGAGGCCCGCCGCGAGCGAATACGCGCGGTCCTGATCGAGGCCTACGGGCGGTTCTGGCGCTACGTGGCCGCCACGCTCGGACGGGCGGTGGTCGCCGGCCTGTTCACGTACACGGTCGTACAGCTGGCGGATCTCCCCGGCCCGGTGATCCTCGCCGTCTGGGTGGGGGCCTGGAGCATCGTGCCCGCCGTCGGCGTGGTGGTGGGCTCGCTCGCGGTCGCCCTGATCGCGGTCCCGGAGTCCTTCTCCCTGGCCGCGTGGCTCATGGTCCTCTTCATCGGGTACCAGGTCTTCGACGCCCTCGTGCTCGAGAAGCGCATCGACCGCGGGACCCTGCACCTGGGGTCCTTCGGGACCTTCGTCGCCGCGGCCCTCGGCCTCGAGGCCTACGGCCTGGGCGGTCTGGTGGTCACCACGCTGGTGGCCATGTTCCTCGCGGCGGTGATCCGTACGATCACCGCGGGTCGGGTGCTGTCGGCCGCGCCCGCCGGGGAACCCACCGGCGAGGTGGCCCCGAGGCCTGGGTAGCCTCGCCGCGCCGTGACGATCTACACCAAGAAGGGCGACGACGGGACCACTGGCCTCTTCTACGGCGGTCGTGTCCCCAAGGACGCCGAGCGCCCGACGGCCTATGGCGAGGTGGACGAGGCCCAGGCCTGCCTCGGCGTCGTACGGGCTGAGGCCGGCCCTGAGCTGGCCGAGATCGTGCTCGGCATCCAGAGGGACCTCTGGGTGGTCATGGCCGAGCTGGCCACCGGTGTCGAGAACGCCGCCAAGCTGGTCGACGGCCAGACCCGACCGACCGAGGCCATGGTCGACGCCCTCACGGAGCGCATCGACCAGATCTCGTCCCGGTTCGAGCCCCCGACCGAGTTCGTGGTGCCCGGCGAGACCCTGGTCACCGCCCACCTCGACGTGGCCAGGACCGTGGTGCGCCGAGCCGAACGAGCGGCGGTGGCCGCGTTGCGCAACCAGCCCTCGTGGGTGATCCCCTACCTCAACCGCCTGAGCGACCTGCTGTGGACGCTGGCCCGCTGGCAGGAGGGCGAATCCCTGACGACGAAGTCGCTACCCGAAGGATGACGATGATCGAGTTCTCCCTGACCGACGACGCGGACGGTGCCGAGGTGCTGGTGTCCGGCCTGTCCAAGGACGGCGTGGCCGATGCCCCGGACGGCCTGGGCGAGCACCTCGCGGCGCGGGGCTTCGAGGCCGAGGCGGGGTCAACGGTGCTGGTGCCCCGCGAGGGCGGCGGTTCACGGCTGTTGGTCGGCTTGGGCGACGGCGAGGTCGACGACCGCGCGCTCTGTCGGGCCACGGCGGCCGCGGCGAAGGCGCTCGACCACTACGCCACGGCGGCCACGACGTTGCTCGGCGATGCCGGTCGGGCCGACGCCCGCGGGGCCCAGGCCCTGGCGGAGGGCTTTGCCCTCGGGGCCTACCGATACGGCGAGTACAAGTCCGAGTTCGAGCCCCACGAGCTGGGGAGCGTCCGGGTCGTCGGCGGGGACGACGACGTGGCCGAAGGCCTGGCCCGGGGGGCGCGGGTGGCCGAGGCGGTCATCGTGGCCCGGGACCTGGTGAATGCGCCCGGCGGCGATCTGACGCCGCCCGTGCTGGCCGACCACGCCGTGGCCCTCGGCGAGGCCAACGGGCTGGCCGTCGACATCATGGACAAGGCCGCGATCGAGGCGGCCGGGTTCGGCGGCCTGCTGGGGGTCAACCGGGGCTCGCTGCACGAGCCGCGCTTCATCCGGATGACCCACGCCCCGGAGGGCGCCACGGCCCACGTCGTGCTGGTGGGCAAGGGCATCACCTTCGACGCCGGCGGCCTCTCCATCAAGACCGCCGACGGCATGTACGGGATGCAGGGCGACATGGGCGGCGGGGCCGCGGTCATCGCCACGATGTCGGCGGTCGCCGAGCTGGCCCCGGGCGTGAAGGTGACCGGCCTGGTGCCCGCCACCGACAACATGCTCGGCCCCGACGCGACCCGCCCCGGCGATGTCCTGACCATCTCGAACGGCAAGACCGTCGAGGTGGTCAACACCGACGCCGAGGGGCGTCTGATCCTGGCCGACGGCCTCGCCGAGGCCACGAAGGAGGCGCCCGACGCCATCGTCGACCTGGCCACCCTGACCGGCGCCTGCATGGTCGCTCTCGGCGCCCGCATCGCGGGGCTGATGAGCAACGACGACGATCTGGCCGCCAAGGTCGCCACTGCGGCCGAGGGGGCGGGCGAGCGGGTCTGGCGCCTGCCGCTGCCCGCGGACATGGAGAAGGCCATCGAGTCGCCGGTGGCGGACATCAAGAACATGGGCAACCGCTATGGCGGGGCGCTCGCCGCGGGGCTCTTCCTCCAGCACTTCGTCGGCGAGGGCATCCCCTGGGTCCACCTCGACATCGCCGGTCCCGCCTGGCTCGACGAGCCCGACGGCGAGAACCCCAAGCACGCCACGGGCTTCGGTGTCCGCACCCTCCTCGAGCTCCTCACCACCTGGTCCGCCTGACCGTGGGGTGACCAGCCCGCCGGGTCCGGATCCAGCCCCGACGACGGGCGGGGCGATCCCGAGCAGGTCGCCACGTCTCCTCGTCAGCCGGCGTCGAGGGGCTGGAAGGCGGGGCCCTCCGCCACGGCGGCGGCCGCGTCACGGTGGCGGTCGAGGGCCCATCCGGTTGCGGCGCTGGCCAGGGCCGGGTGGTACTGCCAGCGGTGGAGCTCCCGTTCCACCTGGTCCGGCTCGTGACCGGTCTCGAAGAGACTGAGGGCCAGGCGGCGGGCCCGGCGCTGGGTCTCCTCGAAGCCGTTGCGGACCAGGAGCTGTTCCTGCCAGTCGCGGTGGGCCCGCTGGACGACGTTGGGGAGCCGGGCCACCTGACCGCGGTTCAGCGGCGGGATCCGGCGGCGGACGTCGATGCCGTCGTGGCCCACCATCCGGGCGAGGCCGAAGCGCACGGTGCGCTCGATGGCCCGGTGGATGGGGGAGTGCGAGCTGGTCGGCCGGCCGAGGCCCAGGTGCCGGGCCGTGCGGTCCAGGTCGAGCTCGAAGCCGTCAGGCTCGTGGTCGAAGCGGTGGCCCACGTGGCGCAGGAACCACGTGGTCGACGGTCCGAGGATCCCCAACCAGAACTGCTCCACATACTGGGACCGGGCGTCGTGGCCCATCCGGTCGATGACGGCGTCGGCCCAGGGGCGCAGGTGGAGGACGGTAGGCGGATCGGCAGGTTCCATGGGGAGAGTAGAGCATGACATGTCATTTACGTCAATTCTAGTGTCTTTAGGCTAGACGTCGAAGACACCGTCGAAGAGCAGGCCGAACCCGGCCAGGACCAGGAGCCCGGCCACCGCTCGGGCACCGCCGTCGAGCACCCGGTGCTGGGCCGAACCCGGAGGCCGGACCGGGATCGTGGCCACGGCGGGGAGGGTGGCGAGGGCGACGGCCAGGACCCCCAGGGCCACCGGGGCGGAGTGATCCACCGAGGCGGTGAGGGCCAGGAGGGCCAGGCCCGGAGTGAGCAGGGTCGGGAAGGCGACGGGTACCACGGCGGCCTGGCGACCCGGTAGCGATGGCTCGGGCATCGGCATCGGCCAGCCGACCAGCAGGATCCCCGTCACGGCGAGCAGCAGGCCGGTCGCGATCCTCACCGTCGCGGGGGAGATGTCCACGAGGTCGAGCACGGGCTGGGCGAACGCCGCGATCGGGACGAGGACCAGCAGGGTGAGGCCGGCCCCCGCGACTGCCACCGGGAGGCGGTTCGGTCCGGGGGTGGACTCCGTGCTGTCGGCCGAGGCGAACCATTCGCCCCTGTCGGTCGGCAGCACCGACCGGGACCGCGGGGCGTTCACCGCGCAGACCGCGGCGAGCACGAAGAGGGACAGGGTCACGGGTCCTCCAGGACGGCGGTGGCGGCGAGCAGGGCGGAGATGGCGTGTTGCTGGTCGTCGACCTGGGTGACCCCGTAGCGGAACCAGGCGCCGTCCAGCCGGGGGTCGTCGCTGTGGGTCTGGCGTTCGACGAGCATCCCGGCAACGCAGGCCAGCCGCTCGTCCACGGCCTCCCGGTCCACGTCGAGACCGGGGGCCCGCTCAGCCAGGCGGCGGATGCCGCCGAGGCCCTCACCGAGGGTGCCGACCCCCGCGGTCAGGGCGTACGGGCCCCGGGTGAGGCGCACGACGCCGGAGGCCCGGCGTTGGGACTCGTAACGGACCTGGAGGCCGAACAGGCCGGCCTGGCGCTCGGCATAGGACAGCTCGCCGTCGGTGAGCTCGGCGGGCCATGCCGCGATCTCGTCCCAGCCGTAGGCGCCCCAGTGGTCAGACACCGGGGGGAAGCGGCGCTCGGCATCGTCCCGCTCCGAGGTCAAATAGGCGGAGATGCGGCGGGCCGGCTCGTCCCAGCCCTCGTCGGGGAACTCGGCGTGGAGGCGGGCCAGCGCCCAGAGGATCTCTCCGGTGAAGAACGGCGAGCGGGAGCCCTCGACGGGATCGTCGGCGTCGAGGTCCCAGAGCGCCACCACGGCCCCGTCGTCGGTCACGGTCGTGACCAGGAAGCGCCCGAGATCGCGGAGGAGCTCGTCGTTCGCCGTGGACCCCGTCGCCCGGCGGTGCTCGACCAGGGCGGCCACCAGCAGCCCGGTCCCGCCGGTGTCGGCGGTGAAGGCGGCCCGGTGGCCATCCAGCGGGGTCAGCGCCCCGACGGCGAAGTCGGTGGCCGCCTCGGCCGCCGCGGCAGCGCCGTCCAGGCCGGTCGCCGCCGCCTGTTCCAGCGCCAGGAGGGTCCCGGCGTGGCGGACGTAGTTGTACCCGGGTAGCACCTCGGCGTCGTCCCGGTCGTAGCGGTAGAGGAACCGCCCCGCCGGGTCCTGGTTCAGCGCGATCCAGTCGATCCCCGCCTGGGCCGAGGCCCTGGCCTCCTCGACCGTCACGGTCGGACACGCCTCCGGGTGCGCCGTCACCGCCACCACGGCCAATCCCCCGACCCACGCGAGGAGCCCCGCCCCCACCCGCCCGCGCACCGTCGTCCCCAAGGCCCCCGAACCTAGTGAGCGTCCTACGCTCGGGGGGGCGTGACGAACCGGGGTCGGTGGGTGGTGACGGTGGTGGTGGGCCTCGTCGTGGTCGCGCCGGCGCTGTGGCCAGAGCCCGAGGACGACTTCCCGATCTCGACCTATCCGATGTTCACCGCCGAGCGGGGACGGGTCGTGGATCTGGACACGGCCGTGCTGGTGGACGAGGACGGGCGTCACCGCCTGTCACCCGAGGAGGTGGGGGGCACCGACGAGATCGTGGCCGCGGCGGTCGCGGTGTCCAGGGCCATTCACGGTGGCCCGGCCACCCTGGCCACGCTCTGCGCCCACATCGCCGGCCGGGTCACCGGGCCGGGCAGCGTCGAGGTCGTCACCGAGCGCCACGACGCCGTGGCCCTCCTGCAGGACGGGGCCCCGCCGGTCGAGGTCACCGTCCACGAACGCTGTGAGGCGGGGTGAACCAGGTCGCCCCCGCCCGCCGGTTGGCCGGCTTCCGGGTGCTCACGGGGGCGTTCGCCCTCGTGTACCTGATGGGCCGCTTCCCGTACTTCCTCGACCTGACCGACCTCGATCCGGGCCGGTGGGACCCACCCGGCGTGCTCGGTCCGTTCGCCGCCCCGCCGGCGAACGGGCTGGTCGTGGCTGTCCTCCTGATCGCCGTGGGCAGCGGCGCGGCGTACACGGTCGGTTGGCGGTACCGCTGGACCGGGCCGGTCTTCGCGGTCGCCCTTCTCGCCGTCCTCAGCTACCGCAACGGCTGGGGGCACCTCTTCCACAACGACAACCTGCTGGTGCTCCACGTCCTCGCGGTCGGCCTCGCGCCGGCGGCCGAGGCCTGGAGCCTCGACGCCCGCGGCCGCCCCGAGCCGGCCGAGGACGTCCGCTACGGGTTCCCCCTCCGCCTTGCCGCGGTGATCACGGTCCTCACCTACGTGGTGACCGGCGTGGCCAAGCTCCGCTACGCCGGGGGTGACTGGTTGGCGGGCGACACGCTGCTGCACCAGGTCGCCTTCGACAACGCCCGCAAGAAGGTCCTGGGCGACAGCTACTCGCCCCTCGCGTCGACCGTCGTCGGCCATCCGGGCCTGTTCCGCCCGATGGGCCTGCTGACCCTGGTCGTCGAGCTGGGCGCGCCGGTCGCCCTGCTGGGGCGCCGCTGGGCGGCGTGGTGGTCGGCGTCGGCATGGCTGTTCCACGTCGGGATCGTGGCCCTGATGTGGATCTCCTTCGCCTACCCACTGAGCTTCATCGCCTTCGCCCCGTTCTTCCGGATCGAGGTCCTCGGCGAGCGGGTCCTGGCGTTGGGGCCCGTTCGTAGGCTGGCCCCGACATGAGTGCACTCCACGACGCCCGCCGGCTGGTGGCCGAGGCCGAGGCCGTCGCCGTGCTGACGGGGGCGGGCATCTCGACCGACAGCGGCATCCCCGATTTCCGGGGCCCCAACGGCGTCTGGACCAGGAATCCCGGGGCCGAGAAGTCGGCCAACATCCAGAACTACCTGGCCGACCCCGAGGTCCGGAAGCGGGCCTGGCGCAGCCGGCTCGACTCCCAGGCCTGGGTGGCCGAGCCCAACGCCGGGCACCGGGCACTGGTGGGTCTCGAGCGCCAGGGCAAGCTCCACACCCTCATCACCCAGAACATCGACGGCCTCCACCAGGCGGCCGGCAGCGACCCCGGCCTGGTCGTCGAGGTCCACGGGACCATCCGCGAGGTGGGCTGCCTGAACTGTGGCGAGCGCGCACCCATGGAACGGGCCCTCGACCGCGTCCGGGCCGGCGAGGAGGACCCCGAATGCCGCACCTGTGGCGGGATCCTCAAGTCGGCCACGATCTCCTTCGGCCAGTCCCTGGTGGCCGACGACCTGGGGCGGGCCGAGCGGGCCGCCCGGGAGTGCGACCTGCTCCTCGCCGTCGGCTCGACGCTCAGCGTCTACCCCATCTGCGACGTCGTCCCCATCGCCAAGCGCCTGGGCGCCGACCTGGTCATCGTCAACGCCGAACCCACCCAGTTCGACGACCTCGCCGACGCCCTCGTCCGCGACTCCATCAGCCACGCCCTCCCCACCATCGTCTCCCCGCCGTAGCCGGGAGGCGGGCCGCCGCCGACCCATGTAATGGAATCCGCCGACAAATGTAATTGTTGACCGAATCGCTAGGCTTTTGCTGCCCGACAGAGTGATGACGAGGACGACGAACCGATGCCCAACTTCCGTGAGCTGCTGAGCCAGACCAAGGCTCGCATCCGAGAGATCTCGACCGAGGAGGCCGAGGCCGCCCGTGAGGCCGACGGCGCCGTCGTGCTCGACGTCCGGGAGCCCGACGAGTACGAGCAGGGGGCCATCCCCGGCTCGGTGCACATCGCCCGCGGCCACCTGGAGAGCCAGGTCGAGGGTCGCCTCCTCGACAAGGGCGCCCCGGTCATCATCGTCTGTGCCGGCGGCACCCGCTCGGCGTTCGCGGCCGAGACGCTCGGCCAGCTGGGCTACGGCGACGTGGTGTCGGTCGCGGGTGGCTTCAACAGGTGGAAGGACGAGGGCCGGGACTGGAAGGTCCCCTCCGTCCTCTCGCCCGAGCAGCGCAATCGCTACCAGCGCCACCTGCTCCTGCCCGAGGTCGGCGTCGAGGGCCAGCAGCGCCTGCTCGGTGCCCGGGTCCTGCTCCTGGGCGCCGGCGGCCTGGGCTCGCCCGCCGCCCTCTACCTCGCCGCCGCCGGTGTCGGCACGCTCGGCATCATCGACATGGACGTGGTCGACGAGTCCAACCTGCAGCGTCAGATACTGCACAACATGGACCGCATCGGCGAGCGCAAGGTCGACTCGGCCAAGAAGACCCTGACGGCCATCAACCCGGACGTCGACGTCGTGACCTATGACATGCGCCTCGACGCCGGCAACGTCGTGGAGCTGCTGTCCCAGTTCGACGTCGTCATCGACGGGGCCGACAACTTCCCCAGTCGGTACCTCCTCAACGACGCCTCGCTCAAGACCGACACGCCGGTGGTCCACGGCTCGATCTTCCGCTTCGAGGGCCAAGCCACGGTCTTCAAGCCCTTCGACGGCCCCTGCTACCGCTGCATGATCCCCGAGCCCCCGCCGGCCGAGCTGGCCCCGTCGTGCGCCGAGGCCGGCGTCCTCGGTGTCCTGCCCGGGATCATCGGCTCGATCCAGGCCCTCGAGGCCATCAAGCTCATCCTCGGCATCGGCGACGACCTTTCCGGCCGCCTGTTGGCCTACGACTCCCTCGAGCAGTCCTTCCGGACCTTCAAGGTCAACCGGGATCCGGAGTGCCCGGCCTGCTCGCTCGAGCCCGAGCAGATCATCATCGCCGAGTACGACGAGTTCTGCATGCCCCACGCGGTCGCCGCCGGCTGACCCTTCCGGGGCCCCACCACCCCGTGGGGAGTTGTCCGGGCCGGACCGTAGGATCGTCGGCCGTGTCGAACGCCGAAACCGTGCCCGAGCGCGCCCGCGCCGGCATCGGACCGGCATAGCTGTGTTCCTGGTCGTCGGGCCGCGCCCGGCCGGCTCCGGCGCCGTCGCAGACGCACTGAACGCCCACCCGGGCCTGGTCGTCGCGGGCTCCGGTGAGCTGATCGTCCCCCTCGCCTTCGTCCTCGAGCGAGTCCGCGAGCCGCAGGCCGCCCGCCGCCTGTTCGGGGCCTTGGTCGTGGCCTCCCGGGAGTTCGACGCCGGCATCGGTCGCCACCTCGACGCCGACGGGGTCCACGCCGCCCTCGACGGCGTCCCGGTCCGCCTCGGAGCCCTGCTGAGCGCGCTGTACGACGCCGTGGCCACCGCCGCCGGAGTCCAGGCCGCCGGGACGGTCCTGCCCCGGATGGGGATGGCCGTGCTCACCCGTACGGGCCTCCACGAGGCGGGGATCCGTTACGTGCACGTGGTCCGGGACATCCGCGCGATGGTCGCGGCCGGCCAGGGCGGCGGCGAGGGCCCGGCTGTCGCCGCCCGGCGCTGGGACACCCAGAACCGGATGTTCCGCCAGCGCTGGGGGACCGACCCCCACCGGTACCGGACGATCCGCTACGAGGACCTCCTGGCCGACCCCGACGGCACGGTCCGGGACGTGGGCCGCTTCCTCGGAGCCGAGGGAATGCCGTCGGCGGTGCCGGTGCCTGTGGAGGACCCGTCCGAGCCTCTCGACGGGGCGACCCGTGCGGCCGTGACCGCCGAGGCCGCCGAAGGCCTCTACGACTTCGGCTACGACCCGCCGGCCGGGTCGCCCCGACGCCTGGTGCGGGCCGCGGCCCGCCGGGCCGACGGCGTGCTCCAGAAGGGCCGCCGGGCCGCCACCGCCGCCGCCGACCGGGCCTGGGTCATTCGGGCCCCGGCGCCCGGGCGGCCCTCCCGGCGCGACGACGACCTGGCCCCGGCGTGGTGCAACGTGTGTCGATGGGTGGGCGAGGCGTTCAGCGGGGTGCCCCACGCCGAGAGCGCCGACTGCCCGCGGTGCGGGACCATCGCCCGCCAGCGGTTCCTCCTCCACGGCCTCGGCCTCGAGCCGGCGACGGGTGGCCGGAGGGTGCTGGAGACGGCGCCCCGTTCCGCCGGCCAGTACGCCCGGGCCATGCGCCACTGGTACGACTACGCGGTTCTGGATCCGTCGCCGGGGTCCGGGCCTCTCGGCCACCTCGCCGACCTCACGAACCGCCCGGACGGGTCCGTCGACCGGCTCCTCACCGCCCACGACCTCCAGACCGTTCCCGACCCGGATGCGGCGCTGGCCGAGTTCGCCCGCGTCCTGGCTCCCGGCGGTGTCCTGCTCATCCAGGTCCCCGTCCTGTCGGGGACCACCACGGCGATGGAGGTGGCGGACACCGCGGCGCCGGGCACGGCCCGATGGTCCTTCGGCGTCGACGTCCACGAGCGGGTCGCCGCGGCGGGGTACGCGACCGATCTGCTGGTGACCGAGGAACTGGCCGACCTGGTCGTCGCCGACCCGTCGACCTGGGGCAAGGCACCGGGGAGCGGGGAGGTCGACGTGGAGTCCCTGCTGGCCGCGCTGGGTGACGCGACACTGGCCGCTGTGGCCGATCGCCGCACCGCCCGTCGGGCCGGCTGGTTGCCGCCCGTCCTGTTCATCACCATCCGGGGCCGCCTCCCTGTCGGGGCGACGCCGTGATGTTCACCGTCCAGGGCATGCCGCGCTCGGGCACGACGCTGCTGGCGCAGTGCCTCAACGCCCATCCCGCCCTCGTGGTCCCCGACGAGACCGACTTCATGGTCCCCGCGGCCCACGCCTTCAGCCTCATCGACGACCCCGAGGTCGGCCGCTCCTACCTGGCCGACCTCGTCACCGCCACGGCGCGCTTCGAGGTCACGCTGGGACGGTGGCTGAGCCCCGAGCGAGTGGCGGCCGAGATCGCTGAGGCGCCGTACCGCTTCGATGCCCTGATCGCTAGCCTCTACGAGGCCCTCGCCTCCGAGGCGGGAGCCGCCCTCGCGGGCGACAAGTCACCCAACGACCTGGCCCAGAGCGAGATCCTGGGCCACGCCGGCTTCTTCACCGGTGCGGTGCGCACGGTGCACCTGGTGCGAGACCCCCGCGACGTCATGGTCTCGATGGCTCGACTGGGATGGCTGAACGGACTCGATGTGAATTACGCAAGCCAGTGGCGCACCGCCAACCTGAACCTGCACCGTCGGTTGGCCGACGCCGGTGACCGTTACCACCTGATCCGCTACGAGGACGTCGTCGCCGACCCGGAGCCGGTGTTCCGGTTGCTGTGCGCCTTCCTCGACGTGGACTACGACCCCGCCATGACCAGTGACGATGCCCGGTTCTCCCAGTTCCCGGAGCACCGGGGCATGACCCAACACGCCGCCACCTACCGACCGATCGGGGCCGACAGCGTCGGTCGGTACGCGTCGGTCTTCGACCGCCAGACCCTCGACCAGATCGACGAACGGGCCGGAGACGCCCTGTCGGTCTTCGGTTACGGCGACCGCTAGGAGCCTTCGATGCTGACCGCCACCCAGGAGCTCTGGGGCTACCGCGCGCTGGTGATGAACCTCACCAACCGCCAGATCAAATCGCAGTTCAAGATGACGTTCCTCGGCAACATCTGGGCGCTCATCAACCCCACCCTCACCCTCGCCGTCTACTCGCTCGTCTTCGGCTACTTCCTCAGCTTCCACCGCAACACGCCCGAGGCCTGGGCCAGCGGCCTGCAGAGCTTCCCGCTCTACCTGTTCTGCGCCCTCATGATGTGGTGGCTGTTCAACCGGGTCGCCATCGGCGCGACCGCGGCGTTCACGCAGATGGGCAGCCTCCTGCGGAAGGTGTACTTCCCCCCGGGTGCACCGATCGTGGCCCACGGCCTGGCCCAGGTGCGCCAGACGATGCTCGAAGGCCTCGTCTGCATGCTGGTCATGTGCCTGGTGGGCAACACGCCGTGGACGTTCATCCTCTGGCCCCTGCTCATCCCGCTCATGCTGGCCTTCGGACTCGGCATGGGCATGCTGCTCGCCCTGGCCAACGCCTACTACAAGGACGTGGGCTACCTCACGACCATCCTGAACATGCTGCTCTTCTATGTGACACCGATCATCTACTCCGTCGACGCCGTCGGCGACACGGAGTTCATGGGCATCCCGGTGAAGACGCTGATGCAGTTCAACCCGCTGACCCAGTTCGTCGAGGCGTCGCGTGACCTCCTCTACCTCGGGGTCATCCCCGGCGTGGGGCGCATGATCGCCCTGGCCGGGATCTCCATCGCCAGTCTGGTGGTGGGCTGGATCCTGTTCGTCCGGTACTCCAAGGACGTGAGCGAAGTCGTATGACGGAGAACCAGAGCCATGAGTGAGAACGACATCGCCGTCCGGGTCGAGGACGTCACCAAGCGGTTCCGGCTGAACCAGAACCGGGCGTCGTACCTGAAAGAGGCCATCCTCCACAGGACCGACACGACCCAGTACCGCGAGTTCTGGGCCCTGAAGGGCGTGTCCTTCGACATCCACGAGGGCTCGATGCACGGCATCATCGGCCACAACGGGTCGGGCAAGTCCACCCTCCTGCGGCTGATGGCCAACATCCACCGCCCGACCACGGGCCGGATCACCGCCAACGGCCGCATCTCCGCCCTCCTCGAGCTGGGCACCGGGTTCCACCCCCAGCTCACCGGCCGGGAGAACATCTACCTCAACGCCTCGATCCTGGGCATCTCCCAGCGCGAGATCGGGCGCCGGATAGACGACATCATCGACTTCGCCGGCATCGGGGAGTTCATCGACTCGCCCGTCCGCATCTACTCCAGCGGCATGAAGGTCCGGCTCGGGTTCTCCGTTGCGGTCCACGTCGACCCCGAGATCCTCCTCCTGGACGAGGTGATCGCGGTCGGCGACGAGCGCTTCAAGCGGCGGTGCTTCGACCACGTCTACAAGCTGCGCAAGAAGGGTGTCACCATCGTCCTGGTGACCCACAGCCTCGGCCAGGTCCAGTCCATGTGTGACCGGGCCACCTGGCTGGATTCGGGCGAGATGAAGATGGACGGTGACGCGATCGAGGTGGCGCGGTCCTACCTGCAGCAGGTCAACAGCGCCGAGAGTGGCACCGATGACGACCAGCACGAGGTCGGCCTCGAGATGCAGGGCCGGGGCGAACGCCGGGGCACCGGCGAGATCACCGTCGAGGCCCTCACCTTCATCAGCGCCCACAACCGGCCGACCCCGTTCGTGAACTCGGGCCGGCCGCTGGTGGCCCGCGTCCGCTACAAGGCGGCCCAGCCGATCCAGAACCCGACCTTCGGCCTGCGCTTCTTCACCGACGCGGGGACCCTCGTCGCCGCCCCCAACAGCCGCCGGGCCCGCTTCGATGCGGGAACGCCCGACGGCGAGGGCGAGATCCTCTACAAGATCCCCCGCATCAGCCTCACCCCGGGCACGTACCACGTGACCGCGGGCATCTACGACGAGAACAACCTCCACGTCTACGACGAGCGCCAGCGGGAGTTCGAGCTACGGGTGCAGCCGGGCGACGCGCCCGACACCGAGGGGTTCATCGACATGGGCGGTGAGTGGGCCAAGGCCCTCAAGAAGCCCGGCGACGCCCCGCAGGGCGACTAAGTGCCACCGAGCCCACGGTGATCGAGGGGAGTCGCACGGCCTGGCTGCGCGAGCGCAACCCGCTCCCCGACGGGACCCTGACGGTGGGCGCGGGCCTGGTCATCAACGGCATCACCGCGTACGCCTTCCTCGGTCTGGCCGGTCGGAGCCTCGGCGCAGAGGCCTTCGAGCCCCTGTCCGTGCTCTGGGCGATGATCTACCTGCTCAGCCCGGGGTTCTTCCTACCGCTCGAGCAGGAGGTGAGTCGGGCGCTGGCCAATCGCTGGGCCCGGGGCGTCGGGGTCGGCCCGCTGATCAACCAGGCCGGGACGATCGGGGCGGGGCTACTGGGTGCGGTCCTCGTCGCCACGATCGCCGCGGGCCCGTTCCTGGTCGAGCACCTCTTCGACGGCCAGGTCATGGTCCTGGTGGGCCTCCTGTTGGCCCTGATCGGCTACGCCGCGGTCCATCTGGCCCGGGGGACCCTCGCCGGCCTCGGTCGCTTCCGGGGCTACGCCGCCTACTACGTGTACGAGAACTCGCTGCGGCTGGTGGCGTGCGTGGTGCTCGTCGCGACCGGCGTCGACACCGCCGGGCCGTACGCGCTCGTCGTCGGCCTCGCTCCGGCCTTCGCCCTCGCCTTGGCGCTGCGCAAGGAGCGCAACCTGGTGTCGCCCGGGCCGGCGGCGCCACGCTCGGAGCTCACGGCGGCCCTGGGCTCACTGCTGTTCGCCTCGATCCTCTCCGCTTTCCTGCTCTACGGCGGTGTGGTCGCCGTGAGCCTCCTGGCCGAGGAGGACCAGGCGGGCGACGCCAGCGTGTTCCTCGCCGGCCTGGCCATCGCGCGCGTCCCGGTGTTCCTGTTCCAGGCCGTCCAGGCCGCCCTCCTCCCCAAGCTCTCGGCCCTGGCCGGAGCCGGCCGCTTCGACGATTTCCGCACCCGACTGTGGCGCCTCCTCGCCGCCGTCGCCGCCGTCGGCGCGGCGGGTGTGCTGGGCGCCCTGCTGCTCGGCGCCCAGGTCATCCACCTGCTCTTCGGCTCCGACTTTGCGATCTCCTCCACCGACCTCGCCCTCCTGGCCCTGTCCAGCGCGGGATTCATGCTCGCGGTCGCGCTGGGCCAGGCCCTCATCGCCCTGTCCGCCCAGTCCTGGGTGGGCATCGGCTGGCTCGTGGGCTCCGTCGTCTTCGTGGTGGTGACGCTGCTCGGCCACGACCTCTTCCTCCGGGTCGAGGCCGGGATGGTGGCGGGATCGGTGGCCGCGGCGGTGGTCATCGGCGCGCTGGCGGAGATCCGCCTGCACGCCCGGCTCGCCGAGTCCGCCCCCTGACCTCAGGGGGCGGGGCGCAGCTCCAGCCGGCTGAACGCCACGGCCAGTTGACGCCGGTCCGGCGCCCGACCGAGGGCGGCGGGGGAGGTCGTGGACTCGACCGAGAAGCGCAGGCGGTCCGCCGAGTCGCCCGTGGTCGACGCCGGGAGTCGTCCGACGAGGACCAGCGGCGGCTCCCCCTCACCCTCGGCCCGCAGGCCCACCTCCTGGTCGTCGACCCGGAGGCGGAGCCCGGCGAGGACCTCAGGGGTGATGGCCTTCTGGACGGTGAGTCGCAGGTCGAGGTCGCGCTCGCGGCGGAGCGGGAGGAAGAGGGTGGCCTCCGGCAGGGGCCCGATCCAGCGGAAGCCGGTCCCGGTGACCGGGTGGCTCTCCGGCATCTGCCATCCGAAGCCGGGCACGGGGCCGGAGAAGTCCAGGTCGACGGCGTCGGTGGGCTCGGCGGAGAACGGGCTGCGATCTACCCGGGAAGGGGTGGCGGAGCCGGAGTCGAACCGGTGCAGTGCCCCCTCGTGCAGGGCCCGGTCGAGGACCGTCAGCTCCAGGATGCGGTCGAGCACGCCCGGCGACAGCTCGTCGCGGCGGACGCGGCCCTCCGAGACGTTGACCCGGTCGCCGGCGTGCTCGGTCATCCAGTCGAACAAGGGCCAGCCGAGGGTGTCCATCAGGCGCTGGACGGAGGCCTCGAAGCGCTCGACGAGGCCGACGAAGGCATAGCCGTCGAGCTGGCGCCGAGCGATCTCCAGCGGGTCGAGGTCCAGCGCCGTCACTTGGCGCTCCATGTCCTTGAGGCTCTCGCAGGGGAAGGCGTTGGCCAGGATCCAACGGGTCTGGAGGTCACGGACGGTGCCTGCCGTGTCGGGGTCGTGCAGGAACGTCTCGAGGTCCATCGTGGTCGCCGCCCGGTGGAGGCGATGGCGATCGTTGCGACGGATGTACTCGTAGGTGGAGAGGGTGCGTTCGACGGGGTCGCGCAGGAAGGTCACGACCCACGGTCGCGACGGGAGCCACTGGCTGAAGGCGAGGAGATGACCGCGGAACAGGCGGTACTGCGCCAGGTCCGAGTGAGGAAGGGCCAGGAACTGCTGCCAGGTCTGGGGTGGGCAGATCTGGCCCTGGCCGAAATGGGTCTCCAGGATGCGGGCGAGGGTCGATCCCGCCGTCTTGTGGATGTGCAGGAGGTACAGGCGCTCGTCGGGGCCGAATCCGGCGGACAGGTCCGGGGCGGAGACCTCCAGGGCCCGCAGCACGCGACGGCGCTGGCGACGGCTGGTGAGCGGGGAGCGGAGCGGCACGGCGAGGGGTGTCGGGACGATCCCGGACGAGGGGGGACGATACCCGCCGGGCCGCGGCCGACCCTATCCTGGGCCGCCGTTCGGCCGGGCCAAGGCGCGCGGACCGCGATGTCCCCCCCACCTATGACCACACCGATCGGCCGCACCCCACCCCTCAGCGCGGCAGCGCGGTGACGCACCCGGCGTCCGGTGGGCAGTCGACGGTGCGCTATCGGGCCGGCCTCGTCCGCGCCCTCCTCGCGTCGCGGGGCCCCGAACTGCTCGCCCTGTCGGCCCTGGCCGTGGCCCAGCCGTTGCTCGACCTCTTCGGGCGCAACCCGGAGTTCTTCGTCGCCTCCGGCAGCACGAGGCCGGAGATCGTCGCCTTCGCCCTGGTGATCACCTTCGCGGTCCCGGCCCTGGCCCTGGCCACCGAGGTCGTGGTCCTGCTCGTGGCCGGCCCGAAGGCCGCGGCGGCGGTCCACGTCCTCTGGTTCGCGCTGCTGGGCTTCGTGCTGGGACTGGCCGTGGCGGCCGACTTCGGCCAGGTCGGTGTGGCCAGGGCCGTGGTGGTCGGCCTCGTCGTGTCGGGTGGGCTCATCCTCCTGCGCCACCGGTTTGCCGGCGCTCGTCTGATGCTGCGGTACCTCGGCGTCGCCCCGTTCTTGTTCCTGGCTCTGTTCCTGTTCACCTCGGCCACCGGGGACCTCTTCTGGGCGGGGGAGGCGGGGGCCGAAGCCGACGTCCAGGTGGGCGGGGACGCGCCCGTGGTCTTCGTCATGTTCGACGAGCTCCCTCTGGCCAGCCTCCTGCGGGAGGACGGGACGATCAACGCGACCCGGTTCCCCAACGTTGCCCGGCTGGCCGCCGCCGGCACGTGGTATCGCAACACCACGAGCGTCTCGGCCAGCACGGTGCGGTCCGTGCCGTCCACCCTGGCCGGCGACTTCCCCGAGGAAGGGGCCATTCCGACGTCGAGTGACTACCCGGAGAACCTCTTCACCCTCCTGGGCCAGGACTACGAGATGGATGTCCACGAGACGATCACGGATCTCTGCCCGAGCAGCATCTGCGCGCCCGAGGCCTCGGCGGGCTTCGGGCGCTTCGTCACCCACCTCCGGCAGTCGCTGGTCGACGCCGGCGTGGTGTACGGCCACGTCGTGCTCCCGCCCGACTGGCGGACAGACCTGCCTACGGTGGACCAGTCCTGGGAGGGGTTCCTGGAGACGGCCGAGCAGGGTGACCTCGAGTCGATCTCGGTGGACCCCGGCTCACTCGACCCCGCCGAGCTGGCCGATGAGGACCGGACCGAGTTCTTCGACCGCATGCGCACCCAGAACCGCGACGCGTTCGCCGGGTTCAAGGGCGAGGCCCTGCTGCGCTCCATCGAGGGTGCGACCTTCGCCCGGCGTCGCCTCTTCTTCGCCCACGAGTCCTTCCCGCACTTCGACTGGGAGCGCACCCCGGAAGGCGGCGTGTACCACGGGGACCGCGGCCCGCCCGGTACCGCCGGCGGTCGCTGGCAGGATGACCCTTTCCTCGTCCGCCAAGGCCTCCAACGCCACCTCCTTCAGGTGGGCTACGCCGACACGGTGCTCGGCGCGCTCATCGATCGGCTGGAGGCCGCGGGGCTCTGGGACGACGCGTTGGTCGTGGTCGCCGCGGACCACGGGATCGCGTTCGAGCCGGGCTCGCCGACCCGTCAGCCCACCGGCCGGAACGTGCAGGAGATCTACCGCGTGCCGCTCCTGGTCAAGGCCCCGGGCCAGACCGTGGGCCGGACCGATGACCGCAACGCGATGCTGATCGACGTCCTGCCGACGATCGTGGACCTCTTGGACATCGAGGTCGGCTGGGACTTCGACGGCCGGTCGCTGGTCGGTCCGCCGCGGACCGACGCCACCAAACCCGTCATCTACTCCGGTCCCACCGAGGTGCCCGGCGGGTTCGGGGAAGCGGTGCAGACCGCGCGGCGCAACGCCTTCCTGATCCCCTTCGACGGGCCGTGGCCGACCTTGGCCCGGGTCGGCCCCTACGCCGAGTTCATCGGGCGCCCCGCAGAGGACCTGCGGGTCATCGGCCCCTCGGCCCTCCGGTGGTCGGTGGAGGAGGCCCAGACCCTGGCGGACTACGCACCGGGTACCGACCTGATCCCCCTGGTCCTCCATGGCACCGCGACCTTCGACGGGACCGACCCGCCCAGCGACGGTCTGATCGTGCTCAACGGACGGGTGGCGGGGGCCCTCGAGCTGGACCCGGTGGCGGACGGTGACGAGGGCCGGCTGGCCTTCTCCGTGCTGATCGACCACACGAAGCTGCGGGTGGGGGAGAACGCCGTCCAACTCCTCGTCCCCGATCCGGACGAGCGTCTGTCCAGCTGGCGGGTGGCACTCGCCGGCTGAGCCGGCCGAAAGCACCTGAAGCGTTCGGGAGACCACTCAAAGTGGTCGCTTGGCCTCCGATGGTCCAGGCACATGCGTCTGCGCGCCCCCTGGATCCTCGCCGCCGCCCTTGCGGCCGGTCTCGCCCTCCCCGGTGTGGCCCTGGTCGCGGGCGCCGATGACCCTGAGCCGGCACCGGCGTTGCCCGAGCTGCCCTCGGTGGCGGACCAGGTCGACGGCCTCTACGACGACGACGGCTGCCTGCAGACGGGCCCCGACGAGGTCGACTGCTCGGTGCGGGCCGCCGAGGTGGATGCTGCACTGAGCGAGGGTGGGCCGGCGGAGACCCGCCACCTGGAGGGCTTCGTGGGCTCCCGATGGCTGGGCCGCGTCGACGGCGGGGGCCCGACGGTCGTGCCCGCCTCGGTCGAGCGGTCCGGGACCGGGGCGTTCGTCGCCACCGGCCTGGCTCGCAACGAGAGCTCGGTGGTCCTGGCGACCATCGAGGTCACGGCGCGCCTCCTCGACGCCGCGGGCGAGGAGCTGGCCGTGGTCACCGCCCCCAGCCCCGTGCACGACGTCCGGCCCGGTGAGCCCGCCCCGTTCCGCGTGCACGCCGATGTGGACGCCGCGACGGTGGCGCGGATCGAGTGGACGGCGGCGGGTGGCGCGTCCGGCGACCCCGCGCACCGGGCGCTGTCGTGGACGTCGTACTGGGAGCGCCCCGAGGGCGGCGATCCCGTCGACCTGTACCTCTACCGGGACGGCCGCGGGCCCCGTCCCCACCTGGTCTTCGGCAGCGTCGCGTCGGTCGGGGCCGATCCGGTCGGCCACCCCGAGGTCGTCGTCGGCTGGCTGAGCCCCGACGGACGTCTGATCGGACTGGTGACCGCGCCCGTGCGGGACCCGGACGGCGGCCCGCTGGCCGTGCTCGCGGCGGGCGGCGCGGCGGACGCCATGGTCGTGGCCGAGGTCACGCCGCCGGCGGGGGCCGAGGTGCTCGTCTGGGCCCAAGGCTCGTGAGGCGCCGCCTCGCCCGTCTGGGGGCCGTCGCCGTCCTGCTGGGCGTCCTGGGGCCCTTGGCCCCCTTGGCCCCGACGTCGGCGCCCGCGACGGCCGCTGTCGCCTTCGGCGACCGCCCGCTCGACGACGTCCTGCACTGGGCCGCGCGGGAGCGGCGGTGCGGGCTGACGACCAACAAACTGGCGGCCCTGATGCTGGCGCCGACCTACCCGGAGACCGGCAGCCCGTCGGGGCAGGCGCCCTCACCGATGACGCTCTCCCGCTGGGACAACCAGCCGGGCCTGCACTCCTTCGGCACCGTGAGGGGCCAGCCCCGGGCCTTCTGGCACCCCGGTGTCGGTATGTGGCAGTTCGACTCGGCCGGCCTCGGAGCGCCCTACACCGCCGCCCAGCGCATCGACACCTATGTCGTGGCGGCGCGGACGGCGGCCACCATCGCCGCTCGCTGGTGCGCCAACCCGACCCTGGCCTACGTGTGGGCCCCGTGGTACGGCTGCGGGGCGACGACCTGTCGGGGCATCTTCCGGTCGATCTACCGGAGCGCGACGGACCGCCTGGTGGGTGTGGCCCGCGAGGCCGGCGTGCACGCCCGAGGCGGCATGGTCCGCCGGACCTGCGCGGGGCCGGCGCAGAGCGGGTCGTTCACCTGCTGGCGGGTGGATCCCGCCCGGGCCGAGGGCTACGCCGGGTTCTCCGCACCCGGGTTCGGTCCGGCCCCGATCACCGCGCCGTTCTACGTCTACGCCGCCGGGGGCCGGGAGTACCGCCACTGGTTGCGGGCCGACACGGGGTACGCGCAGGGCATCTGGGCAACCCGTCCCCTCGGCAGCAACGCCCGCAACAGCCTGGCCTGGCACTGGGGTGACGGCCTGGTCGACGTCGGTGCCGGTGGTGGCGGCAGTGGTGGCGGCAGCGGTGGCGCCGCGGGGTTCAGCGACGTGGCCCCGGACGCCTGGTACCTGAGCGCCCTGACGTGGGGCCTGGAGGCCGGCATCGTCGACGGGTACGACGACGGAACGTTCCAGCCCGACGGGGCCGTCACCCGCTCCCAGGCGGTGGTCTGGCTGTGGTCCCTGGCCGGGCGCCCCGTGGCGGGGACACCGACGTCCTTCGCCGACGTGCGGCCCGGCGCCTGGTTCGCCGCCGCCCTCGACTGGGCGGTCGAGGAGGGTGTGGTGTCCGGCTTCCCGGACGGGACCTACCGCCCGGTGGCCCCCTTGAACCGGGCCCAATTGGCGGCGATGGTATGGAACGGCGCGGACCGCCCGGTCCCCGCCGGCGTTGCTCCCCTCGTCGACGTTCGGCCGGCGGCGTGGTATGCGACGGCCGTGGCTTGGCTCACCGAGATGGGCTACGCCACGGGCTTCCCGGACGGCACGTTCCGTCCGGGCGAGGAGGTGACGCGGGCCCAGGGCCTGAGCTGGCTGCACGCCGCCCGTCCCTTCGAGGACGTGGCACCGGGCGCGTGGTACGAGGCCGGCGTCGACTGGGGTCGCTTCCGGCGCGTCGTCACCGGGTACGACGACCACACGTTCCGCGGGGACCAGCCGTCCGACCGCCGGGACACCGTGGACATGCTGTGGGCGTTGATGGCGTCACCGACCGGCGCGCCGGCCCACGGGTTCAGCGACCTCGGTGCGGACCCCGCGGTGTCGTGGGCGGTGGGCGCCGGAGTCGCGACCGGATTCCCGGACGGCAGGTTCCGCCCCGCCGACGGGGTCACCCGGGCCCAGGCTGTGGCGATGCTCTGGAAGGTGGCCGGCCGGCCGCGGGCCGAAGGGCCCCTGCGGTATGCCGACGTCCGCGCCGAGGCCTGGTTCGCCGAGGCGCTCAGCTGGGCCGACGCCCACGGCATCGTCACCGGGTTCCCGGACGGGACGTTCCGCGGTGGGGCATCGGTGAGCCGGGCCCAGCTCGCGGCCCAGATCAGCGCCCTGGCCCACACCGAGGCGGCCTGGGGGCCAGGCGCGGTCATCCCCCGCACGGTGGTCTTCACCCCCTGAACGCGACGACGCCCGGGGACCAGGGGTCCCGGGCGTCGTCGAATCGTCCGTCGCGAGTCGCCCCCCGATGGGTCAGCCGAAGACGTCCGCGCAGAACTCGCCCGAGCCCAGGTCCTGGAGCCCGCCGCACGTGTCGCCGTAGGCCTCGTAGCCGCTCCCGGCGGCTGACTGCGCGTACAGGTCGTCACAGGCGCCGTAGTCACCGGCGTAGCAGGCGTCGGCCAGGGCGTCGAGACCGGGATCGGAGCCGTACTCGGGGATGCCGTCCTCCGGGGAGGCACCGACGCCGATGTCGCCGTCGCTGAAGTCGTCCGAGAAGTCATCGCTGAAGTCACTGCTGGCGTCGTCGGAGAAGTCGCTGGTGAGATCGTCCGAAGCATCCTCATCGTCGACGAAGCACTCGATGCCCAGCTCCTCGCCAAGGTCATCGACCTCGGACTCGAGGTCGGCGTTGTCGTCGGCCAGCGCCTCAATGGCGTCGTCGTCATCGTCCTCGGCGGCAGCCTGCAGGTCCTCGAAGAGCTCCACGCGGTCCTCGAGGACCCCCAAGAGCTCGTCCACCGTGTCCTGCAGGTCCTCGGGTGGGGTGATCTCACGGAGGTCGTCGATGCCCTGCGAAGCGATGTCGATGGCCTCACCGGCCTGCTCGGCCAGTTCCTCGTTGGTGTCCGGGCTCTCGAGATCGTCCAGATCCTCGCTCACCTCTATGCACGCCTCGTCGAACTGCTCGAGGAACTCGCCCTCGTCCAGGGGCTCCGAGGACGCCTCGTCGTCGGAGGATCCGTCGTCGCCGGACGAGGAGTCGTCGCCGCCGCAGCCCACGGCGACGAGCGCCAGGAGGCCGATCAGCAGGAACCAGATCGATCGGGGGGTCTTCAGTGCCATGGGTGCCCTTCTCGCCGTTTCACGCCGGGGATCGGGCGCACGTTAGTGGGTGGCGCCCGGCCGGCCCGACGTCGGCCCTCAGGCCAGGAGGTGGTCCACCAGGCGCTTCAGCGGGACGTCGTGGTGGTCCAGCAGCGGGACCCCGCTCAGGCGCAGCGCGGCATTGTCCAGCACCGAGTTGGCGGGTCGGGGGGCCGGCCGTGGCGGCTGGAGGTCGCCGGCGGCGATCGGCTCGACCCGGGCCGGGTCGTCGCCCGCCGCCGCCAGGACGGACCGGGCGAACTCGAACCAGGACACGGCCCCCTGGTTGGTCACGTGGAAGAGGCCCTGGCGCTGCTCGGTGACCAGGCGGGCGATCATCGCCGCCAGGTCGTCGGCGAACGTGGGGTGGCCCCGCTGGTCGTCCACGAAGCGCAAGGGGCCGGGCTGGGCGGCCAGCCGCAGGATCGTGTCGACCATGTTCGCGCCGTGACGGCCGCAGACCCAGGAGGTCCGCACGGCGGTGTCGTCGGGGCCGAGCTCGAGCTCGCCGCCCCGCTTGGAGCGGCCGTAGACCGAACGGGGGGACGGGGTGTCCCATTCGTCGTAGGGGTCTGCTTTGGTGCCGTCGAACACGTAGTCGGTCGAGATGTAGCAGACCCGGGCGCCGACCCCCCGGGCGGCCTCGACCACGAAGCGGGTGCCGAGGGCGTTGACCCGCAGGGCCCGGTCGGGATCGCCTTCACAGGCGTCGACCGCGGTCCACGCCGCGGTGTGCACGATGGCGTCGGGCGCCTCGGCGGTGACGGCGGCGTGAACCGCGCCGCGGTCGCCGACGTCGAGGCGGCCGTGGTCGAGCCCGACGACGTCGTGGCCGGCGAACGCGTCGAGCAGTTCGGTGCCGACCTGCCCGCCGGCGCCGGTGACGAGGACCTTCATGGGGTGTGGGCGCTCACGATCCGAGGAGCGGTTCCCACCACCAGCGGTTGTCCTGGTACCAGGACACGGTGAGGTCCAGGGCCCCGTCGAGGTCGTGGCGGGGGGTCCAGCCCAGGGCCCGGATCTTGGTGGTGTCGATCGAGTAGCGGCGGTCGTGGCCGAGGCGGTCCTCGACGGCTTGGATCATCGAGTCGTCGTGGCCGAGGCGGCCCAGGATGCGCAGCGTCAACTCCTGGTTGGTGATCTCGTTGCCGGCGCCGATGTTGTAGATCTCGCCGGTCTCGCCCCGGCGCAGCACGAGGTCGACGGCCTCGCAGTTGTCGTCGACGAAACACCAGTCCCGCACGTTCAGCCCGTCGCCGTAGAGGGGCACCTTGCGCCCCTCGAGGAGGTTGGTGACGAAGAGGGGGATGACCTTCTCGGGGAACTGGTTGGGCCCGAAGTTGTTGCTGCTGCGGGTGACCACCACGGGCAGGCCGTGGGTCTCCTGGTAGGCGAGGGCGATCAGGTCGGACCCGGCTTTGGCGGCCGAGTACGGGGACCGGGGCGCCAGGGCGTCGGTCTCGGTGAACGAGCCGTCGTCGATGGAGCCGTAGACCTCGTCGGTGGAGATGTGCAGGAACCGCTCGACGCCGACCTGCCGGGCCACGTCGCACATCACGTTGGTGCCGCCGCAGTTGGTGCGGACGAACTCGTCCGGGCTGACGATCGAGCGGTCGACGTGGCTCTCCGCGGCGAAGTGCACGACCTGGTCGTGGCCCGCCAGCGCGTCCAGGACCGCGTCGCGGTCGCAGATGTCGCCCTTGACGAACCGGAAGCGGGGGTCGTCCTCGAAGGGGCGGAAGTTGTCGGTGTTGCCGGCGTAGGTGAGGGCGTCGAAGACGGTGACCTCGTCGTCGCGGTTGGCCAGGACCCACCGGACGTAGTTGGAGCCGATGAAGCCGGCGCCGCCGGTGACGAAGAGCTTGCTCATGGGGGTGTCCTCAGGTGCGGAGGTCGGCGTGGGGGCGGCGACCGGGGTCGAGGGCGTCACGGCGGGGGTTGGTCCGGTCCCGCTCGGAGAGCACGGGGTCCGTGACGCCCCAGTCCGCCCCGATGGCGGGGTCGTCCCAGGCCACCCCGAGCTCGTCGGCCGGGTTGTAGTACCCGTCGACCAGGTAGGTCATGGTCATGTCGGTCAAGGCGGCGAACCCGTGGGCGACGCCAGGCGGGATGAAGACGCCGCGATGCGGTTGGGTGCCGTCGGCGTCCTCGCCGAGGTCGAGGACGAGGGTGTTGCCGTCGGTGGGTGAGCCCTCACGGAGGTCGTGGAGCACGACGCGCGCTCGGCCGGCGGGGACGTACCAGTAGTCCGCCTGGTGCAGGTGGTAGTGGAGGCCGACCACGGAGCCGGCCCGACGGTCGCTGCGGTTGGCCTGGACCATCTCCCGGCCCTGGGGGAACCACTCGCGCCGGTAGGTCTCGACGAAGACCCCCCGCTCGTCGCCGAACACCTTCGGCTCGACGACGTACACGGCGCGGATCGTCGCGGACTCGGTCACTTCGGCCATGGTGCTCACCTATTCGATGTCGACGCGGGAGTGATCGCCGAGCATGAGGCGGGTCGCCCGGGGCACGCGGCCCGAGCGGACGACCTCGACCTCTCGGCCGATCAGCGAGTCCTGCACATGGGGGATGTTGACGATGCGGCTGTCCTCGAGGATCACCGAGTGCTCGACCTCCGAGTCGAGGATCTCGCAGCCGGCGGCCACGGAGGTGTAGGGGCCGACGTAGCTGTTCACGATACGGGTGCCCGGCCCGATGATGGCCGGGCCGCGAACGGTGCTGTTGACGATCTCGGCGCCGTCGTCGACGACGACCCGACCCTCGACGAGGGAGGTGTCGTCGATGGTGCCCCGGTTGGCGGGCTCGAGGGTCTCCAAGATGAGGCGGTTGCCCTCCAAGAGCGGATCCAGCTTGCCGGTGTCCTTCCACCAGCCGTCGAGGATCTCGTGGCGGACCCGCTTGCCGTTGTCGATCAGCCACTGGATGGCGTCGGTGATCTCCAGCTCGCCTCGGGGGGAGGGCTCGATGGCGGCCACGGCCTCGTGGATGGTGGCGTCGAAGAGGTAGACGCCGACCAGGGCGAGGTCCGACGGGGGCTCGTCGGGCTTCTCGAGGAGCTGGAGGACCTCACCGTCGGGGCCGATCTCGGCCACGCCGAAGCGCTGGGGGTCCGGGACCCGGGCCAGCAGGATCTGGGCGGTGGGGGGGACGGTCTCGCCGTCGAGGGAGGGGACCGAGGACGCTTGGCGGTCGGCTTCGAAGCTGTCGACGAACTCGGCGATGCCCTGGCGCAGGAGGTTGTCGCCGAGGTACATGACGAAGTCGTCGTCGCCGAGGAAGTCCTGGGCGATGAGGACGCAGTGGGCCAGGCCGAGGGGGTCGTCCTGGGGGATGTAGGTGACCTCGAGGCCCCAGGTGGAGCCGTCACCCACCGCGGCGCGGATCTCGTCGCCGGTCTCGCCGATGACGATGCCGACCTCGCGGATCCCGGCTTCGGCCATGTCCTCGAGCCCGTAGAACAGAATCGGCTTGTTGGCCACCGGCACCAGCTGCTTGGCGCTGGTGTGGGTGATCGGTCGCAGGCGCGTGCCGGCCCCGCCGGAGAGGATGAGGCCCTTCACGGCCGTCGTTGTACCACGCGCCACCGTCGCCCCCACCGGGCGCCGGGGGCGCGGGGCCGAGGGGGGTCGCCCTATCCTCACGGCCCCGTGTCCCCCCGTGTCCGTGCCGTCGTCCTTAACTACAACGGCGGTCGCCATGTCGTCGACTGTGTGGCCGCCCTCCGCGCCACCACCTGGCCGGCGGGGGACCTGGAGGTCGTGGTGGTGGACAACGCCTCCTCCGACGGCAGCGACGGCGAGATCCGGCAGCGGTTCCCGGATGTGGAGATCCGCCCCACCGGCGCCAACCTCGGGTTCCCGGCCAACAACGTGGCCATGGCCGATCGAGACGACGTCGACTACATCGCGCTGGTCAACAACGACGCCTTCGTGGACCCCGGGTGGCTCGGTCCGCTGGTCGACGCACTGGAGGCCGACGAGGGGTTGGGCGCCGCCTGTCCCCGGATCCTCTTCGCTCCCCGGTTCCTCGACCTCACGCTCACCGCGCCGACGTTCCGGCCCGGGACAGGCGACGGACGGGAACTCGGGGTGCGCCTGTCGGGGATCGAGGCGGACGGCGAGGACCTGTGGCGGGACGCTCAGCGGGTCGACGGCTTCTGGGGCCAGGAGCACGGCTCGGGCGAGGAGGCGCGCTTCGAGTGGACCGGCGAGCGCGCCGTGGTGCGGGTCCCGGTGCCCGAGGGTTCCGCGGGGTCGACGTCGGTCACGCTTCGCTTGCGGCTGGCGGCCGAGGCGGCGAAGACGGTCACCGTCGAGGGGGGGACGGATCCGGTGGAGGTGGCCGTCGGACCGACGCCCACCTGGGTCGAGGTGACGGCGAGTGGCAAGCCGTACGACGTGATCAACAACGTCGGGTCCCTGCTGATCGAGGGCGGGTACGGCGCCGACCGGGGCTTCCTGCAGCGGGACGAGGGCCAGTACGACGAGCCGGCCGAGGTGTTCGCCTGGTGTGGCGGCGGGGTGCTCCTGCGGCGTCGCTACCTCGAGGAGGCCGGCCTCTTCGACGAGCGCTTCTTCCTGTACTACGAGGACACCGACCTGGCCTGGCGGGGCCGGAGCCGGGGCTGGCGGTACGGGTACGTGCCCGAGTCCCGGTTCCGCCACATCCACGCCGCCAGCAGCGGGGAGGGCTCAGCCCTCTTCCAGCACTTCGTCGAGCGCAACCGCCTGCTGATGCTGGTGAAGAACGCGCCGTCCGGCCTGGCGGCCGGGGCGGTGTGGCGGTACCTGCTGATCACCGCCAGCTACGCCCGACGAGATGTGGTGTCCCCGATGTTGCGGGCCCACCGGCCCAACACGGTCCTCCTGCGCCGCCGGACGAAGTCCTTCCTGGCGTTCCTCCGCCTGCTGCCGGCGATGCTGGTGGCCCGCTCCCGCAACCGGCGCAAGCAGGTGGTCGACGACGCCGAACTGGTCGGCTGGGCGGTGCCGCAACCAGGGACCGAGCGGTCCGGCGGAGCCGAGGGCGGGGCGGGATGAAGGTCGGCGTCTACAACCGCTACTGGCGCACCGGCGGCGGGGCCGAGACCTACGGGGCCGCAGTGGCCCAGGTCCTGGCCCGGCACCACGACGTCGACCTGTTGGGCCCCGACGACGTCGACCTCGACCACCTTGCCGAGCGGCTGCGCCTCGACCTGTCGGGCATCGGCATGGTCGTGCTCCGCGACCGCCCGGGCGCCGTGCTGCGGGCCAGCCGGGGCTACGACCTCTTCGTCAACGTGTCGTTCATGAGCGACGACGACGCCGGGGCGCCCCACAACCTCTACATCACCCATTTCCCGGCCCGATCGGCGGGGGACCTGAACGCCGCCCAGCGCCTGGCCATCCGGGTGTTCGGGCCGCTCGTGCGGGCCCAGGCGGTGGACACGACGTGGGGCGAGGGCTTCTACCCGCGGGAGGGGCGACGGCCTCGGTACTTCTGGACCGCGGCCGAGGCGTCCTTCTTCGTCGAGGCCCGGGCCGACCGGGACGTGGCCGTGCGGCTGGTGTTCCGGGACCAGCGCCCCGCGGGCCTGCCGCCGGCTGAGGTCTCGGTCCTGGTGGACGGGTCGCCGGCGGCTGAGTTCTCGCTGGGGGGAGGGGGATCGGCCCTCGCCCGTCGTCGGGGGACCCCGGTGATCGTCACGGTACCGGCCCGACCGCAGTCGGGCGAGGTCGAGGTGAAGATCCGCTCGACCACCTTCGTGCCCGCCGAGCAGGGCCTGGGCGATGACGACCGGGTGCTGGGCGTGGCGCTCAGCACGTTGCACACCGGGGAGCGGATCCCCGACCGGGTCGGGGCCACGTTGGGATCCTGGCTGCCGCTGCTGTACCGACCGCTGCCCAACAAGAACTTCCTCGACACCTACGACACGCTGGTGGCCAACTCCGAGTTCACCCGGGGCTGGATCCGGCGCTGGTGGAACCGCGACGCCACGGTCCTCTACCCGCCCGTGCGACTGCAGTCGCCGGGTCCGAAGGAGCCGATCATCCTCGGCGTGGGGCGCTTCTTCGCCCCGAAGGCCGGGCACTCCAAGAAGCAGTTGGAGATGGTGACGGCGTTCGGTGACCTGGTCGCGACGGGGGCGGCCGAGAGGTGGTCGCTGCACCTGGTGGGCGGCTGCAGCGAGGCGGACCAGGGGTACCTCGATCAGGTGCGCGAGGCGGCTGTCGGTTTGCCGGTCGAGTTCCACGTGGACGCGCCGGGGGCCGAGCTGGCCGACCTGTACGCCCGGGCGTCGATCTTCTGGCACGCCACGGGGCTGGGAGAGGACGCGGAGGCGGACCCGAACCGCATGGAGCACTTCGGCATCTCGATCGTCGAGGCCATGTCCGCCGGCGCGGTGCCCGTGGTGCTGGGGGAGGCGGGTCCGGCGGAGGTCGTGGAGCCTGGGGTCAGCGGTCGGCACTTCGTCGGGTTGAGTGACCTCGTGTCGCAGACCGTGGACCTCATCGGGGATCCCGACGAGCTGGCGCGACTGTCGGCCGGGGCGGTCGAGCGGGCGCAGTACTTTGGCCTCGACGCCTTCGCCGAACGCCTGGACGCGATCGTGGGCCGGGCCACGGCCGACTGACGCCCGACCGGTCTGTCGGGCCTCTGCCGAGCCCTACGGTGCGACGGTGAGGACGTCGAGAGCGTGACGTGACGGAGGAGCGGTGATGGCCAACCTGATCTACGGGTCGAACATGTCCCTCGACGGGTGCACCGAGGACGAACGCGGCGCCTTCGACTGGGCCCCGCCGGACGACGACGTCTTCGTGTTCATCACCGATCTCATGCGGTCCGCCGGCACGTATCTGTACGGGCGGCGCATGTACGAGACGCTGGCGGTGTGGGAGACCGATCCCGCCCTGGGCGCGCACTCGGAGCTCACCGCCGCTCTACGCAAGTGCTTGGCAGGCGGCGGACAAGGTCGTCTACTCCTCGACCCTGGCCGCGCCGCTCACGGCGAACACCCGGATCGAGCGCCACTTCGATGCCGACGCCGTGCTCGACCTGAAGGCCGCCGCCACCAGCGATCTGTTGGTCGGTGGCCCGAACCTCGCAGCACAGGCGCTCGCCGCCGGCCTGGTCGACGAGGTCGTCCTGTTCGTCTGGCCGGTCATCCTCGGAGGGCGCAACCCCGCACTGCCGACCGACCTGCCCGTCGACCTCGAGCTCCTCGACGAGCACCGCTTCAGCAACGGCGTCGTGCATCTCCGCTACCGCGTGCGGTGACGACGGGCGGCGGGCTGCGGGATCTCTCCGGAGGGCTCGAGCGTACGACCGACGGCCCACCGAGGGCTCGGCGCGAGGCGGTCGGCGGGTCACGGAACCGATGGCACCTGAGGGGTGCCGGGT
>CAWJSC010000009.1:0-205956 GCA_963845425.1 uncultured Microthrixaceae bacterium
CGGCCGCGATGATCGAGGCCGCCCTGGGCGGGGGCTGACGGGCCGCTCACTACCCTGTGGCGCCGTGACCGACCCCGGAGAGCCCGTCGTCTACCGCGGCCGGTACGCCCTGCAACAGTCGATCGGCAAGGGGGGCATGGCCGAGGTCTTCCTGGCCCAGGACCAGCTCCTCGACCGGCCGGTGGCGGTCAAACGCCTCGCCGCCGAGCACGCCGCCGACGCCTCCTTCGTCGAGCGCTTCCGACGCGAAGCCCAGGCGGCGGCCAAGCTCACCCACCCCAACATCGTGGGCGTCTACGACTACTTCGAAGAGGGCGGGGAGTACTTCATCGTCCAGGAGTACATCGACGGCCACTCGTTGGCCGAGCTGCTCCGGGCCGAGGGTCGCCTCCACCCTGATCGGGCCGCGGACATCGCCGCGGACATCGCCGCCGGCCTCGGCGCCGCCCACCGCGAGGGCATGGTCCACCGGGACATCAAGGCCGGCAACGTCCTGGTGGCCAAGGACGGCCAGGTCAAGGTCGCCGACTTCGGCATCGCCCGGGTCTTCGCCGGCGGCGACAGCGAGCTGACCCAGGCCGGCACGGTCATGGGCACGGCCAGCTATTTCTCGCCCGAGCAGGCCCAGGGCAAGCCCGTCGACCCCCGCAGCGACCTCTACTCCCTCGGCGTCGTCCTCTACGAGATGCTGGTCGGCCAGCTGCCGTTCTCGGGCGACGAGCCCGTGGCGATCGCCTACGCCCACGTCCACGAGGTGCCCAAGAGCCTGCGGGAGATCGATCCCGCTCTACCCGTGGAGATCGACGCCATCACCCTCAAGTTGCTGGCCAAGGATCCGGCGAACCGGTACCCGTCGGCGGACGACCTCCGGGCCGACCTCCGGCGGTTCCGCCAGGGGGCCAAGATCAACGAGGCACCGGCGGTACCCGATGTGGCCCCGGTGCCGGCTCCGCCCGCGCACCAGGTCGACTTCGGCTCGTACGAGGACGGCCGCTACGTCGAGCCGCCTCGGCGCACCGGCTTCTTCCTGCTCTTCATGATCCTGATCTTCGGTGCCCTGGCGGCCGGCCTCTGGTATCTGTCCCAGCAGCTGGACGAGGAGCGGGACTCGGTCACCGTCACCGTCCCCGACGTGGTCGGCCAGAACAAGGACCGGGCTCGGCGCGAGCTGGTGGATCTGGGCTTCCAGGTCGAAGTCCAGCGGGAGGCAAGCGCGGAGGTCGAGGTCGACGTCGTCATCCGCCAGAGCCCCGAGCCCGACACCGACGCCGACGAGGGCGCGGTGGTCACGATCGTGGTCAGTGCCGGCAACGAGACGGTCGAGGTGCCCTCGGTGCTGGGCCAGGACGTGTTCACCGCCACCCAGACCCTGGAGGCCGCGGGTTTCGTCGTCCAGCAGGAGCAGGCCGAGGACCCGACCGAGCAGTACGCCGAGGGGCAGGTCTGGCAGCAGAGCCCGGCCTCGGGGACCCAGGCGCCGATGGGCGCGATCGTGATCATCCGGGTGGTGCCGGTGCCGCCGTCGACCATCACCCCCCAGACGTTGCCGCCGATTGCCGGGCCGGCGCCCACGTTGCCGACGGTCACGGACCCTCCGGCACCCCCGACCACCCCTTGAGGTCAGGCCGACAAGGCCCTGGCCCGCGGGTCAGTTGACGGCGGCGCCGGTACGGGCCAGGAAGGTCCGCAGGAGGTCGTGGCCGTGCTCGGTCAGGATCGACTCGGGGTGGAACTGGACGCCCTCGACGTCGAGCTCCCGGTGGCGCAGGCCCATGACCACACCGTCCTCGGTGCGGGCGGTGACCTCGAGCACGTCGGGCACCGAGTCGGCGGCGACCACCAATGAGTGGTAGCGGGTGGCCTCCAGCGGGGACGGCAGGCCGGCGAAGACGCCGCCGCCGTCGTGGTGGATCTCCGAGGTCTTGCCGTGCATGATCTCCGGGGCCCGGACGACGTCGCCGCCGTAGATCTGGCCGAGGCACTGGTGGCCGAGACAGACCCCGAGGATGGGGACCCGCCCGGCGAAGGTGGTGATCACCTCGTTCGAGAGGCCGGCGTCCTCGGGGCGGCCGGGGCCGGGGCTGATGAGCACGGCGTTGGGCGCGAGCGCCTCGACCTCGTCCAGGGTGAAGGCGTCGCTGCGGTGCACGACGGGCTCGGCGCCGAGCTCGCCGAGGTACTGGACGAGGTTGTAGACGAACGAGTCGTAGTTGTCGACGACGAGCACGCGGGGAGCCACGGCCCCCACGCTATGGCCCCCGTTCGGCCCCCGGCCCCCGTTTTGTCTAGGTTCGGGGGCGATGGCCAACAAGAAGCCCGCGAAGCGTCGCGTCCCCGCCGGTCGGGTCACGCCCAAGGGCACCCGTCCCTCCGGTGAGGTCGCCGGGGCCAGCAGCCGCTACACGCCGCCGGTCCCCCGTGAGGTGAAGGTCAGCCCGATGTGGGTGCCGGTGCTGATGTTCACGTTCCTCGGCGCCGGCGCGGCGGTGATCTTCCTCAACTACCTGGGCCTGATGCCCGGCGACACCAACAACTGGTATCTGTTGGTCGGGCTCGGCCTGATCCTGCTCGGGATCATTGTGGCCACGCAGTATCACTGATCGACCACGCACCGTGTGATCCGGGTGACCTCGAGGTGGCCGACGAGTTACACCGATGTGACTCTCCCCAGCCTTACCCACACCCTGTGGACAGGATCTTGCGGAGGGTGATCAGGCGGGCACCCTCCGTCAGAGATCGTCGACCGGGGTGACCAGGGTCATGTCCTCCATGCAGTGGCGGGGAGGCTCGGGATCCTGGTCGAGGGCGGCGGTCATCCTCACCTCGGTGCCACAGAGCTCGCAGCGGTACGCCAGCTTCACCTTCCGCAGTTCGCCCGCCGGGGGCGGCTCGGCGACGGGCTGGGCGAACATCCGCAGCACCGCCAGGCCCAGGCGCAGCATGGCGTAGGCGAAGACGATGGCGATCAGGACCCTGACGACGGTGCCCATGGCAGCGCCGAGCCTACGACGCCGGGCGCCGACTCGGCCGGCCGCTACTGACTGTCGGGATAGCCCGCGATGCCGTCACCGTCGAGGTCGGCACAGGTGGCTGGGTCGGGCCGGACCGAGATGCAGTCCCCGCCGTCGATCAGGTACACGTAGGTGCCGTCGCCTTCAGGGTCGATGCAGTCGGGAAGGCCGTCGTCGGGCGAGCAGGGGTCACCGGGCTCGATCGGCGGCGGCGTCGTGGTGGTCGTGGTGGTCGTGGTGGTGGTCGTCGACGTCGTGGTCGTCGATGTCGTGGTGGTGGTGCTCGTCGTGGTGGTGGGCGTCGTGGTCGTGGTGGTGGTGGAGGTGGTGGTGGTCGACGGCTCGTCGTCGTCGCCGCCCAGGAGGAACACGGCGAGCACGATCACCAGCACCACGACGACGGCGAGCATGGCCAGCGCTGCGGGGTTCTTGTACCAGGGGGTCGGCTCGTCGTCGTCGCCCCCCGGCCCGCCCCCGCCCGGCGGGGGCCCGTCCGGCGGTGTGCCGCCGGGAGTGGCGGGCGGTTGGGCCGGCACGACGACGGTGGGCTCGCCGACCGGGGCCGCGGGCTGGCCGAACACCGAGGCGTTCGGGTCCTCGGGCGGGGATGGTGGCTGATCGGTCATCGTCGGCCTCCGTCGGTCACGTGTCGTCCTCCAGTGACGCCCCGCGACGCCGTCGTGCCTCCGGATCGGTGCCGTCTGGCGGCTGATCGCTCATGGTGCTCCAAGGTCGTCGTCGGGCTCCGCCACCCGAGTCCCTGAAGCGTAGGTCCGCGGCGCCCCGGAGCCCGTCGTGGGGCTACAGGCGCTCGATGATGGTGGCGTTGGCCAGGCCGCCGCCCTCGCACATGGTCTGGAGGCCATAGCGGCCACCCGTGCGCTCCAGCTCGTGCAGGAGCGTCGTCATGAGACGGGCCCCGGAGCAGCCGAGGGGGTGACCCAGGGCGATGGCGCCGCCGTTGACGTTCACCTTGTCCATGTCCGGGTGGAGTTCCTTCTCCCACGCCAGGACGACCGAGGCGAAGGCCTCGTTGATCTCGACCAGGTCGATCTCGTCCATGCTCAGGCCGGAGCGCTCGAGCACCTTGTGGGTGGCCGGGATGGGGCCGGTCAGCATGAAGATCGGGTCCACGCCGGCGAGGGAGAACGAGTGGAACCGGGCCCGGGGGGTCATTCCCAGCTCGTTGGCCTTGTCCTCGCTCATGATGAGCACGGCCGAGGCGCCGTCGGTGATCTGGGACGAGTTGCCCGCCGTCACCACGCCGTCGGCCCTGAAGGCGGGCTTCAGGTTGGCCAGGGTCTCGACGGTGGTGTCGGGCCGGATGCCCTCGTCCTGGGAGAACAGCTCGTCGGTCTCGATGAGCTTGCCGGTCTCCTTGTCGATCGGCATGGCCCGGACCGGGAGGATCTCGCGCTCGAAGCGGCCCTCCTCGCGGGCAGTGGCCGCGAACTGCTGGCTACGGGCGCCGTAGGCGTCGAGGTCCTCACGGGACAGGTTCCACTTCTCGGCGATCATCTCGGCCGAGGTGCCCTGGGGGACCAGGCCGCCGCGGTCGGCGTAGCGCAGGCCCATGCCAGGGCCGAATGGCATGCCGGTGTTGGGGGTCATGAACGACGAGCCCATCGGCACCATCGACATGACCTCGACCCCGGCGGCGACGACGACGTCGTAGGCGCCGGCCATCACGCCCTGGGCGGCGAAGTGGGCCGACTGCTGGGATGAGCCGCACTGGCGGTCGACGGTGGTGGCGGGTACCGACTCGGGCCAGCCCGAGGCGAGCACGGCGTTGCGGCCGATGTTGCCCGCTTGGGCGCCGACCTGCATGACACAGCCCATGATCACGTCCTCGACCAGCGCGGGGTCGAGGTCGTTGCGGTCGCTGAGGGCCTTCAGCACCTCACCGGCGAGGTCGGCCGGGTGGAAGCCCGAGAGCTTGCCGTTGCGCTTGCCCATCGGTGTACGGATGGCATCGACGATCACGGCCTCGGCCATGGCGTTCCCCTTGGTTCGATCGAAAACTTGACTGACTGGTCAAGTCTCGCCCGCCCCACCATCCCACCGCAACCGCAGCCGACCCGCAGACACCACCTCATCGGGCCACCACTGCGGTTCACCTGGAAGATGCTCGACGAGGAGGTCGAGTGGGTGTGGGCCCCAGCAGCGCAACTGGCCGGTGGCCAGGAGCGCCCACCTACTGGTCGTCGTCCTCCGGTGTCGTGTGGCCTGTGCAGCTGTTCGGCCGGTGGGCGGTGACGGTGGCCACGTCTAGGGTGTGCGCTCCGCCGCCGGCGACACGAGGGGGAACGGAGCGATGGCGACGAGTGCCGAGATCCAGGCCGTGGTGGAGGGTCAGACGATTCCCTCCATGTTCGTGCAGACCGCAGGGGCGCTGAGCGACCAGGTCGCGTTGCGCTGGCGCAACGACGACGACTCCTGGGGGGAGTGGACCTTCGCCGAGTATGCCGAGCGGGTAGCGGCTGCCGCCGGTGGGCTCAAGGCTCGCGGTGTCGGGCGGGGCTCCCGTGTGGTGCTCATGCTGCGCAACATCGCCGAGTTCCACGTCCTGGACATGGCCACCTACTTCTGCGGCGGCACGGCGATCTCCATCTACAACTCGTCCTCGCCGGACCAGATCGCCTACCTGGTCGGTCACTGCGAGGCCCACCTCGGCGTCGTCGAGGACATTGGTTTCCTCGAGTCCTTCCTCAAGGTGCGTGACGAGCTCCCGGCCCTTCAGCACCTCGGCGTCCTGAACGACCCCGACGGCCTGGCGCCCGATGACGTCTTCAGCTACGACGACCTGCTCGGTGCGGACCCCCTCGACCTGGCCGAGGCCGCCACGGTGGCCCAGCCCGAGGATCTGGCCACGCTGATCTACACCTCGGGGACCACCGGCCCGCCCAAGGGCGTGATGATCACCCACCAGAACGTGGCCTGGACCATCGAGAGCCTGCGCCGGTGCATCGACTTCGACACCTACGCCGGCAAGCGCCTCGTCTCCTACCTGCCGATGGCCCACATCGCCGAGCGCATGGTGAGCCACTACCAGCAGGCCTTCCTGGGCTACGAGGTGACCTGCTGCCCCAACCCCGGCGACGTCGCCGCCTATGCCCGGGAAGTGCGCCCCCAGCTCATGTTCGGGGTGCCGCGGGTGTGGGAGAAGCTCTACGGCGGGGTGATGGGCGCGCTGGGGGCTGATCCTGAGAAGGCGGCCCAGTTCAACGGCGCCGTCGAAGCGGCCAAGCCGCTCGTCGACGCCATCGACTGGGGGACGGCCAGCGAGGAGCAGATCGCCACCCACGGGGCCATGGATGCCGCGGCCTTCGCCAACGTGCGGGCCATGCTCGGCCTCGACCAGGTGGAGGTGGCCATCACCGGCGCTGCCCCCATCCCCGCGGCGCTCCTGAGCTGGTTCCGCGCCATCGGGGTGCCGTTGTCGGAGATCTACGGCATGTCAGAGTCGAGCGGGCCGATGACCTGGACCGCCCGTCGGGTGAAGCCCGGCTCCGTCGGTCCCGCCATCCCCGGCTGCGAGGTGGAGTTGGCCGCGGAGGACAACGAGATCATCTGCCGGGGCGGCAACGTCTTCCAGGGCTACCTGAATGACCCGGAGAAGACCGCCGACACCCTCGACGCGGAGGGCTGGCTGCACTCCGGGGACATCGGCCAGGTCGATGAGGACGGCTACTTCACGATCGTGGACCGCAAGAAGGAGCTGATCATCACCGCCGGGGGCAAGAACCTGAGCCCGGCGAATCTCGAGGCCAACCTCAAGCTGATCCCGCTGGTCGGCCAGGCCTGTGCCATTGGAGACAACCGCCCCTTCGTGTCGGCGCTGGTCGTGCTCGACCCGGAGGTGGCCACGGCCTGGGCCGGCGCCCAGAGCATCGAGTTCACCGACCTGAACGACCTGGCCGGGAAGCCCGAGGTGCGAGCCGAGATCGAGAAGGGCCTGGCCGAGGTGATGGCGTCCTTCAACAACGCCGAGCGGGTCAAGAAGGTGGTGATCCTCGGCGAGGAGTGGCTGCCCGACAGCGAAGAGCTGACGCCGACCTCCAAGCTCAAGCGCCGGGGCGTGCACGCCAAGTACGCCGAGGAGATCGAGTCGATCTACGTCTGAGCGATCCGGGGCCTGACCCGAGGCGGGCCCGGTCAGGTCTTGGCGGGATCGAGCGTCTTCGCCGGGTTGGTGCCATTGGTCGAGGCCAGCCGGGGGGCGATCTCCTCGGGGGGCACCGGGCGGGAGAAGAAGAAGCCCTGGCCGAGGCCGCAGCCCAGGGATTTCAGGACCTGCCATTCGGTCTCGGTCTCGATGCCCTCAGCCACCACGTCGACATCCAGCCGGGAGGCCAGGTCGACGATCGCCCGGACGATCTCGATGTCGCGCTCACGGGAGGCGCCCTCGCCGAGGGCCTGCACGAAGGCCATGTCGATCTTGAGGCGGTCGAACGGGTAGCGACGGAGGTAGCTGAGCGACGAGTACCCGGTGCCGAAGTCGTCCACGGCGAGGGCCACACCGACCGTGTGGATGTCGCGGAGGCGCTCCATGGTGAACTCGGTCTCGTCGATCAGCAGGCTCTCGGTGACCTCGATGCACAGGCGGTCGGGGGTGAGGGCGTGGTCGCTGAGCGAGCCGATGATGTCGGAGATGAGCTGGGGGTCGCCCAGCTGGCGGGCCGAGAGGTTGACGCTCATCTTGGGGGGAGCGAGTCCGGCGGAATCCCAGGCGGCGACCTGACGGCAGGCCTCCCGGAGGACCCAGCGGCCGAGGGGGACGATCAGGCCGGTCTGCTCGGCCAGCTCGATGAACATCCCCGGCCCGAGGATGCCCCGGGTCGGGTGCTCCCAGCGGACGAGCGCCTCGAGGCCGACGATCGCTTCGGTCTCCAGGTCGACGATGGGCTGGTAGAGCAGGAAGAGCTCACCGGTCTCGATGGCCGAGCGGAGGTCGGTGGAGAGCTCGAGGCGCTCCATGGCGGTTTCCTGGAGGGAGGACTCGAAGAGCTCGGCCCGGTTCTTGCCCGCCTGCTTGGCCTTGTACATGGCGGCGTCGGCGTCGCGCAGCATGGTGGTCGGGCTGGGCCGTTCGCCCCAGGCGACGCTGATGCCGACGCTCGCGCTGACGTGCAGCTCGCGGTCGGCCAGCTCGATGGGCTCGCAGATGGCGGCGAGCACACGGTCGGCGAGAGCCGTGACGTCGTCGTCGGAGTAGCACTCGGTGAGGAGCACGGCGAACTCGTCCCCGCCCAGGCGGGCGGCGGTGTCCCGGAGCCGGAGGACCCCCCGCAGCCGGGAGGCCACGAGGTTGAGGACCTCGTCGCCCACGGCGTGGCCAAGACCGTCGTTGATGGTCTTGAAGTCGTCGAGGTCGATGAAGAGTAGGGCGATGCCGGCGATCGTGTCGTCCTGGCGGGTCTCCTCGATCTTCTTCATGAGGAGCAGCCGGTTGGCGAGTCCCGTCAGGGAGTCGTGGTAGGCGGCGAACCGGAGGTCGGACTCCAGCTTGTGGCTGACCGTGATGTCCCGGGCGTTGATGACCACCCCGCCGACCGCCGGGTCGTGGCTGAGGTCGGTGATCGTGGCGTCGAGGATCACCGGGTGCCCGTCGGCGGAGACGGCGTGCAGCTCCATGTGCTGCGGGATGCCGTTGCCATCGACCTCACTCAAGACCCGGATCGTCACGGCGTTCCGCTGCTCGGGAGCGATGTAGTCGATCGCCGGCTGCCCGATCAGCTTCTCGGAGTCCACCCCCAACAGCGTCAGCGACGACGGGCTCACATAGATGAACCGCCCCACCTCATCCAGCACCGCCACGAGGTCCGACGAATGCTGCACCAACGCCTTAAACCGCGCCTCGTCTGTCGGAGTGGCCTCGTCGGCGCTCGCCGTCGCTGATGTCTCGGGCGTTGATGACTATACCTTCGATGTCTGGGTCATCTCGCCGGTCAGCGATTGACAGTTCGAACCATTTGAGCGAACCCCCTGTCTCCACGAGTTGGAGATCAAGGGTGAGCTCATCGTCGCGACCACTCGTGATCGTCTCGATGGAGCCAGACAGATGGGACTGAGAAGGATCGGCGACGAGGACGCCGAATTCGTCGCCGAACACTGAACGCGGGTCGACGCCTAGAGCGGCGCGCACAGCGGGACTGATGTACGTAATCCGCATGCTTTCGTCCAAGACTGCGACGATGTCCGACGAGTTCTCGACGAGGGCCTCGTAGCGCCGTTGGGCCCGCTGCTCGATGAGTCTCACGCCGCGATGGGCGAAGCCGACCTCTCGAGCGAGTGCGAGGAGCGACTGGCGGTCGTGTCGATCCAGCAGGTCAGAGGTTCTGACCACGAGCAGCGTTAGTGGCTGCTCTTGGACGACGGCAACGGCATGCCGTCGTTCCCTCGAACGTGTGCATCTGAACGCTTGTAGATCCGCCCATGTCGTTTTGCTCGTTGTCGGCCCACCGGCCGATCTCCCCGAGCATCGCCGGCCAGCCAGGTCCAGCGGCGGCCATTAGGTGCATCCTGGCGTCTCGCCGTTCGACGATCGAGGCTCCGGCGACCTTGCCGGCGTCGCAGACAGATCGGACGCCCGTCACGCCGATCGCGTAGATCTCGGCGAGATCGGCTTCCACCGACAGGCGTTCAGCGATGTCCCTGAGGGCCTCTCCACGGTCGAGAAGCGAGTCACGGCTCCTGATGAGGAGCGTCATCCGAGCGAGGACCAACGCGGTCATGATGAACGCTGCAGTTACCAGGAAGGTTCGCGACAGAGAGGCAATCTGGGTCACCTGCAACGCCAAGAAGACCGGTGGGATCAGTTGAGCCACTCCAAGGAGCACGAACCGCCCGACGCCGAGTCGAGGCTCGTAGTCGGGTGGCGTATCGGTGAGTGACTCCATTGTCGGGTGGTAGAGAGTGGCGAGAAAGAAGGTCCAAATAGGGATTGTAAGAATCAGTCCAAAGCCGCGCTCGACCCCGGCGATGTACTCGGCCGTAGTGAGCAAGTCCGACGTGACGAACAAGGCCATTGACACACCGATAAAGTAATACGAGGCTGGCCTGTTGCCGGGTGCGTGCACCAGTCGAACGCTGGCGGCTACAAGCGTTAGCGCGAGGGCGCTGTAACCGAGGTTTACGACTCGCTCACCAACCGCAATTGTGTCGTCGAGGGCGTAAGCCTCAAGGCCTGCTGCCCACGCGCAGATGCCGATTGCCCCGACGACGATCAGCGCGTCGAGCCAGGCGTCGATATCCTTCGCCGCGTCCGATCGCCGTCTCAGAAGCTCGAGCGCTCCGAGGATGAAGGCGATGTAGCCCGCGTAGTACAGAGCGTCGGCCGGGGAGGGCAGCGGTCGGTCGACTTGGGCGACGGTGGAGTGCACCACTCGGACAGCACCGCCGATGAACATGAGGCTGCCGCCGGCGGCGAAGTACTGCCACGCACGCTTGTGTGGAGGCTGCATCTGGCGGATGCGGATCCACGAGATGCCTAGGCCGACGAGGATCAAGGGCTGCGCGATGACGTGACGAGTTGTGGGATCGATGAGAACTAGGATCAGCGACGCGGCCGAGCCCGCGAGGAGGATCCGTTTCCATGCAGGGAGTCCCACGGTCTAAACGTCGGCTGCGGCGCCAGAGGTGTTAGGTGGTCACAACTGACCCGCTGGAGGAGGACGGTGTACCCGTCGGCTGGTTCGGCCGTGCGTGGATCGTTGGTGTCTTCGCCTTTTCGGTCGCACGTGCGTTAGTTGCGTGGCCGACACTCTCGCAGTATGGCGTTAATCCTTGGGTGTTCTTGGCCATTGACGTAGTCACAGCGTTCCCCTACGCCCTCGGCCAGGTCAAGGTGGTCAATGGGTTTCGTTATCGAAAGTACGGTGCTGTTCAGCTCTGGGCCCTAGTAGTTGCTGCGACCTTCCTAGCCCCGTATATCTATATCGTCCTTGCAGGGAAAGAGCGGATTCCAACAGTCGTATATGCGGTGATTGCGCTCTTGGCAACTATCTTTGGTGTAGCGTCGGTTCTCCGGATGAGAAATCAATACCGCGCGGCCATTCCTCAAGCTAACTCAGGTTAGATCAATTGGGAAGTCATTGGCTGCGATCTCTTCCGCATTGAATATGGTGAACAGCCAGCGATACATTTCTTTGTCTAGCCGAAATATCGAGTTCGCTATATCCCTGTAAGTCGTGGCGATAGGAATGCACTCGGCTCCCATGTAGTCACGACCGTTTCCTACCTGAACGAACGGAAACCCGTAGCCATCTCGTAGTAGTCGGAGTAGAGGTGTCTCCACGACCGCCACAACGGATAACGCCCCACCTTTCACGCCGATCTCGAGGGCCGAGCGGTGCAGGTAGGAGGTCGCTTGCAGCTTCCTCGCTCCAGGGGCAACCACGAAGGCGCCAAATTCGCAGCACAGGTCGGGCGGCCAATCAGCGGTCCGAGGGTACTGACTCCCGATAGGCAGGTCGGTAAACGTCCCGATAACTGTCCGCAGTGTGCCGACAATTCCAGACTGGGCATCGTTGATGATGTGGAACGTGCTGAGGTCTGCCCAAGGCTCATGCTCGGGGACCCGACGGCTCGACGATGCTTCACACCAGCCCCGGCGGAGGTACTCGTCGTAGACGAAGGCGGCTCCAGCATCCCACCACGGGTCGCCACGAGTCGCCACGATGTGCATGAGATTCGTCGGTAGCTCCCGGGGCGGCCCGAACCGCAATCTCGAAGGCTGCGGGGCCGTGGGAAGTGCGGGCTTCGGCTCAACGGAGGACATGTTGGTGCGGACGTTACTACTCAAAGTGGTCAAGAATTCGCCAGGGGGGACCCAGGGTGACCGCACTCACACGATTGGTGACTGCGTTCCCACTGTTCGTAGTCAGTCCGCCAAAGTCGCAAAGGCGTTTCCGGTGGTGGAGACGATGGGACTCGAACCCACGACCCCCTGCTTGCAAAGCAGCCCAAACGGTTGGCGTCGAGCCTGGTCAGACCACGAAAAGCCCAGGTCACGGCCCGGTTCCCGTATCGGCCAGTACCGTCCCGTGCCGGCCCGTAGCCATGCTTTCGCGGAGTTTTCGCGGAGTGCTGGTGGGGTCGATCACGACTGCTCGTCCTCTGGTAGCCGGTGCAGTTCATCGAGCGCCGCATCGCTGGTCCGATGTGGCACAGCGACGGGGGTCCGTGGAGCCGTCTCGGCACTCAGCCGACAGCTCACCGCCTTTCGTCATGGCGGCGAGGGGCATCAAGTCAGCGCCGCACGACCACACCGAGCGCGTCGTAGTAGAGGTGGCGCACCACGCTGACCAAGTTGGACGTGACGAGCGTCGGGAACCAGCGCCTGCCAAGCTGTCGTCTGACCGTTATGCGCCACATGCGGACAACGTCAGCGCTGCTCGCCGCTCTCGGGTTACTCGCCTCGTCGTGCACGTCCAATGAGGCCTCAACATCACCCGCCGAAGAGTCCTCGGAAAGCACGGCAGCTCAGGACGTCGAGATCAATGCCACGGAGGCCTGCGAATACACGGCCCGTCCGGCCGTCAGGGTCTGGGTCGACGGCGTTGATGCTCGGACGCTCACCGCGGAACTGGTCGACGGAGAGGATGTCGTGGCTGACTCGGACGGGTCCGACACACTGGAGCGCAGTCTGCTCATTCTCGTGCCCTACATCCGCGATTCTCGAATTCCGGTAGACCACCAAACCTTCGGCGCCCAGGTTCGGGCTAGCGAGAGCGGTGATGTCCTCGCTCAGGACCCCGTGATCGATCTGTGTGCGCGGATGCCGGCAGTTACGGTCGGCGGCTAGCAAGACCTAGTCGGTTGGCTTGTCGACCTGGCGGTAGATCGGGGGCATCTTGTCGGGGTCGACCTGGAGGAGCCCTTCCACCATCTCCTCGAAGTCCGCGCCATCTGGCACACCTGGCCCACGTTCATGGAGCCTTCCAGCTCACCTACGTCATCTGGGCGTAGCGGCCCGTCAGCGGGTTCCAGACGGTCACCGCCGCCCGCCACCCGCAGCGTCTCCCCGTGGGAGCCAGACAAGCCGTCGCGTGGCTGCGGCCTACCGCGGACCAACTCGATATCCGCCCGTCAGCATTCGCCCGAACCTACGAGTACCGCTCTGCGAGCGTCGGGAAGTGCGGTCGAAGCTGATCGACCATCTCGTCCTTGGACACAGGTCGGATTCGTCGTTTGGCGATGAGCGCGTCGATGACGCCGTCAACCTCCTCAGGTGACCGCTCGTACAGCCGCGTCGCAAACGAGTCTCCGTCGACGGGCTCAACGCTGAGCTCGGTCTGCGCCACTTCGGCCCGGAGGGCAGCGTCGTTGGTCACGAGCATGTCGGCACCTCCGATCATCGCAGCGGCGACCACGTGGCGGTCCTTGACGTTGATCACCTCGGGGACCTCGTCGATCGGGGCCGGGTCCACCGTCTGGTCGGCGAGGGCTGTGCGCATGTGCCCGACGCGTCGTCGTACGGCATCCGGGTCGAGGTGCGGGAAGTCCTCGATCAAGGTGTTCTCGACCTCTTCGAGGATCTCGGACGAGACGATCGGCTCAAAGAGCTCGAGATCGAAGGCCGTGAGCAGGAGGTCGCACGCCACGATCGGCACGAGCACGTCCGCATCGAGGACGGCGACGGTTGGCGGCATCAGTCGTAGAGACCGAGCTCCTCGGCCTCACGAGCCATCTCGTCCAGGGCCTCGGACCGGCGACGGACGGAGGCGTCCCGGTATCGGACGACGTCGCTCAGAGCGAGGCGGCGGTGCGTGCCGACCATCCTCGCCGGCAGTTTTCCTGCCTCGACGAGCCGGACGACCGTCGGCCGCGACACGCCGATGACGGCGGCGGCCTGCTCGGTCGTGAGGTCGTCTGGTGTCCGCAAGACCAAGGCCTGCTCACCCTCAGCGGCCGCCTCGAGGATCTCCTCGAATGCCTCGACCACGGGCTGGGGAAGATCGAGCACGGTTCCGTCTTCGGCGGTGATCCGCTGGTGGGCACCGAGCGCCCGAAGCGCCGCACGCGCCCGGTCTCGATCCTCTGCCGGAAGTGTCGCCATCGAGACACTCTACCATCAAACGAAATAAACGAACAGGCCGGTAGTGGGTCAGTTGTGGAATCGGCCGGAACCCGGCTCGCTTGTGCGATCGTCTAAGGACGGTGATCCGACTCCTGGCACTGGCGGCATGCTCGTGGGCCGTAGTGGGCTGTACCGGCGCTGGCCAGACCGAGGCGGCGAGGCCGGAAGCCTCGCCGACAACCCAGCCCTCTCCGGTGATCATCGCTGCATCCAAGGTCTGCGGGCCGACGGACGGGTTAGCCGTTCTGGTCGAAATCGAAGGGGCCGAAGCTCATGACTTCACTGCCGAAATAGTGCTGGGAGGGGAGGTGGTCGCATCGTCGGGTGAGTCAGCCCTCCTCGTTGCGTCGAGCGACGGCCTACTCCTTGACGTTCCGTGGGACTCTGTCCGGTCCGTCCAAAATGACATCCTCACGACGCTCGACATCACGGATGCTGAGGTACGCATCCGGCAAGTCGGCGGGGGCTCTGTCGTGGCCGCCGACCGAACCATCGCTCCACTCACGGAGTCGTGTGGCTAGTCGAGCAGACCGGCGATCTGCGTGTAGCTCCACGGGTGGTCGCTGACCCCTGCCGCCATCGCGGGGGTGGTCGACTGAGCAGGTCGTCGCGGCTCTGGAACGCACCCTCGACCCAGGCGTGGTGAACCAACAGCCGCGCTGATCAAGCCACCGATCCACGAACCGGCACTGGGGGCCAGCGAGCATCCCACCGCGAGGTTTCACCCTCCTCCGCGGCCCTAGTGAAACATCAACGACGCATCGGGACAGACGAGTGCATTGGCCCGAACGGGAGGTGTAGCGGGAGACCGAACGGGAGGTCGGTGTGGATGGTGGTCGTCGTGATGCGCGTCACGACGCTGAAGGCGTCCGCGGCGAGGTTGCCGGGGTTGCTCGCCTACTACGCCGGGCTGGCCGAGGACCGGCAGCATCCGGGACCGGGCCGGGGGCCGGTGGACTACTACCTGGACCCCGACGAGCCGCCCGGGCGGTGGTGGGGCGGTGGCCGCGCCGCCCTGGGTTTGGACGGCCCGGTCGCCGGTGATGATCTGCGTGCGCTGCTGGAGGCCCGGCATCCCGGCACGGACGCGCCGTTGGGCCGGCGGTTCGGGGACTCGTCGGCTCGGGGGTTCGATGCGACGTTCTCGGCCCCGAAGTCGGTTTCGGTGTTGTGGGCGTTGTCGCCGGATGGGTTCGTGCGGGCCGAGGTCCTCGCCGCCCACGACACCGCGGTCGATGCCGCGCTGGGCTGGTTCGAGCGTCGTGGAGCGGTGACCCGTCGGGGCACCGATGGGGTGCTGCAGGTCGACACCCGAGGTGTCACCGCCGCGGTGTTCCGCCAGCACACGTCGCGCACGGTGGATCCTCAGTTGCACTCCCATGCCATCGTCTCGGCGAAGGTCCAGGACGCCACGGGCCGGTGGCTGGCGTTGGATGCCCGGTTCCTGAAGTTCCAGCAGCGGACGATCGGCTGGGTCTATGACGCTGCGCTGCGCTCCGAGTTGACGGCACGGCTCGGTGTCGGATGGATCGACCGCGGCGATGGCGTGCTCGATCTCGCCTGCGTACCGGAGTCGGTGCGGGAGGCGTTCTCGTCGCGCACGCCCCAGGTGGAGGCAAAGCTGGCCGAGCTGATCCGGGCCTGGACCCACGATCACGACGGCGCTGAGCCGGAGCCGCGGACGATCGCTCGGCTGGAGCGCGCTGCGGTGGTCGATTCGCGGCCGGAGAAGGTCCATGGCATCGACGCTGGCGAGCTGCACGCCCGTTGGGCCGTGGAGTCCCGGGCTGCGGGCTTCGACTCCGCTCGGCTCACTTCTGACCAGATCCGTGGCACAGCCGTGCGTCGGGGACGGATCCCGGACGAGGCGCTGATCGAAGAGGTTCTGGTGCTGGCTGAGCAGGAGTCGGCGTCGTGGCTGCAGGCCGACCTGGCCCGGCACCTCACCACGATTCTTGTCCCGGACTACGCGGGCAGCGCAGCCGAGTTGACCGTGGAGGTCGACCGGCTCGCCGCTCTCGCCGAGCAGAGGTGCGTCCCGCTCGGACCCGAGCCCCACGGCGCTTCCCGACGACGTCTTGATGGACGGCCGGTCGCCGAGGCGGTCACCGATCGGCGCCTCACGACCCCGGCGGCGCTCACCCAGGAACAGAACCTCCAGGCCTGGGCGGCCACGAACGTTCGACCCGTCGCTTCAACTGCTGATCCACAGGACACGGCAGCCAAGGCGATCGCCGGACACGACCCTCTGGTGCTCGTCGTGGGACCGGCGGGAACCGGCAAGACCCACACCACCGCCCAAGCTGTCGCTGACCTCCAGGCCCAGGGTCGCCCGGTGGTCGGGCTCGCCCCATCCGGGAAGGCCGCCGACGTCTTGTCCATCGCCGCTGGTTGTCCGACCGACACCATCGCCGGGTTCCTCACCCGCCACCAAGATCGCCGACCCTCGCCGTGGCCTGCGGGCACGACGGTCGTCCTCGACGAAGCCGGCATGGCCGCGACCGACGACCTCGCCCGACTCGTCGAGCTCGTCCAGGCGAACCAATGGCGTCTCGTCGCCGTCGGCGACCCCGCGCAACTCCCCTCAGTTGCCAGGGGTGGCGTGTTCGCCCACTGGTGCGACACCATCCCCCGCCACGTCCTCGACGAGCCCCGTCGATTCACCGAAGCGTGGGAAGCAGCCGCCAGCCTCGGGCTGCGGGCCGGACGGCCAGACGCTGTCGAGGCCTACGCCGCCCACGACCGCCTCCACAGCACTCACCCCGCGACCGTCGCCGATCGGGTCGCTCGCGCCTGGCGGGAACACATAGACGCTGGACGGAGCGTCGCCGTCACCACGCCGAACGCCGACACGGCCAGGGCGATCAACCAGGAGATCCAATGGCAACACCACCCGACCGGCCACAGCGTTCGACTGCGTGACAGCACCAGCGCCTTCGTCGGTGACCAGGTCGCCACGAGGCGCAACGACCCGCGGCTGCGGACCAGCGAAAGTGAGCGGGTCCGGAACCGCCACACCTGGACCGTCACCGGCTACGGCACCCAGGGCGACACCGTCGACGTCGGCATCGCTGTCCTCGACACCAGCGCCAACCGCAACCACACCTACGTCGCCATGACCCGCGGCCGCCACGCGAACCACGCCGTCCTCGCCGACAGCACCGGCCTCGACGACCCCGCCGAACGCCTCACCCAGATCATCACCCGACCGACCAGCGCCGAGTCCGCCCTTGCCGTCCAACAACGCCTTCACCACGCCGCCGGCGTCGAACCACCCGCGGCGGACAAGGACGCCAGCCGCCTGCCGAGGCCCGGCGAGCCCGGCACTCGCGACGAGATGGACCTGAGCTTCGAGGACCAGGTCGAAGCGATGCGCCGCCGCCTCGATGCCATTCAACACCGAGCCCCGAGTCGTGGAGCTCCTGGACTCGGTCCATAGGTTCTCGACAGAGCAGTGTCGGGCTGTCACGATCATCACACCGCTCGTCGACGGCGACACGTCGGCCTCTCCATCCGGACGCAACAGCGTCCGTGCCCTGGAAGGCCCCCGCCGATGGCGATCAAGAAGCTCCCCAACGGACGCTGGGAAGCGTCCTACCGAGACCCTGCCGGTCGCGAGCGCGTCAAGCACCACCGCACCCGAGCCGACGCGGACCGATGGCTCACCACCGTCAAGGACCTGCTCCACCGGGGCGACTACGTCGACCCACGACTCGGCAAGCGGTCCTTCTCCTCGTTCGCCGTCGACTGGCTCACTGCCACCACGGCGCACGTCCGGCCGAAGACCCTGACGCATTACGAGTCGGTCCTGCGTGTCCATGTGCTGCCGACCTTCGCCGACCAGCCCGTCGGCGCCATCGGCCCGTCCGACGTCCGCCGCTTCATCGCCGAGCGAGTCGAGGCCGGCGCAGCGCCCGGGACCGTGCGTTCGGCCCGCAAGGTTCTGCGCCTCGTGCTGGCTACCGCCCAGGCCGACGGTGCGATCCGATCCAACCCCTGCGACGGTTCCCGAGTCCCCGCCTCGCCCAAGGCCGAGATGGTGTTCCTCACCGCCGAGCAGGTCGAGACTCTCGCCGCCACGATCGAGCAGCGGTACGCCACCCTCGTCCGCCTCGCCGCCTACACCGGCCTGCGCGCCGGTGAGATCTGCGCCCTGCGCGTCGGCCGGGTCGACCTCGACAGCGGTCGGATCACTGTGGCCGAGTCCGTCACCGAGGTCCAGGGCCTCGGCCTCCACTTCAGCGAACCCAAGACTTACGAGCGCCGCTCGGTCACCCTCCCCGCCTTCCTCGCCGACGAGCTGGCCACGCACCTCGAGGACCGGCCCGACGACCCCGAGACGCTCGTGTTCACCTCACCCGAGGGCTCGACGCTCAATCACAAGAACTTCTACCGCCGGCACTTCAAGCCCGCCGTCACCACTGCAGGCCTCCCACCCGAGACACGGTTTCACGACCTCCGCCATACCTGCGCCGCCCTCTGCATCGCGCTCGGTGCCCATCCCAAGGCGATCCAGGAACGCCTCGGCCACAGCAGCATCACCGTCACCCTCGACCGCTACGGCCACCTCTTCCCCAAGCTCGACGAGACCCTGACCGCCCGGCTCGACGAGCTTCACCAGGCAGCGCTCGACCGATCCTGAGCTGCTGGCGCTCCTTGACCAACGACGCCACCGCGATAGCGGCCCCATTGGAGCGGCCATTCGCACGGCGAGAAGGGTCGAGTGAGTCGGCGGGCGATTGAACTGTCAGCACAAGTTCCTGGCCCGTCACTGTCGCCCTCGGGGGGCTGAGGCTGTGGGGGTTCGGGCGCAGGAAGAACACATCGCGCTCACCGTCAAACGGGATGTGAAGCGAGAACCTCGTCCCAGCCACGTGGTGCGGCCCGGGACCGAACGTTGCCCTCCTGAAGTCGCCCGTCACATCGATCCGCACATCCGACGCGCCGGGCGAGTACTGCTCGTCGCGCCGAACGACTGGACACTCAATCTCGAACTGGGCCACGACCCGATCGAGCATGTCCTCGACAGGCGTTGCCAGCACTGCGTTCGCATCGAGACCCAGCACGAACTCCCGAAGACGCTCATGTTGGGCGCGCAGAACGTCACCAACACCATTTCCCATGAACAGGTGGTCGACGGTCATGCCTCTCCATCATGCAGGTGACCGATGACATCGGACGCGGTGTGGTCCCGGTTCGTGCGACACCTCGGCCACTGCGTCGCCTGGAGCTCTCGCGGAGTTTTCGCGGAGTGCGGGCCCCTCGCCCGACCTCGTGGTCATGACCACACGCCCGTGACCAGGAGGGGGGGCGGGGCCGGGCGCGGCGGGGGACGGGAGAGCCGCGGAGCGCGGAGGATCCGGGGCGGACAGACGGGAGCGGACAGACGACGAGCAGCGCGGCAGCAACGCGGAGCCACCAGCGGCGAGGAGAAGAGGCGCGAGGAGGCGCATCCCGCGAGCGCCCAGGCGCGAGGCGCCAGCGGCGGGGCGAGGCGAAGCGGCCGCGGACAGCCGGGGATGGCAACGAGCGCCGAAGAGCCGCCAGGGAGGATCCGGAGCCGCACCGCGGCCCGGGACCGGCGCGGCGAGGCAGACCGGCAACGACCGGCCGGGCGAAGAGGCGGGGTCGGTGACGACCCACCCACCCGCATCCCCGACGAAGCCCGTGCGGCTCACCGATGGTCAGCGGCAGCGGCTCGGGCCAGGAGGTCGCTCCAGTTCTCGGTCCTGACGTCGAGGACGCCGCCGAAGGGGACCTCGCCCGGGAGCTCGTCGGTCGTTCCTTCCGTCGGGTGACGACGACGCATCGGCGGCGATCCACGGTGCCGTTGTTCACGATCTCGGGTCGGCAGGCGGCGCCAGCACCGCTGGCGTTCTCCAACACGGCGGCCTCCCAGAAGCCGTTGACCGGCTCGCCCTCGACGTCGAAGACCGAGGCGAAGAGGATCAACTCGTCGCTGGTCCACACGAGCCGTCGGTCATGGCGGGACCGATGGGGTCGATCGGAGTCGCTCCCAGGTGTTCGAACCGGGGAGGTACTCCCAGTCCCGTCCGCCGTCGATGGTGGTCTGGTCGGTGAACACCCACGCGTCGCCCGTCCACACAGGGTCACCGAGTCCAGGCTGCGGGGGCGGTGCCCGCAGCGCCCACTCGTCGGTCGACGCGTCATAGGACATGAGCACGTCGGCATCACCCGCCACGGCCCGGCTGGCGCTGACGAGCATCTCGGACCCGTCCAGGTCGCGTCCCGTGCGCGAAGGCGACCGGCGACGGTGACACCGGCCTCCACATGTCGGCGACCGGGTCGTAGGCGGCACCGTCGGCCAGTGGATCGAGCTGGACCGCACAGTCCGAGCCGGACCCACAAGGCGTCGTGCTCGATCCCCGACGACGACCATCTCCACACCCGTCGACACGGCTACGCCGGGAACGCGAGCCGTCAGAGGTGAGGCCGCCATCTGCGTCCATGTGTCCGCCGGCGGACTGGTCCCTGCCGAACTGCCTGCGCCGACGTCCGGTCCCGGGCCACCCGACCCCCCATCGCTACCAGCGCCCCCGCACGCCGCGAGGAGCACCAGGGCAAGAACGATCGGGACGATCGACAGGCGCCGAAGACCGGTGGCTGGCTCCGTAGTGAGCACGCTCAACCCGTCTCCACGACGGCGCACTCGCCTTCGGCGTTGAGCTGCGGGAGTTGATCGACCTCGTAGCCGGGCTCGTCGAGGAACACGAAGGTCGAGCACTCGTGGCGCAGCCACTGACCGGAACCCGGCCAAGCATCGGACGGCAGCTGCCGCTCGAGAACCTCGTAGTCGCCAGGGCCGACGACCGGAACCGCCGAGCCGAGGACTCGCCCTCGTCGCCAACCGAAACGTACACAAGCTCGGCCGGATCGCCCGTGGCCAGGGCGTCCGCGAGGCACGCCCGAATGCTCGGGTCCGCGGAGAGGCTCGCATAGCCGCAGAGCGGCAGGACGGCACGATCTGAGAACCAGTCCGGAGCGACCCGATCGACCTCGAGCGACTCGTAGGCCCGGCCACGCTCGCACGAGAACGCAACGGGCTCTTCGGCGGATCCCGCAACGAGCGACGAGCACACCTGCGTCGACCAGGCACCCGAACCAAACGAGTCGCGGGTGGCGTCGGTGAAACGCTCGACCGTTCCGTCATCCCTCGTGCGCCAAAGCGTCACGATCGGATCACCCTCGACCGTGGTCAGCGTCGAGACGAACGAGGCAGCCAGTCGAGCGAGGTGCGCGTCGAGAAAGCACCGTCTCGCCGCTTCGTCGACGACTGGCGGGCGGGAGCCCTCCTCGACCCCACAGAACCGGTCTCTCGGGCCGTTCACCGCTCGAGGCGGAGCCGAACGCACATCCACACCAACCTCGACCAGCGCCCCTCTCAACCCACCCGGCTCGATCGTCGACGGCTCGCTTGTGGCGGAAGATTCGGCGTCGACGATCTCAGTCGAACCGTCATCGCGCCCACCTGACTCTGAACACGAAGTCCCGCCGAGCATCAGTGCGACGAGCACAAGCGAGAGCGACAACGCAGGCTTCACCCCTGTAGGACGTCTCATGCTCTTACCTGGGTTCCCGCACCTCGGCTGCTCGCAGGATGCCCAACATCTACTTCCGACCTCGTCTGAGCCTCGGTCACGACGAGCCACTCCCGTGGCCTCGCTCGCCATGCTCGCCAGCAGTGGCCCGAACCTACGAGTACCGCTCTGCCACCGTCGGGAAGTGCAGTCGTAGCTGATCGACCATCTCGACCTTGGACACGGGTCGGATTCGTCGTTTGGCGATGAGCGCGTCGATGACGTCGTCAACCTCCTCAGGTGACCGCTCGTACAGCCGCGTGGCAAAGGAGTCTCCGTCGACGGCCTCGACGCCGAGCTCCGTCTGGGCCACTTCGGCCCGGAGGGCAGCGTCGTTGGTCACGAGAATGTCGGCACCTCCAATCATCGCGGCGGCGACCACATGGCGATCCTTGACGTTGATCACCTCGGGGACCTCGTCGATCGGGGCCGAATCCAGCGTCTGGTCGGCGAGGGCTGTCCGCATGTGCCCGACGCGTCGTCGGACGGCATCCGGGTCGAGGTGCGGGAAGTCCTCGATCAAGGTGTTCTCCACTTCTTCGAGAATCTCGGACGAGACGATCGGCTCAAAGCGCTCGAGATCGAAGGCCGTGAGCAGGAAGTCGCACGCCACGATCGGCACGAGCACGTCCGCATCGAGGACGGCGACGGTTAGCGGCATCAGTCGTAGAGACCGAGCTCCTCGGCCTCACGAGCCATCTCGTCCAGCGCCTCGGCCCGGCGGCGGACGGAGGCGTCCCGGTACCGGACGACGTCGCCCAGAGCGAGGCGGCGGTGCGTGCCGACCATCCGAGCCGGCAGCTTTCCGGCCTCGATGAGTCGGACGACCGTCGGGCGCGACACGCCGAGGACCGCAGCGGCCTGCTCGGTCGTGAGGTCGTCCGGTGTCCGCAAGACCAAAGCCCGCTCACCCTCAGCGGCCGCCTCGAGGATCTCCTCGAATGCCTCGACCACGGGCTGGGGAAGATCGAGCACGGTTCCGTCTTCGGCGGTAATCCGCTGGTGGACGCCGAACGCCCGAAGCGCGGCGCGCGCCCGGTCTCGATCCTCTGCGGGAAGTGTCGCCATCAAGACACTCTACCATCAAACGAAATAAACGAACAGGCCGGTAGCTGGGTCAGTCGTGGAATCGGCCGGAACCCGGCTCGCTTGTGCGATCGTCCAAAGACGGTGATCCGACTCCTGGCACTGGCGGCATGCTCGTGGGCTGTCGTGGGCTGTACCGGCGCTGACCAGACCGAGGCGGCGAGGCCGGAAGCCTCGCCGACAACTCAGCCCTCTCCGGTGACTATCGCTGCATCCAAGGTCTGCGGGCCGACGGACGGGTTAGCCGTTCTGGTCGAAATCGAAGGGGCCGAAGCTCATGACTTCACTGCCGAAATAGTGCTGGGTGGCGAGGTGGTCGCATCGTCGGATCAGTCGGCCCTCCTCGTCGCGTCGAGCGACGGCCTAGTCCTTGACGTTCCGTTGGACCCTGTCCGGTCCGCCCAAAATGACATCCTCACGACGCTCGACATCACGGATGCCAAGGTACGCATCCGGCCCGTCGGCGGGGGCGCTGTCGTGGCCGCCGACCGAACCATCGCTCCACTCACGGAGTCGTGTGGCTAGTCGAACAGACCGGCGATCTTCGTGAAGCTCCACGGGCGGTCGCTGACCCTGCCGCCATCGCGGGGTCGGCGACTGGAAGTCCCAGCTCACCGCTCTCGAGAGCGTGACTGGCGCAAGGCCAACGCCGCGTGGCAGGGCATCTACATGATCAACAACGACGTGATCACCGGGGTGCCCAGGCGGAAATCGACCGCTGACTTCCTTCGCTGGAAGGCTGGCCTCGGTTCAGCCGGACTCCGTCGTGTAACCGAGTCGGTGGCGCAGCAGGACAGCACAGCGCAGCCAGAGTCGTATGAAGGCCCGGCCCGGCCGGGCCTTCTGCGTTCGGCTCAGCTGGGCTCGGTTGGCGCCATGCCCTCCCCGTCAATTGCCAGCCTTCGCCGCCCTGGCGTGACCTGCCGCGACGCCCATTCGTCACGGTTTGACCGCGACGTTCGCAAGGTAGAGGCCTGGCGCGCACCTCGACGTCCACCGCTGATCAGCCCGACGGCGGCGTCCAGATCAGCCCATCGGTCGCCGCCACCGTGCCCGCGCAGCTGGCGGCGACGCCGCAGGTGCTGCCGCCCCACAGCACCAGGTGGCCCCGGTAGTCCAGCGTCGCCGGGAACTCCCGCGGCGGGTCGGGGATCCCCCCGAGCGAGGCGTTACGCCACACGTTGGCGTCGGCGTCGAACCAGCGGTCGCCGACGGTGAGGATCGACGACCCCAGAGAAGCCAGCGCGTGGTGGGCCTCGCTGCTGGCTGCCCGAAGGGGACCAACCCGCCCGGTCGCGAGGTCGACCCGGACGCCATCTGTCAGGTTCGACTCGACCACCACGTCATCGCCGAGCAAGGCCACCCGCTCGGGACCGACGGTGAACTCATCAAGGCCGGTGGAGATCGTGGGCGCCCAGGCCTCGGTCACGGGATCGAGGCGGTCGATGGCGATGGTCCGATCGGATCGTCGCACCGTGGCGACAACGACCTCCTCCCCGGTCCAGACCGCCGTGCGCCAGCCGTCCGCGGCGGCCGAGGTCGGGACGGGGTCGAGGTTGCGGACGGCCCCCGTGACCGGGTTGATGGCGACCGTCGTTTGCTGTCCGTAGGCGCTGCGCCCGCCCAGGGGGATAGCGCCGACCTGGACGACCTCGTCCCCCGTCCACACCGCGCCGATCGGGCCGCTCTGGTCGAAATCATCGAAGCCGCCAACGGTGCGCCAGCTGTCGGTCGACGGGTCGTAGGCCGCGGCGTCATGGAGGACGTCGCCCCCACCTGGCCCGAACTCCTGGCCGCCCCACACCACCATCTCCTGCCCGGTCCACACCGCGAAGGGGTAGCTCCGGCCCGAGATCGGTGGCGAGGCCATGGTCCTCCACGTCCGGTCGGCGAAGGAGTAGACCGCGCCGTCCGTCGGGAACTCCTGCTCCGGCAGCTGGAGCTGGCCGTCGGCACCGACGTCGGGCGGAGGGCGTCGGCTGCCACCCCACACGATCAGCTCGTCGGCCGCCACCACGACGGCAGCGCCTTCCCGTGCGGCGATCGGCGCCTCGGGGAGGCGCTCCCATGTTCCCGGCTCCGGGAACACGACCTCCTCCGCCACGGTGGGGCCTGCAGGCCGCGCATCGTCGCCGGTGTGGACGCGGACGGCCAGGCCGGCGGCAAGGCCGGCGACGAGGAGGCCAGCGGCGATGGCCATCGGCCAGCGCCGGTGGCTCGGAGGCTCGCCCGGCCGGTATGCGGGCACGGTCGCCGGCTCGGTGCGCTCTCCTACAGCCTGGGCGTACCGGCGGATCTGGTCTTCAAGGTCAAGCACGGGTGTCCACCTCCAGTCGGGTCCGCAGGGCGGCGAGGCCGCGGGCGACGTGGGTGCTCACGGCCGATGGGCTGATGCCCATCGCCTCAGCTGCTTCGGTCTGGCGCCAGTGGCAGCCGTGGACGAGCCAGACAGCCGTGCGCTGCTGGTCAGGCAGATCCCGCAGCGCCGGCACCAGCATCGGCTCGACGTCGGGAAGCCCGACTTCCGCGGGCGACGGCAGGACCGGCAGCCGTGGGCGGCGCGTGCGGGACTGTCCAACGCGGTAGAGGTAGCCGACGGGGTTGTCGAGGACCTGGAGTTCGTCCCAGTGCTCCCAGGCGTAGGCCAGCGCCTCGGCTGTCGCCTCTGTCGCCCCGTCCAAGCCCCGGGCGCCGATGAACGCATGACGCAGCTGCGGCTCGGCCGACAACACGAACGCCTCGAACGGCTCATCATCCCTCACGCGGCCTCCACACCCTCATAACCATCCTGGCGGGGGATCGCGCTACATGGGGTTAGACCTCCACCGATGGTCGAGGGATTCGCATCAGACCAGGGTCCGGGGTCGACCGTTGGCGCAATCGCCGGAACCGGCACGGCCCTCGCGAAGGTCTGGCACGCCGAGGGGCCTACGGAGGCATGGAGGAACAGACGAGTGCATTGGCCCGAACGGGAGGTCGAGCGGGAGACCCCGCGGGAGGTCGGTGTGGATGGTGGTCGTGGTGATGCGCGTCACGACGCTGACGGCGACGGCCGCGAGGTTGCCGGGCTTGCTCGCCTACTACGCGGGCCTGGCCGAGGACCGGGAGCATCCCGGACCGGGCCGGGGGCCGGTGGACTACTACCTGGACCCGGACGAGCCACCGGGGCGGTGGTGGGGCGGTGGCTGCCCCGCGCTGGGTGTGGACGGCCCGGTCGTCGGCGACGATCTGCGTGCGCTGGTCGAGGCGCGGCATCCCGGCACCGGCTCGCCGTTGGGCCGGCGGTTCGGGGACAGGTCGGCTCGGGGTTTCGATGCGACGTTCTCGGCACCGAAGTCGGTCTCGGTGTTGTGGGCATTGTCGCCGGACGCGTTCGTGCGGGCCGAGGTCCTTGCCGCCCACGACGCCGCAGTCGAAGCCGCTCTGGGCTGGTTCGAGCGTCATGGAGCGGTGACCCGTCGTGGGACCGACGGGGTGCTGCAGGTCGACACCGGAGGCGTCACCGCGGCGGTGTTCCGCCAGCACACGTCGCGCACGGTGGATCCGCAGCTGCACTCCCACGCCATCATCTCGGCGAAGGTCCAGGACGACACGGGCCGGTGGCTGGCGCTAGATGCCCGGTTCCTGAAGTACCAGCAACGGACGATCGGCTGGGTCTACGACGCCGTACTGCGCTCCGAGCTGACCGCCCGGCTCGGCGTCGACTGGGTCGACCGCCACGATGGTGTGCTCGACCTCGCCTGCGTACCGGCGTCGGTACGGGAGGCGTTCTCGGCTCGCACGCCCCAGGTGGAGGCGAGACTGGCCGAGCTGATCCGGGCCTGGACCCACGACCACGACGAAGCAGAGCCGGACCCGCGGACGATCGCCCGACTCGAACGCGCCACGGTGGTCGACTCGCGGCCGGAGAAGGTCCATGGCATCGACGCCGGCGACCTGCACCTCCAATGGGCTGCAGAAGCACAGGCTGTGGGCTTCGATCCCGCCCGGCTCACCCTTGACCAGATCGGTGGCACTGCCCCGCGTTGGGGACGGATCCCGGACGAGGCGCTGATCGAAGAGGCCCTGGTGCTGGCTGAGCAGGAGGCGGCGTCGTGGCTGCAGGCCGACCTGGCCCGGCACCTCACCACGCTTCTTGCCCCGGACCACGCAGGCAGCGCCGCCGAGTTGATCGCGGAGGTCGACCGGCTCGCCGCTCTCGCCGACCAGCAGTGCGTCCCACTCGGACCCGAGCCCGACGGCGCCTCCCGTCGACGTCATGATGGACGGCCGGTCACCGAGGCGGTCACCGATCGGCGCCTCACGACCCCGGCGGCGCTCACCCAGGAACACACCCTCCAAGCCTGGGCGGCCACCAACGTTCGACCCGTCGCTTCAACCGCTGATCCCCAGCACACGGCAGCCAAGGCGATCGCCGGACACGACCGCCTGGTGCTGGTCGTCGGACCGGCCGGCACTGGCAAGACCCACACCACCGCCCAAGCCGTCGCTGACCTTCAGGCCCAGGGTCGCCCGGTGGTCGGACTCGCCCCATCCGGCAAGGCCGCCGACGTGTTGTCCAACGCCGCTGGTTGTCCGACCGACACCCTGGCCGGGTTCCTCGCCCGCCACCAAGGCCATCGACCCTCGCCGTGGCCTGCAGGCACGACCGTCGTCCTCGACGAAGCAGGCATGGCCGCAACCGACGACCTCGCCCAACTCATCAACCTCGTCCAGGCGAACCAATGGCGCCTCGTCGCCGTCGGCGACCCCGCCCAACTCCCATCAGTGGCCAGGGGCGGCGTGTTCGCCCACTGGTGCGACACCATCCCCCGCCACGTCCTCGACGAGCCCCGCCGATTCACCCAAGCGTGGGAAGCAGCCGCCAGCCTCGGGCTGCGCGCCGGTCGACCAGATGCCGTCGAGGTCTACGCGGCCCACGGCCGCCTCCACAGTTCTCACCCCGCGACCGTCCCGGACCGGGTCGCCTGCTCCTGGCGGGGACACATCGAGGCTGGACGGAGCGTGGCGATCACCACCACGAACGCCGACACGGCCCGGGCGATCAACCAGGAGATCCAATGGCAACGCCACCCGACCGGCCACAGTGTCCGACTGTACGACGGCACCAGTGCCTTCGCCGGTGACCAGGTCGCCACGAGGCGCAATGACCGGAGGCTGCGGACGAGCGAGGGTGAGCAGGTCCGCAACCGCCACACCTGGACCGTCACCGCCACCCACCCCGGCGGCGGCCTCACCGTCGAGCATCCGCAGCGGGGCTCGGTCGACCTCCCAGCCGACTATGTCGCCGCCCACATCGAGTTGGGATGGGCAGTCACCGGCTACGGCACCCAGGGCGACACCGTCGACATCGGCATCGCTGTCCTCGACGCCAGCGCCAACCGCAACCACACCTACGTCGCCACGACCCGCGGCCGCCACGCCAACCACGCCCTCCTCACCGACAGCACCGGCCTCGACGACCCCGCCGAACGCCTCACCCAGATCATCACCCGACCCACCAGCACCGAATCCGCTCTCGCCGTCCAACAGCGTCTTCACCACGCCGCCGGCGTCGAACCACCCGCGGCCGAGAAGGACTCCAGCGTGGCGAGCCACGACGCGCCCGGCAACCACGAAGGGGAGGCCCCAAGCATCGAGGACTCGGGCGAAGCGATGCGCCGCCGCCTTGACGCCGTCCAGGAACGAGTCCCGAGTCGTGGAGCTCTGGGACTCGGTCCGTAGGTTCTCGACAGCGCAGTGTCGGGCTGTCACGATCATCACATCGCTCGTCGACGGCGACACGTCGGCCTCTCCATCCGGACGCAACTGCGTCCGTGCCCTGGAAGGCCCCCGCCGATGGCGATCAAGAAGCTCCCCAACGGACGCTGGGAAGCGTCCTACCGCGACCCCGCCGGCCGTGAGCGCGTCAAGCACCACCGCACCCGAGCCGACGCGGACCGATGGCTCACCACCGTCAAGGAGCAGCTCCATCGCGGCGACTACGTCGACCCACGACAAGGCAAGCGGTCCTTCTCCTCCTTCGCCACAGACTGGCTCGCCGCCACCACGGCGCACGTCCGGCCGAAGACCCGGACGCACTACGAGTCGGTCCTGCGTGTCCATGGGCTGCCGACCTTCGCCGACCAGCCCGTCGGCGCCATCGGCCCGTCCGACGTCCGCCGCTTCATCGCCGAGCGCGTCGAAGGCGGAGCCGCGCCGGGCACCGTGCGTTCGGCCCGCAAGGTTCTGCGCCTCGTGCTGGCTACCGCCCAGGCCGACGGAGCGATCCGATCCAACCCCTGCGACGGCTCCCGCGTCCCCGCCTCCCCCAAGGCCGAGATGGTCTTCCTCACCGCCGAGCAGGTCGAGACCCTCGCCGCCACGATCGAGCAGCGGTACGCGACCCTCGTCCGCCTCGCCGCCTACACCGGCCTGCGCGCCGGTGAGATCTGCGCCCTGCGCGTCGGCCGGGTCGACCTCGACAGCGGTCGGATCACGGTGGCCGAGTCCGTCACCGAGGTCCAAGGACTCGGCCTCCACTTCAGCGAACCCAAGACCTACGAACGCCGCTCGGTCACGCTCCCCGCCTTCCTCGGCGACGAGCTGGCCACGCACCTCGAGGACCGGCCCGACGACTCCGACACGCTCGTGTTCACTTCACCCGAGGGATCGACCCTCAACCACAAGAACTTCTACCGCCGGCACTTCAAGCCCGCCGTCACCGCGGCAGGCCTCCCACCCGAGACGCGGTTTCACGACCTCCGCCACACCTGCGCCGCCCTCTGCATCTCCCTCGGCGCTCACCCCAAGGCCATCCAGGAACGCCTCGGCCACAGCAGCATCACCGTCACCCTCGACCGCTACGGCCACCTCTTCCCCAAGCTCGACGAGAGCTTGACCGAGCGACTCGACGATCTCTACCGCGCCGCTCTCATCAGCTGACTGAGTTCCCCGTACCGACGACGCGGAGCACGTCGAGAGCCGTGAGCTGCACCGCCGACAGCGCGTGGTCGGGACAGATGCCGAGGTCGTCACTCAGCGAAGCGTGACGGTTCGCAGATGGTCCTTGTGCGCGCGCACCAGCCGAGAGACGTTCACGTTCTTCACTTTGCTCGACTTCGTCGGAATGCCTTCGCAGCCGACAGCTTTCGTGCCCGCTTCGCCGAAGCGGTACAGGAAGCGAAGGATCTTGTCGTTCGTCGACCAGTAGTTCCAGATTCGCTCGTCGACCGCGGTCTCGATGGAGTGCCAGTCGCGGCGGGTGCCAACAGCTGCGCCAAGCAGATGCATCGACTGGATCCGCGGCTGCTCATCGTGGCGTGTCGCCAGCGCCTCAGCCGTGGCCGTCATTACCCTGCCACCAAGGCTGAAGCCGATGAGAACGACGGAGCTCAGATTCGCCCGGACGATCGCATCGGCCAGCACGGTGCCGGTCATGGTGGCCCGGGTTCGCGCCACATGCCAGGGGTTCTTGGCAAGGCTCGCAGCCGCGAAGGCCCCACCCAGGGGTCCGAGGAGCCTGCTCGCGCTACTTGTTGCTTGGGCTGCCGCTTGTTTCGCGGCCTGCGCCGTCAGCTGTCTTGCTGATGCGGCGGCCGCGAGACGCGTCAGCGACTTGAGCTCCTTGGCGCCCCACGTCAGCCGGTACACCGTGGCGTCGGGATACCGCTTGTTGACGACTCGCTCCCAGTCACCCCAGCCAGTCTTGCCCTCCGAGAGGAAGCCGTTGGCGAAGATCACGGTCACGCCGTTGCCGTCGGACACCCTGTCGAATCCGAACGACTCGTCTGTTCGAACGTAGGCGTTTGCCACGCTTGCGCCAGAAGCACTGCCGAGGCCGGCGCCGACGGCCGTCACCACCGCGGTTCCGCCCGCCATCCCGTAGCCACCCGCCGCCACGGCCCCACCACCGAGCAGCGCGAGTCCATGGCTGCTGGCGGCGGCACCGGACAGCGTCCCCGCCCCCGCCCACGCGGCAGACCCGATAGCACCGCCGATGGCTGGTGCCGCAACGAAGGCCAAGGGGCCCACCACGGCGAGACCGGTGACGCACGCGACCGAGATGGTGGTGAACCTCCGCGCGTTGAAGCGCTCGAACTCCAGCCAGGGCAGGTAGTCGTCGAGCGAGTCGACTTGAGCGCCAAGCTTCGTAAACGACGGAATCTCGTGGCTGTGCTCGGCACAGAACCTGTCTCCCCCCTTCACGCCGCCTTCCCGGTCGGCGAAATGACGGCATCGAGGGACGTCGCACCATCCGGTTGGCGATCCGCACTCGACGCACAGATAGCGGCGGGTCCGGAATAACGTCCTGGCCGTCGAGAGCCGATGGTCAGCGAGCGTGAGGCAGTCGGAGCACCAGCCCCGCTCGACGGTCTCGGTGAGGTCGCTGAGCAGCTCCGCGATGTGCTCCGCTACGTCCTGCCACCGCTCCGCCTCCTTCTCGTGATGCCGGCGCTTCTGCTCGTTCCGCGTTCGCCGGCGCGCGAACTCATGCTCGGCGAACCGCTCAACCGCCCCCACGAGCGCTTGGGTGGGGAGCCCCTCTGGGACCACCTCGACCTGGGCGACGCCAGCCTCCCAGCCCACGGTCACGGCAAGCTCCCCGTCACAGGTGCACACACATCGGTAGCCGGAAGCTCCATTCGGCTTGTAGGCGATGCGAGTTGGCACTCCGCGAGGCTAGGTGCGCGGTGCGCCCCGGTGCCGCTGGAGCGAGGGCAGTACGTTCCCTCACCGTGCCGGGCGTGATGAAACCGTGGGACCACACGGACCTCCGTGAACCAGGAACCGACCGTGGCTGGCCCTGGCGCGGCAACCTACGTCTGCTCCAGTCGTGGTGGCGCCAAGAACGACTCGGCGTCGAACCGGGTGTCGGGCCACAGCGGACGGGCAAGCCCAGCGGCGCGTGGTTTCCGCTTGAAATCGCGGAACGGCCCGAACTTCAGCACCTCAACTTCTACGACGCCGAGGTCGCGGCGGCGGTCCGGGACCGGGTCGCTCGAGGTGGGTCATGGGGTGGCATCGTCAAGGCCGACCGGGTCTATCGAAGCCTGTTGTCGTCACAGCCGGTTTGCTTCAACATGTTCGGGTACCTGGCCCGCGATGAGGCGGTGTTGCTCGACTGGCTCCAGGCGATCGGGCTCGATGCCGTCAGCATCGAGCCCACGGAGGACTCGGATCCCTTCCTGGTTCGGATCGAGTACGCACCGCCTCGCAAGGCCCACCTCGACAGCGGCTCGGCGTTCGATGCCTGCATCACCTACCGCGACCCGGGTGGACGTCGGTGCTTCGTAGCGATCGAGACCAAGTACGCGGAGAACCTTGCCGACCAGAGGGTCACGACCGATCCCAAGTACGCGGCAGCCACCGTCGCCTCGGGTCACTGGAAGGACACCGCCGTGGCGGTGCTCAACCAACCCTCGCCGGTGCAGTCGTGGCAGAACGTCCTGCTCGTGCAGAAGGCCGTGGAGCAGCGCACCCACGGCTGGGAGACAGGAACGTTCGTGATGATGGCCGATGGGCACGATCTCGGAGCGCTCCGCGCGACGGCCGCCGTGTGGGGCCAGTTGAACGAACCCGAGCGTTGGGTCCGCTGGTCGCCGTATCAGCAGGTGGTCGACATCGCCCGACGCCACGACGCGACCATCGACTGGTGTGACTGGTTCAGCAGCCGCTACCTCGATCTTTCCCCGATCTTCCCCGCGCTTCTTGATGACCCCAACCGCGCCCGTGACATCATCCGAGCGAGCGGTGACCGCTGGGCTTGCTCGGCGTTCGCCGGCGCAGCGACAGACCTCGTCGCCTACGGCGAACGCTGTGTCGGAACGGAGTCGGTGATCAGGCGTGTCGCCGACGGGGACCTCGCCCTCGCCAACACGCTCGACCTCGTCGCCGCAGCCCAGCACTATGAGTCGCTCGTCGAACCGCTCAAGGAAGCCCGGCGCCTCGTAGCTCCGATCTTCGACGCAACGGATCCCGCCGGTTCCTCGGCCGATCTTTGAGCGTCCGGTCCGAGTTGGCCTGCTGGGCCCTTCCGTCCGGTGTCGCCCCGTCCCACGCAGTACCGGTCAGTCTCGCGGAGTTTTCGCGGAGTGCGGGCGACTCGCCCGACCTCCAAGCCACCGGCGCAACCCTGTGACCAGGGGAAACGTGGTGGAGACGATGGGACTCGAACCCACGACCCCCTGCTTGCAAAGCAGGTGCTCTAGCCAGCTGAGCTACGTCCCCGGGGACCTCGAACGATACCGGTGGGCTTCAGCTGACCCCCGGGAGTTCGCTGTGGCCTCCGAACTGCTTGCGCTGGGCGGAGAGGACCCGGCCGGCGAAGTCGTCGCGGCCCCGGGAGCTGAAGCGCTCGAACAGCGCTGAGGTCAGCACGGGCGCCGGGACGCCGACCTCGATGGCGGCCTGGCAGGTCCACCGCCCCTCGCCGGAGTCCGACACCCGGCCCTCGAAGCCCTCCAGGGTCGGATCGGCCACGAGGGCGTTCGCCGTCAGGTCGACCAGCCAGGAGCGGATGACGGTGCCCCGTCGCCAGACCTCGACGACCTCGGCCAGGTCGAACTGGTACTGGTACTCCTCGGGATGGCGCATGGGCGCGGTCTCGGCGTTGTGCTCCTGGTCCTCGGCCAGGCCGATCCCGGCGGACGCCAGGATGTTGAGCCCCTCGGCGTAGGCCGCCATGAGGCCGTACTCGATCCCGTTGTGCACCATCTTCACGAAGTGCCCGGCGCCGGCGGGCCCGCAGTGCAGGAACCCCTCCTCTGACGTCGCGGGCGGGCCCTCCCGACCCTCCGTGCGGCCGATCACGTTGCCGACCCCCGGCGCCAGGGAGCGGAACACCGGCTCGAGGCGGCCGACGGGAGCGTCCTCACCGCCGATCATCAGCGCGTAGCCGTTCTCCAGGCCCCACACCCCGCCGCTGACCCCGACGTCGACGTAGTGCAGATCCCGCTCGGCCAGCTCGGCCGCCCGGCGGATGTCGTCCTTGTGGTTGGAGTTGCCCCCGTCGATGACTGTGTCGCCGCCGGCCAAGTGCTCGGTGACGTCGCCGATGACGCGGTCGACCAGCCCGGCGGGGACCATCAGCCACACCGCCCGCGGCCCGGCCAGCGCGGCCGCCAGGTCGGCCAGGGAGTTCACGCCGGTGATCCCGTCGTGCTCCGCGGTCACCGCGGCGACCGTCGCGGGGTCGACGTCGTAGACCACACACTCGTGGCCGTCCCGCACCAAACGTCGGACCATGTTGGCCCCCATCCGCCCCAGCCCGATCATCCCGAGTTGCATCGCGCCACGGTACGCCTCCGGTCCCGACGCGTAGCCTCCGTCCATGACCTTGCCGATCGACCAGAGCCCGGCATGGGGCGACCTGGCGGCGCACCAGGTCGAGCTGGCCGGACGCCCCCTGCGGGACCTCTTCGCCGACGACCCGACCCGCGGCGAGGAGTTCGTCGTCGAGGTCGGTGACCTCTACATCGATTACTCGAAGCACCGCATCACCCGGCACACCCTCGAACTCCTCGTCGCGCTGGTCCACCACAGCGGTGTCGAGCACCTGCGGGACGCCATGTTCGCCGGCGAGCACATCAACCTCACCGAGGACCGGGCCGTGCTGCACACCGCACTGCGGTCGCCCGCCGGCGTGGTCGTTGAGGCCGACGGCCACGACGTCGTTCCCGATGTCCACGACGTGCTGGCCCGCATGGGTCGCTTCGCCGACGAGGTGCGTTCCGCGGAACGCCGCGGCGTCACCGGCGAGCGCCTCACGAGCATCGTCAACATCGGCATCGGCGGCTCGGACCTCGGTCCGGCCATGGCCGCGGTCGCCCTCGACGCCTTCGTCGACCGGGACCTGGACCTCCGTTTCGTGTCCAACGTCGACGGCGCCGACCTGGAGCGGAACCTGCGCGGCCTCGACCCGGCTCGCACCCTGATCATCGTCGCCTCCAAGACGTTCACCACCCTCGAGACCATGACCAACGCCCGCTCGGCCCGGGCCTGGTTGGTCGACGCCCTGGGCGAGGACGCGGTGCAGCACCACTTCGTCGCCCTGTCGACCAACCTCGACGAGGTCGCCGCCTTCGGCATCGACGCCGACAGCGTCTTCGGCTTCTGGGACTGGGTCGGCGGCCGCTACTCGGTCGACTCCGCCATCGGTCTGTCCCTCATGCTCGGGATCGGCCCGGGCGCCTTCGCCGACCTCCTCGCGGGGTTCCACCTCGTCGACGAGCACTTCCGTACCGCCCCGGTCGAGGTCAACGCCCCCGTGCTCCTCGGCCTCCTCGGCGTCTGGTACACGAACTTCTGGGATGCGCAGACCCACGCCGTGCTCCCTTACAGCCAGGAGCTGGCTCGCTTCCCCGCTTACCTCCAGCAACTCGACATGGAGAGCAACGGGAAATCGGTCACCCGCCACGGCCAGCCCGTGGACTGGGACACCGGTCCGGTCATCTGGGGCGAGCCCGGGACGAACGGTCAGCACGCCTTCTTCCAGCTCCTGCACCAGGGCACCCGCCTGGTCCCCGCCGACCTCATCGGGTTCAACCGTCCGAACCACTCCCACACCGACCACCACGACCTGCTCATGGCCAACCTCTTTGCCCAAGCCGAGGCCCTGGCCTTCGGGCGATCCGCCGACGAGGTGCGGGTAGCCGGCGTCGACGAGGACCTCGTCGCCCATCGGACCTTCGCGGGCAACCGTCCGACGACCACGATCCTGGCCGATCGTCTGACCCCGGCGGTCTTGGGCCAGCTCGTGGCCCTCTACGAGCACAAGGTCTTCACCCAGGGCGCGATCTGGGACGTGAACTCCTTCGACCAATGGGGCGTCGAGCTGGGCAAGTCCCTGGCCCAGGCGATCATTCCGGAGGTCTCCGCCGACGCCGAGCCCCCGCTCGCCCACGACACCAGCACCAACGCCCTGATCCGCCGCTACCGATCCAGGCGCTGACTCAGAGGGGTCGGCCGAGGACCTCGATGGTGCCGTCGGGGTCGGCGACCACCACGGTCGAGACCAGGTCGGCCAGGAATATGCCGTGCTCGACGACGCCCGGGATGGCCGACAGGGCGGCGGCGAGCCCCGCCGGATCGGTGATCTCGCCGAAACGGGCGTCGAGGAGGACGCCGCCGTTGTCACTCAGACCGTCGCGCCGATCGACCGTGGCGGCTCCGAGGGCGAACAGGTGCTCGGTCACGACTCCCGGGGCGAACGGGAGGACCTCGATCGGCGTGCCGAAGGGCCCCAGGCGGGGCACGACCTTCGAGCGGTCGGCGACCACGATGAAGCGTTCGGCCATGGTGGCCACCACCTTCTCTCGGGTCAGCGCCCCGCCGCCGCCCTTGGTCAGGTTGAGATCGGCGTCGACCTCGTCGGCCCCGTCGATGGTCACGTCGAGGCGGAGGGCCTCGTCGGGCGCCACCAGCTGCAGGCCGACCCGGCCGGCGAGCTCCTCGGTCGAGAACGAGGTGGCGACACACGTCAGGTCGAACCCGGTCGCGCCCAACGCCTCGATGGCGTAGCGGACCGTCGACCCCGTTCCCAGGCCCACCTTCATCCCGTCGGTCACGACCGCGGCCGCCGCCCGCCCGGCGGCCTGCTTCGCCTGCTCCTGTGCCTCCACGTCGCCCACCTTGCCAGCCCGCCGCCGTTCTGGCGTCGATCCGACGCGTCCACCGCGACGGATCGACGCGATCTCAGAGGAAGGGTTCAGCCTTCGGCGAGCATGCGGTCGAGGGTGAGCTCGGGCTGCTCGCGCTCGACCCGGTCGAGCCAGTAGGGGCTCTCGAAGAGGGCGTACATCGTGCCGTCGGCCCGGCGCAGGACCGTCACCCCGGACATGGCCCGCAGCACCGGCTCGCTCTCCTCGTCGGTCAGGCGGGCGACCCGGTAGGCGGTCGGGTTGAACTCGACCGGCGCCCCGAACTCGTTCTCGAGGCGGTGCTTGGCCACGTCGAACTGCATCGGCCCGACGGCGGCGAGCACAGGGGCGACGTCGCCCAAGTCGGGGTCCCGCAGGACCTGGACCACGCCTTCCTCGTCGAGCTGGCTGATGCCCCGGCGGAACTGCTTGTACCGGCCGGTGTCGGTGGTGCGGGCCGTGACGAAGTGGTTCGGGGCGAAGCTGGGGATGTCGCCGAAGCTGATGGGCAGCTCGTCGTAGAGGGCGTCGCCCACCCGGAGCTCGGAGGCATTGACCAGGCCGACCACATCGCCCGGGTAGGCCTCCTCCAGGGTCTCCCGTTCGCGGCCGAAGGCCGTGTGGGCGTACTTGGTGGCGAAGGGCTTGCCCGTCTTGTCGTGGGTGATCGTCATGCCCCGCTCGAAGCGCCCCGAGCAGACCCGGAAGAAGGCGATGCGGTCCCGGTGGGAGGGGTCCATGTTGGCCTGGACCTTGAAGACGAAGCCCGCGAAGGGGGCGTCCAGGGGGCGGGGCACGCCGTCCTCACCGGTGCGGGGCGTCGGTGACGGGACGAGGTCGACCACTGCGTCGAGCAGCATCCCGACGCCGAAGTTGGTGAGGGCCGAGCCGAAGAAGACGGGCGTGGCCTCGGCGGCCAGGAACGCCTTGGGGTCCAACTCGGGGACGATGACGTCGAGCAGGTCCAGCTCCTCCTGAGCCATGGCCCAGGCCTCGCCTTCCTCCTCGGCGGCTCGCTCGGCGGGCACATGCTCTTCGGGGGCCATCGTCGAGCCGTGGCTGGTGCGGGTGAAGCGGGTGAAGCCGCCGCCGCCGGCCCGGTGCGCCACCCCCCGGAAGTCTCCCGAGAGACCGACCGGCCACGTGACCGGCGCCGGGGTGAGGCCGATCTGCTTCTCGATCTCGTCGATCAGCTCGATGGCGTCCCGGCCGGGACGGTCCCACTTGTTGATGAAACTGAGCAGGGGCAGGCCGCGGTCCCGGCAGACCTCGAAAAGCTTGAGCGTCTGGGGCTCGATGCCCTTGGCGGCGTCGAGGACCATGATGGCGGCGTCGGCCGCGGCGAGGACCCGGTAGGTGTCCTCGGAGAAGTCCCGGTGCCCGGGGGTGTCGAGCAGGTTGAGCACGTGGTCCCGGTGAGGGAACTGCAGCACGGTCGAGGTGATGGAGATGCCCCGCTTCTGCTCCATCTCCATCCAGTCCGAGGTGGCCGCCCGCTGCCCGCCCCGGCCTCTCACGGCCCCAGCGGTCCCACCACTCAGGGCTCCGCCGTAGAGCAGGAACTTCTCGGTCAGCGTGGTCTTGCCCGCGTCAGGGTGGCTGATGATGGCGAACGTCCGCCGGCGTGCGGCTTCCTCGACGACGTTGCTCATGGCCCCAGGATGCCCGGATCCGCGGCCCGCCCGGTGGAGAGAATCCGCTGGTCAGGGCCGGATCGGGACCGGGTGGCATGCTGACCCGCGTGAGCGGGAAGCCGGCGGTGACCTTTGGGGGTGCCCGGCGGCCGGACCGCCAGTACGGGGTCGACTCAGCCGGGGTCGGCATCGCCGTCGGCGAGTGGGGCGATCCCGACGCGCCGCCACTCCTGCTGGCGCACGGGGGCTTCGACTTCGTCGGCACCTACGACGTCTTCGCCCCGCTCCTCGCCGAGGGCGGCTGGCGGGTCGTGGCCTGGGACCAGCGGGGCCACGGGGACTCGGATCGTGCGGCGCTCTACGCCTGGGCCGCCGACCTGCGGGACACCCTGGCGGTGCTGGACTCGTTGGGTGAGGTCGGGCCGGTGCCGCTGGTCGGGCATTCGAAGGGGGGCGGGATGTTGCTGGAGGTGGCCGAGGCGCTGCCCCACCGGGTCAGCCACATGGTCAACCTCGACGGTCTGCCGTCCAGCAAGGCCCAGCCGGATCGCCCCGACCACGAGCGCACCCGCATGCTCTCCGGCGAGCTGGCGGGATGGCTGGACCACCGGCGGGCCTCGGCGGGCAAGCAGCGCCGGCCCGGCACGATCGACGAACTGGCCCGGCGACGGGGTCGCATGAACCCCCGTCTGCCGATGGAGTGGCTCCGCTACCTCGTGACCGTCGGCGGCCGGGAGGACGAGGACGGCTGGCGCTGGAAGATCGACCCCGGCCTCCGCATGGGTGGGTTCGGTCCCTGGCGGCCCGAGTGGTCGCTCATCCGGCTGCCCGGTCTGCGCATGCCGTTCCTTGGGATCCTGGCCGCGCAGCCCGAGGTCATGGGCTGGGGCACCCGGCCCGAGGACCTCGAGCCCTATCTCCCGCAGGGAGCCGAGATCGAGTCGTGGGAGGACTCGGGTCACTTCGTCCACATCGAGTTCCCCGAGCGGGCCGCCGAGCGCGTCCTGGCCTTCCTCGCGGCGCACCCGTGACCCCGACCTTCCTGGACCACGGTCGGGTCCGCCTGGCGCTGCATGCCCTGCGGGACGGGGACGGCCCGTCGCTGCTCCTGCTGCACCCCCTGGCCGAGCACTCGTCCGCCGAGGTCCCCGACGACGCCGTCGCCTGGCCCGGACCGGTTCATGCCCTGGACTTCACCGGCCACGGGTCCTCGACGGTGCCCGTCGGCGGGGGCTACACGGCGGAGGTCCTGATGGGTGACGCCGACATCGCGCTGGCTCACCTCGGGCCGAGCACGCTGCTGGGTCGTGGCCTCGGGGCCTACATCGCCCTGATGATCGCGGGCGCCCGACCCGACCTCGTGCGGGGGGCGGTCCTCGACGACGGGGCCGGCCTGGCGGGCGGGGGCGAGAACCCCGGCTCGGTCTACATCCCCCCGACGATGACCACCGACGGCACCACGCCCGACCCCTGGGCCCTGACCGACCTGAGCCGAGACCTCCGGCCCGCCGACTACGCCACGGCGTACGTCCGTCTCGCCGTGCAGTTCTCCGGTCTGGACACCCCCGTCAGCGTCGCCGCCCGCTTCCGCCCCCCATGGGTCGCCGCGGTGGCCGCCGAGCCCGGCGTCCGCGAGTGCGGCGTAGCCGAAGCCTTGGAGTCCTACGCCCGGGGCTGAGCGAGCCCGGTGGGGCCGCTCAGGCGGCGCCGGCGCCGTTGGGGCCGTTGGTGGCCTGGGCGGCCAGGTAGGCGGTCTGGGTGGGGCCGGCGGCGGGGCGGCCGAGCAGGTAGCCCTGGGCCCGCTCGCAGCCGAGGTCCCGCAGGGTCGCGACCTGGTCGGCGGACTCCACGCCCTCGGCCACGGCGGTGAGACCGAGGCGGTGGGCCAGATCGATGACGCCCCGGACGATGGCGGCATCGCCGGTCCCGCCGTTCACCCCGGACACGAAGGAGCGGTCCACCTTCAGCAGGTCGACCGGGAAGCGACGCAGATAGGCCAGGGACGAGTACCCCGTGCCGAAGTCGTCGATGACGATCTTCACGCCGAGGTCCTTCAGGGCGGCGATCTGGCTGACGGCCACGTCCTCGTCGTCGAGCAGGACGTGCTCGGTGACCTCGACCTGCACACAGGCGGGGTCGATGCCCGTGTCGTCGAGCACCACGGCGACGTCCTCGACCACGGCCTCGTGGCGCAGCTGGGCCGCGGAGAAGTTCACGTACACCCCGAGGTCCCCGTTCGCCGGGCCCTGCTGCCAGGCCACGGTCTGCTGGCAGGCTTCAGCGAACAGGTGGCGACCGAGGGGCACGATGAGTCCGGTCTCCTCGGCCACCTCCATGAAATCCGCCGGAGCGAGCAGGCCCCGTTCGGGGTGCTCCCAGCGCATGAGGGCCTCGAAGCCCGAGACCCGGTCGTCGCGTAGGTCGATGACGGGCTGGTAGTGCACCACCAGTCGTCCCTCGTCCACGGCCCGGCGCAGTCCGGATTCGATGTCGAGGCGGTCCATGGCCCGGCGTCGGAGGGCGTCGTCGAACACCTCGGCCCGGTCCCGACCGCTCGACTTGGCCCGGTACATGGCCGCATCGGCGTCCCTCACCAGCGCGTCGGGCTCACTCGCACCGGCCTCGTCGTAGGCGATGCCGATGCTCAGCGTCACGACCAACTCGTTGTCGCTGACGGCGATGGGGGCCCGCACCGCTTCCTGGATCCGCTCGGACAGTACGACCGCATCGCGAGGGGACGTCAGGTCCGAGCAGAGGAGGACGAACTCGTCGCTCCCGAAGCGAGCCACCGTGTCGCCCGGCCGGACGCTGTCGGCGAGGCGTTCGGCCACCCGGAGGAGCACCTCGTCGGCCCGGTCGGCGCCGAGCCCCTCGTTGACCACCTTGAACCGGTCGAGGTCACAGCACAGGACGGCCACCCCCGTGGCCAGCCGCGGGCTGCGGGCCAGGGCCACACCCAGCCGGTCCATCAGCAGGGTGCGGTTGGGCAGGCCGGTGAGCTCGTCGTGAGTGAAGTGGTGCTGGAGGCTGGCCTCCCGGCGCCGACTCTCCGACAGGTCGCGGGTGATGGCCGAGACCCGGTCGATTCGGCCGTCGGGCCCCCGGTGGGCCACCAGCACACAGGCGACGGGGATCTCGTCGCCGTGCCGGATCAGGGCCAACTCCCCCTCCCAGCGACCCGTCGCACGCAGCGCGGGCTGGATCTCGTTCTGGTAGCGCTCGACGGCCCAGCGGGGAGGCGGGCCCCACACGTCGGAGCCGTCGGCGCCGATGCCGAAGAAGGTCGTCGCCGCGGGGTTCGCGTACACCAGCTGGCCGTTCCGGTCGACGGTCGTCACGAGGTCGGTGGCGACGGCCAGAATTGCGTCGAGGTGGTCATGGTCGGGCGCGTCGGTGGCCACCGGCGGTGGTCGGTTGTGGCGCGGGGCGTGGCGACGGAACACGGACATGATCACTCACGAGACTAGGAGTGGACCCTCTGCCGGTTCGGGGATGCCCCCGCCGGCCGGACGTGGTCAGCGTGCTGGTGCGCCGATCCGGGGCCGGGTGCGGTCGAGCAACTCGCCGACGGCGTGCCCGGGCTGAGGCCGCCCGAGCAGGAAGCCCTGGGCCAGGTCGCACCCCAGTGAGCGGAGGGCGTCGAGATGCTCGGTGCGCTCGACCCCCTCGCCCACCGCCCGGAGGCCGAGGTTGTGGGCCAGGGTGATCACGGCCCGCACGATGGCGGTGTCGGTCGGGTCGAAGCCGAGGCCCCGCACGAAGGACCGGTCGACCTTGAGCAGGTCCACCGGGAAGCGGGAGAGGTAGGACAGCGACGAGTAGCCGGTGCCGAAGTCGTCCACGATCAGGCAGACGCCCAGGTCGTGGAGCTGGTGGAGCTGCTCGCTGGAGCGCTCGACGTCGTCCATCAGCACGCTCTCGGTGATCTCGAAGTGGAGGCGAGCCGGGTCGAGGCCCGTGTCGTCGAGAACGGCGGCCACCTCGGCCACCAGGGCCCGGCGGCCGAGCTGGCGGGCCGACAGGTTCACGCCGACGAACAGATCGTCGGCCGCGACCGGGTACTCGGCCTGCCAGCGCGTGAGCTGGCGACAGGCCTGCTCGACGACCCAGCGGCCGATGGGCACGATGAGGCCGGTCTCCTCGGTGACCCGGATGAACTCGTCGGGCCCGAGCAGGCCCCGTTGCGGGTGCTCCCAGCGGAGGAGGGCCTCGACCCCCACGATCGAGCCCGTGCGGAGGTCGATCTCGGGCTGGTAGTGGACCCGCAGCTCGTGGCGGTCCAGGGCCCGGTGCAGGGCGTTCTCGGTGGCCATGCGGTGCACCGCGGCCTCGCGCATGCGCTGGTCGAACACGACGGCCCGGGCCCGGCCGCCACCCTTGGCCTGGTACATGGCGGCGTCGGCGTCCCGGATCAGGTCCTCGGGGGTGGCCTCGGGGTCCTCGGTGTACGCGATGCCCGTGCTCACCGTCATGAAGATCTCGGCGTCCTCGACCTCGTAGCGGCGGTCGACCAGCGCCCGGACCCGTTCGGCCACCAGCTCGGCGTCGCCCTGGTCGTTGAGCCCCTCGCACAGCACCACGAACTCGTCGCCCCCGAAGCGGGCCACGGTGTCGCCCGGGCGCAGGGCCTCCACCAGCCGGGACGCGGTGTCGACGAGGAGCCGGTCGCCAGCGGGGTGCCCGAGGCTGTCGTTGACCACCTTGAAGTGGTCGAGGTCACAGAAGAGGACGCCCACCCCGGCGCCGGTGCGCCGGCTGCGGGACAGGGCCATGCGCAGGCGGTCCACCAGCAGCGTGCGGTTGGGCAGCCCGGTCAGCTCGTCGTGGGTCGCCTGGTCCTGGAGCCGACTCTCGAACCGCTTCCGCTCGCTGATGTCGCGGGCGACCATCGACAGCCAACTGACCTCGCCGTTGGCGCCACGGTGGGCCAGGCACTGGACGCCCACGGGGATCTCGATGCCGTGGCGCAGCAGGGCCAGCTCGCCGGTCCAGATGCCGTCGACCACGAGCGCGCCGACGACCTCCCGCTGGAACTTGGCCATCACCCACGGGGGCAGGCGCTCCGCCAGGTGGGCGGCGGTCACCTCGACGTCGACGAGTCCGTAGAACTCCTGGGCCGCCCGGTTGAGGTAGAGCGGGGCACCGTCGGCGTCGGTGACCACCACCAGGTCGCTGGTGGCCTCGATGATCCCCGACAGCCGGTCGTTGTGGGCGACCATGTCCCGGTAACGGTCCTCGGCGTCGCGGGATTCGGTGACGTCGAGGGCGTCGACCCAGAGGCACGGGTCCTGGTCCTCGTGGAGGTGGTTCTCGAGGTCCATCCGGGCCCAGCGGGGGCTGCCGTCGGCGGCGCACAGGCAGATCTCCAGGCGGTCGGTGGCGCCGGGCTGCGTCACCAGCTCGTGCCAGCGCGCCACGAAGTCGTCGTCCAGCTCGATGAGGCACTCGAGGTTGGCCAGCACCGCGAGGTCGTCGCCCGCGACGCCCGGATAGCCGAAGAAGGAGAGCAGACCGGGGTCGACGTAGACGATGCGGAGGGCGTCGTCGATGCGGGCGATCAGCTCACCGGTGTGCCGGGAGCGGAGCGCGTAGGACGCCACACTCGACCGCAAGCCGTCCGCAGGGGGGTCACGCAGGATCACGCAGCACGCAGTGTAGTCGTACGACCGCAGCGCGTGGCAGATTGGCGGTCAGTCGGGCTCCGCGCCGTCGAGGTCGGTCACGACGTCTTCGACGGCGAGGCGGGCGCCGGCGACGCGGTCACGGCAGAGTGCGACGAGGTGGCTGGCCCGCTCGACCTTCTCGGCCAGGGCGTCGACATCAAGGCGGTCGTCGTCCAGCTCGTCGAGGATGGCCTCGAGCTCGGCCAGAGCCTCGGCGTAGCCCGGCTCGGTGGTCGGCACTGCGTCGGTGGGGGACTCGGTCATGTGGGTTCCTCGGGGGTCTCGGCGCGACTGGCCAGCTCGCCCTCGGCGAGGGTGGTGACCAGCGCGGTGCCGGGGGGTGCGTCGGTGGCGGCGCGGACGAGGTCGCCGGCGCCGGTCCGGGTGATGGACCATCCCCGGGCGAGGGTGCGGGCCGGGTCGTAGGCATTGACCCGGGCCGCCCAATGCACGAGACGTTGGTCGGCCCGGTCCAAGGTCCGCGGGGTGCGGCGGCGGATCTCCTCGGCCAGGTCGCGGTGGCGCTGGTCCGCCCGGTCGAGGCCCCGGCGGCTGGAGACCACCACCCGGCGGGCCGCCCGGTGGACCCGGGCGTCGGCTCGGTCGAGATGGGTGAGGGCCCGACCGGCGATGGCGGACCACGTGTCGTCGAGCGCGCCCAGCCAGTCGGTGACCCGAGTGACCAGCCAGGCGGCACACGCGGTGGGGGTCTTCAGGCTGGTGTGGGCCACCTCGTCGGCCACCGCCCGGTCGATCTCGTGACCCAGGCCGGTGATGAGTGGCACCGGCACGGCGGCGATGGCCCGGGCGATGGCCTCGCTGTCGAAGGCGGCCAGGTCGGTCCGGGCGCCGCCGCCGCGGACCAGGGCCACGACGTCGGTGGTCGCGGGGTCGAGGGCCTCGAGCGCCGCCACGATCGTGGGCTCGGCCTCCCGGCCCTGCACCCGGACGTCGACCAGGCTCACGTCGAAGCCCAGGCCGCTGGTCCCGAGCTCGTGGAGGAAGTCCTCGGCCGCTGCACTCCCCTGGCTGGTGAGGACGGTGACCCGCAGCGGCGGACCGACCAGGGGGAGGCGGCCGTTGGCGGTCAGGAGACCCTCCTTGGCCAGCGCCTCCATGACCCGGTCCCGCTCGGCGGCCAGCAGGCCCATGGTGTGGTTGGGGTCGATGGCGGTCATGCGCAGCTGGACCTGGCCGGTGCGCTCGTAGGCGGTGACCGAGCCCCGGATGCGGACCTGGAGGCCGTCGTCCATCCGCAGCTTCCCGCCTGCCCGCCGGAGGAGGGCGTTCACCCCTCGCCGGTTCTGCTCGAACAGGACCACGGGCAGGCGGACGGTGGGCCGACCGTCGTCGCGACCCTCGACCAGATCGAAGTACACGTGGGTCTCGGTGCGGCGCAGCGCCTGGATCTCGCCCTCCACCCAGGTGTCATCCCCGAAGGCCCGCTCGATGACGACCCGCGCCCGACTGAGGACCTCGCTCACCGACAGGGTCGGGGTGGGGTCGAACAGCCGGTCCTCCATGCGCCGCCGAACCTACTGCCGAGGTGTGACATCGTTTCGTTGTGGCCACGCGGATCGCGGAGGACGTGTTCGAGATCGACACGCTCCTCGGGGGCTGGGAACGGGTCACGTCGGGCTATCTGGTCGACGGTCCCGAGCCGGTGCTGGTCGAGACCGGCAGCCAGTCCTCCGTGCCCGCCCTGCTGGCGGCCCTGGACGACCTCGGCATCGCGGCGGAGGACCTGGCCCACGTCGTGGTCACCCACATCCACCTCGACCACGCCGGTGGGGTGGGGGACGTCGCCCAGGCCTTCCCGCAGGCCATGGTCCACGTTCATGAGAAGGGGGCCCGCCACCTGGTCGACCCCACCCGCCTGGTCGACTCCGCGGCCATGGTCTACGGCGACCTGCTCGACTCCCTGTACGGTCGTCTGACCCCCACCGAGGCGGCCCGGGTCAATGTCCTGGAGGACGGCGACGAGCTGGTCGTCGGCCCCGGTCGGGTGCTCACGACCATCGACTCGCCGGGCCACGCCAAGCACCACCTCGGCCTTCACGACTCGCTCAGCGGCCTGCTCTTCGTGGGCGATGCCGTCGGGGTCCGCCTGCCCGACGCCGGCATCCTGCGTCCGGCCACCCCGCCGCCGGACTTCGACCTCGACCAGGCCCTGACCTCCATCGCCAAGTTCGCCGCCCGGCGTCCGACTGGCATCGCGCTGGCCCACTACGGCCTGGTGCCGGAGGCCGAGGCCGTCCTGGACGAGGCCGCCGAGATCCTGACCCGCTGGGCCGAGGTCGCCGAGGTCGCCTGGCAGCAGGGCGACGACATCGCCGAGGCGCTCGACACCGCGTTCGGCGGGGACCTGGACGGCGTCGACCCCGTCCACAAGCAGAAGCTGGAGACCCTGAACGGGATCCACTCCAACGCCGCCGGTTTCCGCCGCTGGCTCGACAAACGGGCCGACCCCGGCCACCACCATCACCACGGTTCTGGTCATCCTCCTCTGTCGCGGGGAGCAGAGGAGAGCAACCAGAACCGAGATTCGTCGTGACGCTGCGGTTGGAGCTGCTCCGCCACGAGGTGCACGGCACGGGGACCGAGGGGCTCGTGGTGGACGTCGACCAGATTCGCGACCGCACGACGTGGTCGGTGGCCAACACCGGGGACCACCCCGCGGCGGTCGACCAGATCGCCCTCGTGTTCGCCGTGCCCGACGTCCGCTTCCCGCTGCGCCTGTTCCGCAACGGCTACCAGTCGTGGTCCGTCACCGACTCGGCCGCCTTCGGCCTGGACACCGACCCCTCGATCGTCGACACCTTGCCCTTCCTGCGGGACATGCACCACGCCGACCGGGAACCCGCGGCCGCCGGGGACCTCCGCTCCGAGCAGGTCACGGTCCTGCGGGACCACGACGGCAAGGTCGCCCTCGTCGGCTTCATCGGCGGGCGCCACCATGACGGCACCATCCGCCTCCGGACCACAGCCGACGGCGTCCAGGTGCGGGCCGAGGCCACCCTGGGCGGTGCGGTGCTCGAGCCCGGCACCCGACGCACGCTGCACCCCGTGGTGGTCCGGTCGGGCGAAGACCCCGCCGCGCTGTTGGCCCGCTGGGCGGCCGACGTCGGCGAGGCCGAGCAGGCCCGCACCTCGGCGGCATACCAAGTGGGTTGGTGCTCCTGGTACCACTACTTCGACGGCGTCACCGAGGACGACATCATCGCCAACCTGGCCCGGGCCGGCGACTGGCCGTTCGACGTCTTCCAACTCGACGACGGCTACCAGCCCGCCATCGGCGACTGGCTGTCGACCAACGCCAAGTTCCCCTCCGGCATCGACGGGGTGGCCTCGGCCATCGCCACCGCCGGCTTCACCCCCGGCATCTGGATCGCCCCGTTCATCGTGGCGCCGGAGTCCGAGGTCGCCCGAACCCATCCCGAATGGATGGCCCGGGAGGCCGACGACCCCGACCAGCCGATGATCGGGATGTTCAACGACACCTGGGGCGGGTTCATGTACGGCCTGGACGTCACCCGGCCCGACGTCCTCGAGCACCTGGCCGCCACCGCCCGGGACCTGGTCGACGCCGGCTACGACTACCTCAAACTGGACTTCACCTTCAGCGCCAAGCAGCGGGGCCGGTACGCCGATCCCACCCTCACGCCGGCCGAACGGGTGCGGGGCGCGTACGACGCCGTGCGCCTCGGGGCGGGGGAGGACACGTTCATCCTGGGCTGCGGCGCGCCGTTGGGCTCGCTGGTCGGTGTGGTCGACGGCATGCGCATCGGACCCGACGTCGGCCCGCACTGGGGGACCGATCCCCTCACCGCCCCGTTGCCGGGCTACCGGGAGACCCAGCCCTCGACCCGCGGTGCCTGGCGCTCGACCCTGGCCCGGGCCTTCCTACACCGGCGGTTCTGGCTCAACGACCCCGACTGCCTGATGCTGCGCACGAGCGAGACCAACCTGACGCGGGAACAGGCCCGGGCCTGGGCGCTGGCCGTCGGCGTGTCCGGAGGCATGGCGTTGGTCTCCGACGACCTGGCCCTGCTCGGCGCCGAGGAGCGGGCCCTGCTCAACGACGTGCTCGCGCTGGGCCGCGAGGTCGACGCCGCCGCCATCGCCGGCACCCCGCCAGGTTGCCCCGATCTGCTCGACGCCGACATCCCCACCACCCTCTGCGGCGCCGGCCACACCCTCGTGGGTGACCCCGAGTCCGGCACCGCCACCCTCACCTGACTCGTTCTGGTCCCAGCTATGTCCACTGGGGCGCGCGTTGCTGGTACCAGAACGAAACGGGCACCGTTCTGGTCCCAGCTATGTCCGCTGGGGCACGCGTTGCTGGTACCAGAGCGAAACGTGTTGGGGGCCTGGGCGGTGAGGAGGGAGACTCGGGGATGGCTGCGCCGGAGAACCGATGGCCGGATGTCGAGCACGCGCTGGCCTATCTCGCCAAGGCCGACACCATCCCGCACCGGGCCGAGGGCACGGCGGTGTTCGTGGAGCTCCTGCCCGAGCGAGTGGACCGGGTGCTCGACCTCGGCACGGGGGACGGCCGCCTGATCGACCTCGTGCTCACCGCCCGACCCGGTGCGACCGGCGTCGGCCTGGACTTCAACGCCGAGATGCTGGCCCGGGCCCGCGAGCGGTTCGCCCTCGACGAACGGGTCGAGATCGCCGAGCACGACCTCGACGAGCCGCTGCCCGACCACGGCCCCTATGACGTGGTCGTGTCCAGCTTCGCCATCCACCACGTGCCCGACGACCGCAAGCGCGCCCTCTACGCCGAGTGCTTCGACCGGCTCCGGCCCGGGGGCGCCTTCCTGAACCTGGAGCACGTGGCCAGCCCGACCGAGGACCTGCACCGGGCCTTCCTCGCCGAGCTCGGCATCGACCCCGCCGACGACGACCCGTCCAACCTGCTGGCCCCGGTCGAGGACCAGCTCGGGTGGCTCCGCGCCGTCGGCTTCACCGACGTCGACTGCCACTGGAAGTGGCGCGAACTGGCTCTGCTCGCCGGGGTCCGCCCTGGCTAGGGTCGAACCATGCTGATCGGAGGCCATGTCGGACCGGAGGACCCGCTGGGGACGGCGGTGGCGGAGGGTGCGGACTGTGTCCAGATCTTCCTCGGGGACCCGCAGGGCTGGAAGAAGCCCCCGCCCCGGGAGGACGCCGAGGCGCTGAAGGCCTCGGACACCACGGTCTACGTACACGCCCCGTACATCGTCAACGTGGCGTCGGCCAACAACCGGATCCGCATCCCGTCCCGCAAGATCCTCCAGCAGACCGTCGACGCCGCCGAGGAGATCGGCGCCGCCGGGGTCATCGTCCACGGCGGCCATGTCACCGCCGACGACTCGGAGGCGGAGGGCTTCGTGCGCTGGGTCAAGGCCATGGATGCCCTCGACATGAAGGTGCCGCTCCTGCTGGAGAACACCGCGGGCGGCGACCATGCCATGGCCCGCCACTTCGACACCATCGCCGGGCTGTGGGACCACATCGGCGACAGCGGCATCGGCTTCTGCCTGGACACCTGCCATGCCCACGCCGCCGGCGAGGAGCTGATCTCGGCCGCCGAGCGCATCCTGGCCATCACCGGGCGCATCGACCTGGTGCACTGCAACGACTCCAAGGACGGCCACGGCTCGGGCCGGGACCGCCACGAGCACCTCGGTCAGGGCAACTGCGACCCTGCCGCCCTGGTGGAGACGGTGAAGGTGGCCGGCGCCCCGGTCATCTGCGAGACCGGCGAGGACGGCCGCAAGGACGACATCGCCTGGCTCCGCGACCAGCTCTGATCCGAATCGGACGGCGCCCGTGAGCGAGTCGGCGGTCGCGGCGAGGACGGGTTGGACGTTCCTGAGCAACCACGCCCACGTGCTCGTGTGCCTCGCCCGCGACCCGGACCTTCGCCAGCGGGACCTCGAGCGCGCTGGTCGGGGTCACGGAGCGGGCGACCCAGGTGATCCTCGACGACCTCGAGTCCAGCGGGTACCTGACCCGCGAGCGGGTGGGGCGCCGGAACCGCTACGTGCTGGCGTTGGACCGGCCGTTGCGCCATCCGCTGGAGGCGGCACACACGGTCGGTGAGCTCATCGAGCTGCTTGCCCGCTGATCCCCAGGTTGTAAAGACGTAACACAACACGCTAATCTCAGTTCGTACAACAGCGAAGGGGAGTATCCCCCGGACGAGGTCGTCATCCCGGCACGTAGCCCGGCCTCGTCGCCCCCAACGGGGTGGGAGAGACCTTCGGCACCCAAGCCGGAGGATCCATGTCCCTGACCAGCCCCGTCGAGCCCCGTCACCGTCCTCGGCGCCTGCGCCGGCGGCCTCGGCCCCGGCCGAGCCGCACCGCCTCGAGGGCCCGGCCGTGGCCGACGCCCTCGGGGTCGAACCGTCGGTCGGGCTGGCCCCCGACGAGGTGGAGCGCCGTCTTCGGGTGCACGGGGCCAACCGCCTCGCCGAGACCCCGCCTCGGTCGCGGTGGGCGATCCTGTTCGACCAGTTCCGCAACCTGCTGATCGTCGTGCTCATCGGCGCTGCCGTCCTGGCCGGTCTCGTCGGTGATGTCAAGGACATGGTCGTGATCGGCGTGGTACTGCTCATCAACGCGCTGCTTGGCTTCCTCCAGGAGGTCCGCGCCGAGCGCAGCCTCGCCGTGCTCGAAGGCGATGCTCGTGGCTCGGGCGCGCGTGCGACGAGGGGGCGAGGTCCTCGAGATCGACGCCGCCGACCTGGTCCCCGGAGACATCGTCCTCCTGGATGCCGGTGACCGCGTGCCGGCCGATGGCCGGCTCCTCGGCGGTCCGGGCATGGAGGTGGACGAGTCGACCCTCACCGGCGAGTCGACCCCGGTGGCCAAGACGGCAGAAGCCCTCGACGGTGACCTACCCCTGGCCGATCGTCGGAACCTCGTGTTCATGAACACCGTGGTCACCCGGGGGCGGGGCGAGCTCGTGGTGACCACCACAGCCATGAGCACCGAGGTGGGGCGCATCGCCGGCCTCTTGGAGGCCGCCGACGCGGGGGACACGCCGCTGCAGGCCCAGCTCCACGCTCTGGGTCGCCGGCTGGCGCTGGTCGCGGCGGTGGCCGTGGCGGTCTTCGCCGCCCTGAGCCTGCTTCGGGGGGACTCCGTCACCGACACCGTCCTGGCCTCCGTGGCCCTGGCGGTGGCCGCCATCCCCGAAGGCCTCCCCGCGGTGGTGACCGTGACCCTCGCCATCGGCACGTCCCAGATGGCCAAGCGCGGAGCGATCGTCAAGCGGCTGGCATCGGTGGAGACCCTCGGGGCGACGTCGGTCATCTGCTCGGACAAGACCGGGACCCTCACCCTGAACGAGATGACCGTGCAGGAGCTCTGGCTGCCCGACGGCCGGCAGACGGTGTCGGGAAGGGGCTACGAGCAGGGGGGCGAGATCCGGCCCGGCCACGAGGTCGGTCTGGCCGATGTCCTGGCCGGCCTGGTGCGGTGCAACGACAGCCACCTGGTCGACGGGCGGCCGGTGGGTGATCCGATGGAGGCGGCGTTGCTGGTCCTGGCGACCAAGGGAGGCCTGGATCCCGCGGTCGTGCGGGCCGAGGCCGACCGGGTGACCGAGGTGCCGTTCGACTCGAACCACAAGTTCATGGCCACCGTCCACCGGATCGCGGGCGAGTCTCCGCCTCGAGGTGAAGGGTGCCCCTGACGTCCTGCTGGGGCTGTGCCCGTCGTCGACGGGCGCCGAGCGTGCGGCGATGGCCGCGGAGGTGGAACGGATGGCCGAGGGCGGCATGCGGGTCCTCGCCCTGGCCAGCCGAACCCTCACCGAGGCCGAACTGGCTGCCGGTCCCGATCCCGTCGTGCTGGTGGGCGACCTGGAGATCACCGCGTTGATCGGCCTGGTCGACCCGCCCCGCCCCGAGGCGGCCGAGGCCATTGCCCTGTGCCGCCGGGCCGGCGTGAGCGTGAAGATGATCACCGGTGACCATGCCGCGACCGCCCGGGCCATCGCCGCCGACCTGGGCATCCGGGGTGAGGTGGTGACCGGGGCCGAGATCGACCAGCTGGACGACGACGAGCTGGCGGCCCGCATCGACGCCATCGGCGTGGTCGCCCGGGTGTCACCCGAGCACAAGGTCCGGCTGGTCCGCGTCCTGCAGGCCAACGGCGAGGTCGTGGCCATGACCGGTGACGGGGTCAACGACGCTCCGGCGTTGAAGGCGGCCGACATCGGCGTGGCCATGGGCATCACCGGCACGGAGGTGAGCAAGGAGGCGGCCTCCATGGTCCTCACCGACGACGACTTCGCCACGATCGTGACCGCGGTCGAACGGGGCCGGACGATCTACGACAACATCGTCAAGTTCGTCCGGTTCCAGCTCTCGACGAACCTCGGCGCCATCAGCACCCTCATCGGGGCCCAGCTCGCAGGACTGCCGGTGCCGTTCACCGCGCTGCAGGTGCTGTGGGTGAACCTGATCATGGACGGGCCGCCGGCGATGGCCCTGGGCGTGGACCCTCCCGCCCGGGACACCATGGACCGGGTCCCTCGTCGTCCCGACGACCGCATCCTGCACGGCCGTCGGCTGCGGGTCCTGGTCGGCTACGGCGCGGTGATGGCGATCGGGACCCTCGGCGTCCTGGCCTGGGCGATGGGCGACAACAGCGAGGCCCACGCCCTCTCGCTGGCGTTCACCACGTTCGTGATGTTCCAGGTCTTCAACGTGTTCAACGCCCGGGCGGAGAACGGCACCGTGTTCACCCGGGACCTCTTCACCAACGGAAAGCTCTGGGCCGCCGTCCTGGGCGTGGTCGTGCTGCAGGTGCTGGCCGTCACCGTCGACCCGGTGCAGGAGGTCTTCGGCACCGTCGACCTCGACGCCGACGACTGGCTGGTCGCCATCGGCGTGGCCTCATCGATCATCTGGCTGGACGAGCTGCGCAAGCTCGTCGGCCGCCGCCACCGGGTCTGAGCCCGGCCCTACGAAAGGAACCATCATGCGTTGTCCCTCCGATGACACCCCGCTGGCGATCAGTGACCGCCAGGGGATCGAGATCGACTACTGCCCAGCGTGCCGGGGCGTCTGGTTGGACCGGGGTGAGCTGGACAAGCTCATCGAGCGGTCGACGGCCTTCGCCGATCCGCCGGCGGCGCCGGAGCGCCGGCCGTCGGGTCAAGACCGACGACGACGACGACGATCGGGGCCGGTCGCGCTCGGGCAAGAAGTCCAAGAAGAGCTCGTTCCTGAGCGAGATCTTCGAGATGGGGGGCTGAGGTGCTCGACGCCGTCCAGATCGCGGCCCTCCAGTCGCTGGTCGACCCGCCGGCGGTCACCCTGCTGCTCCGCAACGACCGACCGGACCGCGCCGGGCGCCTCGACGCGCTGTTCGCCGAGGTGGAGTCCCGGCTGAGCCTCGAGCTGGAACCGGCCGAGGTCATGGCCCGGATCCGGCAGCTCGTGGAACTGGCCGAGACGGTCGACGAGGACCGGGGCCAGAGCGCGGTCGCCCTGTTCGCCAGTGCCGGCCACCGCGTCGCCTCCCGCCTTCCGGAGCCTGTGGAGGACCGAGTGGTGGTCGACGACACGTTCGCCACCCGGGACCTGGTCCGGGCGTGGCTCCGTTCGCCCTCGTACCTGGCCGTGGTCCTGGCCGACCCTGGTGCCCGTTTCTTCGTGGGTCAGGGTCGGCTGTTGCGGGAGGTGGCCGACCGCTGGTTCCCGGTGATGGGGGACCGACCCGACGGCCGGTCCGAGCGGGGCCGGCGCCACGACCCGGGCATCGAGCGCGAGCAGCGTCGGGTCCGGCTGCACCGGGAGGTCGACCTCGGCCTGGACGAGTACGTCAACGCCGCCACCGGCCCCCTCTTCGTGCTCGGGGCCCGCGAGCGGGCGGCGGCGTTCCTCGCCGCCAGCCGGCATCAACGCCGGATCGCCGGTGTCGCGTCTCGAGGCCTACCGTCCGGCGAGCACGTCGGCGAGGTCGCACGCTCGGTGTGGCCCGCGGTCGAGGACTGGCTGGATCGCCGCCAGGAGGAGGCGATCATCGAACTGGAGGCCGCGATGGGAGCGCGCCGCCTGGCCGCCGGGATCGACGAGGTCTGGTCACTGGCCCGGGATGGTCGGGGCGAACTCTTGGTGGTGGAGGAGGGCTACGCGCTCGCGGCCCAGGCCGATGGTGACCGTCTCGAGCGGGTGGCGGACCCCCGGGCGCCTGGCGTGGTCGATGACGTCGTGGACGAGGTCATCGAGGCGGTCATGACCCGCGGCGGCCGGGTCGCCATCGTGGCCGACGGCTCCCTCGATGACCGCGACCGCATCGCGCTGAAGCTGCGCTACTGACACCCGGTTCTGATCATCCCGGCGACCACGGCGGCACACATCAGGACCACGGTGAGGAGGTTTCGGAACTGGTCGAGGAGCAGCAGCCACGGGGAGCGCGTCGCCGCGACCGCGAGCCGATTCGGCCCGCGTCGATCCAGCCGGTGCGTCGCCTCGTCGTGGGTGAGGCCCGTCGCGGGGTCGACGTCCAACCGGTCGGCCGCCGTCGCGATGTCGAGGATGTGCCGGGCATCCTCACCAGTCGTACCCGACGCCTCGGTCATGCGGCCGCGGGTCGACGCGTCGCCGGTGCCCGGCGGAAAGAGTCAGTTGTCGGCGCCGTCTTCGCGGTCGCCGACGCCGTCGTTCTCCTGGCTCACGACCTCGAAGGACTGGTCGAGCTGCACGTCCACCTGGGAGCCGTCGTCGAGGGTGACCTCGACCTCGTAATAGCTCTCCTCGTCGCCGACCTCGGTGCCGGTGACCTCGCCACCGGCGGTGGCCTCGAGGGCCGCGGCCGACGCCCGGTCCAGGTCGGATCCGGTGATCGGGCCCTCGCTGTCGTCGCCACCGCCGGCGGCGGCGATGCCTGCTCCGGTGACCGCCAGGCCGGCTACAGCCAGGCCGGCGATCAAGATCTTGGTCTTCCTGGTGATGTCCATGGGGGAAACCTACGGAACCGTCCCTGAGCGCTCGCTGAACGAACCTGAACGCCGTCCGTCAGGAGGCGGGGGCCTCGACCGCTTCGGCTTCGCCCCGCACCAGGGTGCGGTACAGGTCGGCGTAGAGGCCGCCGCGGGCCAGCAGGCTGACGTGGGTGCCGCGCTCGACGAACCGGCCCTCGTCGAGGACCAGGATCTGGTCGGCGGCCACGATGGTCGACAAGCGGTGGGCGATGACCACCGAGGTCCGGCCCCGCAGCGCCTCGTCGAGGGCAGCCTGCACGGCGGCCTCGTTCTCGGAGTCCAGGTGGCTGGTGGCCTCGTCGAGGATGACGATGCAGGGGTCCTTGAGCAGCATGCGGGCGATGGCCAGTCGCTGCTTCTCGCCACCGGAAAGGCGGTAGCCCCGCTCGCCGACCAGGGTGTCGAGCCCGTTGGGCAGGGCGGTGATCACGTCCCAGATGCGAGCGGCCCGGCACGCCTCCTCCAGCTCGGCGTCGTTGGCGTCGGGGCGGGCGTAGCGCAGGTTGGAGCGCACGGTCTCGTGGAACAGGTGGGGGTCCTGGGTGACCACCCCGATGGACCGGCGCAGGGAGTGCTGGGTGAGGTCACGGACGTCGTGGCCGTCGATGCGGACCGAGCCCTCGGTGACCTCGTAGAGGCGTGGGATGAGCGAGGACAGGGTCGACTTCCCCGAGCCGGACGGGCCGACGAGGGCGGTCATCGAGCCCGCCGCCATCGTGGCGGTGAGGCCCTTGAGCACCGGTGAGCCGTCGGCGTTCTCCGGCAGCGCCCCGGGGGTCTCGAGGGAGGCCACCTGCGCCTCGCTGCCCGTGGGGTAGGTGAACCAGACGTCGTCCAGCTCGATGCTCCCGGCGGGATCGACGAGGTCGACGGCCCCCGGGCGGTCCTGGATGGGGTTCGGGGTGTCGAGCACCTCGAAGACCCGGTCGAACGACACGAAGGCGGTCATCAGGTCGACGCGGGCATTGGTCAGGCTCGTCAGCGGCGTGTAGATGCGGGTCACGTAGGTGCCGAGGGCGACCAGGGTGCCGATGGTCAGTGCCCCCGAGATGACGAGCTCACCGCCCACCCAGTAGATGAGGGCCGTGCCGATGGCGGCCACGAGGCCGAGGGCGATGAAGAACGTCCGGCTGTAGAGGGCGGTCTTGACCCCGATGTCCCGCACCCGCCCGGCCCGGTCGCCGAACTCGTCGACCTCCTGATCCTGGCGGCCGAAGAGCTTCACGAGCATGGCCCCGGCCACACCGAATCGCTCGGTCATCGTGGTGTTCATGGACGCGTTGAGGTCCATCTGCTCACGGGTCAGGTCCTGGAGGCGGCGTCCGACCCGCTTGGCCGGGATCACGAACACGGGGAGCACGACGAGGGAGAGGAGCGTCAGTCTCCACTCGAGGTAGAGCATGGCCACGATCGTGGTGGCCACGACGATGACGTTGGAGACCACCGCGCCCAGGGTCCCGGTGATCGCCCGCTGCGCGCCGATCACGTCGTTGTTCATGCGGCTGACCAGCGCCCCGGTCTGGGTGCGGGTGAAGAAGCCGAGCGGCATGCGCTGCACGTGGTCGAAGAGGGCCACCCGCAGGTCGTAGATCAGGCCCTCGCCGATCTTGGAGGACCAGAGCCGCTCGAAGATGGACAGGAAGGCCTCGGCTACGGCCACCGCCACCATGAGGCCGGCCAGCAGCGCCACGGCGCCGCGATCCTCGTCGGGGAGGGCCTGGTCGATGATCTGCCGGATCAACAGTGGGGGCACCAGGTTGATCAGGGCGGCGAGGACGATCGTGGCCAGGAAGCCGACCAGCATGAGCCGGTAGGAGCGGGCGAAGCGCCACACCCGCTTGACGAGGCCCTTCTGCACCCGGGCCCCGGCGATGGCGCTCGGGTCCGACCCGAGTGCCATGTGAGGTCCCATCCGCATGCCCGGGAGGCTACGGGCGGCCCGCCACGGCCGGGCAGGCTCCATCCCCGTGGTGGCGACACGGTCGGCCCTCCAGGACCACCGGGACTGGCGCCCCCAGTAGGTGCCGCTCCGGCCGACTCAGCCCAGGTCGTCCTCGTCGTAGTCCTGGCCGAGGTGGGTGAGGGGGGTCTCGTCCATCATCCAGCGCAGGGTGTTCTTCAGCTTGGTGAGCTGGATGAACAGGTCGTGCTCGGGATAGAGGCCCGGGGCCACTTGGGGGGACTTGTAGTAGAAGCTCAGCCACTCCTGGATGCCGCCCATGCCGGCTCGTTGCGCCAGGTCCATGAACAGGCAGAGGTCCAGGGCGAGGGGCGCGGCCAGGATCGAGTCCCGGCAGAGGAAGTCGACCTTGAGCTGCATCTCGTAGCCGAGCCAGCCGAAGAGGTCGATGTTGTCCCAGCCCTCCTTGTTGTCACCGCGCGGCGGGTAGTAGTTGATCCGGACCTTGTGGTAGGCGTCGCCGTAGAGGCCGGGGAAGCGCTCGGGCTCCAGCACGTCCTCGAGCACGCCCAGCTTCGAGACCTCCTTGGTCTTGAAGTTCTCCGGGTCGTCGAGGACCTCACCGTCCCGGTTGCCCAGGATGTTGGTCGAGAACCAGCCGTTGAGACCGAGCATGCGGGCCTTGAGCATGGGGGCCAGGACGGTCTTGATGAGGGTCTGGCCCGTCTTGAAGTCCTTGCCCGAGATCGGGATGCCGTTCTGCTCGGCGTAGGCGCGCAGCGCCGGCGTGTCGACGGCCAGGTTGGGGGCGCCGTTGGCGAACGGGACACCCTCCTGCAGGGCGGCGTACGCATAGAGCATCGACGGGGCGATGGTCGGGTCCTCAGCGTCGATGGCCGCCTCGAAGGCGTCGATGTCGGCGTGGGCCGGGCCGGTCTCGATGAAGATCTCGGTGGAGCCGCACCAGATCATGACCATGCGCTCGCACAGGTGCTCGTCCCGGAAGGCCTGGATGTCGGCCCGGACCTGGTCGAGCATGGCCCGCTTCGAGGTGTCCGCCATGATGTTGGTGCCCTCGAGGCGCTTCACGTAGTTCGGGTCGAAGGCGGCCGGCATGGGGCGGATGGCCCGCAGCGCATCGGAGATGCCCTCGAGGTGGCGGCCGGCGTCCAGCACACCCGCCCGCATGGCCGCGGCGTAGGCGTCGTCGGGGTACGGGTCCCAGGCGCCGAAGACGATCTGGTCGAGGGAGGCCAGCGGTACGAAGTCCTGGATGCGGGGGACGTTGTCCTCGGTGCGCTTGCCGATGCGGATGGTGCCCATCTGGGTGAGCGAGCCGACCGGGTCGGCCTCGCCCCGCTTGGCCAGCTCCACCCCGGCGATGAGGGTGGTGGTGACGGCGCCGAGGCCGACGCAGAGGATGCCGAGCTTGCCCTCGGCGGGCGCGACGGTCGGGGACGGGGGCGTGTCGGTCATGGGGCGACCCTAAGCGATCATGGATGATCCTTGTTGCTGATGAAGGAAGACTGAAGAGTTAGGGTCCGAGGGTGAACGGTCCCGTCCTGCCCAACCTGACGGTGCAGCAGCTCGAGTACCTGGTGGCCGCCTCGCGGGAGCCGACCTTCGCCCGGGCCGCCGAGGCGGTCGGCGTGTCACCGTCGGCCCTGTCCCAGGGCCTGGCCGAGCTGGAGCGCCGGGTCGGGGTCACCCTCTTCGAGGCCGCGGGCCGAGGCCGGGCCCTGACCCCGGCGGCGAGCGAGGTCGTGCGCTACGCCGAGCGGGTGCTGGCCGACACCGAGGAGCTGGCCCGTCGGATCGAGGGCCGTCGCACCGGCCGGGCCGGGCCGCTGCGGGTGGGCCTGATCGACGTGGCTGCTGTCGATCACTTCTCCGAGCCGCTGCGAGCCTTCCGCCGGGAGCGGCCCGACGTCGAGCTGCGCCTGACCGTCGCCCCGTCGGGCGAGGTGCTCGACCTGCTGACCCGGGGGGCCCTCGATCTCGCGGTGTGCGTGCGGCCCGACGCCGACGCCGGCCTGGCAATCCGGCCGCTGCGGGACGAGCCACTGGCCGTCTACGCCCCGGAGGGCGTGCGGGCCGGGCCCCCTGCGGGGTGGGGCCCGTGGGTCACCTTCCCCGGCGGTTCCCGGACCCGGGCGATCGTGGCTGATGCCCTCCGCGAGCGGGGCGCCCCCTTTGAGGTGGTGGCCGAGTCCCACCAGCCTGAGGTCTTGGCGGAGATGGTCCGCCTCGGCGTCGGTTGGACCGTGCTGCCCGTCATCCAGGCCGAACGCGGCCCCGACCCCCTGCGCCGCGCCGTCCGCGGCGTGCTCACGACCCGCACCCTCGCGGCCGTCCAACGCGCCGATCGCGCCCACCCCCCGGCGGACGCCCTGGTCGAGCTCCTGGACGATGGTCGCGGGCGCCGGCGATGACGTGAGCGGTGATGTCGGTTGGGCCGGCTGGGGCGGTCAGAGGCGCGACTCGAAGAGGCGCTCGAAGGCCGCTTCGTCGCCCTGGTAGGGCGGGGTCGGGCGGGGCCAGTGGACGACGAAGTCGGTGACGCCGACGGCCTCGTAACGGCCGAGCGTGTCCGTGAACTGGTCGGGGGAGCCGACACCGCTGTCGAGGGTCAGGCCGGTGAGCACCAGCCGGCCGAGCGTGGCGGGGTCCCGGCCCCCGGCGGTGCAGGCTTCGTCGAGGCGGGCCATCTGCTCGCCGACGACGGCCACGCCCTCCTCGACGGGCGCGGGGCCGGGGCGGTCCCCCTGGCCGATGGTGACCCAGGTCTGGCCGTGCTCGACGGTGATCCGCATGCCTCGGGGACCGGCGGCGGCGATGGCGAAGGGCAGGCGGGGCCCCTGCACGCAGCCCGGCGCCGACCGCGCCTCGAACGCCGAGTAGTACCGACCCTCGTAGGTGGTCACCGGCTGGCGGAGGAGCAGGTCGCTCAGCACGACGAACTCCTCGAAGCGGTCGGCCCGCTCCTTTCGCTCCCAGGGCACCTGGCCGAGGGTCGTGGCGTCCCAGCCCGTGCCCCCGGCCCCGATGCCGAGGGTGAAGCGCCCCCCGGAGAGGTCGTCGAGGGTGATCAGCTCGCGGGCGGTCGGCACCGGATGGCGGAAGTTGGGCGACGCCACCAACGTCCCCAGCCGCATCCGTTCGGTGACAACACCGGCGGCGGCCAACGTCGGCACCGCGCCGTGCCAGGGGTCGTCCCGCAGCGAGCGCCAGCTCAGGTGGTCGTAGGTCCAGGCGTGGTCGAAGCCCAGGGCCTCGGCCCGTTGCCAGAGCTCCCGGGCCCGGGGCCAGGGGTGCTCCGGGAGGATGACGACGCCGACCCGCACGGGGTCAGGCGCCTCGGCTGAACTCGCGGAGCACCCGGCCGGGGCGGGCACCGGAGTGCTCACCCTGCTCGGTCACGACCACGCCGTTGACGAGCGTGGCGGCGTAGCCGTCGGCCCGGACGCAGAGGCGGCCCGCGCCGCCCGGGAAGTCGTGGACGTAGGTGGGGTAGCCGAAGCGCAGGCCCTCTGGGTCGAACACGTTCACGTCGGCGTAGGCACCGACGGCGAGTGTGCCCCGATCGACCAGGCCGATGGTGGCTGCCGCCTTCGCCGTCAACCGGTGGACGGCTTCGGTAAGGGGGAGCAGCGCCCGGTCCCGGGACCAGTACGACAAGAAGTGGGTGGCGACGTCCGCGTCGCAGATCTGACCGGCGTGGGCGCCGGCGTCGCCGGCTCCCGGGTAGACCCCGTCGAGAGCCAGCAGGGGGCCGATGGCGGCCCGGTTGCGATGGAAGAACCAGAGGTTGAACAGCTCGTGGCCGTCGCTCTCCAGGAGGCGGTCGATCACCAGCTCGATCGGGTCCACCCCGGCGGCTGCCGCAAGGTCGGCGACCGACGCCCCGCCCTCGACGTCGTACTCGGGCGTGTCACCCTGGCCGAGGGGGTGGATGTGGCGGGGGTCGTAGATCAGGCCCTTGCGCCGGCCCTCCTCGATCAGCTCCGCCCGAGTGGCGTCGTCGCGCAACGCGGCGAGGCGGTCGTCCATGGTGGGCAGGGTCATGACCTCCCGCCAGCGCCCGCCTCTGACCGGCGGGACCTGGGCCAGCCCCATCAGGCTTCCGGACGGCCGGGACATCGTGTAGCCCGTCACCCGACCCGCTTCGGCCCGGGTGTCGGTGAGGAAGCCGTCCCAGAGGTCGACCACGCTGAGGCCCCCCGACTCGTCATTGCCGGGCCCGACGGCGAAGAGCACGTCGCCCGCCCGCTCGGCCATGGCCCGCACGAGCTGGAACTCGTTGCCCGCCCGGGTCTCGAAGTCGAGCACGGCCTGGAAGACGCCGCCCCCGGCGTCGTTCATGCCGTCGGCCAGCGCCAGGTGCTCGTCGTTGGTGGCGTAGGTGCCGGGCACGGCCCGCCCGTCTGGCACCCGGTGCACCAGGATCCGCGACGTCGAGTAGCCCACGGCCCCGCCGGCGATCGACTCGGCCACGATCTCCCGCATCCGGACCAGTTCGTCGGGCGTCGGCTCCTCGTCGGTCAGGGACCGATCGCCCATCACCTGGTAGCGGATGGCGCAGTGACCCACGAGGCCGACGACGTTGAGCGCCGGGGCCAGGGCCTGCACCGAGTCGAGGTACTGCGGGTGGGTCGTCCAGTCCCACGGGATGCCGTCGAGGATGGCGTCGCGGGGGATGTCCTCGACGCTCTCCATCATCTCGGCGAGGTAGGCCTCGCCGCCGGGGTCGACGGGGGCGAAGGACATCCCGCAGTTGCCGATCAGGGCCGTGGTCACGCCGTGCCACGAGCTGGAGGTCATGAACGGGTCCCACCCGACCTGGGCGTCGAAGTGGGTGTGGAGGTCGACGAAGCCGGGCGACACGGTCAGGCCGGCGGCGTCGATCTCCCGGTCGGCTTCGGTCCCCGTGAGGTCGCCGATGGCCGTGATGCGGTCGCCGTCCACGGCGAGATCGGCCGCGACGGCCGCCGTGCCGGAGCCGTCGAGGACGGCGCCGCCCCGGATGATCAGATCGTGAGCCATCCCGCCAGTATCCCCGGTCCGAGTGAGCGGAGGGTGAGGGATTCGAACCCTCGGTGACCCGGAGGCCACAACGGCTTTCGAGGCCGCCCCATTCGTCCGCTCTGGCAACCCTCCGCGGGCGAGGCTAGCGGTGAGCTAGCGGCGCTCGGCGAAGAATCCCTGGAGCAGCGCGGTCGATTCCGCGGCCCGGATCCCGTCGGTGACCCGGACCTCGTGATTGAGTCGGGGGTCGGCGCACAGGTTGTAGAGCGAGCCGGCGGCGCCGGCCTTCGGGTCGGCGGTGCCGTAGACGATGCGGTCGATCCGGGCCGCCCACAGGGCCCCGGCACACATGGGGCAGGGCTCCAGGGTCACGACCAGCGTGACGCCGGCGAGGCGCCACGCGCCGAGGGTCGTGGCTGCGTCCCGGAGGCAGAGCACCTCGGCGTGGGCGGTGGGGTCGCCGGTCAGCTCCCGCTCGTTGTGCCGGCGGGCCACGACCTCGCCGTCGACCAGGGCCACGGCACCGATGGGGACGTCGCCGTGGGTCGCCGCGGCCGCGGCCTCCTCGAGGGCGAGGCCCATCGCCGTGTCGAGGTCCATGGTCGGCCGACTCAGGCGATGACCTGGACGGGCACGCCCAGACCGGTGGTGACCGCGGGCGAGTCCGACTGGGGCCCCGCGGCCTCGGGTAGCAGCCCGGCGAGGCGGACGACGTTGCCGTCCTCGAGGCGGATGCAGCCGTTGCTGACGTCGGTGCCGATCGTGCTCGGGTCGCTGGTGCCGTGGATGCCGATGTCACCGGGACCGCCGTTGAAGGTGTCGTGGACCTCGGAGAAGCCGGAGAGGCCGAAGGCGTAGGTGCCGTAGGCCGGGTCGGTCGAGGCGATGAGCGAGCGGATGTAGAAGGCCCCGCCGGGCGTGGGGGTGTTCGACGTGCCCACCCCGATCGGCGCCTGCATGACCCGATCGGCACCGTCGAAGACCCGGATCTGGTGGGCGCCGAGACGGACCTCGATGTGGAACTGGTTGGCGGTCAGGGTCACGTCGGACCGGCGCACCCAGCCGTCGCTGCCGTTGGGCCGGATCGGCAGCAGGACGTTGACCCACGCCGCGCTCGGGTCGATCGGGCCGTTGGCCAGGAACACGACGGGGCCGACGTTGAGGCCCTCGGCCGACTTGGGGTTCTCGATGGTCGTCATCGGTTGCGGCGCGTCGGGCTCGGCGAAAACGTCCACCGTGCCGCCCCCCCCGCCGGTCGGGTCGACCTCGGTGCCGTTGGCCATGGCCACGACATTCACCTGCTCGACCCGGACGTCGTCAGCCCGCACCCAGCCGGGCCTGCCGTTGGCGAGGGCGATCTCGTGGAAGTCGGGCTCGGCCTCGTAGGGGGCCTGGATGATGAAGCCGTCGACGGCGAGGCCGCCGGTCGGCGTGTCGGCCGTCGGTGGGGCGACCGCCTCCCGGGGGTCGGCGTCGGCGGGGTCGGCGTACACGTCGACCACGGTGTCGGACCGGGCCACGTAGGTCAGTTCGGGGTCGAGGCGCCGGACGGTCAGCTCGCCCCGGTCGTCGGCGGGGGCCTCGCCCATCTCGGGCCGGTCGCCCCCCGCGCAGCCGGCCAGCAGCAGGACGCCGAGGGTGGCGGCGGTCGCTCCGAGCAGACGGCGGTTCACGGCGGGCAGGGTAGCGATGCCGTTGGCGGGCGATCGGTCGCCCCCCGGGCCGGTCGACATGGGCCATCCGGCCCTATCTCCCCGTCGCGGCTACAGCCGCTGCGCTGGGAGGACGACGGGACTCCCATGTCGGAGTTCCGCGCTGTCGCGGACTTGCCCAGCGCAAGCGAGGTCCGGGCGGCCCATGCCGCCGAGATGCGGGCCGCGACGCGCACCACCGGCCTGGCCGCCGGCGTGATGATCCTGGTGGCCGTGCCCCTGTGGGGCATCTACGACCGCATGGTCGTGCCCGACCTGGCCGACCAGTTCTTCACCCTGCGCGTGGGCATCCTCCTGCCGGTTCTCCTCGGTTGGCTCCTCCTCCTGAAGCGACCCTTCGGGGACCGGCACGCCGAGCCACTGGTCGTCTTCATCTGCCTGATGCCGCAGCTGGTCGTCGCCTGGCTTCTGCCCCAGGTCGACTACGCGTTCGAGGGCTACCTCCTCGGCTTCTCCCTGGTGATCTACGGCTGCGCGTTCCTGCTCGTCGGTCGCATCTGGATCACCGTCGCCCTCTTGGCCTCGTCCTGGGCCGCGCTCATGGTGTCCTTCGGGCTCCAGTCGGAGCGGGCCAACGACGTCGAGGTGGCGACGATCGCCTTCTATCTCGGGACGGCGTCGATCCTGGCCGCGATAGGTCGGTTCTACCGGGTGCGCCTGGAGCGCGACGAGCTGGCCGCCCGTCTGGCCCTGGAGGCCGAACAGGAGCGGACCTTGGTGTTGGTGGGCGAGCTCGACCGCCTCAGCCGCGAGGACTCCCTGACCGGGGTGGCCAACCGCCGCGCCTGGGACGAGGCGCTGACCCGGTCCGGCGCGGAGGCCGAGCGCACCGGCCGGCCGCTGTCGGTCCTCCTCCTCGACATCGACCGCTTCAAGGACATCAACGACGAGCACGGTCACCGGCGGGGCGACGAGGTCCTCCAGGAGGTGGCGGGCTGCCTGGCCGGCCGCATCCGGGTGGCCGACCTGCTGGCCCGCGTCGGGGGCGACGAGTTCGCCGTCCTCTGTCCCGACAGCGACCAGGAGGAGGCCCGCCGGCTGGCCGGCGAACTCGTCGACCTCGTGGCCGCCATGCCGGGCGCGCCCACGGTGTCGGTCGGTTGGGCCGTGCGCTGGCCCGGTGCCGTGCCCGACGCCGTCATGGGGCTGGCCGACCGCCGCCTGTACGAGGCCAAGCACGAGCGCAACCTGGTCGAGGGCGCGGCCTCCCACTGATCGGCGAAGCCGATCGGCGGGCCGAACCGGCCGGCGAGCCATCGACGCAGCTCGGTAGCGTCGCGGTCATGTGCCGCAACATCACCACCCTCCGGGGCCTCGAGCCCGTGGCGACCGACGAGGAGATCGAGGCCGCCGCTCGGCAGTACGTCCGCAAGATCAGCGGTGTGCAGAAGACCTCGGCCGCCACCGAGGAGGCCTTCGAGAAGGCCGTGGCCGTCATCACGGCCGCCTCCCACGAGGTCCTCGAGGCGCTGCCGCCCCGCAGGAACCCACCGCCGACCCTGCCCCCGCTCCGGAGACTGGCCGCGACCAAGGCGGGCTGAACGCCGCGCACCGAGCGGAGGGGGTGGGATTCGAACCCACGGTGGGTTGCCCCACACACGCTTTCCAAGCGTGCCGATTCGGCCGCTCTCGCACCCCTCCCGGGGGCACGGGCCCGTGGGCCCGTGCGGCCGGTCAGGGTATCGTGGTCGTTCGCTCGCCTTGGAGTGTGGCGGTCGGGTCCTGTGCGACGGAGGCCCGTGAACCGAGTCAGGGCCGGAAGGCAGCAGCTCTCAGCGGAGCCCTCCGGGTGCCGCAGATCGCCTGGCCGCCACTCTCGAAGGCGAGCGGTAGTCTCCGAGCGATGGCCTTCCAGTCGCTCTACCGGCGGTATCGGCCGCAGAAGTTCGCCGAGATCGTGGGCCAGGAGCACGTGGTCGCCGCCCTGCGCAATGCCGCCGCCGAGGACCGGTTGGGCCACGCCTACCTCTTCTCCGGGCCCCGGGGAACGGGCAAGACCTCGACGGCCCGCATCCTGGCCAAGGTCCTCAACTGCGAGGACCCCGTCGACGGTGAGCCGTGCGGGGTCTGCCCGCCGTGCAAGTCGATCGAGGCGGGCAACTCCTTCGACGTCACCGAGCTGGACGCCGCCTCGCACACGGGCGTCGACAACATGCGGGACCTCATCGCCAGCACGGCACTGGCCAGCCCCGGCCGGACCCGCCTCTACATCCTGGACGAGGTCCACATGCTGTCGAAGGGGGCCTCGGCCGCCCTCCTGAAGACGCTCGAGGAGCCGCCGGACCACGTCGTGTTCATCCTGGCCACGACCGACCCCGAGAAGGTCCTGCCCACCATCCGCAGCCGGACCCAGCACCTCGACTTCCGGTTGCTGCCGGCCGCCGAACTGGAGGCCCACGTCCGCTGGATCATCGGCGACGCCGGGCTGCAGGTGGAGGAGGCCGCCATCGCCCAGGCCCTGCGGGAGGGCGGCGGCTCCGCCCGCGACACGCTCTCGGTGCTGGACCGCATCGTGGCCGCGGGCGGCGTAGCCCGTGACGACGACTCGGTCGACGACCTGCTGGAGGCCCTCTGCGAGGTGGACACGGCCCGGGCCCTCACCGCCCTGGCTGACGCCACCGTCCAGGGCCGCGACCCCCGTGGCGTGGGCGAGCAGACCCTCGACAGCCTGCGGAACGCCTTCCTGTCCTCCATGCGGGTCGACCTCTCGCACCTGACCGAGGGAGACCGGGCCGCGGCGGCCGACCACGCCGAGCGCCTGCGCCCCGCCGCCATCACCCGAGCACTCGAGGTGCTCGGCACCGCTCTGGTCGACATGCGCCAGGCCCCGGACCCGCGGATCCCCCTCGAGGTGGCGCTGGTCCGCATAACCCGCCCGGAGAGCGACACCTCGACCGATGCCCTCCTGGTCCGCATCGAGCGCCTGGAGCAGGCCGTCCGGGACGGCTCCGGCGGCAACCTGCCGCCGGTGTCCCCGCCGCCCGTGGCCGATGCGCCGTCGTCGGGTGGCTCACCGGCCGCCGAGGCCCGAAGCCGCCTCGCCGAGGCGCGCAAGCCGGAGTCGGAGGAGGCCCCGCCGACTGCCGAATCCGACCCCTCGCCGCCGACCATCGCCGCGGTCCCCGACCCGGAGCCCGACCCCGAGCCGGAACCGGCTTCTGAGCCCACCCCCGTCGTGGCCCTCGTCCCCGATCCGGAGCCGGAGCCGGCCGGGATGGAAGGGACCCGGTCGCCCGACCCCGAGCCGGACCCGCCCGCCGCCGGCGACCTGCCCAGTCGGGACGAGCTCACCATCGCCTGGGGCGACCGGGTGCTGACCGGCCTGCGCCCCAAGGTCAAGATGCTCTTCGCCGCCGGTCGCTTTCTTGAGAACACCGACGGGGCCGCCGCGTTCGCGCTGCCCAATGCGACCCACGTGACCCGCTGCGAGCCGCTCAAGGCCGACGTCGAGGCGGCCTTGGCCGCCGAGTTCGGCCGCCCGGTGCCCCTCGTCCTCGTCGTGGACGGCGGTTCGGACGTACCGGAGCCGCCTTCTGCCACCGACGACGGCCCTGCCGCGCCCGGCCCCAGTGGCGGTGGCCCGGCCCCTCGCTCCAAGATGGCCGACGAGCTGGCCGACCTCGGCCCGGTCGAGGACCTGGAGGACGCGGGCACGGCGTCGACCGGGCTGGACCAGGTGACCGACGTCTTCGGCAAGGTGGAAGTGCTCGAGGAGGACCCCGAATGAGTGACCTGGAACCCCTGGCCGGCGACGAAGGGGACATCGGTGCCGGCGGCCTCGGCGGCCTCGATCTCGGCGCCCTCCTGGGTCAGGCCCAGGCCATGCAGCAGCAGATCCTCGACGCCCAGGCCGAGGTGGCGGCCCAGGTGGTCGAAGGTCAGAGTGGCGGCGGGGTGGTCAAGATCGAGGTGACCGGCGGATGGGACTTCCGCTCGGTCACCGTCGACCCGTCGGCGGGCGACGACCCCGAGCTGATCGCCGACCTCGTGCTGGCCGCCCTGCGGGACGCCGCCAGCCGGGTCGAGGAGCTCCACCAGGGCTCGGTCGGTGGTGTGGACCTCGGCGATCTCGGTGGCCTCCTCGGTGGCGCCGGGTGACCTCGGTCTACGCGGGGGCGGTCCAGGACCTGATCGACGAGCTCGGGCGCCTACCCGGGATCGGCCCCAAGTCGGCCCAGCGCATCGCCTTCCATCTGCTCAAGCAGGAGAAGGTCGACGCCCTCCGCCTGGCCACCGCCATTGCCGAGGCCAAGGACCGGGTCACCTTCTGCCAACGCTGCTTCAACATCGCCGAGGGTGACGAGTGCGGCATCTGTGCCGACCCCCAGCGCGAGGACGGGGTCCTGTGTGTGGTGGAGGAGCCCCGGGACGTCGTGGCCGTCGAGAAGACCGAGCAGTACCGGGGCCGCTACCACGTGCTGCAGGGCGCCCTCAGCCCCATCGACGGCGTGGGCCCGGAGAACCTGCGGGTACGCGAGCTGCTCACCCGGGTGCGGGAGGAGCACGTCGACGAGCTCATCCTCTGCACCAACCCCAACATCGAAGGCGAGACCACGGCGCTCTACCTGGCCAAGCTGCTCAAGGACACCGACGTCAAGGTCACCCGGATCGCCAGCGGCCTCCCCGTGGGCGGCGACCTCGAGTACGCCGACGAGATGACCCTCGGCCGGGCCCTGACCGGCCGCACGGTGCTCGACTGAGCGGTCACATTGCTGCGCTCCGCTCCGCCGGCTTCGCCGATCAGGGGAGGTCCGCCGAGCTGCTGCGCTCGGTCACATTGCTGCGCTCCGCTCCGCCGGCTTCGCCGATCAGGGGAGGTCCGCCGAGCTGCTGCGCTCCGCTCCGCAGCGTCAGTGGGATCTCGACTTGTCATTGGTCTGTAACTGTTGTAACGTAACCGCAACATCGGAATCGAGGCCGGTTTCGAGGGGGTCCTGCCCCCTCAGTCCCTCCCACCGACTCGGTCCGATCGAGTGCCGCCACCGGCGGGCCGGCATCCCGCCCGCGCCCGGCCCGCCGGAGGCGGCACACACTATCGGCCGGTACGTTGGGGCGCCATGACGACGGTCACCACGACGTACGGGCAGGTCCGGGGCGCCCCCCATGGCAATGGCCATCGCTTTGCCGGCATTCCCTTCGCCGCCACCACCGCGGGTGACGGGCGCTGGCGGCCGCCGGTGGCGGCTGCGCCGTGGGACGGCGTGCGTGACGCCACCACGTTCGGGGCGATCGCCCCCCAGAACCCGGACATGATGCTGGCCTTCCTGGGCCTCGAGCCCGAGCCGATGGACGAGGAGTGTCTGCACCTCAACGTGTTCACCCCGGCGGCCGACGACGCCGCGCGCCCGGTCATGGTCTGGATCCACGGCGGCGCCTTCTTCATGGGTTCGGGGTCCAGCCCCATGTACGACGGCGTTTCGCTGGTGGAGCGAGGTGACATCGTCCTCGTCACCATCAACTACCGGCTCGGCGCGTTCGGCTTCCTCGAACTGGGCTGGCTGGACGAGGACCTGGCGGGTTCGGCCAACTGCGGCCTGTTGGATCAGGTCGCCGCCCTCGAGTGGGTGCGGGAGAACATCGCCGCCTTCGGTGGCGATCCCGGCAACGTCACGATCTTCGGCGAGTCCGCCGGCTCGATGTCGGTGACCGGCCTGCTGGCCATGGACACGGCCAAGGGCCTCTTCCACAAGGCCATCGCCCAGTCGGGTGCCGCGCAGAGCAACGCCACGCCGGCCCAGGCCGAGCGGTCCGGTCGCGCGTTCCTCGAGGCGGTCGGCGTCACCACCGTCGATGAGCTGCGGGCCCTGCCCATGGAGCGGATCCTCGAGGTCCAGGGGCAGGTCGTCATGACGGCCATGACCAACGTCGAGCCGCTGCTCGAGGAGGGCATCTCCGCCGGCCTGCCCTTCCGGCCCTGCGAGGACGGTCGGGCGCTGCCCACCTCGGTCCTGGCCGCCATCCGGGCGGGGAGCGCGGCCGGCATCCCGGTCATCACCGGGACGACCCGGGAGGAGTGGCGCCTGTTCGCCCTCATGGACTTCGAGGCCGTCGACGCCGACGTGCTGCACCATCGTCTGGACGCGCTCACCGGCGACGGTGACAAGGCCCTCGCGGTCTACGCCGAACCCACCGCCGGCTTGGCGCCCAAGGACGCCTTCACCGTGATCGCCACCGACATGGTCTTCCGCCATCCCGCGGTCCAGCTGGGTGAGGCGCTGCTGGCCCAGGGCGCCGACGTGTGGGAGTACCAGCTGTCCTGGGCGACGCCCGCGTTGTTCGGCATGCTCGGTTCCTGCCACGCCCTGGACCTGCCGTTCGTGTTCGGGATGACCCGGCACCCGCAGATGGTCGGCTTCCTCGGTGACGCCCCACCCCACGAGCTGGCCGACGCCATCCAGGACGCCTGGCTGCGCTTCGCCCGTACCGGCGACCCGGGCGGCGACTGGCCCCGTTACGACCTCGATCGCCGCGCCGTCCGCGACTTCGACACCGAGGTGGGCGTGCTCGAGGACCCCGGCGCCCCCCAGCGCGAGTTCTGGGACACCGTCGAGTACTGACCGGCCCGAAACGCGAACTGGCGCCTGATTCGCCGGTCATGACCGGCGAATCAGGCGCCAGAACGGATCGTTCGGTCAGACCTTGAGGAGGATGGCGTCGCCCTGGCCGCCACCGCCGCAGAGGGCAGCCGCGCCGAGGCCGCCACCGCGGCGTCCCAGCTCCAGGAGCACGGTGAGGGCCACCCGGGTGCCGGACATGCCGACGGGGTGGCCGAGGGCGATGGCGCCCCCGTTCACGTTGACGACGTCGTCGCTGATGCCGAGGTCGGCCATCGAGGCCACGCCGACGGCGGCGAAGGCCTCGTTCAACTCGAACAGGTCGATGTCGCCGACGGCGAGGCCGGAGTCCTCGGCCGCGGCCTTGATGGCCCGGGCCGGCTGGGTCAGCAGGGACGGGTCCGGGCCGGCCACCTGGCCGTAGCCCACGATCTCGCCCAGCGGGGTGGCGCCCAGCTCCTCGGCCTTGGCCTTGGACACCACGATCACCGCGGCACCGCCGTCGGAGATCTGGGAGGCGTTGCCCGCGGTGATGTTGCCCGCCTTGTCGAAGGCCGGCCGTAGGCCGCCGAGGCTCTCGGCGGTGGTGCCGGGGCGCACGCCCTCGTCCACCTCGATCAGGACCGGGTCACCCTTGCGCTGGGGTACCTCGACCGGGACGATCTCGTCGTCGAAGAGGCCGTCCTTCTGGGCCTTGGCCGCCCGCTCGTGGGAGGCGGCGGACAGCTCGTCCTGGGCCAGACGCTCGAGGCCGGCGGAGGCGGCGTACTTCTCGGTGCCGGCACCCATGGCCACCTGGTCGAAGGCGCAGAAGAGGCCGTCGTACATCATCGAGTCGACGACGGACTGGTCACCGATGCGGTAGCCGGCCCGGGCTCCCGGGAGGAGATAGGGGGCCTGGGTCATGGACTCCATGCCGCCCGCGACGACGACGTCGGCCTGGCCGGTCTGGATCATGAGGTCGGCCAGGTAGATCGAGTTGAGGCCCGACAGGCACACCTTGTTGATGGTGGTGGCCGGGACCGTCAGGGGGATGCCGGCGTTGGCCGCAGCCTGGCGGGCGGTGATCTGGCCGGCGCCGGCCTGCAGCACCTGGCCCATGAAGACGTAGTCGACCTGCTCGGGGCTGACGCCGGCCCGCTCGAGGGCCGCCTTGATGGCGAAGCCGCCGAGGTCGGTGGCGGCGAAGCTCGCCAGGCCGCCGGAGAGCTTGCCGATCGGTGTGCGCGCGCCGCCGATGATCACGGAGCCAGACATGTGTGGGACCTCCCCCAGGTGGGTGTTCGCTGGTGGCGGGAAGTGTACGGAGGGACCGCTCGTGGCGACCAGCCCGCGCCCGGGAGGTCGGGTCAGGTGGTGCTGTCCTCGGGGGGCTCCGGGTCACCCTTGCGCCGCTGCAGGGCGTTCTCCACGGCGTCCTTGACCATCTGGGAGAGGGCGTCGTCGTCACCGTGGGCCTCCTCGCTCCCGCCGTCCTCGGGAACAGCTTCGTCGGGCAGGACGGCGCCCATGCCGCCGCCGGTCGCGCCGTCGTCGTCGTCGGTCAGGTCGTCGTCGTGGGTCAGGTCGACGATGAGGGGGCCGTCGTCCTCGTCGTAGGGCAGGTCGATCGGTTCGATCGGCGTGGTGCGGGTCGCCGGCGGGGGCACCGGGGGCGTGGGTGGGCCCTGTCCGGGCGGCGGCGCGAGGTCGGGGCCGTCACCACCCTCTGCTTCGGTGGCCGCGGCCAGCGCGGCGTCGGTCAGGTCGATGGCGCCGAACAGATCGGTGTCCTCCTCGATCAGGCGGTCGAGGACCTGCTCGATGTGGTCCCGGGTGTCCTCCAGCCGGCCCCGGACGTTGCGCTGCACCGTCACGGCGCCGCGGGCCTCGGCCTGCGCGGCCTCGATGATCTCCTGGGTGCGCTCCCGGGCGAGGGTGGTGGCGGCCGCGGCCGCCCCGTCGGCCTGGCGCCGGACATCGGACAGGAGCCAGTCGGCATCGGCGCGAGCGGCCTCCAGCTCGATGGCGGCGGCCTGGCGGTCGGCATCAGCGCGACGGGTCAGCTCCTCGGCCTCCCGCTGGGCGTCCTGGCGGATGAGCGCGGCATCGGCCTCGGCCCGGTGACGCAGGGTCGCCACCGACTCGTGGGCCTGGCGCAGGATGGCGGCCACCTCCTCGCCCATCTGCTCGAAGTCGTCGGGGCCCTGCATGGTGACGGCGACCGGCGCGGCCTCGGGCGCCGGCGCCTCCGCGACAGCAGCCGGAGGCGTGGCGAGGCCGCCCTGGGCGTGCGCGAGGGTGGTGGCCACGTCCCTCAGGAAGTCATCGACCTCCGCAGGGTCATAGCCCCGCCGCACCAGGGGGAACACCCGGTTCTCGATCTCGTCTGGAGTGATCGGCATCGCCGTTCTCGCCTTCCCCGCCTCGCCCAGCGGACCCGCTCGTTTCGTTGACCACAGAAAGTAGCGCATACGAACACACTGTGTGAAGTCCACCTCGAAATCGGCCCCGGTCGGCGTTGGAGCCGCCCGGCGCCGGAGGGCTAGCGTCCCCCGCCATGCAGGAGATCCTCGACGCCATCCAGGGGGGCGCGTCCGGCGACGACATCGCGGCGCTGACCATCCCCGAGTCCTTCCGAGCGGCCTTCGTGCGCCGGGAGGACATCGAGATGTTCGCCGGGGTCGATTCCTGGGACAAGGACCCCCGCCAGTCGCTCCACGTGGACGACGTCGCCACCCCCGACCTGGCCCCCGACGAGGCCTACGTGGCCGTCATGGCCAGCTCGATCAACTTCAACACGGTCTGGACGTCGATCTTCGAGCCCCTGCCGACCTTCGCCTTCCTCGACCGCCTGGGCAAGGAGAGCACCTGGGGCGCCCGCCATGCCCTGCCGTACCACGTGGTCGGCTCGGACGCGGCGGGCGTCGTGCTGAAGACGGGCTCGGCGGTGCGCAACTGGAAGGCGGGGGACCGGGTCACGGTCCACTGCAACTACGTCGACGACCAGGACCCCAGTGCCCATGACGACGCCATGCTGGCGACCAACCAGCGCATCTGGGGCTTCGAGTCCAACTTCGGCGGCCTGGCCGACCTCACGGTGGTCAAGGCCAACCAGCTGATGCCCAAGCCCACCCACCTGAGCTGGGAGGAGGCGGCGGTCAACGCCCTGTGCAACTCCACCAGCTACCGGATGCTGTGCAGTCCCAACTCGGTGCAGATGCGCCAGGGCGACACGGTCCTGGTCTGGGGGGCGACCGGGGGTCTCGGCGGCTACGCCTGCCAGTACGTCCTCAACGGCGGGGGCACGCCGGTGGGCGTGGTGTCCTCGGCCGAGAAGGTCGACCTGCTCCACGAACTCGGTGTCGAGGCCGTCATCGACCGCAAGGCCGCGGGCTACCAGTTCTGGGCCGACGAGAACACCCAGGACGAAAAGGAGTGGCGCCGGCTGGGCAAGGACATCCGAGGCCTGGTCGGCCGGGACCCCGAGATCGTCTTCGAGCACCCGGGGCGCCAGACGTTCGGGGCGTCGGTGTTCGTGACCGCCCGGGGCGGCACGATCGTCACCTGTGCCGCCACCTCGGGCTACATGATCGAGTACGACAACCGCCATCTCTGGATGAAGTTGAAGCGGATCGTCTCCTCCCACTTCGCCAACTACCGCGAGGCGTGGGAGGCCAACCGGATGGTGGCCGAGGGCCGGATCCAGCCGTGCCTGTCGGCCGTCTTCCCGCTGACCGAGGTCGGCGACGCCGCGCTCCAGGTGCACCACAACGAGCACGAGGGCAAGATCGGGGTGCTGTGCCTGGCCCCCGAGGAGGGCCTGGGCATCGACGACGCCGAGTTCCGCGAGAAGGTGGGCGAGGACAGGATCACCCTGTTCCGCCGCCACGGTGACAAGGCCCGAGGAGGCTGAACCGATGCTGTTGACCGAGATCGACCACGTCGCCATCGCCGTCGAGGACCTCGAGGCGGCCATCGCCTGGTATGAGGCCGCCTTCGGGGCGACCGTCGAACACCGCGAGGTGGTGGAGAGCGACGGGGTCGAGGAGGCGCTGCTCAACGTCGCCGAGTCCTACGTCCAGCTCCTGACCCCCGTCAGCGACGACTCCCCGGTGGCCAAGTACTTGGAGAAGAAGGGCGAGGGCCTGCACCACATCGGGTACCGGGTCGACGACTGCGCGGCGGCCCTCGAGTCGCTGCGGGCCCAGGGCAACCGGCTCATCGACGAGGCCCCCCGCCCCGGCTCCCGCGGCACCACCGTCGCCTTCGTGCACCCCAAGGGCGCCTTCGGCACCCTCATCGAGCTGGTCCAGGAATGAGGGGCGGAGCCGATCGGCGGGCCGAACAGGCCCGCAAGCCGATGAGCCGTCAGGCGAAGAGGCATCAGCAGTGACGCCGCGGTTGGGGCCGGTCGAGGACCCCAGCCCGGAGCAGGCCGCCCTGCTCGAGCCCTTCGCGGCCTTCTCCGGTGGCGAGACCTTCAACATCTTCCGGACCCTGGTCCGACACCCGCGCCTGTTCCGCAAGTCGATGGCGCTGGGCACCGAACTGCTGATCAAGGGCCACCTGCCCGCCCGGGTCCGGGAGGTCGTGATCCTGCGGGTGGCGTGGCGCACCGGCTCGGTCTACGAGTGGGGCCAGCACGTCCGCATCGGTCGGGACAGCGGCCTGGACGACGACGAGATCGCCGGCCTGGCCACGGAGGCCGCGGCGGTCGACTGGTCGGCAGCTGAGCGCCTGGCCGTCACCGTCACCGACGAACTCTGCTCCGGCGACCACCTGACCGACGCCACCTGGTCGGCCGCGGCGGCGGCGTGGGGTGAGCAGGACCTGATCGAGCTGATCCTCCTCGTCGGCAACTACCGGATGCTGGCCGGCTTCCTCAACGCCGCCCGGGTCGAGCTCGACCCGGGTCTGGACGGCTTCCCGTCGTGACATTCGCGTTCCTTCGCTGCGCTCAGGGACGCCGGCTCCGCCGAAGCTGAGGGTCGGAGCTGCTGCTCCGCTCCGACTCCGCAGCGTCCCTCGCGTTGACGCAGGTGGAGGGCGCCGACTCGGCGACGGTCAGCCCGGGAGGCTCTTGGTGGCCTTGTCGATCTGCTTCTGGGCCTTGCGGCGGATCTTCTTGGCCCGGCGGTCGGTATGGCGCCGCATCTTGGCGATCTTCTTCTCGGCCTTGTCGGCGATGTCGTCCACGTGCCGACGCGCCTTCTTGGTCTTGTGCTTGGTCCGGCCGAGGACCTCCTCGGCCCCGTCGACGACGGCGTAGGCACCGGACCGCAGCCCGCTCACCGTCTCGTCGGTCTGTTCCTCGGCCTTCGCCTTCGCCCGGTCCGCTCGCTTGCCCATGTCCGCTCCTCGTCCGTGATCTGCTCCAGTGTGCCCGACGCTTCGCCCTGTTCTTGCTTCAGCATCTGCGCGAGTCTGTCGAAGCCGTCTCTGGCTACAACCCAACGAAAGGGACCATTCCCCGATGAGCAACCAGACAGGCAGTGTGATCGGCTCCCGCTTGGCGGTCGCCGTGACCACGGCGATCATCACCACGGTCGTCGTGGCGGGCGGCATCGCCCTGGCCAACGTGCCGAACAACTCGGTAGGCAGCGTGAAGATCGTCAACGAGTCCATCCGCAGCGAGGACATCCGCAACGGCGCGATCAAGAGTGTCGACATCGGCACGGGGGCCGTGACGCCGGCCGACGTCTCGCCGGCGTTGAAGCCGTACATGGCCCGCGTGACCTACAACGCCGGCGTTCCGTCGATCACCGCCCAGCGGGGGGGCCTCACGATCGTCAATGAGCCCTTCACCGGGGCAGTTCGGATCGGGTTCCCGCGCGACATGGACCTCTGCGCCGTGACCGCCACTTCGACCACCGGTGGCGTGGACACCGCTGTCCGTCGTTCGACCACCGGGTCCGACAACGAGGTCGTGGTGGTCAGCTTCGATACCGGCGGCGTCACCGTTGAGCAGGCCTTCGACCTGATCGCCCAGTGCTGACGCGTCGCTGACGTGTCCTGCGGCGGACCGGGGGCGACCAGTGCTCGCCCCCGGTCCACCGCGTGGATCTCAGTCGAGGTCCCGGCCTGGCCCGCCGACGAGGCGGTAGCCCATGCCCCGCACGGTCTCGATCACGTCGCCGCCGAACTTCTTGCGGAGGTAGCGGACGTAGACGTCGACCACGTTGGACTGCGGGTCGAAGTCGTAGCCCCACACCTGGCTCAGCAGCTGCTCGCGGCTGAGCACCTGGTCCACGTGGCGGGCGAAGACCTCAGTCAGAGCGAACTCGCGAGCGGTGAGCTCGACGACCCGCCCGCCGATCTCGGCCCGGCGAGTGCGCAGGTCCAGGGTGAGGTCGCCGGCCTGCAGCATGGTGGACTCGGGCTGGGCCGGGGTGCGTAAGCGGGCCCGGACCCGGGCCAGGAGCTCCTCGAAGCGGAAGGGCTTGGGCAGGTAGTCGTCGGCACCGGCCTCGAGGCCATCCACCGTGCTGGACACCTCGCGCCGGGCGGTGAGGATGATGATCGGGAGCTGCTCGCCGCGGCGCCGGATGCCGGCCAGCACCTCCATGCCGTCGCGTCGGGGAAGGCCGAGGTCGAGGATCAGGAGGTCGAAGTCCTCGTCGCGGGCCATGGCTTCGGCCGCGATCCCGTCGTCGATCACCACCGTCGTGAAGCCGTTGGCCCGCAGGCCCTTCTCGACGAACGCGGCGATGCGGGGCTCGTCCTCAGCGATCAGGATGCGGGCCATCATCCCTCCCAGGGGTCGTCGGGTCGGCGGGGTACGCGGGCAGGTCGAGGGTGAAGGTGGCGCCGCCGCCGACCTCGCTCTCCAGACCGACGGTGCCGCCGTGGGCCGAGGCGATCGCCGTGACGATGGCCAGGCCCAGGCCCGCGCCATCGGATCGCCGTCGCGCGTTGCGGCCTCGCCGGAAGCGGTCGAAGATCGCAGCCCGGTCCTCTTCGGAGACGCCTTCGCCGGTGTCGGCGACCCAGAGGTGGATGCGGTCGCCCACGGCCCGGCCGCCGATCTCGATGGTGTCGCCCGCCTGCGTGTGGGCCACGGCGTTGGCCGCCAGGTTGAGCATCGCTTGGGTCAGACGGTCCCGGTCGCCCCGGAGGCGTCCCGCCCGCGCGGCCACCGTCCAGCGACGATCCGACCCGAGCGGCTGGGCCCTGGCGTCGATGCCCGCGAGGAGCTCCTCCAGGTCCAGGTCCTCGGGGCGCAGGAAGTCGGGTCGCTCGGCCTTGGCCAGCAGGACCAGGTCGTCGACGATCCGGTTCATCCGGTCCAACTCGTCCGTGACGATCTCCAGGGTCTGGCGTCGGTCCTCGGCGTCGTCCTCCATGAGCTCGAGGTGGCCCCGGACGATGGTGATCGGCGTGCGCAGTTCGTGGCCGGCGTCGTCGACGAAGGCCCGCTGCGTGTCGAACGCCCCCTGTAGGCGGTCGAGCATGGTGTTGAACGTCCGGGCCAGCTCGGCGATCTCGTCGTTGCCCCGGACTTCGATGCGTTGGCCGAGGTCGGTCTCGCTGATCGTCTTGGCGACCCCGGTGAGATCCCGCACCGGGCGCAGGACCCGACCCGCCACCAGCCAGGCCAACGCCCCGGTGACCAGGAGCATCAGGGCCGAGACGACGGCGGAGACGCGGAAGAACGACTCCACCTCGTCGCGGCCCTCCTCGAGGAAGAACACGACCACGAACACCCCGGGCACGGTGCCCTCGGCCGCGAGGGGGACCGCCTGGTAGCGGGCGGGGCCGGCGTCGGTGTCGATCCGACCCGCTTCGCTGCCGGTGAGCGATCCCCAGCGCGCCAGCAGCTCGGGATCCTCCAGGAGCGGGACGGGCGACGCGGTGCTGCGGTGGGGGCGGCCGTCGATGATCGTCACGTAGGTCTCGCCCGCGACGGGGATGTTGCGGTCGAGGAAGGTGTCGAAGATGGCTTCGACGTCGTCGCCGAAGGGCTCACCGGTGTCGGGGTCGCTCCCGGTGGCCAGCCGCCGGAGCTCCTCGACCTCCTGGTCCAGGGCGTCGCTGACGTCGCCGTCGAGCTGGGCCAGCAGGATGCTGCGACCGAGCAGGAGCCCTGCACCGATGGCGAGCCCCAGGAGGAGCACCATGAACCCGAGGATCCGGACCCGAACGGCGACGGGCGGCAGCTCCCACCACCGACGGGTCGGCGGCGGCTCCTCAGTCGTCGTCGCCTCCGTCGTCGTCATCGCCTCCGCCTCCGCCTCCGTCGTCGTCATCAGCCGGCGCTGGGGCGGGTTGGGGGGTGGGCGCCGGTGGGGGCGCGGGGGCCGGTGTGGGCGCCGGGCGGGGCGGGGCGGTGGTTCGGGGCGGAACAGTGGTGGTCGGCCGCGTGGTCGTGGTCGTCGTCGTGGAGGGGTCCTCTGTCACATCGACGTCGGTCCGCAGCTCGATGATCGGCGGAGCCCCGTCGTCGTCATCGGCCGCCAGGCGCAGTCCGGCGAGGGTGCCCAGCGCGAGGGCCGCCACGGCGGTGACGAGGAGACGGTGGTCGGGCACGGGCTCATCGTGGGCGCCTCCTGTTGCCGAGCGATGAGAGCCAGATGAGAAGTCTCTCATCTCCCGGACGCGCGCGGGCCCCGAGACCAGCGCTGGTCCCGGGGCCCGTGGGTGCCTCGCGAGGCTCAGCTCAGAAGCGGCGGCACTGGTCCTCCTTGCTGCCGTGGACCAGATTGCCGTCGCCGGTGGGGGCCGGCCGGTTCTGCTTGCACTGCAGGTTGCCGTCCACCGTGTTGCGGAAGATCGCCACCCCACCCGTGTTCTGGAAGGCCTGGATGTTGCCGCCGACCCGGTTCCGGCGGATCTCGTTGGGTCGACGGTTCTCGTCGATGAGGACGTCCCCCTCGACCCGACTGTCGAAGAGACGCGCCAGGCCGCTCTGCACGACCTGATAACTGCCGCCCACCGTCGAGCCCTGGACGACCCGGACGTCCCGTGAGTTCTCGGCCTGGACGTTGCCGTTGATCCGGGCGCCGACCGCCCAGAGGGTGGCATTGCGGTTCACGTAGACGGTGCCCTGGACCCGGGTGCCGTTCAGGGTGCACGTGGCCCCGGCGGGGACCCGGACGTTGTCCACCGTGACCCGTCCGATGGTGCCCCGACAGGTCCGCTCCTCGGCGGCCGCCGGCTGGGCGGTGGCGAGCCCGGCGACGGTGATCGCCAGTCCGACGATGATCGTTCTCGTGCGCATGTCGATTCACTCTCCTGGGCCGGAGCCCGTGGGGTTCGTAGGGCGCAGGTTCGGCCCTCGCCGTGAGGTACCCGTGAGACGCGGGTGAGACTTCTCTCATCTGCCAGTGTTGTGTCCTTGATCCTGGAGGTGTCTCCGTGACCACGACCGTCCCTCGAGCCGTCCGCCCGGCCATGGCCGACTACGGCGTGCCTGATGACCTGGACGGAGTGTTGCCGTGGTCGTGGGCCGAGGAACGCCTGGTGGCCAGCCGGAACCTCTGGGTGGTCTCCGCCTCGGCTGCCGCCCGCCCCCACGCGATGCCGGTGTGGGGGGTGTGGGTACCGGACACCTCCACGCTTCGTCTTCTCCTGCTCGCCGAACAGTCGCAAGGCCCGCAACTTCGCCGAGAACGCGCAGGTCACCGTCGCCGTCGACAGCACGGTCGAGGTGGTCGTGGTCGAGGGCACGGTGCGCTCGGTCACCGCGGCGGCGGTCGATCCGGCCCTCGACCTCTACGTCGAGAAGTACTGGGAGACCGAGGAGGAGAAGGTCGAGGGCAAGGTCTTCGTGAGCAGCCATGACGTGTGGGAGCTCACCCCCGAGCGGGCCTTCGGGGTGATCGAGACCGAGGAGGACTTCGCCCGTCGGGCCACCAAGTGGGTCTGGTGAGGTGTGACAGGGTGAGGTGATGCAGGCCCACCTCGTCGACGGGACCTACGAGCTCTTCCGCTACTACTACGCGCTGCCCGAGCACATCGCCGGTGACGGGATGGACGTGGCCGCCACCCGCGGTGTGGTCGGGACCTGTCTGACCCTGCTCGAGGAGGGGGCCACCCACGTGGGGGTAGCCACCGACCACGTGATCGAGTCGTTCCGCAACGACCTGTGGGCCGGGTACAAGGACGGCTCCGGCATCGACCCCGTGCTCTTCGCCCAGTTCCCCCTCGTCGAGGAGGCCCTCGAGGCCGCCGGCTTCCGGGTGTGGGCCATGGTCGACTGCGAGGCCGACGACGCGCTCGGCGCGGCCGCCGCTCAGTTGGCCGGGGACCCGGCCCTGGACCGGGTCATCATCTGCACCCCCGACAAGGACATGGCCCAGTGCGTGCGGGCCGACGGCCGCGTCGTCCAGCTCGACCGGCGCAAGGGCGCGCTCTATGACCGGGGCGGGGTGATCGAGAAGTTCGGCGTGCCCCCCGAGTCGATCCCCGACTGGCTGGCCCTGGTGGGTGACGCGGCCGACGGCTTCCCGGGCCTGGCCGGGTGGGGCGCGAAGTCAGCGGCCGCCGTGCTGGCCCACTACGGCCACATCGAGGCCATCCCGCCGATGGCTGACGACTGGGAAGTAGGCGTGCGGTCCGCCGGTCGGCTGGCGGCGACCCTGCGGGACGAGCTGGAGAACGCCCTCCTCTTCCGCCGCATCGCCACGCTCGAGCTGGACTCGATCACCACGACCCTCGCCGACCTCGAGTGGACCGGCCCCACCGAGGCCCTCGTCGCCATGAGCGCCCGCCTCGACGCCCCGGGCCTCCTCGAGCGCGCGGTGAAGCTGGCCGAGTCGCGGTGAAGGGGGTGCCGACCGCCCTGGTCACCGGGGCGGCGGGCACGGTGGGCGCGGCGGTGGCCGTAGGGCTCTGCCGCGCCGGGCACCCGATGGGCCTGACCGACATCGACGAGGCGGGCCTGGAGGCGGTCCGATCGTCCCTGCCGGGGCCGTCGGTGGCTGTTGCCGCGGACGCCACCGCGACCGGGGCGGCGGCGCGGGTCGTGCACGACGTGGGCCAGGCCCTCGGGCCTGTCGGCGTCCTGGTCAACGCCATCGGGACCTTCGGGCCCCGGTCGGCGTTCGTCGATGCGGACGAGGCCGCGTGGTGGCGCGTCCTGGAGGTCAACGTCCGGGCGCCCGCCGCGTTCCTCCGGGCGGTCCTGCCGGACATGGCTCGCGCGGGTCGTGGTCACGCGGTGAACCTGGTCAGCCGGACCGCGGTCTGGGACGACCCGGCCGGGCCGAGCAGCGCCTATGCGACCTCCAAGGCCGCCCTGGTCCGCTTGGGCCAGGCGGTTGCCGCCGAGGTGGCCCCCACGCCGGTGGTGATCGTCGGCCTGAGCCCGGGCCTCGTGCGCTCGGCCATGACCGCCGGTCGCCCGGAGTACACCGAGATGACCGACGCCGCGTTCGTCCCGGTGGACCGCACGGTGGCCCACGTCGTGGCCCTCGTCTCCGGGGCCCACGACCACCTCCACGGCCACCTCGTCCACGCCGTCGACGACCTGGACGACATCGGGGCGAGCGTCGTCGCCGACCCATCCCGTCGCGTCCTGGGCGTCGGGCCGGTCGCCGCCGACGATCCCTTCGCCTGAGGCACCCCCTCGACCGCCCTGGCTACGGTGACGGCCCGGTGAGCGCGCTTGACGTCGTCCGGCAGGTCGGACCGGGGACCCCGGTGGGCGGGCTGCTCCGCAGGCAGTGGCAGCCGGTTGCCGTGGCGGCCTCGCTGGCCCCGGGTCGGACCCGGGCCGTGCGGGTCCTGGCCGAGGACCTCGTCCTCTTCCGGGGCGACGACGGTCTGGCCCGGGCCCTCGAGGGCCGGTGCCCCCACCGTGGGACGTTCCTGCACACGGGCTGGGTGGAGGGCGGCGCCCTGCGTTGCTCGTACCACGGCTGGTGCTTCGACGGCACGGGCCAGTGCACCGACCAGCCGGCCGAGCCCACCGGCCACGCCGCCGCGGTGCGCATCGACGCGCCCGCCGTCGAGGAGTACGCCGGGCTGGTCTGGGTTCACCTCGGTGACGGCGCCCCACCGCCACTGCCCCGGTTCCCCGAACTGGACGCCGACGGGGTGGTGGCCGTGGGCAGTGTCCGCCCACCGGGCCCGTGGCCGGTCAACTTCTTCCAGGTGCTGGAGAATCACGTGGACCCGGTGCACACCGCCTTCGTCCACCGCGACAGCGAGCCGTACGCCCGTGAGGTGCCGGAGGTGGGGGTGGAGCGCACCGACGACGGGCTGGCCGTGACCGCCGTTCGCTCCGGGGTCCCCCGCCGGACCTGGTACCGCTTCCCCTACCTCATCCAGATCCCCATGCGCCACATCGTCGACGACGAGACCGAATTGCACTTCTTCAACTGGGCGGTGCCGGTGGACGACGGCTCGACCCTCTTCATCGCCGCCACGGCCGTCCCCGAGGCCCTCGTCGACCGGGTGCGGAGCGATCAGGCCGGTCGCTCGATGGACGCCGGCGATGCCGAGGACCTCATCGCCGGGCGTCGCGCACCGGCCAGCGTCACCGAGGAGGACTACGTCGCCCTGGTGGGTCAGGGCCGTTTCGTCGACCGCTCACGGGAGCGCCTCGGTCGCTCGGATGTGGCCGTGGTGGCCCTGCGCCGGCTGTGGCGGGAGGCGCTGGCCGTCGATGGCTAGCTACCAGTTCGCCAGGCGCGGCCACGTTCGAGCCCTTCGGCCACCGGAGGGTGGCGAAACCAGCTGAAGGGGCGCCGCTGACCCCAGCCCGGCGAATCCCGGCCCCATGGTTGCCTCGGTGCCCTGCTGCGGGCCCATCGTTCAGCAGTCCCGCAGCCCTACGCGAGCTCGTTCACGACCCGTGACGCCTTGCCCCCGGGGACGGGATCGATCGCCGTCACTCGATCGACGACCACGGGCGGTGGGTCGTCGAGGACCTCGGCCAGGGAGGCGCGCAGGGCGGCGGCGAGGGCCTCGTCGTCGAGGTCCGCGCCGGGACCCGCGATCGCAACCCGGATGTCGCCGGCCCGCCGGGTCACCCGCCAGTCGCCCACCCGCAGGGCGTCGAGGACCCGGGTGAACACGACCGGGTGGACGGCGACCGGGCCACCGGGGCCCGGGAAGGTGAGCACGTCCCGGACGCGCCCGGCCACTCGGAGCCGGGGGCCATGTCGTCCACAGGCGCAGACCCCGGGCAGTAGCGTGACCCGGTCCTCGATCACGTAGCGGATCAGGGGAACCAGGCGGCTCGACAGCACGGTGAGCAGCACGCGCTCTCCCTCGACCCCGATGGGGACGAGCCCGTCGTCGGCGTCGACCACCTCGAGCACGACGTGGCGGTCCAGCACGTGCAGGCCGTCGCGGGCGGGGCACTCGACGGCGAGGAAGCCCGCCTCGCCGATGGCGTACTGGTCCACCACCTCCACCCCCCAGGCCGCACGCACCCGGTCGCGCACGCCGTCGCTGAGGAGCTCGCCGCCGGCCCTGACCTGGCGAGGAGTGATGGTGAGGCGTCTGGCCAGGGCCTCGTCGGCGAGGCGGCCGAGGACCGACGGGTAGGCCGTGAGGCGTTCGGGATCCCGGGCCGCCAGAGCCCGGACGAGGTCGTCGAGGGGGGCGGCGGCCGACAGGCGGAGCGCTGGGTCGGCCGGTCCGCTCGGGTTCCCCAGCTGCGCGGACAGGTGCCAGCCGAGGGGCGAGCCGATGCGAGCCGACCGCAGCGTCCCCGTTCCGGGGCCGTCCCCGACCGTTCGGCTCTCCACGGCGTTGGCCACGAGGGCGGCCCACTCCGACGGGGCGTACGCCAGCAGCGCTGGCGGTCCGGCGCTGCCGCTGGTGACCGCCACGTGCACCCCATCCCGCCACGGCGTCCCGGGCTCGGCGGCGCGGAGGTGCGCCTCGAGGTCGGCCCGGTGCACGGCCCGGTCGGCGACGACCTCGTCGAAGGACTCGAGGAGCTGGGCCTTGGCCACCGGCGGCAGGCGGTCGAGCGGGGCCCGCTCGAGCCCGGCGTGGTGGCGGGCGTAGAACGGCGAACGGGCGACGGCGTGGTGCCGCAGGCGCCGCAGGCGCAGCGAGACCGGGTCCGGGCGGTGGCGGTGGGCCCGGACGCGGAGCGCGAACGCCAGGCCGGCGGGGGAGCGGATCACGGTCGTTCGTAGCGCTGCACGAGCACGTTGGTGAACGGCGACTCGTCGGTCAGCTCGAGGTCCTCGAGGGCGAGGGCGACGAGCTCCCGGCCGACGCTCGACGCCCCCGGCCCGCCCCGGCTGACGATCCAGACCCCGTCGGCGTCGATCGTCCCGACATCGTCGGGGGCCACGATCGTGACGTCCTCGGCGTCGGCCCGCTCCAGGTAGTAGCGGAGCGGGTGGGACGCCCGGCCGGGAACCGGGACCACGACGTCGCCGGTCTCGGACCCATCCACGATGTGGTCGACCGCGCCCCGCCAGTCCTCGAAGGTCGGCCGGTTCCAGGTGTCGACGACGCCGACGGCGGACGCCGCGAGCAGGCCGGCCAGGGCGAGCCGGGCCGCGAGCCGGGGGCCACGGTCGGCCAGCTCGACGATGCCGACCGCGGCCAGGAGGGCGAGGCCGGGCACGACCACCAGCAGGAACCGGGCCACCAGCAGGGGCTTCACGGTGGCCGTGGCGACCACGGCGATGGCCAGCGGCATCACCACCCAGAGGACGATGAGCAGGATCGGCCACGACCGGGTCCAGCCCTCGGTGACCACTGCCCGGCGGAGCGCCAGCAGTCCGAGGGCCCCGGCGATGCCGTAGGCGACCAGGGCCAGGCTCGCGCCGCCGGCCAGGTCGGTGGCCACCTCGAGGACCTGGTTGCGGGATCCCGCCTCGACCCAGCTGATGGGGTCGTTCTCGGCGGTGAGGAGGAACCACGCGAGCGGGGCGAGGAGGACACCCCCCACGAGGCCGGCGACGACAAAGGGGCGTCGAGGCATGCGGTGCCCCGCGACCAGGGCCGTGACGGCGTGGGCGACGAGGACGAGGAGGGCGAAGAAGTGGGTGTAGGCCGCCAGCGCGGCGACGGCCCCGTAGACCACCCCCCGACGGGTGGTGGGCTCCTCCAGCAGGTCGGCCAGGGCGAGGGTCGCCAGGGTCGTGACGAAGGCGGCCATGGTGTAGCCCCGGAACTGCTGGCCCCACTCGAGGGCGAAGCCGTGGAGGGCATAGGCCACGGCGGCGATCGCGCCCACCCGCTCGTCGACGAGGCGGCGGCCGAGGACGAAGAGCAGGGGCACGGTGCCGACCCAGAACCCGAGGGCCAGGAGGCGGAGGAAGGCCTCGCTGTCGCCGAGTCGGATCCAGGCCGTGGCCAGCAGGTGGAACGGGGACTGGTTGACCTCCCAGTGGGTGATCCGCCAGAGGGCGTCGCCGACGGGACGGTCGACGGTGCCGACCGTCTGGCCCTCGTCGTACCAAAACCCGACGCGGTCGAGATGGAACAGGCCGGCGAGGAGGGCGACCAGCGTCGCGGCCGCGACGACCAAGACGGGCCCCGACCACGGGGCGCGCCGCCCGTCCGCCGGTGGGTCCTCCAGGTTGGTCTCGTCCACGCCTGCTCGCTTCGCTGGTGGGGCCGGAGCCTAGTGATCGGCCGTCGGTAGCCTCCGGCGGTGCCGTCGTCGCCCGATCCCCGCTACTGGGACACCGTGGCCGCCCAGGACGACGGCCTGCCCGCAGGGTGGCGGCACCACGGGCGCCGGGTGCACCTCGACCTGCTCGAGCGCTGGGTCGGCCGTCCCCGGGGTCGCTGGCTCAAGACCGACCTCTACGAGGAGCGCACCCCCGACCGCGCCCTGCTCGGTCACCTGACGACGGCCCAGTGGATCGGGATGGACGTCTCGGCGGCCACCGCCCGCCAGGCCCGGGCGGCGGGACCGGTCGTGGTCACCGACGCCCGTCTGTGCGGCTTCGCCGGTGGGTCCTTCGACGGGATCCTCTCCACGTCGACCCTCGACCACTTCGACGACCCCACGGACCTGCCCCTGGCGCTGGCCGAGCTGGCCCGCCTGCTCGCGCCCGGCGGGCGGCTCGTCCTGACCCTGGACAACCGGCGGAACCCTCTCATCCGGGCCCGCAACGCCCTGCCCCGGTCGGTCACCCGGCGCACGGGGCTGGTGCCGTTCGCGGTGGGGCACACCGTCGATGCCCGGGAGGGGTCGGCGCTCCTCGCCCAGGTCGGCCTCCGGCTCCTGGCCTGCGAGCACCTGCTCCACGCCCCCCATGTGATCGGCACCCGCCCCGCTCGCTGGCGCTGGTACGAGGAGCGGGGCCTGCCCCGCATCGACGGGCTCGCCGGGACCCGGCTGGCCCCCGTCACCGGCCACTACGTCGCCTTCCTGGCCGAGCGCCCCTGACGCCGCCGGTCAGACCTCCTTGGCCAGGTCCGCGGCGAGACGGCGGAAGGTAGCCAGCCCGACCAGGAAGACCAGGGTGCAGCCCAGCAGGGTGAGCAGGTGGAAGGCGGGCCGGTCGATGCGCCCGTCGTAGAGGACGTCGCGGAACTGGGCGACGATCCAGGCCATGGGGTCGGCGGCGGTGAACCAGCGGACCCGGTCGCTCACCATCCGACGGTGGTAGACGATCGGCACGAGGAAGAACCACACCGTGAGCAGGTTGTTGAGCAGGTGGCGGAGGTCCCGGCTGAACACGTCGATCAGCGCCAGCAGCATCGCCAGGGTCGCGGCCAGCAGGACCAGGGAGAGGACCGGTAGCGCGAGCGCCGGCACCAGGAGCGGATCGAAGGGCCGGTCGCCGACGGTGGCCGAGTAGAGGACGAACCCGGTGAGCAGCACCAGGAAGGGCAGCACCATCACCGCCACCCGGGACAGGGGGAGGAACTGGTAGGGGAACGGCGCCCGCCGTACGAGGTCGGGTTCCAACGAGATGCTCTGCAGGGAGTCGTTGATCGTCTGGACGAGGAAGGTCCACGGCAGCAGGCCGGCGAAGAGGTAGGCGCCGTAGTCCTCGACCGGGACGTCGAACACCGAGGCGAAGACGAAGGTGTAGAGGGCGAGCAGGAAGAACGGCGACAGGAGCGGCCAGAGGATGCCCATCACCGAGCGTTTCGATCGCAGGCGGAGCTGGCGCTCCACGAGCGTCCAGAGCAGCTCGCGGTGGGTCACGAGGTCGCGGAGGCCGAGTCCGGGGCGGGGCCGGGTCGAGGTGGCCATCAGCGTCCGCTCCTGCGCCGACGGGCCGACGGGGCCCGACGCGACGAGTCATAGAGGTCCCGGTCGCCGGGACCGGGCTCGGCGTGCCGGTGACGTTCGGCCAAGTGGTGGGCGATGGCCTCGTCGGGGTCGGCGAGGCAGCTGACCCGTCCGGCCTCGAGGACCGCGACCTCGTCGCAGTGGTCACGCACCAGGGCCATGTCGTGGGACACGAGCACGACCGCACAGCCGTCGTCCTGCAGTGCACGGACCGCCTCCACGCACTGGCGCTGGAACCGGTCGTCGCCCACGGCCAGGACCTCGTCCACCAGCAGCACGTCGGGCTGCGAGTGGACCACGAGGGAGAACCCCAGGCGCAGGCCCATGCCCGCCGAGTAGGCGGCGAGGGGCCAGTCGAGGGACTCCTCGGGGAGCCCGCTGAAGGCCACGATCTCCTCGGCCCGGTCGCGGACCTCCGCCCGTCCGAGGCCGAGGAGGACGCCGCCGATCAGGAGGTTCTCGTGGCCGGTGAGGTCGCGGTGGAACCCAGCGGAGAGGTCGACGAGGGACGCGATGCGCCCGCGGGTGTCGACCTCGCCCCCGCTCGGCCGGATCACCCCGGCCAGGACCTGGAGGAGGGTGGTCTTGCCGGAGCCGTTGCCGCCGATCACCCCGAGCACCCGCCCGGGCTCGACGGCGAGGTCGACGTCCCGCAGCGCCCAGGCGTCGGCGTTGCGGCGCCGCCAGCCCAGCCGGGTTCGGGTCCGGTAGGCGACCGAGAGGCCCTCGGTGCGGATGGCGGTGGTGCTCACCGCCGGATGTCGGTCGAGGGGGCCTGTCCGGTTGTCGACCAGGCCAGCACCTCGGGCTGGGTCGGGGGCGTGGACGCCAGGAGCAGGCCGCGGAGCACCCCGGAGCCGTAGCTGACGTGGAGGACGACGAGCAGGGCGGCGGCCAAGGGGAGGTCGCGGAGGGTCCGGAGCGTCAGGGCGATCCAGGCGGCCGACGCGGCCATCCCGGCGGCGTAGACGGCCAGGGGGACGAGGGCCAACGGGTGGAGGGCCACCGCGAGGACGGGGGCGACCACGGCGTAGAGCAGCATCAGCGACGGGACGAGGTAGGCCGGGCGGAGGGTCCGGGGCTCGCGTCGGGTGAGCTGGCCCCGACCGTGGCCGTACTTGAACATCTGCCGGGCGAACCCCCGGGCCGTCGGCCGACGGTGGTGGTAGGCGACCAGCCGGGGGTCGTAGTACATGGCCACACCACTCCGGCTCATCTCGCTCAGCACGGCGTTCTCTTCCGCACACACGAGGTCCGGCGCGAAGGGGACCATGGCCGCGCGCCGGACGGCGAGGTTGCAGAGGATGAAGAAGCGCTCGTCGGCCGGACCGGCGGGGTGGGGCCCGTAGCGGCGACGCACCGGTCCTGACCCGAGGATCGACGCCAGCGCCGCGCCTTGGACCACCTCGAAGCGGCTGCTGCCGGGCGGGGTGTCATTGGGACCGCCGAACACCCCCGCGTCCGGGTGGGCGTCGGCCAGCTCCGCGAGGAGGGCCAGCGCGTGGGGCTCGAGGGTGGCGTCGTCGTCGACGAAGAAGAGCAGGTCGCCCCGGGCCTCGTCGACGAGGAGGTTGCGGGCTGCCCCGGGGAGCGCCCGGTCCACCAGGCACACCCGGGCCTCGGGGAGGCGGCCGTTGACCGCGTCGGCCACCTCCCGGTCGCCGTCGGAGCACACCAGGACCTCGTGGGGGGGTGCGTCGACCTGCGCCTCGATGCTGGCCAGGCAGGCGTCGAGCAGGCCGAGGCGACGGCCGGTCACGATGCAGATGGAGATCCGGGGCGACGCGGACATGAACGACCCATCATGCCCAATCCGACAGGGCGCATGCCCAAGCGAGGGGGTCTAACCTGCCCGGCTGGACGACCGGCGGGTGGTGGTGACGTGAGCACATTGGCGACTGCCCGGCGGGGCACAGGGGTGGTGCGGAGCCTGCGGGCGCTGTCCCGCGACCCGGTCCCGGCCGCCACGGCCCGCCGCGTGGTGGCCGACGAGGCCGAGCACCGCGACGAGCGGTTCCTCCGCAGCCTCGACACGATGGTGTGGCCGTTCCCGACCAGCCCGACCCGCCGCCTCCTCGACGCCGCCGGGCTCGAGGACGGCGACGTGCGGGCGTTGGTCGCCGAGCGAGGCCTCGTCGGAGCACTGGGGGCCCTCCGGGACGCCGGGGTCTACGTCACCTACGAGGAGCACCAGGGCGAGGTCGACGTCCAGCGGGGCAGCACCCGGTTCCGACTGGGACCGAGGGACTTCTTCAACCCGGTCGTGGCTGCCGACTACCTGGCGACGACGGGGGGGTCGTCGGCCGGTGCGGGCACGCCGGTCGAGGTCTCCTTCGCCTGGCAGCGTCGCCAGGGTCTGCAGCGGGCCATCCAGCACGACATGACCGGCCTGGGGTCACGGCCGCTGGCCATCTGGCTCCCGCTGTTCCCCTCCGCCGCCGGACTGGGTGCGGTGATGAAGAACGCGGCGGGCGGCAACACGCCGGCGCGGTGGTTCTCCCAGACCGACGCCGGGATGTCGGGGGTGAGCAGCCACAAGCGCCTGGCCAACCGGGTCCTGCCCCTCGCCCTGCGCTTCGGGCGCACGGGCCTGCCCGAGCCCCAGCACGTCCCCACCGCGGACCCGGAGCCGGTCGTGACCTGGCTGCGGGAGATGGTCGATCGCCACGGTGCCGCGGGCCTCACCGGCTACGCCAGCTCCATAACGGCGGCGGCCCGTTGGGCGCTCGACCACGGGGTGGACCTCACCGGCGTCGTCACCTACCCGAGCAGCGAGCCGGTGACGCCCGGGAAGCTCGCGATCATGGTGGCGGCGGGGATGTCGCCGAACCCGACGTACGCCTTCATGCCCGAGGGCACGATGGCCATCGCCTGTGACCTCTGCGACGACGAGGACTACCACCTGTGGGCCCACGAGGTGGCGGTCGTGACCCGGCGCCGGCCCCGAGGTGACGACACCGAGGTCGACGCCTACTGCTGGACCAGCCTGGCTCAGGAGGCGCCCCGCGTGATGGTCAACGTCGAGAACGACGACTACGGCGTCATCGAGGACGTCGACTGTCCGTGCGTCCTGGGGGGGATGGGCCTGCGCACCCGGCTCCGTGACATCCGGGGGATCTCCAAGGTGGTGGCCGCGGGGGTCAGCCTCGAGGGGGGCACGTTCGACCACCTCGCCGAGGTGGCCCTGCCGACCCGGCTCGGCGGGGGGCCCGGGGACTACCAGTTCGTCGAGGAGGCCGAGGCGGGCCACACCGTCGTGGTGCTGCGCATCGCGCCGGAGGTCGGGAGGGTGGACGAGGACGAAGCGCTCGCCGTCGTTCGGGACGTCGTCACCCGGGATGAGTATGGTGCGCTCGCCCAATCCGTGTGGGGTCCGCAGACATTGCGGGTACGACGCTCTGCCCCGCAGGTGACGAAGGCGGGAAAGACCTTGTCCTATCAACGGGCGGCGACCGGCGGGTCGGCAGCCGCAGACCAGCACAACCCAGCGAGGAGCACTTCGTGACCTACGAACTCGACCGGCGGCGGTTCCTCAAGGCCTCGCTGGCCACGACCTTCGCCGTCAGCGCATCCGGCCTCCTCGTGGCCTGTGGCGATGACGACGAGGGTGGCAGTGCCAGCAGCGAGGGCGGCGGTGACCTCACGCCGCTCGCCGTGCTCATGCCGTTCCCCATCATCATGAACTTCATCGGCGACTGCGCGGGCGTGTCCTGCGGCTTCTTCGAGGAGGCCGGTCTGGACGTCGACCTGCAGTTCGCCCGCACGGCCCCCCAGGCCATACAGCAGCTCTTCGGCGGGAGCGCCGACGTGATCCGGACGGCCCCGATCGCCGTCGCCAGCGCGGCGGCCAACGAGGATGCGCCGATCATCTCCATCGGCATGCCCGTACAGGAGATCGTCTATGTGCTGGTCTCGTCCCCGGATGACCCGTACGAGTCGCTGGCGGAGTTGGAGGGCAAGACCGTGGGTCTGCCCCAGCTGGCCAGCAGCGCGGAGGACACCCTGGACCTGGTGCTGCGCTCCGCGGGCGTGGACACCGAGGTCGTCGAGCGTCAGGCGGTGGGCGTCGAGTCCACGGCCTACGCCCTGATCGAGGAAGGGCGGGTCGACGCCATCTTCGCCACCAAGGAGTCGGCGGCGGCGATGGAGCTCGCCGGCCTCGATCCGGTGATCGTCGACGTGAGCGACGACAACCCGCTGCTGGGCGTGGCGCTGGCCACCACCACCCAGACCCTCGACGCCAAGGCCGACCCGCTCGAGCGCTACCTGTCGGGGTTGGCGGCGTCGATGCGGGCCCTCAACGACCCGGACACCTTCATCGAGCTGGCGCCGGCGATCCGGGCCGACTGGGACCTCCCGCTGTTGGACGATCCTGAGGCCGCCGCCCCGGTCATGGCGACCATCGCCGGCATGTGGTTCAGCGAGGGCGACGAGAACCTGCTGCGCAACCTCCCGGAGGACTGGGAGGCGGGCGTGGCCAACTTCGCCGAGCTCAGCATCGTCCCGGAGGGCACCGACGCCACGACCCTCTACACCAACGACCTGTGGGACGAGGCGCTCGGCTGACGCCGGGCCTTCATGCCCCACATCGTCCTCGAGGGCGTCCAGAAGCAGTTCGGCGAGGGTCCATCGGCCGTTGAGGCCCTCCAAGACATCGACCTCACGGTCCACGACGGTGAGGTCGTGGCCGTCGTGGGCCCGTCGGGCTGCGGCAAAACCACGCTCCTGCGGGCGGTGGCCGGCCTGACGTCACCGTCGGTCGGCGAGGTGCGGATCGGCGAGCGCCCGGTGTGGGACGGCGAGCGGGTCGACCCGGCGGCGGTCGCAGGGCTGGCCGTGGTGTTCCAGGAGGCCCACCTGTTGCCCTGGCTCTCGGTCGCCGAAAACGTGGCCCTGCCCCTGCGCCTGCGGGGCGTGGGTCGGGGCGATCGCCGGGAGCGGGCGCTGGCCATGCTGGACCTGGTGGAGATCGAGGGCTTCGGTGACCACCGTCCGTCCGAGCTCTCGGTGGGCATGGCCCAGCGGGCGGCCATTGCCCGGGCGCTCATCGCCGAGCCCGACGTCCTCCTGCTCGACGAGCCGTTCGGTGCCCTCGACGCCATCACCCGCGACACCATGAACGTCGAACTGCAGCGGGTCTGGTTGCACCACCCCGCCACGGCCGTGCTCATCACCCACTCGATCACCGAGGCGGTGTTCCTCGCCGACCGCGTGGTCTGCCTCACGGGGCGACCGGGGCGGGTGGCGGGGGAGACGACGGTGCCGTTCCCGCGACCCCGCGCGATCGACCTCCAGCACACCGCCGCCTTCCAGGCCATGGTCCGCGACGTGCGCGGCCAGTTGGCGGAGGCGGCCTGACGTGCGGTCCCGCCTGCTGTCGCTGGGCCTGTCGGTGCTGCTGCTCGTGGCGTTGTTGGTGGCGTGGAAGACCTACGTCGAGGTCAACGACGTCTCCCGCTTCGTGCTCCCCCCGCCCGACGACGTCGCCCACGGGATCGGCCAGGTCCTGCGTGACGACACCACCTGGCACCACCTGTGGGTCACCATCCAGGAGATCCTCCTCGGGTTCTCCCTGGCGACGGTGTTCGGCCTCCTGACCGGCGCCCTCCTGGGCGAGTTCCCGGTCATCGACCGGGCCCTGACGCCGTTCCTGGTGTTCCTCCAGGTGCTGCCCAAGGTGGCGATCATCCCCTTGCTCATCGTGTGGATGGGCTTCGGCCTGTCGGGCAAGGTGGCCATCGCCGCGGTGTTCGCCTTCTTCCCGATCACGGTCGGGACCCGGGCCGGCCTGCGGTCGGTCGACCCGGGCCATCGGGACCTGGCCCGGACCTTGCAGGCCACCCGTCGCCAGCGCTTCTGGTTGGTGGAGTGTCCGAGCGCGCTGCCGGCGGTGCTGACGGGCATGGAGGTCGGCATCGTCCTGGCCACCATCGGCGCCGTGGTGGCCGAGTTCCTCGCCGGGAGCGAGGGCCTCGGCTGGTTGTCGGTGGCGTACCTCAACCAGTTGCAGGTGGACCGCCTGTTCGGCGTCATCGTCCTGCTGTCGGTCCTCGGTTTCGTCCTCTACGCCCTGGTCGCCGGCATCCGCCGCCTGCTCGTCCCCTGGCACCCCTCCGCCGGTGCCCTCGGCGGCTGAGGGGCGACCGGGGCCGGTCAGCCGTCGGTGAAGACCCGGGCCAGCTCGGCGGGCGGGGTGATGGCGAACTGGTCGTAGGTGCACTCGGCGGGGGTCTTGTCGGGGCGCCAGCGCACGAGGTGGGACGTGTGGCGGAAACGGCCGGACTGGAGGCCGTCGTAGGTCACCTCGCCGACCAGCTCCAGGCGCAACGGCGTCCAGGACTGGTCCTTGGAGCCGGTCCAGCGGTTCTGGACGCCGGGCTTGCGGCCGCCCTCCTCGTGGGCCATCACGTCGGCCCACTGCCGCCAGGGGTGGTCCTCCAGAGCGCCGTCCTCGTAGGGGGCCAGCTCGGCGACCAGCTCCTTGCGGCGGGCGGCCGAGAAGGAGGCGGCGACGCCGAGGTGGTGCAGCTCGCCGTCGTCGTCGTAGACGCCCATGAGTAGCGAGCCGATGCCCTCGCCGTCCTTGTGGGTCCGGTAGCCGGCGACGACACAGTCGGCGGTGCGCTTGTGCTTGACCTTGAGTTGGCTGCGCTTGTTCTCCAGGTAGAGGCCCTCGGGGTCCTTGGCCATGACCCCGTCGAAGCCGGCGCCCTCGAAGCGGTCGAACCAGTCCTCGGCCACCGACCGGTCCGTGGTGTTGGGCGTGAGGTGGACGGGGGGCTCGGCGTCGGCGAGCACGGCCTCGAGCCGGGCCCGGCGCTCGGCGAAGGGGAGGGCGCGGAGGTCCTCGTCCCCGACGGCCAGCAGGTCGAAGGCCACGAAGCTGGCGGGGGTCTTCTCGGCCAGCATGTTGACCCGGGACTCGGCGGGGTGGATGCGCTGCTGGAGGACCTCGAACTCGAGCTTGGCGCCGACGGCCACGACCATCTCGCCGTCGACCACGCACTTGTCCGGCAGGGCGGCCCGCAGGACGGGCGGCAGCTCCGGGAAGTAGCGGGTGAGGGGCTTGTCGTTGCGGCTGCCCAGCTCCACGTCGTCGCCGTCCCGGAACACGATGCAGCGGAAGCCGTCCCACTTGGGCTCGTAGAGGAGGTCGCCCTCCGGCATGGCGTGGACCGCCTTGGCCAGCATCGGGCGCACGGGCGGCATGACGGGCAGATCCATGCTCTGCAGTATCCCCCGTCGCGCCGGGCGGCTCCGCAGCGATGGCCTCGGGTCGCTACCGTCCCGCGGATGGCAACGACGTCCGATCCCCTGGACACCCGCACGCCCACGGCCGCCTTCTCGATGCGCCTGCGGGTACTGCTGGACAACGTCCCCGGCTCGCTCGGGCGGTTGGCCACGACCATCGGTGAGGCCGGGGGCAACATCCGGGGTCTCGAGGGCTTCGAGGTGAAGGGTCCGGTGCTGGACGACGAGGTCATCGTCGACTGCATCGACGAGGACCACCAGCAGGAGGTCCTCGCCGCCATCACCGCCCTCGAGGGCACCGAGCTGGTCGAGTGGGAGGACCGGACCTTCGCTCTCCACGACGGCGGCAAGATCGAGGTGCTGTCGTTGGGCAAGGTCGGTGACCGGGACGACCTGTCGATGGCCTACACGCCCGGCGTGGCCCGGGTCTGCCTGGCCATCGAGCGGGAGCCGGCCCGGGTCCACGACCTCACGATCAAGCGCAACACCGTGGCCATCGTCAGCGACGGCACCGCCGTGCTCGGCCTCGGCGACATCGGCCCGGAGGCCGCCCTCCCGGTCATGGAGGGCAAGGCCCTGCTCTTCAAGGAGTTCGCGGGGGTCGACGCCTTCCCGATCTGCCTGAACGTGAACAGCACCGAGGAGATCATCGAGACCGTCGAGCGCATCGCCCCGGTCTTCGGCGGGATCAACTTGGAGGACATCGCCGCCCCGGCCTGTTTCGAGGTCGAGGAGCGCCTGCGGGACAGCCTGGACATCCCGGTGTTCCACGACGACCAGCACGGCACCGCCGTGGTCACCCTGGCCGCGCTGGAGAACGCGTTGAAGATCGTGGACAAGCAGATGGCCGGCTTGTCCGTGGTCATCGCCGGGGCGGGGGCGGCGGGGGTGGCCATCGCCAAGATCCTCAAGAACGCCGGCGTGCAGAACATCGTCGGTGCCGACCGTCAGGGGGCGATCCACCACGGACGGACCGACCTCAACGAGGCCAAGCGCCGCCTGGCCGACGAGACGAACCCCGAGCAGCGGACCGGCTCCCTGTCGGAGATCATGCCGGGCACCGACGTCTTCATCGGGGTCAGCGGCCCGGGGATCATCACCCCCGCCGATGTCGAGTCCATGGCGGCCGACCCCATCGTGTTCGCCATGGCCAACCCGGACCCCGAGATCCGGCCCGAGTCGATCCAGGACCTCGCGGCGGTCATCGCCACGGGGCGCAGTGACTTCCCGAACCAGATCAACAACGTGCTGGCCTTCCCGGGGATCTTCCGGGGGGCGCTGGACGCCCAAGCCACGACGGTCACCGAGGGGATGAAGGTGGCCGCGGCCGATGCCATCGCCCGGGCGGTCTCCTCCGACGAGCTGCGGCCCGACCACGTCGTGCCGTCCGTCTTCGACAAGACGGTGGTCCAGTTGGTCGCCGCGGCGGTGGCCGCGGCGGCCGAGAAGGAGGGCGTCGTCCGGTGATCCGGGCGGTCACCTTCGACTACTGGAACACCCTGGTGGTCGCCTACGACGAGGCCCTGTTCGGCAAGCGTGGCGATCACGTCGTCGACGTGTTGGCCACTGCGGGGTACATCGTCACTCGGGAGGACGTCGACCAGGCGTTCTCGGGCTCGTGGAAGACCTTCCAGGAGGCCTGGAAGGCCAACCGCCAGCACGTGACCGCCGACGGGGTGGCTCGGGTCCTGGAGCTGCTCGAGGTCCCGGGTGACGAGGTGGTGGTCACCGAACTGGTGGCCCACTTCGAGTCCGGTGCCCTCGAGTCCGAGCTGGCCCTGGCCCCCAACGTGGCCGCCTCCCTGCAGGCTCTCAAGGACGCCGACGTCCGTCTGGGGATCATCTGCGACGTGGGCATGACGCCGAGCACGGCGCTGCGCAAGGTGCTCGGCGAGTTGGGCGTGATGGACCTCTTCGACCACCACTCCTTCTCCGACGACGTGGGCGTGTACAAGCCCGATCCGTCGATCTTCGCCCACGCCCTCGAGGGCCTCGGGGCGACGGCGGACGAGGCGGCCCACGTCGGCGACCTCCGTCGCACTGATGTCGCCGGGGCCAACGCGGCCGGCTGGACCTCGGTCCGCTACGCCGGCCTCTTCGACGACGACGACGACGGCGGCGGCGAGCACCCCGACCCCGACGGCATCGCCGACCACGTCATCCATGATCACGCCGAGCTCCCTGCTGTACTGGGGCTCTGACCAGCAGCGAGGTGCTCCCATGGCCCTGACCGTCGGCTTCAACCACGTCGCCACCCTCACCACGGACATGGACCTCACGGTCCGCTTCTATGAGGAGGCGTTCGGCGGCGAGGTCACCTTCGAGATGGCGAAGGCCGACGACCATCCCTGGATGAAGATCGTGGACCTCGGTGGCGGGGCCTCGCTGAACATCTTCGAGGTGTCGCCGGAGGAGATCATCGGCGAGCGACGCCGGCAGGGCGGGCGGGGAGCTATTGACCACTTCGCCCTCGCCGTCGAGTCCCGCTCGAGGCTCGACGAGGTCCGGGATCGCCTGGTGACCGCCGGGGCTCAGGAGGTGGGCGACGTACAACGGCTGGGTGAGGAGTGGTCGCTGTTCTTCCGCGACCCCGACGGCATGGAGCTCGAGGTCTGCTGTCCCGCCGAGGACTGAGTGGTGGTCGGGACCGGCGTCGATCCGTCGGCCCGGGGGATTGGTGGGCTGTCAGTCAGCCGGGGCCTTCGCCGGTGTCGGCCTCGACGAGGGGGTCGCCGAGGAAGGCGAAGCGGGACCATGAGCTCGCCTCTTGGACCCGGAACGTCCCGAGGGTGACGTGGCCCTCGTGGTCGATGTCGACGGGGATCACCTGGGGGAAGGTGTCGTCGCCCGCCTCGCTCTCGACGTAGTCCTCGAGGGCCTCCACGTCGGCCTCGGCGTCGTCCTCGTCCTCGTGCCAGAGGGCGATGTGGAGGAGGGGCTCGCCGTCGTCGTTCACCCCGCCGCCCACGGCGAAGGCGGTGTACGGCTCGAAGCCGTCCGGGGGGTCCTCGGGGTCGTCCACCGCGGCGGACAGGAAGGCGCTGACCGCACCGGCCTCGTCGAGTGCGGCACCGAGGTCACCGAGGTCCTCCCGGTCGGCGAGGGTGTCGTCCTCCTCGATGGCGGCCTCGATGGCATCGTCGCCGCGGGTCCAGGCCAGGCGTTCGTCGCTGAGGACGGCGAGCCGGGCCGACTCGCCGATGGGGCGGGTCGCGCTGTTGCGCTCGAACTCGACGTCGCCCTCCTCGAGCCAGGAGTAGACCGTCACGCCGTCGATCTCGCGCTCCTCGAGGACGTCGCTCCACGTCGGATCGCTCTCGACGGCGTCCTCGACGGTGTCCGGGTCGAAGTCCCCGGCCACCACCTGCAGTTGCTGGGGCGGTAGACCGGCGGTCACGTCGGCCTCGACGGCGCCGAAGTCGAAGCCGATCTCGGTCACCCGGTCCTCCTGGTCGGGGGTCTGGCCGCCGGCGAACTCCGACACGAGGGGCACGACCCCCTCGGCCCGCACGGTCAGGGCCACGAGGTGGTCGGTGACCTCGTCGCCCGAGGCGTCGTCGTCGAGGTCGTCGAAGCCGTTGGCGTCGCGGGCGCCTTCGAAGTCGTTGACGATCACGAACGAGGCGTTGTTCCCGACATCGGGGACGGCGGCCAGCATCTCGGTGAGGGGGCCGAGGTCGCTCTCGTCCTCGCTGGGGGACGAGTCCGAGGAGGACGACGCCTCGTCGGTGTCGTCGCCGCCGCTGCAGGCGGCCACGACGAGGACGAGGGAGACCAGGACGACCCCACCCGCTCGTCGCATGGTGGTCGGGACCGGCGTCGATCCGGTGACCTCGCGCTTTTCAGGCGCGCGCTCTGCCAACTGAGCTACCCGACCGTGTTGTGTGCCGCCCGGGGGCGGAGCGGTCCCGACGGGATTTGAACCCGCGACCTCCGGCTTGACAGGCCGGCGTGCACTCCAAACTGCACCACGGGACCTCTACACCCGCGAACGGGCGAAGTGGCAGGGTAGCCCCCGTGGACGACATCTTCGCCATCCAGATGCTCAAGGCTTCGTACTTCCGGGCCATCGACACCAAGGACTGGGACCTGCTGGTCTCGGTCATGGTCGAGGACGTCGAGATCGACGTGACCGACGACGTCGAGGACGGCCGGCCGTACACGGGCCGGGCGACCTTTGTGGACGGCTGCTCGAGGATCCTCCGCACCGCCGTCACCGTCCACCACGGCCACATGCCGGAGATCACCCTGACCGGCCCGGACGCGGCCACGGGCATCTGGGCCATGGAGGACTACGTCGACTGGGGCGAGGGCCGGGCCTTCCGCGGCTACGGCCACTACCACGAGCAGTACGTCAAGGACGCCGAAGCCAACTGGCGCATCACCAGCATGAAGCTCACCAGACTCCGCCGCGACTGGCTCTGACCCCACCAATATCCGTTCTGGTTGCTCCGCTCTGTCGTGAGCAACAGCCGGGAATGACCAGAACGGGATACGCGTGGTTCTGGCCGCTCTCCTCTGTTGTGGGGAACAGAGGGGGATGACCAGAACGGGTGGGCGGTTGACTGTTCGGGAGTCAGCCGGTGAAGTCGACCATGGAGTCGAGGATGGACGCGAGGTCGTCGGAGGTGGTCTTGGGGTTGACGACGCACCAGCGCATGACGGTCTCGCCGGCGTGGGAGCTGGGGAGGCAGAAGGCGAAGCCGCTGTCGAGGGCGGCGTCGGACCACGCGGTGTAGTCGGCGGAGGTCCAACCCTCCTTGCGGAACACCACCACGGACAGCTCCGGCTCGGTGACCAGGGAGAAGCCGTCCCGCTCCCGGATGAGGTCGGCCCCGGCGTGGGCCACCTCGAGGGTGGTCTCGATGGCCTCGCGGTAGGCCTCGGTGCCGTGCATCGCCAGCGAGAACCAGAACGGGAGCCCCCGGGCCCGGCGGCTCAGGTGCACGGCGTAGTCCGACGGGTTCCACTCGTCCCGATCGGTGATGGCGTCCAGGTAGGAGGCGTGTTGGGTGTGGGCCCGGCGAGCCGGCTCCGGGTCCCGGTACACCAGCGCGCAGCAGTCGAAGGTGGAGAACAGCCACTTGTGGGGGTCGACGATGAACGAGTCGGCCCGCTCGACGCCCGCGAAGAGGTGCCGGTAGGCCGGCGCAGCCAGCGCGGCGCCCCCGTACGCCCCGTCGACGTGGAACCAGAGCCCGTGGGCCGAAGCCACCTCGGCCACCCCGGCCAGGTCGTCCACGATGCCCAGGTTGGTCACGCCGGCCGTGGCGGACACGGCGAAGTAGCCGTCGTCGGGGTGGTCGTCGAGGACCTTGGCCAGGTGCTCGCCGGTGAGGCGGCCCCGCTCGTCGACCGGCACCCGCACGATCTCGAAGTCCATGACCCGGCTGACGTGGTCGATGGAGCTGTGGGCGCCGGCGCTGGCCAGGAGCTTCCAGCGGGTCGGCCGCTCTCGGCCGAGCGCGGCATGGTGACGGGCGGTCACCAGCGCGCTGAGGTTGCCGCCGGTCCCGCCGGAGACGAACGCCCCGCCGGCCCCCTCGGGGAACCCGGCCAGGTCCGAGACCCACCGCAGGGCCTCGTTCTCGGCGTGGACGGCGCCGGAGGCCTCCATCCACGAGCCGCCGTACATGGACGACGCCCCGACGATGAGGTCGAAGAGGGCGGCGGCCTCGGTCGGCGCGCCGGGCACGAACGACAGATAGCGCGGATGGTCGATGGAGATCGTCGCCGGGGCGATGTGCTCGACGAAGCGGCGGAAGGCCTCGTGGCCGCCGATGCCCTCCGGGGTGACCGTCGGCCCGATGGCCTTTCGGAGCTGGTCGGGCGTGCGGGGCTTGTCCAGCGGCGGCGGGTCCATCCGGATCCGGGCCAGCGAATAGCTGACGATCTCGTCAGCGAGGTCGTCGGTCGACTCGTCGTAAGTGTGCAAGGCCCGTCATTCTCGCGTCCCGCGCACCGTTCCGGCCGAACCCTCGTGCGGGCTCAGCCCTCGAGTACCCCGTCAGCCATCGCGGCCAGGCCCCGGACGTCGTCCTTCGTGGCGCTGCCGGCGAGGACCAGCGCCTGGCAGGCCCGGCCCCACCGGGTCCAGCCGTCGTCGTCGGGACCCAGGTCCGGCGCCCCGAGGCCGTGGCGGACCACGAGGCCGTCGAGCAGCGCGCTCATGCCCAGGACGACGAGGTCGGTGCTCAGCGGGTCCCGCCAGTGCCGACGGAAACGGTGCAGCAGGGTTTCGGTGGCCGTGTGCCAGGTCTGACGGAGCTCGGCGTTCCAGGTCGACAGGCGGGACGCGATGTAGGGGTCGTCCAGGGTGTAGAACGCGAACTGGACCCGGTTGTGCGGGTGGCCGGTAGCGATCGACCAGTACCAGGACGTGGTGTCGCGGACGGCGAGGTCGAGGTCGTCGGCCCCGGCGATGGCCAGGTCCTGGCCGGCGATGCCGGCCGGCTCGAGGTAGCGCTCGGCGGCGAACAGGGCGTCGACGAGGTCGTCGCGGTAGTCCTCCTGGCTGGCCCAGTAGTGGTAGAACGCGCCGATGGTCAGGCCGACCCGGCGGGCTACGTCGTCGGCCCGGATGTGGTCGAAGGCGTTGCCGGTGGGCCGGGACCGGGCCGCCTCCACGCCCAGGTCGAGCAGGCGCTGCCGTCGGGGGTTGACCTCGGCGATCGTGACCGGACGGGGCCCCCGAGCCGGGGGCGTCTCGGGCCCCTCGCCGTCCTCGGTGGCGCCGACGAGGAGGAGCAGGGCCAGCAGGCCTGGCGTGCTCCACGATCGGCCCTTCTCGTCGTCGCGGTCGGCGACCGCGCTCGGTTCGATGAGGTGCTGGGAACGGAGGCCGTCGCTGAGCGTCACGGCGACGGTGGCCAGGGCCGCGAGGTCCCAGCCGGGTGCGGGCCGCCGGTCGGCGTGGCGCAGGCAGTCGGCCAGGACGGTGGCCGCCGTGGCGTCAGCGACCGCGGCGCGCTCCCGGATCCGGCCGACCGCCCTCGGGTCCTGATGGGCCCAGAGCGCCAGCTCCAGACGGTGGTCGGGGTCCGCGACGAGCTTCTCGTGGGCTCGACGGGCGAGCTCGTCCGCGGCGCGAGCCGGCCCCTCCGGGTTGTCGGTCGTCGCGAACAGCGAGGGGTCGGCGTCGGCCCGCTCGCCGGCCAGGAGCGCCTCCAGCACGTCGGAGCGGTAGGCGTTCTGGCCGTCCCAGTAGTGGTAGAAGGCGCCCGAGGTCAGGCCCGCGTCCCGGGCCAGGTCGTTGATGCGGAGGTGGCCCAGCGTCTCACCGAGCGACTGCTCGACGGCCAGCTCCAAGCCGGCCCCGAGCAGCTGGGCCCGCGCCGTCTCCGGGTCGCGCCGCGTCCGCCGGCTGCCGCCCCGTCGCCGGCGGGTGGGCCCTGGGCCCTCCTCGGGCGTCCTGGCGTCGACCCCGCTCACGCCCCGACACTACCTGGGACATGCTAGGTAACGAGGTAAAGGGCGGTCGGGGCCAGGCCGCTCAGGCCTTTCGTCGCGTTTTCGCCGGTGACCCCTAGGTTCGGCGACGGATCGGGCAGCCGTCGACGGCGGCCGCCGCGCCCCGGCACCACGTCGCGGGCGGTCCGGGACCGGGGGCTACGCTCCGGTTCCCCCGCGATGCATGAGGAGTGTCGGTGCGCAGGTTCTTGGCCTTGTTGACGGTGCTGGCGCTGGTCACGGTGGTGGCCGGCTGCGGCGGTGACGACGGCAGCTCGGAGAACGCCGACGACGGCGCGTCCAACAGCAGCGACGGCAGCGACGGTGACGGCGACTCGGGCTCGTCGAGTCCCCTCGACCTCGACTTCGGCGGGGCCGACGACGAGGAGTTGACCAACGAGGACGTGATCGAGGTCATCCAGGAGTTCTGGGAGGACCAGGCGGCCGACTTCAACAGCGACTACGAACGCATCCCCGACGAGCGCATCGGGGCCGTGCCCGGCGACCAGACGCTGGTCTGCCAGGGCTTCGACATCCGGCCCGAGGACGTGACCATGAACGCCTTCGCCGCCCCCTGCCCGGAGGGCCTGACCGTGGCCTGGGACCCGGCGCTCATCGACGACACCCTCACCGACCTGTTCGGCGGGGCGGGCCCCGCGGTGGTCTTCGCCCATGAGTGGGGCCACATCATGCAGTTCCAGTCCGGCGTCCTCGACATCACCGGCCAGGGCATCGGCGACCCCCCGAGCGTGCTCACCGAGAACCAGGCCGACTGCCTCTCCGGCGCCTGGGTGGCCGAGCAGGTCGACGAGGGGTTCGGTCCCTTCTCGGACCCGTCGGCGCTCGACAACTCGATCGGCGCCATGCTCTATGTCCGCGACCAGCCGGGTAGTGACCCGAACGCCGCCCTGGCCCACGGCAGCGGCTTCGACCGGGTGCGGGCCTTCCAGGACGGCTTCGAGGGCGGCGTCGACTACTGCTACGGCTACATCGAGGACCCGCCGTTCATCGACGAGCTGCCCTTCACCGAGCAGGACGCCGCCAACCAGGGGAACCTGCCCTTCGACGAGGTCACCGAGCTGGTGATCCAGGACCTCGACGACTTCTTCTCCGAGAACGTGGACGGCTTCGACGGTCCCGACGATCCCTTCGACACGGTGCCCGCCGACGAGCTGGAGGCCCTGCACGCCGAGGTCGGCGACGGGGCGGTGGCCACGGTCTTCGGCATGCTCTGGGCCGAGCGGGCCCAGGCCGCAGCCGGCGACGACCTCGACGGAGAGGGCCCGCTCCTGCAGCGCTCCTGCATCGTGGGCGCCTGGCTCGGCGACATCCTCCGGGACCAACGCACCGGTGAGGTCGACCGGGAGAGCGGCGTGAGCCTCTCGCCCGGTGACCTCGACGAGACGATCATCACGTTCCTCAAGCTGACCGAGGACGCCATGGCCGGCTCCGGGGTGGCCTTCGAGGCCATCGCCGACATGCGCCTCGGCGTGTTCAACGGCCTCGAGGGCTGCCGCCTGGGCGGGTGACGCCTGCCGTCGGGGACCGGGAAGCCCACGGGGGGGCTCCCCGGTTCAGGCGACGGTGACCAGGGGGTCACCCCCCTCGATCAGGCGGGGCGGAAGGCCACGCTCAGCGGGCCTGCGATTCCAATGGTCGAGCGGTCGAGGCGAGCGACAGCACCAGTCCGTCACCCGCAGGTGACGTTGACGACCATGTAGCCGTTCGTCCGGTTCGGCGACCCCCAGTGGATGCCGACACCGTCACAAAGGCCACTGGGTTGGTTCGGCGCCACTCTCACCGTGCCTGAATTCAGCGCACCGGCGGTGATCCTCAGGGGCGCACTCCCGAGTGCCGACGCCGGCTGGCACGCCGGGCTGGGGCAATCGGGGTTGGTCGACGCGCCGATTCGGTGCACGTGGGCATAGACGGAGGTGATGCGACAGCTGCACCCGGTGCTGATGGCCAGGACGACGGCATTGACCTGGCCGGGGGCTTGCTGCAGGTGGGTGATGGGACCGCCCGTCGCGGTGAGGCCGACGGTGGACGCGACCAGGGCCGCGGTCGGGAGGTTGGTGCCCGAGGCGGTGCACCCGGTGCCGCTCGCCGGCGACCTCACGGCGAGGGACCCCTGGTAGACGACGTTGTAGTTCCCGGGGGGACATGTGGCCGCCGCGGCAGGGCTGGCGAGGCTGTCGATGATCAGGGGCGCCGTCCACACGACGGCGCCGACCTTGGCCGCCCGACGAACCAGCTCCCGGCGCGTCAGTCGGTCGCCGTCGCCGGATTCTTCCCCAGTCATTCCGGCGCAGGCTAGCGGGTGGCCATTCCGCGATGGGTGACGCCGCGCCGCCTCTCGGCGGGCTGTGGGACTGGACATCGCCTCGTCGAGACCGGTACCCGTTGGCGAGGACCCGAGGAGTAAGCGGAGCACCCGTCCCGAGAACTGGTCGAGGAGTACCTCGGGCACGACCGTCCTCACGGCGGCCCTGTGGGGGCTGCTGGCCGTCGCCATCGCCCCCCTGCTCACGCTCCGCCGCCTCCGACGCATGGACATCCCCGGTACCCCCGTGTAGTGGAGTAGCGCTCGGCCCACTTCACGGCCTTCTGATTGACGCAACATGGATCCCCAGTTAGCTTCGGAGCGACCAGCGAACCCCAACCCTCGACGACTGATGCCAAGCGGGTTCGTGGCTGGGGGTCGCATGGAGTTTCAGGACGTCGGCGACTTTCGCCAGCGGGCTGCGTCCGTGCTGCTCGGGTTCCTCCTTCTCGGCGCCTGTCCGCCGCTCGGTGTCCATCGGTCGCCCGCAAGCCATTCGCTCGTCCGCGGGGCTCCTGCAGGGCTGTGAGCCATCACATCCTGGTGGGCGCGCGAGAAGTAGGTCTGCATGGTCCCGTCTGACCCTGCTGCGCAACTCGAGCGAGTCTTGATCGGCCTGGTGCGCTCACCGAGCGGTGGCACGCTGGCCGAGTCGATCGCCGAAGTGACGCAGCTCGAATCGGCGGTCGATCCCCAGTGGCGAACCAAGGCGGCAATGACGTGGCTGGGGATATGCAACATGCTTCCGGAGATCGCCGCCGCCATGTATCAGATTCCCGACATCCACCATGATGCGTACTTGCGGCCAATCAGAGAGCTGGCTCCGATCTTCCTCGACATGAAACTGGACGAGCCGACGAGCCGGATTCCTCTCGTGGTGGAGCGCCGTCATATCGATGCATTGACCATCTGTTCCGATCTACTGTCACGGGAGGCCGGACTTGTCGAGGTCGAATCCGGCGACGCGAGGAATTCGGCTCCTACGATCGAGGCGTTGGCCGCCGAGGTGGGGTCATCGGCTGCCGAGGTGCCGGCGGATGAGATGCCTCAACCGTCGGGAGCACCCGTAGCGATCGGCGTCCGACGACACCGGGCCACGCAGAACTCGCTGGCTCGGTTCCTTGCGTCCCGTGAGGTCACCTTGCTCCTGCCGACGCCATCTGATCCTGACTGGGACATCGCGTGGGAGGAGCACGGCACGATGTACGTCGGGGAGGTCAAGAGTCTGACGACGCGGAACGAGGAGCGACAGCTGGGGCTCGGCCTCGGCCAGGTGTTGCGTCACCGGCAGGCCGTCAGCAAGCCAGGCCGTGCCGTCGTGGGTGTGCTGGCCATCGAACGCCAGCCGTCCGATCCGACCTGGTTGACGCTCTGCCGCAACCTGGATGTTCGTCTCGTCTGGCCGGGCGCGTGGGATGACCTGGTGCGTGAAGGTCCCGCGGGGCGGTCCGCGGAGCCCGTCACTGACCAGGGATGACGTCAGGGCACCCCCAAGCACTTCCGATTGGAACCAGGTCTGGGCGTGGCTGGAAGGTGTGGAAAGCCTCCGAACCTGGCTCGAGCCAGCCCTGATCACCGAGCCCACCTCCCTCGACGGGCGCCAATCACCGCAGGGGACCTGCTCCCCTCGGTGATGAAGGTGACCAGGTCGCCCTCGGCCCATTGTCGAAGGGTCAGGGCACCTCGTTGATGAAGTGGCCGCATTCGTCCTGCACTGCTTGGTCGACCGCGGCGACGGTGTCGGTGATCTCGGCGATCACCTCGGCGCCCTCGCCGGACTGGTATTCGGGGCCGCCGGTTCCCAGGTTGATCTCGTAGTCCCGCTCGGCGCCGTACTCCGCGTAGCGCTGCATCGCGTCATCGAAGGCCTGGGCGTCCTCGGTGAGGTCCGCCGGAGCGGTCTCGACGATGTCCTCGGTCGCGTCGGTGATGGCGGTCAGTCGCTCCTCGACACCCTCGGGGGTGGACTCATCGGCCGCCCCCTCCTGCGCTATCGCGAAGTCTTCGGCCGCGGCGCAGAACGCCTCCTGGTCGAAGCCATCCTCCTCCGTGTCGGCCGGTGCAGTCGCCGAGCCCGACGACGACTCGCCGTCATCGCTGTCATTGCCGCCGCATCCGGCGAGGACGAACAGAGCAACGAGCGCAAGACCAAGCGGGCGAAGGCGGGTTGAACCCATCCGGGGAACCTAGCGACCCCGCCCCGGGCGGGTGACGCTGGGGGCAGCTCGGCGATGCTCGGGTCGGCAGCGACGTGCCTGTGGGGCCGAGGGGTGCAAGGGGCGCTGGCCGGCGCCGTCCGAGGAGCTGAGCCTGAGCCGCGGTTCCCCCGGACTGGGGCCAGGGCAAGCCTCAGAGCACCCCCAACGGGATTCGAACCCGTGTTACCAGCTTGAAAGGCTGGCGTCCTAGGCCACTGGACGATGGGGGCCAGACCCTGCAGGGCCGGGCGCCGAGGCTACCGGCGCCGGTCCGGTGAGTCGGCCTCGGCGGTCCACGCTCGTGTCGACAGGGGACCCGTGAGCGGGCGGAAGTAGCGTCCGGGGATGGGCGAGCGGCTGGTCGTGATCGGCGGGGACGCCGGCGGCATGACCGCCGCGACCGGGGCCCGCCGCCTCGATGGCGACCTCGACATCGTGGCCCTCGAGAAGGGCTCGTGGGTCAGCTACTCGGCCTGTGGCATCCCGTACCTCGTGGCGGGAGACGTCGAGCGGGTGGAGGACCTCGTCGCCCGGACGCCCCAGGAGTTCCGGGACAACCACCGCATCGACGTCCGGCTGCGCCACGAGGCCATGGCCATCGACACCGACGCCCGCCAGGTCGAGGTCCGGGACCACGAGCACGGTCGCACGGTGCGGATCCCCTATGACCAGTTGGTCGTCGCCACGGGGGCCAGTCCCTACCGACCCGACGTGCCGGGGATCAACGGCGAGACCGTGCTCGGCGTCCAGACCCTGACCGACGCGCAGCGCCTGCTCGACCGGAACCTGCGGGGCCAGCCCCGGGACGTTGTGGTGGTGGGCGGCGGCTACATCGGCCTGGAGATGGCAGAGACCTACGTGCGCCTCGGCGCGACGGTCACCGTCGTCGACCAGGCGCCCGAGATCATGGGCACGCTCGACCCGGACATGGGCGCCCTCGTCCGCACGGCGATGGTCCGCCACGGCATCGAGGTCCGATGCGGCACGGCGGTGACCGCCTTCGAGCCCGGCTCGGTCCACCTGGCCAACGGCGACACCCTGACCGCCGACCTCGTCGTGTTGGGCACGGGCGTGGCGCCCAACAGCCGGCTGGCCGTCGACGCCGGCGTCGAGACCGGGGTCAAGGGCGCCATCCGGGTCAACCAGCGTCAGCAGACGGGTACGGACGGCATCTGGGCGGCGGGGGACTGCGCCGAGTCCCACCACCTCGTGTCCCGGCTCCCGGTGCACCTCCCGCTGGGCACGGTCGCCAACCGGCAGGCCCGCGTCGCGGGCATAAACCTCGGCGGCGGCTACGCGACCTTCCCCGGTGTGGTCGGCACGGCGGTGACCAAGCTGTGCGCCACGGAGGTCGCCCGCACGGGCCTGTCCGAGCGGGAGGCCGTCGCCGCCGGTCTCCACTACGTCGTCGGCAAGATCAAGGCCACGACCCGGGCCGGATACCTGCCCGAGGCCCGGCCGATCGTGGTGAAGATGCTGGCCGAACGGGGTTCCGGTCGGATCCTCGGCGTCCAGCTGGTCGGCGAGGAGGGCGCGGGCAAGCGCATCGACGCGGCGGCCGTCGCCCTCACCGCCGGGTTCACCGTCGAGGACCTGCTCAACAGCGACCTGGCCTACGCCCCGCCGTTCTCCCCGCTGTGGGACCCGATCCAGGTGGCGGCCCGCAAGGCCCTCGCCGGCCTCTGACGTTGGCCGAGGTGACGACCCCGGTCCTCGACCGAGAGGCACTGCTGGCCGATCAGACGATCGTCGGCCGCGACTTCTGCGTGGCCTACACCGCCGCGGTCGACGACTGGCTGCGGGCGCTCTTCGACGGGTCGGTGGAGGACCCCACGGGCCTGGCCCTGGTGGCGGTCGGGGGTTACGGCCGGGGCGAGTTGGCCCCGGGCAGCGACCTCGACCTCCTCCTGCTCCACGCCCCGCGCCACCTGCCGGGGGGCGCGGCGCAGGCCATCTGGTACCCGATCTGGGACGCGGGGCTGAAGCTGGGCCACGCCGTGCGCACGGTGAAGGAGGCCCTCGCCCTGGCGGCCGACGACCTGGACACGGCCACTTCCCTGCTGTCCTGTCGCCATCTGGCGGGCGACCCCTCGCTCACCGAGGACCTGGCCGAGAAGGCGCTGGCGCTCTGGCGGAAGCGGTCGAAGCGCTGGCTGGCCGAGGTGGCCGAGTCGGTGCGTCAGCGGCATCGTCAGCACGGCGAGGTCGCCTTCCTGCTGGAGCCCGACCTGAAGGAGGGTCGGGGCGGGCTGCGCGACGTCCACGCTCTGGCCTGGTCCGAGGCGGCCCGCCTGCAGTTGGGCATGGGCGACCCCGAGGCCTTGGCCGCGGCGGGCGACGTCCTGCTCGCGGTGCGGGTGGAGCTGCACCGGCGCACGGGCCGGCCCAGCGACCGCCTCGTCCTGCAGGAACAGGACGGGGTCGCCGAGGCCCTGGGCTATCCGGGCGCCGATGCGCTGATGGCCGACGTGGCCCGGGCGGCCCGCACGGTGGCCTGGATCGCGGACGAGGGCTGGGGCCGTACCGCGTCGTCCCTCGCCGGCCCGACCGGGCGGCTGGCCCGCTCTGACCGTCGGCTCAGCCCCGGCGTGGTCCTGCGGGACGGCGAGGTCCACCTCGCGGCGGATGCCCAGCCCGCGCTGGTTCCCGCGCTCGTGCTCCGCGTGGCGGTGGCCGCTGCGCAGCAGGACACCCGCATCGACCGGTCCTCCCTGGACCGGTTGGCCGCTGAGACCCCGCCCTTCTCGGACCCCTGGCCCGAAGGCGCGCGTGGGCTGCTGGCCGACCTCCTGCTCGCCGGGCGCCCCGCGCTGCCGGTCCTGGAGGCCCTCGACCAGCGGGACCTGCTGGTGCGGATCCTGCCCGAGTGGGAACCGGTGCGCAGCCGCCCCCAGCGCAACGCATACCACCAGTTCACCGTCGACCGGCACCTGTGGGAGGCCGCGGCCAACGCCGCCGCACTCGCCGACAGCGTGCACCGCCACGACCTGCTGGTCATCGGGGCCCTGCTCCACGACATCGGCAAGGGCTACCCGGGCGACCACACCGAGGTCGGGATCGAGCTCGTCGGGCGCATCGGCCTCCGCATGGGCTTCCCGCCCGAGGACGTCGCGGTGCTGGCCGACATGGTCCGTCACCACCTGCTGCTGCCCGACGTCGCCACCCGGCGCGACCTCCGTGACCCCGACACGATCTCCGCGGTGGCCGATGCCGCCGGGTCCCTGGCCACCCTCGAGCTCCTGGCCGCGCTGACCGAGGCCGACTCCTTGGCCACTGGCCCCGCCGCGTGGGGGACGTGGAAGGCGGGCCTGGTGGCCGAGCTGGTGGCCCGTGCAGCCGAGGCCCTCGGGGGCCCCGCCGGTCCCGAGCCCAGCGGCCCACTCCTCAGCGAGGACCATCGGGCCCGCATGGCGGCTGGCGGCACCCACGTCCTGGGCGAGGGCCGCACGCTGACCGTGATCAGCCGGGACCGCCCCGGCACCTTCAGCCGGGTGGCCGGGGTGTTGGCCGTGGCCGGCCTGGACGTGTTGGAGGCCGTGGCCCACTCCGAGTCCTCCTCCGCCCTGAGCCGCTTCACCGTCGTCCCCAGCCACGCCGACAGCATCGACTGGGACAAGGTGACCGCGCTGGTGCGCGACGCGTTGGCCGGCGAGGTCGCCCTGGACGAACGAGTGGAGGAACGGGCGCGGACCTACGCCCGCACGGGTGTCGTCCCCGAGGCCGATGCCGCACCGCCCGAGGTACGGGTGGACAACGACGCCTCCGGCACGTCGACGGTCATCGAGGTTTACGCCCCGGACGCTGTGGGGATCCTCTACCGCCTGACCAAGGCGCTGACCGCCGTCGACCTCGACATCCGCTCGGCCAAGGTCCAGACCCTCGGCCCCCGGGTCGTGGACTCGTTCTACGTGTGCACTTCCAAGGGCGAGAAGGTCACGGAGCCGGCCAGCCTGGCGGCGGTCGAGTCGGCCATCCTCGACGCTCTCGCGTAGACCTCGACCCGCGAGCGGCTGATTCCGACCGGGTGTGCCCGACGGGCGTGCGATCATTCGGGGGATGCGCTTCTCGCTCTGGGCCTCGCTCGGCAACCCCTGGGCCGACGTGCTCGACGGTGTCCGGCACGCGGAGGCCACCGGTTGGGACGGGGTCTACGTCGCCGACCACTTCATGGCCGAGGTCCCGGGCCCGTTCCCGCCCGACAGCCCCAACCTCGAGGCCACCGCGGTCGTGTCGGCCCTCGCCGCCGTCACCGAGCAGGTGCGGCTGGCCCCGCTCGTTTTCGGCATCACCTACCGGCACCCCGCGGTGTTGGCCAAGTGGGCGGCCACGGCGGACCACGTGAGCTCGGGCCGGCTCCTGCTCGGCCTGGGCGCCGGGTGGCAGGAGAACGAGCACCAGCAGTACGGCATCCGCCTCGGGCCACCGGGCGAGCGGGTCGAGCGCTTCGAGGAGGCCCTCCGGGTGATCCGGGGCCTGCTCGACGAGGACACCACCACCGTCGCCGGTGAGCACTACACGGTCACCGACGCCGTGGCCTGGCCCAAGCCGGTGCAGGAGCGGCTGCCGATCCTGATCGGGGCGAAGGGGCCGCGGATGCTGGGGGTCGTGGCCCGGTACGCGGACGAGTGGAACATGTGGTCCTCGCCCGCCGAGCTGGCCGGGCGCCGGGCCGTCCTCGACCAGAAGTGCGAGGCGATCGGCCGGGACCCGGCCGAGATCGCCACCTCCACCCAGGCCCTCGTCTTCGTGCTGGAAAACGACACCAAGGCCGAGGAGCTGGAGGCGGCGGTGGGCGACCGCCCGTGCGTGGCGGGCACCCCGGCCCGCATCGCCGAGCGGGTGGCCGCCTGGCGGGATGTCGGCGTGGACGAGCTGATCGTCCCCGACTTCACCCTCGGCACCGGCAGCCGGCGGGCCGACGCCTTGGACACGATCATCGAGCGCGTCGCCCCGGATTTCCGTGACTGACGAGCACGGCCCGGAGCACGGGCCACCGACCGAGATCGACCTGGTCCGCTGGAGCGAGGCCCTGTCGTCCATCGCCAAGACCGGGCTGGGCTTCAGCGACAACCTCTACGAGCGGGAGCGCTTCGAGGAGGTGCTGGCCGTCGCCGCCGACATCCGCGTGGCCTCGGGCCGGGCCTTCGACACCGACACCCAGGTCGTCGAGTGGATGAAGCAGGTGGGCGACGGCGTGGCCGGCTACGTCACCCCCAAGGTCGCCGTCGGCGCGGTGGTCGGCGACGACGAGGGTCGGATCCTGCTCGTCCAGCGGGCCGACTCCGGCATCTGGCTCTACCCGACCGGCTGGTGCGACGTCGGCTATTCGGCCTCGGAGGTCGTGCTCAAGGAGGTGTGGGAGGAGACCGGCATCGAGGCCGAGGTCGTCGCCCCCATCGCCATCTTCGACGGGCTGCGCCTGGGGTTCACCGGCATCCCGCTCTACTCGATCGTCTTCGCCTGCCGACCGACAGGCGGCGAACTGAAGGCCCATCCCCTGGAGTGTCGGGACGTGGGCTGGTTCGCCGAGGACGAACTGCCCGAGCCGCTCGCCGGTGCCGACCTGTGGCGCAGTCATGCCTTCCGGGCCATCCAGGGCGAGCCGGTCCCCGTCTGGTTCGACCCGCCTCGCCGCCGCCCGTGGCGTGAGCACGAGGAGTGACGCCATGACCGATCCCACCGCCATCGAGATCGCCGAGTCCGTCCGTTCCGGCCGACGCTCGGCCCGGGAGGTGCTGGACACCTACCTGGCCCGCATCGAGGCCGGCAACGAGGCGCTCAACGCCTTCGTCCACGTCGACGCCGACCTCGCCGGCCGGGCTGCGGCCCGGGTCGACGAGCAGGTCGCCGCCGGCGATGACCCCGGGCCCTTCGCCGGGGTGCCGTTCGGCGTGAAGGACCTGGAGGACTGCAAGGGCATGCCCACGTCCCACGGCTCGCTGCCCTTCATGGGTCGGGGCCCCGTGGCCGCGGACTCGGTGCACGTGGCCCGGCTGCGGGCTGCGGGCGGCGTCCCGGTGGGCAAGACCGCGGCGCCCGAGTTCGGCACGCTCAACTTCACCAAGACCAAGGCCTGGGGGATCACCCGCAGCCCCTGGGGCGAGGACCGGACGCCCGGCGGCTCCAGCGGGGGCTCGGCCGCCGCCGTCGCCGCCGGCTTGGTGCCTGTGGCCACGGCCAGTGACGGCGGGGGCTCGACCCGGATCCCTGCCGCGTTCTCCGGGCTGGTGGGCCTGAAGCCCAGCCACGGCCGGATCGCCCACCCCGGCGCCCAGGACAGCCAGACCTCGGTCTTCGGTCTGCTGACCACGACGGTGGCTGACTCGGCCCGGCACCTCGACCTGGCGTCTGGCCCCGACGACCGGGACCGCCTCTCGCTGCCCCCGCCCACGGTGGGGTACGAAGCGGCCATCGAGACCCTGGATGTCGCCGGCCTCCGGGCCCGGTGGTCACCTGACCTGGACTTCGCCACCGTGGATCCCGAGGTGCTGGACATCGCCGGCGGCGCGGCCCAGGAACTGGCCTCCGCCGCCGGGATGGTCGTCGACGAAGGCCCGGTCCACCTGCCGGACGCGGTGAAGGTGTGGCTCTCCTCCGGCGCCATGGACATCTGGCTCGACCTCGAGCCCGGCATGTGGCCCCGGGTGGCCGACGACCTGACCGCCTACTCCCGCCAGAGCCTGGAAGGCACCGAGGACTGGGTGATCTCCCGCTTCGCCAACGTGAAGCGGCGCCGTGAGGCCCTGACGGTGCAGGCCGCCGCCCTGTTCGCGGAGATCGACGTGCTGATGACGCCGACCACCGCCATACCCGCCTTCGCGGCGGGAGGCCCGCCGCTGGCGGTGGTCGCCGGCCAGGAGGTCGTGGGCGCCATGGCCACGCCGTTCACGATGCTGGCCAACCTCTGCTGGAACCCGGCGATCTCGGTTCCGGCCGGGCTCACCTCCGAGGGCCTGCCCGTCGGCCTGCAGATCGTGGCCCGGCGCCACTGCGACGAGATCCCGCTCCGGTTGGCCCGGATCCTGGAGCAGGCCCGCCCCTGGCCCCGCCTGGCGCCGGCCTGACCGGGGCGTCGGCCCTGACCCGCATCCTGGAGGTCGCGCCCGCCGGCACGCACGGCTTGCGCCGGGCGGTCCTCCGCGACGGCCGCGACGACGCGGTCGTGGTCTTCGAGGGTGACGACGAGTGGAACACGGTCCACCTGGCCGCGGTCGGCGACGACCTCACCCCGGTGGGGGTGGTCACGTTCCTGGAGCGCGAGTGCCCGGTCCGTCCCGGGCGCCACCCGGCCCGCCAGCTCCGGGGCATGGCCGTGGCCACCGACGAGCAGGGCACCGGCGTGGGTGCCGCATTGCTGCGGGCCGGCCTGGACCGGTGCCGGGCCGATGGCGCGGCCGTCGTCTGGGCCCACGCCCGGGTGACCGCCGTGTCCTGGTACGAGGCCCACGGCATGCCCGCCGAAGGCGACGTCTACATCTTCGGTGACGTCCACCTCCCGCACCGGCTGGTCGTGGCCGACCTGTAGCGGTCCCCGTCACCGGCATCGGTGGACAAGCCCGGCGTCGAGGCGCATGATCGACGGGTGACGGGTAGCGCCCTTCGGGCGCGGTCATGGGAGTCGTGAATGACCGAGGATCTCCTCGTCCGCGACCCGCTGACCCCTGGGGGGATGACATGACCTTGGAAGCGAAGAACCTCGATGCGCCCGAGGAGAGCCGGGCCTTCACCAACGGCCGGATGGACCTGGTGAACCTCGCCGGGGTGACCGTCGGCCGGGCGCAGTTCGAGCCGGGATGGAAGTGGTCCCACGACGTCAAGCCGATCGCGGGGACCGAGTCCTGCCGGGCCGCCCACACCGGCTACGTCTTGGCCGGTCGGATGCACATCGTCATGGACGACGGGGTCGAGGCCGAAGTCGGCCCTGGCGACGCGGTGGTCATCTCGCCGGGCCATGACGCCTGGATTGTCGGGGACGAGACCTGCGTGATGTTGGACTGGTCCGGCAGCGCGAACTACGCCGTGCCGGGCTGAGCCGAACGTCGCTTCTGGTCGCGGCCACGCTGAGGGGCCTCTGAGAAGTCGATGAGATCGCGGCCCCGGCCGTTCACCTCGTGCGTCCCGCGACGTACGCTGTACTTCATTCGTACGACGGCGTACACAGGGGACGACGGATGACCACCGCATCGGGGACGCTCGGCCGCTACCTACGGCTGGTGTTCGTAGGCTGCGCTCTGGCGTCGGGCGCCATCCACTTCGCCGTCGCCGGCCCGCACTTCGACGAGACGATCTGGCACGGGCTGTTCTTCACCGTCGTCGCCTGGGCGCAGCTCACGTGGGCCGCCCTGCTGGTACGGAGGTCGCCCAATTCCCGGATCCTCGCCATCGGCGTCGCGGGCAACGCCGTGGTGCTCTTTGCCTGGGCCGTGTCCCGAACGGTGGGGGTTCCCCTCGGTCCCGAGCCCTGGACGCCCGAGGCACTGTCCTTCGCCGACATCATGGCGTCGGTCGCCGAAGGGGTGATCGTCGTGGGTGGTCTTGCGGTCCTGCTGCGGCCGCGCCTGGCCCAGGTTCGCCTCCTGCCTGAGGTCGGTGGGGCAATGGCCGGTGTCGTGCTCCTCGCGGTCGCCGGTCTGTCGACGCTCTCCCTCACGCCGGCCTTCGCGTCCGACCATCACAGTGGCGGCTCCGGTGGCCACGGTGCTGCTGCTGGGGCGGACCACCACGGGACCACGACGGGCGACACAGGAAGTACGGACAGCACCAACACGGTGGCGGCACTCGGGGCGGAGGGCGCTTGCGACAGCGAGTCGAACGTCGCCTCCTACTACGAGGAGCTGGCCGGACTCGGGGCGACCCATCACGCGGGCGGTGCGGGGGACACCGGCGGGTCCGGGCACCATGGCGGCGGTTCCACTGATGCCCCGACGTCACAGACCTTGGCCAGCTTCGCGGAAGAGAATGGCATCGAGGTCGATGCCGCCACGATCAACCAGCTCACCAGCGCCCTCGGCACAGAGCCGTCCATCCTGCTCCAGGCGGGTGGCGCAGAAGCGGGAGCGGGTGGGCCCTTCGTAGGCCTCGACGGTCATGGTGCGCCCCAGCACTGGACGCCCCTCACGGACCCGGCCGAGTGCGAGCAGCTGGCGGGCGAACTGGCATCGGCCCTGGCCGTGGCCGATGCCCATCCCACGGTCCAGGACGCCCTCGACGACGGCTACATCAAGGCCACGGGCTACATCGAGGGCATCGCCGCCCACTACATCAAGCTGAGCACGCTCATGGATCCCGGCTTCGATGCCGCGCAGCCGGAGATGCTCCTGTACGACGGGGACCAGCCCGATTCCCGCATGGTCGGGATCTCGTACGCGACCTTCTCCAACGACGTGATCGACCCCGGTGTGCACGGCTTCACGGGCCCGAACGACTACCCGCACAACCACGACGGCCTGTGTACGATGGGTGGGCTCGTGGTCGGTGGTTCCTCGACCACCGACGAGGAGTGTGCGGCCCGCGGTGGCTCGAAGATCGGTGCTGCGCTTCAGATGATCCACGCCTGGGTCGTACCGGGCTGTGAGAGCCCCTACGGTGTCTTCAGTGCCGAGAACCCAGTGCTCGACGGCGCCGTCGGACGGGCGTCGACGCAGCCGGGCAGCGTGTCGTGTGCGATGACGGACTATCCCCTCGACAGCACGCCCGGTGTCCCTGCCGAGCTCGCGGCACCACCGGCGGGGTAGCCCGCTTCACCGAGAACTGTTCGCCGACGTACGCTGCGGTTGTGCCGACGAGGCGGTTGTGGTCGCTGCTCCTGTTCCCGGCGGGCATGTTGGTGGGCCATCAGATCGGCTACTGGGCGACTGCCCAGGCCGGTACGGCCCCATCACTGACCGGTGGTCATGACTACCTGACGAATCTGGCGGCTCTCGCGGTGCCGTTCACCGTTGCCGTCATCGCCCGTGCTTTCGTCGCCGGCCGGCGAGGTGAGGTCGTGCCGATCCGGGCGTTGGTGCTCGTCGGTCAACAGGTCCTCCTTTTCGTCGGGGTCGAGATCCTCGAGCACACGCTCGTGGGCATCGACCCGATGCGGTCGATGACCGAGCTGTCCTTCCTCCTCGGCGCCCTCGCCCAGGTTGCGGTAGCGCTGCTCTTCTACGCCTTCCTGCGCCTGGTCAGCCGCGTCGGCGCCGCGGTGGGCGCCTCCCGGTCCGAGCGTCCGTTGGCGGCGCGGTCCAGTCGCCCGCGGCCGCCAAGGGCCATCGCCCGGTGGGATCTCGTCACCGGTTTCGGTTCCATCTCCCTCCGCGGCCCACCCTCCCTGCTCCTGTCCTGACCGGTCGACGCCCCGCGGGCGTCGTGAACCAGGAGCACGCCTTGTCCGCTGATCATCGCGGGCGCTGGCCCGTTGTCCTGGGGACCCTGGTGGCCGTCCTGGCCGTCTTGTGGGGACCCCTGGCTCTGCCGGCATCCGCCCACGCCACCTTGCTGGAGACGGCGCCGACCGACGACGCCTTGGTCGAGGTCGCCCCCGGACAGGTCGAGCTCCGCTTCGACGAGCCGGTTGATGTCGCCCCTGGGGCGGTCGCCGTCTACGACCCTGACGGTGAACGGGTCGACCGGGGGACCGTCGAGGAGGCCGATGACGGGGCGACGGTGCTCGCGGCGATGGATGCCGGGCCCGAGGGGACCTACACGGTGGCTTGGCGGGCCCTGAGTGAGGACGGGCACGACCTCGCCGGTTCGTTCGTTTTCCACGTCGGCTTCCAGACCGGCGCGGTGGACATCGACGACGGATCCGACAGCGCGACCGACGTGATGGCCTGGCTGGCTCGATGGCTGGGGCTGGTCGCCACCATCGTGGTCATCGGTATCACCGGCGTATCGCTACTGATCCCGGGCGACTCGCCGGCCCTGGCCCGCTTGCGGTGGCTCGTGATCGCCGCATCCGGCGTCGGTGTCCTCTCGATGGCCCTTCTGGCGTTGACCCAGGCGGCGGCGGCATCCGGCCGCGACCTCGCCGGCTCGCTCGGCATCGTGGTCGATGTGGCCAACGACAGCCGGACGGGCCGGCTGACGCTGCTCCGGTTCGCATTGTTCGTGGTCGTGGCCGCGCTCGCTGCCATTCCACCCGTGTTCGCGCGCGAGGGCGGTGTTGTTGCTCCCGGGACTCGGACTTGTGCTGGCCGCCTCGGTGACGGGCCACCCGTGGACGGCGGACCCGAGGAGCCTGGCGGTCGGTGCGGACGCCGTGCACCTGGCCGCGGCGGCCATTTGGGTCGGGGGCCTGGTGGCCATGGTCGCCGTCATCGGGCTCATCGGCGACAGGGCCCGCCTGGCCACTCGGTTCTCGGCTGTGGCCTTGGGTGCAGTCGCGGTCGTCGCGGTCGCCGGCTCGATCTCCGCGATCATTCAAGTGAATTCGTGGTCGGCGTTGGTCGAAACGGGCTACGGCCGGCTGGTCCTGGCCAAGGTCGCGGGACTCGTGGTCCTGGCCAGCATCGGCTGGCTGAACCGTCGTCAGCTCTTGCCTGTGGTCACGCAGGTCTATGCGCCCCTCCGTCGATCGATGCGGGTGGAGCTCGCCATCGCGGCTGTGGTCCTCGGGCTCACCGCCGCGCTCATCGGGCAGCCCCCTCCCCGGGTCACGGTGTCTGAGCCGGTCGACACCGAAGCCACGGTCGACGGTCTCACGACCCAACTCGTGGTCGACCCCGCTCGGGCCGGCACCAATGACCTCCACCTCTACTTCTATGAAGACTCGACGCTTGCGCCCGTGGACGCCGTCGAGGTCACCGTGGCCATCGGCGAGGTCCCACCCCGGCGGGTGGAGATCACGCCGGTGACCCCGAGTCATGTATCCGCATACGGCGCCTCGCTCTCGCAGCCCGGGACCTGGACGGTCTCGGTGACTGTGGTGCGGGGCGGTCAACCCACAACCACCGACTTCGAGGTACCAATCAGATGACTGTGCTGCGCAAGATGTTCCTGCTCGGTGTCGTGCTGACGACCGTAGCGATCGCCACCGGGGTGGTCTCGTCCTCCGCCCACGAGGGTGAGGGCGAATTCGCCGTCGAGTCGGCCCAGGTCCGACCCGAGGGGGTGCGTTACACGGTGCGCTTGACCTGGACGAACGACGGCCACCCGGCGCTCGACGCCACGGTGACTGCCACAGCCATCGCCCCGGACGGCACGGCCCAGACGCCCGTCGGTCTGTCGCCGTCGGACCAGGACGGCCGCTACGCGGGACTCGTCCCCCTTCCGGCACCTGGTCGGTGGACCGTTCGCTTCACCAGCGTCACCCCGGCGGGCACCTTGGAGGTCAACGAGCAGGTGGCCCGGCCGACGACCACCACGGCCCCCCCGACCACCACGGCGCCGGCCGATCCGGGCCCGACGCCCACCGCGACGAGCGTCGGGGCGTCACCCACGACGAACGCCCCGTCGGATGAGGGTGATGAGGACGGCGGCAGCTCGGCTTCGGTGGTGTTCTTCGGCGTCGTCCTGATCCTCGTGGGTGGCGTCGTCCTGATCGTGTGGCGGCAGCGGAGGCGCTCGTGAGTCGAGCCGCGGCCGCTCTCGTCGCCGTGATCACGGTGGGCTTGGGGGTCGGCTTCCTCGGTGCCGCCCCCGCGGCCGCGCACGGCGGCCCGGGTGGGGAGGAGATCCCCGCCTCCAACTACTTGACCTCGATCCAGGCGGTCGTGCCCCAGGTGGACGGCGTCGAGGTGGAGGTCATCGGTGCCGGGTGGCAACTCGAACTGTCCAATCGGACGGACCAGGACGTGACGGTGCTCGGCTATGAGGGCGAGCCGTACCTCCGGGTCGGTCCCGACGGCGTGTTCGAGAACCGGCGGTCACCCGCGACCTATCTCAATCGGGCCCGCGACGCCGGGATCGAGGTGCCGGCGGCGGCAGACGCGGACGCGTCGCCCGAGTGGCGGCGACTCGGCGGCGGCCGAACGGCAAGGTGGCACGACCATCGGGCGCATTGGATGGGCGGCGGCCCACCACCTTCGGTCCGGGACGCCCCCGGGGACGCACACGTGGTCCTGCCCGAGTGGACGGTTCCTGTGCTCCTCGGCTCGGGCGAGACGATGGAGATTCGTGGTGATCTCCGTTGGATCCCCGGCCCCCCCCGTTGGCCGTGGATCCTCACCGCGGTCGTGGGTGCCGTCGCCGTGGCGCTGGCCGGCCTGCGATGGCGAGTGGTGCCGGCGGCGGGATGCGCCGCGGTCGCGTTGCTGTCGGCGGCGGCGGTCGACATCGTCGGGGTCTGGGCGGTGACGCCCGGAGGGCCGACCGCGAAGTTCGGTGGCGCGGCCACCCCGGTGATCGGCGTCACCGTGGCCATCGCGGGTCTGTTCCAGCTACGACGCTCGGTCACCGATGGTCTGGTGCTCCTCGGCGCGGTCGGTGCCGGGTTCGCCTGGTTCTTCGGCGTCGCCAACCTCGACTGGCTCGGGAGCTCCCAGCTACCGACCGGTGCCCCGACCGTGCTGGCCCGGGCGACGGTCGCGACGAGCCTCGGCGCGGGAGTCGGTCTGGCGGTCCTCGCCACGGTGATCGTCGTGCGGGATGGACTGCCCGGACGTCAGGTCTCCACCGCGTCCGCGCCGAAGGGGGTCACGGTGACGCGATCGGTCAACCCGAACCCCTCAGGACTCGATCGGGCCGTGGTCCGGCGGCACCGTCGCGTACTGGTCGGCGGGGTCGTCCTCGTGGTCGGCGCCGCTCTGGTGGTGAGCTCCTTCACCGACACGACCGATTCGCCGGTCGCGGGTGACCCGGTGACCGGCGCCGCGTTGTACGACCGACTGTGTACGAGCGCCGCCCTGGCGGCCGACGACGATCCGGGCGCCGCCCGCGAGTTGTTCGAGGGTGAGGTCCACGGCCCCCTCCACGACCTGGCGGCGGCAACCACTGAGGTGGACCGGGATGTGGCATCGCGATTGCTCGAAGCCAAACAGGCGGTCGAGGCCATCCTGGTGACGGATTCCGCCGACCTCGACCTGCGTCTCGCGGATCTCGCCGAGGCCACCCGTGAGGCCTATGCCGTCACGGGCTCCGATGTCGTAGCCCCATGCCCGTCCGTAGGGCCGACATGACTGCCCGTCGACTTGTCGTGGCGTTCATCCTGCTCGGCGCCACGGCTTGCGGCGGGGGCGTAGATGATCAGGCGACGACGACGACGACGAACGCCCCGGTCGTTGCTCAAGTCGCCAGTTATGACCTGGCCGCAGAGGGACCCCAGCGGTTCCTCGTCGGGCTGCTGGCGGCCGACGGGGGACTCGTGGTCGGTGGCGATGTGGCGCTGTCCTTCCGCTACCTCGGGGAGGTGCCGGAGAACGAGGAGTCGGTAAGGCCGCCCGATCCGGTCACCGCTTCGTTCCTTCCCCTCCCCGGCTCGCCCGAGGTGAGCCGCGACGAACCGGGTGTCGGCGAGGGCGGCCAGGGTGGGGTCTATGAGGCCGAGGGGGTCGTGCTCTCGAGTGCCGGGAACTGGGAGGTGGCCGTGTCCGGGTCCTCCGACGGTGAACCCTTCACTGCCACCGCGGCGTTCGAGGTCCTCGAAGAGCACCAGGTGCCCGTGGCCGGCGATGCCGCGCCGCGGACTGACAACCTCCTTCCCGGTGATCCGGACGCTCCGGTCGACGCCATCGACTCACGGGCTGCACCCGACGGCACTGTTCCCGACCCGGCGTTGCACGAGATCACGGTGGCCGATGCCATCGCGTCCGGTGACCCGACGATGGTGGTCGTCTCGACGCCGACCTACTGCGTCAGCCGTTTCTGCGGGCCGATCACCGACAGCATCGACCAGCTGGCCCGTGAGGGTCCTGGCGGGGTCAACTTCGTGCACATCGAGGTGTGGCGGGACTTCGAGGGCCAGGCTCTCAACCGCGGCGCGGCCGAGTGGATCTACCCGGACCCGTCCGTTGAACCAGCCGAGCCCTGGGTCTTCCTCGTCGACGGCGATGGGCAGGTCCTCGAGCGGTGGGACAACGTCGCCTCGGCCGTCGAGCTCACCGACGCCCTCAACGCGGTCACGGCGCCGTGAGCACCCGGCGGCGGACCAGGGTCGAGCAGGACCTGGCGGCGAGGATCGTCCCGAGCCAGACCGCCGAGATCGACCACCTGCAGGACCTTCTCGCCGAGCGAGGTCTCGCCGCCGAGCCGCCAGTGGTGGCGGGATGATCGACTGCGGCGTCTGGCGGGAGGCGATCTCGGCCCGACTCGACGGCGAGGATCCCGGCCGCTCGGCGGCCGAGATCGATCGGCACCTCTTGGGCTGCTCGGGCTGTAGCGCGTTCGCTCAGGCCATCCAGCGGCACCCGTCGCCCTCAGCGGTCTGGGGACCGACTCGTCCGCTGAGCCTGACCGACACGGGCCGCTGGCTTGCGCCGGCGCGCTTCCTCCTCCTCGTCCTGGGCGTTGTCGAGGTCTGTGTGGCACTGCTGGCGCTAGTCGAAGTGAGCGGGGACCATGGAGTGCGGGAGGCGGCGGCACTGGAGTTGGCGATCGGCGTCGGCTTCGTGATGGTGGCGGCCCGGCCTCACTGGGCGCCCGGCATGGCGCCCGTAGCGTTGGTCGCCGCGGCTCTGGTCCTGTGGTCCGCGCTGCCGGATCTGGTCGGCGGAGCAACCGGCCTCATCGCCGAGTCTCACCACCTGCTCGAGGTGACCTCTGCGCTCGCCGTCGCCTATCTGGCGCGGGCGGCGAATAGTTCAGTTAAGACTGTCTTGTGAGGTCGAGATCGGAGCGGCGATCGTTCGATGCCCGAGAGCCGGAGGTGATCCCGTGAGCGGTGCCATGCCCGAAGAGGCGAAGAAGCGTTTCGAGAAGGAGCGCATGGCCGGCCTCCTCGCCGATGACGTCGGGACGGCCTGGGCCGCGTTGGAACGGGCCCACATTCTCGCCCAACCCTGGGTGGTCCCACATGTGCGCAGCCATGTCGCGATGCTGCGTCTCGCGGCGCGGATCAGCGACGGACGCGAGGTTGCCGGGCAGCTCGTCCGCGTCGTTCTCGCCGGCCCGGCTTCTTTGGTCGGGCGCATACCCGTCGGCAATGACGGTCGGGCCCGCACACCCCTGAACGAGTACGGCGATGTGCCCGCCGACCTGGCCGCCCTCATGAAACCGGTATCAGGCGATGGCGGCTGAGGCAGGCGAGCACACCGAGCCCCCGGCCGGCGGTCACGCCCACACCCACGGCGCGGGTCCGGTCGGCGAGCTCCGGGCGAAGCAACGCCGCGCGCTGTGGTGGGCTTTGGCTGCCAACGGCGGGTTCCTCGTCGCCGAGGTGGTCGGCGGCATCGCCTTTTCGTCGCTGGCGCTCCTGGCAGACGCGGCCCACATGGCCTCCGATGTCGTGGGCCTGGCCATTGCGCTGGTCGCGCAGGCGCTGTTGGACCGACCGTCGTCTCATCGACACACCTACGGATTGCAGCGGGCCGAGGTCCTGGGGGCGCTGGTCAACGGCGTGCTGCTCGTGGCCACGTCGGCCTGGATCGTGTTCGCCGCCATCCAGCGCCTCGGTGATCCGGTGGAGGTTGACGGGGCTGGCCTGCTGGTCGTGGCCCTCCTGGGGTTGGTTGTCAACCTCGGCAGCGCCGTGGGCATCGCCCGGGTCAGGGGCAACAGCCTCAACATGCGGGGGGCCTTTGTCCACCTGGCCTCTGACGCCGCCGGCTCGGTGGCGGCGATCCTCGCCGGCATCGCCATCGTCGCCTGGGGTGCGGACTGGGTCGATCCCGTGGCCTCGATCCTTATTGCCGTCCTTGTCCTGTGGTCGACCTGGGGACTCCTGCGGGACACCGTCCAGGTGCTGTTGGAGGGCACGCCGACCGGGCTCGAGCCGGATCGGCTGATCGACGCCATCCTCACGGGCACCGACGTCAGCGAGGTGCACCACCTGCACGTGTGGAGTCTGGCCAGTGACACTCCTGCCCTGTCGGCCCACCTGGTGGTCGACGGCGAGCTGACGATGCACGAGGCCCAGGAACGGAGCGAGGACGTGCGCCGCGTGCTCGCCGACCGCTTCGGGGTCGCCCACGCCACCCTCGAGCTCGAGTGCCACCCGTGCGACGAGCCGGAGCACGAGCCCGACGGGCAGCGGGGCCGGCGTGACGGTCACTGCAATGCGTCGCTATCCCCAGCGGGCAGCGGCGATCCTCGTCTGGGTCACCCTGGGGTGGAACGTGGTTGAGGGCGTGCTCGCCGTCGCGCTTGGGCGGGCCGCGGGGTCCATCGCCCTGATCGGGGTTCGGATTCGACAGCGGGATCGAGGTCTTCGTAGCCGTGGTCGTCCTCTGGCGGCTCCGGGGCCTGGCCGAGGAGCGGGAGGAGGCTGCGCTGCGCCTCATCGGCGCCGGCTTCTTCCTCCTGGCGGGTTACGTGACAATCCAGGCGGTCGTCGATCTCGTCAGTGGGTCAGAGCCATCGGAATCCCTCGGTGGCATCGTCCTCGCCGCGGCCAGCGTCGTGGTCATGCCGGTCCTCGCCCTGGCCAAGGCCCGGGTCGGCTGTCAGATGGGCTCCGCGGCCGTCGTGGCGGAGTCGACGGAAACGATGCTGTGTGCCTACCTGTCCGCCGTGCTCCTGGTGGGGCTGGTGTTGAACAGCACCGTGGGCTGGTGGTGGGCCGATCCCGTGGCGGCCATCGCCATCGCGGCTGTTGCGCTCCGCGAGGGCCGTGAGGCCTGGCGCGGCGACACCTGTTGTGACTAGTCCCCGTCAGGGGTGATCGTGGCGGTGGTGCGCGTCCGGCAGGTGGGCGTGGCGGTGGCTGTGAGCTTCGTGGCGATGGACGTGGCGATGCCGCCCGGTCACCGGCTCGGGGTGGACGTGGTCGTGCTCGCCGTCGTCGTGGCGGTGGCTGTGGTCGTGCTCGACCTCGAGGTGGCCGTGCTCGTGTTCGTGGGACTCCAAGGCGAGGGTCACGACGCCGACGGCCATGAGCCCGCCCGCTAGGAGCAGGGTCCTGGTCAGGGGCTGGCCCAGCACGGTGACAGCGAAGGCGGATCCGAGGAACGGCCCGGTGGCGAACACGGCGGCCTCGCGTGCCGAGCCGAGGCGACGCAGCGCGTGGAGGTCGAGCACGATCGACAGCCCGTAGGCGGCCATGCCGATGACGAGGAGGGCGACGGTGGAGGCGGGTGCGGGGAACGACTCACCGAGGGCGAGGGCCAGGACGAGGACCGGGACAGAGGCACCGATGGCCTTGACGTGTGCGATCCGCACGGGGTCGGCCAACGAGAGGCGCTGGGAGAAGTTGTTGTCTAGGCCCCAGGGCAGACGGGCCCCGGCGATGGCGGCCACGCCGATGACATCGATTCTGTCCCGACGGCCGGACGGTCAGCACGACGGCGCCGACGACGGTCGCCCCAGCGCCGAGCGCGACGACTCGTCCGAGGTGATCGCCGAAGAACAGGAGGCCGAGGGCGATTGTGGCGGGCGCCTCGAGGTTGAGCAGCAGCGCGGAGAACTCGGGGTCGAGTCGCCCGAGCCCGGTCACGAGCAAGATCGGGCCGATGACCCCTCCGAGCAGGACCACGGCGCCGAGCGGCAGGCGGTCCGCCCGAATGAATGGTGGTGGATCGGTCCGGCGGGCGGTGGCGACCACCGTGAGCGCGATGGCGGCCCCGGCGTAGAGGAGTCCGGCGGTGGCCAGGACGCCGCTGTCCCCGATCAGCTCGCTGGTGAGAGGAGCGCTCAGCCCGAACAGGGCGGCCGCGAGGAGTCCGGCAGCCATTCCCTGACGACGCTCCACCGGGAGAGTCTGCCGTACGAGTCGGGATCAGGCTCGGGCGCGGACCAGCCAGACGCGGCCGGGGAGGTCGATGGCACCGTCGGCGCCGGCTCGGGACTGCAGGGCGGACCGCACCCCGTCGAGGGCTTCGGTCCGTTGCTCGAGCGATGCCGGTTCCAGGGCCGTCTTGGCATAGTCCATCTGCTGGATGAAGGCGACAGCCTCATCCGCGGAATCGCCGAGGTGCACGGTCCGGGCGGTGTCGGCGAGCTCGATCTCGGACCACCCGGCCTCGTGGAGAATCGTCCGGACCCGGTCGGGGTCGTGGAACGCGAAGCCGTCCGGTGGGCTGTCGGGCACCGGCGGTGCCAAGGGCACGACCTCGGCGATGGCCCGCGCGGGCACGGTCGTCCACTCGTTGTCGTCGCGGGACTGCCAGCACACGAAGGCCAGGCGGCCACCGGGGCGGAGCGCTGATCGCAGGTGGGTGAAGGCGGCGGCGGGGTCGGCGAAGAACATGATGCCGAAGCGGCTGGTGAGGACGTCGTGGGCGTGGGGGCCGAGGTCGCCGCTCGAGGCGTCGGCCTCGCGGAACTCGACGTTGTCGATGCCTCGCTGAGCGGCCCGGACCCGGGCCACGTCCAGCTCGTCGCCGGACAGGTCGACCCCGAGGACGGAGCCCTCGGACCCGACGGCCGTCGCGGCGGCCATCGAGAGGTCGCCGCCGCCGCACCCGACGTCGAGCACCCGCTCGCCCGGGGCGATGGCGGCACCCTCCAGGACCGGGTCCAAGAACTCGGCCAGTAGCCCGCTGAACCAGTCGGCGTGCTCGGCCCAGAACCGGCCCTTCTCGCCCGCCCACTCGGTGGCCGCGTCCTTGGTCATCGCTGGTGGCTCTTCGCCTGCCGGCTCATCGAGTTACGGGCCTGTTCTGCTCCGCCGCTCATCGATCGCGGAGGAAGCGCTCGACCTCGTCGACCAGAGCGCTGCCGTCACCGTGCAGGGCCTGCTCGTCGAAGACCCGCTCGAGCTCGGCCACGTAGGTGGAGGACTCCTCGTCCTCCTGCACCAGGTCGTCGAGCTGGCGCTCGTAGTCGGTGGTGGCGATCTCGAGGGCCGTCACGGGCACCGTCGTGTCCAGGAGCTGGCCGAGACGCTCGATGAGGGCCAGGGCCGCCTTGGGCGACGTGCTGCCGGGCACGTAGGAGGGCACGGACCCCCAGAGAGAGATGGCGTCCAGGCCGGCCATGCGGCAGGACTCGTGCAGGGCGCCGAGGATGCCGGTCGGGCCCTCGTAGCCGGAGGGCCGGAGGTCGAGGCGGGTCACCAGCTCGGCGTCGTCGGTCGTGCCGATGACCGACGTGGGCCGGGTGTGGGGGATGTCGGTGAGCAGGGCGCCGAGGGTGACGACCATGCTCACGCCGAGCTCGTTGGCCACGCCCGTCACCTGCTCGCCGAACGTGCGCCACCGCAGGTTGGGCTCGATGCCCTCGAGGACGAGCACATCGCGCTCCTGGCCGGGGATCTCGCCCGACCAGAACCGGTTGGCGGGCCACTCGATGCGGCGCGGGCCGCCGTCGTCGAAGGTCACCAGCGGGCGGGTGTCGGTGAAGCTGTAGAACTCCTCGGGATCCAGTTCGGCCACGAGGTCCAGCTCCCAGACCTCCCGCAGGTGGCGGGTGGCGGTGGTGGCGGCGTCGCCGGCATCGTTCCAGCCCTCGAAGGCCGCGATCAGCAGCGGGTCCCGCAGCGGCGAGCGCCGGTACCAGGTCACGTGGTCGTGGGAGGCCATCGCATCAGCACGGTACCGGCGCGGTCGTCATGGCCGGAACCTGGGCGGGGCCCCGGTACAGGGTGGCCCGGTAGGATCGGATCGCCGGGGATCGACGAAGGGGATCGGATGGCCGAGGGCGCCGTAGTACGGACGGTCGGGGAGCTCATGAGTGTCCCGGTCGTCACCGCGGAACCAGCTGACACCGTGGCCGAGGCCTCGAGCCGCATGCATGACGCCGGCGTCGGCTCGGTCGTCGTGGTCGACAGCACCCGCCGCGCCATCGGCATCCTCACCGAGCGGGACCTGGTTCGTTTCGCCGCCGCGGGCGACGAAGCCCGGGCCACCAAGGTCTCGGAGTGGATGACGCCGGACCCGGCCACCGTCGGCCCCGACGAGCCGGTCGGTCGGGCCTTCGCCTGGTTGTCCGACAACGGCTACCGCCACATCCCCGTGGTCGACGGCGAGGACGGCGTCGTCGGCATCGTGTCCCTGCGGGACCTGTTCAAGATCGCAGCCATCGAGCCGGTGACCCACCCCGGGCACATGGAGGCGCCCAAGGGCCTGGCCGGAGTGATCGTCGCCGAGACGTCGGTGGGCGACGTCCGGGGACAGGAGGGCTTCTACCACTACCGCCAGTACTCGGCCACGGACCTGGCCGAGAAGCGCTCGCTCGAGGACGTCTGGCACCTGATGTTCCAGGGCGAGTTGCCCACGGCCGCCCAGCGGCAGGCCTTCCTGGCCGAGATCCGGGCCAACCGGGTGCTGCCACCGCCCGTCGCCGCCCAACTGCCGGCCATCGCCTCGGCCTCCGAGCGCTTCCTGCCCCTGGACGGTCTCCGCACGGTCGTCTCGCTGGTGGGTTCGGCGCTGGACTTCGAACCGTCGCTGGACATCACCGCCGAGGCGCTACGCCACAACGCCATGCAGGTGTGCGCCGTCGTGCCGACGACGTTGGCCGCGCTCTACCGACTCCACCACGGCGAGCAGCCCATCGACCCGCATCCGGACCTGGGCTACGCGGCCAACTACCTCTACATGATCACGGGGCAGGAGCCAGACCCCGATCTGGCCAGGGGAATCGAGCAGTACCAGATCACCACGGTGGACCACGGCTTCAACGCGTCGACCTTCACTTCCCGGGTCATCACCTCGACGGGGGCCGACCTGGCGGCCGCCGTGGTCGGGGGCATCGGGGCCCTGTCGGGCCCGCTGCACGGCGGGGCGCCCAGCCGTGCCCTCGACATGCTCGACGCCATCGGCACGCCGGACAAGACCGACGCCTGGGTGCGTGACGCCGTCGAGAACGGCGGGCGGATCATGGGCTTCGGCCACCGGGTCTACAAGACCGAGGACCCCCGGTCCCGGCTGCTCAAAGGCGTGGCCCGCCGCCTCGGCGGGGACATGGCCGCCTTCGCCGAGCAGGTCGAACAGACCGTCGTGGACACGCTGGCCGAGTTGAAGCCGGGCCGTGAGCTCTACGCCAACGTCGAGTTCTACGCCGGCGTGGTCATGGACCGCTGCGGCCTGCCTCGGGTCATGTTCACCCCGACCTTCGCGTCCAGCCGGGTGATCGGGTGGTGCGCCAACATCCTCGAGCAGGCCGCCGACAACCGGGTCATACGCCCCAGCGCCCGCTACGTCGGCCCGCCGCCGCCCCAACCCGTCCCCGACGCCGGGTGACGGTCACGGTCACGGTCGTCTCGGTCGTCGACGACGAGCTGGTCGAGGCCTTCGTCCGGCTGACGCCCCAGCTGTCCTCGTCCAACCCTCCGCCGTCGCGGGAGGCCCTGGAGGAGATCGTGGCCTCCCCGGCCACGATCCTCTTCGTGGCCCGGAACGGCGACGGCCCGATCCTGGGCTCGCTCACCCTGGCGCTCTTCCGCATCCCCACGGGCCTGCGGGCCTGGATCGAGGATGTGGTCGTCGACGAGGCGGCCCGGGGCAAGGGCGTCGGCGCCGCCCTCAACGAGGCCGCGCTGGACCGTGCCGCGCTCAGTGGGGGCCCACACTGTCGACCTCACGAGCCGGCCGTCCCGGGAAGCAGCCAATCGCCTCTACGACCGCCTCGGCTTCATCGAGCGTGAAACCAACGTCTACCGCTTCGACCTGTGAGACGCACGCGGGTCCCGACGAGCGACTGTCAGGTGATGAGCGTGACCCAGTAGTCCCAGAACCGCTCGAGGATGAGCCCGCCGATGACGAGATACCAGGCGGTGAGGACGACACCGTGATAATCGGCGGCGATCCGGGTGAGCTGCCGGAGCCGAGCCGGCGTCGGGGGATGCCCGACCCGCAGGTTGTGGAGCGTGGTGTACCAGAACAGGGGGATCGTGACGACCCAGACGATCATGCAGTAGGGGCACAGGGCATCGATCCGGTAGAGGCTCTGGAAGATGAGCCAGTGGACGAAGACCAGGCCGAGCGTCGTGCCCGCCTGGAGGCCGAGCCAGAACCATCGACGGAAGCTGGCCCCGGCCAGCAGGGCGACGCCGACGGTCGTGACCACGGCGAAACCGGCGACCCCCAGGATGGGGTTGGGGAACCCGAAGGCCTCGGCTTGGTCGGTCCGCATGATCGACCCGCACGACAGCACGGGGTTGATGCTGCACGAGGGGACATAGGCGGGGTCCTCAAGCAGGGCGACCTTCTCGACCAGGAGGATGAAGGCGGTGACGAAGCCGACCAGCCCGGCCCCCACGAGGAGGCACCGGTACGCCCGGTCGGCGTCAGTCGGAGGCAAGCTCTTCTTCGATGTCGGCGACGAGATCGGCGAAGCTGGCGATCTCGAGCATGTCGCCGTTGAGGAAGAAGGTGGGTGTTCCAGTCACGCCCAACGCTTCGCCGTCGGCTTGGTCACGGCGGACCTTCTCGATCGTCGCCGGGTCGTCGTAGACCCGGCGGAACTCATCCATGTCGAGACCGAGGTCCTCGGCGAAGCCGAAGAACACGTCAGTCTGTGGGGTGCTCTGCTCACCCCACTGGGGTTGGGTCTCGAAGAGCAGGTCGTACATCTCCTCGAACTGGCCCTGGGCCGCGGCCGCCTCAGCGGCCCGGGCCGCGGCCTCAGAGTTGTTGTGCAGCGGCATGTAGCGCACCACGAAACTGACGCGACCGTCATAGGTCTCGCGCAGCTCTTCGACCGCCGGGTGAGCGGCGCGGCAGGCTTCGCACTCGAAGTCGAGGAACTCGACGAGGGTGACATCGCCGTCATCGGCAACGGACAGGCGTTGGCTGTCGGGTCGCACGAGACGATCCTGTCGGGTCCCGCCGGCGTCCTCGGCCGCATCGTCGCCGCCGAGATTGGCGAAGGTCACGACCGCCACGATGGCTGCGGCGACGAGGGTGAGAGAGATCCTGAGGTTCTTGCTCATCGGATCCTTCTGCGATCGGGCCGGTCGCCGGCGAGCGCATCTCGGACCGGCGCGTCGTCCCCGACCGGGGCCGCCGCACTCGTGGTCGACGGTCGACGCACCGGAGCGCGGTAGGCCAGGAGGCGGAGGGCGTTGGCGACAACCACGAGCGTGGAGCCCTCGTGGGCCAAGACCGCCAAGCCGATGCCGAAGAAGCCGACGACGGTAGCGGGGATCAGGAACACCACCATGCCGAGGCTCACGAAGAGGTTCTGGCGGATGATCCCGCTGGCTTTGCGGCTGAGCCCGATCACGACGGGCAACGTGGCCAGATCGTCACCCATGAGCGCGACATCGGCGGTCTCCAGGGCCACGTCGGACCCGGCGGCGCCCATCGCGATGCCGACCGTGGCGTGGGCGAGGGCCGGGGCGTCATTTACACCGTCGCCGATCATGGCCACTTTGCCCTCCTCGTTGCGGAGTCGTTCGATGGCGGCGACCTTGTCCTCGGGCATCAGGTCGCCCCAGGCTTCGGTGAGTCCGATCTGTCGGGCGATCGACTCGGCGACCAGTTGGTGGTCGCCCGACAGCATGATCGACCGGCGGATCCCCACGCCCTCGAGGGCGGCCACGGCGTCCCGGGCGCCGGGCCGGGGGGTGTCCATCATCCCGAGAGCGCCGAGGAAGCGGTCGCCCTGCTTGATGGTCATGATCGTCCGCCCCTCGGCCTGGAGCTCGTTGACCCGGGCCTTCACCTCGGGGTCGATCGCGCCGCCGTCCTCCTCGAAGAGGGCTGCGTTGCCGATCAGGACAGCGGTGCCGTCGACCGTCGCGCTCACCCCGCGTCCGGTGATCGCCCGGACATCGCCGGCCACGGGCAGATCTCGGTCGCTGAGGCGTTCGGTCCCGTCGCGCACGATCGCCTCGGCCAGCGGGTGGTCGCTGCGGGCCTCGACGGCGACGGCGACGGCGAGCAGATCGAGGGGATCGACGCCGGTAGCGGGCTCGACGTCGGTGAGCCGGGGTCGGCCTTCGGTCAGCGTGCCGGTCTTGTCGAAGGCGATTGCCCGCAGCGTCCCGAGGTTCTCGAGCGGCCCGCCCCCCTTCACCAGTACGCCGATCTGCCCAGCCCGGGCCACGGCCGCGAGCACCGCGCTCGGGGTGGCGATGGCCAACGCGCACGGGCTAGCCGCGACCAGGACGGCCATCGCCCGGTAGAAGGACTCCGACCACGACGAGCCCACCAGAGGGCCGACGGCCAGTAGCACGACAACCAGCCCGAGCACTACAGGGACGAAGACGCGTTCGAAGCGATCCGTGAACCGCTGCGTCGGCGAGGCCTGGGTCTCGGCCTCGCGGACCATCGTGGCCAACTTGGCGAGGGTGGAGTCCGACGAGAGGCGAGTGACCTGTAGGTCGAGTTGGCCGGCGCCGTTGATGGTCCCCGAGAACACTTGCGAGCTCGCCGGAACCTGGGTCGGATCCTCGGCGGCGGCGGCCGGGTCGGCCACCGGCGCCTTGTCGACCGGGATGCTCTCGCCGGTGAGCGACGACTGGTCGACGCTGCTGGTACCAGTGAGAACGAACCCGTCGGCAGGGATCCGTTCGTTGGGTTTGACCACGACGGTGTCACCGAGCCGAAGCTCCTCCACGGGCACCTCCTGCTCGCCGTCGGCGTCGCGCACGACGGCCGTCGACGGCGCCAGCTCGGCCAGCGCCTCGATGGCCCGCCGGGCCCGGCCCAGCGCGTAGCCCTCGAGCGCGTGGCCGATGCTGAACAGGGCCAGCAGGAGCGCGCCCTCCTCCCACTTGCCCAGGGCAGCGGCCCCCGCGGCAGCCACCAACATCAGGATGTCTATCTCGAAGCGCCGGTTGCGGATGCTCTCGATGGCTTCGCGGAGGGTGAAGTAGCCGCCGAAGAACCCGGCGGTGACGAACAGGCCGGTGAGGACGCCTTCGCCGATCTCTGTGGTCAGTTCCAGGACGAAGCCCAGGGTCCACAGCGCCATCGAGGTGATGGCGAAGATCAGCTCGCTGCGCTCGCCGAATGGTCCGCCGTGCACGTGGGCGCCCTCGGCGTGGTCGTCGCCTTCGTGTCCGTCGCCATCGGTCTTGGAATCGACCCCGTGGCCGCCGAGGACCGCGCGCAGCTCTTGTTCCTGGAGGCGGGTCTGGTCGAACTCGACCCGGACCAGGCCCGGGGCGATCTCGGCCTCGGCCACGCCGTCGACGCGCCGGAGGGCCTCGGCGACGGAGCGGGCCTTGCGGACGTGGTTGATCCCCGTGACCGGCCAGAGCACGTGCCCGAACTGCTCGGTCAGCTCGGCCCCGGCCCCCTCGGCCAGGCTGCGGACCCGCGAGACGCTCGTCGTGGCCGGGTCGATGTGTAGGCACAGCCGGGCAGGCGCCCCCCCTCCGGCGTCCACCAGGTGGACCTCGTCCACGCCCCGGGCGGCGGTGAGGGTCTTGGTGAGGCGGACGACACACCGGTCGCGCCCGTCGAGCGCATCGGGCAACAGGACCGGCAGGTCCAGGACCACCTTCTCGGTCATGAGGCCACCGGCCCGTGACTGACGTGCTCGATGCTCACGTCGAGGAGGAGGCGGACATGGGCGTCGTCGAGGCGGTAGAACACCCGGCGGCCGGAGCGCCGGTGGCGCACGATCCCCGCGGTCCGTAGCAGGCGCAGCGAGTGCGACACCGAGGACTCCGTCATGTCGACCACCGCGGCCAGGTCGCACACACAGAGTTCCCCGGCCTCGAGCAGGGCACACAGCATCTGCACCCGCCCCGGGTCGCCCAGGAGTCGGAACAGCTCGGCCACCTCACCGGCATCGCTTCGGCCGAGGACGAGACTTCGGGTCGCATCGACGCGGTCCCGGTCGATGACCCGCGTCAGGCACTCGTCGCTGTCGGTGGCCGCTCCGCCGCGGGGCGCCGTCATCGTCGTTGCAGTCATATGTATAACTCTACATATAACGGCTATGAGGGTGTCCGTCGTCGCCGAGAGTTCCGCAGGACCCGCCCCGCCCGCGAACGCCACGCGCGGCGTAGCTGGGAGCAGCTCCGCTCCGGCGTACGAGTGGTCGAGGTAACCCCTGCTCTGGCCGACGAGGCTGCCCGACTGGCCGAGGACCACGTCCTGGGCGCCGCCGGGGCGGTGCATCTCGCCAGCGCGATGGTGTTGTCCGAGGCCGACGTCGTGCTGGTCGTGTGGGACGCCCGCCTTCGTGACGCCGCGCTGGCGGCCGGGCTCCCGGTGGTTTTCGCCGCGGCGGAGTAGATCGACCTCGTCAGCCTCGCGGGCGGTGAACACCCGGGCCCGCAGGGCCTCGTGCCGCTCCGGCTCGCGGGTCGGGCGTCCGGCGGGCCGGGTGATCCGCTTCGGGGCCGCCGATCACTCCGGTGAGCCAAGATGGTGCCGTGACGGCCTTCCTCTCCGTGGCCCCGGTGTTCCCGGTGGCGGACGTGATGCGGGCGATGGAGCACTACCGGCAGCTGGGGTTCGAGGTCTCGTCTCATGACCGCGGCACCGGATACGCCTTCGTCAACCGGGGCGAGGTGTGGCTCCACCTGGCCAAGGTCGACGACCTCGACCCGCGGACCACCACCTCAGCGGCCTACCTCTACGTCGACGACGCCGACGCGCTCGCCACCGAGTGGGCTGCCGCCGGCGCCGAGGGGCGGTTCGTCGAGCCGGTCGACACCGACTACGGCCTCCGCGAGGGCGCCCACATCGACCCCGACGGCAACCTTCTCCGCTACGGCTCCCCCCTGGAGTGAGCGAGTCGGGGGAGCCGCTTCGTTACCGGTCGCCGGACGAGGACAGTGGGCGGTGGGTGGACTTCCCGTTCCGCGAGGGTGACATCGTCATCAGCACCCGGTCGAAGCACGGGACGACCTGGATGCAGATGATCTGTGCGTTGCTCGTGTTCCGCACGCCGGACCTGCCGGCGCCGCTGCCGGACCTGTCGCCCTGGCTCGACTGGCTCGGTGCTCCCCGGGACGAGGTCGTGGCCCGCCTGGAGGCGCAGACCCACCGCCGGTTCGTGAAGACCCACACCCCGCTGGACGGGGTCCCGCTCGACCGCCGGGCCACCTACGTCGTCGTGGCCCGGCACCCGCTGGACGCGGCCGCGTCGCTGTACCACCAGGGGACCAACCTCGACCGGGCCCGGATCGGCGAGCTCATGGGTGTGCCGGAGCACCGCTCCGATCAGGTGCCGCTGGCGGCGTGGCTCGACGAGTGGGTCGACGCCGAACCTTCGCCGCAGGCCGAGCTCGACTCGCTGCCGGGGGTCCTGCACCACGTGACCGACGCCTGGGCCCGGCGGAACGAGGCCGACGTCGTGCTCGTCCACTACGCCGACCTTCTCGCCGACCTCGACGGGGAGATGGGCCGACTGGCCACCTCGCTCGGCCTGCCACCGCCGACCCCGGACCTGGTGGCCGCCGCCCGCTTCGACGCCATGCGGGATCGGGCCGACGAGCTGGCCCCCGACGCCGGCGGGGTGCTCAAGGACCGGCAGGCCTTCTTCCGCCAGGGCGGCTCGGCCCGGGGCATCCTCCCCGACGGGCTCATCGCCCGCTACGAGGCCCGGGCCGCCGCTCTCGCCCCGCCCGACCTCCTCCCCTGGCTCCACCGTCCCCCCTGAACCGTCCCCCCAGAAGGGGCTCAGGCCGCGGCGAGTTGCTGGCCGGCGGTGCCCATGAGGTCGAGGAAGTTGTCGCAGTAGAACGCCTGGCGAACCGAGTCGTCCACGTCGCCCAGCGACGACTCGAAGCGCTCCAGGGGCTTACGGCCGCCCTCGACGTGGGGGTAGTCCGACGAGAAGAGGCAGACCTCCGGACCGCTGTTGGCGATGATCCAGCCGACGTCCTCGGTGGGGTAGGGCGTGAACCGGATCTGGCGGCGGACGTAGTCGGTCGGGCGCAGGCTCAGGGCCTGCAGCCGCTCCTCGTGGCGGTGGAAGGCGTCGTAAGCGGACTCCATCTGGCGCAGCCAGGACGGCACCCAGACGGCCCCCTGCTCGATGATCCCGATTCGCAGGTCCGGGAAGCGCTCGAGCACACCGTCGAGGATCAGCGTGGCCAGGGTCTGGGCGGGCGGGCCGGGGATGCCCATGTAGTCCACCGAGCGGAAGTTCTCCTCGCCGCCGTGGAAGTCGGGCGGGATGGGCAGGCCGTTCTGGAAGTACGAGGGGTCGATCAGGTCCCCGGTGCCACCGACGTGGAACACGATCGGGATCCCCGCCTCCTGCGCCTTCGCCCAGACCGGGTCGAGGGCCACATGGCTGGGGGAGTGGCCCGGGGGGCATCCCGAAGCGATGAGGAGGGCCGCGGCCCCCATGGCCAGGGCCTCGTCGACCAGTCCGGGCGCGGCGTCGATGTCGAACAGCGGCACGTAGCAGGAGGGCAGGAGCCGGTCGTCGACAGAGCAGAACTCGACCATGCCCCGGTTGTGGGCCCGGGCCGTGCCCATGGCCAACTCGGCGTCCCGGCCGTGCTCCCAGTTGCGCAGGCGCCGGTTGTGGAACGTGTTGAAGACGAGCTGGCTGGAGAACCCGAGCAGGTCGAGCGCCCGGGGCCGGTCCTCGGCCACGAACGACCCGGTCGCCGCGAAGTTCTTGCGGGCCATGATCTCCTCGGCCTCGGTCGCCTGGTACTCCTCGGAGGCGTGCTTGGCCGCCAGACGGTCGAAGGCGGCGGTCAGGTCCCGGAGCTGCTCATCGGGGTCACCGGTCTGGCGCAGCTCGTTGCCGCTGCTCAGGTCGAGGGGGGCGATGCGGTCCCGCAGCCCGGGATCGGCGTGGTCGCGCAGCCAGGTCGGCGTCTCCATGATGTGGGCGTCGGCGTCGTGGATGGTCCGACCCGAGGCGTAGGGCATCAGGCGACCGCCGGCTCCGGGCTTGGCTCGGGCGCGCCGACCGTGGCGTCGAGCTCGTCCCGCCGGGCATAGGCCCACCCCGGGCCCCGGACCACGAAGGACAGGCGGTCGGCCCAGTTGTCGCTGTCGGCCACGTCCCGGAGGATGTCCTTGTACTCGTGGGTGGCGATGATCACCGGGTTGTCGGTGTGGATGTTCTTGGTCAGGCCGTACACCACCGGCTCGTCCTCCTCCTCCTCCTTCTGGAACGTGCCGAAGAGGCGATCCCAGACGATGAGGATCGAGCCGTGGTTCCGGTCGATGTAGCGGCGGTTGCGGCCGTGGTGGACCCGGTGGTGCGAAGCGGTGTTGAACCCCTGCTCGAACCTGCCGAGCTTCGGGATGATGTCGGTGTGGATCCAGAACTGGTAGAGCAGGTTGATCCCGCGCGCCCGCTCGATGACCGTCGGGTTGAGGCCGGCCAGGCACAGAGCGCCGTAGGGGACGAAGGTCCCCAGGGAGTCGGCCACCGGCTGGCGGAGCGCGGTCGACAGGTTGTAGCGCTCGCTGCTGTGGTGCACGACATGGATGGCCCACAGGTACCGGGCGTCATGCATGAACCGGTGGTTCCAGTAGTAGATGAAGTCCCAGGCGGCGACGGCGGCGATGCTGGCGAGGAGCCCCGTGCCCAGGTCCCGGCGGGAGCGCCGCTTCTCCCACAGGCGCTTGGGTCGGGAGGCCGAGCCGACGGCGCTGGTGAGGGCGATCCCGCCGGCGACGATGGCCGTCGGTCCGCCGTAGCGGGCGACCAGGCGGGCCCGTTCCAGGGTCGGGTCCGGCGCCTCCGTAGCGACCTGGCCGTTGGTGTGGCCGCGACCGTTGCTGGAGGCCGCGAGCGGCCTGTCGCCGGCGACCGGATCGGCCGTGGCCAGCAGGTCCGAGGCGGTGGGCGGCGAGGGGGAGGGGGCCGGCGTCGTCCGGCGACGATCGGCCCGCCTGCGGATGACGCGGTCGGCCAAGGTCGTGGCCACCGCGGCAGTGGCGGCCACGGCGAGCAGGCCCTTGCCGGTCTTCGAGCGCTGCGGGGCGATCTTGTCGAAGAGGGCGTGGGTGGCCATCGGGATGAACAGGCTGGCCGTCCCCATCGTGAGGTTGGCCAGGGTGTCACCCCGCTCGTAGTCGGCCGCCGTCGGGCCGATGCGCTCGGCCCGCCGCTTCAGCAGCTGGTGCTCGATGCCCATGGAGGCGAAGTAGCCGGGCGTGGCGACAGCGGTCAGGTCCACGCCGGGATTCTCGCAGGTTCGGCGCCGGGCGCGCCCGGCGGCGGCGGGAGGACCCGGGCTCAGGCCCCGTCGGCGGCGGCCTCGAGGGCGGCGATGTCGAGTTTGACCATCCCGAGCATGGCGGCCGTCGCCCGGTTGACCCGCTCGGGGTCGGGGTCCGTGAAGAGCGCCTCCCAACCCTTGGGCACGACCTGCCAGGAGAGGCCGTAGCGGTCCTTCAGCCACCCGCACTGGCTCTCCTCGCCGCCTTCGGTGAGCTTCTCCCAGAAGTAGTCGATCTCGTCCTGGTCGGCCGCCTCGATGAGCAGCGAGACGGCCTCGCTGAAGGTGAACAGCGGCCCGCCGTTGATGCCGGTGATCTTCTGGCCGTCGAGCTCGAAGTCGACGGTGAGCACCTCACCGGCCGGGCCGGGGCCGGCCTCCGTGTAGTGGGTCACGGTGGCGACCGTCGAGTTGGGGAAGATCGACACGTAGAACTCGGCGGCCTCCAGGGCCTGGTTGTCGAACCACAGGTTGGGGACGATTCGCGGCATGGCGCTCTCCTTGGGGTGTCCGTCACCCACTGTGACCGGACGGGGACCGGGAAATCATCGCACCGTCGGCGCCCGAGGGGCGGAGCCGTCAGACTGGACGGATGCCACGGTCCGTCGCCGACCTGCTGGCCGAGGCCCGGGCCCGGCTGGGACACCGGCCGTCGCCGGCCGAGGCCGCGGCGGCGCAGGCGGCAGGAGCGCTGCTGGTGGACATCCGGCCGGTCGAGCAGCGGCGACGGGACGGTGAGATCCCCGGTGCGGTCTTCATCGAGCGCAACGTGCTCGAGTGGCGCCTGGACCCGGTCTCGCACTGGCGCCATCCCGAGCTGACCTCGGCCGACCGTCTGCTGGTCGTGATCTGCAACGAGGGCTACCAGTCCAGCCTGGCGGCCGCGATCCTGCTCGACCTCGGATGCAGCTCGGTGACCGACCTCGCCGGCGGGTTCCAGGCGTGGCGGTCGGCCGGCCTTCCCGTGGTCGAGGCCACCCCCGACGTCATCGGCCTGATCGAGGAGATGCAGGCCATCGGTAGGGCGGGGCTGCACTTCAGTGACGACCCGTTCGACCGGGACCGCTACCAGCGCCTCGTCGACCTGGCGACGCAGACGTACGTGCAGATGAGTCCACTCGACAATCCCGCCCTGATGGCCCGCTTCGCCCGCGAGGTGGGCTGCATCACGCCCAAGCTGGGGGCCGACGCCGCCATCCTCGACGAGGCCGGCCGCCTTCTGCTGATCGAGCGGGCGGATGATCACTGCTGGGGCCTGGTGGGCGGCTGGGTCGAGCCCAACGAGCACCCGGCGGACACGGTCGTGCGCGAGGCGAAGGAGGAGATCGGCCTCGACATCGCCGTCGGTGCCCTGGTCGGGGTCTTCGCCCGCCCCGCCTCGTCGGCCAGCGGCCCCCACTCGGCGGTGTCGGTCGTCTACCGGGCCACCGTCGCCGGCGGCGAGTTGACCCCCCAGCCCCACGAGGTGCTGTCCGCGCGTTGGTGGGACGTCGACCAGGTCCCCACCTGGCACCTCGACCACGAGCACATGGCCCGCGCCGCGCTCCGCTGATCCGTCCGAAACTGCGCCGTCTGGTTGCGGTTACCGCAACAGACCGGCGCCAGGAACCCGCCTGCCGGGAGACTGTCAGACCCCGTCCCTAATGTCGTCGCCGGCGCTTCCCCCGCTGACGAAATTGCGTCGACGTGTTGCGTCCTGCGCAACCAGACGGCGCCAGAACGCCAAGGGGTTCGCCATGGACGATTTCGACGCACGGGTGGCGGTCGTCGCCAGCCGCCAGCACAGCCTGATCACCCTCCCCCAGGTGGTGAAGCTCGGTGGTGATCGACACCGAGCACACCGACGGGTGCAGTCGGGGCGGTGGACTCGGGTGCAGCCGGGTGTGTTCTTCGTCGCCGGACACCCCTTCACCTGGGAAGCCCGAGTCCTGGCCGACGTGATGGCTGCAGGCCACGGCGCACTGGCATCGCATCGGGCCGGTGCTGCCCTCTGGGATCTCGAGAAGTTCCGTCCGGGGCGTCCCGAGCTCTCGGTCCATCGGCACCACAAGCCTCATCACCTCGGAGCGCGCATCCACGAATCCACCGATCTCCATCTCGCCGATCCCGTCCTTCGTCGCGGCATCCCGACCACGGGCCTCGTCCGCACGTTGCTCGACATCGGCGCGGTTGTCGCTGCCGATGCCTTGGAGCACGCCATTGACACCGCGCTGCGTACGACGCCGACCGAGTGGCCCGATCTCTACAGCTCTCTCGTTCTCCACTCACGACGGGGCCGGGACGGCTGCGGCCACCTTCGGGCCGTTCTCGATCAGCGCTTCGGCGACAAGGTGATCACCGACAGCTGGTTCGAGAAGGTCGTGCGCCGTCTGCTGCTCGACGCCGGGTTCCCGGTGCCCGAGTCCCAGTGGAACGTCTACGACGGGCCGACCTTCGTGGGCGAGATCGATCTGGCCTGGCCGGAGTTCAAAGTAGGAGCCGAGCTGCAGAGCAAAGCCCACCACCTCAACCCGACGTCCTTCGAGAAGGACCCTCAGAAACTCAACAGGATCCGACTGCTGGGGTGGGACGTGCTCGAGTTCACCTGGGCCTTCTACAAGGAGCATCCCGAGCAGCTCTGTGCCCAGCTCCATCAGGCTCTGACCAGTTCTGGCGCCGATCCGTTGCGCTGACCGCAACCAGACGGCGCAATTTCGGATGGGTCAGGCCGGCGTGACCTTCAGGATCTGGCCGGGTTGGGTGAGGAGGTAGATCTCGCCGGTGGGGTCCTGGGCGAAGGCGACAGGGGTGTCGATGCCGTCGGCGACGGTGGCGTCGTCGACGACCTCGCCGTCCACGGTGGCCAGGGCGTGGAGATCGCCGGTGCAGTAGTCGGTGTACAGGTAGGCCCCGAACAGCTCCGCGATCTGGCCCTGGTAGACGAAGCCGCCGATCACCGAGCATCCGCCGTCCTCGTGGCGGTAGACGAGGACCGGCGGGGTGTGGTCGTCGGGCTCGATCCCGTCCTCGTAGGACTGGTCACCCTCCATGGCGTTCCAGCCCAGGTTGGCTCCCCGCCCGGCCTCGCGGCCGTCGCCGTCGGCCGGCAGCAGGTCGATTTCCTCGACCTCGCTCTGGCCGACGTCGCCGATCCAGAGGTCGCCCGTCGACCGGTCGAACGAGAAGCGCCACGGGTTGCGCACGCCCTTCAGCCAGACCTCGGGTCGGGCTCCCTCGACGTCGACGAAGGGGTTGTCGTCGGGCACGCCGTAAGCGCTCCCGTCCACGCCGTTGGGGTCGATGCGCAGGATCGACCCCAACAGCTGCTCGGGGTCTTGGCCGGCCCGGAGCGGGTCACCGGCCGAGCCGCCGTCGCCCAGTCCGATGTACAGCATCCCGTCGGGTCCGAAGGTCAGGTGGCCGCCGTTGTGGTTGGCGAAGGGCTGGTCGAGGGCGAACACGATCCGTGGGCTGCCCTCGTCGAGGGAGCCGTCCGCGGCGATGGCGTACTCGTCGATGCGGGTGTTGCCGTCGAGGTCGGTGTAGCTCACGTACAGGTGGGCGCCGTCGAGGCCGACGGCGAGGCCGAGGAGCCCCCGTTCGGAGTCGATGGTCGTCTGGTCGGTGATGTCGAGCACGGCGGTGGTGGCGCCGGAGACCAGGTCCACGTCCAGGACGACCCCGGACCGCTCGCCGACGTAGGCCCGAGCCTCGACGTCGGGTCGGAACACCATGGCGATGGGCTCCGCGAACTCGCCGACGCTCTCCAGCCCGACCTCGACCCCCTCGACGGTCTCCACGTAGCTCGGCCCGCGGATGGTGGTCGACGACACGACGTCCGGCTCGGTCGTTTCGACGATCGGGGCCCGGGTGTCGCTGGGCAGGGCCTCGTCCTCGCCGTCGCTGCAGGCCCCGGCCACCAGCAGGGCCACGGCCGCGGCGACGGCGGACCCGCGCCGCGTCACGCCACCGGCCGGATCAGCCCCTCCTGCACGACGGACACGGCGAGCTCACCCCCGTGGGTGTAGATCGATCCCCGCGCCATGCCCCGACCACCGCTGGTGGACGGGGTGTCCTGCACGTAGAGCAGCCATTGGTCGGCCCGGAACGGGCGGTGGAACCACATGGCGTGGTCGAGGCTGGCCATCATGATCCGCTCGTCGGCTGCCACTGAGCCGTGGGGCAGCAGCGTGGTGTCCAGCAGGGTCATGTCCGACGCGTAGGTCAGCACACACGCGTGCAGGACCGGATCGTCGGGCAGGGTCCCGTCGGCCCGCAGCCAGACCCGCTGGTGCGGGGGCAGGGGCTCCCGGCGCTGGTCCCAGCTCCAGTCCACGTTGCGGGTGTCGATGGGCCGGGGTCGGTCGAGGTAGTCGCCGAAGCGATCGGCAAAGGGCTGCATCCGGGTCCGCCAGTCCGGCAGGGTCTCGGGCTCCGCCGGCACCTCGTCGTTCCACATGGCGTCGGCCAGCGGGATCTGGTGGTCCAGGCCCGCCTCGATGACATGGAACGAGGCGGCCAGGTTGAAGATGGCCTTCCCGTGCTGGATGGCCACGACCCGGCGGGTGGTGAACGAGCGCCCGTCCCGGATGCGGTCGACCTCGTAGAGGATCGGCACGGTGGGGTCGCCGGGGCGCAGGAAGTAGGCGTGCAGCGAGTGGACCCGCCGGTCGTCGTCGACGGTCCGGGCGGCGGCGACGAGGGCCTGGCCGGCGACCTGGCCCCCGAAGACCCGCTGGCGCTCCTCGTCGGGGCTGTTGCCACGGAAGATGTTGACCTCGATGGCCTCGAGGTCCAGGAGCGCGCAGAGGGCGTCGACGGCGGCCTGGGACATCAACGCGCACGCTACCGGTGCCGATAGAGGGGCCCATGGCTCTGGTCGATACCCCCGTCCCCACCGCTACGCTGAGCCGCATGGCGAGGTCCCGCGCGGAGGTACTGACGCGCATCCGCGAGGCGGACTACCGCAAGATGCTGAAGTACTCAGCGGTCTCGGCCGTGGCCTTCCCGTTCACGCAGGTGCTGCTGCTGGTCTTCACGGTCGGCCTGGAATGGTCCTTCGTCAAGGCCAACCTCGTGGCCGTCACGATCATGGCCTTCCCCGCCTACCTGATGAACCGCTACTGGGTCTGGGGGAAGAAGGACAAGAACCGGTTCATGACCGAGGTCCTGCCCTTCTGGATCATCACCCTCATCGGTCTCGTCCTGTCGACCATCTGCGCCCACTACGCCGAGCTGTGGTTCGCCGGTTCGGACATCGCCGTCAACGTGGCCAACGCCGTCGGCTTCGGCTTGGTGTGGGTCTTCAAGTTCGTCTTCCTCGACCGCATCATGTTCGGCGGTCACCAGCACTTCCCGGTGGACGAGGACCTCGACGCCGAGCTCGATACCGCTCCCGCGACCTAGGCCGCCGTGGACCCCCGCCTCCAGGCCGCCGCGGAGGCCGCCCGGGGCTTCATGCCCCCCGAGGAGGGCCTGGCCCTCTACGAGGCCGCGGTTGCGTCGCCGGGCCCGTTCCTCGAAGTCGGTACGTACTGCGGCAAGTCGGCGGTCTACCTGGGGACCGCGGCCCGCGAGTCCGGCACCGTGCTCTTCACCGTGGACCACCATCGCGGCTCGGAGGAGAACCAGGCGGGGTGGGAGCACCACGAGGCCGACCTGATCGACCCCGACGTCGGCCTGATGGACACCCTGCCCCACTTCCGGCGCACGATCTCCACGGCCGATCTCGAGGACGCGGTCATCGCCATCGTGGGCGAATCCGCCACGGTGGCCACCCACTGGTCGACGCCGCTCGGCTTCCTGTTCATCGACGGCGGCCACGGCCCCGTGCCCGCCCACCAGGACTACGAGCGCTGGGTTCCCCACGTCGCGGTCGGCGGCACGCTCGCCATCCACGACGTCTTCCCCGACCCCCACGACGGTGGCCGCCCGCCGTTCGAGCTCTACTGCCGAGCCCTCGAGTCGGCGGCCTTCGAGGAGATCGGGGCGACCGGCTCCCTGCGGGTGCTGCGTCGGGTGGCCGAAGGGATCTAGTGGTGGCCGAGAGCTGGGACTGGATGCGGGTGCTGGTCGAGCCGTGCCCGCACTGTGGGACCGACGTGTCGGTGGTGGGCCCCGCCGACCTTCCGGATGCGGTCCGGGCCGAGGCCGGACGGTGGGAGACCCTGCTGGCCGAGACCGACGACGACCAGCTGCGGGCTCGTCCCGACGACGGGTCCTGGACCGCGCTGGAATACGGCTGTCACTGCCGGGACGTGCTCTCGGTCATGACCGAGCGGGTGGCCCGGACCCTGGTCGAGGACGACCCCGAGTACGGCTGGTGGGACCACGAGGCGTCCGCCGTGGACGAGCACTACAACGAGCAGGATCCGATGGGCGTGGCCGGCGACCTCGGCGCCAACGCCGAGTGGTTGGCCGGCACCCTCGCCTTGGTGGAGGGCGCCGAGTGGGACCGCGGGGGCACCCGCCGGGGCGCGGAGCCCTTCACGGTGGCGGGCCTGGCCCGCTTCACGCTCCACGAATTGGTCCACCACCGCGAGGACGCCGAGTCCCGCCTCGGCTGACCGCCCCCGGGCGGGGGCAGGTCGATCAGTCGAGGGAGGGCTGGTCCTCGTGGGTCTCGTCGAGCGCGGCCTCGGGCAGGAAGGCGTGGTCGACGAACAGCGGGGCGCCGGCGGAGGCGCCCGAGAGGGCGTCGGCGGCCAGGATCACGGCGGCGGCGGTGTAGGTCGAGCGCTCGTCGCCGGGGAAGTGGACCTGCTCGGGGTAGACGATGCCAGTCCAGTAGTAGCCCTCTTCGGAGCGAAGGGTCTGGGCGTGACGGAACAGTTCTAGGGCGAAGTCGGTCCCACCGACGGACAGGTAGGCCAGCAGGCACTCGCAGGTCTCCGCCGCGGTGATCCACGGGCGGTCCGACACGCAGCGGATGCCGCGGCCCTCGAGGTAGAAGGTGTCGAGACGGTCGTCCAGGTGCGACCGGCCCTCGTCGCCGCTCAACACGCCGGTCAGGACCGGGTAGTACCAGTCCATGGCCCAGCGGTGCTTGGGGGCGAAGGCGTCGGGCTCGTGGCGCAGCGTGTGGACCAGGCGGCCGGCGGACACCTCCCAGTCGGGGCGCTCGCGGCCCAGGGCCTCGGCGATGGCGATGGCGCAGCGCAGGCTGTGGGAGATGCTCGACGAGCCCGTCAGCAGGGCGAAGGACCAGGGGGTGCCGTCGGCGTGGCGGGCCCAGAGGATCTCGCCCCGGGGGGTCTGCAGGTCGAGCACGAAGTCGATGGCCCGCTCGACCATTTCCCACGTGGCCTCGAGGAATCCCCGGTCCTCGGTCAGCAGATAGTGGTGCCAGACCCCGGCGGCCACGTAGGCCACGGTGTTGGCGTCCAGCTTCTCCTGCTCGACCCGGTCGGCCAGGTAGTACTGGTGCCAGGCGCCGTCGTCGCGTTGGGTGTCGGCCAGCCACTGGAAGGCCCGGTCGACCTCGTGGTGGCGCCCGCACACGTCCAGGGCCATCGTGGCCTCGACGTGGTTCCACACATCGGCGTGCCCGCCGGGGAACCAGGGGATCATCCCGGTGGGGAGCTGCCACTCGGCGATGGACTCAGCGGTCTTGGCCACATCGGCGGCGGTCAGGATGCCGGGGACCTCGGGCAGCCCGCGGGGTTCAGGCGACACGGGCATGACCCTCCATGCTGGCCGACGGGGCGGGCGATTCCACCACGGCCGTGGTGGGCTTGCGGGCGTAGAGCACCAGGCTCTTGCCGATCACGGGCTGGAGCAGGCGCTCGGCCATCCGGGTGACCAGCGGCCCGTCGACCATGTCCCACACCAGGAGACGGTGGTAGGCCCGGGTGAGCGGGTTGGCCTCGATGTCCTTTTGGGGCCCGACGGCGCAGCGCAGCCACCAGTACGGGGTGTGCAGCGCATGGACCTGGTGGGAGCCACCGGGCTCCAGGCCCGTGGCCGCCAGCTTCCGGCGCAGTTCCCGCTCCGTGTAGATGCGGACGTGGCCCCCCTCGACAGTGGGGGCGTGGTACTCGTCGGAGAGCTTCCAGCAGACGACCTCGGGCAGCCACGCGGGGACGGTGACGGCGATCGTGCCGCCCGGCTTGAGCACCCGGGCCAACTCGGCGGCGGCCATCTCGTCGTCGGGGATGTGCTCCATCACCTCGGCGGCGATGATCCGATCGAAGGTGGCGTCGGGGAACGGCAGTTGCTGGCCGTCGGCTACGGCTGCCGCCGCCAGGCCACCGGCCGGGGCCTCGCCGCCGGCTTCCATCGCGCCGCACATGGTGCGGCACTCGACCATGTCGGCGTGGTTGAAGTCGGCGGCCACGACGCGGACCCCCCGACGGAAGGCCTCGTAGGCGTGTCGGCCGTTGCCCGCGCCCAGGTCGAGGAGCAGCTCGCCCGGTCGTACGCCGAGCCGGTCGTAGTCGACGGTCAGCACGGGCCCGACCCGGTCCCGAGGACGGTCGGGGACGCCGTGGGGCGGTCGTGGTCGACGGTCGGCACCACGTCAGCCCTGCTTGAGGCGGATGCGGTACTGCTCGACGGTCTTCTCGGCCGTGTGCCGCCAGGTCCAGTTGTCGATGACCCGCTGGCGGCCGGCGGCGCCGACCTTGGCGGACAGCTCCGGGTTGTCCATGGCGAAGTTGATGCGTGCGGCCAGCGCTGCGGCGTCGCCCGGCGGGCAGGTGAAGGCGGTCTCGCCGTCGGGGCCGACGACCTCCTTCAGGGCGCCACCGGTGGTGGCCACCAGGGGCACGCCGGAGCACTGGGCCTCGATGGCGGGCAGGGAGAAGCCCTCGTAGAGCGACGGGACCACGGCCAGCTCCGCCTCGGCGTAGAGCTCGACGATGCGCTCGTCGGACACGCCGTAGACCCACTGCACGGCGTCGGTCAGCCCGAACTGCTCGAGGGTGCGCATGGCCCGCCCCTCCTCCTTGGGCTTGCCGATGATCACCAGGTCGCAGGGCCGCTCGGTGCGGATCTTGGCCACGGCCTCCAGCAGGTAGGCCAGGCCCTTCATGGCCACGTCGGCCGACGCGGTGGTGATGAGCCGGCCGGGGACCCGGGCGATGTGGGGCAGGGGCTTGAACTGCTCCTGGTCCACGCCCACCGGGACGATGGCCATGTTCTCCAGGGGAACGAGGTGGTCCCGGTGGATGTCGTCCCGGGAGTTCTCCGACACCGTGATGACGCGCTTCATGCGGCTGGCCACCCGGGTCTGCATCTTGGTGAAGGCGTACCAGCGCCCCTTGTTCCAGCGCTGCCAGCCGTTCTCGGCGTGCTCCATCTCCAGGCGACGGTCGACGGTGATGGGGTGGTGGATGGTGGCCACCACGGGCAGGCCGTCCCGTTCGATCGCCAGCAGGCCGTAGCCCAGGCACTGGTTGTCGTGGACCAGGTCGAACTCGCCCTTGCGGGTGCGCAGGTGCTGCCACGCCCGGACACTGAACGCCAGCGGCTCGGGGAAGGTCCCCAGCGAGAAACTGGTGACCTCGACGAAGTCGGCGAAGTGCTTCAGCTCGCCGATCCATGGCATCCGCATCGGGAAGTGCTCGTTGTAGATGTCCAGGCTGGGCAGCTCCACCAGCGGGACCCGCTCGTCCAGGCGGGGATAGGGCTGGCCGCCCAGGACCTCGACGGTGTGGCCGAGATCCACGAGGGCCTTCGAGAGATGACGGGTGTAGACGCCTTGGCCCCCGACATGGGGCTTGCCCCGATAGCTGAGGTAGGCGATGCGCAGCGGCGCGTCGGCAGACATGCGAGAGGAAGGCTTTCTTTCCGTTGACTGAGCGGTCAAGTGTGCCCGGAACCGGGGGGTTTCGGGCCAGGATGGGTCGTGTGCGGGGTCTGGTGCAGCGAGTGGTGAGCGCCCGGGTGCTCGTCGGCGACCAGACGGTCGGCGAGATCGGGGCCGGCCTCTGCGTGCTGGTCGGCGTGCACCGGGACGACACAGAGGCCCAGGCGGCCAAGTTGGCCGACAAGATCTGGGGCCTGCGGGTCATGGCCGACGACGACGGGGTGATGAACCGCGCCGTGGCGGACACGACGGGCCAGGTCCTGGTCGTCAGCCAGTTCACCCTCTACGGCAACACCGACAAGGGCCGCCGGCCGTCGTGGATCGAGGCGGCGGCCCCCGAACGGGCCGAAGCGCTGGTCGACCTCGTCGTGGCGACGTTGCGGGACAAGGGGGCGACGGTGGCCACCGGCCGCTTCCGTACCGACATGCTGGTCGAGCTGGTCAACGACGGCCCGACGACCGTCCTGCTGGAGGTCTGAGGGCGGTTTCCCTGGCCCGACGCGCTGAACGCCCGAACACGAGCCAGGCCCCGAGAACCAGGCCGAGGGCCAGCACGAGCATGGGCCAGTCGCCGACGCGCGTGTAGATGGTGAGGCCGGCGCGGGTCTCGACGGTGCCTTGGACCAGGGCTCGCTCGCTCACGGCGGTCCGGTCGAGGACCTCGCCGTCAGGGGTGATGATGGCGGTGAGACCCGTCGGGGCGGCCTGGAGGACCCATCGCCCGGTCTCCATCGCCCGGAGCCGGGAGGACGCGACCTGCTGGGTCTGCACGATGGTCAGCCAGTAGGACGACCCGTTGGTGGGGTTGAGCAGGACCTCGCCGCCGTGGCGGATGGCATCCCGGGCCCGGTTGGCGAAGAACACCTCCCAGGAGATGACCACGCCGAACGTTCCGACGTCGGTCTCGACGGTGGCCGGCCCCTCCCCCACGATGGCGTCCCGCGCGGGCAGCGCGTCTCCGGCGAAGCGGCTGAGGGTGGACCGGAAGGGCACGTACTCACCGAAGGGGACCCGGCGGACCTTCTCGAACCGGTCGGTGAACTCGCCGTCGGCATCGATGACCAGGGCGGCGTTGCGGAATCCGTCCTCCTCGCCCTCCACGGCGCCGACCACCAGGGGGGCATCCAGCTCCCGGGCCAGAGCCGACAGCTCCTCGCCCTCCCGCTGGCTCGCCACCGGGCCCTCGACGTTGATGACGTTCTCGGGCCAGACGACCAGGTCGACTGGGGTGTCGATGTCCTCGCTGGCCTCGAGGTGGCGCTCGACGACCTCTCGCTCGTCGGTGTCGGCCGCCCGGGTGCGCTGGGGCCCACCGCCCTGCACGAGGGCCACGTCGAGCGTGCCGGTCGCCCGCCCGTCGGGGGCGACGGCCGCGAGGAGCACCACGGCGACCACGCCGACCAGGGCGAGGGCGCCGGTGCGGCGGGCGCCGCAGGCGAGGGCGTCCAGCGCGACGGCGACGGCGACGACCAGGGCGACCAGCAGCAGCGGCCCGAGCAGGCGGACCGTCGGCCCGAGCGGCGAGCCGGCCTGGGTCATCGCCACCGTGGCCAGCGGCTGGCCGCCGAAGGGCCAGGACCAGCGCAGGAACTCCGCCAGCACGGTCGCGCCGACGAGGGCGGGCCAGCGTCGACGGCCCGGCGGGCAGGCCATGGCGGCGAGGGCCCAGAAGCCGCCCCACAGGGCCAGCACCACCCCGTAGCCCGGGAGCGTGAAGTCGAGCATCCAGACGACCGACGGCACGAACCAGCCCAGGGCGAACACGGCTCCCCGTTTGGCCCGCACGCGGCGAGCCGGTTCGTCGAGCTGTCGACTGAACAGGGCGAAGGCGATGAAGGTCAATGGCCACCAGCCCCACGGCGGCAGCGAGAACGCGAGCAGGAGGCCCGCACCCAGGCAGATCAGCAGCGGGAGCTTCGAGCCCGGCACCGCCGCCGGGGTCGGGGTCGCGGCCGCCGCCTCGTCGGTGCGCTCAGGCACGGGCGTCGAGCAGCCGCCGGGCGGCGGTGCGGCCGTGGTGGATGCAGGCGGGCAGCCCCACGCCACCGTAGGCCGCCCCCGTCAGCACCACGGGGCCGTCGTGCTCGGCGGCGAGAGTGGCCTGGATGTCGGCCACCCGCGCCTCGTGACCGACCCGGTACTGGGGTAGCGAGCGCTCCCAGTGGCTGACCCGGACCTCGGTGGGCGGGCCCTGGAGGCTCATCGTCGTGGCCAGGTCCTCGAGGAGCCGGGCGACCAGGTCGTCGTCGTGGAGGCGGGCGATGCGGTCGTCACCGGCGGAGCCGGCGGAGGCCCGCAGCACGACGGAGCCGGTACCTCCCAGGTGGGCCCACTTCGTGGAACTCCAGGAGCACGCGGTGAGCAGGAGGCCCTCGGGGTCGGCCACGAGGAAGCCCGAGGCGTCGAGCGGGCGGGCGACCGCCGCCCGGGGCACGGCCAGGCTCACCAGCACCACGGAGGCGTACGTGATGGTCTCGAGCAGGCCCGCGGCGCCCGGAGAGGCGTCGGCCAGGAGGTCGGCTGCGGCGAAGGTCGGTAGGGCCAGCACCACCCCGTCGGCCTCGAGGTGGCCGATCGACCGGACGTGGTCGCCGAGTCGGAGCTCGACCCCCCGCTCGCCCAGGGCCTCGACCAGCCGGTCGACCAGGCGTCCGGTGCCCCCCTCGAACCCACCGAAGACCGGGGCGGCAGGGTCGGCGGCGGCCTGCTGGTCCGCGAGACCGGCCAGCAGCCCCGCGGGATGGCGGCCGGCAGCCAGGAGCTGGGGAGTGAGGGCGGCCGCGCTCATGTCGTCGGCCCGGCCGGCGTTGATCCCGTTGAGGAGCGGAGCGACCACGCGATCGAGCACCGGCCGTCCGGTGGCGGACGCGACCAGGTCGGCCACGGACACGTCGTCGGCGGTCACCGGACGGCCGGGGGCCGCGTACGCCGCGTGGGTCACGGCCAGTTCGGCGTCGTCCAGGAGCCCGGTGGCGGCCAGATCGTCGAGGTCCAGGGGCACCCCGAGCACGTGCCGGCTCGGCATCGGTCGCAGGGCACCCCGGCTCCACAGGTACGCCTGGCGCTCGGCCGGATGCACGACCTCGTCCTCCAGGCCCAGCTCCCGTACCAGGTCGAGGGCCCACGGCACCCGGAGCAGGAAGGCGTCGGCCCCCTCGTCCACCTGGAGGCCCGCGAAGGGCGAGGTGTGGACCTTGCCGCCCCACCGGTCGCCCGCCTCGTGGACCGTGACCTGGACGCCGTCGACCGACGACAGCTCCCAGGCCGCGGCCAGACCGGCGATCCCGCCGCCGACGACGTTGAACTGCGTGCTCATCCCGACCGCTCGGGGCGGCGGGGCCGCCGTCCTCTCACCAGTCCATCGTGTCCGCGATGGCGGCGACCTCGGGCGCGAGCACCAACGTCTTCACGAGCCGAGCCTACCGATGGGTGGTGACGGGCTGGACGGCGGGCGGCTCCCGTGGGGGAGGGATACCGTCAGCGGCCCCCGTGTTCTCCGATCCCCTCGCCGAAGCCACCTTCGTCCCGGCGGCGCTCCCGCGTGACGGTGCCCTCGCGTTGTGGTCGCCGGTCGGCGCCATCGAGGGAGCCGACGCCGAACTGGAGGTGGTCCTCCCCAGTCCCGTGCGGCCCCGACGGCGGATGGTGCCCGCCCGCATCGTCCCGCTCCGTGACGTGCTCGACGACCTCGTCGAGCTGCCGGCGAGTCGAACGGTCCGCCCGTCGGTCCGGGCCTGGTCGGCGGTGAGCCGCATCGCCGTGGAGCTCGTCTCCCGTGGCCGTCTGCTCCCCGGCATCACCCCGGCGGGCGAGGACGCCTGGCGCCTGGGCCCGCTCGACCCCGAGGACCTGGTGCTCCGGGGTCAGTTGAGCTCGGCCCTGCCGCCCGAGGCCCACGCCCGCCTCGTCGGCCTGCGTCCGTTGCGGGTGGCCTCACCGGACCGGGCCGTGGCCGATCTCTCCGACGCCGTTGCCGACCTGCTCCCCCGGGTGGCGGACGCCGCGACCGCCGTCGGTCACCCGGCCTTCGCCGCGATGGCGCCCACCGACCTCCGCGGCAACGAGCCCTGGCTCCGAGCGCTGGGTGGCGAGGACGACGAGGCCATGGTGGCCATGCGTCTGGAGCCCCCGACCGAGGCGGACGGCCGCTTCGCCGGGGTGATCCAGCTCCAGAGCCGTCGGGATCCCAGCCTGGTGGTCGACGCCTTCGACCTGTGGTCGGCCCCCGAGGTCGTGCTCGAGCGCTTCGGCGACGCCGAGTCGGCCCTCCTGCTGGCTCTCAGGCGGGCCGCGAGGGTGTGGCCGCCGATCCGGCGGCTGCTCGATCAGCCTCGGCCGACGTGGCTCGGCTTGCGGGACGAGGACGTCGATGAGCTGATGGGCCCCGTCGTCGAGGACCTGGCTGCCGCCGGTGTCCACGTCCTCTGGCCCGCCGCCCTCATGGAGACCCTGGAGGTGAAGCCCGTCGTGTCCTCGGCCCCGGCGGCGGTGACAGCCGCGGGCCTGTCGCTGGAGACCCTCGTCGAGCTGCGGTGGGAGGCGACGGTCGGTGACGAGAAGGTCACCGAGCAGGAGCTGCGGGCCCTGGCCGAGGCGCGCCGGCCGATGGTCCGCCTCCGGGGTCGCTGGGTGCGGGCCGACCCGAAGGCCCTGGCGCGGGTCCTGGAGCGCCGCCGGGTGGAGGCGGGCGAGGCCGTAGCGGCCGCGCTCGGCGGGACCCTGACCGTCGGCGGGGAGGCCATCGAGGTCGAGCTCGAAGGCCCGCTGGCTGACCTCGCCGCCCGCCTCGCGGCGATGGACCCCGAACGCCGCGCCGCGCCGCCGGCTGATCTCGACGCCGTCCTCCGGCCCTACCAGCAGCGCGGCCTCGCCTGGCTGACCGAGATGGCCGACCTGGGCGTCGGTGGGGTGCTGGCCGACGACATGGGCCTCGGCAAGACCATCCAGATCCTCGCTCTGCACCTCACCCGCCGGTCCCACGGCCGCCCCACCCTGGTCGTGTGCCCGGCGTCGGTGCTGGCCAACTGGGAGCGCGAGACCGCGCGCTTCGCTCCCGGGGTGCCGACCCGGCGGTTCCACGGCCCGGGCCGTGACCTGGCCGGTCTCGCGCCCGACGAGATCGTGGTCGCGACCTACGGGGTCGTCCGTCGGGACGCCGAGGCCCTCGCCGGGGTGGGGTGGGGTCTCGTGGTCGCCGACGAGGCCCAGGCGGTCAAGAACCCCAACGCCCGGACCGCCCGGGCCCTGCGGCGCATCCGGGGCGACGCCCGGTTCGCGCTGACCGGCACCCCGGTGGAGAACCGCCTCACCGAGCTCTGGGCGATCCTCGACTGGACCACGCCGGGGCTGCTCGGTCCGCTGGAGGCGTTCCGCACCGATGTCGCCCTCCCCATCGAGCGCTACCAGGACGACGAGGTGGCCGAGGCCCTTCGCCGGGTCGTCCGGCCGTTCCTCCTGCGGCGCAAGAAGAGCGATCCCACCATCGCCCCCGACCTGCCGCCCAAGACCGAGATCGACCGGATCATGCCGCTGACCGTCGAGCAGGCGACCCTCTACCGGGCGGTCACCGACGAGGTGCTGGCCCAGATCGAGTCCGCCCAGGGCATGGCCCGCCGGGGACTCGTCCTGAAGTTGCTCACCGCCCTCAAGCAGATCTGCAACCACCCGGCGCAGTACCTGCTGCAGGCCGGGCCCCTCGACGGTCGGTCGGGCAAGCTCGACGGTGCCACCGAGCTGCTCGAGATCGTCACCGCCGAGGACGAGGCCGCCCTGGTCTTCACCCAGTACGTCGCCATGGGGCGGCTGCTCGAGTCCCATCTCACCGAGCGGGGGCTCCGCACGTTCTTCCTCCACGGCTCGCTCTCCATCGCGGCCCGCGAGGACCTGGTGGCCCGCTTCCAGGCGGGCGAGGCCGATGTCTTCGTGATCTCGCTGCGGGCCGGGGGCACCGGGATCAACCTGACCCGGGCCACCCACGTCGTGCACTACGACCGCTGGTGGAACCCCGCGGTGGAGGACCAGGCCAGCGACCGGGCGTGGCGCATCGGCCAGACCCGGCCGGTCGAGGTCCACCGCCTGATCTGTGAGGGCACGGTGGAGGACCGCATCGCCACCCTGCTGGCGACCAAACGCGACCTCGCCGATGCCGTCGTCGGTGCCGGCGAGGCATGGATCTCCGAGCTGGACGACGAGGCGCTGGCCGAGCTGGTGCAGCTCTCGGTGGGAGGGTCCTGATGGCCCACCGTCGGGTCTTCGGCACGACCTGGTGGGGGAAGGCGTGGACCGACGCGCTCCAGCGGCGGGCCCGTCTGGACGAGAATCGGCTGCCCCGGGGCCGGACCTACGCCCGTCACGACCGGGTGCAGGAGATCGGGCTGAGCCCGGGGGAGATCAACGCCCGCGTCCAGGGCAGTCGCCCCGAGCCGTACACGGTGCGGATCCACATCCGCCGGTTCACCGACGACGAGTGGAACGTGGTCCTCGACGCCGTCACCGCCCGCGCCGCCCACACCGCGGCCCTGCTCGACGGCGAGCTGGACCCTGGGATCGTCGAGGACGCCCGAGCCGTCGGTGTCGAGCTCCTGCCCACGGCCGGCGAGATCGTGCCCCGCTGCTCGTGCCCCGACCGGGCGATCCCCTGCAAGCACTCGGCCGCCGTCTGCTACCTCGTCGCCGACGAGCTCGACGCCGACCCCTTCGCCCTCCTGCGGCTGCGGGGCCGGTCCCGGGAGGAGGTCCTGGCTGAGCTGCGCCGGCGCCGGGCCGCGGGGTCGTCCCGACCGGCCGACGCGGTGCGGGTCGACCGTCCCGGTGCCCCCGACGCGGGTCTTCGGGCCACCGATGCCTGGCGTCGGGTCGTGGCCCGACCCCCCCGTCCGCCCAGTCCTCGCTCCGGGCCGGGTCATCCCGCGCCCTGGCTCGATGAGCCCCCTGCGGGCGCGCCTTTCACTGGAGAGGGCTTGCGGAGGCTGGCCGCCGCGGCCGCCGAGCGGGCCTGGCGCATGACGAGGGGTGAAGGTCGGTCCGGCCTGGTGGACGACGAGGGAGAAGGGCAAGCGACGCACGGAGTGGGGTGAGGTGCGAGTCGCCATCGGAGGCAATAGGGGGCGGAATCCGCCCCCTATTGCCTCCAATGAAGGTCAGGCGAGGCGGAGGACCAGCTGGGCCAGGCCGGCCATGACCGAGGGGTCGGCGTTGACCGACCGGGTGCGGGCGAAGGGGATGCCCCGCACCTCGGCTCGGGTGGCGGCCTCGATGTCGAGGTCGTAGAGGATCTCGAGGTGGTCCGAGGTGAAGCCCTGCGCGCACACGAGCACGCCGGGGGCATCGAGATCGTCGATGACCTCGAGGACGTCCGGACCCCGCCAGGGCTCGGGCGTGCGCCCCGCGCTCTGCCAGGCCAGCGCCCAACCGTCGAGACCAGCGCGGTCGGCGATGGCCGCCGCCGAGGCCGCCAGGACCGCCGGGTACGGGTCGCCCTCCAGCACCCGCTCGGGGAGGCTGTGGGCGGTGAACAGGACGGTGCTGCCGTCGGGCAGGTCGGCGAGCTGGTCGTTGACCGCCACCGCCTGGAAGTCGAGCCACGCGTCGAGGTCGGACCAGTCGTCCAACCGGCGGTAGTCGACCCCCCGCTCCGTCGCGGTGGCGGCGGCCCGGTCGTGGTACTGACCGACGCTGAACCCGGAGAAGTGCGGGGCCAGGACGAGGCCGACGACGGTGTCGGCGCCCTCGTCGGCCAGGGCGGCCAGGCCATCCTCGACGAAGGGCGCGGCGTGCTTCTGGCCGAGGCGCACGATGGTCCCGGCGGGCAGCGCGGCCTCGATGGCCGCCCGCTGGGCCTCGGTCCGCTGGGCCAGGGGGGACACGCCGCCGAGGGCCTCGTAACGGCCGGTCAGCTCGGCCAGCAGGTCGGGGGTCGGCGGTCGGCCCCGGCGGATGTGGGTGTAGTAGGGCTCTATGTCGGCTGGGGTCCGGGGAGTCCCGTACGCCATGACCAGGACGCCGAGGGTCACCGTCATCGCTCCTGAGGGCTGCGCCGTCGGGCCCCTGGGCCCCGTCCGGCTGGCGCCGGCCTCATGCGGCGGTCCGCTCGTGGACCAGCTCGACGATGCGGGTGAGCACGGTCGGGTCGGTTTCGGGCAGCACGCCGTGGCCCAGGTTGAAGATGTGGCCGGGGCGACCGCCGACACGCTCCAGGACACCGAGCACCTCGTGCTCGACCGCGGGCCAGGGCGCCAGGCAGGCGGCGGGGTCGAGGTTGCCCTGGACACCCTTGTCAAGGCCGATGCGCTCCCACCCGGCGTCGATGGGCACCCGCCAGTCGACACCCACGACATCGGCGCCCGCCTCGGCGAACAGACCGAGCAGCTCGCCGGTCCCCACACCGAAGTGGACTCGCGGGACGCCCAAGTCGGCCAGGCCGTCGAAGACCTTGCGGCTGGCGGGCAGGACGTGGGCCTCGTACTGCTCGGGGGTCAGCGCGCCGGCCCACGAGTCGAAGAGCTGGACTGCAGTCGCCCCGGCGTCGACCTGGGCCCGCACGAACCCGAGGGCGAGGTCGGCCAAGCGGTCGATCAGGTCGCGCCAGAGCGCGGGCTCCCCCAGCATCATCGCCTTGGTCTTGGCGTAGGTACGGGAGGGGCGGCCCTCGATCAGGTAGGAGGCGACGGTGAACGGCGCGCCGGCGAAGCCGATGAGGGGAACGTCCAGCTCGGCCACGAGGTTGCGGACGGTCTCGAGGACATAGGGGATGTCGGCCTCCGCCTCCAGAGGCCGGAGGCGGGCCAGGTCGGCGGGGCCGGCGAAGGGCTCGTCGACCACCGGCCCGGTTCCGGGGACGACGTCGACGCCGAAGCCGACGGCCTGGATGGGCACGACGATGTCGGAGAACAGCACGGCGGCGTCGACCCCGTGGCGGCGGACCGGCTGCAGGGTGATCTCGGTGGCCAGGTCCGGCGTCTGGATCGCGTCGAGGATGCTCCCGGTTCCTCGCAGCTCCCGGTACTCGGGCAGCGAACGACCGGCTTGGCGCATGAACCACACCGGGGTGTGGGCGACCGGCTCGCGCCGGCAGGCACGGAGGAAGGGGCTGTTCTGCAAGTCCGACACGGCCCGTCACGGTACCGACGCGGTGCTGACGCCCTTCAGTCGGGGACACTGGGGGGATGCGCCGCTCGATCGACGATTACCCCGCCACCGATGCCGACCTCCCGCCCGACGCCGAGGAGTACGACATCACCAAGGTGTCGTGGGCGGTGGCGATCAGCGACGACTACGAGGATGCCGAGCCCCGGGTGGTGCTGACGGTGGAGGAGGTCGGCGCGGCGGGCACCGGCTTGGTCGCGCACCTGAGCCCCACGGTGGCCCGGCGTCTCCGTCTCGCGCTTCGGGACGCGCTGCGCGAGGTGGGTGAGGACGAGGGCGGCTGAGCGGCGGTCGAGGTCAGCCGGCGGCGCGGCCCTGACGCCGGGCGGACTCGGCCACCTCGCGCTCGAGGCCCGGGCGCATGGCGTCGTCTCCCATGACCGTGATCGTCCCCGCGTCGGGCTCGATCAGGACGAGCTCGGTGCCGGGCTGGCGGACGGCGGCGGCCTCCCGTTGCAGGAGACGGGTGTGGTACGCCCGAGCCGGTTGGCGCCAGTCGGTCGAGCCCGACATGGGGGAGGACACGACGATCCGGTCGTAGCCCAGGCCGGCCAACAGGTCGAGGTTGGTGGGGGAGTGCACCGCGCCGTCGACGTGCTCGGCCCCGTCGATCGTGACGGGGGCCAGGAGACCGGGGACGGCGGACGAGGCGGCGACGGCGACCCCGACGGTGGCCTCTGACATCTCCCGGCCGAACACCCGTCGACGGCCGTCGCGGACCCGGACCGAGCAGATCCACAGCGGGGCCTCGGGCCACGGGACGCCCGCGTGGATCCCGTCGATACGAGCCGCGATGCGCAGGGTGTCCATTCGCCCGCGGGGCTGGAGGCCGCCGAACAGGAGACCGAGGCGAGGGTGGCCCCGCCGCAGGAAGGCCCGGCCGCCGAGGGTGGGGTCGAGGGGGCGCCGGTCGGTGGGCCGTTCGGGCTCGGTGAAGTCGAGGCGGGGCGGCAGACCCCGGCGTCGGGCCTCGGTCTCGGCGGACACCGGCTGACGGGTCTGGTCGGCGTAGTGGTCGGTCACGGGGATGCCGGCCCGGAGGGTCGCTCCGGTGGAGGACCCCGCCGAGGTCCCGACGATCAGGTCGGCGTCCGCCGCGTCCCACCCGCCGTCGAGCAGGCCCTGGAGGACACCGGCGTGGAAGGCCCCGCCGGTCAGGCCGCCGGCCCCGAGTACGAGTGCGGTGGTCACGGGCCCTCAGTAGCGGAGATCGGTCACGACGCCGAAGTGGTCCGAGGGGAAGACCCCGCCCACGGGCTCGTCGCCGAGGAGGGCGACGGACGTGGCGTGACCCCGGCCGCTCGCCCCTGGCCCGGCGACGAACACGTAGTCGATGCGGGCCGGGGTCTCGGCCTCGACGGCGGCGTACGGGTTGTCGTTGGACCACGTCAGGCCGGGGCCGTCGCCGGGGACCAGCTCCCAGACGTCCCGGAAGACCAGCGGCGGGGCGGGGGCGCTGGCCTTGCCGGTGAGCATCCGGATCTCGTCGCTGTCGGCCACCGCGTTGAAGTCACCGCAGAGCACGGCCGGGAACCCGTCCACCGCGGTGTCCCGGATGTAGGTGCAGAGGGCCTTCACCTGCTCCTGGCGGATGTGGCCGTGGTGGAGGCGGTAGTGGAGATGGGTGGAGTAGATCGACAGTGGGCCGCGGGGCCCGTCGACGTCGGCTCGGAGCACGAGTCGCCCCTCGTCCTCGTCGGGGGGCGTGGGCAGGTACTCGTGGTCCTGGTCGGTGATCGGCCACCGGGCGAGCACGGCGTTGCCGAAGTGGACGCCCTCGAACTCGTACTTGGCGGCGTAGGCGTGGTGGTAGCCGCCGAGGGCGTCGGCCAGTTCGGCGGCCTGGTTGCGCCCGCCCTCGGCCCAGACCTCCTGAAGGGCGATCACGTCGGCGTCGGCGGCCCGCAGGGTGGCCAGGATCGGCTCGGCCCGCTGCTCCCAGAGCCCGAAGCGCCACCACAGGTTCCAGGTGGCGACCCGGACGGTCGACTGGACCAGCGGGCCCAGGGTGCCTTCGTGCGCGACGGTCACGCCCGGATCGTGACAGATCGGGCGCACCGTCGGCGGCAGAAGGGGCCGGTAGGATCGAACGTTCCCCATGCCCAGCGATGCCGATCTGAAAGCCGAACAGGACCACCTCGATCGGGCCTATGACGCCCTCGAGGCCAGCCGCCGGTCGGCTTCGCGCCTGGCGGGCATGGTGGAGGTCGGCCGGGGTGGCACCAACCAGGCCCGCTTCGAGCGCGAGGTCATCCACGAGAGCATCGTGAGCCGCCTCACCCAACTCCACATCGGCGACGCCTCGCTGGTCTTCGGCCGCATCGACCGGGACCAGGAGCACGGGGGCGAGCGTTTTCACATCGGTCGCATCGCGGTGTCCGACGAGGACTACAACCCGCTGGTCGTCGACTGGCGGGCGCCGGTGGCCGAGCCCTTCTACCGGGCGACCGGTCGTCAGCCGATGGGGCTCTACCGACGCCGGCACTTCGCCACCCGGGGCCGCAGGCTCCTGGCCATGGAGGACGAGGTCTTCGACGGCGCAGCCCTGCTGGCCGAGGGCGCGGGCTCGGACCTGGTGGGCAAGGCCGCCCTCCTGGCCTCGCTGGAAGAGGCCCGCACCGGGAAGCTGGGCGACATCGTGGCCACGATCCAGGCCGAGCAGGACGCCATCATCCGCTCCGACCTGCCGGGCGTGCTGGTCGTCCAGGGCGGTCCGGGCACCGGCAAGACCGTCGTGGCGCTGCACCGGGCCGCGTATCTCCTCTACACCCACCGCTTCCCGCTGGAGGGACAGGGCGTCCTGGTCGTCGGCCCCAACCGGCTGTTCCTGGGCTACATCGAGCATGTCCTGCCGTCTCTCGGCGAGGTCGGCGTCGAGTTGGCGGTGACCGCCGACCTGGTGTCCGGCATGACGGTCGAGGGCCGCGACGCCCCCGACGTGGCCCGGGTCAAGGGCGACGCCCGGATGGGCACGGTGCTGTCCCGGGCCATCGACGACCGGGAGCGGCCGCTGCGCTGGGACCTGGTCGTGCCCTATGGGCGCAGTCGCCTGCGGATGACCCGCGAACAGTCCCGGGGCATCGTCCGCAGCGCCCGCCGGCGGTTCCGAGGCCACAACGCCGGGCGGCGCTTCGTCGAGCAGCAGGTCTTCGCCGCACTCGCCGAAAGCACCAGCCGCGAGCTGGAGCCGGGCGAGGTCCGTGCCGCTCTGCGCGGGGCCCCCGAGGTCCGCGAAGCGCTGGAGTGGATGTGGCCCCGGCTCACGCCCGAGCACCTGCTCCATGACCTGTTCGGGTCCCGGGCCCTCCTGCGCCACGCCGCCCGCGACACCTTCGGCGAGGCCGCCGCCGACTCCCTGTACCGGCCCCGGTCGAGCCATGCGTCCGAGGTGCTGTGGACGGTCGACGACGTGCCCCTGCTGGACGAGGCCCACGCCTACTTGGGCCCGGTGCGGGGGCGGGCCGAGATCCGCACCTTCGGCCACATCGTGGTGGACGAGGCCCAGGACCGATCACCTATGGAGCTGCGCATGCTGGCCCGGCGGTCGCTGTCGGGGTCCCTGACCATCGTCGGTGACATCGGCCAGGCCACCGGCCCGTGGGGGGCCGAGAGCTGGGAGGACGTGCTCGCCCACCTCCCGAGCCGCCGGGACCCCCGCCACATCGAGCTGACGGTGGGTTACCGCATCCCGGCCTCGCTCATGGGTCCGGCCGTGGCCGTGCTCGGGGCCAGTGCCCCGTGGCTGACCCCGCCGGTCGCCGTGCGGCCGGGGGAGGACCCCCCGGAGTTCGTGCCGGTGCCCGAGCGCTCGGGCCTCGGCGCCGAGGTGGCGGCCGCCGCCGTCCGGGCCCGGGACCTGGTCGAGCCCGGCAACGTCGCGGTGATCGTTCCCCGTTCGCTGGTCGAGGAGGTCGCCGCCGGACTGGAGGCCGCGGGGGTCGACTACGGCCGAGCGACCCGCCGCGGCCTGGACCGTCGGGTCACCCTCGTTCCCGTCGATCTGGCCAAGGGCCTCGAGCTGGACGCCGCCGTGGTGGTCGAACCCGCGGCCATCGTGGCCGAGGAGTCCGCCGGCATGCGCTCCCTCTACGTCGCCCTCACGCGGGCCACCCGGCGCCTGTCCGTGGTCCACGCCCGCCCTCTTCCCGACCCCATGCGCGAGCCCACCCCCGCCGCGGCCTGAGCTCAGCCCGGGGTCGGCAAGCCGCGGCAAGGAAAGGGGGCGTGGGGACGGGCTGCCGGTCTCCCGGGGCGGCCGGTCCCTCGCCCGGTCCCTCGCCCGGCGCCTCGACCAGCGTTCGGCGGCCCCCATCCCGTTCTGGCGCCGTTTGGTTGCGCATGCCGCAACAGATCGGCGCAATTTCGGAAGCCGGCAGGCAGTCTCGGTTCTGGCGCCGGCTGGTTGCGCCCACCGCAACAGATCGGCGCAATTTCGGAAGCCGCTCGGTCGGGCGATGGTGTTCTGCCCCCGACGACCGGCGGCGGTACCCCACGCCCCCTTCCCTGCATCGCTTTCGGTGTGGTTCAGCTTGCCGCCGTGCGGGACCGGGGCCGCCACCAGCGCCGGGTCACCAGGGCGCCGAGCAGGAGGAAGGGGAGCCACGGCAGGAGCGCGCCGAGCACGGCGGAGAGGCCGACGGCGAAGGTGCGCAGGGCCTTGGCGCCACCCCGGAGGCCGTCGAGGAAGCCGGTCTGGGCCTCCTCCACCGGCTCGGGGGGCGGGGGCGACGTGCGCTCGGCCCGCAGCGTGACCTCGACGGTCGCCAGGGAGATCTGGCCCTCGATGGTGCGGCGCTGGCCCCGCAGCGTCTCCAGCTCGGTCTCCCGTTGGAGGAGCTGACCCTCGATCTGGGTGATGTCCTGGATGCGCTCGGCCCGGGCCAGCAGCAGCCGGAGCCGGTCGACGCTGGCCTCGGAGGTGGCGATGCGGCTGTCGAGGTCGACCACCTGCTCGGTCACGTCGTCGGTGGTGACGGTCTGGGTCTGCACTTCGCCGAGCTCGGCCAGGGCGGCCAGCGCCGCCCGGAACTCGGTGGGCGGGACCTTGATGGTGATGCGGGTACGGGCGCCCTGCCGCAGGTCCGTGTTCTCAGCGAAGACCAGGCCGCCGACGTCGTCGACGAGGACCTGAACACCCTCGACCGCGGCGTCGAGGTCCTCCACTCGCAGGTCGACCGTGCCCCGGGAGATGATCTGGCGGTTCTCGGCTGCTACGCCGAAGTCGACCGAGCTGCCCGAGTCGGCCGATGCGCCGCCGCCGGCCTCCTCGGCGGCGGCGGACTCCCCGGAGCCGACCGTGTCGGCGGTGATCGCCGCCTCGTCAGCGCCGGAGTCGGCACTGGATGCATTGTCCTCCCCGTCGGTGCGGGCGCAGGCCGTCAGGAACAGGAGCAGGCCGAGCGCCAAGGCGCCGAGCCGGCGGGATGTGATGGTCATGCTCCGTTGGACGACGCCCCGACGGCCGCCGGTTCCCGAAGATCTCGTCCCGCCGTCGCCGGGAGAGCGAGGCGGCGGGACGGGCTCGGGGTGTCCGCCCCATTGTGGATCGTCGCGTCCGGGTGGTGCCTGAGTAGGTCCTGCTCAGATCCGGCAGGGGCGTCCCGGTACCCTCCGCGCCGTGGCCCTGCAGGACGCTGCGCCGTTGGAGGCGATCGACGTCACCAAGACGTTCGCCGTCGACCCGGTGCTCCGGGGTGTCTCGCTGCGGGTCGAGGCCGGGCGGATGGTGGCCCTCCTCGGCCCGTCGGGCTGCGGCAAGACCACCCTCCTGCGCATCCTGGCCGGCCTCGAGCACCCCGACGCCGGCGAGGTCCGTCTGGGCGACGAGGTGCTCACGGGTGGCGGCAGGGACATTCCGCCGGAGCGGCGGCGCATCGGCATGGTGTTCCAGGACTGGGCCCTGTTCCCGCACATGAGCGTGGCCCGCAACGTCGCCTACGGGCTGTCCCGGGGCCCGGACCGGGACCAGTTGGTCGAGGACGCCCTGGCCATGGTCGGCTTGGCCGGCCTCGGCGACCGGTCCCCCGCCACGCTCTCCGGCGGTCAGCAGCAGCGGGTCGCCCTGGCCCGGGCGCTCGCCCCCCGTCCCGCCGCCCTCCTGCTCGACGAGCCGTTCTCGAACCTGGACACCTCGCTGCGGGTTCAGGTCCGCGCCGAGGTCCACCGTCTGCTGGCCGAGGTCGGGGTGACGACCGTCTTCGTCACCCACGACCAGGACGAGGCCTTCGTGCTGGGCGATGAGGTGGCGGTGATGTCCGAGGGCGAGATCGTCCAGCAGGCCGCCCCCGCCGAGCTCTACGACGCCCCGGCCACGCCGTGGATCGCCGGCTTCGTGGGGGACGCCAACCTCCTGGCCGGTGTCGCTACCGGGGCCGCGGCCATGACCCCTGTGGGTGGGGTCGCCCTCCGGGAGGCGAGCGACGGGGAGGTCCAGGTGCTCCTGCGCCCCGAGCACCTGGAGGTGCGGGGCGGCGACGCCGGGGAGGTCGACCTCGTGGAGTTCTACGGCCACGACACCGTCTACGCCGTGCGTCTGGACGACGGCGCCGCGCTCACCGTGCGGGTGGCGCAGGCCCCGGCCCACGCCCGCGGCGACCGGGTGGCCGTCACCTACGTCGGCCCCCCCGCCGTCGCCTTCCCCCTTGCCTGACGACCCGTTCTGGTCCCAGCTATGTGCACTGGGGCGCGCGTTGCTGGTATCAGAACGATGACTCACCCGTTCTGGTCCCAGCTATGTGCACTGGGGCGCGCGTTGCTGGTACCAGAACGATGACGTCGTGGGATGTGGTGGTGGTCGGGGCGGGGCCGGCGGGGCTCATGGCGGCGTGGCGGCTCGCCCGGGCGGGGCGCTCGGTCGTCGTGTACGAGGCGGCGCCGCGGGTGGGGGGCATGGCGGGGAGCCTCGAGGTGGAGGGGGTCCGCGTGGACTTCGGCAGCCACCGGCTGCACCCGTCGACCCCGCCGGACCTGCTCGAGGAGATCCGGGGCCTGCTGGGCGATGACCTCCAGGTCCGCCCCCGCAATGGCCGCATCCGCCTGACGGACCGGTGGTTGCGGTTCCCACTGCGGGCCCAGGAGCTCCTGACGAAGCTGCCGGCCCGGCTCGCCGCCGGCGCGGCCCGGGACACGCTCGTGGCTCCGCTGCGCCGTCCCCGAGCGGACACCTTCGCCGAGGTGGTGCGGGCCGGTCTGGGCCCGACGATGGCCGACGCCTTCTACGCCCCGTATGTGCAGAAGCTCTGGGGTGCCCCGCCCGACCAGCTCTCCGGTGAGCTGGCTCGGCGCCGGGTCAGCGCCGACGGCCCGGTCGCCGTCGCCAAGCGGTTGGTGAAGGCCCGGGGTGGCGGAGCCACGTTCCTCTACCCCCGGCGCGGCTTCGGCCAGATCAGCGAGGCCCTGGCCGACGCCGCCGCCGCGGCCGGGGCCGAGATCCGCATGTCGTCGCCCGTAGCGGACCTGGGCGGGCTCGACGCCGAGCTGGTCTTCAGCACCCTGCCGGTGACCGCTCTGGCGGCCATGGCCGGGGGGCCGACGAGCTCGCTCACCCACCGGGGGATGGCCCTCGTCTACCTGACGCTCGACCGGCGGCCCTACACGCCCTTCGACGCCCACTACTTCCCCGAACCCGACGTGGCCTTCAGTCGCCTGTCCGAGCCCGCCAACTACCGGGCGTCGGCCGACGACCCGACCGACCGGACGGTCCTGTGCGCCGAGGTCCCCTGCACCGCGGGCGACGCCACCTGGTCGGCCACCGATGCCGACCTGGGTGAGCAGGTGGCGGACGGCCTGGCCCGGGTCGGGTTGCCGGTGGCCCGTCCTCAGCGCGTGCACGTCGAGCGCCTCCCCCGGGTGTACCCCCTCTACCGCGTCGGCTTCGAGCAGGAGCTGGCTGCCGTCCTCGACTGGGCCCACGGCCTCGACCGGGTCGTGGTCTTCGGCCGCCAGGGCCTCTTTGTCCCCGACAACACCCACCACGCGCTCGCGATGGGGGCTGAGGCTGCGGCCGCGGTCCGGCCCGACGGCTCCTTCGACCGGGACCGGTGGACCGTCGCCCTCGACCGGTTCGGAGATCACGTCGTCGAGGACTGACGAGATACTGAGGCCGAGTTGCACAAAGTCGTTAGGGAGGCCTAACTTCTCGGCCATGCGCAAGCCGATCATCACCGTGCTGGCCCTCCTCCTCGCTCTGGGAACGGTGCTCGCCGCCTGCGGCGACGACGACGGAGCCGACGTCCGGGCCTCCGGTGAGGCCGGCGGGAGTGGCTCCGGTGGCTCGGGGTCAGGCAACAGCTCCGGGTCGGGGAGCGGCGTCGCCACGTGCACGCCGGTGGGCAGCGAACTCATCGACGAGGCCGACGAGACCGTCGACATCGACCTGCTCGACTTCGCCTTCAACCCCCCGGACATCGAGGTGGCCGCCGGGGTCGTGACGTTCCGGGCGACGAACGAGGGGGAGAACGACCACGAGCTGGCGGTCCTCCCCGGCGGGGGTGAGGTCCCCTTCATCGAGCCCGGTGTCCCGGACGAGGAGGCCCTGGCCGCCGCCGGCGCCTTCGAGCTCGAGGGCTTCCCGGCCGGGACCACCTGTGACGCCACCTGGGAGCTGGCTGCGGGGGAGTACACCCTCTTCTGCATCGTGCCCGCCGACGACGGCGAGACCCACTACGAAAAGGGAATGGCCGGCACCCTCACCGTCACCTGATCCCGTCGATCGGGATCAGCGGGCAGGGGGTTGGCTGGTCGTCAGGGGGGCGGACTCCCGGGCGGCCTGCAGGCGGCGACGGTTCTCCAGCGCGGCCTCGCGGTCGGGCGGGGGAAGGCTGAAGCCGGTGTAGAGGACCCGGCGCTCCCGCTCGGTCGGCGGCTCGGCCATGTGCAGGGTGCAGCTCAGGTGCGCGGTCACGTCACCGGTCTCGGTGGCGAGTGGGACCTCGGGCAGGTCGAGGCGGCCGGCGTCGAAGAGCGACGGCCAGACCAGCGCCCGGTGGGAGCCGGCGATGACCCGGAGCTGGCCCGAGCCGGGTCCCGCCCCGGTCACCGAGATGCCGATGGTGAGGCTGCAGCAGTCATAGCTGTGGCGACCGAGGCTGCAGTCCTTGTGCCAGGGGATGTCCGAGATGCCCTTGCGCACCCCGAGGGGCTTGAAGAGGGCTTCCACCTTGTTGGCCCGGCCCACGGCCGGGTGGTCGTGGCCGAGACCGGGAATCGCGCCGAGGGCGGCGAAGCGGTCGTCCTCGAGCAGGGCGGCGGCGGTCTCGGAGTGTTCCTCGAAGCGCTGCATGCGCACGACCCGCTCGGTGCCGTCGTCCAGCGTGGCCCACCAGCTGCGGCCGTCGCCCGGCGTGTGCGTCGGCTCGGCGACGTCCATGTCGTCGCTGATGCGCCGCATCTCGTCGGGGGTGAAGACACCCCGGACGTGGAGGAAGCCGGCCTCCTCCAGGAAGGCCCGCAGGTCGGCCGGGTCGTCGTCGAGGGTGAAGCTGCGGGTGAGGTCGGCGTCGACCGTCACAGCGCCGGGGACGTGCACCGGCCGCTCGTCGATCAGGCTGCGCAGGACCAGCCACCAGTCCATGACGGTGCGCAACTGCTCGTCGAGCGACCACTCACCGGCGGTCATCAGCCCCACGGGCGTGACCTGGTCCGTGACGAGGTCGGCCAGTCGCTGGGCCGTGATCCTCAGGGACGCGTCCGCGGTGCCTGGGGTGGCCCGGATCCCGTCGCCGTCGGGTTCGAGCCGCCACGACCGGCCATCGACCTCGATGGCCAGCGGACGCAGGTCGAGGTGACCGACGGCCAGGGCGACGAGGTACGCCCGCCGCTTGACCAGCTCGGGCAGGTCCACCCCGAAGAACCGCTCCGCCTCCACGGCGGGGACGTCGGCGTCGGTCCGGGTTCGCAGGTCCACGCTCACGCGGGAAACCGTACGCCTTCGTGCTGGGCGCCCGCTCGAGCCCGGCATGGGCGGTGCCCCCGCATCGCCGGGCCAGGCCAACCGAGGCAGGAACGGGGCGTGGGGACGGGCCGCCGGTCGTCGGCGGCGTCCCGGCACTCCGATCTCACCCTGCGTGGCCAGATCCGGTCGTCGGCCCAAGGTCTCCGTACTGGCGCCCGATTCGGGGGCTATGACACCCGAATCGGGCGCCAGAACGAGGACCAGTCACTGCCGGTGAGACTTGGGCCTTCGGGAGGCGTCGACCGCCCCCGACCGACTGGCCGCCCGTTCCCACACCCCATTCCTTGCCATCGGTTTCCCCGGCCCGACGACGGGGGCGGGGGGCATCTACTCCGCGGGTTCCAGGAGGTACCAACCGTCCCGGGCGGCGGCGGTGAGGTGGCGGCCCTCTCGCATGGCCCGGCCCATGGTGTCCCGGACGGCGTGGCGCCACCGGGAGGCGACCTCGGGGTGGGTGACCCGGAGGGCCTCGATGTCGGGAGGGACCTGGGCCAGGGCGGGGCCGTCGCCGGCCGGGTCACCGGGGACGGGGCCCCCGTCGTCGCCGACGGACACCAGGACCGGGACCCCGGAGGCGCGCAGGGCTCTCGGTGTCCGCCACCACCAGATCGCCGGCCGCGGTGGCCACGACCTTCGGGTCCTCGAGGTCCCAGCGGACCAGGCAGCGGTCGCTCTCCTCACCCCGCTCGATGGCGGTGGTCATGGGGCCGTAGAAGTCGATCTCGTACTCGACGGCCCGGGCGCCGAGCTTGGTCAGGTTGAACCAACCGTTGCGGGCCACGAGCGGGTCGTAGGTCCACTCGACGCGACGGATGTCCCGGTCGAGGGCCCACCGCCGCTGGTGCCACTTGAGGGCCAGGCCGATGCCCCGGCTGCCCAGGCCGAGGGCGGTGCAGGTGGCGTGGGAGTGCAGCAGGACCTCGCCGTCGAGCCATCCCACGAAGGCCATCGAGGCGCCGACCAGCCGCTCGCCCTCCCAGGCCCCGGTCAGGTAGCCGCCCGCGTGCTGGGCGGCCCGGCACACTCCCGGGTCGAGAAAGGCCTCGGCCCAGACCTCGGCCATGAGGCCGGTCATGGCGCGGATCTCCTCCATTCCCTCGGCTTCGCGGATCACCGTTGCCATCGACTCAGCTCGGGGTCAGGTGGTCCTGGGCCACGGAGAACCGGGCCAGCACGTCGAGGTCGACCTCCACGCCGAGGCCGGGGTCGGTGGGCACCCGCAGCCGTCCGTCCTCCAGCACGAAGGGCTCGGTCAGGTCGGTGGCGTAGTAGCGGTCCGACGCCGACGAGTCGCCGGGCAGGGTGAAGCCCGGCAGCGCCGACAGGGCGACCAGTGAGGCCCGACCGATGCCGGTCTCCAGCATCCCGCCGCACCAGACGGGGATGCCCGCCGCCACGCAGCGGTCGTGGATGCGCCGGGCCTCGAGCAGGCCCCCCACCCGTCCGGGCTTGATGTTGACGATCCCGCAGGCGCCCAGGGCCAGCGCCGTCTCGACGTGGGCCACCGACTCGATGGATTCGTCCAGGCAGATCGGCGTCGTCAGGCGGCGGGCCAGTTCGGCGTGGCCGACGAAGTCGTCCTCGGGCAGCGGCTGCTCGATGAGCAGCAGGTCGAACTCGTCGAGGCGGGCCAGGTGGTCGGCATCAGCCACGCGGTAGGCCGTGTTGGCGTCGACCTGCAGGGGGAAGCCGTCACCGGTCAGCTCCCGGATGGCGGCGACCCGCTCGACGTCGGCGCCCGGTTCGATCTTCAGCTTGATGCGGCGATAGCCCTCGTCGAGGTACTCGGCCACCCAGCCCGCCAGTACGGCGGGGTCGTCGGTGATGCCGACCGACACGCCGACGTCGACGGCGTCCCGCACGCCGCCGAGGTGGGTGGCCAGCGAGACCCCCGCCGCCCGCAGCTCGGCGTCGAGCACGGCGACCTCGAGGGCCTCCTTGGCCATGCGGTGGCCCTTGACCGGCTCCAGGACGTCGGCCACCACCGCGCCGGAGAGGGCGTCACCGGCGGCGAACAGCATCGGGACCAGGTGGTCCACCAGCGCCAGACGGGCGCTGTCGTTGAACTCCGGGGAGTAGTGGGGGTCGACATCGGCCGCGCACTCGCCCCAGCCCACGCCGAGATCGGTCTCGGCGCGCACGACCAGCACGTCCCGAACGGTCTGCTCGCCGAAGCTGGTGCGGAACGGCCGGACCAGCGGGAGGCGGACACGGTGGAGGACGACGGCAAGGAGGCGCACCGGCGGATCATCGCACCCGCCACGCCCGGCCATCACCTGCGCCGACCCGGTCAGGCCCCGCCCGGTGGTCGCCAGGCCAGTCGGCAGGCCATGGCGAGGATGGCCGCGCCGAGCAGGATGTCCAGCGACACGAACGTGTTCTGCAGCAGGTCGAAGTCCGAGGGCGACACCTCGCGGTAGTGCACGATGCCGACCAGGCCGCTGACCGAGTACAGGGCCAGGCCGACGGCCGCCGACCGGTACCGGCCCCGCCGGTAGCTCAGGTAGCCCCACAGGCCGAAGCCGGTGAAGACGAACCACGAGGCGGCGACCAGCGGCGCGGTCACCAGTCCGGCCCCGTCGGGTGCGTAGTCCTCGAAGCGGGCGACGTTGTCCACGTAGTGCACGATCGACACGAGGACGGCGGCCACCAGCAGTACCTGCAGGAGCCGGGTGAAGCCGAGGTCCCGCGCGGGACGGGGCGTGGGGCCGATCGGGCCACGCTAGGCGCTCTCCGCCTCCCGCAGGAGGGGGACGAGGCGCTCGTCGGGGGTGAAGAGGCGGCGGCCGGCGCCGAGGGTGACCACGGTGCTGACGGTGGCGACACCGCCGAGGATCAGCAGCATCAGCGCGAGCTGCACGAGCACGGCGTCGAGCGGGTCGACCCCGGCCAGGATGAGGCCGGTCATCGCCCCGGGGAGGAAGACCAGGCCGACGGCCTTGGTGCTCTCGATCTGGGGGGTCATGGCGGTCCGCAGGACCACCCGCAGGTAAGGACGCGAGCTGTCCGCGGTCGTGCAGCCGAGGGCAAGACGGGCCTCGAGCTCGTCCCGCTTGTCGGTGAACTCCTCGACCAGGCGGCGGGAGGCCAGGACGGCCGAGCTCAGGGCGTTGCCGAGGATCATGCCCGACACCGGGACGAGGGTGCGGGCCTCCAGCGGGAAGATCGACAAGCCGAAGATGACGCCGAGGCTGATCACCGCGGTGAGGACCTGAGCCGTCACGGCGACCCGGAAGAGGCCGGGGATGGCCGGCGCCCGCCGCTGCACCGTGACGGCGGCGAAGACGATGATCCCGGCCACCCACAGCCAGGACCAGATCAGGTTGGCATCGTCGGCCAAGACCAGGCCGAGGCCCAGGCCGACCAGGAGCAGCTGCCCGGTGGCTCGGGCGACGGCGACGAGGATCGAGCCCTCCAGGCCCAGCCGCTGCCACCGGGAGATGCCGACGGCGATGGCGATCAGGATGAGGGAGGCGAGGAGGCCGAAGCCGTTGACGTCGCCGTTCACGACAGCACCTCGGTCCGGCCGGCGGTCACCCGGACGGCGTGATCGGCGATGCGGTCGATCTGCTCGGGCTCCTGGGTCACCCAGACCACGGGGATGCCCCCGTCGCGGAGGGCGAGGGCCAGCCCCTCCAGGCGACGGGTGGCCTCGGGATCGAGGGAGGAGGTGGCCTCGTCGGCCAGCAGGACCTCGGGCATGGTGGCCAGGGTCCGGGCCAGGCACATGCGCTGAGCCTCCCCGCCGGACAGGCGGTCGGCGGGCCGGTCGAGGAAGGCGCGGTCCAGCCCGACCCGGTCGAGCAGCACACCCGCGTCGGTGTCCGACAGGCCCTCCCGGGCGACCAGGAGGTTCTGGCGCACCGTGCCCGCGAACGGGGTGGGGCGCTGGAAGAGCATCCCGACCCGGCGACGATGAGCCCGCACGTCGACGTCGGCCAGGTCCTGGCCCCGGAACCGCACCACGCCGGTGGTCGGGACCTCCAACCGGTTCAGCATCCTCAGCAGGGTCGACTTACCCGAGCCCGACGCCCCGACCACCACGGTGACGGCTCGGTCCGGGATGGTCAGGTCGACGTCGACCAGGCGGGGACGGCCGTCGGTCACCAGACCCACATCCTCGAAGATGAAGAGCGGACCGTCGGTCGCCACGGCCCGCAGTCTCGCGTCGCCGGCGGACCCCCGAGTTGTTAGGTCAGCTTTACAGTCCGTATCCTGCCGACCGTGTTCCGACGCCTGCTCCTCGCCCTGCCCGTCCTCCTGGCGCTGGCCGGCGGCCTCGGCGCCTGCAGCAGCGACGAGGACCGCCTGACCATCTACTCGGGTCGCAACAGCGAGCTGCTCGGCCCCCTGCTCGAGCAGTTCTCCGAGGAGACCGGCATCGGCATCGACGTCCGCTACGGCCAGTCGGCCGATCTCGCCCTGCTCATCGGTGAGGAGGGGGACCGCTCCCCGGCCGACGTCTTCATCTCCCAGAGCCCCGGCGCCGAGGGCTATCTCGACGAGCAGGGCCTCCTGGCCGAGTTGCCCGCCTCCGTCCTGGACCTGGTCCCCGACGAGAGCCGGGCCGCCGACGGCAGCTGGGTCGGCCTCTCCGCCCGCTTCCGCACCTTGGTCTACGACAGCGACACCGTCGACGAAGGCGATCTGCCCGACTCCGTGCTCGACCTGGTCGACCCCCGGTACGAGGGCCAGGTTGCGGTTGCTCCCGAGAACGGTTCCTTCCAGGACTTCGTCACCTCGATGCGCACCGAGATCGGCGACGACGAGACCGAGGCCTGGCTCACCGGCATGGCCGACAACGACTCGCCCGTGTACGCCGACAACCTGTCGATCGTGGACGCCGTGGCCCGGGGCGTCGTGCCCTTCGGGCTGGTGAACCACTACTACAACTACCGGATCCTGGACGAGGATCCCGACGCCTCCAGCCGGAACCACTTCTTCGCCGCCGACGACCTGGGCTCCCTGCGCCTGGTGACCGGTGCCAGCATCCTCGAGTCGGCCGACCTGCCCGACGAGGCGGCCGAGCTGATCGAGTTCCTGTTGTCGGAGGAGGCCCAGACCTTCTTCACCGACGAGACCTTCGAGTACCCCCTGGTCGATGGCGTCGATCCCGCCGACGTCCTGCCCGAGCCGCCTCCGGTGCGCGACGTCGACATCAACGAGCTGTCGGGCGGTCTCGAGCGGACCCAGGAGCTGATCGAGGAATCCGGCATCACGTCGTGACATTGCTCCGCCTGCGCTCCGCCGGCGTCGCCGTCGTGGATCACCGCCCGTGCTGCTCCGCTTCGCTGCGCAGCGTCACTGACAGGATGCGAGCGCGCGGTGAGAGCGTGACAGCCTTACCGCGATGAGGAAGGGAGGGCCGGGTCCCGGGCTGACCGTCGCCGCGGTGGTCGTGGCCCTGCTGTTCTTCGGGCCCCTGGCCTACGTCGTCTGGCGCAACCTGAGCACTGGCGCCGACCTGTTCGCCGAGCTGCGTCAGGGCCAGGCCCTCGCCTCCCTGGGGCGCACGGTGTTCCTCGCCGTGACGGTGTCGGCCGGCGCCGCGCTGCTGGGCACCTCGCTGGCGTGGCTGACGATGCGCACCGACCTGCCGGGCCGCCGGATCTGGCGGGTGCTGGTCCCCCTGCCCCTGGTGTTCCCGTCGTTCGTCGGCGCACTGGCCTTCATCAACGCCTTCGCCGAGGGGGGACTGGTCGACGAGTGGTTCGGTGTGTCGGCGGTGATCCAGCTCCACGGCTGGTTCGGCTCGTGGCTCGTGCTGGTCCTCTTCACCCAGCCCTACGTGTACCTGCCGGTGGCCGCCCGGTTGGGGGCCCTGCCCCCGTCGCTGGAGGAGAGTGCCCGGCTGCTGGGTCGGGGGCCTCGCTCGGTGTTCCGCACGGTGGTCCTTCCCCAGACCAGCGGCGCGATCTGGGCGGGGACCCTGCTGGTCTTCCTCTACACGGTGAGCGAGTTCGGGGCCGTCCAGCTCATGGGCTACCGGACGCTCACCGTCGAGATCTTCGCCAACCGGCTCTTCGACCAGGAGCGGGCCTTCGCCCTGGCCCTGGTGTTGGGGGTCCTGGCCCTGAGCGTGGCGACCGCAGAGCGGTTCGTGGGCCGGCGCCGGGCCCGGACCGAGGTCGGTGGGGGTCGCCGCCCGCTGCAGGTCGGTCTCGGGCGCTGGCGCTGGCCGTCCCTGGCCGCGATCACCGGCGTGGTGACCATCGGCCTGTTCGCGCCGGTCGGGGTCCTGGGGTACTGGGCCCTACGGGGCCTGCAGGGCGAACGGGTGGGACGGGAGCTGGCCGACGGGGTCGGCGACCTCGCGGTGCCCGCCGTGAACACGGCGTCGGTGAGCCTCGTGGCCGCGCTCGTGGCCGCGCTGCTGGTGCTGCCGGTCGCCTACCTGACGACCCGGCACCGGACCCGGATCGGCGGGGTGACCAACGCGGTGGTGGTCAGCGGCTTCGCGCTGCCTGGCCTGGTGGTCGCCCTGTCCCTCGTCTTCTGGACGCTCAACGCGCCCGGCGCCGCGGCGCTCTACCAGACCATCCCGGTCCTGATCTTCGCCTACGTGGTGCACTTCGGTGCCCAGTCGATGCGGGCCGCGCAGGTGTCGGTCGGCGGCATCCCCCGGCGGATGGACGACGCGGCCAGAACGCTCGGGGCTGGGCGGGCACGGCGCTTCGTCACCATCGACGTCCCGCTGATGCTGCCCGGCCTGCTCGCCGGAGCGGGTCTGGTGCTGCTGTCGGCCATGAAGGAGCTGCCGGCCACGTTGCTGTTGCGTCCGACCAGCTTCGAGACGCTGGCCGTGCGCATCTGGGACGCCCAGGAGGGTGGCTTCCTGGGCGAGGTGGGCCTGGCGTCGACCGTCCTCGTGCTGGGCAGCGCCCTGCTGACCTGGCTCCTGGTCGTCCGTCGCACCGACCACCTGGCCTGATGCGTCGGCTGCTCCTCGTCGTGGGGCTGGTGGTGGCGGCGTGGGCGACGGTGGCGTTGCCGGCCCGGGCCACCTACGCCGCTCGGGTCACCGCGGACGAGCCGCAGTACCTGCTGTCGGCTCTGAGCCTGGGCGAGGACCTCGACCTGGACGTCAGCGACGAGATCCGGGACCGGGCCTACGACCCCTTCCACGAGGTCGCGATCGACCCCCAGACCGAAGCGACCGAGGACGGTCGCGAGTTCAGCCCGCACGATCCGCTGCTACCGGTGGTCCTGGCCGTTCCGATGGCTCTCGGCGGGTGGGTGGCGGCGAAGGCGGTGCTGGCCCTGCTGGCGGGGACGCTGGCCGCCTTGCTGCTGTGGATTGCGGTCGAGCGATTCGGCCTGGGGCGGCGTCCGGCGACGGTCGTGGTGCTGGCCTTCGCCCTCAGTGCGCCCCTGACCAGCTACGGGACGCAGGTCTACCCGGAGCTGCCGGCCGCCCTGGCGGTGACGGTGGCCATCGCCGCCCTGACCGGGCCGCTCGAGCGGTGGGGCCGGTGGATGCTGCTGGCCGCGGTGGTCGCCCTCCCGTGGCTGAGCGTGAAGTACGCCCCGGTCGCCGTCGCGCTCGTGGTGGTCGGGGCGTGGACGCTGTGGCGCCGGGGCGATCGGCGGGAGGTCGTCAGCGGTGCAGCCGTCCTGGTCGGAGCCGGCCTCGTCTACCTCCTCGTGCACCAGGTGGTCTATGGCGGGTGGACGGTCTATGCCGCGGGGGACCACTTCCAGGAGGGGGGCGAGTTCAGCGTCACCGGCCGGGCCCCCGACTACCTCAGCCGGACCCAACGCCTGGTGGGGTTGCTGGTCGACCGCGGCTTCGGCCTCGCGGCCTGGGCCCCGGTGTACCTGGCCGCGATCCCCTCTCTCGGGGCCCTCGCCCGGCGCCGGCCACCGCCTTGGCCCGCCCTGGTCCTACCTCTCGCGGCGGGCTGGGCCAACGCCACCTGGATCGCCCTGACCATGCACGGCTGGTGGTGGCCCGGCCGCCAGACCGTCGTCGTCCTCCCCTGCATCGTCCTGGTCACGTGCTGGTGGGTGCAGGAGTTGGTACCGCGCCAGCGGCGGCGGGTGGTGGGGGCGATCGCGGGGCTGGGGGTGCTCGGGGTCGTGCTGTGGGGGTGGTTGGTGGTCGAGGTGCTGCGGGAGCGGCTGACGCTGATCATCGACTTCGAGGCGACGCGGAACCCGCTCTACCGGGCGTGGCGCCTGGTCCTGCCGGACCTGCGGCACGAGACGGCGCTCAGCCCGGTGCTGTTGACGCTGTGGATCGTGGCCCTCGCCGGCCTGGCCTGGTGGGGCTGGCGGACCGCGGGGGACTCAGCCGGCGGTGACGAGGATGCGGGCGCTGGCGAAGGAGCCGATGCCGACGGGCCGACCGTCGATGTCCAGCGTGAGGGTGCCGTCGGGTGAGGCGGCGGTCACCGTCCCGGCTTGGCCGGGGACCACGGCGGCCTCCTCCAGGAACTTGAGCAGCCCGGGGGCGAACTCCAGTTCCTCGGGGATGCGGGAGATGGTGAAGCTGGCGCCGGGCTCGAGGCCACCGAGGGTGACGGCGGCCGGCGGCGAGTAGTCCGAGCCTGGGATGGGGTTGCCGTGGGGGCAGGTGGTGGGGTCACCGAGGACCCGCATCATGGCGGCCTCGACCGGCTCGGAGATGACGTGCTCCCACTTGCCCGCCTCGGTGTGGGCGTCGGCCCACGAGAGCCCGAGGATGTCGGTGAGGAAGCGCTCGGCCAGACGATGGCGGCGGACGACTCTCTCGGCCAGCGTGTTGCCCGACTCGGTGAGCTTGATCGAGCCGTCGATGCTCACCAGCCCGGCGCCTTCGAGGCGGCGGATCATCTCCGACACGGCGGGGCGGGAGATCTCCAGCCGCTCGGCGATGCGGGCCTGGATGACGTCGACGTCGTCCTCGCGCAGCTCGTAGATGGCCTCGCAGTACTCCTCGAACGCCGGGTGGAACTCGGGGGTCTGGTACTCGGCCACGGCAGAAGCCTAGGGGCGGAGCCGGAGGCGGAGCAGTGTCGCGGAGCGGAGCAGCGTCGAGCGCGCTCCACGACGGCGACGCCGGACTTGTTGAGCGCAGCGAAACCAGTCAAATGTCACGTACCGTCGGTTCGTGGCGCTCGACCGCTTCTCCGAACCGGTCCGGACCTGGTTCGAGACGACCTTCAGCGCCCCGACGGCGGCCCAGGAGCAGGGGTGGCCGGCGATCGCGGCCGGTGACCACACGCTGATCCTGGCCCCGACGGGCTCGGGCAAGACCCTCGCTGCCTTCCTGTGGGGGATCGACCGGCTGATGAACACCCCGCCACCGGAGACGCCGGGGTCGCGGGTCCTCTACATCTCCCCGCTGCGGGCGTTGGCGGTCGACGTCGAGAAGAACCTGCGGGCCCCGCTCCAGGGCATCTCCCTCGCGGGGGAGCGCTCGGGCCACCCCGTTCGGATGCCGACGGTCGGCATGCGGACCGGCGACACGCCCGCGGACGAGCGCCGGAAGCTGGTGCGCCACCCGCCCGATCTGCTCATCACCACCCCCGAGTCGCTCTACCTCATGCTCACGTCAGCGGCCCGCGAGACCCTGGCCGGGGTCGAGACGGTGATCATCGACGAGATCCACGCCCTGGCCGCCACCAAGCGGGGCTCGCACCTGGCCCTCACGCTGGAGAGGCTGGAGGAGCGGTGCGAGCGCCCGCCCCAGCGCATCGGCCTGTCCGCCACCCAGCGCCCCCTGGACGAGATCGCCCGGTTCTTGGGCGGCCAGCGGGACGGGGCCGCCCGGCCGGTCGTGGTGGTCGACGCCGGTGTGCGCAAGACCATGGAGATCGAGGTCGTGGTCCCCGTCGAGGACATGGGTCGCCTCGGCGAGATCATCGACGAGCCGATCGAGGGCCCGGCCGCCGCTGGACCTGTCCGCCGCTCCATCTGGCCGTCGATGCACCCCCGCCTCCTCGAGCTGATCCTCGAGCACAACTCGACGATCGTCTTCGTCAACGCCCGCCGCCTGGCCGAGCGCCTGGCCACCCGCCTCAACGAGCTCCACCTGGAGGGCGAGTCCCGCGCGGCGGAGGCCGAGGGCAAGCCCCCACCGCCGGGCCACGAGCTGGTCAAGGCCCACCACGGCTCGCTCAGCCGGGAGCGTCGCCTCGACATCGAGGACGAGCTCAAGCGGGGTGACCTCAAGGCCCTGGTCGCCACCAGCAGCCTGGAGCTGGGCATCGACATGGGTGCGGTCGACCTCGTCATCCAGGTCGAGTCGCCGGGCTCGGTGGCCAGTGGCCTGCAGCGCATCGGCCGGGCCGGCCACCAGGTCGGCCAACCCAGCCGGGGCCGCATCTTCCCCAAGCACCGAGCCGACCTGCTGGAGACCGCCGTCGTCGTCGAGCGCATGCACGCCGGCGCCATCGAGTCGACCCGCTACCTCCGCAATCCCCTCGACGTCCTCGCCCAGCAGATCGTGGCGATGGCGGCCCTGGACGACTGGGCCGTCGACGACCTGGCCGCCGTGATCCGCCGCAGCGCCCCGTACGCCGACCTGTCCGACGAGGTCCTGAACAACGTCCTGGACCTGCTGGCCGGTCGCTACCCCTCTGAGGAGTTCAGCGAGCTCCGCCCCCGCATCGTGTGGGATCGGGTCAACGGGGTCATCCGGGGCCGGTCCGGCGCCCAGCGCCTGGCCGTCACCAGCGGCGGGACCATCCCTGACCGGGGCCTCTACGGCGTCTTCCTGCCCGACGGCACGCGGGTGGGCGAATTGGACGAGGAGATGGTCTACGAGAGCCGCGCGGGCGAGACCTTCCTGCTCGGCGCCTCCACCTGGCGCATCGAGGAGATCACCCCCGAACGGGTCATCGTCACCCCGGCCCCGGGTCAGCCCGGGAGGATGCCGTTCTGGCACGGCGACGGCCCGGGTCGCCCGCTCGAGCTGGGCCGAGCCATCGGCGCGTTCACCCGGGAGATCCGGGAGGAGAAGGCCGACGCCGCCACCGCCCGCCTGACCGAGCGCCACGGCCTCGACCCCCTGGCCGCCGACAACCTGCTGCGCTACCTCGAGGAGCAGATCGAGGCCACCGGTGCCCTGCCCGACGACCGCACGATCGTGGTCGAGCGCTTCCGGGACGAGATCGGCGACTGGCGGGTCTGCATCCTCTCGCCCTTCGGCGCCCGGGTCCACGCCCCCTGGGCCATGGCCCTGCAGGGCCGGCTGGCCGACGAGTGGGGCCTCGAGGTCGAGCTCATGTGGAGCGACGACGGCATCGCCCTGCGCCTGCCCGAGGCCGTCGACGATCTCCCCATCGAGCAGCTCCTCGTGGATCCCGAGGACATCGACGAGCTGCTGATGGCCCAGCTCCCCCACACGGCCATGTTCGCCTCCCGGTTCCGGGAGGCCGCGGCCCGGGCGCTGCTCCTGCCCCGCCGTCGCCCCGACCGGCGCACGCCGTTGTGGATGCAGCGGCAGCGGGCCGCCGACCTCCTGCAGGTGGCCGCCCGCTATCCGGACTTCCCCCTGCTGCTGGAGACCACCCGGGAGTGCCTCAACGACGCCTTTGACGTCCCCGCCCTCCGGGAGGTGCTCGGCGGCCTGCGTTCGCGGGACATCCGGGTCGTCACCGTCGAGACCCGCCAGGCGTCACCCTTCGCCCAGTCGCTGCTCTTCGGCTGGATCGCGGTCTACATGTACGAGGGCGACGCCCCGCTGGCCGAGCGCCGGGCCGCGGCCCTGGCCCTGGACCGTGACCTGCTGCGGGACCTGCTCGGGGCCGAGGAGCTCCGGGAGCTGATCGACCCCGGGGTCCTGGCCGACCTCGAGCTGGAGCTGCAGCGCCTGGCCGCCGGCCGCCGGGCCCGGGACCCCGACGAGCTGACCGACGTCCTGCGGGGCCTCGGCCCCCTCACCCGCGAGGAGGCCGACGCCCGCAGCGACGGCCCGGGAATCGAGTGGTTGGACGAGTTGGTGGCCGCCACCCGGGTCATCAGGGGCTCGGTGGCGGGGGAGGAGCGCTTTGCCGCCGCCGAGGACGCCTCCCGGGTGCGCGACGCGCTCGGTGTGGCCCTGCCCCCCGGCCTGCCCCAGGCCTTCACCGACCCCGTGGAGCGTCCGCTGGTCGACCTCGTGGCCCGCTACGCCCGGACCCACGGCCCGTTCCTGGTCCAGCACGTCGCCCGCCGGCTCGGGGTCCGGGCCGAGCCCGCCCAGCTCGCGTTGGAGGCCCTCGAGCACGAGGGACGGATCGTGCGGGGCGAGTTCCGGCCCGACGGGGTGGAGCGCGAGTGGTGCGACGAGGACGTCCTGCGCACCCTGCGCCGACGGTCCCTCGCCGTCCTGCGCCAGGAGGTCGAGCCGGTCGACGGCTCGGCCCTGGCCCGCTTCCTGCCCGCGTGGCAGGGCGTCGGGGTGCCCCGCCGAGGGCCAGAGGGCCTGGTCGAGGTGCTCAACGCCCTGCAGGGCGCGGCCCTGCCCGCCTCCATCGTCGAGAGCGACGTCCTCCCGGCCCGCATGGCCGCCTACCGCCAATCCGACCTCGACGCGCTCTGCACTGCGGGTGAGGTGGTCTGGGTCGGCGCCGGTGCCCTCGGGGCCACCGACGGCCGGGTCCGTCTTGTCTACCGGGACCGCCTCGGCCTGCTCGTGCCCGCCGCCGAGGAACCGCCGGAGGGCCCGGTCCACGCCGCCCTCCTGGGCCACCTCGACGCGCGGGGCGCCTCGTTCTGGCCCGACCTCGTCGCCGCCTCGGCCGAAGAGGGCGTGCCCTACGACGAGCCCACGGTGCTGGCCGGGCTGTGGGACCTGGTCTGGGCGGGTCTCGTCACCAACGACTCGCTGGCCCCCCTCCGCTCGTTCTTGGCCGGCCGGCCCCGCCGCTCGGCCAAGCGCCGCCCGTCGCCCGGTCGCCTCACCCGGCTCGGTCCGCCCCAGGCTGCGGGGCGGTGGTCGCTGGTCGACCCGCTGCGCCGGCCCGTGCCGACCGAGACCGAGGCGGCCCACGCCCGGGCCCGGCAGCTGCTGGAGCGCTACGGCGTCCTGACCCGCGAGGCCGCGCTGGGCGAGGGCACCGAGGGGGGCTTCGCCGGCGTCTACCCCGTGCTCAAGGCGCTGGAGGACCGGGGCCAGGTCCGGCGGGGCTACTTCGTGGCCGGCCTCGGCGGTGCCCAGTTCGCCCTGCCGGGCGCCGTCGACCGCCTGCGGGCTGGTCGCGACGGCGACGGTGCTGTCCTCCTGGCCGCCGCCGATCCGGCCCAGCCCTACGGCGCCGCCCTGTCCTGGCCCGACACCGCGGGCCGGCCCAGCCGCAGCGCCGGGGCCTACGTCGTGCTGGTCGACGGCGAGCTCGGCGTGTTCTGTGAGCGGGGCGGCAAGAGCCTGGTCACCTTCCCCCGCACCCTCGAGCTCGACCACTGGCCCGAGGCGCTGCAGTCGCTGGCCAAGGACGGCAGGGTCCGGTCCCTGGAGATCGCCCGAGTCGACGGTGACCCGATCGGGCAGTCCCCGGAGGTGGCCGGGCGCCTGAAGGACGCGGGCTTCAGCGACGGCTACAAGGGCCTCACCTTCACCAGCTGATCTCGATCTCCAGTTCGCCACCGTCCGCGGTGATCTCGACCTCGATCTCCATCTCGACCTCGTCGGGGACCTTGGCCGTCACCTTCAACCCGCCCTGGTTGAACTCCAGGCTGTTGTGGCGGGACAGCTGGTCGGCGATGGCCCGCAGGCGGTCGGCGGCCTCCTCCCGGCGCAGCTGCAGGGTTTCCTCGACCTCGATCAGTTCGTCACTCATGAGGATCAGGATGGCAGGTCCGCACGGGCGGGATCAGATCGGAAGATCGCAGCCTGCTTGCCGGTTGACTCCCTGCTGTGGAGGTGACGACATCGACCCGCCGGGTCTCCCCCGTCGGAGTGGAGTGCGTCGTCTACCTGGCCTTCGGGATGCCCGTGGCCATGCTCGGCGTCGCCTGGCCGACGTTGCGGGACGAGCTGGGGCGGGCCGATGGCGACCTCGGCATCCTGGTCCTGGCCTACGGCCTGGGGCGTCTGGTCACGTCGGCGTCCAGCGGGCCGCTGCTCCAACGGTTGCGCTTCGGCTTCGCCTCAGCGGTCACGCTCGTCGGCCTCGCCCTGAGCGGAGCGTGGGTGGCCACGTCGCCGTCGTGGACGGCGCTGGTCGCGGCCTTCACCATGGTCGGCATCCTCTCCGGGGTCCTCGACTCGCTCGGCGCCCGCTTCCTGGCCGTCTCGGCCAGCGTGCGGCGGGCCGGCCTGGCCGCGGGGAGCTACGGCGTGGGAGCCACCATCGGTCCGGTGGTCATTGCCCTCACCGATTCGGTAGCGGTCGGGTTCCTCACGGGCGCGGTGGTGGCCCTCGTGGCCGCGGCGCTGGTCGTGGTCCCGGCCATCGAGTGGCCGCCGGGCCTGGACTCGCCGCCCGCGGTCACCCGGCCCACCTCGGGGGAGCCGCTGGGCCTGGCCGAGCTGCTGCGCACGCCGGCGGTCCTGGTGTCCCTGGGCCTGTTCGCCGCCTTCGTGAGCGTCGAGGTCACCGCCGGCGGCTGGCTGGCCACGGTGCTGGAGGACGGGCGTGGGGTGGACGACCGCCTGGCCGGCCTGTCGGTTGGCGGCTTCTGGGCGGGCATAACCATCGGCCGGCTCCTGCTCGGCCGCTTCGACCTGCCGGACCGGGCCCTGCTCGTCGCCGTGGTCGTCATGTCGGCCTGCTTCGCCGGCCTGGCGGTCGTCCCGGACGAGTTGGTGCTGCCCGTGGCGGTCGTCGCCGGCCTGGCCGTGGCGCCCCAGTTCCCCACGCTGCTGGCCCACACCGGGACCCGGGTGGGCGAGGCGCTGGCCGGCCGGGTCTCGGGCTACCAGCTGATCGCCGCCAACCTCGGGGCGACGGGCCTGGCCGCGCTGACCGGGGTCATCGTGGCGGCCACGGGGCCCGCGGCCCCACTGGTCGTCCTGGTCGCCATCTCCCTCGCGGGCGGCGTCCTGCTCCTCGTCGCCCCCCGCCTCCGCCCCCTCACCCCCTGATCCCAACGCCTCGTTCTGGTCCCCGCAACGCGCGCTCCAGTGGACAGGGCTGGTACCAGAACGGATGGTCAGGCGGGGGTCATGGCGGACTCGACGCGGCGGTCGTAGTCGGCGGCCAGGGCGGTGAGGGCCTCCTGGTTGTCCCCGGTGAAGGCGGGGCCGTGCATCAGGGCCAGGGTGGTCGACCCGAGCTCGGCCAGGCGCCGGATGGTCGCCCCGGTAGTTGGGGTCAGGCAGGTGGCCTGGAACAGGTCCTCGGCCTCGGCCGCGGGCCCGACGATGTCGCCGTCGGTGCTGGTCGCGGCTTGGCCTGTCCTGGTGAACAGGTCCCCGCACAGCAGCGTCCCCGTCTCCTCTTCGTAGAGCACCCGGGCGTCCCAGCCGTGGGGGACGTGCGGGGTGTCCAGGTGCCGGACCCGCTTGCCGCCGAGGTCGAGCACCTCGTCGTCGCCGATGCCGACGGGCGGTCGGTCGGCCAGGTCGTTCAGGGACACCACGTTGGCCAGGTGTCCGGCCAGGACCTCGGCCTCGGGGGCGGTCTCCAGCCACAGGTTCATTGCGCCGCTCTCGTCGGACTCGAGGTGGCCGAAGGCGACCCAGCGCAGGCGCTCCGGGGCCATGACCGTGGCCACGGCGTCCCGAACCAGCGGGAAGAGGTTCCGCTGACCGGTGTGGAACAGCAGCGGCTGCGCGGCGTCGAGCAGGTATTGGTTGAACACCATCCCGGCGGGCTCGACCCAGGTCGACAGGCGGTAGACGCCGTCGGCCACCTCGTCCACGTCCGTCTCCATGGGCACGTCCCTTCTGGGTGTTGTCCGGCCGACCACGCGGTCGTAGGTCTCCGTCGTGGGCCCTGTCAAGGGTTGAGGATGTCGTTGAGCCTCTCGGCCATCGCGGCGACCTCGTCCCGCAGCTCGGTGGGGCCCATCTCGACGATCGGGAAGGGAACGAGGGCGAGGTTCACCGCCAGCCACTGGAAGCTGTCGGCCCGTAGGACGAGCTGACACCGCTCGGCGTCGACGGCCTCGAGCGACATCCCCGCCATCGGCGACCAGGCCGCCACCTCGTCGAGGGGAGCGGCGACGGTGAGCACCGCCTCCGCCGGGGCCCAGGCCGACCGCAGCCCGGCCTCGACGAAGGTCGCCGCGTCGACCCCGTCGGGCAGCTCCCGGGCCCCGAAATGCCGGGTAAGGGCCTTGGGCTCCTGCATGCGGTCGACCCGGAAGGTGCGCCAGGCCTCTCGGTCCACGTCCCAGGCCACGAGATACCAGCGCCGCCCGGTGGAGACCAGGCGGTGGGGCTCGACCATGCGCCCACCGGCTGCGCCGTCCCGTCGCTCGTAGTCGAACCGGAGCCGGACGCCGTCCCGGCAGGCGCCGGCGATCTCGGTCAGGTCGGCCGGGACGATGGTGGGCTCGTCGGCCCAGCCCCGGTGCAGGCTCTCGGAGAAGTGCTGGAGGGCACCGACCCGGTGACGGAGCCGGGCGGGCAAGACCTGTTCGAGCTTGGCCAGGGCCCGCACGGAGGTCTCGTCGATGCCGGCCACGGGGCTGACCGCGGCGGCGCGGAGGCCCACGGCGATGGCCACGGCCTCCTCGTCGTCCAGGAGCAGTGGGGGGAGCTGGCTTCCGGCGGCGAGCTGGTACCCGCCGTCGGTGCCCCGGGTGGCGTCGACGAGGTAACCCAGTTCCCGCAGGCGGTCGACGTCGCGGCGCAGGGTGCGCTCGCTCACCTCGAGGCGGTCGGCCAGCTCGGGGCCGGCCCAGTGCCGGTGGGTCTGCAGGAGGGACAGCAGCTTCAGCATCCGAGAGGTGGGATCGGCCATGCCCGAAGCGTCCCACACCTTCCGGCCAGAATCTGTCCGCTAGGTGGTCCACGCTGGGATCCATGATCCAGACACGGGGCCTGACCCGGCACTTCACGACCAAGGAGGGGACGGTCGAGGCCGTCCGCGACCTCGACCTAGAGGTGGGGGACGGCGAGCTCGTCGCCCTGCTCGGGCCCAACGGGGCCGGCAAGTCCACGACCATGCGGATGTTGACCACGCTGTTGACGCCGACCGCGGGCGACGCCCGGGTCGTGGGCCACGACGTCGTGGCCCAGCCCGGAGAGGTCCGCCGTCGCATCGGCTACGTGGGCCAGGGCAACGGTGCCGCCCACAGCCAGCGGGTCCGGGACGAGCTGGTCACCCAGGGCCTGGCGTACGGGCTCGGCAAGGCTGAGTCCCGCCGGCGTAGCGACGAACTGCTCGAAGCCCTGGAGCTGGACGGCCTGGCCGAACGGGCCGCCAACACCCTCTCGGGCGGTCAGCGCCGCCGCCTCGACGTGGCCATCGGCCTGGTCCACCGACCCGTCCTGCTCTTCCTGGACGAGCCCTCCACCGGGCTCGACCCCCAGAGCCGCGCCAACCTCTGGGACCACATCCTGCGCCTCCGCCGCGAGCACGGCATGACGATCGTGCTCACGACCCACTACCTCGACGAGGCCGACTCGATGGCCGAGCGGGTGATGGTCATCGACAACGGCGAGGTCATCGCCGACGACACCGGTGACCGGCTCAAGGCCCAACTGGCCGGCGACCGCATCCTGCTCACCGTCGACCAGGGCTCGATGACCCGGGTCGTCGAGCTCGCCCGCCGCACCGCCGCCCCGGAGGCGGTCGACGTCGCCGGCGCCTTGCTCAGCCTCCGCGTGGTCGAGGGAGCCGCGGTGCTGCCCGGGTTGTTGCGGGTCCTGGACCACGAGGGCCTGGACGTGCAGGCCGCCGAGGTGCGCCGCCCGACCCTGGACGACGTCTTCCTGACCCTGACCGGCCGCAGCCTCCGCGAGGAGGTGGCGGCATGACCGTGACCACGACCCCGACCACCGAACCCCATCCGCCGAGGAGCCCCGACATGTCCGTCACCACTGCCGGGTCGATCCGCCGGGTCGAGCGGCCCCACCTCCAGGAGCGCACCGTGCCCACCCTCGTCCGCGACACGACGACCGTGCTGGTCCGGGAGCTGCGCCCGACGCTGCGCAACCCGTTCTCGGTCATCTTCTCGATGGTCCAGCCGCTGTTCTTCCTGGCGCTGTTCGGCCCGCTGCTCATCTCGGTCACCGGGATCGGCACCGCGGCGACGCTGCAGACCTTCGTGCCCGGGATCCTGGTCATGTCCGCCCTGTTCGCCTCGTCCACGACGGGGGCCAACCTGCTGATGGAGATCCAGAGCGGCTCCCACGAGCGCATGCTGGTCACGCCCCTCAGCCGGCCGTCCCTGCTCATCGGACGGGCGCTGAAGGAGGTCGTGCCCCTCGTCGCGCAGGCGGGCCTCATCGTCGCCGTGGTGCTCCCGTTCGGCTTCGAGTTCGACCTTGCCGGGGCCGTGGTCGGCCTGGTGCTGCTGGCCACCTTCGGGGTCGGGCTCGGCGCCCTCAGCTACACGCTGGCCTTGGCGGTGAAGGCCGAGGACTGGATCTTCTGGTCCGTCCAGCAGACACTGATCTTCCCGCTCCTGCTGCTGTCGGGGATGCTCCTGCCCCTCGAGGACGGCCCGGGCTGGCTGCAGACGATGTCGAAGGTCAACCCCCTGACCCACATCGTGGACGCCGAGCGGGCCCTCTTCGCCGGCGACCTGGGTGACCAGGTGGTCCTCTGGGGCGCCCTCGCCGCCGCCGGCACCGCCCTCGTCGGCCTCACCGTCGGCGTGAGGGCCATGCGACGCGCCACGACGTGAGCGGTCAAAGCCAGTGGCGGCGGCGGAAGAGGGCGAAGAGGCCCGCCGCGATGGCGGCCATGGCGCCGATGACGATCGGGAAGGCGGCGCCGTGCTCGAGGAGGGGCATGTGCTGGAAGTTCATCCCGTAGATGCCGGCGAGGAGGGTGGGCACCACCCCGATCGCCACCCAGGCCGAGATCTTGCGCATGTCCTCGTTCTGGCGCAGGCCGACCTGGGTCAGGTTGGCCTCCAGCACGCTGTTGAGCAGGTCACGGTCGGCGACCACCCGCTCCGTCACCCGGATGAGGTGGTCGTGGACGTCCCGGAAGTAGTGCCGGATGTCCTCGTGCACGTTCGGCACCTTGCCCTCGGCGAGGCGGTCGACGGGATCGACCAGGGGCACCGTCGCCCGGTGGAAGTCGAGCACCTCCCGCTTCAGGTTGTAGATCCGCTCGACGGGGTTGGTGCCCTCCCGGGAGAACACCTGCTGCTCGACCTCCTCGATGTCGTTGTCGATCCCCTCGAGCACGGGCAGGTAGTCGTCGACCACGTGGTCGACGATGGCGTGGAGGACCGCGCTCGGCCCGCAGGCCAGCCGGTCCGGCCGTGCTTCCAGGTGGCGACGGACGTCGCGCAGGGCGCTGGCCTCCCCGTGGCGGACGGCCACGACGAACCCGGTGCCGACGAACAGGAAGATCTCTCCGAACTCCACCTCCTCCTCGGCGTCGAGGTAGCGGGCCGTCTTCAGCACGACCGAGAGCGTGTCGCCGTAGATCTCGAGCTTCGGCCGCTGGTGGGCCTTGATGGCGTCCTCGACCGCGAGCTCGTGGAGGTCGAACCGGCGACAGGCCACGTCGAACTCGTCCTCGGTGGGCTCGTAGAGCCCCAGCCACACGAACCCGTCGTCGTGGTCGCTGACCTGAAGCGCCCGGTCGAGGCTGACGACGTCCTCGCAACGCTCGCCGTTGCGGTAGGCCGCCACATCGATGATCACCGTCCGATGATCCCAGATGCCGGGGCCTGATGTCGCCGACCCCGAGACTCGCCGAGCGGAGCGGAGCAGATGTCAAGGCTGCGGAGCGGAGCGGAGCAGTGTCACGGCGCCTGCCGCATCGGCGGAGCCGGCGGAGCGGAGCGGAGCAGATGTCACGGAGCTCGGGACCCTTTGCCGCATCGGCGGAGCCGGCGGAGCGGAGCGGAGCAGTGTCAAGGCTGCGGAGCGGAGCAGATGTCACGGCGTGACGATGGGGAAGTCGGGGTCGAAGCGGTCGAGGTGGGACTGGAGGCCGATCAGGGCCGTGTCGTCGCCCTCGACGGGCTCGACGGTGACGAACCCGGCGACCACGGGGAGCAGCTCACCCCGGGTCAGGGCGTAGCGGGCGTCGGCCATGCCGTCAGCGGTCGGGCCGGCCAGCGGCTGGTGGATCACGACGCCGTTGCGCACCGTCACCCGGTGGTGGGCGTCGAGGTCGGTGATGTGCCAGTCGATGACCGTGGTGAAGCCGTCGGCGGCGGTCCGGGGGCCGTCGAGGCGGATGGCCATGGCGTCGAAGACCTGGTCCACCGAGAGGGCCGACAGCAGGTCCGTCGCGATCGCCTGGGGCTGGGCCTGGATCCCCGAGCGCAGCTCGAGGGCGCCGGTCAGGAAGAAGTTCCGCCACGTGGCGTTCTCGGCGCCGTGGCCGAGCAGGTCGTAGGTCTCGGCCAGGACCGTCTTCGCGGCCTCGTGGGTCGGGTCGTCGAAGACCACGTGGTTCAGGATCTCCGCCGCCCAGCGGGGGTCCCCGTCGGCGAGCGCGGTGCGGGCCTGGGCGACGACGGCGTCGGCCCCGCCCATCGCGGCCACGTAGCGGGTCGCGGCCTCGACCGGTGGGTGGGCCCAGAGGTGGGCCGGGTTGCCGTCGAACCAGCCGAGGTAGCGCTGGTAGATCGCCTTGACGTTGTGGCTGACCGAGCCGTAGTAGCCGCGGAGGTGCCAGGCGTCCTCGAGGGTGTCGGGTAGCTCGAACTCCTCGGCCAGCTCGGGCCCCGTCAGGCCCTGGTTCAGGCGGCGCAGCGTCTGGTCGTGCAGGTAGGCGTAGAGGTCCCGCTGCAGCGCCAGGAACTCGCGGCCCCGCTCCTGGCCCCAGGTCGGCCAGTGGTGGGAGGCGAAGGTCACCTCCGTGCGGTCGCTGAACAGGGAGATGGCCTCGGTCAGGTAGCGGGCCCATTCGTGCGGGTCACGGACGAGTGCGCCCCGCAGGGTCACGAGGTTGTGGAGGTTGTGGGTGGCGTTCTCGGCCATGCACAGGGCGGAGAAGGCGGGGAAGAAGAAGTTCATCTCGGCCGGGGCCTCGGTGCCCGGGGTGAGCTGGAACTCGATGGTGACGCCGTCGAGGACCTCGATCTGACCCGTGTGGGTGATGTCGAGGGTGGGGGCGATGAGCGAGACGGTGCCGTCGGAGGTGGCCTGGCCCAGTCCGCAGCCGATGTGACCGGTGGGGCCCCGCTCCAGACGACGGCCGTACATGTAGACCGCCCGCCGGGTCATGGCCGTGCCGGCATAGACGTTCTCCGCCACGGCGTGGGCGAGGAACCCCTCGGGGGCGAGGATCCCGACCTCGCCGGCGGCCACCTCGTCCTCGCTGACGATGCCCTTGACGCCCCCGAAGTGGTCGACGTGGCTGTGGGTGTAGATGACGGCCTTGACCGGACGGTCGCCCCGGTGCTCCCGGTAGAGGGCGAGGGCGGCCGCCGCCGTCTCCATGGAGATCAGGGGGTCGATGACGACGACGCCGGTGTCGCCCTCGATCACGGTCATGTTGGACAGGTCGAGACCCCGCACCTGGTAGATCCCCGGCGTCACCTCGAACAGGCCCTGGATGCTGTTCAGCCGCGACTGGCGCCAGAGGCTGGGGTTCGCCGTGGGCGGGCAGTCGCCGTCGAGGAAGCCGTAGCTGTCGTTGTCCCAGATGACGCGTCCGGCGGCGTCGTGGACGATCCCGGGCTCGAGGGCGGCGATGAACCCCCGCTGGGCGTCCTCGAGGTCCTGGGGGCCCTCGGCGGGCAGGGTCGCGTGGTCAGCCATGGCCAGATCATGACCGGGTTCGGGCATCCCCGCGACGGCCGCCGACGTTTCCTACGCTGCGGCGACCATGAGCGCGCCCCAGCCGTCACCGACCTGCGAGCGCCGGCCGCCCCCTGCGGCCAGCCGCTTCGCCGTGTTCACCGAGTGCCCGCTGTGCTTCGGCGCCATGGCCCCCGAGCATGCCCACTTCCGCTGCGGGGCCTGCGGCTGGCGCGACTCCTGCTGCGACTGATCAGACCGTGGCCCACAGCTCCTCGGGGCCGTGGACCAGGCTGCTGGGGGCGATGACCGGCTCCTCAGCCAGCGCGTAGCCGGGGAAGCGGGCCAGCAGCTCCTCCAACACGATGCGGCCCTCCATCCGGGCCAGGGCGGCGCCGAGGCAGAGGTGCTCGCCGAAGCCGAAGGCCAGGTTCGGGGTCGGGGCTTCGCGGAAGGCGTCGAAGCGGTCGGCGGTGGGCCCGAAGGCGTCCTCGTCCCGGTTGCCGGAGGCGTAGAGCATGATCAGGTAGTCGTCGGCCGCGACGGGTACGCCGCCGACCTCGGTGTCGGCCACCACGGTGCGGGCGAACTGGTGGATGGGTGTCACCCAGCGCAGGCACTCCTCGACCGCAGCCGGGACCGCCGACGGGTCGGCGGCCAACGCCGCCCGCTGCCCGGGGTGCTCGGCCAGGGCGATGATCCCCCCCGAGAGCAGGTGTCGGGTCGTCTCGTTACCGGCCACGAGCAGGGTGATGCTGAACATCACCAACTCGGACGGGGTCATGGCCCGACCCTCGACCTCGGCTCCCACCAGGGCCGACACGAGGTCGTCGCCCGGGTCGGCCGCCTTGGCTTTGGCGTGGGCGTCGAGGAACGCGCCCAGCTCACCGAACGACACCATGTCGTCCTCGCTCAGATCGGTCATCCCGTCGGTGGCGGCGATGGTGGCGTCAGACCACCGCCGGAAATCCGCGCGGTCGGCATCGGGCACGCCCAGCAGCTCGGCGATGGCCAGCACGGGGAGCGGGGCGCAGAGCCGGTCGACGAGGTCCACGGGCTCACTGGTCGGGAGGGCGTCCAGCAGGGCCACGGTCAGCTCCCGGATCCGGTTCTTCATGGGGGAGACGGCCCGGGGGGTGAACCGTCGGTTGAGGACCCGCCGCCACTCGCCGTGCCCCGGGGGATCCATGTGGATGATCGAGCCCACGACCTCGCGGCCCTCGTCCCGGATGGGGTCGTTGGCGAGGACGCCACCGCCGGACCGGAAGCGCTCGGGGCTGCGGCTGACCTCCCGGATGTCGTCGTAGCGGCTGAGCACCTTCAGGCCGGGCGCGACCTCGTGCACGGGTGACTCGATCCGTAGTCGTCCGGTCAGCTCATGGAAGTCGGGCCGGATCCGGAAGTGTGGATCTCGGGGGTCGAACGCCGGGATGGTCACGTGGGCTCCTCCAGACGGCGGATCAGGTGGTCGAGCACCGGGTTGGCGTGCAGCGCCATGCGGGGTGCCAGGCCGGCCCGCTGCTGGAGGATTCCGATGCGGGTGAGGATGGCGGCGCTGCGGAACAGGGCGAACGTCTCGTACCAGGGCAGGTCCTGGAGCGGTCGACCGAGGCCCGACTCGTAGCGGGCCCGCAACTCGGCGATCGGGGGGAAGTCGTCGGCTCGGCCGCCGACCAACTCGTCCTGCATGGCCTCCAGGCCCCACCACCAACCGAGGTCGTGCTCCGGGGCGCCGACGGTGGCCATCTCCCAGTCGAGGACGGTGGCCACCGAGCCGTCGTCGGTGAACACCACGTTCCCCATCCGGACATCGCCCCAGAGGAAAGCGGCGGCGGGCTCGGTGGCCGGCCGGTGCTCGCCGCACCAGGCCAGCGCCTCGGCCAGCGCGGGCGCGGCCTCGTCGGCGTCGGCGTACCAGGCCAGGTAGTCGGTCCAGGAGGCCAGTTCGGCTTCAACCGACCGTTGGGGGAGGTCGCCGGGAGGATCGGCGGTGTGGAGGGTGGCGAGGGCATCCGCCACCCCCTCATACAGGCCCCGCTGGGCGGCGGGGGCGAGGGACCGGACCCACGGGTCGAAGGCGGCCATCTCCCCGGGGACGTGCCCGTCGACGAAGGGCATCACCAGGAAGGGCTCACCGAGCCACGAGGACTCGTCGACGACTTCGGCCGGCACCGGCGTGGGTACGCCGCAGTCGGCGGCGTGGGCCTGGGCCCGGGCCTGCAGCCCGAGGTCGTAGGCCGGGAAGATGCCTTCGCCGAGGGGGGCCAGCCGCACGGCGTGGCCTTCGGCGACACCGTCGACCAGGGCTCGGACCAGGACGGTCTCGCTGGACCAGCCGTCGGTCGGCCGCACGACGGCATCGGCCACCACCTCGGCGCCCGTGTGGTCGGCGAGCCATCCGAGGAACCCCGTGACGACGGCCTCGAGGTCTCGCTGGACGGTGAGCGCCACGGCCTCATCGTGGCACGACGCGAACGACCCCCCGTCCCGGTGGGTGCCGCCCTCGGCCGACGGCGGATCGAGGTCGACCGTCCGAGGGCAGGTGGGCGCCGCTCTAGGGTGCGCGCATGTCGCTCGGTCCTCTCGTCCCTGCGGACGAGACCTTCAACCACCAGGTCACGGAGACCTTTGCCGGCGTCGGCCAGTCGGACCGGTCGTGGACCGAGAAGGTGTGTGCCCAGGCGGCAGCCCGGGACGGGTCGGTCCAGGTCCACCTCGGCCTCGGCAAGTACACCAACCGGGGGGTGCTCGACGCCTACGCGGGTGTGTCCCGGGGCATCGAGCAGTGGACGGTGCGGTCCAGTCGTCCCCTGGCCCCCGACCGCGACCGGCTGGGCGTCGGTCCGATCCGCTACGAGGTCCTGGAGCCGCTGCGGTCGGTCCGGTTCGCGCTGGACGCCAACGACGTCGTCCCCGTCGCCTTCGAGTGGACCTTCGAGGGCGTGGTGCCAGCTGCGCTCGAGCACCGGGAGGTCCATCGGGCCCCCGACGGCGGTCGCATCGATGCTGACATCGTCCGCTACCACCAGACGGGGGTGGCCCGCGGCTGGGTCGAGGTCGACGGTCAGCGGACCGAGATCGAGCCGACCACCTGGTTCTCGACCCGGGACCACTCCTGGGGCGTCCGCTACATGGTGGGGGCCCCCGTCGAGGACGTGCCGAGCCGGGGGGAGGTGCCCGGGCTGGCCTCGCTCATCCTCTGGTCACCGATGCTGTGTGAGACCGTCGACGGCGAGCCCTATGCCCTGCACGTCTTCCACCAGCAGCACACGGTCGGCTCCTACCGACAGGTGACCACCCAGGGTGGGGTGGAGCACCCCGACGGCCGGCGCGAGCCGTTCGTGGCCATCGAGCCCGAGCTGGAGTTCGACCTGGTGAACCGACGCCTTCGTGGTGGCCTGCTGCGCTGCACGATGGCCGACGGGACCGAGCGTCCCCTGACGATCACCGCCCTCGGCGAGACGGGCTTCCACCTCGGTGCGGGGCTCTACTTCGCCTTCGACGGCCAGTGGCACGGCCAGTACCGGGGCCCGGAGCTCCACGTCGACGGCGAGCACATCGCCGACTGCACGACGGTCGAGGCCGCCCACCGCCTGCACCAGCTACGCGACACGGTGATCGCGGTGCACGACCCGACGGTCGGCGGACACGGCTGGGGCAACGCCCAGCCCATGGTCACCGGCCCCCACCCCGATCTCGGCCTGGACGAGGCGACCTCGTTCATGTGAGGCCGACGACGTGACCACCGCCAGGAGGGTCGGTCAGCGGACCTCGTGGATGTCGTAGACGAGGGTCTGGCCGTCGGTCTGGCCCTTGGCCACGGCCTGGATGCCGTTGAGCCATGCGTAGCGCTCGTCACCGGTCAGGAAGAGGGGTGCGGCGTAGGCCGTCTGGGTCGCCAGGGTGAGGCGGCCCGTGTACTGGACGTAGACCAGCGCACCGTCGTCGGTCTCCAGCAGCACCCGGACCTCGATGGCGGCGGTGCCGTCGGCGCCGATGTTCAGCCAGTCGGCGTTGGCCGCGCCCTTGGCGTTGGCCTTCAGCCGCTCCCCCTCGAAGCGGACAGTGTCCAGCTCGGCCACGATGAACGTGCCGGTCGGGGTCCCGGGGAGCACCATCGGCTCCTTGAGGCCGATGGTCATCCGTCCCAGCGGGACGAGTTCGATCGGTGTCGGTTCTGGGCTCATGCCAGGAAGGTAGGCGCTGCGGAACCGGTCCGATGACCGATCGCCAGCCTGGAGCTGGGCCCGAGGGCGACACGATCCATCGGGGGTGCGGAAGGAGCGACCCCGGCCCCTGAGGTCGGCGCGGCGGGGGCCCCGGGTCAGTTGCTGGTGGCGCAGACCACGGGGGAGGCCGGCAGCGTCGTCTTCGGCGGGCGGCGGTAGCGGTGGTGCAGCCTGGTGAGGGCGGAGCCGGCGTGGCGGCCGACCACCCGACGGCTCACGCCGAGGTGGTCGGCGACGGCCTCGGGGTCGAGGCCCTCGGCCAAGAGGTGCAGGACCGTGCGCTCGGCGGCCGTCATGCGCTCCGCGGTCGGCACTGGCGCAGGGGCGACCTGCGTCTGATCGTCCAGCTCCCGAAGGACCCAGGCGGCGTGACGGGCGGGCAGCAGCGCCTCGCCGCGGGCCGCGGCCTCGGCGGCGTCGTGCAGTTCGCCGGGCCCGGCATCGGGGTCGAGGCAACCCCAGGCGCCGACGCGGAGTGCCTGGTAGCTGTGGGCGGCCTGGTCGGGTGCGGCCTGGACGATCACCCGGCTGACCGGAGACCGGTCGGCGACCTCACGGCAGACCTGCAGTGGATGGATCGGCCCGGGCTGCACGGAGACGACCACGACATCGGGGACGTCCGCGAGGACGGCCCACAGCGTGTCGGGCTGGTCGGTGGTCTCGACCACGCGGAGGTCGAGTTGGTCGACGGGGGTGCGTTCCATGAGTGCCATCACGAGGAGTATCGGTTGTCACCCCGGTCCGACTCAATGGGTCTATGGACCCAACCTGGCCGCGGTTCTCGGACGGCCTGGGCCGATCGGCCCACGCCGAGAGGTGCTCCCTCCTCGGCCCATGGGCCGATCGGCCCACGCGGGGTCGATCAGTCGTCGGCTATGGCGTCGAGGATGTTCAGCTTGGCGGCCCGTCGGGCGGGCAGGATGGCGGCCAGCACACCGGCGAGGGCGGCGATGACCACGATGACCACGAGCTGGCCGACCGGGACCTCGAACGCGGTGAGGCCTTCGTCCTTCAGGGCCTCGACGATGGCCCACCCGAAGAACAGGCCGATGCCGAGCCCCAGAATGGTGCCGAACACCGAGGTGAGCACCGCCTCCCAGCGCACAGTGCTACGCAGCTGGCGTCGGGTCATGCCCACGGCCCGCAGGAGCCCCAGCTCCCGCGTTCGCTCGATGATCGACAGGGCGATCGTGTTGCCGATGCCGAACAGGGCGATGATGACGGCCAGCATCAAGAGCACGTAGACGATGGTCACGAGCTGGCTGATCTGGTCGGTCTGGGACTCCTTGTACTCGCTGAGGTCCTGGACCTCGGCGTTGGCGAACGGGTTGGCCACCTCTTCGATGGCCGTCCGGGCCTCCTCGGTGGTGGCATCGTCGGACTTCAGGATGAACACCTGGAAGTCGAACTGGTCGGCGATGTTCGCCTCGTAGGCCTCCCGCCCGATCATGTAGGGGCCCGCCAGCTGGTCCTCGGTGTAGATCACCTCGACCTGCATCGTCTGGGCGCCGGTCTCGGCGAACACCACGGGGAGGGGATCACCCACGCTGAGGCCGAGGTCGTCGGCCTGGTCCTGGTGTACGGCGATCCCGTCGACGTCGAGGTTCTGCGGGTCGCCCGCGACGACGCCCACGTCCACGATGTCGAAGGCGGTGTCGGGGTCGATGCCGAGCATGGGGGTGCCCTTGTCGTCGATCCGCCCGAAGGCGAGGCGGATCCCGGTGGCCGCCCTCACCTCGGGAAGCTCGTTGAGCTGGTCGGCCAGGTCGGGGCTCAGGCCACCGAAGCCGAAGGTCCCGGAGTCCACGACGAAATCGCCGGTGAACTGGTCGTCGATGATCTCCTCGATGGACCGGGTGACCGATGCCGCGACGATGGTGATGAGCCCCACCAGCCCGACCCCGATCATCAGGGCGGCCGCGGCGGACGACGTGCGCTTGGGGTTGCGCAGCGTGTTCTCCCGGGCGAGGCGACCGGTCATGCCCCGGACCCGGGTCAAGGGGAGCCCGATGGCGCGCAGGAACGGCGGCGCCACGACCGGACCGAGGACGGTGACGCCCACGAAGACGAGGCCCGCGCCGACGCCGACCGCGACCAGGGCGTTGTCGCCTCCACCGAAGAGGCCCTGGGCGAGAAGGAGGCCCCCGACCACGGTGATGAGGGCGCCGGCCAGCATGCGCACCCGCGACTGGCCGGTGGTGTCCACGCTGACCGCCCGCATCGCCGCCACAGGGGGGATCCGGGACGCTCGGAACGCGGGGAGGACGGCGGCGACGACGGTGACGATCATCCCGAGGGCCAGGCTGATCAGGATGGTGCCCCCGGTGACCACGAGCGCTGCGGTCGGGATGTCGAGGCCGGCCAGGTTGAGCAGGTACCGCAGCACGGCGGCGAGGACGACGCCGAGCCCGAGCCCGGTCAGCGAGCCGATGGCGCCGACGAACACGGCCTCGATCAGCACCGAACGCACCACCTGGCGTCGGGACGCGCCGATCGCCCGCAGAAGGGCCAGCTCGCGCCCGCGCTGGGCCACCAGGATCCCGAAGGTGTTGTAGATCACGAAGGCGCCGACGACGAGGGCCACGATGGCGAACACGAGCAGGAAGGTGGTGAAGAACCCGAGCTGGTCAGAGATCGCGTCCTGGGTCTCCTCGGTGATCTCGTTGCCGGTGAGGACCTCGATGCTGTCCTGGCCCACCAGGCCCTCCTCGCCGGCCACGGCGGCCTCGAGGTTGGCCCGGACCTCCTCCTCGCTGACCCCGTCCTCGGCCACGACGGCCACGGAGTCGAACTTGCCCGGTTCGGCGATGAGCCGCTGGGCGGCGGCGATGTCGAAGAGGGCGACGGAGGCCCCGGCCGGGCTGTCCGCGGTGCCGAAGGTGACGATCGCCGTCAACTCGAACTCCTCGTGGCCGTTCTGGGTGAGCACCTCGACGGTGTCGCCCACCTCGAAGTCGGCCTTGTCGGCGGTGCCGCGGTCCATGGCCACCTGGCTGGCCCCGCGTGGACGTTCGCCTTCGGCGATCCGGAAGGGGTTGAGGTCCTCGATCTCCGGCCAGCTGAACCCGAGGGTGGGGGCGCCCTGGCCCGGATTCCCGATGGCCTCGCCGTCCTCGTCCACGAACTGGGCGAAGCCCTGGACCTGGCCTTCGGCGTCGGCCACCCCGTCCGTCCCGAGGGCGAGGGGCAGGACGCCGGCGTCGATGCGGCCCCGGATCTCGGTGCCGAAGTCGTCGCTGAACTGCGACTCCGCCCGGACCACGGCGTCGGTGCCCTCGTTGACGTCGGCGAACAGGTCGTTGAAGACCCGCAGCATGGTGTCGGATAGGACGAGGGTGCCGGCGACGAACGCGACACCGAGCATGACGGCGATGGCGGTCGTCACGACGCGGCCCTTGTGCGCGAGGACGCCCTTCAGCGCGACCTTGAACACGGGTCAGCCCCCGAGACGCTTCAGCTGGTCGATGACCTTGTCCTGGGTGGGGTCGGCCATCTCCTCGGTGATCTTGCCGTCCACCAGGAACACGACCCGGTCCGAGTAGGCGGCGGCGAGCGGGTCGTGGGTGACCATGACGATGGTCTGGCCGAGGTCGTCGACCGCACTCCGCATGAACCGGAGGATCTCCGCCCCGCTGTTCGAGTCGAGGTTGCCGGTCGGCTCGTCGGCGAACGCCAGTTGCGGCTGCCCGACGAGGGCCCGGGCCACGGCCACCCGCTGCTGCTGGCCGCCGGAGAGCTCGGAGGGCCGGTGGTGGAGGCGGTCGGACAGTCCGACGGTCTGCACCACCTTGTCCATCCAGTCCGGGTCCGGGCTGCGCCCCCCGAGGGACTGGGGCAGGAGGATGTTCTCCTCGGCGGTGAGGGTGGGCACCAGGTTGAATCCTTGGAACACGAAGCCGACGTTGTCGCGGCGCAGGACCGTGAGGTCCTTCTCCTTGAGCTGGGTCAGGTCCACCTCGCCGATGAGCACCTGACCGGAAGTCAGGTCGTCGAGGCCCGCCATGCAGTGCATGAGCGTGGACTTGCCCGAGCCCGACGGTCCCATGACCGCGGTGAAGCGCCCGGCCGCGATCTCCAGGTCCACCCCGTCCAGGGCCTTCACCATCGTGTCGCCGATGCCGTAGGTCTTGACCGCGGCGACGGCCCGGGCGGCGACGCCGCCACCGGTCGGGGCAGCGGGAGGGGCGGGGTCGGTGACGGTCACGGGGAGACCTCCGGGCGGCGGATGACGAGCGACGGACTGCGGCGCAGTCAACAGCCATCCTCGCAGACGGACGGCGCCGAGGTCAGTGGACATCTCTGTGACACGCGTCACGCCCCCGGCGGCCGAACTGCCGCCGCTCGCCGGTCCGGCGGTCTCGTATCCTCTGGCCCATGGAGTGCCCGGCCTGCCGGGCCGCCGTCGCCGACGGAGCCCGGTTCTGTTCCCACTGCGGCCACGCGATGACGTTGGTCGCCGACGAGCGCCGGGTGGTCACGGTCCTCTTCGCCGACCTGGTCGGCTTCACCTCCCTGTCCGAGGGCAGCGACCCCGAGCAGGTCAAGAACGTGGTCGACCGGTGCTTCCAACGCCTCGTGGCGGTGGTGGAGAGCTACGGCGGCAAGGTGGACAAGATCATCGGTGACGCGGTCGTCGCCCTCTTCGGCGCCCCGGTGGCCCACGAGGACGACGCCGAGCGGGCGGTGCGGGCTGCCTTGCGCATGCAGGAACTGCTGAGCGACACGGCTTCTGACCTCGGCGAGGCGCTGGAGCTGCGGGTCGGGGTCAACACCGGCGAGGTGCTGGTCGGGGCCCTGCGGGCCGGTGGTGACTACACGGCGATGGGCGACGTGGTGAACACCGCCCAACGCCTGGAGAGCGAGGCCGCCCCGGGCGAGGTCCTGGTCGGCCCCGCGACCCGTGAGTCGACCGGGGAGGCCATCACCTACGCGTTCCGCGGCGCCTTGGACGTGAAGGGCCGGGCCGAGACCGTGGACGCCTGGGTCGCCACCGGCGCCGCGGTGCCGCCGGGGTTCCGTCGCCGGCGCGACGACGGCCCGCTGGTCGGTCGACGCTTCGAGTTGGCCCACATGACGTCCGCGATCGACACCGCCGTGACGAACCGGCGGGCCCAGTTCCTGCTGCTCGTGGGCGACGCCGGCGTGGGCAAGAGCCGCCTGGCCAACGAACTGGCGACCTACGCCTCGATCACCCACGACGCCGTGGTGCTCGAGGGGCGCTGTGTGCCCTACGGCGAGGCCAATGTCTGGTGGCCGGTGGCCGAGGCGCTCCGGCAGGCCGCGGGCATCGAGGGCGACGTCGAGGCGACCGCGGTCCGGGTCCGGCTGGGCGAGATGGTGGCCAAGGTGCTGGACCGGGCGGGCAACGACGCCGAGGTCCTGCGCATCACCGAGGGGTTGCTGCACCTGATCGGCCACGAGGGCCCGCTGCGCGACCTCGAGCCGGGCCGAGCCCGCGAGGAGTCGACGTGGGCCCTGCTCACCGTCATCGAGGCCTTCGCCGCCCGCTCCCCCGTCGTGGTCATCCTGGCCGACCTGCACTGGGCCGACACCCAGGTCCTCGAGTTCATCGACGAGTTGATGGAGCGCCTCGGCCGGCTGCCCTACGTCGTGGTGGGCACCGCCCGTCACGCCATCCACGACCGCTGGTCGCCGCGGCCGGGCCGCCACAACTCCGCCATCGTCCACCTCGAGCCCCTCGACCGGGATGCGGCCTGTGTGCTGCTGGACTCCCTCTTGGGTTGGGAGCCCGACGACGAGCTGCGGGAGCAGCTGTTGGACCGCGCCGGCGGGAACCCCTTCTTCCTGGAGGAGCTGGTCACCCTGCTCCAGGACACCGGTGAGGTGCGCCAGCCCCGCAGCCCCACGCCGAGCGGCGACCTGGCCGACCTGCCGGACAACCTGCGGGGCCTGATCCAGGCCCGGCTCGACGCCCTCAGCGTCGAGGAGCGCTCCGTGCTCGAGGACGCGGCGATCCTGGGCCGGCGCGGCAACCGGGACTCGCTGCGCATCATGGCCGCCGAGTACCACGGCATCACCGACATCGGCCCGTCGCTCGCCGGCCTGGCCGAAAAGGAGCTGTTCGAGGTCGACGACGAGCGGTGGCGCTTCCGGTCCGACCTCGTGCGTGACGTCGCCTACGGCACGCTCACCAAAGCCCGCCGGGCCGCGGGCCACGCCGGCATCGCCAAGTGGCTGGAGCACCACGGGACCGGCGACCAGGCACCCACGGCCATGGTCGACCGCATCGCGCACCACTACGCCCTGGCCGCCGAGCTGGTGGGCGACGTCGGCGCCTCGACCGGGGTGCCCGAGGACGTACGGGAGCGCGCCCTGCTCTGGCTGGAGCGGGCCACCGAGGGCGCGCTCGCCTCCGAGCACCACCTCGTGGGCCTGCGCCTGACGACCCAGATCCTCGACCTGCTGGACGACGAAGCCGGGCCCGAGGCCGTGACCGCGCTCATCCGCCGGGCGCGCTGTGCCATCGGCGTCCGCGAGCTGGACGACGCCCGGGCCGATCTCACCAAGGCGTTGGCCCACGCGGACAGCCGCGGCGACATGGCGGCCTACGGCGAGGCCCTGGTGGTGCTGGGGGACCTCGAGATGAAGGCCGGCGACGCCGTCACCTCCCGCGAGATCCTGACCAAGGCGGCCACCATCCTGGCCGACGCCGGCGCTGAGGCCGTCCGGGGCGAGGCCCTGCGCCTGCGGGGCATGGCCGAGCTCTTCATCGGGGACCGGGAGGCCGCGACCCACTCCATCGAGGAGGCCCTGGCCGTCGCCCGTGAGGTCGGCAACCAGCGGGAGGAGGCCTGGGCGCTGCAGAACCTGGCCTGGACGGCCTACGAGTCGGGCCACGCCGATGTGGCCGAGTCCCACCTCGAGGCCTCGGTGGCGGTGTTCACCGCCATCGGCGACACCGGTGGGCTGGGGTGGGCCCAGGGCCTGCTGGCCTGGGTCAAGTTCCACCGGGGCGACTTCGCCGACGCCGAGGCGCTGGCCGAGCGGCTCCTGCCCGAGACCGGGCACCGGGGTGACCAGTGGGCCGTGGGCATGCTGCGCATGCTCATCGCCTCGGTCCGCCTCTGGTCGGGCCGGGCCGACGAGGCCATCGGCCCCGCCGAGGAGGCGGTGGCCGCGATGATCCGCGCCGGCGACCTCGGCGGCGAGGTCCAGGCCACGAGCACCGTGGCCCGCGTGCTGGTGGCGATGGGCCGCATCGACGAAGGCGTGGCCGCCATGGAGCGGGCCCGGGAGCTCGGCACCGCGACCGACCAGCCGATGGGCTTCGCCGGTCGGGTGGTGGCGGTCCTCACCCATGTGGCCCTCGGCCATCCCGACGCGGCCATCGCCGCCCTCGACGGCATCGACGTCGATGGCTTGGACGTGGCCGCGATCGGCCAGAGCGACGCGCTGTTGGGCGTGGCGCTGGCGCTGCTACAGGACGGCCAGAGCGAGCGGGCCGCGGCCCTGCTGGACCGGATGGGCGGGGCCCCCGATCCCGATGCCCACCCGGCGTCGGCCTCGGCACTGGCTCTGGCTCGGGCTGCGACGGGTGACCGTGACGCCGTCGAGCGCCTGTTGGCCGGGGTCACCGCCTCGCGGCGGGCGACCTATCACGACCGGACGCAGGCCCTGCTGGCCGGCATGCTCGCCGCGGCCGCCACCGGGGACGGCGCCCGGGCGGCGGACCTGGCGGCGCAGGCCACGGACCTCGTCGGGAGCACCCAGGACCGCCTGCTCCAGACGGTGGTGTCGATCATGGCCGAAGAGGCCCTCGGGGCTGCGGCCCCGGCCGGCAGTCGCCTCGGCGGCGTGGGTGTGGAGGGCTGGCGCAACGTGGCCCGACTGGCCCTCGGCGCTTCGCCCGTTGCGCTCACGCGCTCGTAACCCTCGTCGCCGCCTGCGCGGCTCCTGCTGCGTACGCAGCTACCGCACCGGTCCGAAGAGCTGCTCCGCGCGCTCCGACTGCTCGCAGCTCCGACTCCGCAGCTGCTCCGCTCCGCTGCGCCGGACGCTGACCGACGGCACGGGATTTCCCCGGTGCCTTCGGTCTTGCTCTAGCCGGGCTCGGTGACGTAGCGGAGGTAGGGCTTCTGCTCGTCGACGTCCGCGTACTTCTCGCGGGCGTCCTCGGTGGAGACGGTCGGCGGGACGATGACCTTCTCGCCCTTCTGCCACTGGGCCGGGGTGGCCAGACCGCTCTTGGCGGTCACCTGCAGCGAGTCGACGACCCGGAGGATCTCGTCGAAGTTCCGCCCGGTGCTCTTGGGGTAGGTGAGCTGCAGCTTGATGGCGTTGTCCGGGCCGATCACGAAGACCGAGCGCACGGTGGAGGTGTCGCCCTCGCCGGGGTGGATCATGTCGTAGGCCTCGGCCACGGCCCGGTCCTGGTCGGCGATGATCGGGTAGTTGACCGCCGTGCCCTGGGTCTCGGCGATGTCGCCGACCCAGTTGTTGTGGTCCTCGACCGAGTCGACGGAGACGGCGAGGATCTTGGTGTTGCGCTTGTCGAACTCGGGCTTGATCTTGGCCAGGTAGCCCAGCTCGGTGGTGCAGACCGGGGTGAAGTCGGCCGGGTGTGAGAAGAGGATGGCCCAGGAGTCACCCTTCCAGCCGTAGAAGTCGATCTCGCCTTCGGTCGTCGTGGCCGTGAAGTTGGGGGCGGGGTCGCCCAGTCGCAGTGCCATCGCGTGTCTCCTCGTCGTTGATTCCTGACCGAACCTATCGGGATTAGGGATCAGGTCAAGCCCCGGTGACTCCGGTCACAAGTGCTGACTTTTGTTAGCAAGACGGTTGACAAAGTGAGCAATGCTTGCTTTACTGTCCTTAGTGCTTACGATAGTAAGCATCGAGAGAGTCCTCCGTCAAGAGAAAAGAGATCGACATGTCGGTCGCCACCGAGAAGATCAGCGAGATCCAGGACCAGGTCCTCGATTTCGTCGCCCGCATCCAGGAGCCCGTCGTGAACGGCCTCCGCACCGCCGCCACCAAGGTCGAGGATCGCTTCCCCGAGGTCAAGGCCCCGTGGCTCGGTGACAAGGTCCCCACGGCCACCGAGCTCGTGGATCTGCAGTTCGCCTTCCGCCAGCGCTTCCTGGACAACCAGAAGCACTTCGCCGAGGCCGTCCTGGACGCCACCGCCCCCGTGCGGAGCAAGTTCGTCGGCGCCCCGGTCGTGAAGCCGGTCGCCAAGACGACCACCACCAAGGTCAAGGCCGCCTGATCCAGGCCGCCTGATCGGCGGTCCTCCCCCGGACCGCCGCAGAAGCGACCGGCTCCCCCCCGAGCCGGCGCACACAGAAGAAGGAGCGCTTGCCCCCCGAGCGCTCCTTCTTCGCGTCTCTCGACGCTGCCCCTGACGGGGACGAGGGACTGGTTGCCGGAGGAGTCCCCTGCTGATCGCGCGACTCCGGCCTTGAGAATTTCTCGTTCTGGTTGCTCCCCTCTGTTGTGGAGAACAGAGGGGAGCAACCAGAACAGACGGCTGGTCTGGCCCGACGACGGGGTCAGGTGGGAGCCGGGTCGTCGGTGGCCGGGCGCTTCACGTCCGGCTCGAGGTAGATCATCCTTGCCGTGGGGACCGCCTCGCGGATGCGGTCTTCGGTGGCGTTGACCCTCGCGACGAGGTCGTCGGCGGCGAGGGTGCCGGTGAACTCGACTTTGGCGGCGACCAGGAGCTCCTCGGGGCCGATGTGTTGGGTGCGCATGTGGATGAGGGCCTCGACGTCGTCGCTGCCGGTGATGGCCCGCTCGATCGCCGCGACATCCTCGGGAGAGCCGGACTCGCCGAGGAGGAGGCTCTTCATCTCCACGGCGAGGATGATGGCGATGATGCCGAGCAGGATGCCGATGCTCAGGGTCCCGGCCCCGTCCCACATGGGCTCGTCGGTCACCGCGGAGAGGGTGACCGCGATCAGGGCGATGACCAGGCCGACCAGCGCGCCGAGGTCCTCGAGCAGGACGACCGGGAGCTCGGGCAGCTTGGCCCGACGAACGAACTGCCACCAGCTGCTCTCGCCCTTCAGCGGACGGGCCTCGTGGATCGCCGTGCGGAACGAGTACGACTCCAGGGCGATGGCGAAGAGCAGGATGCCGATGGCCCAGCCGAGGGACTCCAGCTGGTGGGGGTGGCGCAGCTTCTCGATGCCCTCGTAGATGGCGAAGAGGGAGCCGAGCGAGAAGAGGACCATGGACACCACGAACGACCAGAAGTAACGCTCCCGGCCGTAGCCGAAGGGGTGCGCCGGGGTGGCCACCCGCTGCGCTTTCCGGCCGCCGAGCAGGAGCAGGGCCTGGTTGCCCGTGTCGGCGACGGAGTGGATGCTCTCGGCCAGCAGGGACGAGGCCCCCGTGACGAGGAAGCCGACGAACTTCGCCACCGCGATGCCGGCGTTGGCGAACAGCGCCGCGATGATCGCCTTCGTTCCGTGGCCCGCCATGGCGGAAACGTAGTGTCTGGCTTCTGTGCGACGGCAGTGGAGGATCCTGGTCGTGCTCGCCCTCCTCGGGGGGGCGGCCTGTTCGGGTGACGACGGGGGTGAGGGCGACGGCGCGGCGCCGGCCGCCGCCACCGCGCCGGCGGCGACGCCGGCGCCCGACGATGTCGTGGCGGCCATCGAGGCCGATGGCGGTGGACCGGGGTGCGATCCCCTCGACCCCCGCGCGTGCCTGCTGCCCTTCCCCAGTGACCGCTTCACGGTCGAATCCCCCGACACCGACACCGGGCTTCTCGTGGCCTTTCCGGAGGAGGGCATGCCCTCCAATGAGGACGGCGTCGTGGCCGACCCGACCGAGTGGAACCGCAACGACGGCTTCAGCCCGGGCACCGCGTTGCTGACCGTCGCTCCGGGCCTGGACGTCGAGGCCTCCGGGCTGCCGGCCATCACCGACGTGCCCGACTCGCTGGCCGATGACTCCCCGGTCGTGGTGGTCGATGCCGACACGGGCGAGCGGTGGCCGGTGTGGGCCGAACTGGACGACGGCGTCGAGGCGGGGGAGGACCGGCTGCTGTACGTCCGGCCCGGCACCAACTTCCTCGAGGGCCACCGCTACGTCGTCGGCCTGCGCAACCTGGTGGACGCCGGGGGCACCCCGCTCGAGCCGTCGCCCGCCTTCCTGGTCCACCGCGACAACCTCACCACCGACCTCCCCGTGATCGAGGACGAGCGGGAGGCCATGGAGGAGGTGTTCGCCACCCTCGGCGAGGCCGGCGTGGCCCGCGAGGACCTCTACCTGGCCTGGGACTTCACGATCGCCAGCGGCCGCAACCTGTCCGAGCGCCTCCTGCACATCCGGGACGACGCCTTCGCCGACCTCGGTGACGCGGCGCCGGCGTTCGCCGTCACCGGTGTGGTGGCGGACCCCGAGGAGCCCGGCGTCGAGTACGTCCACGGGACCTACGAGGTGCCGCTCTACCTGACCGAGGACGGCGCGCCCGGGACCCGGTTCACCCAGGGCCCCGACGGCCTGCCCGAGCGCAACGGCGACTACCCCGCCGACTTCGAGTGCGCCCTTCCCGCGGGCGCCGACGGCCCGGCCCCCATGGCCCTCTACGGCCACGGCCTGCTCGGCAGCCGGGACGAGGTCGAAGCGGGCAACATCGCCGACTTCGTCCGGGAGCACCAGGTCGCCTTCTGTGCCACGGACTGGATCGGGATGTCCGAGGACGACGTGGGCAACGCCGTGTCGATCCTCGGCCAGGTCGGCGAGTTCCCGACCCTGGCCGACCGGCTCCAGCAGGGGATCCTCAACACCCTCTTCCTCGGTCGGCTGATGCTCCATGAGGACGGGCTGGTCAGCGCCCCCGAGTTCCAGGGTCCGGAGGGGCCCCGGCTGGACACCAGCGAGCTGGCCTTCGACGCGAACAGCCAGGGCGGGATCATGGGCGGGGCGGCCACCGCCGTCGCCCAGGACTGGACCCGGGCCGTGCTCGGGGTCCCCGGCATGAACTACTCGCTGCTGCTGCGCCGCAGCGTCGACTTCGACACCTACGCCGCCATCCTCGACCCGGCCTACCCCGATCCGGTCGAGCAGGGCCTCGGCATCTCGATCATCCAGATGCTCTGGGACCGGGGCGAGAACAACGGCTACGCCCAGCACCTCACGTCGGATCCGTACGCGGACACCCCCGAGCACCAGGTGCTGCTGAACGTGGCCTTCGGTGACCATCAGGTGACGATGTGGTCGGCGGAGATCATGGCCCGCACGATCGGGGCGACCGCCCACCAGCCCGCCCTGCCCGACGGCCGGCACCCCGACACCGAGCCGCTGTGGGGCCTCGAGGCGACCGAGTTCCCCTCGTCGGGCTCGGCCCTCGTGTACTGGGACAGCGGCGCGGCCGTCCCCCCGACCGCCAACCACCCGCCCCGCGACGGCTTCGACCCCCACGAGGACCCCCGAGCCGATGCCGCCAACCGCAACCAGAAGTTCGCCTTCCTCTGGAACGGTGAGTTGGACGACGTCTGCGAGGGTCAACCCTGCACGGCCGCGTCAGTAGAGAGCTGAATCCGCGAGCCGCCCAGACCCGGTGGCCCGCGCCGGACCTTGGAACAGCCGCCGGGCCTGGAGGGAAGGGTGTCCGGGCCCGACGGCTGCATTCCCCTGTCTAGCGGAGGACCCGCGTCATCAGAACGACCCTGTTCGGGGAGACGCGAGATTTCTGCCCCGTGGCCCAGACAGGCCCGCCACCACTCGTGGAAGTCGGCGATGGGGGTCTCCAGCTCGACCAGCCGACCGGCGTCCAGGGTGGCGCTGCGCAGGCCCGTGTCGACCTTGGCGCACTGTTCCATGTCCTCGCGGTGGACCTCGTCGAGTCCCGCCATGATCACCTCCGCGTAGCCCTCGTCCCACTCGGCGGCCCGGTCGGGATGGGTGAGCAGGTGCCAGGTCACGTCGTGGCGGTCGACGGTGTGGGCGGTGATCTCCAGCCAGAAGGAGTAGGGGGCCTCCGTCCCGCCCAGGAGGAGCGGGAAGACGGCCCAGATGGTCAGGTGACCGGCGTCCTCGTCGCTCATCGGCACGCTCCACTCCTCCGGAGGGAACAGGGCGTCGGGGTCGGTGTCCACCGTCATGAACGTCCATGGCCCGTCGGTCTGGACGACCCGGGTGGTGTGGGCGGGGTTCCGGCTCTCGACGGTCTCTCGGTGTGACCCGATGTGGTGGTAGCACTCGATCCAGTTCTCGACCATGACCTTCCAGTTCCAGGTCGAGGGGTAGGTCCGGTTGGCCACGGTCACCAGCTCCTCGACCCGCCAGGGCGCGAGCATCCGGGTCAGCTCGGCCAGCTGGGGGCCGAGCGGGTCGGCGGTCCCGTCGAGGTTGACCATGACGAAGCCCAGCCAGATCTCGTGATGGAGTGCCGGCAGGGCCACGTCGTCGAGGCGGAACGCCCCGGCCAAGGGCGCGGCCTGGAGGGCGCCGTCGAGGCCGTAGGACCACCGGTGGTACGGGCAGACCAGGTTCCGGCCGTGGCTGCACCCCTGCTCGGCCACCGTGGACCAGCGGTGCTGGCACACGTTGGTGAGGACGCGGACGTCGTCGCCGTCACGCACGGCCACGACGGGGTGGCCGGCGATGCTCGTGGCGTACCGGTCACCCGAGGTGGGGATCTGGTCGACCCGGCAGACGGGCACCCAGCCGGCGCGGAACACCGTCCCGACCTCGGTGGCCCAGACGCCGGGGTCGAGGTAGGCGGAGGCGGGCAGCGTCGGAGTCGGCTCCGGATCCGTCATCGACCCACGGTAGATCGCGTTCTGGTCCCAGCTATGTGTGGTGGGGGGCGCGTTGCTGGTACCAGAACGGGTGA
>CAWJSC010000010.1:0-192500 GCA_963845425.1 uncultured Microthrixaceae bacterium
GACGTTTCGCCTGGTCAGGGACCGGTTAGTGCCGCTCAGGCGGACTCCCCACAGCACCCGGTCGGGGGGTGCTCCGGGTCGATGTGCTTCGCGGGGCGGGCCTGGGTACGTTGCGCCGATGCGCTCATCCATCCTCCGTTCGCTCGCCCTGACCGTCATCGCCCTGTCCGTATTCGCCGGATGCGGTGGCGACGACGGCGGCAGCGGCTCCGGTTCCGGCAGCAGCTCGGGGTCGGCCTCAGCCCCGGCGGAGGACGAGTTCGACCAGGAGGCGTTCTGCGAGGCGGCCGGGGACTTCGGCACGGCCCAGAGCGGCGCCCCGGACGCGTCGACGCCCGAGGAGGTCGAGGAGCGGCTGACGGCGATGTCCGACGCCGCCGACGCCATCGTCGAGACGGCACCCGAGGACGTCACCGAGGACGCCCAGGCCTTCGCCGACGCCATCGCTGACTTCGAGCAGTACGGCGAGGACCGGGACTACGAGGTCGACCTCGGCGGCGGCGCCCCCGAATACCAGTCCGGTGAGGGGGCCACGATCGGCGAGAACATCACCAACACCATCGCCGCCGTGGACCAGGCCGTGCAGGACGAGTGCGGCCGCTTCCTCTCCGAGGCCGCCTGACCCCGACGTCCACCTCCGTTACACGCCGCAGGTCCCCGAAACGATTAGTCAATGTCCTCCCGTGCGACATTCTGCTCCCCGCCAGCCCGCCGGAGTGGCGCTTGCCGATCAGGTACGCCTGGCCGAGATGGCGTCGGGCTAGAACTCAGTCGTGGATAGGTCGCGAGACACCGAGGACCTCCCGGCGGCGGTGTTGCCTCGTGCCGACTACGCCAGCCTCGGCGAGGCGGTCTACCTCAACCAGGCGGCACTCGGGCTCTTGGGTCGCCCGGCGGTCGAGGCCATGCACCGATTCCTCGAGGACGTCGGCCGTCACGGCAACCTGCACCTCAGTGACGACGACGAGGTGGCCTACCTCGGGGCCCTGAGGGCCCAGGCGGCTGCGGTGCTGGGCACTGGTGAGAGCCAGGTCGCGTTGCTGTCGGGGGCCAGCGAGCTCCTGGGTCAGGCGCCGCTGCTGCTGGCGCCGCCCGCGGACCGCACCGTCGTGCTGGTCGCCACCGACTTCCCGGCGGTGACCCGCCCGTGGTTGCTGGCCGAGGATCGAGGCGGGCCTGGCGTCCATTTCGTGCTCGACACGGCGACCACGGACCTGACCGATGCCGTCGTCGCCGCGGTGGACGAGACGACGGCGGTCGTCGCCGTTGGCTCTGTGCAGTACGCCACGGGGAGTCGTGTCGATGTGCCTCGGCTCCGGGCCGCCACCGATGCCGTCGGAGCTCGGCTGGTGATCGATGCATCCCAGGAGGCGGGAGCGGAGCCGATCGACGCGGCCGCCTGGGATGTCGACCTGATCGTGTCGAGCGGGTACAAGTGGCTGGGCGGCCATGGTGGGGTGGCCATCGGGGCCATCCACGAGTCGTTGCTCGATCGCCCCCCGCCGCTGCCGGGCTGGATGGGGGCACCCGATCCGTTCTCGTTCGACGCCACCCGACTGCTGCTCGCCGAGGGTGGGCGGCGCTACACGCAGTCGACGATGTCCTATGTCTCGGTGGCCGGGCTGACGGCGGCGATCGCCGAACTGCTCGCCGGCGGTGCGGCAGAGATCTCCGGGCACGCCGAGACGCTCGGTCGCCGCCTCATCGAAGGGCTTCGGCCCTTCGGGTGGCGACCGTTCCGGGACCTGGACGCCGCCGGTGCCGCTCGCCACCTGATCTCGTTGGGGCGGGAGGGTGACCTGCCCGCCGGCACGCTGTCGCGCCTGACCGCCGCCGGCATCGTCTGCGGTTCCCGCGGGGGACGGATCCGTGTCTCGCTGGCCCCCTACAACGATGGCACCGACGTCGACGCCCTCATCGCCGCTCTCTCGTCACTCCCTGACTGAGCACTTCACCTGCAGAGGCCACTGGTCGAAACCTGTTTCGACCACTCGGATCCGCGGGCTGGCTACGGGACCGGCTGCCAGGCCTGGAGCGCGATCCAGGGCTTGGTTGTGTAGTCGGTGTACAGGTTGGTGAGCGGGTCGTCGGAGAGCACGATGGGCGGTCGAGCGGGGTCGACGGGAACCTGCAGCAGGCCCGGGTTGCCGGAGTACAGCAGCTCGGTGCCGTCCGGTGACCAGGTGACGCTGTTCGCGTACCACCACTGCGGGTTGAGGCCAGGCTCTCCGTAGAAGTCGTTCGGGATGGGCGGGATGGCGCGCTCGGTCCCGATCGCGTTCTCGGGGTCATCGTCGGTCGCGGTGACGAGGATGACCTCGCTGCGCTCGTAGCAGGCTGGGTCGGCGCAGTCGGCGCGTTCTCGCTGGTAGACGATCTTGTCGCCGCGTGGCGACCACACCGGCCCGATGCCCTGTTCCACCCAGTCGTCGGTGGTGAGCGTCCGTCGGTTGGTGCCGTCGGCGTCGACCAGGCTGATCCCCGACATCGTGTCCGCGGACCCGGGTACGCCCTGGGAGTAGGCGATCGTGGTGCCGTCGGGTGACCAGGTGAACTGGACCGCCTCGACACCGTCGATGGTGCGGAGCTCGCCGGTGCTGACGGTGTAGATGTCGATCGGGGTGTTGGGATTTGGCCAGGATTGGCCAGTGATGGCGAGCTGGTCGGTCCCGGGCCGCCACTCGAGGTCGGTGGCGTCGGAGACGGGGAGCTGGCGGACCTCGGCGGTCTGGGTGTCGACGACCCAGACGGAACCGCCGCCGCCCAGTGCGGCCCAGCGACCGTCGGGTGCCCAGATCGCGCACGGAATGGCCTGCCTGGAGTCCTCGATGCCGTCGAGCGGGATCGTCGACCGCGGCGAGGCAGTGCCGTCCTCGGCGATGCTGACGACCTCCAGGGAGCCATCCCCCCCGTCGTCCTCCCGTCCGAACATCAACTGCTCACCGTCGGGCGAGAACGCCGGGCAGGCCTGCGTGCCGGTTCCTTCCAGAACCACTTCGGGTCCGGACGTCGCGCCGTAGCGCTCGAGCCCGATGCTGGAGAACGATGCCACCCAGCCGTTGGCCGGAAGCGTCGTGGCCGAAGCGGGGTCGTCGGTGACCTGCAGTCGGGTGGGTGCGGGGTCGTCCTGGAGGGTGACGGCCAGCCCGACGCCGGCGAGGGCGAGGACCACGACGGCAGCCAACCCGGTCGCTATTCGGCCCCGGCGGGACCGGCGGGCGATCACGCCCGGGGTGGGGGGCTCGATGGTGGCCACCCGGTCACGGACTTCGGCGCCCGCCTCCCGGGCCAGCTGGTCAAGGCTGCTCATGTCTCCTCCTCTCCGAGGTGCATGTCGAGCGATATCGCCAGCGCGGCTCGGCCGTGGTGGAGGTAGCCCCGGACGGTGGCCTCGGCGATGTCGAACAGGGCGGCCATCGTCGGCGATCGACCGGTCCTCCAGGTAGTGGAGGGCGACGCACTGGGCCTGCCGCTTCGGCAGGCGGCGAACGGCCTCCCAGAAGGCCTCGTTGGTGATCACCAGCTCGGCCGGGTCGGTCCGGCGGGCAGCCAGCCGGGTCAGCGCCCGTGCCTCCCGGGTCCGTCGCCGCAAGGTCGAGGTGGCCAGGTTGACCGCCACCCGCCTCACCCAAGCCCCGGGATCGTCGTAGCCGGCCACCACCGACCAGCGCCGGTAGGCCTGGACGAAGGCGTCCTGGGCCACCTCCTCGGCCACGGCCCGCCGCCCGCAGAGCACGAAGGCCAGCCCCACCACCCGCCCGTACTCGGCCGCAAAGAACGATTCAAAGGTCGGGGCGGCGACATAGTCAGCCGGCGCGGTCACCACGTCCACGACAGCTACACGCCGCAGCCCCCTGAAACGTTGGGCCGATGATTCCCCCACCGAGCGAGATCCTTGTCGCCAGACCACGTCCAGACCACGAAATGATGGGCACGCATGGTCAACAGCGGTAACTGGCGGTCAGCCGGAATCGGCTGCTGACCTAGCATCGAGGGCAGACTTGGAAAGATCCTTACGGTGATCAACAGGCGGCGAGGACATGACCGACCCGATCGCGGACATCATCGGCGACTACCAGGCGTTCGCCGCCCAGCAGCGCGACCGGCTGCTGGCGCTCGGCATCGACATCGCTCCGTACGAGCTCAGCCACCTCGCCTTCCGCGTGCCCGAGTGGGGCCAGTACGTCCACGTCCGAACGCTCCTGGAACGCCAGGCGAGCGCGAACCGCGAGAACCTCTGGAACGGGCGGCCGATCTCCTTGATCGTTCCCGCCGAGCCGCCCAAGGTCCTCGACGGCAAAGAGGTTCCGATGATCGAGCTCATTCCGCCCGTCCATCAGCGCGTCTACAAGATGGGCCTGGAGCACCTCGGGGTCGTGATCGGCGACACGTTTGATGCGTTCGTCGACGCCCACAAGCCTGTCCTGACGGGCCAGCAGTTCCAAGGTCCCAACAGCACGCCGGACCCCGTGTACGTCCTCCTCGAGGACTTCACCCACGTGAAGTTCTATCGGTGCTCGCTTCGCGCGGCGGTTGAGAGCCAGGGCTCCCGGTTCGACGGCATCGAGCACGTGGAGGACTGGATGCCTCAGCGGCTGGTGACTGCTACCGGCCCGAACCCACTACCACGCTGACCGTCGAGGCCCCCTTCAGGCGCCGTCGGCGGCGAGGAAGGCGTCGATCTCCGCGAGTAGCCGTGCCCAAGCCGGTTCATCGGCTCGCAGGAGGTGGTTGGCGCTGTCGAGGGGGATCACCCGACTGCCCCGGATCAGGGTCCCGAGCTCCAGGGCGCCCTCGAACGGGGCCCGCAGGTCGCCCCGGGCGTGCAGGATGAGCGTCGGCAGGTCGAGCCGCCGCGCGACGTCGACGACATCGACGTTGGACCACGTCTCGATCATGTGGGCTGCGTTCTCGGCCGAGGTGGTGCGGCGGAGCAGCTCGGCGAAGGCCTCCCACAGCTCCGCGGGGGCGTCGGGGATGAACGACGAGGTGAAGAAGCGCCTGAAGGTGGGGTCGTCGCGCCCCCAGCCGAGGCGGGCCAGCTCGATCTGCACCTCCGCCTCCCGCCGCTCCTCGTCGGACCGGGCCCGTTGGACACGACCCTTCGCGTAGCTGCCCACGAGGATCAGATGGCTCACCCGCTCCGGGTGCCGGTCGGCGTAGGTCATGGCCACCGGGCCGCCCTGGGACAGGCCCAGCAACGGGAACCGCTCGAGGCCGAGGGCATCGACGACCGTCTCCAGGTCGTGGACGAAGGCCTCCAGCGACCACTCCTCGACGTCGTGATCCGAGAGCCCGCAACCCCGCTCGTCGTAGCGCACCAGGGTCCGCCCCCGGGCCAGGCCCTCGAGCCAGTGACGCCAGACGGGGCTGTGCCAGTCGTAGTCGAGGTGGGTGATCCAGTGGGCGGAGCGCACGAGGGGTGGTCCTTCGCCGATGGTGGCATAGGCGAGCCGATGACCGTCCTCGGTGGTGCAGAACCTGATCTCCTGGTCGAGCGACGGGGCGGCGGGCAGTGACGACGGGGTCCGCTCGCTGGCCTCCTCGCTCACGTCGGCGATGAGCTGATAGCCCCGGCCGTGGGCGGTGCGGATCACCCGTTGGGCGGAGCCGTCGTCGCCCACGGCTTGGCGAGCGGCCTTGATCCGGCTCGTGAGCGCCGACTCGCCGACGAACCGGTCGCCCCACACGTCGTCGAGCAGCTCGGTCTTGAGCACCACCCGGTGGCGGCGTTCGAGCAGCACCGTGAGGACGGCGAAGACCTGCGGCTCGACGTGCACGAGCTCGCCATCACGGCGGAGTTCGTAGCGCTCCGTGTCGATCACCACATCGTCGAACGCGTACCGCATCGTCCGCGATGCTGCCACGGGCCACCCACGTACGCCGCGGGGCCGACGGGGATGACGTTGGGCGACGGTCGCGGATCAGCCTCGGCGGCGATGGAGGGCATCGGTGAGCTGGGGCAGGACATCGGCCACGTCCCCGACGATGCCGAAGTGGGCCATCCGGAACAGGTAGGCCTCGGGATCCCGGTTGATCGCAAGCACGGTGCGAGCCGTGCGCATGCCCACGAGGTGCTGGAGGGCCCCGGAGACGCCGCAACCGATGTACAGGCGGGGGTGGACCGCCTGCCCGGTCTGACCAACCTGCCGCGAGCGCGGGGCCAGGCCGGCCTCGACCGCCGCTCGGGTGGCGGCCACGGTGCCACCGACCGCGTCGGCCAACGCCTCGACCAGATGCCACGAGCCGGCGTCGCACCCCGCGCCGCCCGCCACCACGACGTCGGCGTCGGCCAGGCGGGTGTCGACCTCCCGCACGTCCCGGTCCAGGACCTCGACGGTCAGGTCGTCGGCCTCGAGGTCGACGGCGAGGTCCTGGGTGCGGCTTCGGCACGGCTGCTGCCGGGCGGGAAACACCCCGGGTCGTACGGTGGCCATCTGCGGTCGGGCCTCCGGGGCGAGGCAGGTGGCCAGGACGCCTCCACCCATCGCCGGACGGATCTGGTGCAGGAGGGCCTCGTACCGAACGTGACGGCGCTCCCACGGCCCCACCGTGAGGTCGGTGCAGTCCGCGGCCAGGCCGACGTCCAGGGCGGCCGCCACGCGGGGGGCGAGGTCCCGCCCGGTTGTCGTGGCTCCGAACAGGACGGCGGCGGGGCGGTGGGTCCGGATGGCGTCCACCAGCACCCGGGTGTGCGGGAGGCAGCGGTAGGGCGTCAGGCGGGGATCCATGGCCCGGTACACGACGTCGGCGCCGAAACCGGCGGCATCCGCCGCCGCCGCCGAGGGGTCGTCGGCGACGACCACCGCACCGACGCCACCCCCGAGAGCGGGGGCGAGCTCGCTGGCGCGCGAGAGCAGTCCGGCGGCGACGTCGGACAAGCGACCTCCGGTCACCTCGCCGACGACCCACAGGTGCGGCACGCCCGGATGGGGATCGTGCTCCGGCGGCGACGCCACGTCCACCGCTTCCTCGACGTCGGGGGCCGGATCGAGCGCGCCCAGGGCCTGCAACTCGGACACGAGGTCATCGAGGTCGAAACCGTCGCCGACCAGGCGGCAGGTCCGGTCCGGCAGCGGGGCCGGGACCATGTGGGCCACCTTCGTGGGCGACGCGGCCAACCCCACCCGGTCGTCGCCCAGACCCAGGTCGGCGGCGGTGAGCGTGTCGAAGACGGCGCGCTCGGCCCGACGGCGACCGGGCAGAGTGGGATAGCGGGGAACGAAGCCGGTCTCGGCCACGGTGGCCAGCGCCGGAAGGGGGAGGGCGAGGCGCTCGTAGCCGCCCTCGACGATGCGCCGGGCGATCAGGCGACCGCCCTCGAGGGCGAGATCCTCACAGGCAGTGGCCTGAGGGAGGCCGAGTCGCTCGGCCACCTGGGGGCCGACCTGGCCGGTCTCGCCGTCGATGGCCGTCAGCCCGGCGAGCACGAGGTCGGCGCCGCCGACGGCGCTGACGGCGGCGGCGAGGGCGTTGGCGGTGGCCCAGGTGTCGGAACCGGCGAACGCCCGGTCGCTCAGGAGCACGCCCCGGTGCGCGCCCCGGGCAACTGCGTCGCGTAGCACCTCGACGGCCCGGGGCGGGCCCATGCTCAGGGCCCAGACCTCCTCGGCCAGCAGGAGGGCGGCCTCGAGGGCGTGGAGGTCGGCGGGATTGGTGATGGCCGCCGCGTCTTCGCGGGCGATCGTGCCGTCGGGCCTGACCCCCACGGCCACGGTGCGCAGATCGGGCACCTGCTTGATGAGGACGATGGCGCGCAGGGCCTCACTCTGGCACGAACCAGTGGCGTATGCCTTCCGGTCGATGTGGCGGCCCGGGGGGTCAGGATGCCTTGGCCTGGACCTGCTGTCGTCAGCCCTTCCCCGTCGTCGAGCGTCGATGGCCGACCGGGGGTCTGTCACCCGACGATCGGCGGCTCGGAGCGCACGTCCCACCATGAGACGTCGTCAGGAGTCGTGACCCGGGGAACGTCGATGCGTCCGGCCACGATGTCGGCGCGGACCGCGTCCAGCTCGTGCTCGAGGCTGTCGATGTGGCCGCCGGTCCGGGACAGGCCGACCCCCTCGTTCGCGAGATCGAAGCGGGGAGCGGCGTCGGGCTCGCCGGCGGCCACGGCGGCTTTGACGGCCTGGTAGACGGCGCTGGGGAGCTGACGTCGCATGCTGGTGAGCACATAGGGCCGCAGCCGTGACTCTCGGGTGACCCGTTCGTCGAGGTCGACGCCGATGACCCAGTTCCAGGCGCCGGTCGCCTCGTGCCAGTTCCGGGCGGCCTCGAGCACCCCCTGACCGGCGACCATCCCGGCTGCTTGGAAGACGATGTCGACACCCTGGCGGTAGGCGGCGGTCGTGAGCCTGCCGGGCTCGCTCGATGTCCATGAAGCCCGTGAAATCCGGTGGTTCGGAGACGTAGAGCGCCTCGACGTCCACGCCGTCGGCCGCGTGGTGGACGCCGGCGCGGAACCCCGCCTCGAGCTGGACGGGCCGCCGACGCGCACCGAGCGAACCCCTCCGACGACGGCAACCCGCCCCGACCGCGTCGTGCGAGCGGCGGCGACACCGGCGAGGAACGCCCCGGCCTCGAGGTCGTGGAGCCCGAACGCGAGGTCCAACGCCGCCCGGGACACGTCGGTCGGGCCGTCGAGGAGTGCGGACCACATGTCGTCGAGGGTTCCCCGCAGTCGGGGCTCGGTGTGCCGGGCGAGCTGCACGACGAACCCTCGCTGCTCGAAGCCTCCCTGCCAGCCCGTCCGCTCCCAGATGAACTGCTGGATCGTCGGCAGGATGCCGTAGGTGGCGTGGCCGTCTCGCTCGTACATCTGGACGAGCGAGCGGTCGACCAGACGTCCCAGACCGCGCCGTATCGCGGGCTCGTCGGTCTGATCGGCCGCGCAGATGATCTCTGCGGCGCGCCCTCGGAACTCCAGCGGGAACGGGCGCAGCCGTTGGAGCAGGAGCTTGTCGCGGTCGTCGATGAGGGCGTAGCTCCAGTCGAAGGCCCCCATCAGCGTCTGCTGACGCACCGGAGCGGTCCGGTACCCCTCACGCAGCAGTTCGAATCGGGCGGCCAGGCCGTCCCTGATCTCGCGCAGGCTCATCGTGCCCACGAGCGCGGCGGCGAGCTCGATCGCGAGCGGGATGCCATCCACCCGCCGGCAGATCTGCGCCACCTCCTGCATCGCCGTGCTGTCGAAGTCCACCGCCGGTCGCGCCGCCCGGGCCCGTTGCACGAAGAGCCGAGCGGCGTCGTTCGAGGCCAGCTCGACCTCCGGCGCGCCCTCGTCCGGCACCGCCAGCGGTTCCACTGTCCAGCGCGTCTCGCCGGGAAGGCCGAGCGGCTCTCGGCTCGTGGCGAGGACCCGCAGCGAGGGCCGGCTGCTGAGGGCGGCCTCGACCACTCTGGCGCAGGTCTCGATCAGATGCTCGCAGTTGTCGAGGATCACCAGGCGCTCGAGCTCCGAGGACCCGAGCCCGTCGATGGACTCGCCGAAGGTGGCCGCCGCCTCCTCCGGGTCGGTGACCCCCGAGATGTCGACCATGACGACCCCCCCGGGGTGGGACGGCGCCGCCCGTCGCGCCACCTGGATCGCCAGCCGGGTCTTGCCCACGCCGCCGATGCCGGTCAGGGTGAGCAGCCTCGTCTGCCCCAACAGCGCAGATACCCGGACGATCTCATCGACTCGGCCGATGAACGCGGTCGCGTCCGGAGGGAGCGCCGGGCTGACCGTCGGAAGCCTCCGGCCGGCGGCGCCCACGGTGGGCGGCGAGGTCGGCTCCAGCGAGGGGTCCTGCGCCAGCACCGACTGCTCCATCCGCTGCAGGCGACTCGACGGCTCGATCCCCAGTTCCCCGACGAGCACCTGACGAGCTCGCTGATACGCCCGCAGGGCCTCGGCCTGCCGTCCGCTTCGAGCCAGGGCGAGCATGCGGAGCTCCCACAGCCGTTCACGAAGCGGGTGGGCTTCACACAGCGCCTCGAGCTCGCCGATCACCCGGCGGTGGTCGCCGAGCGTGATCTCCGCCTCGACCTTCTGCTCGAGGGCAATCAGACGAAGCTCCTCCAGGCGGACCGCTTCGGGCGCCACGAGCACGTCGGAGGCGTGGTGGCCGAACGCGGGCCCGTGCCAGAGGGCCAGCGCCTGCTGGAGGAGGCCGACCGCCGTGGCCGGATCCTCGCCGGCGAGTGCGCCGGCTGCCCGGTCCAGGAGCGACTCGAACCGTTCGGCATCGAGCCGACCCCCGCACGCCACCGAGTACCCCGCTCCGGTACGCACGAGCAGCGCCCGGCCCTCCGGCCCCAGCCAACGGCGCACCCTCGACACGTAGGACTGGAGCGTGTCGCGCGGTCGGTGTGACTCCGGCCAGATCGCCTCGGCCAACCGGTCCTGGGAGATCGACTCACCCCCATGGGCGAGCAACGCCGCGATCAGCGATCCCGACTTCGACCCACCGATCTGTCGAGCTCCCCCGCCGTCGGACACCTCCACGGGGCCGAGCACTCGAAACTCCACGATCGGACACTACGACTCCTGGCGTGGCCCACGAAGGGGTCGTAGGGATTCCGTAGGAACCGCGCAGGAACCGCGTCGGAGGGACGTCGGCGGCGCGGGCGATGGTGCAAACACAGTCACAGAGGAGGAGCCAACAATGACCATCACCATCACCCACCCGCAGACGGCGAGCCGCCGAGCTCGGTACGCGGCGATCGCCGCCCTGATCGCCGTGGCGGCGACCATGGTCGGCTACCGGGGGGTTCAGACGATGACCGACGACCCCGCCAGGACGATCACCACGCCCGCTGACCTCGACGTGTCGGCCCCGCTCGCGGAGTGGGCTCGCGCCAACGGCGTCGTCGGGCTCTCGCCGGCCAGCGCCAGCCGCGCCCGCTGACCTCGACGTGTCGGCCCAGCTCGCGGAGTGGGCTCGCGCCAACGGCGTCGTCGGGCTCTCGCCGGCCAGCGCCAGGCGCGCCCGCTGACCTCGACGTGTCGGCCCCGCTCGCGGAGTGGGCTCGCGCCAACGGCGTCGTCGGGCTCTCGCCGGCCAGCGCCAGCGCCGCTACGCCGGCCTGAACAGGTCGACTCCGCGCGGCTACCGCTCCCGGCGGTAGCCGGGCGGTGTTCGTTGTGCCAGCGGGTTCACCCACCGCAAATGCGACCGGGCTGCCCTTTCCAAGCGACTGGCGGGTACTCGGAACCTCATCCGGTTGCGCATGTGCGGGATCCCGCTGCCGCGGTGCGGATCGCCGCCCAGACCCAGGAGATCGCTCGGTTCCGACTGCGTACCCAAAGACCGCTTTCCGTGACAGCCAGCCATCGTTCGAACCCGTCAACGCGGGTCACGGCACCGGCCGCTAGAGGTCCAGGGCCTTGTTGGTCTCGCGGAGGCGGGTGGAGAGCGTGGCCAGCAGGTTCCGGGCCAGACCGGGCAGGTTCTCGAGCTCCGATTCGAACCGCCGTCCGTCGATCACGACGAGCTGGCAGGGCTCGGTCGTGACCACCGTGGCGGTCGCCAACTGGCGGTCGAGCAGCGACATCTCGCCCAGGCTGTCGCCGGGCCCCAGGCCGGCGATCTTGCGATTGTTGCGGCGGACGACAGCGGAGCCTTCGACGATGACGATGAGCTCACGGCCGCGCTCGCCCTCCTTGATCAGGATTGCGCCCTCGTCCACCGAGACGATGTCGGCGACCCGCGCCAACCGGGAGGACTGGCGTTTGCTCAACTGCCCGAAGAGCTTGACGTCGGCCAGGGCCTGTTCCTTGGTGGTTGCCATCCGCAGACCCTAACGACCGCATCGTCGGCCATGCCCGACAGTGGGCCCCGACGGTGACCCCGGTCGGCGGGGGTCGATGGGACTGGTTCGAAACCAGAATCACCCACTGAGCGATCCTGACTTGAGTGCGCGATTCAGTTGGTGGGCATCAGGAACGGGCGCTCGGCAGGCAGGGGAGCGCAGGCGCGCCGGGCGGCGTCACAGGCGAGCAAGGCGTCCTCGGTGTCCACGAGGGCGATGTCGCCGTACGACCAGGCGATCCAGGCGTAGCCGTCGTCGGGCACCCGCCACAGCTCACCGGCTCTGGTGTCGACGATCGCCGCGGCGTGACGCTCCCGGTGGCCTCGACCCCGAGGACCTCGTCGCCGCTGGGACTCAGCCGGAGGTGGGGTCGAGGTCCGTCGACGCCGTCGGCCCGGCCCGGCACGCTCACCACCGGAGCCTCACCCGTGCCGAAGACCTCGACCTGATCGTCGACTCCGTCGGCGACGGCATCCGCGCCCTGCGCACTGGTCCCGTGCCAGACCTGGGTCTTCGACCTCGATCCGCTCCCGGGTGGCCCCGCGGTCCAGCCTCGCGTGCACGACCCGCGGGGGTGGACACGATCCCCGGGGCGGTCGCCACGTCACTGTGCAGTCGTTGTCGCCACTCTATGTGGTGCTCGGTGGTGGATTTGGTCTACGTTGCGGTGCCTGGGATCAAACAGGGAGCATGAGATGCGAGCACGAAAGCTTCTGGTCGGGGTCGTGGTGGGGTCGATCCTGGTCACCTCAGCGATGGTCGGGACGGGCACAGCGCAGGAGCTGACCCAAACGCCGCATCCTCAACTCAGCTTCAACCGTCTGATTCGGACCTCGCTGTTCCCCGCCCCGAACCGGCTGTTCGACAACGAGGGCAGCGCCTATGTCGCGGGCGACGACGCGCTGTGGATGGCCGATGACCAGTCCGACGCGCTGTTCGAGGTCGACCGCACGACCGGGGCGCTGCGGCGGAAGATCCCGCAGTCGGCCTTCATCAACGCGCTGCCGCTCGGCGGCGGCAGCATCGCCGGTCGAGTCGCGGAACGAGGACATCGAGGCGCTGGCCTACGACGCCGACGCCGACGTCCTCTACGCCTTCTCGGGGAGCACACCGTTCCTCGTGAACACGGTCCCGACCCCCTCGGACCCGACCGTCTACCGCCTGACCCGGGACATCAACGATCAGTTCCAGGTCGAGTCCTGGCAGGCGGTGGCCTCGGAGTCCGCCGGTGCGGGCTGGCGCTCCGCCGATGGCCTCACCTACGTCGCGAACCGCACGACCATCCGGACGTATGACTACCCCACCAACTCCTTCGGGGCCCCGTTCTCGATCGCCGGGCTCTCCCAGATCCTCGGGGTCGACTTCGACGACGACACCGGCGATCTGCTGGCGGTCAACAACACAGAGCGCCTCTACCGGGCTTCGATGGACGCCCCCAGGGCGCTCCGGGCGGGATGGAACGGGATCAGCCTCACCGGTTTGGGCCTCCTCAACACCACTGCGGTGGAGGTCATCGGTGAACAGCTCCTCGTCACCGACGGCGCCGACGCCCTGGCGCGGCCGGCAACGGATCCGATGTCCCACGCGGTCTTCGTGCTCGATGTCACCGCAGCCGCCCCCCGACCCGACGGCCGGATCCGTCGCGGCGCGGGCCCGCTGGCCGGCAATGACATCTACAACACCACCGGCGCCGGCCAGACCCGCACCGGTTCCGCCGCCCGGGGCCACAGCGTCATCTACTACGCCTCCATCCAGAACGACGCCGCCTTCGCCGAAACACTCCGGCTCCGGGGTGAGGCATCCACCCCCCGGTTCGCCGTGGTCTACCGCAACCCCGCCGGGGTCAACATCACCAACCAGGTCACCGCCGGGACCTACACCACCCCCAACCTGGCGCCCGGGGGCACCCACCGGGTCACGATCACCGTCACCGTGCGCAACACCCCGCCCTTCACGGGCTCGCTGGTCCGCACCCTCACCGCCACCTCCACCACCGACCCCACCATCAGCGACACCGTCAGGTTCATCACCCGCCGGACCTGACGAGAGGTCCGTTGGTCACGAGGAGTGGTGTGATCAGCCACGCTGTGCGTAGTGTCGGCTCGCAATGGAGCGATGCAAGTCCCGGGGAGGGGAACACGTGAGGATCTTCAAGAAGGCGGTGGCCTGCGCAGTGGTGGCGATGGCCGTCGGGAGCACGCTGGCGGTCGGGAGCATGCCGCCGGCGCAGGCGTCGATCTCTCATCCGGCGGTGGTGTCGGAGAACCCGGCCGACACGACCCCGCACATCGTCTTCGACGCCCTGTCGCAGGACGTGCGGGCCTTCGCGCAGGTCGGTCAGACCATGTATGCCGGTGGCCTGTTCAACCAGGTGCAGGACTGGGCCCGGACGACCACCTATGCCCGGCAGAACTTCGTGGCCTTCGACCGCGAGACCGGGGTGGTGTCACCGCTCAACCTGTCGTTCAACGGGACCGTCGGCGCCATCGAGGCCACCGCGGACGGGACCGCGCTGTTCATCGCGGGCTCCTTCTCCCAGGTCGACGGGATCACCCGCCGGGGACTGGTCAAGTACGACCTGGTCAACAACCGGATCGACCCGACCTTCCTGCCGGGGAACCTGCGCACGGTGTCCGACATCAAGCTGGCCAACGGTGCGGTCATCGCGGCGGGGAACTTCGCCAAGCATGTGGTGGCGCTGGACCCGACGACCGGCGCAGACCTCGGCACCATCGCCATCACGGTCGCGGGGGTGGTCGTCTCGTCCGATGAGACCAGGGTCCGACACGTCGCGGTCTCCCCGGACGGCACCCGGTTGGTGGCCACGGGCAACTTCGCCACGGTCAACGGCCAGGGCCGCCCACGGGCCTTCATGTTGAACCTCGGCCCGACCGCGACGCTCAGCACCTGGCACGCCCCCCGCTTCGATGTGGACTGCCGCTCGAGCAGGGGGATCAGTGCGCGAGACGTGGACTTCTCGCCCGACGGCACCTACTTCGTGATCGTCGCCACCGGAGGGAACGTACCCAGCGGGATATGTGATGCGGCGGCCCGATTCGAGACCGCGAACGTCAGCGCCACGGCCGCGCCCACCTGGATCAACGAGACCAACGGCGACTCCCTCTACAGCGTGGCGGTCACCGGACCGGCGGTGTACGTCGGCGGCCATCAACGCTGGCTGGACGACGGCGCGGTCTCCCGCCCGGGCATCGGCGCCATCGACCCGGTGACCGGCTTGGCTCTGGCCTGGAACCCCACCAAGTCCCGCAACCACGGCACCATGGTCCTGTACGCGACCCCACAGGGGCTGTGGGTCGGCAGCGACGGCGAACGGTTCGGGGGCGAAGACCACTACGGAATCGGCTTCGCCCCACTCGACGACACCACCGACACCACCGAGCCCACCGTCACGATCGTGACGCCGCCCGCCGGGGCGGTCTACGCCCGGAACCAGGTCGTGAACGCCGACTTCTCCTGCGCGGATCAGGGCGGTTCCGGGCTGGCCTCCTGTGAGGGCACCGTGGCCGACGGACAGGCCATCAACACCGCCACCCTGGGCCCGAAGACCTTCACCGTGACCGCCACCGATGGCGCCGGCAACGCCCGGGTCCTGAACCGCACCTACACCGTCGTCGCCGCCCGACCCGACGCCCGGATCCGTCGCGGCGCCGGCCCGCTGGTCGGCAATGACATCTACAACACCACCGGCGTCGGCCAGACCCGCACCGGTTCGGCCGCCCGGGGCCACAGCGTCACCTTCTACGCCTCCATCCAGAACGACGCCGCCTTCGCCGAAACACTCCGGCTCCGGGGTGAGGCATCCACGCCCCGGTTCGCCGTGGTCTACCGCAACCCCGCCGGGACCGACATCACCAACCAGGTCACCGCCGGGACCTACACCACCCCCAACCTGGCGCCCGGAGGCACCCACCAGATCAAGATCGTCGTCACCGTGCGCAACACCCCGCCCTTCAGCGGCTCGCTGGTCCGCACCCTCACCGCCACCTCCACCACCCACCCCACCATCAAGCGACACCGTCAGGTTCATCACCAGCCGGACCTGACCACCGCCGTGCCCATGGCTGACAACAGGGCTCTCCGCGATGAACCGTGGGGGCGTGTTCGGTCGAGGGCCTGGGGTTCGGGTCCACGCCCACTGACCGGGACGAGCGGCTAGAACTGGCGCGGTGCGGACGAGTCGCGCGGTGGCGGGTGCCTTGGCGCTGGGACTGGTGGCCTCGGCGGTCGCGGTGGTCGGCGTGCCCCCGACCGCGGCCGAGCCGGTGTCCCGGCCCGAGGACCCCGTCGTGGTCACCGGCCGAGCGCTCACGCCGCTGTTCGGGGTGGCCCCCGACCGGGTCGCCGCCTTTCGCCGCGAGGCCGGCGCCTGGGTCCCGATCCCGGTGCAGGTCGACGAGCGGGCCGTCGTCGACTTCGGCTCGGAACCGACGGCGAACGGCGTCCCGGGGTCGACCGGGACCGTCTACGGGACCGCCGCCATCGGCGTGGCCGCCCTGCAGTACACCGACCCGGACACGTGGGTCGGTCCCGACCCGAGGCCGGCCGTGGACGGCAACGACGAGGTCGCGCTGATGGCCCGCGACGCCGGCGAGCAGGCGCTCGGCGCCGACCCGCCGGAACACGTCGACGCCGCCACCGGCGTGGAGCTGTCGATCACCGACCCGCTCGAGCCCGGTGCCCAGAGCTGGGCCTACCTCTTCGCCCACGACGGGACGCTCGACCCGTCCGCCGGGCAGCACCTGGTCGACTACGACTTCTCGCTCGCCTCCGGCGACTACAAGGCCACCTACCTCCGGGCCGACGGTCCCAACCCCGAGGACTCGACGGTCACGACGGCGGCCTACGCCCACCACTTCTCCGACCGCTGGGTCGACGACGAGCTCCACATCACGGCCGGCGCCGCCACCGGGGTCGACATCCTCGATCGGCACCGCAACCAGTTCGCCCCCTTCGAGTGCGGGCGCAGCGAGGACACGTTCTCCGACGGCGAGGGCGCCTTCGTCGTCAACCGGGTCGGGCCGGTCCGGGCCATCCGCTCGTACCTCGGCGCCAACAGCGGCCCGCTCAGCCAGCGCACCCACCTCTTCTACGAGGCCCGCCACGAGATCGTGAGCGACCTCCGGGTCCACGCGATCCCGGGGATGATGGAGATCTTCGACTACAGCCCGGCCGCGGCGGGCATGACGTATCGCCACTCGGCGATGGGAGCGGACGTCACCATCGACGGGGTCCCCGACGCCGTGTCCACGGCCCGCAGCTTCTGGGAGATGGTGCGGGGGGCGCAGGGCTCGCTGATCAGCGTGCGCCACGCGACCATCGAACAGGACCTCCCCAACTCGGCCTACAGCACGTACTACCTCGACGATGCCACCCCGCCCGGCGACATGTGCACGGGCGACACCGCGGCCTACGGCGTCAGCGGGCTCCGACTGACCGCCTCGATCGACAACACCGATCCCCGGTTCGCGCCGTACAGGCGCTTCCGGGCCCTGCGGGTCCTCACCTACCGGGCCCCGGGAGCGACCGTGGCCGACGCCCGCACCGTCCGCCACCAGGTCGAGGCCCCGCTGGTGGTCACCGCCCGGCGGCTCTCGGGCTACCCGCCCCACCCGTTCGTCGACGTCGACGGCCTGGCCTCGATCGCACCCGCCCTCGACTGGGCGGCCCACCACGGGCTGGTCGCCGGCTTCGCGGACGGGGAGTACCGCCCCGACGTGGCGGTCCTCCGGGGTGCGGCGGTCAACACGCTCTGGCACGACGTCGACGAGCCCACGGCCACGGCGCCACACGACTTCCCCGACGTCCCCCCGGGGGCCTTCTACCAGGACGCGCTCTCCTGGGCGGCCGAGGCCGGGGTGGTCACGGGCTACCCCGACGGACGCTTCGGCCCTCGGGACCCGGTGACCCGGGGGCAGGTGGTCAACCTCCTCTGGGCGATGGTCGGCCGGCCCCCGGGCGCCCCGCCCCACGGGTTTCCCGACGTGGCCCCGGGGGCCGTCTACGGCGACGCCCTCGACTGGGCCCGGGACCGGGGGCTGGTGACCGGCTTCTCCGACGGGCGCTACCGGCCTCGCGACCCGGTCACCCGCGGCCAGTTCGTGACCATGCTCTTCCGGCTGGCGGGGACGCCCGAGGGCTGGACGGCCTTCGGGCCGCCGCCGTCGACCGTCCGCTTCTAGGGGTACCCGGCCATCAGGTCGGTGACCGTCGGCTGACGGGCGGAGCCGGTCGGTCAGGACAGCTGCTGGATGACCGTGGCCCGGAACGGTGCGGCCAGCAGCTCGAACACCGGCTCGTAGGCGCCACTGGCCGCAGCCTCCTGCATGTGTGCCTCCCGCGCCTCGGCGGGACTCCCAGTCGCCGATCTCCACCAGCACATCGGGGTCCTCGACCGCCTGATCGTCGATCCGGCTGGCGTCGATCCCCGACCGGCACGAACGTCGAGATGCAGCTCATCGACATCATGAGGTTCAACGGCGCCGGGCTCGTGTGCGAGCACTGGGGGGTCACGAGCTGTCGCTCATGCAGCAGCTCGGCGTCGTGCCGGCTGACCCTCCGGCCTAGCCGGCGATCGTCGGCTGACGGGCGAGGCCGACTACGGGTCGACCGCCGGACGGACCTCATTCCAGAACCGCTCGATCTGGCGGGCCTCGTCGACGACGGGCCACACGAAGACACGCTGGACGCCCGCCCGGGCGAACTCGGTGAGCTTCTCGGCGAATGTCTCGGCCGGCCCCACCGGCAGGCGCGATCGAAGGACCTCCTCGGGGCGGTTGATGGTCGGCACCAGACGCTCCTGGATCACCCGGTCAGCCTCGGCCCGGCTGTCAGTGATGTGGAACCACATGGTTGCGAGCGCGTTGGGGAACGCGTCGGGATCCTTGCCGTGGGCGGGAAGCAGATCCCGCAGCCGGGCCCAGGCTTCGCCGAAGGCGGTCGGCGTCGTGTTGTACGCCGACGCCAGCCAACCGTCGGCCAACCTCGCCGTGCGGCGAAGCCCCGCGTCCGAGCCCCAGCTCCCCACCCAGATGGGCGGTCCTCCCGGGCTCGTCGGGTGGGGATCGAGGTCGACGCCCACGGTGGAGTAGAAGCGACCCTCGTACGGCGCGCCATCGGCCCGCCACAGGGCACGCAGGGCGTCGATGGACTCGTCGAGACGGGCCCAACGCTCCTCGAAGTCGATGCCGACGCACTCGTAGTCCTTCTTGGAGGAGCCCGGACCGACGGCGACGACCAGCCGGCCACCGGTAAGGCGGTCGAGGGCAGCCAGGGACTTGGCCAAGGGGACCGGGCCGCGAACGACCGGAAGGCACACGGTCGTCGCCATCGTCATGGTCCCCGAGTGTTCGATCATCGCCGCCAGCGCGGTGGGCCCGTCCAGCCACGGCACCGAGAACACCAGGTGATCGTTGACCGACAAGGCACTGAAGCCGAGACGGGCTGCCGTGTCGGTGTACTCGGCCAGGTGGTCGAAGGTGTAGGGGTGGCCACCGAAGTCCATCAACGGGAGATGCGCACCGAAGTCCACCCAGCCAGTTTCACATCCGAGGCCGGCACTACGGTGGCGCGATGCCAGGGGGGTCGTCGTGACCACGGCCGGGTTCATCGGGATGGGGAGCCGGGGCGGGGGCCCGCTTGGCCACGGCCCGCGCACGAAGCCTGTGAACAACGTGCTGGACGCCGCCCCCTTCGCCCTCGCCCACGACGTACTGGCCACCGGCGCCGTCCTGGTGGACCACCCGCGATGAGTCCCACCGGTGCCCGGCGGAGTGTCGACGTCCGCACTCGGGACCGACGGCCGACCGACGTCGTCGACCCGGCCGGGTTCTGGGCCGGGACGTGGGCCGAGGCATCGGCCCGCCACGGTCCTCAGGCGGCCGCCGACGCTGAGCTGCTCGGTCTCGAGGCGCTCACGATCCGCGTCGACGGCGACGCCTGGACCGTGGGGCTCGGCCCGGGAGGGATCGAGGCCCGGCCCGGAACGCACGCGGCGCTCCTAGTCGACCTCGACCGAGAAGCGTTCACCGACCTCGTGGGTGAGGAGCGGACGGCCCTCGGTCTCGTCATCGCCGGGCGGGTCGGAGGCGAGGGGCCGGCCCACGAGGCCTTCTGCGCATGGGACCCCGTCCTGCGTTCGCTGCTGGACGGCCGGGCCCTCCACCGCCCCGGCTCGGTCGCCGTGCAGGCCACCGACGGCACGGCCCTCGACCTCGAGCAGCGCTTCGTCCTGGGTGAACGCGGCGAGGAAGCGGCCCACTTCCTCGCCGAAGCCGGCTTCCTCCTGCTGCGGGGGGTCTTCACCGACGCGGAGATGGACGCCGTGGACGCCGACCTGGCCGCCGCGATCGAGGACGCCCGGCCCGACGACGGGGCCTCGTGGTGGGCGGCGACGAGCACCGGCGAGCGCTATCCCTGCCGGATCCTCGACCTCGTGGGCCGGTCGCCGCACCTGCGCGGCCTGCTCGCCGATCCCCGCTTCCTGGCCATCGGCGGGATCCTGGACGACGGCCACGAGCCGGGTGATCCCTTCGGCGAGCACTTCAGCGACCTCACGGCCGAGGGCCTGGTGAAGCGGGTGGCGTCGGTCGAGGGGCTGGTCTGCCTGCCGTGGCACAAGGACTGCGAGCGGGGTGGGCACTCGATGTTCTGCTCGGGCCTGACGATCGGCATCTGCCTGACGCCCGTCGACCGCGCCCATGGGGGCCTGGACGTCCTCGCCGGGTCCCACCGCGCCCACATCGCCCGCCGGCAGGTCGATCGGGGGGTGGACCTGCCGGTGGCCGCGCTGCGGGCGGACCGGGGTGACGTGACCGTGCACTTGTCGTGCGCGCTCCACCGGTCCACGCACCCGGAGAGCGCCGAGCGCCGGGTGATCTACACGGGGCTCGCCCTCCCGCCCCGCCCCGGCGACCTCGACGGCGCCGTCGATCAGGCTCGCCTGCTCCGCGAGCGGGCCGCCATCGCCGGCCGCCAGGACGCCGCGATGTTGTCGTTGCGGCACACGGACACCCCGTCGCGATGATGCCGGTCTCGGTGGTGACGGGCGCCGCCGGGGCGATGGGTTCGGCCTGTGCGCAGACCCTCGGCGCGTCGAGCGACGTGCTGCTCCTGACCGACCGCGACGAGGCGGGGCTCGCCGCGACCGCCGCCGTGCTCGAGGCGGAGGGGACCACCGTGGTCACCATCGTCGGCGACGTCGTCGATCCTCTGGTGATCGACGCTCTCGTCCGACAGGTCACCGCCTACGGGCGGCTGCGGGCGCTCGTGCACACCGCAGGCCTGTCGCCGTCGATGACCGACTGGGAGGAGATCCTTCGGGTCGACCTGGCGGGGGTGGTGTGCCTCCTCGACGCCTTCGCCCCCGCTGTGGTGCCGGGGAGCGTCGCCGTCTGCCTCGCGTCGGTGTCGGCCCACATGGGCGAGTTCGCCCCGGAGATGGACGCGGTGCTGGACGCCCCGCTCGCTCCGGACCTCGCGGGCCGCTTCCGCTCGTGCCTCGGGACCGAGCCAGACCCTGGGTCCACCTACCGCTTGGCCAAGCGAGGCGTGCTCCGGGCCTGCGAGCGGGCCGCGGTGGCGTGGGGCGCCTCGGGGGGAAGGGTCGTCTCGCTGTCCCCGGGCCTGATCGACACGGGCATGGGGCGGCGGGAGCTGGCCGAGAACCCGGTCAAGGCCCACCTCGTCGAGCTGACGCCGATCCAATCGAGCCGGCAAGGCCCCGAGCCGCTGCTGCCCGGGCACACGGCCGACATCGCCGAGGCGGTGGCGTTCCTGTGCTCCGAGCGGGCCGCGTTCGTCTCCGGATGCGACCTGCGGGTGGACGGCGGCCTCATCGCCGCCATGAACCAGTCGGCGCCACCCGGGACCGCCGGCCGATGACGCCACTGGAGGACTCTGTGTGGAGGACGAGGAGCACGAGGAGCACGAGCCCGATGTCGAGGCGGTCGCGGCGGCGAGGACACTGCGGGGGCGGCGGCGCTACCGGGAAGTGATGGTGTCCGAGGCTCCACCGCCGATGACCCCCTACCTCGACAAGGGGGTCGTCGACTCGGTCTCGGTGAGCTGTGGGACTATCGCTCCTCTCGCAGACACAGTCCTACACGTCCGCCGGTTGATGGTCGTCGACCGAAGCTCCACATCCCCCTGACAGGTCAGAGGTCCGCGCCGGAATCGCGGTGTTGGCCGGAGCGATCTCGAGTGCGTCCTCGCGGCGGCGGCCGCGGGTCGAGACGTAGGCTCTGCGCGTGGAGGTCGGCCTACTGGGCCCGTTGGAGGTCGTGGGGCCGGAGGGCCGGGTGCGGATCGGGGGGGCCAAGGAGCGTTTGGTGCTGGCCCTGCTCGTGTTGCGGGCGGGGGAGGTGGTGTCGCGGGACGCCTTGGTGGATGCGGTGTGGGGTGAGGCGCCGCCGGCGACGGCGGTGAAGACGTTGCAGGGCCATGTGGCGCGTGTGCGGAGGGCGCTGGAGGCGGCGGGGCTGGGCGAGGTCTTGGTGACGCGTGCGCCGGGTTACGTGTTGAGCGTTCCCGCCGATTCGGTCGACGTGACCGGATTCGAGCGCCACGCGACGGCGGGGCGGGGTGCGCTGGCCGACGGTGACGCGTCCCGCGCGGGGGCGGCGCTGGGCGAGGCGCTGGGGTTGTGGCGGGGCGACGCGTTGGCCGATTGTCGCGGTGGCGGGTGGGCGGCGACGCAGGCCCTGCGGCTCGATGAGCTGCGCCTTTCGACCGTCGAGGATCGGATCGAGGCGGATCTGTTGCTCGGCCGGCACGGCGTGCTGGTGGGCGAGTTGGAGTCGTTGGTCGTCCGGCACCCGCTGCGGGAGCGGTTGTGGGCCGCGTTGATGGTGGCGCTGTACCGCGCGGGCCGTCAGGGCGAGGCGGTGCGCGCCTATCAGCGGGCGCGTGACGTGCTCGTCGAGGAGCTGGGCCTGGAGCCGGGTGCCGAGCTTCGCCGGCTCGAAGCCGCGGTGCTCGCCGGCGACGCCGTCTTGGATCTGCCCGCCGCCGCCCAGGGCGTACCGCGGGCCGAGCTCTCGATCCCGTTTCCGGGCCGGCTCGGGGCGGCGTCATCGGCGGTGTTCGTGGGGCGGGCGCAGGAGCGTGAGGGCTTGGCCAGGTCATTGCTGGCCGTCGCGGAGGGTGAACGACGGGTGGTGTTGGTCTCGGGCGAGCCGGGGATCGGCAAGACGTCGCTGGCCGCGGCGTTCGCGGCGGATGCGTCCGAACGCGGCGCGGTCGTGTTGTACGGGCGCTGCGACGAGGATCTCGGGATCCCGTATCAGCCGTGGGCCGAGGTGCTGGCCCATCTCGTGGCTCACGCCCCCGACGACGTCCTGGCCGAGCATGTCGATGCACGCGGCAACCTGCTGGCGCGACTCGCGCCGGATCTCGCCGGCGGGACGGCGGCCGGGCCCGTCTCGTCGAGTGACGCCGAGTCGGAGCGGTATCTGCTGTTCGGGGCGGTGGTCGACCTGCTGGCCCGTGTGTCGGCGTTGGCGTCGGTCGTGCTGGTCCTCGACGATCTGCACTGGGCGGATCGTCCGACGGTTCAGCTCCTGCGCCATGTCGTGTCGGCGGATGTGCCGCTGCGACTGTTCGTGATCGGGGCGTTCCGTGAATCCGATATCGACCCGGATCACCCGCTCGCCGAAGCGCTCGCCGCGCTGCACCGAGAGTCGGAGGTCGAGCGGATCGCGTTACGCGGGCTTGGCGAGGACGAGCTCCTTGCGTTGCTGGAGACGAGGGCCGGGCACGCGTTGCCCGACGAGGGTGTCGCCGTACGCGATGCGCTGTTGGCAGAGACGGACGGGAATCCGTTCTTCGTCGGTGAGATGCTCCGGCACCTGGCCGAGACGGGGGCCATCTCCGAGGACGAGCAGGGTCACTGGGTCGCGAGCGCGGACCTGCGGACATCGGGTCTGCCGGTCAGCATTCGTGAAGTGATCGGCCGGCGGGTGGCGCGCCTGGGCCCGTCGACACGAGATGTGCTGTCGATGGCTGCGGTCATCGGCCGTGACTTCGATGTCGACGCCCTCGCTCGGGTCACCGAGCTGGACGAGGACGCCCTCATCGACCTGTGTGACGAGGCCGTCGCTTCAGCGTTGCTCACCGAGGCGGACGTGGCGGGCCGGTACGCGTTCGCCCACGCGCTGATCGAGCACGCGCTCTACGGGAGTCGCTCCGCCGGCCGGCGGGGGTACACCCATCGGCGGGTTGCGGAGGCGCTCGAGGAGCTCTGTGGCGATGATCCCGCCGGGCGCATCGGGGAGCTCGCCTACCACTGGGCTCGCGCCCGGCCCCCGGACGGGGGCAAGGCGATCGCGTACGCGCAGCAGGCGGGCGATCGGGCGCTGGCCCAACTGGCGCCCGACGAGGCGCTGCGCTGGTACCGCGAAGCGCTCGACCTCCAGGAGCGGGCCTCGGTCGATGACCAGCGCGGTCGGGCCGCGCTGCTCCTCGGGCTGGGCGACGCGCAGCTGCAGACCGGTGACCCCGCGCACCGCGAAACCCTGCTCGCGGCCGGCCACCTGGCCGACGCCATCGACGCGACCGACCTCCTCGTGCGCGCCGCGCTGGCGAACAACCGGGGGTCGGGCAGCGTCACCTGGGGGTTCGACCCCGAGCGCATCGACATGCTCAGACGCGCGCTCGCACGGCTCGGCGACCGGGACAGCCCTGACCGGGCGCGCCTTCTCTCGCTACTGTGCGTCGAGCGCACGTGGGACACCGATTTCGACGAACGCCTCTCGCTGGCGACCGAAGCCGTCGACATGGCGCGGCGCACCGGCGACACGGCCGCGTTGGTGGACGCGATCCGGCTGTGCCAGCAGTCGATCATGATGCCCCACACCCTCTCGCTCCGCCTTCGGTGGGACACCGAGGCCTGCGTCCTCGCCGACGATCTCGGCGACCCCACCGTCCGCCTGTCCGCCAACGGCAATCGGTTGGCTGCGGCATTGGAGGCCGGCGATCTCGCGACCGTGCGGATCGCCTGGGCCATCTGCGAGTCGGAGTGGGAGCGGATCGGACAGCCGCACCATCGGTGGCTGATCGCCGTCCACGGCGCGCGGCAGTGGATGCTCGAAGGGGACCTCGCCGCGGCGGAGCAGTCCGCGACCGACGCCCTGACCCTCGGCACCGAGGCCGGCTATCCGGAGGACGCGGTCACGTTCTACGGCGCCCAGCTCATGGCCTTGCGCTGGATGCAGGGCCGCAGTCACGAGATGATCCCGCTCATCGAGGCGGTCGCGCACGACAACCCCGAAGTGCACGGCTTCCGCGCCATTCTCGCAGCGTCGAGAAGCTTGGACGACCCTCACAACGAGGTGCGCCAGGTCCTCGACACCGAACTCACCGACGACTTCCCGATGCTCGCCGACTCCACCTGGCTCCTCGGCCATGTGCTCTGGGCCGAAGCGGCGGCGCGCAGTGGTCACCGACCCGCCTCGGTGGCCCTCTATGAGCGCCTGTTGCCGTGGCACGACCAGTTCGCGACCGCACCCCTCTCGGTCCAGGGGGGTGTGGCGCACTATCTCGGACGGCTCGCCCACACCCTCGATCTCCACGACGAGGCCGACGAGTGGTTCCGCCAGGCGCTCGCGTTCCACGAGGCGATGGAGGCGCCGTTCTTCGTTGCGTTGACCCAGGCCGCATGGACGGATCTCCTCGCCGACCGCGATCGGCCCGGAGATACACAACGAGCGCGAGCCCTGGCCGACGCCGCCCTTCTTGTCGCGACGGAGCGTGGCTACGGCTACGTCGAACGCGATGCCCGCTCGCTGCTCGAACGGACCGAATAGCGCGCCAACCCGGCGTTCCCGACGTTGGCGGCGACGGTCAACTGGCTGTTCACCGTCATGGGGCCCGGCCGACGCACCGCGACCTGGCAACGTCTCAAGTGCGTTTGAGCTTCCGTGCTGACGTAAGCGAATGGTTGGCGGTGCGGCACCCGATGGGACATCGGCGCAGGTCACCGTGGTGGCCCTCAGACCACGAATTGGTGCTCACTCCGTCGGTCCTTGTCTCCAGCGGATCGAGGGCTGATCTGACCGAGCGGAGGCTCGCGATGGCCGCCCACTACGGTGCCGAGATGGCAAAGACCGTCCTCATCACCGGTGCTGGTTCAGGGTTCGGCAGGGGGGCGGCCATCGAGCTGGCGGCCCGGGGACACCGGGTGATCGCCACGACCGAGACGGTCGAGCAGGCCGAGGCGCTCGGCGGCGAGCACCCCGAAATGACGGCGATGAAGCTCGACGTGACCAAGGCCGAGGATGTCGACGGTGTCCGCGAGATCGATCCCGACGTGCTCATCAACAACGCCGGTCTGGGCGTGATGGCACCGTTGACGAGCGTGCCCCTCGATCGCCTCAAGGCCGGCTTCGAGGTGAACGTCTTCGGGATGGTGGCGATGAGCCAGGCGGTGATCCCCGGCATGAAAGCCAAGGGCGCCGGTCGGATCATCAACATGTCATCGATCGCGGGGGTGCTCTCGGGGCCGATGACCGCGCCCTACGCCATGACCAAGCACGCGGTGGAGGCGTTCACCCGGGCGCTCCGTGATGAACTGGCCCCCTACGGCATCGACGTGACCAAGCTCAACCCGGGTCCCTACGACACCGGGTTCAACGACGCGATGGTCAATGGCATCGCCGCCTACATCGAGGACGGCGATGCTCCGGCAGCTCAGGCCGAGGAGTTCGTCCGGGCCATCGTGCTCACCGGTCAGCTCGACCCCGATGAGGTCGTGCAGGCCATGGCCGACCTGGTCGAAGCCGAGGTGACACCGGTCGAGACCTTCCTGCCGCCCGGGATCCAGGACCTGCTCGCCCCCCACGACTGACGGGCTCCGCCGAGGTCGACTGGTAGCCGTCGTCGGTCAGGGGTTACGAACCGTCGGTGGTGATGACGCCACGCTCGTCGCAGACCAGTCGATCCAGTTTCCGTGCGGATGCACGTGGGCGAGGACCTGGGCCGTGCCGACACCGCCGTCGAGCAGCAGCGCCCCCAGGACGTCGGGACCTTCCGAGTCACCGGCGCCGACGGCAGCGAGGGCGTCGACGGTCCCCGCGCCCTCGGCGCTCACCCAGGCGATGGGCCGTCGTCCCGAGGCGGCGCAGAGCAGATCGACGAACTCCGCCCGCTCCTGCTCCGAGAAGTAGCCGAACGCCCAGGTGGTCGTCACGATCGCGGTGGCGTCGGCGGGCAGACCAGCGATGACGCTCGGGATCACGGCGTTCGCGCGACCGGCGACCACCGTCGGCAGGTCCTGCTGGGCCAGCCGAATGGAAGCCTCGACCCGCTCGGCCCGACCGGTGTCGGGCCAGACGCAGGCGAGCAGCCATCGCGCGTCGGCCGGGTCGGACAGGTCGATCGGCGAGAGGTCGATCCCCACCCGCTGCGCGAACGCCGGCAGTCGGTCAGCGATGGGCGGATCGCCCCCCGTCACCTCACAACTGATCCGCACGGTCGAGTCGTCCGAACCGGTGGTCCCGTGGCGGCCGTAGTCCAGCCGGTATCGGTCGCAGAGGAGGTTGATGCCCACGCTGGCCCCCACGTCGACGAGGCAGTAGGGACCGCGGAGTCGCTGGGCTACCCAGGTGAGGGCCGGTCCGATGATCGCGCTGCGTCCGCAGTCGTTGGTCTGCACGCGCCTCGTCTGCAGCAACGCGAGGAGGTTGGATCGCTCGGCGCGGCACAGATCCAGGAAGAGGGGCCCGGGGTCGGCCCTCGACCGCCCGCCGTACACCTCCCCCAGGGGGTGGTCGAGGCCATCGAGCAGGAGGTAGCGCACGGCCCCCAGCGGTGCCGGGGGCAGGTGTGCGCCCGGCGGCGCCTCTCTGAGGAGCTCGAGCACCTCCGGGTCGCCGGCCACCGCGTCGGCGATCCGCTCGTAGATCGGCGAGTAGCCCCGGAACTGATGCTCACCGAACCAGCGCCAGAGACCGGCTAGGTCCTCGGTGGCGTCGCCCACCTCCTCGAGAGTACTGCCGGAACCCCGTGAGCTCCCGGTCCAGCGGAGGGTTGATGTCCGCCCAACTGGAGGACCTCATTGCGCAACCGAGGACGACCCGGGCGACGCATCGCACAGCACGGGGCTTCGGCGAGGTGAGGCACAATCGTCGGTGATGGCTGACCGGGCGTACACCGCGGAGGAGGTGGTCCGTGCCGCGCTTGGTCTTCTCGACGAGGTCGGACTGCACCGTTTCACGATGCGGGCGCTGGCGCAGCGACTGGGCACGTACCCGGCGACCATCTACTGGCATGTCGGGAGCCGGGCTGAGCTTCTCAGTGCCGTCGGCGCGCTGGTGCTCACCGAGATGGCTCAGGACGTGCCGGATCCGGTGTCCACCCCGTGGGATGAGTGGTTGATCGAGAACGGGCGGGCGTATCGCCGGGTCATGCAGGCCCATCCCGACCTGGCGAGCTGGGTGGTGACCCACCTCGAAGCGAGCGTGCCTGTGCCCGGCTACCTCGAACAGATGGTCGTCGCGCTCTCGCGTGCAGGGTTCAGCGACACACGGCTGGTGGCGGCCTACAACACCTATCTGGGTTCGTTGTGTGGATGGGTCGGCATGGAGTTGATTCGGCCCGATCCTGATCTCGGGTGGGATCCGGAGCGGATGCAGGCCTCGCTCGGGGCGTTGAGGGCCGAGGACTACCCGGTGATTGTCGCCAATCTCGACGATCTCGCCGATAGCGCTTTCACGTTTCGGTGGCGTACCGGTATCGACAACCCCTTGGACGAGGCCTTCGAGTTCGCGTTGTCCACGTGGGTCGAGGGACTCCGTTCGATGCTCTCTCGTCCTTGACGACGGAACCCCACGGGAGCTAGCTTGAACCTCGTACAAGACCCCGGGGGGGGCGACGTGGGCAACGACCTGGTCGTGACGGCGTTCGAGGCCGAGCAGGACGCGTTCGCCGCATTGGTCCAGGGGTTGAGGCCCGAGGAGTGGGATCTTCGGTCGCTGTGCCCGGCATGGACCATCCGTGATGTGGTCGAGCATGTGGCGTTCCACACGCATCGCTCCGGGATGCGGGAGACGTTTGGCTCGACTGAGAAGCACACTGCCCTCCTGGTCGAGCGGGAACAGGCCGAGTCAACCGAAGGACTCATCGAGTGGTTCACGTCCCCGACGCCTGCCAACACGGCCGAGTCGAAGGTCAACGTCTGTGAGCTGGTGATCCATCAACAGGACGTGCGGCGGGTCCTGGGTGCCACTCGCGACTACCCCGAGCCCACGCTGTCGCTGTGTCTCGACTACTGCCACAGCGTGTCGGGGAACATCTTCGTGGTCGGTCGCATCCGCCGTCTGGCGCGGGGGCTTCGCCTTGTCGCCTCGGACATGTCCTGGGCCAGAGGCAACGGCCCCGAGGTCATCGGAACGGGTGAAGCCGTCCTGATGGCGATCGCGGGCCGGTCAGCGGCGCTGGCCGACCTCACTGGCAGCGGGGTCGCCGTCTTGGCTGAGCGGTTCGAGACCGACCGGGCCGCCTGACCGCTACCCCGGGGCCGCCAGCGCGAGGAGGAGATGACGATGGGCGATCTTGGTGGCGTACGGGGAGGTCGGTCGCCGCTCGCCGGGCTGATGGGCCTCGTCGGCGCTCTGGTGCTGCTGATGGTGGCGTGCAGCTCCACTGATGAGGCGGAGCCGACTACGTCGTCGATCGCCGACACCGAGGTGACCGAAGCCATCGCTTCGCCGCCGGGGGACTTCTATGCGCCGCCGGACCCGCTGCCGGAGGAGGCTGCGGGGACCTTGATCTGGGCCGAGGAGGTCGGCGGAATCGATCTGAACCCACCGGCAACGGTGTGGCGGATCCTGTACCACTCGCGCAGCGAACAGGACCGGGACATCGCCGTCTCAGGCTTCGCACTGGTGCCCACCGCCCCTGCGCCTGAGGGTGATCGAGCGGTCTACGGCTGGGCCCACGGCACGGTGGGTCAAGGCGATCAGTGCGCACCGTCTCACGAGGTCCGCGACAACCTGCCCCCTTATGGCGGTCAACAAGTCGAACGGGGCGCCGTGTTGGTCGCCACCGACTACGAGGGCGTCGGGACACCCGGTGTACCGACCACGACAGACGGCGTCGCGGAGGGGCACGCGGTCTTGGACAGCGTCCGGGCTGTGGCTGCGCTCCCGGATGTGGGCCCCGTCGGCGACGTCGTGTTGGCGGGCCATTCCCAGGGAGGTGTGGCAGTGCTGTTCGCCGGAGAGCTCGCTCCGACCTATGCACCCGAACTGGACCTCGTGGGCATCGTGGGGTTGGCCCCTGGCGGCGAGCTGCCGACGCTCGCGGACGCCGTCGCCGTTTCCCCCTACCGGGGCTTGGTCCTGATCGGAGCCAGCGGAATGCGGGCCGGGAACCCCGATCTCGACCTGTCCACCGTCCTCACCCCCGACGCCCTGGCCGACCTGGGGCGGGTCGAGTCCGAGTGCCTGGACGCGACCATCGAGCGCTACCAGGACGACCCAGGAGGGGTCACCACCCGGCCGCCGAGCAGCGTGCCCGAGATCGAACGGCTCCTCGAAGCCAACTCACCGGGATCGAACCCGATCTCGACACCGATCTTCCTCGGCCACGGTGACGCCGACCAGCAGGTACCGCCCGCGATCTCCGAACGCATCGGAGCGAGATACTGCGCCCTCGGCGCCGACCTCATCCGCCGGACCTACCCCGGTCAGGACCACGACGAGGTCATCGACGCCGCCGCCGACGACGTGCTCGCCTTCGTCACCGCCCGCTATGACCACGACCCTGCCGAGAGCGAATGCCCGTGAGAGGCTTGGCGCAATGACGATGACGAAGGCACGACACTTCGCGGCGGTGGTATCTGTGCTCGTGGTTGCCGGGTGTGGGAGTGATGACGGTGGTTCGGCGACCTCGGACACCACGACGGGCGAGGTGACGGGGACCACGATCGCGGCGGGAGCCGATTTCGACGGGCTGGTACCCGTGGCGGGCCACGACGTCCATCTCGTTTGCCAAGGGGTCGGCTCGCCCACGGTGATGATCGAGATGGGCGCGGGCCAGACCATCTCGAACTGGAACGGCACACAACCCGTGTTGGCCGAGTCGCAGCGAACCTGTGTCTATGAGCGGGCGGGAACGGGTGAGAGCGAGCCGGGGGAGGAGCCGCGGACGGCCCAGGTGATCGCCGACGAACTGCACGAGCTGATCGAGACCGCCGGCCTGGAGACGCCGATAGTGCTGCTCAGCCACTCCCTCGGCGGGATGGACGCACAGGCCTTCGCCCAGCAGTACCCCGACGATGTCGCCGGTCTCGTGTTCGTCGAGCCGCGGACCGCCGTCTACCAGTTGGGCTACAGAGACAACCTGACCGAGGACGAACTGGGGATCGACGACCGCGACATCGAGGACATGGTCACCAACGCGCCCTTCGGTGCTGAGGTGGCGGTCGCCGACGACAGCGCAGCGGCGGTGGTCGAGGCGGGCGACCTACCCGACGTCCCCGTCATCGTCCTCAGCGCCGGGGTCGGCTTCCCGGACCAGTCCGAGGCGGACCGGGCGTTCTGGCTCCAAACCCACCAAGACCTAGCCGCCGAGGTCGCCGACGGCACAGTGATCGTGGTGGACGGGGCCGACCACGAGATCTGGCGGAGCGACCAGGACGCAGTGGTGGATGCCGTGGCCGACGTGGTCGCCGCCGCCTGAGGCACCTGAACGACCCGGCGGCTGTCGGGTCGGTTACTGCACCGCCGGGCGACCGGCGGAGGCGAGGATGCGGTCGAGTCGCTCGCGCAGGTCCGGCTCCGCGATACGTCGGGCGGCGGCTTCGTAGGTGGCCTCGACCACGTCACTGGTGATGCGACCGGAGAAGAGGGTCATGCCGGCCAGCTCCAGCGAGAGGCGGCCGGGGCGCAGGAGGAGGACCTCGTGGCCCAGGCGACGGAGGGTGGCGATCTCGCCGAGCACCTGGCGGTTCGGCCACAGGCGGAGCAGTCGGGCCGGCCCGGCCGGGGGGTCACGGGGATCCGCGGCGATGGCGTCGATGACGACCACGGCCCGCTGCGGCAGCTTGGCCGCGATGTCGGCGTTGGTGGCGCTGCGGATCCCGCCGTCGACGAGCCGGGCGCCGTCGACCCTCACCGGCGGATAGAGCCCCGGGATGGCGCAGGATGCCCGGAGCGCCTCCTGCAGGTTCGCCCGGGGCCGGCCGTCGGGGGGATCGCCTTCGAGGATGACCCGCCGGCCGGTGTCGAGGTTGGCGGCGACCGCCCAGACCCGTCCCTCGGGCCAGGCCTGGGGATAACGCTCGGCCGCCCAGTCCTGCTGTTCACCGAGGTTGAGCAGCGAGCCCGGAAAGCTGCGCTGAACGAACCGCGGGGGCTCGGGCAGCGCGGCCCGGGTCACCGAGCGCATGAGCACCCACGACGACCCAATGGCGCGACGGGCCAGCTCGGGCCGGGACTGCCACGCCGGTCGCGACGCCAGCGCCTCGTCGCCGTCGGTGTCGCTGCAGATCTGCGCGGCGATGTCCTCGAAGCTGCGACCCAGCCGGAGATCGGCCGCCACCGTCGAGCCGGCCGACGTGCCGATCGTGGTGGTCGCGTCGTGGGCATCGAGGCCGGCCTCCGCCAGGGCGGCCATGATCCCCGCGCTGATGCCGATGGCCATCGCACCGCCACCGCCGATGACGACGGTGAAGCCTTCCCCGCGCTCACTCACGTCGCGGGCTTCCGGCGCTTGGCGCTCGTGGCGGCGACGAGGTCGTCGACCGCTTCGCTCAGGCAGGCCTCGTAGAACTCCGGATCCGGCATGGCGCCGCGGTCGGACGTGAAGCAGAAGGTGACCCGTCCGTCGTAGCTGCCGATGCCGTTGTTGAGCAGCATGCCATCCAGCACCGGTCCCAGGCCCGTGGTGTCGACGGCCCGGGCGCCGCAGAAGTACACGGGGGTGAGCGGCCCCGGAACGTTGCTCACCAGCGTGTGGACCGCCATCGTCCGGCCGCGCCGGCTGAGGGCCCGGACCCCCGCGCGCTGCACGGTGCCCATGAGGCCGCCGAGCGCCTGTTCGGACATCTCCATCAGGGCTCGGACCGGATGCGCCCCTGACTCCTTCACGTGGGCCGTCGAGCGGATGATGCGGGTGAGGCGGTCACGGGGGTCCTCCTCGTCGGTCGCCATCGTTATCGGGGCGATCGAGAACTGGTTGCCGCCGATCGAGGCCTGCTCGGTCGGTCCGATGGCCTTGGACTGCTGCACGAGCGTCGGCCGGATCGAGATCGGCATCATCGCCACGAGCGAGTCGTCGGGGAGCTCGCCCTTGTCGACGAGGTACGAGCGCATGGCGCCACCGACCACGGCGAGGCCGATGTCGTTGATCTTGGCCTCCGGCATGGTCGTGCGGACCTTCTTCAGCTCGTCGAGCCGGGTGAAGGCGGCCCCGATGACCCGGTGCGGCGAGGCCAGCCCGCTGAACCGGGTGGCCGCCGGGAGCGAGGCCGGCGAGGTGACCTCCGGGTTGCGGCCATCGCGGACGATCGCCGGCAGCTGCTGCAGGGTCGGGCGGAGCAGCTTGGCCACGCCCAGCGGTCGGGTGAGGCCGCTCAGCGCAGCCCGTCGCAGGAGGTCCGCGTCCGAGGGCACCCGGTCGGGCTCCCAGTGGTAGCCCTCGGCCGGGGGCGGCGGCGCGCCGTTCGGCTCGTTGGTGTGGATGGCGGTCAGGATCTCGGCCCCCGCGACCCCGTCGAGCGCGGCGTGGTGGACGCGGAGGAACGCGGAGAAGGCCCCCTCCGGTATGTGGTCGAAGGCGTCGAGGCCCTCGATCAGGTAGAGCTCCCACGGCGGCCGGTGGAGGTCGATCGGCCGAGAGTGGATCCGGGCGACCTGGGTGCAGAACTGGCGCCACGTGCCCGGTCTCGGCAGCGAGACGTGGCGGACGTGGTACTCGATGTCGAAGCCCTCGTCACGGACCCACCACGGTCGATCCAACCCGAACGGGACGCTCACCAGCCGCTCCCGGAAGCTCTCCGCCACGTGGAGCCGTTGTCCGATGTAGCCCAGGACCTCCTCGTAGGTGACCGGGCCGTCAGGTCTCGTCGACGGGTCGTAGATCCCGACGATGCCGATGGCGTTGTGGGCGATCGGGGTGTCGATCGACAGCATCGCCCAGTCCGTTGACGTCAGCTGGCGCATCGGCTCCCCCTCGTGCTCAGACCGGCCGCCGTGAGGACGGCGGCGATGTGCACGTCATACTCCTCGGACCGGAAGGTCGTCACGTGGCCGCGGGCCCGCCACTCGATCGACGGTCGTTCCCAGTGGCGCCAGAGGGCGGCGGCCCCGGCGGGCGGAGCGATCTGGTCGACCTGGCCGGCGACGATGAACCGCCGGTCACGGGGCACCAGGCACGGCCCCGCCAGGGGTGACACCAGGCGGTGGACGGCGTCGGAGCGCTCGTCGTGCAGCGCCCGGTGCAGCCGGCGCTTCGACGTGACGACGGGCTCGGCGGCGCGCAGCGATTCGGCGAGGTCGCTGGTCGGCACGACGGCGACGACGCAGGCCAGGTCATCGACCAGGGTCGACAGCAGGCTGCCCACGTAGGCGCCGAGCGAGACGCCCAGCACACCGACCGCCGGCGCCTCCTCGACCTCGTGCAGCCAGGTCAGCAGCCGCCGCAGGTCCCAGACCGCCTGGGAGAGACCGAGGACGTTGTTGAGCAGGTAGAGGTTCGAGACGAACTGCCGTTCCGGGGTCAGTCCCGCGGCGCGCGCGCCGTGGAGCGGGAGCACCGGCATCGCCACGTTTACGCCGAGCTGGTGATGGAGGCGCCGCACGCCCAGCATCCGGACGTCGCTCGGCCGACCCATCCCCTGCCCGTGGACGGCGATGAGCCACGGCCGGGGCCGGTCCCCGTGACGCAGCAGCGTGACCGGGACCCGGCGGTTGTCCTCGAAGGACTGCCAGCGCTCCCGTCCCGGTTCGTCCTCCTGGGGTGCCCAGCCACTCGGAAAACGGAGCGTCTCGAGGCCGGCGGCGCGGCCGGGAGCCAGGTCGGGATCGGTCAGCGGTGGCGGCGGGAGATGACGCCGGAGGGGTGCCTCCAGCCAGCCGAGGGCGTCGTAGAGCGTGACGGCGGCGTCGAGTTCGTCCGACGAGCGGCGGTAGGCGCTCGTCGTGCCCGTCGAGGCCAGGAGCCCGACCGGCAACGTCACGAGCGAGTCGACCGCCAAGCCGACGGCGAGCCCGACCGACGGCTCCGGTGTCGGGACGTCAGGGTCCTCGGAGGCGGGCTCGCCGCGGGCCAAGCGGAGCAGGTGGCGAAGGGCGGCGAGGACCGCGACGACCCCGACGACGAGCGGCAGCGCGACCAAGGCGGCGAGCGCCCGGCGCGTCATGGCGGAGACGAATATGTCGTTGTCGACATGAGAGAATCAGGTTATCAGGCCTTCGCCGTGCGAGGGGTCCCGTCGCCACCGTGGCTCAGCCCCAATAGCGCCCGGAGGTCAAGACCTGGATCGGGCCCTCAGCCGACCACTGGCCGTTGCCGACCACGAGGTCGTCGACCCCGTCGCCGTCCACGTCGAGCGGCTCGGCCGTATCGCCGCAACCGGCGATGCCTGTGGGCAGCCGGGCGCGGTCCCAGCCCCACCCCGGCCCGGTGTCGAGGTAGAGCCGGTCGTCGACGTTGACGCTCCGGGGGCCCCCGCAGCCCTGCACCACGAAGACGTCGAGGCCGCGGCGGCCGTCCACGTCGGCCAGGGTCACGCCTTGGCCGGCGCGGAGCTCGTCGCGGAAGACCGGGAGGCCGAAGCGTCCGTCACTCCGGCCGGGCCAGATGGTGAGCGAGGACCGTGTGGCCACCACGAGATCGGGGTGGCCGTCGCCGTTCAAGTGCGCCAGCCGGGCAGCCTCGACCGCCGCGAAGTCAACGCCGAGGCGGTGCGCCACGTCGACCAAACGGCGGCCGCCGCCGGGGCTCCGGAGGTTGCGGAAGAGGTGGAGCTCGTTGAGTGAGGGATGCCAACCCGTGGTCGCCGGCCCGGCCCCGCCGCAGACCAAGAGGTCGGCCCAGCCGTTGCCATCCTGGTCGAAGGCCTGCACGCAGAGGCCACCGATGTCGCGGCGCATGCCGAGCCAGGCGTCGATGAAGGTGTTGCCCTCGGCGTGCAGGAAGGTGTGATTCACCGACAGCTCGCGGTCTTGGCGGGGGTGCTCGTTGCCGACGAAAAGGTCGACGCCCCGCCGGTGATCGAGATCGACGAAGGTCGGGAAGCGCCCGCGGCCGAAGGGGTCGGTGACGCCGTACTGCACCGCCCGGTTCGTGAACGTCAGGTTTTGGCCCTGGAGCCAGAGGCTGTTGGCCTGAGACCCGGTGCCCCGCATCGAGCCCCGCGTGCAGTAGAGGTCGGAGCGGCCGTCGCGGTTGGCATCACCGACGGCACAGGCATGCAGGTCGCCGGTCGTGTTGGTGAAGACGGGCTCGAGGCCGGGCTGGCGGTTGAGCCGGATCTCGACGTGACCGTGGGTGGCGAGGACCAGGTCGTCGACGTCGTCGTCGTCGATGGGCCCGGCGTCGAGGTCGAAGCTGTGGCTGAGACGGGGGAGACCGAGGGCGAGCCCCACGTCGTGGAAGCGCACGGGCACCGGTCCCCGCCACATGACGACCCGGATTCGATCCCGGGAGCCGGAGCCCGTGACCTCGGCGGTCAATGTGCGACCCAGGCTGAAGTGGTCCGGCGTGGTCGCCCTGAGGGCCACGACGAGGGTGAGGTCGCGGTGAGCGCCCGGCTCGATCCGCAACCGCAGCTCGCCGAGGCGGACGCTGCGGGTGACATCTCGCCCGGCCAGCCGCCACCGCACGAAAGCCCGCGGGTCGGCCCCGAGCCCGTGCAGGCCGATCATCGTCGGGACCGTGCCGTCGTGACGCACCCGAAAGGTGAACCTCACCCCTTGGCGGACCCGGGCTGGGACATCGATGGTCAGCGGCGCACGCGGGGTGTGGACGCCCACGCCGAGCCAGGGCCCCCCGGGCGCTCGGCGCACCGCGAGGTCGACCCGCACCGCCGCGCCCTCGGCCCCGGTGCTGACCGCCGGGACCGTCGTCGGCGGGACGGTCGTGGCCGGGGCCGTCGGCGGCGGGACGGTGGTCGGCGGGACGGTCGTGGCGGGGACAGTCGTCGGCGGCGCGGTGGTCGCCGGGACCGTGACCGCCGGTGGATCCGCCCCGCCCCCCGCCGGGTCGCCGGCGACGACGCCGAGCGTGGTGGTGACGGCCAGGCAGAAGGTCACGACCTTCCGCCCCCGGCATCCCGCCATGGCGGTCACGCTAGCGAGGTGATTCCTCCTGTCCGGTACTCCCGGGCGTGGTCCTGAGGGGTGGCCCGAGGTCTCGGGCCACCCCCCAGATCCAACCTGTCACCGACGCTCGGCCGCGGCGTCGAGTTCGCCCGGGCCGCCGAGATCCTCACCGACGACAACGGGTCGCCGCCGGCGGCGGCCTTCGCCGGGCTGGCTCAGTCCGAGCTCATGCTCTGCCACTACGCCGAGGCCGAGCAATGGTGCCGGTCGACGAACACCTCGAAGCGTAGGCGGCGGACGTCGATGCCCGCCGGGGCGCGGGCTCGCCGCGCCGCCATCGTCGTCGAGCGCCTCAGGTCATCGGAGGGCGGAGATCAGCCGGTGAAGCCCGGTGACGCCGGCGGCCAGGTGGGCGGTGGGTTTCGCCTCCGCGCCGCCGGGACTCACCGCTCGGATGCGTCCCGCCAGGCGTCGCGCACCCGGAGGGTCGGGCCGGAGTGGAGTATGGCCCCGGTGTAGACCCGGCCGGCGAACACCACGAGACCGGCGATCGTCGCCAGGCTCACTACGGCGGAGAGCATGGGTTCCCACCCGGCCGTGACGCCCAACGCCACCCGCCCCGGCATGGCGAACGGCGCGGTCAGGGGGAAGAACGAGGCGAGGAGGGACCACCCGCCGTCGGGATCCTCGCCGACAGCCACCAGCGAGGCCCAGTAGGCGGCGATCATGACGTAACTCACCGGTCCAGCAGCACTGGACGCGTCTTCGGCCCGCGAGGCGAGTGAGCCGAGGGCACCGTACGCCATGGCGTAGAGGGCGTAGCCGAGCACGAACCACACGACGACCCAGGCGAGCACGTCGGCACTGACGGCCGGGACGTCGACGGAATCGACCAGCATCGCGGCGACGAGGGCGGCGACGCCGGTCAGCGCGAACTGGGCGAAGCCAAGAAGCCCGATGCCGGCGACCTTGCCCGCCAGCAGGTTGCGGGCAGGCATCCGGGCGAGCAGCACCTCGATGACCCGGCTGGTCTTCTCTTCCACGACGCCCGTCAGCACGAGGTTGCCGTACGTCACGATCGCCAGGAGCAGCAGGGTGCTCATCACCGCGGCCGCGGTCTCGTTGTCGGGACTGCGTCCGGCCACCAGGCCGAGCTCGACGTCCTCCACCGGCACGGGGGTGACCAGGGCGAGGAGCTCGTCGGCGTCGATCCCGGCGGACGCAGCCCGTTCCTGCACGGCGTCCGCCTGGATGGCGCCGGTGACCACGATGCTCAACCGCTCGTCGACCTCGCCCCGCCAGGCCAGTCGCCGGCCGTCGACGACGAGCACGTCGATCTCCTCGTCGCGCACGGCGTCCTCCCCGGCCGCCTCGTCGTCGTAGTGGTGCACCCGCACCGTGACGTCGACCGCCTGGCCCTGCTCTGCCATGGCCCGCGGCAGCCCCTCGGGGGTGGCGCCGGTCACCCCGACGTCCCTGGTGACGGGGCCGGCGTCTCCGACCACGTCGGGCACGACGATCGCTGCGACGACGACCACGAGCATCAACGCGAGGCCCGCGAGGAAGGCCTTCGAGCGGCTCCGTTCGCGCATCTCTCGCTGGGCGACCAGCCAGCCCTGCCGAACTCCGCTCACGGCGTCACCGCGCCGCGGAACAGCTCGGACAGCGTCGGGGGCTGGTAAGCGAACGAGAGGATCTCGTCGGCACCCTGAGCGGCCGACACGAGCGCGGCCAGGTCGGTGTGCCGGTCGACTCGAAGACGGATGCGGCCGTCCGTCGCCTCGACGACCGCCGTCCCCGCTGACTGGGGCCAGGCCGGCGTCGGCCCCCGGTAGTGGATGTCCACGAACCGCTGAGCGACCGCAGCCCGTAGCACGTCGAGCTCGCCGGCCAGCACCACCCGGCCGCAGTCGATGATGACGACGTCCTCGCAGAGGTCCTCGACGAGGTCGAGCTGGTGGCTGGAGAACAGGACCGTCGCGCCGGTCGCCGCCACCTCCTTCAGCAGGTCGGCCATGACTCCCATGGCGATCGGGTCGAGTCCGGAGAACGGCTCGTCGAGGACGAGCAGGTCGGGCTCGTTCACGAGCGCGGCGATCAGCTGGACCCGCTGCTGGTTGCCGTGCGAGAGCGTGTCGAGGCGACTCGTTGCCCGGTCGGTGAGCCCGAGGCGCTCGAGCCAGGTATCCACCGTCCGGGCCACGTCCGTGCTCGCCCGTCCACACAGTTGGCCGAGGTACTGCAGTTGCTGCCGTACCCGCATGCGCGGATAGAGGCCTCGCTCCTCGGGCATGTAGCCGAACCGGGTCCGCTCGGCCACCCCGATCGGCTGGCCCTGCCACAACACCCGGCCGCGATCGAGCTCCACCAGCCCGAACACGGCCCGCATGGCGGTGGTCTTGCCCGCGCCGTTGGGCCCCAGGAAGCCGGTGAGGCGTCCCGGCCGGGCGACGAACGTGCAGCCGTCGAGGGCGGCCAGGTCACCGAACTGCTTCGCGGCTGTGTCGAACGCCAGCACCGTCAACCTCCTGTCCCGGTCACCGTGCGGAACCCCGAGGCTGCCCGGTAGGGCCGAACGGCACGGCATCGCGGATCCCGGACCGCCAGTGGCGGCAGAGGCCACTCCCTGGCACGCCAGGCCCATTCGAACCCAGTATCGCCGCGCCGGAACACGGAGGCGGTCTCGCCCGCCCCTGATCGGTTCTACTGTCAGGCCATGAGCGAGAGCATGAAGGCGGTCCTGGTCACCGACGGCGAGCTGAGCGTCGGTGACCTCCCCGTGCCGGAACCGGGGGCGGACCAGGCCCTGATCCGCATCAGCGCCTCGGGGGTGTGCCACTCAGACCTCCACCTCGCCCGAGGGGACTGGATGGGGGTGTCGACCCCGCAGCTCGGTCACGAGGCCATCGGGGTGGTGGAGCGGCTCGGCCCCGGCGCCGAGCAGTTCGTGCAGGTCGGCCAGCGGGTGATCCTCGGCCTCGGGGGGGCGGGAGGCGCTTACTGGTGCGGCGCCTGCGAGTACTGCCTCGGGGGCCGGCCCCGCCATTGCCCGCAGGCCCAGACCGTCATGGGCACCTTCGCCGAGCAGTACTGCATCTGGGCCAAGGCCTTGGTCCCGATCCCCGACGAGATCGTCGACAACGAGGCGCCCCTGGCGTGCGGGGGACTGACGGCCTACAGCGCGGTGCGCAAGCTCGTGGGCCACGGCGTTCCGCCCGGGCGCACCATCGGGGTGATCGGCGCGGCGGGTGGCCTGGGGCACTACGCCGTCCAGATCCTCAACGCCTTCGGCTACCGGGTGCTGGGGGTCGACGTCGGGGAGGAGCGCCTCGAGTTCGTCCGCTCACTCGGCGCGGAGCGTGCGGTTGGCGCCGATGAGGCCGCGGGGCTGGCTCAGGCCGAGGGTGGTATCGACGCGGTGCTCGTGTTCGCCGCTCGGGTGGCCGGCTTCCAGCTCGGGCTGCAGATGTTGCGTCAGCGGGGTCTGTTCATCGGCGTCGGGCTCCCGCCGACCAGCGACGGCAACTTCGAGATCAGCCCGTTCGAGTTCTTCTGGCGGGACCCCACGCTCATCTTCTCCGCGGTCGGCACGGTGCAGGAGATGCGTGAGCTGGTCGACCTCGCCGCCGCGGGGAAGGTGACGACACACGTCTCCCGCACCGGGACCCTCTCCGACGTCCCGACGATCTTCGAGGAGCTCGAGGCCGGTGCCTACCTCGGTCGTGCGGTCCTCACCGACCTGACCCGGTAGGCGCACGAGACGATGGCAACCTTGGTCACTCGTCGGTGAGGGCCGGGTCGAACATGAGCTCCTGCTCGGCGGGGCTGGCAACGGCCCGGAAGGCACGGAGCTTCTCCAGGGCAGGGAAGATCGCGGTCAGGAAGCGGCCCTGCAGGTCGGCCAGCTCGTCGTGGTCATCGGTCGACGCCAGGTCCTTCACCACGTTGAGGCGCGAGGCGTCGAGCCAGGCCTGCACGTCTGGCTCAGCCGCCCATCGCACCTCGGTGTGCAGCCCCATGACCACCGCGCGCAGGAAGTCGAAGGGCGTGTCGGAGTAGGGGTTCGGGGGCAGGAGGCGGTTCTTCTCACTCGTCGACCGGCCGGTCGTCTCCAGGTAGCCGGCGACGGCTGCGGAGAGCGTCGGGTGCATGCGGGTGACGCACTGCAGGGTGATCGCGTCGTCGGCGAAGATGGGGCGCGGCAGGACCCGGGGCAGGCCGGGGGCCGCGCAGTGGACGTGGAGGTGACGGGGGGTCGTGGGGATCGAACCCTCGTCGAGGACGATCTGGTCACGCTCGATCCGGCGCACGTGACCCCTGCGGACGACGTTCTCGATCCGTCGCAGCCCCTGTAGCTCGGCGAGGCTCAGGGTCGGGCCCTTGGCCATCGTCGGCCGTACCGCCGGGTCGAGGCGGAGCATCACCTGGGCCTGCTCGAGGCGGTCATAGACCTCATCGACGGCGTCGGACGCCGCCACGGCCTCGAGCTCGGCGACGACGCCCCGGAAGGTATCGATGGCGCCGGGGCCGGGCTGGAAGTTGGCCCGGTTCATCAGCCACGCGTCGCGGGGCCGGATCCAGGTGATGGCGACGGGAGGAGTGCCCTGTTCGAGCAGCCAGGTACAGGCGTCCATCGCCGTCTTGCCCGCGCCGATGATCACGAAGCCCTCGGGGGGGTCGGTGACCCGGACCAGCTCGCCGACGGGGACGCAGTGGACGTCAGCGTCGACCGCGAACGGTGGCGGCTCCGTCGCGGGCACGCGGGACGCCAGGACGGTCGCGTCGACGACGCGGCGACGCACGACCACCTCGGACTCCTGACCGGTGAGGAGCGACCGGAACCGCCGATCGCCGAGGTACTCGCTCATCGGGAACACGCGGACCCGGCCCGACGGCAGCAGACGGTGCCGCATCACGCCGTCGAAGTATCCGCAGATCTCGTCGCCGCCGGCCAACTCCTGGAAGCCCTGGTTGGGGCCGTCCTGGTCGAAGCGGTCGTGACCGAGCGGCGTCGAGTTGACGCCGTAGTTGGCGGACGGCTGGTGCAATCGCACGAAGGGATAGGCGTCCAGCCAGTGCCCACCCGGGCCGGGCCGACGGTCCACCATGATCACGTCGACCGCGGGATCCTCGATCAGGCCATCGACGAACGCCATGGCGACGGCGCCGGCCCCAACGACGAGATAGTCGGTCTCCACGGTGCCACCCTGCCCATCGTCAGCGGTCACGGACGGGCACCAGTATCGCGTTGCGTCAGGGGCTCAGCCGGGTAGCCACCGCACCGGGCGCGGCCGGGCTTCGGTCAGCCTGGGGGAGCGAAGAACTCCAGGGCGATGTTGTCGGGGTCACGGAACGACAAGCCCGAGCCTTACCCCCACTGGGCCACATGGCCTCAAAGGTGCCCGCGGGACCTCACCGACGATCGAGCCGCCTCCCCCAGCGAGATGCCGTAGGTTCCGCATCAGGCGCGAACAGAGGAGTTGGTATGTGGGCACAGCTCATCACGACACGGCTGAAGTCGGGCAGGGAAGACGACCTGCAGGGGATGGTCGACCAGTTGCGGGAGGCTGAACAAGGAGACTCAGGACTCATCCGCTCGCTGGCCATGCGGGACCAGAATGATCCGAGCCGGGCCTACATGCTGGTCGTCTTCGAGAGCGAGGAGAAGGCCCGCGCCCGCGAGGACGATCCGCGACGCCAGGAGGCGCTTCAGGCCGCGAGGGCGACGATGGCCGAGATCTTCGACGGTGCGCCGGAGTTCGTCGACCTGATCGTTGTCGACGAGATGACGCTGTAGGCGAAGCAGTCATCAGACCTGGCGCGTCGGGGAGGTCTCGGCGCCGGATCAGCAGGGTCGCGTCGACGTTGCCGACCTCGAACGCTCCGATTCCGGCGAAGAGGGGGCGTAGCGGTTCTTGCAGGACGGGGCGGACGCGGAGGCGGATCGGGCGCCGTTCCTGCACCTAGGTCGAACGACCCGAATCCGCTGGGATCGCTTCATCTCGGGAGCGAACCGGTCGAAGGTGCTGGCGACATGGCGCACTGGACCGCTCGCCCACCAACGACCTCGCCCGGCAGAACGGTGACCGGCCCGTGGCCCCGGAGCGGGCGACGATGACGGCGACGGCGGTCGACTTCCAGGCGCCCAAGCACGTCACGGGGCTCGGCGTGCCCGAGTCGATGACCCTCGACATCGTGCTGCGCCGGGCCCTGCTCGACGGTCACACGTCGACGATGCAATTGGCGACCGGCCTCGCCGTCACGCCGTTCCTCATGGAGACGGCGGTCGAGCACCTGCGCCGGGAGAGCCTGCTGGAGGTCACCGGCCTCGAAGGCCGCAACCTGAAGCTGGGCGTCACCGATCTCGGCCGGGCGCAGGCGATCGATCGCATGAAGCTCTGCCGATATGCCGGCGCGGTGCCCGTGAGCCTCGCGGCCTACGCCCAGGTGGTCCGGGGACAACACCGTCAGCCGAAGCTGCACCACGACACGATCCGCGCCGCGTTCACCGACCTGGTCATCAGCGACCGCCTCCTCGACGAGCTCGGTCCCGCGATCCTGGCCAAGGGCGCGATCTTCCTGTACGGGTCCCCGGGGACGGGCAAGTCCTCGATCGCCGAGCGTCTGATCCGGGTCCACGACGACCAGGTCGTCGTACCCCGGGCCGTCGAGGTCGATGGCCAGATCATCACGGTGTTCGACCCGGTCCTCCATCGGCCCGTCGACCCCCAGCCCAAAGGCCTGGATCCCCGCTGGGTCCTCTGCAAGCGGCCGAGCGTGATCGTCGGTGGTGAGCTCCAGGCATCCCAGCTGGATCTGAGCTACGACGCGGCGGCGGGGATCTACGCCGCCCCGCTCCAGATCCAGGCGAACAACGGGATCCTCGTGATCGACGACTTCGGCCGACAGTCCCTCACCCCGGAGGAGCTCCTCAACCGGTGGATCGTCCCGCTCGACCGCGGCATCGACTACCTCACCCTCGACAACGGGCTGAAGTTCGAGCTCCCGTGCCTCACCAAGATCGTCTTCTCGACGAACATGGAGCCGTCGAACCTCGCCGACGAGGCCTTCTTCCGGCGCATCCGCAGCAAGGTGCTCATCCCGTCCATCAACGACGAGCAGTTCGACCAGGTCCTGCACGCCGTCGCCGGCGCCACCGGCGTCACCGTAGGTCCCGGCGCGGCCGAACACCTCCGTGCGGTCAGCCGTGAGAAGGGTGACGGTGACCTGCGCCCGTACCTTCCCGCCGTCGTCTGTGAACTGGTGTGCTCCATCAGTGACTACGAGGACATGGACCGGGTGCTCGACGTCGCGATGGTCGACCGCGTCGGCTACCTGTTCTTCACCCAGAGCGACGCCATGCGGGCAACGGCCGACGCCTGACCGCCCTCAGGTCAGTCGGAAGAGCGCGAACTGCGGGTGGTCGACCTCGAGGGTCTCGACGGTCGCGAAGCCCGCCTCCGTCGCATACCGGCGCAACGTGTCCGGACGGAGCACGGTGCCCGTACCCGCGCCACCGTCCTGCATGCTGACCGCGAGGCAGTGCAGCGTGCTGAACGCGTAGAAGAAGCGCTCCATCTCGTTGGTCGGCACCGTGAAGCTCTCCTCGGTCCGTTCATCGGCCACCAGCACCGTGCCGGCGTCGCCGGCGAGGGTCCGCATCGTGCGCAGGATGCCGACCGGGTCGGGCACATCGTGGAGCATCTCGATGGCCATGACGAGGTCGTAGTCGCCGTCGATCGTCGGATCGGCCGCGTCCCGCAGGTGGAACCGGGCGCGATCCCCGACACCGGCGGCGGCGGCGTCCCTCTGGGCCACGGCGATGGACGCATCGTCGAGGTCGAAGCCGTCCACCTCGACGTTGGGGTAGGCCCGGGCGATGGTGATCGCGGCGAGACCCTCACCGCAGCCGACCTCGGCGATCCGCACCGATGTGCCCGCGTCCAGCTTCGCCTGCAGGTCGGCCAACCCCGGTAGCCAGTCCTGGGTGAGGTGGTTCACGAAGGCGGGACGAGTGAATGCCGCCTGGATGTCGTGGAGGTCGAAGGCCCCGAACGCCTCGCCCGTACCGTCCCGGAACTCCTCGACCATGATGTCGATCGCCTTGGCCACCCACGGGACGACCGCGGCGCACGGCTTCATGCACGCTTCGCTGTCGTCATCGAGCAACACGTGAGCGTGGGCGTTCGACAGTTCGAACCGCCGCTCCTCGGGGGCCTTCGCCGTGTCGTCGACCTCGACGACACCGGCCACGGCCTGCTGCTCGAGCCACTCGCGCGCGTACCGCACCGCGATGCCCGTCCGCCCCGCCAGTTCAGTGGCGTTCACGGGCCCCGCGCCCGCCAGAGCCTCATAGAGGCCGAGTCGGATCCCCAGTTCGACGTTCGCGAGCTCCATGGCGGCGAGGCAGGCGCCGAACAGGCCACCGGCGAACGCCTCGACCTCACTCTGGTCGCTCTCGGCCAACTCGACGACTGGCATGAGAATCCCCCCCCGGGAGAGCCTGAGGAGGAGTGTTCTAGCAGGCCGTGCAGGCGCTGCTCAGCCCGGGGGGGCGAAGAACTCCAGCGCGATGTTGTCCGGGTCACGGAACGACAAGCCCGAGCCGTAGGGGGCGTCGACGATTCCGCCGTGGGCCACGCCCAGGTCGTCGAGGCGTTCTTCCCAACTCTCGAGCTCGGCTCGGTCGGCGCAGCCGAAAGCGACGTGGTCGAGCCCGGGCCGCAGTTCGTCGAATGCGCTCGAACTCGAGGGTGCGGGGTGCTGGTGGATACCGAACAGGGTGCCTCCGAGGAGCCACACCACATGGTGGAACGAGCCGGCGTCCTCGTCGAGGACGGGGTCGGCGTCGAACAGCGCCTGATACCAGGGGCGGCTCCGCTCGAGGTCGCTCACCGTCACCGCCACGTGAGCAAGCGCAGGGAACTCAGGCACGAAGAAACACCTCCAGATCGGACGAAACCGGTCGGGACCCTAGTCGTCTTGTCCACGTCCCGCCCTGGCCTGGGCAGCGCCAGCAACCGGTGTGATCTCGATGCCCCGGCCCCGGCCGATCGGTGCTCCAGTAGGTTCCAGGACGCGCCCGCTGCCTGAGGAACGTTGATGTCCCGAGCGATCATTCTCACCGTCGACGACGATCCCGCCGTTTCCCAGGCCGTCACGCGGGACCTCAGGGAGCGCTACGCCGCCGACTACCAGATCGTGCGGGCCCACTCGGGACCCGAGGCCCTCGGCGTGCTCGACGAGCTGGCCCGACGAGACCAGCCCGTGGCCCTGATCGTGTCCGACCATCGCATGCCGGAGATGACGGGCATCGAGTTCCTCGGGCAGTCGAGGGAGCTCGCCCCCGACGCCAAGCTGGTGCTGCTCACGGCGTACGCGGACACCGACGCCGCCATCGCCGCAATCAACGACATCGGCCTCGACCACTACCTGATGAAGCCGTGGGCCCCGCCCGAGGAGCGCCTCTACCCCGTCGTCGACGACCTGCTGGCCGACTGGGAACGGACCAACGCCGCCCGGTACGCCGGGGTCCGGGTCGTAGGGCACCGCTGGTCGGAACAGAGCCACGACACCCGCCTCTTCCTCGCCCGCAACCACGTGCCGTACCAGTGGCTGGAGATCGAGCGGGACCCCGAGGCCGAGCGCCTCCTGACCCGGGTCGACGCGTCGGTCGAGGACCTCCCCCTCGTCCTCCTCCCGGACGGGGCCACCCTGCGCAACCCCTCGCTGCGGGAGGTGGCCGACGCCCTCGGCCTGCAGACGCGAGCCGAGTCCACGCTCTATGACCTGGTCATCGTCGGGGCCGGGCCGGCCGGCCTGGCGGCCGCCGTCTACGGCGCCTCCGAGGGGCTGAGCACCGCCGTGGTCGAGCGGGCCGCCCCTGGCGGTCAGGCCGGGCAGAGCTCACGCATCGAGAACTACCTCGGCTTTCCATCGGGCCTGAGCGGGGCCGACCTCTCCCATCGGGCCGTGACCCAGGCTCGGCGACTGGGGGCCGAGATGGTCTTGGCCCGGGACGTCACCGCCATCGAGACACGAGGCTGCATCCACGCCGTGTGCCTGGAGGACGGCACCGAGATCGAGACCCGGGCGGTCATCGTGGCCACCGGCGTGTCCTATCGGCTGCTCGACGCGCCGGGACTGGCCGAGCTGTCCGGTCGAGGCGTCTTCTACGGTGCCTCGGCCAGCGAGGCCCGGGCCACCGAGGGCGACGACGTGTACGTGGTCGGCGCGGCCAACTCCGCCGGCCAGGCGGCCCTGCACCTGGCCCGGTTCGCGCAGCGGGTGGTGCTCGTGGTGCGGGGGGACAAGCTCGAGAAGGCGATGTCGCAATACCTCGTCACTCGCATCCATGACGCCGAGAACGTCGAGGTCCGGTTGCAGACCGAGGTGATCGGCGGCACCGGCTCCGACCACCTCGAGACCCTGACGCTGCGCCAGCCGACGACGGGCGAGGAGGAGGATGTCGCCGCGAGCTGGCTGTTCGTCTTCATCGGCGCATCGCCACACACCGACTGGCTCCCGGTGACCGTCGCCCGGGACGCCAACGGCTTCATCCTCACGGGGCCCCACGTGGCCGCGCTCGACCCGCAGGCCGGGGGGTGGCCGCTCCCGCGCCCACCGGGCCTGCTGGAGACCAGCCTCCCGGGGGTGTTCGCCGCCGGAGACATCCGCCTCGGGTCGATGAAGCGGGTGGCCTCCGCCGTCGGTGAGGGGGCCAGCGCGGTGCACCTCGTCCACCTGCACCTCGAGTCGATCTGATGCTGGCCGACGAGCTGCGCGAGGCCTTTCTCACCAGCGGGCTGAGCGAGCGCGAACGGGCCCAGTTGCTGGAGGTGGCCGAGGAGGTCGTCTTCGAGTCCGGCCAGGTCCTCTTCGTCGAGGGCGAGCCCTCCGACTACCTGTGGATGGTGCTCGACGGGGCCATCGAGCTCTCCCGCCAGAGCGCGACCGAGACCATCGTCCTGGCGACGATGTCGACACCGGGTCAGTGGGCCGGCGGCCTGCGGGCCTGGGGCGGCGACGACTCCAGTGCCGGCTACCGGGCCACCGGGCGGGCCTTGGGCCCCGGCCGTGGCCTGCGGGTGCCCTCCGAGGACCTCGGTCGCCTCGTCGGGGAGTGGTTCCCGTTCGGCAGGCACATGATCGTCGGCATCTACCAGACCGTCCGTGGGATCGAGGCCACGGCCCGCCAGCGGGAGTCCCTCGTCGCGCTGGGCACCCTGGCGGCGGGACTGGCCCACGAGATCAACAACCCGGCGGCGGCCTCCCTGCGCGCCGTCGAGGAACTGCGGGCTACCTGCGACACGATGCTCGCCTCGCTGACCCGGTTGGGCGAGATCACCATCACCGCGGAGCAGTTCATGGCCCTGGACGCCCTTCGGGGAGAGGCCGTGGACGCCCAACCGCCCGAGAGTGGTCCGTTGGCCCACGCCGACCGCGAGGAGGCCATCGGCGACTGGCTGGCCCTCCGGGGCGTCGAGCGGGCCTGGCAGCTGGCTCCGGTCCTGGCCTCGGCGGGTGTGGACCGGGCCTGGTGTGAGCGGGTCGAGCAGGCGGTCGGCAACGACGCCCTGGGCCCGGCGGTGGCGTGGACGGCGAGCACCTTGAGCGCCAACGCGCTGCTGACCGAGATGCACGACGCCACCACCCGGATCTCCCAGTTGGTCGAGGCGGTGAAGTCCTACTCGCAGATGGACCGGACCGCTCTCCAGCGGGTAGATGTGCGCGACGGCCTCGAGGCCACCCTGGTGATGCTGGCGCCGAAGCTGAAGGAGGTCGTCGTGGAGCGGTCGTTCGCCGCCGATGTCCCCGAGATCGACGCCTACGCCGGCGAGCTGAACCAGGTCTGGACCAACCTGATCGACAACGCCGTCGACGCCATGGACGGGAGGGGTTCGCTACGTGTGGCGACCCGGCGCGAGGGCAGCGATCTCGTCGTCGACATCGCCGACACCGGCCACGGCATGCTCCCGGCGGTGGCGGCCCGGGCGTTCGAGCCGTTCTTCACGACCAAGGACGTGGGCAAGGGCACCGGTCTCGGCCTCGACATCTCCCGGCGCATCATCGTGGAGCGCCACGCGGGGGAGATCGCCTTCGACTCGAGTCCCGCGGGTACGACGGCCCACGTCCGCCTACCGCTGTCCCGCTGACCGGCCGCCACCCGGGCCGGGTCAGTCCAGGGTGAGCACCAGCCGGCTCCGGTGGGCGTCGGTCAAGGCCACCCACATGTCCTGGTGGTCGAACATGAGCCGCATCCGCAGCATCCGGCCGGGCGCGACGGTCGTCGACAGCGGGCCCAGGTCGAGATCGTGGCGCACGAAGTCATCGGTGCCCCGATCCCAGTCCTCGACGTCGATCGCGGTACGGAGCAACCGTCGGCAGTCGGTGCCGTCGTCGCGGCAGTCGTGGAGCCAGACGAAGGTGGTGATGGGGTGCCGCTCGTCCCTGAAGTCCCGGAGGGCGGCCCAGAGCTCCAAGCGCACCGGGCCGGACACCACGAGCGGGGCGCTCGGCGCCAGCTGCCAGTGCTGGAAGCGTCGACCGTCGTCGTCGAGGACCCCCTCGCGCTTCTTGATCGTGAGGCCGGGATCCCCGTCACCGTCGTAGTCGGCGGCGGGATCCGACGGAGGCAGGGGATCGTCGAGGAGGGACCAGTCGTCGGGGCCTGTTCCGGTGCCACCGAGGTACCAGCCCCGTTCGGTGAGATCGTCCTCGACGGTGATCGAGACCGTCGCGATGGCGAACCGGCCGGTGCCGTCGTCGACCAGGTAGGCGAAGGCGTCCTCCCCGGCGAACCCGGCGTCCGGGGTGTAGGTGAACCCGCCGTCGGGCTGGAGGTCGAGGGCGCCGTGGGCCGGCGGGACGACCGGCGTCGGATCCACCGTGAGGTCATCACCGTCGGCATCGCTGTCGTTGCCGAGGAGCCCCGGGTCCGAAACCGTGAGCGTCGTCGCCTCCGGGGTGGTGTAGCCGTCGGCGTTGGCGACGGGCGCGTCCGGCCTCGGGTCGATGGTGATCGTGACGGTGGCTCGGTCGAAGGCGCCGGCGCCGTCGGTGATCCAGTAGTCGAAGGTGTCGGTGCCGTTGATGTCGGGATCCGGCACATAGGTCAGCGTCGACCCGGTCGCGGTCAGGGTGCCGGCCTCGAGCGTGTCCTCGTCGTAGGCCCAGAGGACGAGCGGGTCACCGTCGGCGTCGGTGTCATTGGCCAGGACGTCGATGGTGGTGTCGACGGCGTCCTCGTCGATCTCGACGCGGTCGTCGACGGCCACGGGGGCGTCGTTGACGGCTTGGATCGTGATCGTCGCGGACCGGGTGCGGCTGGTGTCGTCGCCCCCGTGGGCGGTGCCGCCGTCGTCGGTCGCGGTGAAGTGGAGCGTTGCGGTCCCGCTGGTGTCGGGGGCGGGGGTGTAGGTGAGGGTGCCGTCGGGGCGGACGGTCGGGCCGGCGGCGAAGAGGGCGGGATCGTCGGTGGTGGTCTCGATCGTGGCCTGCTGGGTTGACTCGTCGGCCGGTCCGGGGTCGACGCTGACCCATCCGTCCACCGTCTGGGGGCCGGCGTCCTCCGAGGTGGCCTGATCCGGGGCCGAACGCAGCACCGGCTCGTCGTTCACGGCCAGGACCCTCACCGTGATCAGCGCGGTCGAGCAGCCGTGGTCGCAGCGGCGGTAGCCGAAGCGCACGGTGCCGTTCCAGTCGTTCGGTGGCTGGTAGCTGAACCGGTTGTCCGACAGCCGGGTGACGGTGCCGTGGGCCGGGTCGTCGACGTCGGCGACCTCGGTGTCCGACGCCAGGGTGGCGGTCAGCGAGCTGTCCTCGGTGATCGAGAAGGTGAGATCCGGGGCGACCGGCGGCGGCGGGGGCGGGGCCGGGGGCGGGGGCGGTTGGTCGCCGGGGGGCGGGTCGTCCACCGGCGGTTGGTCGCCGGGGGGCGGGTCGTCGTCGGAGGGTCGCTCGTCACCCTGGAGGACGGTGGTCGGAGTGGTCCGGGGAATCGTCGTCGCCGGAGAGCCGTCGTCGGCCGCGACGAACTCGACGACGTCGTCGGTCGGGGTCTCCGCGGTCACCGCCGCCTGCGAGCCGACGATGAGGCCGGTGACCGCGACGGTCGACGCGACGGCGCTGAGGCCGGCGGCCACGGGGAGGTTCGACAGGACGGGGACGTTCGACACCCAGGTGAGGGGCCCCATCACGAGGCGCAGGCGCCCGAGGGAGACGTTGAGGAAGGCGCGCACCACGTTCGGGTCGAACTGCGCACCTGCGCCGCGGGTGAGCTCGGACCGCGCCTCGACCGCGGAGACACGCTCCTGGTAGGTCTTCGCCCCCGTCATCGCGTCGAAGGCATCGGCCACGGCGACGATGCGCCCGGCCAGGGAGATCTGTTCCCCCGCCAACTGCCGCGGATACCCGTTGCCGTCCCACCGTTCGTGGTGTTCGCCGACCGCGCGCAGCGAATCGCCCAGCCACCCGGTCATCGACCGGGTCAGCGCCTCACCCTCTGTGACGTGCCGTTCGAGCGCGCGCCGCTCGATCGCGGTGGGTCGCCGAGTGAGGTTCAGGAGCCCGGCGGGCAGGTCGAGCTTGCCGATGTCGTGGAGCAGCGCGGACCAGCGCAGCTGTTCGCGCACGGGCTCGGGGAGCCCGAGCTCCACGGCGATCAACTCGGCGTACGCGCTGACCCGGTCGGCGTGGCCGCGGGTCCACCGGTCGTGGGTGTTCAGGCGGACGAGCAACTCGAGCAGGTACTCGGCCGCGGGGGCATCGTCGACCGGCTCACCGGTCAGTCGGGCCTGATCCAGTGTCTCCTCGAGCCGGGTCGCGGAGTGGGTCCGGAGGACGACGGCGAAGCGGGAGGGCGCCTCGTCGGGGAAGGCGGCCGAGAGCCTCAGGAGGGACGCGAGAGGCAGGAGGCGCCGGGCCAGACGCTCGACGAGGACGGCGACGAGGGTGGCCAGCGCCGTGAGACCCACCCACCAGGCCACCAGCGCGATGACATTGGTCGGTCGGGGGACGATCTTGGTGACCGCGATCGTGGCCATGACCGACGCAATGACGGGGGTGAGCACGGCCAGCGCCTTCGCGACGAAGGCGGTGCGCGGCCGCGCCCCCCACTGCGCGACCTCATCGGCGCGCGTGCCCTCCACGAGCGGACCCATGGGTCAGTCCTCGGCAGGCCCGGGCCTCCGCCGGAGCGTTCCTTGCCCGCGAGGCCGCCAGGGGCTCCAAAATGAGTCGTTCGACCCATGGGGACGACCTCACGCCCGCATCGGCCGGTGCCGATAGAGGGCGGCTGGCATCGAGCGAGGACCGTCACATCGTGACGACAGAGATGATCTCAACGCGACACGGGGCCGATCACCCCGCCTCGTCCGGGACCCTCGCGGCACCGGCCGCCGGCTTCGCCCACGGTGTCGTGATGATCGGTCGTGACCTCACCGTGCGCTGGATGAGCCCCCAGCTGGCGACCTTCGTGGGCCGCGTCAGCCGTCTCCAGGACGTCGTGGCCGTCTTCGATCTCGACGCGCTGCACGTCGCCGTGGAGCAGACGCTCACCCAGCCCGGCGTGCGCGGCCTCGACGTCACCCTGACCACCCGAGCCGGTCGTCCGATGCCGGTGGCGTTGGTGGTCGAGTCGCTGGTCACCGCCCCCGCCGTCGAGGAGGTGCTGATCACCGTCCGGCCCGCCGGCCGCCCCGAGCCGTCGACGCCGAGCGACGATCGCCTCGGCCTGGATCAGCTGACCGGGCTGCCCAATCGCTGGGAGCTGATGGACTGGCTGCAGTCCCTGGCTGGTCGAAAGGACGGCGCGGCCGCCCTGATGCTGCTGGACCTCGACCGGCTCAAGATCATCAACGACAGCCTCGGCCACGAGATCGGCGACCGGGTCCTGACCGAGGTCGGCCGTCGTCTCCGCCGGGCCGTGGGGTCCGACGGTCGCGTCGCTCGCTTCGGGGGGGACGAGTTCGTCGTCCTCGTGGAGGGCGTGGACCACGAGCAGGAGGTCATGGTCATCGCCCAGCGCCTCCTCGAGGGGCTGCGTCTCCCGATGGTGGTCGGCGAGCGCAACCACTTCCTCACGGCCAGCATCGGATTGGCCTACGCCGATGAGGAGGGCGTCGAGGCAGCCGACCTCCTACGGGATGCCGACACCGCCATGTACCAGGCGAAGGCCGCCGGTGGGGACCGGGTCATGGCCTTCGACCCCATCATGGGGATCCGGGCCGTCCGTCGCTTCGACACCGAGGGCGATCTTCGTCGGGCGCTGGAGGCGGAGCAGTTCGAGCTCCACTACCAGCCCAAGGTGTCGCTGCGCACCGGGCGGATCGTCGGCGCCGAGGCCCTCATGCGCTGGCGGCACCCGGAGCACGGGCTGGTCTTCCCCGGTGCGTTCGTCGCGGTCGCCGAGGAGACGGGGCTCGTCCGGCAACTGGGGTCCTGGGCCCTGCAGCAGGCCTGCGAGGACGGCGTGGCGTTCCAGCGCCTGGCGCGCAACGGCGAACCGATCTCGGTCTCGGTCAACGTGTCACCGGTGCAGATCCTCGACCCGGCGTTCCCGGCCCGAGTCGAGGAGGTGTTGGTGACGACAGGGTTCGACCCGGCGATGCTCGTGCTCGAGGTGACCGAGAGCTCCCTGGTGGGCGACGACCGGGTCGTCGCGCAGACGTTCTCGCAGCTGCGCTCGACCGGCGCGCGGCTGTCGGTCGACGACTTCGGCACCGGGTACTCGTCGCTCGCCTACCTGGGGCGGTTTCCGGTGAGCGAGGTGAAGATCGACAGGGTGTTCATCGCCGAGATGAACCATCAACAGGGGCGATCCGTGGTCGAGGGGATCTGTCATCTCGCTCGCGCCATGCGCCTCGAGGTCGTCGCCGAGGGCATCGAGACCGCGGAACCCGTCGAGCACCTCCGGGCCTACGGTTGCGACGCGATCCAGGGCTACCTCGTCAGCAAGGCGATACCCGCCGCCCAGTTCGCCAAGGCCGTCAAGTCCGACCGGGGCCGCACCCTCCGGTCCTGATCCGACGCGGCGACCCGATCAGGCCGCGGCGTTCGCCGGGCGCCGGCCGGTGTAGGCGACCAGACGTTCGATGGGGGTCGCTCCGGGCGCCGGGTCGACGGCGGCGGCGAAGGTCTCGCCGTCGCGCAGGGGGTCCAGGGCCTGGTGGGCGAACCCGTCGACGGCGTCGACCAGCTCGGCCGGTGGGTCGTAGGCCTGGCCGCTGGCGGTGGCCAGGTCCCAGCCGTGGACGAGCCCGTCGAGGACGACGAAGCGGGCGAAGGTCTCGCCCGGGACGTCACCGAACGGTGCCGCCACGGTGCGGTCGAGGGCCCCCGGCGTGCTGATCGCGTCGGCCAGGTCGGTGAGGGCCGGGCCGAACCGGGCGAGCGGGTCGTCGAGGTCGGGCGCCGCGGCCTCCTGTCCCCGGAACGCGGCGGCGAACGCCGTGGCCCCGCCGATCATGTGCTCGAGTACGCCGCGGACGGTGAAGTCGGCGCACGGGGTCGGCTCGTCGAGCTGGTCGGCGTCGATGCCGCCGACCACCTCGGCGAGCAGGGGGCCGAGCAGGCCCAGCTGGTTCAAGGGATCCATGGGTTCTCCATTCTGTGTCGAGCGCTCCGCGGTGCCGACATCGGCCCGGCCGGCACCCTGCCGGGCTGCCTCCCGGTCACGGCCCGTCTGGATCAACCGGGTGACCGCGAGCGATCGGTCCCGGTCGGCCATGGGCTGATCATGGGTCGGCGACGCCGGTTACGGCATCGGTCGCACGCCCCATCGCGCCCGTCCTCGGCGTCTCGGGGCGTGGGGCGAACACCCCACCGGGGTCACCGCCCCCGACCCTGGGATTGGGGCACCCGGCCGATGCGGGCCACTGGCGTCGGGCCGCACGATGGTCCGACGCCCCGGATCGCCCGGGACGGAGAGGAGCCCAGGACATGCGTGCCAGCGAGAACGAGATCGACATCGAGTTGGAGGTCGGCGACATCGTGACCCGGGGCGAGGAGTGGGGTGGCCAGCTCGTGCGCCACCTCACCCTGCCGCCGGGGGCCGACTTCCGACCACTGTTCCACGGGCTCCCCGGCGATGCCTGTCAGTGCCCGCACTGGGGCTACGTCCTCGCCGGCTCCATCCGCCTGCGCTACGCCGACGGCACCGAGGAGGTCAGCCGGGCCGGCGACGCCTACCACTGGCCCGCCGGCCACACGGGGTGGACCGAGGAGGGGGTCACGTTCCTGGAGTTCAGCCCGGCCGAGGACCTGCGTCCGGTCCTCGATCACGTCGCCGCCCAGTTGGCTCCGTCCGCCTGAGGCGACCCCGGGCCGGCGCTACCGCCGTTGCTCGACGAGCTCGTGCTCGAAGGCGAAGGCGGTGGCGCTGGCCCGGGAGGTGACCCCGATCTTGGTGAAGATGTTCGACAGGTGGCGCGAGACCGTCTTCGCGCTGAGGTACAGCTCGGCGGCGATCTCGTTGTTGCTCAGCCCACCGGCGACCAGACGGAGCACCTCGACCTCGCGTTCGGTGAGGCCCGCGGGGAGGCCCGGGCTGGCGTCATCGAGCACCAGCCGGGCGTCCAGGTGGGCGCCGATCTGGTCGAACAACTCGACGGCCGTTTCGAAGGATGCAGTGGCCCCGGCCTCGTCCCCGTCGACGCGCAACGCCTGGCCGAGCAGGGTGAGCGTGGTGGCGATCTCGTAGGGCACGTCGAGGGCCTGCCACCGCTCCCGGGCCTGTTCCAGCGCCGAACGGGCGGTGGTGACGTCCTGGCTCGCCAGCGCCAGGCGGCCGCAGGCGGCGAGGGCGCTGGCGTGCAACATCGGCGTGTCGTAGGTGGCCGCGATCTCCTCCAGCTCGGTGAGGGCATCGGCGGCGGCGTCCAGGTCGCCGCCGGCCACGGCGACGTGGACATGGATCGGCAGCAGCCGCGACCGGGCGAGCGGCTGCGACGTCTCCCGCAGGCACCCGGTGAGGATCGCCATGGCGGCATCGGGGCGGCCCTGAGCGAGGCGGAGGAGGGCCAGCTCGCCACACGGTCGCCCGCAGAGCTCCCGGGCCCGGGCGAAGGCCTCCTCGGCACGGTCGAGATCGCCCAGTCGTCGCCGGATGTCACCGACCTCCGCGTAGGCCGCCCCGCTGTTGGCGACATGGCTCCCGACGAGCTCCTCGCCGGCGCGAAGGGCCTCACGCTCGGCCTCGGCCAGAGATCCGCGCCGTTTCAGTACGACCGCCCGGTGCACCCGGCAGATCCCCGGGAAGATGGCGAACGGGTGCTGCTCGGCCCACTCCAGCGTCGCCGCCGTCCACTCGGCGGCCCGGTCGAGGTCGCCGAGCTCCTCGCAGGCACTGATGAGGCTGCAGTACACCTTGCCGGTCGAGTACGGCCCGAGGCGGCCCTCGATCGCGAAGAGCATGGCCTCGTCGAGGTGGCCCATTCCCTCGGCCACCTCGCCCTGGTCGATGAGCACCCGACCCTTGGTCTGGAGAGCCTCGGCCTCCAGGTCCGGTGACCGGAGCCGGCGGGCCAGCGCGACCGCCTCGGCCGCGAGCTCCGAGGCCCGTTCGAGCTCGCCGCCGCCGTGGGCCGCCTCGGCTTCCCGCAGCAGCAGCGACCCGTGTTCGACACATTCGGGGTCCGTCCTCGAGGGCGCGCCGGGCGCGACGCAGCCACGCCCCGGCGATGGCGGGGCGGGCGCCGATGGCGTTGGACTCGTACAACCACACGGCGCACCGGCCCACCTGTCGGGAGTCGCCCAGTGCTTCGAAGCCGCGGTAGGCGAGCTCGCGGGCCTCGATGGAGTCGTCGAGGCGGCCGAGCCACCAGGCGGCCTCGGCCAGCAGGTCCGCCCGGGTGGCCTCGAGCTCGGCCGACTCGACCGACGCCACTCGCGCCGCGTCGAACGCGGCCTGCCAGTCCTGGCGCGCCAGCGCCGTCCTCACGGCGGCCAGACCGTCGGCGGGTAGGGCGGTCATGGCCGCGACGAGATCGGTACCTGACGCAGGCGGTCCACCCTAAGGCGACCGGGCCCGGCGTCGGGTCTACCGTCGGTGCATGGACGAGGTCATCGAAGCGCTGGCGGGTCAGCAGGACGAGTTGCGGCTCCTGGTGGCCGAACGGGACGACGCCGACCTGCTGGCGCCGACGCGCTGCGAGGGCTGGACGGCGGTGGATGTCCTCCTGCACCTGGCCCAGACCAACGAGGCGGCGGTGGCCAGCGTCGAGGGTCGCCTGGGGCAGTTCCACCTCGGCGGTGTCGACGACGCCGAGGCCGGTGACGTCGACGAGCTGGCCGATCTGGCGGTCGCCGCCGAGCGGGACCACCCACCGACGGAGATCCGGGACCGGTGGCGACGGAGTGCCGAGGCGCAGGTGGCCGCCTTCGCGGGCGGCGATCCCCACGACCGGGTCCGGTGGGTGGCGGGGGACATGGCGGCCCGCACGCTGGCCTCGACCCGACTGTCGGAGTCCTGGATCCACACCGTGGACGTGGCTTCGGCGTACGGACCACGACCCGAGCCCACCGACCGGCTCTGGCACGTGGCCCGTCTGGCGTGGCGAACGGTGCCCTACGCCTTCGCCCGGGCGGGACGGGACCTGCAGGCCCCCGTGGCCTTCGAGCTCACGGCCCCTGACGGCGGCTCCTGGTCCTTCCGACCGGACGGTCCGACCGGGTCGCTCACCGTCGTCCGGGGCCCGGCCGCCGACCTGTGTGAGGTCGCCGGGCAGCGGGCCGAAGCCGCCACCACCGGCCTGACCGCCGAGGGCCCCGACGCCGTCGCCGTCCTCGGCCTGGTCCGCACCTTCGCCTGAGCTCCCGCACCGGGTTCGAACGGCGGCGTTCATCCTCGGTGGATGAGGATCCCGGGCCGAGGATCCGCGATGATCGGGACCGACCAGATCCCGACCCAGAGGAGGCCCGACATGGCCATGGACACCTTCTTCGCCTACATCGGCGTGTACGCCGATGTCGATGACGCCATCGCCGACTACGAGGCGGTCAAGTCGCTCCACGTCGAGACCGGCCTCATCGACGCCTACGACGCCGCCGTGGTGGAGCGCCGGGACGACGGCAAGGTCAAGATCGTCAAGAAGCACGAGACCCCCACCCGGGTCGGCGGGGTGGCGGGTGGCGGCGTCGGCCTGGCCACCGGCCTCGTCATCGCCCTCTTCCCGGCCGCCGCCATCGGCGGCGGCCTCCTGGCTGCGGCCACGGGTGGCGGCGCCGTGCTCGGCGCGGTGGCCGGTCACGCATCGGCAGGCATGAGCCGAAAGGACCTGAAGGAGGCCGGCGAGGCCCTCGATGCGGGCACCGCGGGCCTGGTCGTCGTGGCCGTGTCCGACATGGAGGCCAAGATCGAGCGGGCCATGGCCAAGGCCGAGAAGATCGAGGCCAAGCAGCTCGAGGCCGACACCGCAGCCATCGAGAAGGATGCCGAGGAGGCCTGACACACGGACCCGGGGGAGGGCGCGTCGGGATGCAGACCATGGGACGTTCGGGCAACCCCGCCCTGGGGGAGAAGTTCGAGGAGGCCACGAGGGCCGTCAGCACCCCCGGCACGATGTCGGTCGCGGGGACGACGTTCACGACAGCGTTCCTGCTGATCATCCTGCTCGTGGGCGGGGCCTGGGGATGGGCCTCGGCCGTCGAGCCGACGGGGGTCGATCTCGGATCGGGCTACGCCAACACCACCGTCACCATCCCGGGCGGCTTCTGGGTGGCGTCCTTCGGCGCCTTCCTCCTCGGGATCTACATCATCGTGAACCCGGCCCGGGCGGCCCTGCCGGCGATGCTCTACGCGCTGGCCGAGGGGTTCGTGCTCGGGGCGATCAGCGCGATGTTCGACGCCCAGACCGAGGGCATCGTCGGCGCCGCCATCCTGGCCACGATCTGTGTCTTCCTGGCCTCCCTGTTCATGTACGTGACCCGCCTGGTGCGGCCGACCCAGCGCATGGCCTTCGGGGTGGCGGCGGGCATCGGGGGCCTGTGCCTGCTCTACCTGTTCGTGGCCGTCCTCTCCATCTTCAACTGGACCTGGCTCTACAGCGACCAGTTCCAGACGATCGGCATCGTGGTGAACCTCATCGCCGTGGTGCTGGCCGCCCTGAGCTTCACGCTCGACTTCGCCGCGATCGAGGCGGGGGTGGCCGCCGGTGCGCCCAAGCGCCTGCAGTGGTACGCCGCCTACGGCCTGCTGGTGACCCTGGTCTGGCTCTACATCACCCTGCTGCGCCTGCTGGCCCTGCTGGCCCGCAACCGCTGACGGGGGGTGTTCCTCGGCTGACCGCAGCGGCGGTCAGCCCCCGGCGGCCTTCTTCTCCCGGGCGGCCTTGGCCTTGGCGGCGAGGGCGGCGAGGCGGTCGTCGGCCGGGGAGGCCGCCCCCTCGGCGGGCGGGGCCGGCTCGGCCTTGGGCTCCGGCGGGGCCGCAGCCTTCTCGGCCGCAGCCTTCTCCTCCGCCTCCCGGGTGGCCAGGAACTCGTCCCAGTCCCCCTCCAACACGAGCCGGGTCCGGTCGACCGAGGTGATGAACGTCCCGTTGTCGAACTTCACGCGGTGACGGGGCATGGCCAGGCCGATGGTGGCCGTCACCGTCCCGGGCGTGCCCTCGGGCACGCCCTTCATCGGGCTGGTCACCCGGACGCGGGTCTTGTTCGGCAGGGGAAGGGTCTCGGCCTCAGGCACGGCGGGGACGCTAGCGAGCGCGGTCGACGAAGACCGCAGCGCGATCCGCGAGACTGCCGGTCCGGACGAGGAGGCGCAGGTGATCGAGGAGACGGTGGCGAAGTGGCACGAGCACCTGCGGGGCCGGCTGCCCGGTGGGCTCGACGAGCTCCTGGCCGACGACGTGGTCTTCTACTCGCCGATCGTCTTCACCCCCCAGGAGGGCAAGGCGATCACCAAGATCTACCTGGAGGCGGCCTTCGGGAGCCTGGGCGGTGAGCCCGACGGCGTGGCCGGTGGCTCGGGCGGGGGAGGCTTCCGCTACACGAAGCAGGTCCTGGCCGACGACACCGCCGTCCTGGAGTTCGAGACCAGTGTCGAGGGCAAGTACGTGAACGGGGTGGACATCATCCGCTGCGACGACCGCGGCCGCATCGTGGAGTTCCGGGTGATGATCCGGCCCCTGCAGGCCGTCAACGCCGTCCACCGGCAGATGGTCGCGGCCATCGAGGCCGGGGGCGCGGGCTCGTGACCGGCCGGGTCGCCGTCCGCTTCGCCCTCGTCGTGGCCCTGGTCGCGGGTACCGCATGCAGCGGGGACGACTCGGGTGGTTCGGCCCAGGGCGCGGACACCGGGGCGCCGACCGAGACCACCATCCCGGCCGAGGTGGCCGGTCTGCCCGGGGCCGAGGCTGCGGCCGTCGACGAGGACGGTACGGACCCCTTACCCCCGCTGCCCGAGGAGGTGGCCCGGCCCATCGTGTTCGTGCACGGCTTCGCGGGGTCGGCCCAGCAGTACGAGTCCCAGGCCCAGCGCTTCGTGGCCAACGGGTACCCGGCCGAGCGTCTCCTGGCCTACGACCACGACGGCGCCGGGGTGGACATCCCGGGCTATGCCGATGGCGTGGACGCACTGATCGACCAAGCCCGGGCGGACTTCGGCGTCGAGCAGGTGTACCTGGTCGGCCACTCGCGTGGGACCTTCGTCGCCACCACCTACCTCAGCGACCCGGCCCGGGCGGCGAAGGTGGCGAAGTACGTCGCCATCGACGGCGCACCCTGTCCCGACGTCGTGCCCTGCCTGGCCCCGACCCAGGAGTCGAACCCCGGCCAGGCCCACGTCGAGGTGGCCACCTCGTCGGCGTCCTTCGCCGCCCAGTACGGGTTCCTGGTGGGTGAAGCGCCGGAGGTGGTCGACATCGTTGCGCAGCGGGACCCGATCGTGCTGTCGGGCCGGGCCGTCAACTTCCCCGAGAACACCGGTCGGGAGGGCGTGGACCTCGACGTGTGGGAGGTGGACCCCACCACCGGGCAGCGGATCGGCGACGAGCCCCACGTGTCGTTCACCCTCGACGCCGACGGGGCGTTCGGCCCGTTCGTGGCCCGATCGGGAGCGCACTACGAGTGGCTGCTCTCGGCCGAGGACTCGCCGACGCAGCACCACCTCTACCTGCAGCCCTACATCCGCAGCAGCGGCCTGGTACGTCTGCTGTCCTCACCGCCCGACGGTGCCACCCGGTCCAACACCAACGTCGGCGACGACCACACCGCGCTGATCGCCATCCGCATGCGGGAGTGGTACGCGGATGACGACCCCGACCTCCCGGGCGACCAGAGCGACGTCCTCGAGGTCGACGTCGACGGCGGTGAGCCGGTCGACGTGCTCACCGACTTCGTGGGCAACGGCGCCATCGGCCTGCACCTCCATGACGACGCCGCGACCCCGGGCGAGACCACGCTCGCCGCCCTTCCCTACTTCGCCACCCAACCGTTCCAGAGCGGCGTCGACGTGTACCTGCCTGCCGCCGAGGCCGCCGACGGGATCATCACCGTGACCAACATCCCGCGCGGTGACACCGGCCGCCCCCAGACGTTCCACGTTCCCAACTGGCCGTCCAGCGGGCACAGCGTCAGCCTCGTCTTCACCGATCATCCGGTCGACTGAGCAGCCTCAGCCGGCTGGCGACACTCGGGACCTTCGGCTGGTCCGGGCCGGTGGTGAGGGATGCGAGACTGCCCGGCATGGGCGCGGCGGAGCGGGAGTTGCGGGTCATCGTCATCGGTGCGGGGATGGCCGGCATCCTCAGCGCCATCAAGCTCCGCGAGGCGGGCATCGGCGACGTCGTCGTCTACGAGAAGGCCGACCGGCTCGGTGGCACCTGGCGGGAGAACACCTATCCCGGCCTCGCCTGCGACGTGCCGTCGCACCTCTACAGCTACTCGTTCGCCCTCAACCCCGACTGGACCCGGTCGTTCTCCGAGGGAGCGGAGATCCTGGCCTACTTCGAGCGGGTGGCCGACGAGCACGGCGTGATCCCCCTCGTCCGCTTCGGTGAGGAGGTCACGGCCTGCGAGTGGCGGGACGGCCGCTGGCACCTCTCGACCGCGGCGGGCACCGAGGACGAGGCCGATGTCGTCATCGCGGCCACCGGTGTGCTCCACCACCCCCGCTACCCGGACATCGACGGTCTCGAGGACTTCGCCGGGGCCTGCTTCCACAGCGCCCGCTGGGACCACGACGTGACCATCGACGGCGCCCGGGTCGGCGTGATCGGCACCGGCTCCACCGCGGTGCAGATCACCGGCGCCCTCGTCGACCGCGTCGCCCACCTGAGCCTCTTCCAGCGCACCGCCCAGTGGATCGCCCCGTTGGAGAACCCGGCCTACGACGACGCGACCCGGCAGCTGTTCCGGGAGGACCCCGATCGGCTCCAGGGGGTCCACAACAGCCTGAGCGCGGCCTTCGAGGGCTTCTCGCACTGCGTGGTCGAGGCCGACTCGCCCCAGATGGCGGCCGTCGAGCAGTCCTGCCTCGACAACCTCGAGAACAGCGTCACCGACCCCGACCTGCGGGAGCGCCTGCGGCCCGACTACCGGGCGGGATGCAAGCGCCTCGTCCTGTCGGACAACTTCTACGAGGCGATCCAGCACCCGAACGCCGAGCTGGTCACCGAGGCCATCGAGAAGGTCGAGGCCGGCGGGGTGCGCACCCGGGACGGCCGACTCCACGAGCTGGACGTCCTGGTGCTGGCCACCGGGTTCCACGCGGATGCCTTCATGCGCCCGATGGGCGTGATCGGCCGCGGTGGGGTGAGCCTGGCCGAGGTCTGGGCCGACCGGCCCACGGCCTACCTCTCCATCTCCATCCCGGAGTTCCCCAACCTCTTCCTGCTCAACGGCCCGAACGGCCCGGTCGGGAACTTCTCGCTCATCGAGGTGGCCGAGCTGCAGCTCGGCTACGTGCTGCAGCTCGTCGACCGCCTGCGCTCGGGTGAGTGCGCCGAGATCAGTGCCACCCAGGCCGCCACCGACGACTTCGAGGACGAGCGTCTGGAGGCCTCCCGACACACGATCTGGGCCACCGGGTGCACCAGCTGGTACCTCGACGACCGCGGCGTGCCCGCCGTCTGGCCCTTCCGGTTCGACCGCTTCCGGGAGGAGATGGCCGCCCCCGACCTGGGGGCCTACGAGCAGGTCTGAGCTTCGAGGACCCGTTCGGTGACGAACGGGGAGGTCATGGCGCCCAGCAGGGCGGCGTAGTCGACGTCGAAGCGGACCTCGGTGCCCACGGCCAGGTCGATGCTGCCGGTGTCCAGGACGAGGTGGTCGCTGCTGGCCCCGAGGATCTCCATCCCGACGGGCGGGACGAGGCCCCGGGGATCGACGTCCTGGCGCCCGAGGGCCAGGATCGCCTGGTGGACCTCGCCGCGGTCCCGGACCGCAACGGTCTCCCCGAACGCGTTCTGGGCGATGTCGCCCCACGGCAACGACGGCTTCACCTGGGACTCGATGACCTCAGCCACCAGGGTGAAGGCATCGGTGTGCAGGTGGTCGACCGGGCGCCGGTGGAGGGCCTCCCGACCGAGGAGGATCGCCTCGCCGAGGCGGAGGTCGTTCACCCGACCCACCTCGGTGGCCCCGAAGGCCCACTCCAGGTTCGCGGAGTTCCCCCCCGACACCCGCTCGATGCCCACACCCGTCGAGCGCTCGACGGCGGTCACGAGTCGGGACAACTCGGTCATGTTGCCGGTGCTGGGGACCACCCCGCTCTGGCAGGCCAAGTTGGTGCCGACGCCGGCCAGCCGGAGGGCGGGCAGCCGTACCACCTCGTCCACGACCCCGGCGAGATCGGCGGGCAGGATGCCCTCCCGGAGGTCGCCGGACTCGACCATCAGCAGGACGCCGTGGATCCGGTCCTGGGCCACCGCGGCAGCCGACAGGCGCCGGAGCACGACGACCTCGGTATTGGCGCTGACATCCGCATGGGCCACCACCCGGTCGACCTGGCTGAGCATGGGGGAGCGGATGAGGGTGATCGGCGCCGTGACGCCGGCCCGGCGCAGGGCTTCCACGTTCTCGATGCGGGAGTCCCCGAGGCCGTCGACCCCGGCCCGGACCAGCTCGTGGGCGACGGCCGCGGCGCCCAGGGTCCCCTTGGTGACCGCCGTGACGGCGATGCCCCGACGACCGAGCCGTCCCACCAGGGTGCGGGCGTTGTGATGGACCTTCGCGAGGTCGATCTCCAGCCTCGGTGCGCTCATCGCACGCCGGCCGACAGCTCCTCGTCGAGCTCCGGGAACGCGGCCAGCACCATGGCCACCAGCTCCTCGGCGGGCCGGGTGAGGGCGTCGGTGGCGGGGATGCCCAGTTCGGCCTCGTAGAGGGTGATCGCCGCGCTCACCTCGGCGTCGGTCATGTTCTCGTGGTTGACCGTGAGGCCGATGACCTTGGTGTCGGCGAAGGTCTCGATGAGCTGGATCTCGCTGGCCGGGGTCGGCATCGGCAGGTCACCGAAGTCACCGAGGCGCGTCCGTCCGGGCGCGTGCTGGAGGACGACGGCATCGGGCCGGCCGCCCCGGAGGATGAACGTGGAGGTGAGGTAGGCGGGGTGGCTGAGCGCCCCCTGGCCCTCGATCACGATCACGTCGGGGTTCTCGCCCTCGAAGGCCTCGACCACGGCGGCCTCCATCTCGCCGGAACAGAACTGCGACGGGATGGCGTCGAGGGCGACGCCGTAGCGGGCGCCCTGGATCAGGCCGGTCTGGCCGGTGCCGACCATCACCGCCTTCAGGCCGTGGTCGTTGAGGGCCTGGGTCAGGATCGTGGCGGTCGTCCGCTTGCCGATGGCGCTGTCGGTGCCCAGCACGGCGATGCGGGGGCAGGTGACCCCGTCGATGCGGCCGCTGAACAGGCGAAGGTCCTTCTTGGCCCGCGGCCGGCGCACGTCGAGGATCTGCACCCCACTGGCGGAGCTGGCTGCAGCGAAGACCGGATCGTCGTTGAGGAACTCGTGCAACCCGTTGACGACGTTCATCCCCAGTTCGATGGCCTCGAGGATGATGCTGCGCTCGTGGATCGAGAGCAGGCCGCCGGCCGGTGCCATGCCGAAGATGAACCAGTCGGGCACCCCGCCGGCCAGGTCCAGGGCGTCGGCCAGGTCCCGGCAGAGGGGGATGCCGTTGGCCACGCCGTCGAGCACGAGCCCGGCATCGAGACCGGCCTGGGCGCTGTCGACGACCGAGAGGATCTCGTAGCGTTCGGAGTGGCGGACGAGGCCGTTGGCGGTCTTGCCGTCGCCGGCACCGAAGTTGGCCTCGCAGTAGACGATGGCCGTGTCCCGGTCGTCGTCGAGCGCGCTTGTGGGCAGGGCTCGCAGGGTGGGGGACATGTCTCTCCTCAGATGTGCTCAGAGGAGGCGACAGGCTCTCGGGGTCCCCGGTGAGTCGAACGGACGAGCACAGGGTACCGGTGTTCGACCCCGGGTCCCCGGTGTTGTCACTCCTCCTGCGTAGGTTGGCGGGATGGCATTCGGACAGGCCGCCGGCCCCCCGGCGCCCCAACGGCGGGTCGCCGAGCTGGCCGAGCTGCTCGAAGCCCGCGGTTTCGACTCCTTCAAAGAGGCCCGGCATCCCTTCGGGCTGACCCAGCGGCAGGCGGCGGGGAAGTTCACCACCGCCGAGGTCGACGAGCTCATCGACCGTCTGGAGCGGGAGGCCGAGATCGAGGCCGCCGCACCGGAGTCGACGCCGGGCGAGGCGGTCGAGACCCCCGACCAGCGCCGCCGGCGGGAACGGGACGAGGAGATCGCGGTACGCCTCGACGCGGACGTCATGGCCACCGAGCTGGTCAACCGTGGCTGGTGTTGCATCCCCCCGCCGGACTGAGACGGGCCCGTTGCCGACCATCGAGGTCCGCGCCGAGCGGATGGTGGCGGGCGGTCTCGCCCTCTGCCGTGACGACGAGGGCCGGGTGGTGCTGGTCACCGGGGCCCTTCCGGGCGAACGGGCCTCGGTCACCGTCGAGGACCGGCACGGAAGCCTCCACGGCGAGGTCGTCGAGGTGCTCGACGCCGCCGCCGGGCGGGTCGAGGCACCGTGCCCGTACGTCGCCGCCGGCTGTGGGGGGTGCGACTGGCAGCACGCCACCCCTGAGCTGCAGTCGGCCATGCGCCTCGAGATCGTGGCCGATGCGCTCCGCCGGCTGGGGCACCTCGAGGCCCCGGTCGTTCGGGACGGGCCACCCGTGCCGGCCGAACGGTCCCGGAACTCGCTGCGCCTGGCGGTGCAGGACGGTCGCCTCGGCCTCCGTGGCCGGGGCAGTCATGATGTGGTGCCCGTCGAGGACTGCCTCGTCGTCGTCCCCCGGCTCGCCGAGCTGCTGGCCCCCGGCGTCGTCGCGCCCGGCCGGGCCACCGAGCTGACCCTGCGCGTCGCCGACGGCACCGGCGAGCGCCTGATCGTGGCCGAGCCCACCGCGGAGGGCGTCGAGGCCCCCGAGGACGTATCGGTCATCGGCACCGACGAGCTGGTCGCGGGCCGCCGTCGTTGGTTCTTCGCGGAGGTGGCGGGCCACCGTCTCCGGGTGTCGGCGTCGTCGTTCTTCCAGACCCGCGGGGCGGGGGCCGAGGCCCTCGTCACGGTGGTCGCCGACCACGTGGCAGGAGCGCCCGACGGGACCTTCGTCGACCTGTACGGCGGCATCGGCCTGTTCGCCGTCACGGTCGCCGGTGACCGCCCGGTGGTGGTGGTCGAGCGCTCGCCGTCCGGCGCGGCTGACGCCCGCCACAACCTGGCCGGGCGGACCGCCCGGGTCATCGCCAAGCCGGTGGCCCGCTGGCGCCCGACGCCCGCCGCGGTCGTGGTCGCCGATCCGGCCCGAACGGGGCTGACCGCCTCCGGGATCCCGCGGGTCGCCGCGACCGGCGCGGCCCGAGTCGTCCTGGTCAGCTGCGATGCGGCGTCCCTGGGCCGGGACAGCGCCGGCCTGGTCGCCGCCGGGTACACCCACGTCGAGAGCGTGGTGGTCGACATGTTCGGTCACACCGGCCACGTCGAGGTCGTGACCCGGTTCGACCGCGGGCTGAGACCGGTCAGAGCACCCGGCTTTGGTCGTACGCGAAGGTCCCCTGGGTGATGAGGACCTGACCGGTGGCCCGGACCGCTTCGTCGTGACGGGCCCTCAGTGGCCCCCGTGGGCCTGGTTGCAGAGCACCTCTTCGCCCTCGTCGATCTGACCGCCGCCGATGCCCTCCAACGCCGAGAACGGCCCACACGCCTGTGGCTCCAGCCAGACGTGGACCATCGGTGTGGGCTCGGGCAGGATCAGGCCCGGCGGGCACTCGCCGTCACCGTTGGTTATGCCGACCACCTGACCCGACGGCGTGTAGCAGAGGTTGTTGTGGATGTGCCACTGCATGAGGTTCCCGCCGAGGTTCGGCGCGTCCTCCAGCGAGGTGCCCCGCTCGAGCATGTACATCGCGGCCACCAGGCGACGCTCGCCCGAGGTCGTGTCCCAGACCAGCGACTCCGGCTTCGCCGGGTCGAAGATCGAGGGATCGTCGATGTTCTCGTCGTTGATGAAGTGCTCGGTCCCGGTGAACCCGTCACCGATGCTGTGGAAGCCGTTGGCGAGCGCGTACTCCGGGTCTGACCATTGCGGGAGCAGCAGCAGCGTGGCCCCCACGACGTTCTCGGCCCAGGCCTGCTGGCGGGGGGTGACCCCGTCGATGCCGCTGAAGTCGATGGGTTGGCTCGGGTCGAAGGGGACCACGACCGACGGCTCGTGGGCCGCATCATCCGAGTGGTCGCTGTGGTCGCCGCCGGGGGCGGCAGCGTCTCCGTGGCTGTCCCCGTGGCCCCCGCCGGCGGTTTCGTCGTGGCCTTCCGCGTGGGCGTGGGTCCCACCGGCGGCCATGCCGAACAGCGAAAGGGCGAGCACGGCGACCGCGGTCACCGCCAGTGGTGGTCGCGGGACACGGATCGTCGTGGTCCGCTTCGCCCATGCGGCGAAGGCGATGAGCAGAACGCTGGCGAGGGCCATAGCGGCGGCGATGCCGTCGGCGGTCTGGACGGGCTCGGCCTCGTCGAGGCCCGGAATGAAGCCGATGCCCCAGACCTTGGCCCAGACCCAGCCCGCGAACGCGCCGAGTCCGATACCCGCACCCAGCAGCGCGATCAGGCGGTTGGAGCGGACCAGGGCGAGTGCACCCCAGGCCAACTGGATCGCCGCGATGATCACGAACGTGGTGGCGGCCGGCCGGTGCTCGGCGTGCACGCCGATGGCGGCGGCATGGATGGCGCCGGCGCCCAGGGATGACATGCCGGCCATGGCCATCCACCCGGTGAGGGTCGTCGTCCCCAGGCTCGTCCGGGCGTCGTCCAGCGTGGCGGCCAGAGGGGAAGAGGAGGGAATCGTCGTCACGCCGTACAGCGTACGTGAACCGCCGGCGGTGTCGGGCGTCGCCGCCCTGGGACCTAGCCTTCCGGCGTGGTCGTAGGAACCGGCACCGCCTCGGCCCTCACGCGGGCACGGGTCATCGACGCCGCCATCACGGTGGCCGAGCGTGACGGTCTCGCCGAGCTGAGCATGCGTCGCCTCGCGGCCGAGCTCGGGTCCGGGACGATGTCGCTCTACAACCACGTCACGGACAAGGAGGACCTGTTCGACGGCATGGTCGAGCACGTCCTGGCGCCGGTGCGGATCTCCGACGACGACGACTGGCAGGCGGTGGTGGCCACGTGGGCCGGCGACAGCCGTCGGGTCCTGCTCGATCGCATCGACCTGATCCCGCTGGTGATCGCGCCGCCGCGCCTGGCGCACCTGGGTCGCATCAGCGGCGCCGTGGCCGAGGCGCTCGTGCGTTGTGGGGTCGAGGCCCGCGCCGCCGCGACTGTGGTGCGGGTCGTTGGCCGCTACTTCGCCGGCGCCGTGCTGCTCGACGCCCCCCGCCTGCGGGTCGGAGGCGTCTCCCGTGAGGCGCTCGACCGGACCTTCACCGTCGGTCTCGACGCGTTGCTGGTCGGCCTGACCGCCGAGGTGGCGCCGTGATCCTGGACGAGGGGCAACGGGGCGCCTACGAGCGGGACGGGTACGTCGTGCTGCGGAGCGTCCTCACCGGCGGGCAGGTGGCGGAGATCGGCGCCTGGGTCGACGAGGTCGCGACGTGGGCCGAGGGCGAAGGGCCGGGCCTGCACCACTTCGAGCAGACCGACACCGGCCCCGTGCTCGCCCGGAGCGAGGACCTCGTCGGGCATCACCCCGGGCTGCGGTCGCTGCTCACCGAGGGCCTCGTGCCCGACCTGGCTGGTGAGCTGCTGGGCGGACCCGCCGCGCTCTACAAGGAGAAGGTCAACTACAAGCAGCCCGGGGGTGCGGGCTTCGCCCCGCACCAGGACGCCCCGGCGTACCGGTTCGTCGACTTCCACGTGAGCTGCATGCTGCCGCTGGAGCCGGCCTCCGAGGCCAGCGGCTGCCTGTGGGTCGCCGATGGCCGGCCGCAGGTGGTGCTGGCGATGGACGGTCTGCGGGGGCTGAGCGACGGCGTCGTCGAGGCGCTCGAGTGGCACCCGGTCGAGTTGGCGCCGGGTGACCTGCTCTGGTTCGACTCCTATGTCCCGCACCGCAGCGGGACGAACGTGACCGACCTCGCCCGTCGGGCGCTGTACCTGACCTACAACGCGGCGTCGGCGGGGGACTTCCGGACCACCTACTACGAGGACAAGCAGGCCACCTTCGCCGGCCTCGACGGCGATGCCGACCGGGCCCGCCTGAGCATCACCGACGACTTCCTCGGCCGGCCCGTCGCGTGACCCCGGCGCTCGACGAGTTGGTGACGCTGTTCGAGAGCGAGGTGGCCACCGCCATGTACGACGAGGTGGTGACCGAGCGGGAGCATGCCCTGCAGGCCGCCCAACGGGCGGAGGCCGCGGGGGCCCCGGAGGCCACGGTGGCCGCCGCGCTCCTGCACGACGTCGGTCGGCTGCTCATCGAGGCCGATGCGACCTTCGTCGCCGCGGACCGGGCCCACGACCGCGTCGGGGAGCGGTACCTCGGCCGGTGGTTCGGGTCGGAGGTCACGGCGCCCGTCGGCCTGCACGTCGCGGCGAAGCGGTACCTCTGTGCCACCGAGCCCGAGTACCTCGACCGCCTGTCGCCAGTGTCGGTGCGCAGCCTCGAGGTCCAGGGCGGGCCGATGACGGAGGCCGAAGTCGAAGCGTTCCGGGCGGGGGAGGGGTGGGAGACCGCCGTCCAGCTCCGGCGTTGGGACGACGCGGCCAAGCTCGAGGACCACCCCACGAAGGCCGTGGCCGACTACCTGCCCCTGCTGGAGCGCCTCGCCGACCGTTGAGCTGGGTGCATCCCCCACACGACGACAGGTCGCCGTGCAGGGGATGCAGAACCGTGGTGATCAGTCGCGCTTGGCGCGGTCCCGGACGCTGTCGATGGCGTCCTCGACCTTGTCCTTGACGGTGTCCACAGCGTCCTTGAGGCGTCCGCTGGCCTTGTCGACCTTGCCTTCTGCCTTCAGGTCGTCGTCGTCGGCCAGCGCGCCAGCCGCTTCCTTCGCTCGGCCCTTGGCCTCGTCCATCTCGCCTGCCATGTCGGTCTCCTTCTGGGGGTGAGTTCACTACCTACCCTGGACCGGCGGGGCGTAGACGGCTGGGTCAGCCTTCGGTTCCGCGCCACCACGCCGAGAGGTGGGCGGCGGCGGCCAGGTAGAGCCTCGAGGCACCCGGGTCGTCCCGCGCGGCGTCGATGCAGGCCAGCGTGTACTTGGCCAGATGGGCGTCCTCGTGGGCTGCGGCCCGTGATGCGAGCCGGGCCACGATGGCGGCCCGCTCGCCGTTCGCGGCGTGCCAGGCCCCGGCGGCCGCCTCGGCCGGCGTGCCGTCGAGGGCCCCGAGGGGGTCGCCTACGGTTCGGGGGGACCAGGTGGGGTCGACCGCCACCGTGCCCTGGGTCGAGCGAAAGCCGAGGACGAAGGTGGCGGCCACGGCGACGGCCCGCCCGATGTCGGCGGCACCCGCCCGGGCGAGGCCGAGCACGGCCTGGGGCATCGTGAGGCAGTGGCTCCAGCCGTAAGGGGCGACGTCGGGGGTGTCCTGGATCATGGACGCCGCGGCAAGGCGCTGGAGGTCCTCGGTCGCCTGGGCCAGGGCGGTGGCCCGGGTGGGCCCGTCGAGCAGCTCCTGGGCCAGCCCCGAGCTCTCGACCAGGGACATCGTGGGGAAGATGAAGTCGCTGCCGGGGTCGCCCGGGAGCGCGGGGCCGGCGGAGGGCGCTGAGGAGGTCGCCGCCGCCGGTCGGCGCCGGACCCCGGTCGAGGTGCCACGTCAGGCCCCAGTCGGGCTGCCGGGCCAGCTCGCGGACCAGGCCTCGCAGGGGTCGGGCCGCCGCCCGGCTGCGCGGGGCCACTCGGGGGAGGAGGTACAGCAGGATGCTGCCGTGTCCGGCCGCGGCGAGACGGGGGATGACGTCGTCGGCCAGGAGCCGGGCCAGCTCCACCGGGGTGGCCCGGACGGCGAGCCAGGCCGCAGTGGCGTCGGCGTCGTCGATCTCGCCGGCGTTCACCGCGGCGGTCAGGTGGCCGGCCGCGGTGGCCAGGTCGTCGTAGGCCCGGGGCGACGGCTCGTCGACCTCGTCGCCGGCGTCCCGGTAGGCCTCCCCGAGCCAGGCCAGTCGGTCGCGGGCCGCCTCGCGGGCGTCGGGTTCGACGAGGGGGAGGAGCGCGGTGCGGGCCAGGAGCTCGAGGGGGGCGTGGAGGGTGAACGATGTCACGCCGTCCGCCTTCGGATGGGCGATGCGATCGGCCACGGCATCGGTGAGCTGGGCGTCGGAGAGGAGGTCGGTGCGCAGCGCCATGGGGGCACCGTAGGACCTCGACCTCACTTGAGGTCAAGGGCTAGTCTCCGGCCATCGACGAGCTCCTGACCATCGGCGAGGTGGCGTCCGCGCGGGCATCGCCCATTCGGCGCTTCGGTACTACGAGACCGAGGGGCTGGTGCGCAGCGAGCGCACCGTGGGCAACCAGCGGCGCTACCACCGCAGTGAACTGCGCCGCATCGCCTTCATCCGGGTGGCCCAGCGGGTCGGCCTGAGCCTGGAGGAGATCCGGGAGGCGCTGCAGACGCTGCCGGCGTCCCGGGCGCCGACCGAGAAGGCGTGGGCCCGCCTGTCGCAGGCGTGGCGTCCCCGCCTCGACGCCCAGATCGCCGTGCTGGAGGGCCTGCGGGACCAACTGGACTCCTGCATCGGGTGCGGGTGCCTGTCGTTCAAGGTGTGTCGCCTCTACAACCCGGGCGACGTCGCCAGCACCCACGGGTCCGGCCCCCGCTACCTGCTCGGTGATCCCCGGGAGGGGGAAGGGGGCTGACCGGGCTCAGCGGCCGGCTGCCTATCGGGCCCAGCGACACCACGCCCTTCCCACGTCCCTCCGGACATCGCGATGTCATCTGGGCCCGAGTAGCTCGGTGCCTGTCGGCCATCGCGGCGACGAGTTGATGCCAGGCCTGATCAGTCAGTCCAGGAAGCGCACCGAGTCGTGGTCGTGGAGGTAGCTGAACAGCCGCGCCAGGCCCTCGGCGATGAGGCGCTCGCCCTTCTCGTCCCGGGTGTCGAGCACGCTGCCCCCGGCCAGAATGGGCACCACGAGGCAGAACAGGGCGCCGACGTCGTGCCATTCGCGAAACGTCGCGTCGTCCACCTCGATGCCGGTGGCGGCCAGGCCCGAGCGGTAGCGGTCCAGCAGCTCCGCGCCGTGGGCCTGGCGGTTCTCCACCGTCATGCTCCCCGCGACGAAATAGGCGAAGTCGTAGAGGCCGCCACCGTGGCCGACCGAGCCCCAGTCGAACACCACGGGCTCGCCGGCGTCGAAATGCATGTTGTCGATGCGGAAGTCCCGGTGCACGAGGGTGTGGGGCGCGTCCTGGCTGCGGTCGATCATCGTGTCGTAGCGCTCGAGGAAGCGCTCGGCCAGGGCCCGGTCCTCGTCGGTGATCACCCCTTCGGTGGCCTCGGCGAACGCGGGCCACGAGCCCCGGCAGAGGTCGCCGTAGACCCGGACCTCGTCGCCCAGGCCGTCGGGGAGCCAGTCGTGGTCGGCGAGGCGGGGGCTCGCCCACCACTGGGCGTGGAGGGCGGCCAGGCTGTCGACCACGGCGGCGGCGCGTTCGGGCGGCGCCCCGTCCATCTGATCGATCCGCTCGTAGTCGACGAGATCCTCGATGAGCAGGGCGTAGCGGCCCGCGTCGGCGTCGGCGCCGGAGTACCAGGTGCAGGGCGTGCGCACGGCGCAGCCGTCGGCCACCTCGGTGTAGAAGCGGTGCTCGAACTCGTAGTAGCCCATGGCGTAGGCCAGCTCCCGGTTCTCGGGCAGGGCCGACGGCAGCTTGGCGATGACACTGGCGGGTCGCCCCGGACCCGGCTCGTCCCAGTCGAGGTGGAAGCGGGTGATCTCACCCATGAGCCCCACGGCGTCGGCCACGGGCTCAGCCCGGGCGCCCCGCACCGTGCCCCCGTCCGTCCGTCCACCGCTCCGCAGCGCCTCGTCCAACCAGGCGGCGTCGATCTCCGCCGCGGTGTCCGGAATGTTCTCGACCCCCATGGCCCCCCCGTCGTCGGCGTGACCGTAGTTCGTCCCGAGATCGGTCAGCGCTGGAGGGACGCCCGCAGCTTCTCCAGCAGGGGGCCGCGGGCGATCTCCCTGGTGCGGGCGAACGCCCCCGGGTCCAGCTCGGCGGCCCAGGCGGTGGCCTTCTCGACCGCCCTCGCCTCGACCGTGTCGAGGTCGACGACCTCGTCGAGGAACCCGGCCGCCAGCGCGCCCTGGGGGTCATAGACCTCGGCCAGTTGGACGGCCTCGGTCAGGTGACGACGGGAGAGCCGGTAGTCGGCCAGGTCGACCGCGAAGCCGGGCACGAAGAGGCCGATGCGGACCTCGTTGAGCCCGAGCTTGAAGTCGCCGTCGGCCCCGACCCGCCAGTCGGCGGTCAGCAGGAGCACCGCCCCCATGGCCAGGGCGTGCCCGGTGACCCCCAGCACCACGGGCGCCGGGTGCTCGACGAGGCGCAGGGCCAGGTCCGAGCCCTTGGTCATCAGCTCGACGATGCGGTCCGAGCGCATGACGCTCAGGTCGAACCCGGCGCTGAACCGGCCGGGTCGGCCCACGATGCACACCGCCTTGGCGTCCGCGGCGTCGTCGAGGGCGCCGAGCAGGCCGTCGAGCACGTCGAAGCCCAGGGCGTTGGCCTTGCCGTCGTCCAGGCGGATCACCGCCACGTCACCGATGCGTTCCTGTTCGACCGTCACGGCGCCGGACCGTAGTGCAGCGGCTGCCTCAGGCCTCCCAGCCGGCCGCCCGGGCGGCAGCCCGGACCGCCTCGGCGTCGGCCGGGGCGAGGCGGTGCAGCTCGTCCAGCAGCACCGCGGCTTCGGCCTCGACCGGCCCTTTGTCCACGGCGACCGCCCGCACGGCGCCGAGCTGCTCGATCAGGGTGATCAGGACCCAGGGTTGCTCCCGGGCGTGCCAGCGCAGGCTGCCGACGGCCAGGTCGAGGAAGGCGCCGGCGGTCCACCCCGGTTCGGGGTGGATCGTCCGGTCACCGTCCGTGACCGGACGCAGGGTGAGGTCGCGGGTGACCAGCTCGGCCAGCAGGGGGGTCTGGCGCAGGATGATCTCCTGGGCGGTGTAGGGGTCGTTGACCGCGGGGGACAGGGCCCGGGCGGCGATGTCGACCAGCTGGGTGATCCCGAAGCCGACGTCGTCCTGCATGGTGCGGGTCGATCCGAGGTCGCAGGTGTCCTGCAGGGCCCGGATGACCTCGGCCGGCCGTGCCGGCATCGGCCAGACCGTGGCCAGGGGGTCGCCTTCGGCCACGTGGCCGCCGGCGACCACGTGACGGATCGCCGTGGTCCCCGGGGGCAGGCAGTCGACGGCGGCCCGGAGGGGGAACTGCTGCACCCAGCCCGTGCGGTGCGCCGGCACCACCAGGGAATCGGCCGGGATCTCGGGCAGGGGCGTCGGGCGGCTCGGGCAGGCCCGTCGACGAGTGGGTACTCGTCGCGGGCGATGGCGACGGCCGCCTGGGACACCCGCTCGGCGATCGACTCCACCTGGAGGCTCCGGGCGGTGTGGTCGATCGACGCCAGCACGGCGAGCAGGGCGGCCACGGCGAAGATGACCGCGCCGGAGGTGGCCAGCTGTGGTCCGGGCAGCACGGCGCGGGGGCCGACGTCCTCGATCTCCCGCAGCACGACGATGCAGTAGGTGAAGGTGCCGAACACGATCCCCATCACCACCTGCTGGAAGCGGTCGCCGAGGAAGCGTCCGAGGGTGCGGGGCGAGTACTGGCTGGAGGCGAGCTGGACGGCGACCAGGGTGAAGGAGAGGACGACGGCGGCCGCCGTGATCGTGCCCCCGGCGATGGCCCCGAGCATGGCCCGGGCGCTGTCCTGGGTCGTCTCGAGGAAGCCGGGCAGCTCGCCCGGGTCGATGCGGTCGTCGACCTCGGCCAGCAGCTCGCCCAGCACGGCGGAGGCCAGCACGATCAGGGCCGGGAGCACGAAAAGGCTGCGGCTGGCCTCGTCGGCCAGGTTCCGCCGCCGGACCTGCCCCGCCGTCCGCTCGTCGCTCACCACCCGTTCGTACCACGCCGCCGGGGCGACCGAGGACGACGCGGACGAGGTTGCACGTGCCTTCGACGACCTTGCCCCGATCGCGGGCGACGCGCGGCAGCGGCGGAACCTTGCGCGACAGGCTCAGGCGGCTTCGGACTGCTCGCCGGGTGGGGCATTGCTGCTTCTTCGGGTGGGCCGGGTCGTCGGGCGGGACCATTCGTCGCCTCCCTTGCCGTGGACGAGGGCCCAGCCGTCGTGGGTCTTGCGGCGGTGGCAGTCCACGCAGAGCCAGTCGAGGTTGCGGAGCTCGGTGATCTTGATCCTCGCCCAGTCGATGCGGTGGTCGACCTGCAGGTGGCGGGTGGCGGTGCAGCCGAGGCGGGAGCACTGGCCACCGAACCAGTCGAGGACGACCTGCTGACGGGCGTTGGCCCGCCGGCCGAAGTGGGTGACGTTGAACACGTCGACGCCGTCGGTGAGGATCAGGTCGATGGCGGCCTGGGGGAGGAGCTCCAGGAGCGCCTCGACGGGCACGGGGCCGAGCCCGTCGATCTCGCAGGTCTCACCGGCGATCGTCTCGCCCCGCAGGATGGCCGAGAGGTCGGCCCGGACCAGGACGTTGGCGGGAGGCCCGACGGTGCCGGCCCGCCGTTCGGGCCGCCGCCGGCCGCCGTCCCGGTCCGTCGGGCCCGGCGCCCCGGGTGCCCGTCGACACGCGGCGGCGAAGCGCGAGGGCGGCCAGGAGGGCGTCGAAGGCGTAGGCGCCCCGCCGTTCGTAGCGACCCTCCCGGCGGGCCTTGGCGAACTCGGCCTGGATCCAGGGCTCGAGGCAGGGCGAGGATCTCGGCGATCCGGGCGGCCGGTCCCTTGCCGTGGAACCAGCCCTCGCCGGTCTCCTCGTCGACGCCGGAGTACAGGTCCCGGTTCTCGTGGGCCCGCTTGGCCTTGTCCTCGTTGTTCGTGGCGGCGGCCCGGACCTTCTTGGCCTTCCGCTTGAGCTCGGGCACCGATGCGTTCTTCGCCGTGTCGAGCAGCCCCTGCTCGGCCGACGGGTCGGCCGCTGCGGCCGAGGAGACCTCGTGGGCCTGGGTGGGGGAGAGGTCGCCGTTGGCCAGCGCCTCGTCGGTGGCGTCCAGGTCGTCGAGCGTCTTGGAGGTGTCGATGTCCTTGGCCGCGTCCTTCGGGTTCTGCCCCGTCTGGTTCGCCAGCCACCGCCCGGGCCCGTCCTCGCCCTCGGCGCCGGCGACCGACTCGTCGATCCGCTTCGCCAACCGGATACGGGCCCCCGCCAGCAGCCGCTCGAGCTTGGCGATCTCCTTGATCCCGTCCGCCGCCTCGGCCCCCGTGTACCGCTCCGGCTCCAGCCCCTTGAGGAACGGCGTCACCCCGAGCCGCGCCGCCCGCACCGGAGCGAACCGTGCGCTCATCGGGCGAACCGCCCGTCGGAGTGGCCAGAAACGAACATCTGTACGTAACTCTAGTGTGGTGTCAGTCAGATGCAAGTGTTTCGACGAGAATTCCCGACGGCCGGTCGAGGCCAGCGGCTGACCGCCCACGGCTCGGCCTCGGCAGGCCGTCACCGGCCCACATGACAGGATCCCGTCATGGAACCGGGGGAGTTCGGGGGGACGATCGGGCGGTACCACCACGAGGCGACGCCGTGGTGGCCGGAGCCGACGCGGGCCCAGCCGGGGCGCCGAACGTGCTGCTCGTCGTGCTCGACGACGTGGGCTTCGCCCAGCTCGGGTGCTTCGGCTCCGACATCGACACGCCGACCTTCGACCGGCTGGCCGCCGGCGGGCTGCGGTACGCCAACTTCCACACCACGGCGCTGTGCTCGCCGACCCGGGCCTGCCTGCTCACCGGCCGCAACCACCACTCGGTGGGCATGGGCCGCATCGTGGAGCTGGCCACCGGCTTCCCGGGCTACGACGCCCGCATCCCGCCCTCCTGCGGGATGCTGCCGGCCGCGCTGGTGCCCGAGGGCTACGCCGCCTGGGCCATCGGGAAGTGGCACCTGACGCCGGAGGACGAGCTGCACGAGGGGGCGGCCCGCAGCCGGTGGCCCCTGGGGCGGGGCTTCGAGCGCTTCTACGGCTTCTTCGAGGGCGAGGCCCACCAGTTCGGCCCCGCCCTGGTGTCGGACAACCACCTGACCCACCAGGCCCGGTCCTACGAGGACGGCTACCACCTCACCGAGGACCTGGCCGACCACGCCATCGCCTACGTCCACGACCTGCGCTCGGCCGATCCGGACAAGCCGTTCTTCGCCTACTTCTGCCCCGGGGCCTGCCACTCGCCCCACCAGTCCCCGCCCGAGTGGCGGGAGCGCTACCTCGGCCGCTTCGACGACGGCTGGGATCTCTGGCGGGAGGAGACCTTCGCCCGGCAGAAGGCCATGGGCCTCGTCCCGGAGCACACGGTGCTCTCCGAGCGGCCGGACTGGGTCCCGGCCTGGGAGGACCTGAGCGACGACGAACGGCGGCTGTACGCCCGCTACATGGAGGCCTTCGCCGCCTACCTGTCCCACACCGACGATCAGGTGGGTCGGGTCGTCGAGGCCCTGGCCGAGACCGGGGACCTCGACAACACGATCATCGTCCTGGTCTCCGACAACGGGGCCAGCTCCGAGGGCGGGCCGGTGGGCTCCCTGAACGACGGCCGCCCGTGGAACATGTCTGCCGAGGACGGTGGAGGAGGGCCTGGCCCGGATCGACGACATCGGCGGGCCCGACATCCACAACAACTACCCGTGGGGCTGGACGGTGGCGGGCAACACCCCGTTCCGGCGCTGGAAGCGGGAGGTCCACGAGGGCGGGCGTGGCCGACCCGATGATCGTGCACTGGCCCGCCGGCATCGATGCCCGGGGCGAGGTCCGCGACCAGTACGTGCACGCCATCGACGTCGCGCCGACCCTGCTCGACCTGCTCGGGCATCGCCGACCCCTGAGGTGATCGGCGGCGTCGAGCAGCGACCCCTGGAGGGAGCGAGCTTCGCCACCTCGCTCGGCGACCCGGAGGCGCCGGACCCCCGGACGACCCAGTACTACGAGATGTTCGGTTGCCGGGCGATCCGCCACGAGCACTGGAAGGCCGTCGTCTACCACCCCATCCAGGCCGACCGGCCGCCGCTGGAGGACGACACCTGGGAGCTCTACGACATCGAGGCCGACCCGTCCGAGACCCGGGACCTGGCCGACGAGCACCCGGAGGTGGTCGAGGCGCTGGTCGAACGGTGGTGGGAGGAGGCCGAGCGCCACAACGTCCTGCCGCTCGACAACCGGCCCTTCTCGGAGTTCGTGCTCGGCCGTCCCCCGCGCATCCCGTCGAGGTCGAGGTACGTGCTACTGGCCGGGGACCTCGATGGTCCCCGAAGCCGACGGCGGTGAACACCCGCAACCGGGACCACCGCATCGTGGCCGACATCGAGGTGCCCGACGATGTCGAGCGGGTGCAGGGGGTCCTGCGTGGCGCAGGGGTCGATCTTCGGCGGGTGGTCGTTCCACCTCCTCCGGGGCCGGCTCGCCTACGTGCACAACACGTCGGGGCTGTACCAGGCCCGGGTCGAGGCCCCGGCGTTCCTGGCGCCCGGTCCCCATCGCCTCGAGCTCCGGTTCCACAGGACGGACCATCTCGCGGGTGAGGCCACGATCTGGATCGACGGGGAGCAGCGCGGCCACGGGGCCGTGCCGCACCTGACCGCCAACCGGTTCTCCATCACGGGCAACGGCCTGACCTGTGGCCGGGCCGAGGGCGAGCCGCCGTGCAAGGACTACCGCTCGCCGTTCCCGTTCTCCGGCACCCTGAAGCGGGTCACCGTCGAGGTCGACGGCGAGCCCTGGCTGGACCCCGACGCCGAGGTCGAGGACGCCCTCCGCCGCCATAGCCCCTCGTTCTGGCCGGTGATTTCCCGCCGGGAGAGCGAAATCAAGGGCCAGAACGGGTGGGGGTCAGGTCTTGAGGAGGTACTCGCTGAGGGCGAAGGAGCGGAGGCGGGCGATGTCGAAGACCTGCATCACGCTGTCGAGCATCACCGTGATGTTCTCGGGGTCACCCTCGTGGAAGGCGATGGTGTCCTCGACCAGCTCGATCGAGGGCCAGGCCTCGTGCACGATCCCGTCGATCGGGGGCGCGCCGACGGTGACCGGGTGCACCACCGTGTTGCGGACGTAGCGCCACCGCGGCTGGACGGCTTCGGACATCGGGGACTGGTGCCCGTGCCAGAACTCGCGGAACGTGCGCTCGTCGAAGGCGGGGTTGCGGTGGACCAGGGAGAACGTGCTGATGCCCGGGGACCGCCCGCCGTCGGGCCAGTCCCGGGGGCCGCGCCGGCCGTTGTCGCCGTACTCGCACCAGACGGCCTCACTCACCAGGTAGCCGGCCCGGCGCACCCCGACCTCGGCCAGCACCTCCTCGTAGGGCACCCGGTGGTCGTGGGCGTCGAGGAAGAGCGAGACGGCGGCCCGCACGGGCAGCTCGTGGCCCGGGGCGGGGGCCGGGCCTGGGATGGGGGCTTGGTCGTCGTCGAGGTGCATCGTGAGCTGGTGCGGCCCGAGGGCCAGCAGCCGGGGGGCGAGGTCGTCGAGGAAGCGGGCGCCCAGCTCGGCGCCGTCGACGCTCGGCCGGTCCCACACGAGGTACACGAGCTTCTCCACGGCGGGGAATACTGGCACGGTGACCGAGCGCCCGGAACCCGAACCCCCGGCCCCACCCGTCGAGACCCTGTCGGGCATCCCGGTCGACCCGGTCTACGGCGAGGGCCCCGGCCCGGGGGAGTACCCCTACACCCGCGGCCCGTACGGCTCGATGTACCGGGCCAAGCCCTGGACGATGCGGATGTTCGCGGGGTTCGGCTCCGCGGCAGACACCAATCAGCGCTTCCGCCAGCTCCTCGAGTCGGGCGGCACGGGCCTCTCCACCGCCTTCGACATGCCCACGCTCATGGGCTGTGACTCCGATGACCCGCTGTCCCTGGGCGAGGTGGGCAAGGCGGGCGTGGCGATCGACACCCTCGACGACATGGCCGCCCTGTTCGCCGGGATCGACCTCGGTGCGGTGTCCACCTCCATGACCATCAACGGCCCGGCGGCGATCCTCATGGCCATGTACGTGGCCGTGGCCGAGGGTCAGGGCACCGAGCGGGCGGCGCTCTCGGGCACCATCCAGAACGACATCCTGAAGGAGTACCAGGCCCAGAAGGAGTACCTGTACCCGCCGCGGCCGTCCCTGCGCCTGGTGACGGACCTGATCCGCTTCACCACCGCCGAGATGCCCCGGTTCCACCCGGTGTCCATCTCCGGGTACCACATCCGGGAGGCGGGCTCGACCGCGGACCAGGAGCTGGCCTTCACCCTGGCCAACGGGTTCGCCTATGTCGAAGCCGCCGTCGCGGCCGGCCTGGACGTGGACGACTTCGCGCCCCGGCTGTCCTTCTTCTTCAACGCCCACCTCGACTTCTTCGAGGAGATCGGCAAGTTCCGCGCCGCCCGCCGGATCTGGGCCCGGTGGTTGCGGGAGCGCTACGGCGCGACCGACGAGCGCTCGCTGCGGCTGCGCTTCCACACCCAGACCGCCGGCGTCTCGCTCACGGCCCAGCAGCCCGAGGTGAACATCGCCCGCGTGGCCATCCAGGCCCTGTCCGCGGTGCTCGGCGGGACCCAGAGCCTCCACACCGACTCCTACGACGAGGCGCTGGCCCTGCCCTCGGAGGCCGCGGCCCGGATCGCGCTCCGCACCCAGCAGGTGATCGCCCACGAGACCGGGGTGACGGCCACCGCGGACCCTCTCGGCGGCTCGGCCTACGTCGAGTGGATGACCGACGAGATGGAGCGACGGGCCGAGGCGATCTTCGCCCACCTCGACGAGCTCGGCGGGGGCTCGATGCTGGAGGGCGTGCTGGCCGGCATCGACACCGGCTGGATCGTGGACCAGATCGCCGACGCGGCCTACCGCTACGAGCGGGCGGTGAACACCGGCGAGCGGGTCGTGGTCGGGGTCAACCGCTACACGGACGGCGACGAGCGCTCCGGGGACCTCCTGCGCATCAGCGCGGACGTGGAGGCGGCCCAGGTGGCCCGCCTGGAGGCGACCCGCCGTGACCGGGACCAGGCCGCCGTCGACCAGGCCCTGGCCGGCATCTCGGCCGACGCCTCCGATCCGACGGTGAACCTCTTGCCCCCGATGATCGACGCCGTCCGGGCCCGAGCCACCGAGGGCGAGATCGTCCAGGCCCTCGAGGCCGAGTTCGGGACCTACACCGAACGGGCGGCGGTGTGACCGTGTCGTCTCCCAACCCGCGGGCGACGGGGTGACCGGCCTGCGGGCCCCCCACGGCGGGCCCGTCCGCATCGTGCTGGCCAAGCTGGGCCTCGACGGCCACGACCGTGGCCTCAAGGTCGTGGCCCGGATGCTGCGGGACGCCGGCGCCGAGGTGATCTACCTCGGGCTGCGTCAGAGCACCGAGTCGGTGGTGGCCGCGGCCCAACAGGAGGACGCCGACCTCATCGGGATCAGCATGCACAACGGCGGGCACCTCACCCTCGCCCCCCGCATGGTCGAGGCGGCCCGGGCGGCGGGGGTGACGGCGCCCGTCGTGGTGGGTGGCATCATCCCCGACGCCGATGTCGACCTCCTCCGGGAGGCAGGGGTGGCCGTGGTGCTGACCCCGGGGACGTCGGAGGCCGACGTGATCGCCGCGATCGCGGCGGCACTGGACGACACCGGAGGGGACTGATGGGGCGTTGGGGCCGCGAAGAGCTGGAGGAGGCGTTCGCCCACTACCAGCGGGTCGCGTTGGCGGCGGGGACGAGCGGGGACTGGAACCCCTGGGCGGACCTGTTCACCGAGGACGCCACCTACATCGAGCACCTGTACGGGACCCTCGGCGGGCGGGAGGCGATCCGGACCTGGATCACCACCACGATGGCCCAGCCGGTGAACCGCGACATGCAGTTCTTCCCCATCGAGTGGTACGTCATCGACGAGGAGCGCGGCTGGGTGGTCTGCCAGGTCTGGAACCGGATGATCGACCCCGGCGACGGGAGCCTCCACCAGGCCTACAACTTCACCCTCCTGAAGTACGCCGGCGACAACCGCTGGTCCTATGAGGAGGACATCTACAACCCAGGCCACTTCAAGGACATGGTCGTCGGCTGGATGCAGCGCCAGTCCGCCCTCGCGGCCGACGACGGCGCCGAATAGGCGACGGGTAGGCCGAATGGCCCATCAAGGGGACCTCGTACCCCGCCGATAGGGATCGTGACAACGGCAGTCCAGCGGGCTCGGAAGGGTGAGCTGGGCACGATCCAAACGGAGAATCAACATGATGGTGTCCTACGACTTCCTCGCCACCTGGCTGCGGGCTCGCTTCGGCGACTCGGAGCGTGGCGCTTCGCTGGTGGAGTACGCCCTCCTCGTGGCCCTGATCGCGGTGGTCTGCATCGCGGCCGTGACCATCCTGGGCAAGAACGCTTCGGACAAGTTCGACAGCGTCGGCGGTGCCGTCTCCGGCGGCTGATCCGTCTCCACGGATCACTGAGAGAGGGGCGGGCTACGGCCCGCCCCTCTTTCGCGTCCGGAGATATGGGCCGAATTCCCCATTAGGTGCCCGCTCGGTCGTGCCGATGGTTCTGGTGACAACAAGGCCCGACTCGCCCGTAAGGGGGAAGGGCTCGACCCCCAATACGGAGAATCAACATGATGGTTTCCTACGACTTCCTCGCCACCTGGCTGCGGGCTCGCTTCGGCGACTCGGAGCGTGGCGCTTCGCTGGTGGAGTACGCCCTCCTCGTGGCCCTGATCGCGGTGGTCTGCATCGCGGCCGTGACCATCCTGGGCAAGAACGCTTCGGACAAGTTCGACAGCGTCGGCGGTGCCGTCTCCGGCGGCTGATCCGTCTCCACGGATCACTGAGAGAGGGGCGGGCTACGGCCCGCCCCTCTTTCGCGTTTTCGGCGTCGGCGTCAGAAGGGCCCGGTGTTGACCACGATCTCGACCTGGCCGTCGCCGGCGTCGAGGTCCTCGGCGGCCACGGTGAACGGCCCGTCGCCGGTGTCGGGGACCAGTACGTAGCCGTCGGTCTCGACCACGGCCCCGAAGTCCACGGTGTACACGCAGCTGGTGAAGCCGAGGATGTCGTCGAGGGCGCCGTCGCCGAGCTCGGCCGCTCCCTCGCCCGCCGCCAGGGGCCCCGCCAGCACCTCACCCTCGAGGTCCCGGACCTCGAGGGTGGCCTCGGCGTCGTGGGGCTCGGCCGCTTCGCAGGCCGCGCCGAGGTCCCGGACGGCGTCGTCCGCGATCACCCAGCGCACGCTCAGGGGGCGGGTCGGGATCGGGTGGTGGTGGTCGTCGTGGTTGCCGGAGGGAAGCTCTCCGAGGACGCCTGGTCCTCGTCCTGGCGGTCCTGGTACTCGCGGATGCCGAGGCCGGCACCCACCCCGGCCGCGGTGGCGAGGAGGAGGACGAGGACGACCAGAGCGGTCCGCCGGCCGGTCCGGCGCGGTAGTGGTGCCGGTGCCGGTGCCGGTCCCGGCGCGGGAGCGGGGGGCGCCGGCGGCGGGGCGGGCGGCTGGATCGGGGTCTGCACCCAGGTCCGGGCCAGCAGGGCGGTGGCGTCCGCGGCCAAGTCCTCCGGCGGGCTCTGGGGCGCATCCCCCAGCAGGCGGGCCAGTACCTCGTCGGCCGACGGCCGGGCCTCGGGGGTCTTGGCCAGGGCGCGGCGCACGACATCGGCCACGTCGTCGGGCACGCCCTCGAGGTCGGGCTCGTCGTGGATGATGCGGTAGGCCACGGCCTCCGGGCGGCCGGTCCCGAAGGGGTTGCGGCCGGTGGCGGCCCACGCCACGAGGGTGCCCCAGGCGAACACGTCCATGGCGGGGGAGGGCGGGCCACCCGTGACCTGCTCGGGCGCCATCCAACCCGGCGAGCCCATCACGGTGCCCACCACCGTGATGGAGGTGGCCTCGGTGGCGGTGGCCACCCCGAAGTCGACGACCACGGGTTGGTCCTGGGTCAGCAGCACGTTGCCGGGCTTCAGGTCCCGGTGGGTGACGCCCGCCCGGTGGATCGTTCCCACCGCCTCGGCCAAGGCGACCGCGAGGGCGCGCAGGCGATCCCCCCGCAGCGGGCCGGAGGTGGTGACCTCGTCGAGCAGGGTCGGGCCATCCACGTACGCCATGGCCAGATAGGGCCGGTCACTCTCGGTGTCGGCGTCGAGCAGCTGGACCACGCCGCGGCCACTCACCCGGCGGGCCGACAGCACCTCCCGGCGGAAGCGGGTCCGGAAGGTCTCGTCGGCGGCCAGCAGGCGGCGCACGACCTTGAGGGCGACCGGGCCCTCGGGCCCGTCGGCCAGATAGACGACGCCCATCCCGCCCTCGCCGAGGCGGGCCCGCAGTGTGTACGGACCCACCGCCCGCGGGTCGTCGGCGTCGAGGGGGAGCGTGGGCATGGCCGCACCATTGTGGGGCGGGACACGGCTGCTGCCGCCTCGGGGTGGTCCTTCGGGCCGACGGAGGCCACGATGGTGCCGTGACGACCGCCATCGACCGCAGCAACGACCCCCATGACTTCCTCGATCTCGACGGCCTCCTCGACGACGAGGAGCGCCTGTTGCGGGACACGGTGCGGGCCTTCGTGAACGACCGGGTCCTACCCGACATCGCCGAGTGGTTCGAGGCCGGGACCTTCCCCGTGGAGATGGCCAAGGAGATGGGGGCCCTCGGCTTGCTGGGCATGCACCTCGACGGCTACGGGTGCGCCGGGACCAGCGCGGTCAGCTACGGCCTGGCCTGCCAGGAGCTGGAGGCGGGCGACAGTGGCTTCCGCAGCTTCGTGTCCGTCCAGGGCTCGCTGGCCATGTTCCCGATCCACGCCTACGGCAGCGAAGAGCAGAAGCAGGAGTGGCTGCCGGCGATGGCGGCGGGGGAGGCCATCGGCTGCTTCGGCCTCACCGAGCCCGATTCGGGCAGCGACCCCTCCTCCATGCGCACCCGGGCCCGCCGGGACGGTGACGACTGGGTGCTGAACGGCACGAAGATGTGGATCACCAACGGTGGGCTGGCCGACGTGGCGGTGATCTGGGCCGTGACCGACGACGGCGTGCGGGGCTTCGTCGTGCCCACCGACGCCCCCGGCTTCGTGGCCAACGACATCCACCGCAAACTGTCCCTGCGGGCGTCGGTGACCTCCGAGCTGGTCCTGACCGACGTCCGTCTCCCCGCGTCGGCCGTGCTGCCCGGCGTGGCGAGCATGCGCGGGCCCCTCTCCTGCTTGTCCGAGGCCCGCTTCGGGATCGTGTGCGGTGCGGTCGGTGCCGCCCGCGCCTGCTACGAGGCCGCCCTGGCCTACACCACCGAACGCCACCAGTTCGACCGGCCCCTGGCCGGGTTCCAGCTCGTCCAGCGCAAGCTGGTCGAGATGCTGGTCCAGGTGAACCGGGCCGGCCTCCTGGCCCTGCACCTCGGTCGACTCAAGGACCGGGGCGAGATCACCCCGGCCCAGGTCAGCTTCGGCAAGCTCGACAACGTGCGCCAGGCCCTCGACGTGGCCCGCGAGGCCCGTAGCCTCCTGGGGGCCAACGGGATCACCCTCGAGTACCCGGTGATCCGCCACATGAACAACCTCGAGTCCGTCTACACCTACGAGGGCACCAACGAGATCCACACGTTGGTGCTCGGCCAGGCCATCACCGGCACCCCCGCCTTCACGTAGGAGCCCGCATGCGCTTCACCGAGGAGCACGACCTCTTCCGCAAGACGGTGCGCGACGTCGTCGAGCGGGAGATCAACCCCCACGTCGACGCCTGGGAGGCCGCGGGACGGTTCCCGGCTCACGAGCTGTTCCCGGTGCTGGGCGCGGCCGGGCTCCTGGGCATCGAGTACGACCCGGCCTACGGCGGGCAGGGCGCCGACCACAGCTTCACCGTCGTCTTCGGCGAGGAGATCGGCCGGATCGCCTGTGGGGGCGTGCCCATGGCCATCTCGGTGCAGACCGACATGGCCACGCCGTCGCTGCACCGCTACGGCAGTGAGGAGCTCAAGCAGGCGTTCCTGGTGCCGGCCGTCGCCGGGACCGCGGTCGCCGCCATCGCCGTCACCGAGCCCGACGCGGGCTCCGACGTGGCCGGTCTGCGCACGCGGGCTCGCCGCGACGGCGACGAGTGGGTCATCGACGGCACGAAGCTCTACATCACCAACGGGGCCCAGGCCGACTGGATCTGTGTCCTGGCCCGCACCTCCGACGAAGGCGGCGCGCGCGGGGATCTCCCAGATGATCGTGCCCACCGACACCCCGGGCATGGCGGTCAGTCGCACGCTGGACAAGCTGGGGATGCGGTCCTCGGACACCGCCGAACTGGTCTTCGACGGCGTGCGGGTGCCGGTCGAGCACCTCATCGGGACCGAGGGGCGGGGCTTCCAGCAGCAGATGGAGCAGTTCCAGCAGGAGCGGATGATCGCCTGCTACCAGGCGGTGGGCTCCATGGAGCAGGCGCTCACGACCACCCGGTCCTACCTGGGCCACCGGCAGGCATTCGGCGGTCCGCTGTACGCCAACGACTACCTGTCGTACTCGCTGGCCGAGGTGGCCGCCGAGGTCGACCTGCTCAAGCACTACAACTACGCGTGCGCCGAGGCCTTCGTCGCCGGCGCCGACACCAAGCGGATGGTCGCCATCGCCAAGTTGACCGCCGGCCGCCTCCTCCGCCGGGTGGCCGACGTGTGCCTCCAGTTCCACGGTGGCCTGGGCTACATGGAGGAGCACTGGACGGCGCGCTACCTCCGGGACCAGCGCCTCTGGGCCATCGGCGGGGGGGCGGACGAGGTCATGCTGCGCACCATCGCCCAGCTCGACAGCCCCTGAACATCGAAGAGGGCGAGAACTGCTTGAGATGACCTGAAAAGGCCGCGAAGATCCCTGGATCCGTTTCCGGCTCAAGTCTCACGCTCCGTGGTCGATCTGGTGGGGGATGCCCCGCCGCCGCCCCTTCGCGGTCGCCGTGGTCGTCGCCGCCGCACTGCTGGGCCCGGGTGCCCCGCTGCTGGCGCAGGACGACCAGCGGCCGCCGCCGTCGAATCCCACGACCCCCAGCACGACCTCCACGCCCCGGCCCACGGGGATCGACGTCGGTCACACCGGGGACCAGAGCGGGGCAACCCCACGTCCCGACGACGACGTCGTCGACGTCGAGCCCGCCGATCCCGCCAACGTCAACGAGGTGCTGCGCATCAGCGGCGAGGAGGCCCAGGCCCGCCGCGACGCCGTGCGGGCCGAACTGGACGCCCTGCTGGCCCGCATCCACCGGCTGGAGGCCGACATCGCCGCCTTCGACCGGCTCAGTGCCGACCTGGCCGTGCTCCAGCGGAAGGTGGCTCGCCAGGCCGTCAGAGCCCGGCTGCGGATGGTGGAGCGGGCCGTCGGTGCCTACGTGGCCGGCAACGACAGCGAGGTCGAGGCCGCCTACAGCGCGGACCCCAACGAGGTCGAGGAGCGCAGCACGATCGTGCGCGCGATCATGGAAGCCGACCAGGACCGGGCCGACCTGTTGCTGGCCCGCCGCCTGGACGTGACTGCTCGGTTGAGCCGGGTCCTCGAGCAGGCGGCTCAGACCGAGGCCGAGCTCCGGGTCGCCCGGGCCCAGCGGGCCCCGCTGCGGGTCCGGCTCCGTTCCGCGGACTTCGCGCTACAGGTCTTCGAGGCGGGCAGCGAGATCGTGATCACCGGGTTCGTGTTCCCGATCACCGACCCGCACACGTTCTCCTCCACCTTCGGAGCGCCTCGTTCCGGCGGCCGAAGCCATGAAGGCGCGGACATCTTCGCGCCACGCTGGACCCCGTCGTGGCGACTGAGCGGGGCGTTCTCGACAATGTCGGTACCGGAACCCTCGGCGGCATCAAGCTGTGGCTCATCGGGGAGAGCGGGACGCAGTACTACTACGCCCACCTGCAGGCCTATGCCGAAGGCGTACGCGACGGCATGGTCGTCGAAGCCGGTGAGGTCATCGGCTACACGGGCGACAGCGGAAACGCGGTCGGGACACCGACGCACACACATTTCGAGATCCACCCCGACGGCGGCGATGCGATCGATCCCTACCCGTTGCTCCATGCGGTGGACCTGATCGACGGCGAGCACGTGCTGCCCCTGCCGGCGGCGGCCACTCGGCCGTAGCCTCCGGCGGGTGGTCGGCCCGGACAACGTCATCGCGCTCGATGACATCGAGGCCGCCGCCGAACGCATCGCCGGCCACGTCCGGGTCACCCCCGTGCTCCGCCCCGGCGCGGGGGCCTTCGGCCTCGACCTCGACCCGGTCCTCAAGCTGGAGCTGCTCCAGCACACGGGGTCCTTCAAGCCCCGCGGGGCGTTCAACCGCATCCTGGCCAACGAGGTGCCTGAGGCCGGGGTGATCGCCGCATCGGGCGGCAACCACGCCGCGGCCGTGGCCCACGCCGCGACCGAGCTGGGCCTGCCCGCCGAGATCCACGTGCCCGAGGCCGCACCCGCCATCAAGCTCGAGCGCCTGGCCCGGTATCCCGTGGACGTCCGCCGCACCGGTGCGCTCTACGACGACGCCCAAGCCGCCTGTGACCTCCGGGCCGCCGAGACGGGCGCCCTCGTCTGCCACCCCTACGACCTGCCTGAGGTGCTCGCCGGCCAGGGGACCGTCGGCCGGGAGTTGGCGGCGCAGGCCCCAGAGGTCGACACCGTGCTCGTGGCCGTCGGCGGTGGCGGGCTGATCGGCGGCGTGGCCTCCTGGTACCGGGGGCGCACGAAGGTCGTGGCCGTCGAGCCCGAGACCTCGCGGTCCCTGGGCGCGGCCCTCGAGGCCGGCCACCCGGTGGACGTGACCGTGTCGGGCCTGGCGTCGGACTCCCTCGGGACCCGCCAGGTCGGCGCCTGGCCCTTCGCCGCGGCGCAGCGGTGGGTGGACGACGCGGTCACCGTGCCCGACGCCGCCATCGCCGACGCCCAGCGAGCCCTGTGGCGGGAGCTCCGCCTGGTGGTGGAGCCGGGGGGCGCCGCCGCCCTGGCCGCCCTGCTCTCGGGCGCCTACCGCCCTGAGCCCGGCGAACAGGTCGCCGTGCTCGTCTGCGGGGCCAACACCGACCCGACGGGAGTGATCTGATGGAACGGACCGAACAGGTGGGGACCCCCGCGCCGCCCGAGCAGCTCTACCTGGTGGTCGAGGACCTCGGCCGGTACAGCGAGTGGCTGGACATCGTGGTGCGGGCCACCCCGTCCGAGGCGCTGGCCGGCGACGCGGGCCCGGCCTGGTCGGTGGAGCTGCGCGGTCGGCTGGGCCCGCTGGCCCGCTCCAAGCGCCTGCGCATGGTTCGCACCGTCCACGAGACCCCCGAGCGGGTGGTGTTCGAGCGGCGGGAGGCGGGCGAGCGCACCCGGTCGCCCTGGACGCTCACCGCCGAGGTGGCTCCGACCCCCGACGGCAGCCGCCTCACCATGTCCCTGCACTACGGCGGTGCGCTCTGGGGCCCGATGCTCGAGCGCCTGCTGGCCGACGAGGTCGAGCGGGCCCGGCCCCGACTGGTCGCCCTGCTGGAGGCCTGAGGCCCTCAGGCGGCCCTTCGTCATCCCCGACGTCGGGCTCGGGCCGTCCACCGCCCGTCGCGGTGCTCGACGTCCAAAGCCAGACCGAAGGCCTCGCCCAGCACCCGGCCGGTGATCACCGCGGCGATCGGGCCCTGGTCCACGACGACGCCCGCCGCCAACACGAGGGCATGGGTGAAGCCCTCGGGGATCTCGTCGACGTGATGGGTGACCAGGACCAGGGGCGGGGTCGTGGGGTCACGGGCCAGGTCGGTGAGGCGCCCGAGCAGGTCCTCGCGGCCGCCGAGGTCGAGGCCGGCCGTCGGCTCGTCGAGCAGGACCAGGTCGGGGTCGGTCATCAGCGTGCGGGCCAGTTGGACCCGCTGACGCTCACCGGAGCTGAGGGTGCCGAAGGCCTGGTCGGCGCGGTCGCCCACCCCGAAGCGGTCGAGGAGCGTCGTCCGCCCGGGCCCGGTCGGCGTCGTCGTAGCTGTGCCACCAGGCCTCGAGGGCGCCGAAGCGGGCGGTCATCACGGCGTCCCGGGCGGTGACCTGCGGTCGCACCTGGTCGGCCAGGGCGGCGCTGGCCAGGCCGATCCGTGGCCGCAGGGCCCGTACGTCGAGGTGGCCCACGGCCTGGCCCAGCACGCGGACCGAGCCGGCGGTCGGGTGCAGGTAGAGGGAAGCCACTCGCAGCAGCGTCGTCTTGCCCGACCCGTTGGGCCCGAGCACCACCCATCGTTGTCCGTCCTCCACGGTCCAGGCGAGATCGGACAGCACGGTCCGGCCGTCGATCCGGACCGAGACGTGATCGAGCTTGAGGGCGGCGGCCATCTCAGGGCCCGTCCATGTGGCGCTCCCAGGTGGCGAACATGGCGGCGTAGACCCCGCCCTGGGCCACGAGGTCGTCGTGGGGGCCCTGCTCGACGATGCGGCCGCCCTCGACGACCACGATGCGGTCAGCCCGCTGAGCGGTCGCCAGACGGTGGGCGATGACGATCGCCGTCCGACCCTCGAGGACCACGTCGAGCGCCCGCTCCACCTTGGCCTCCGAGGTCAGGTCCAGGTTCGAGGTGGCCTCGTCGAGGACGAGCACCCGGGGCCGGGCGAAGAAGGCCCGGGCCAGGGCCAGGAGCTGGCGTTCACCGGAGGAGAGGGAGACGCCCCGCTCGTGCACGGGGGTGTCCAGGCCGGCGGGCAGCCGCTCGACGAGGTCGTCGATGCCCACGGTCCGGCAGGTCGCCCAGACCTCCTCGTCGGAGGCGTCGGGCCGGGCGAAGGCGATGTTGTCCCGGATCGACCCGTTGAACAGGAACGGCTCCTGAGGGACGACGCCGATCTGGCGGCGCAGGGAGGCGATGGTGACGTCCCGCACGTCGTGGCCGTCGAGCAGCACGGCGCCCGAGTCGACGTCGTAGAGGCGGGTCACCAGCTTGGCCACGGTGGACTTGCCCGCGCCGGTCGTGCCCACGAAGGAGACCGTCTCGCCCGGCTCGATGCGCAGGTCGATGCCGTCGAGCACGGGCTGGCCCGGTACGTAGGAGAAGTGGACGTCCCGGAGCTCGACGGCCCCCTCCAGGGGCGGGAGGTCCACGGCGTCGGTGGCCTCGAGGACCCCGGGCTCGGTGTCGAGCAGGTCCCGCAGCTTGGTCACCGCGGCCTGGCCCTGCTGGTAGGTGTTGTAGAGCTGGACGAGCTGCTGGATGGGGGCGAAGAAGGCGGTGACGTAGAGGACGAAGGCGGTCAGCTCGCCCACCGTCAGCTGGTCGTCGAGGACGAAGGCCCCGCCGATGGCCAGGATCATGGCCTGGGCCAGCACGCCCACCGTCTCGGTGGCGGGGCCGTAGACGGCGCCCACCCGGGCGGTGTAGAGGTTGGCGTCGCGGTATTCGCCGACGATGTTGCCGTGGCTGTCGACGTTGTGGCGCCGCCGGTTGTGGGCCACCAGCACCCGGATGCCCGAGAGGCTCTCCTGGAGGTCGGCCAGCACGTCGGCGATGCGGTCCCGCACCATCGTGTAGCCCCGGTCGGAGGCGGACCGGAACCACAGGGTCAGGCCCAGCATCACCGGCACCACCACGACCAGGGTGATGAGCGCCAACTCGGGGTTGAGCGTGAACAGGATGACCGTGACCACGATCAGGGTCAGGGCCTGGACCGCCAGGTTGACCAGGCCCTCCTGGAAGAGCTGGCTGAGCGACTCGATGTCGCTGGTCATCCGGCTCATGAGCCGGCCCGCCTTCTCGTCGGTGTAGAAGTCCAAGGACAGGCGCTGCAGGTGGGAGAACACCCGCAGGCGGAGCTGGTACATGAGGCGCTCGCCGAGGCGCCCGGTGAAGCGGATCCGGGCGGTGCCGGCCAGGACGCTGATGAGGATGGCCGCGAGGTAGAGCCCGGTGACGGTGACCAGGACACCGGTGTCCTGTTCCGACACGCCCTGGTCGATGCCGATCTGGGTCAGCAGGGGACCGGCCTGCAGGGTGATGGTCTCGAGCACCACCAGGCCGAAGGCCCCGAGCAGCCCGAGCCGGTGGGGCGCCAGGAAGTGGCGCAGCGTCAGGGTGGACTGGCCGGTCTCGCGCTGGACGAAGTGGACCTCGGGCTCGGCGTGCTCGGGTTCGGCGTCGAGGATCGCCTCCACCCGCTCGGCCAGCTCCGCGGGCACGCCCGCGAACGGGAGGCCGGCGGCCGCGCTCTGGACCACCGCGCTGCCCCCGCCCATCGGCCCGCCGGCGGGCCCACCCCACGCCATCAGCCGACCGCCCCGTCGTCGGCGGCGGGGTCGGCGAGGTCGTCGTCGGGATCCTCGAGGTGGGAGACGATGTCGACGTACCGGGGCTCGGTGGCCAGGAGCTCGCTGTGGGTGCCGACGGCGGCCACCTGTCCGTGCTCGAGCAGGACGACGCGGTCGGCCAGGGCGATGCTGGAGAGCCGGTGGGCCACGATGATCGTGGTGCGGTCGGTGAGCGCACCGGTGAGGGCGTCGTGGATCGCCTCCTCGACGTGGACGTCCACCGCGCTGGTGGCGTCGTCGAGCACCAGGAGGCGGGGGTCAGCCAGGATGATCCGGGCCAACGCGATGCGCTGGCGCTGGCCGCCGGAGAGCGTGTAGCCCCGCTCGCCGACGACGGTGTCGTAGCCCTCGGGCAGGTCGGTGATGAATCCGTGGGCCTGAGCGGCGCGGGCCGCAGCCTCGACGTCCTCGCCACTCGCGTCGGGCCGGCCGTAGGCGATGTTGTCCCGGATGGGGACCGAGAACAGGAAGGGCTCATCGGTGACGATCCCCACCGACGCCCGCAGGCTCAGCACGGTCAGGTCCCGCACGTCCTGGCCGTCGACGAGGACGGCGCCCGCGCTGACGTCGTAGAAGCGGGGGATCAGGCGGGCCACGGTGGACTTGCCGCTGGCGGTTCGCCCGACCAGGGCCACCGTCTCGCCGGCCTCGATGGTGAGGTCGAAGCCGTTCAGCACCGGGGCGGCGTCGGCGGCGGTCGTGTAGGTGAAGTGCACGTCCCGGAAGTCGACCCGGCCCTGCGGCTCGATCAGGTCCACCGCGCCCGGTCGGTCGACGACGGCCGGGGCCTCGTCGAGGATCTCGTAGATGCGGCCCGCTGACGCCGCAGCCCGCTGGGTCATCATCAGGAAGAACCCGAGCATGCGGAACGGCGTCTGGAGCAGGACGACGTAAGCGGTGAAGGCCACGAGCGTGCCGATGCCGACCTGGCCGTCGATGGCCAACCAGCCGCCGTAGGCCAGGACGGCGGCCAGTCCCAGGCGAGGCAGGTTCTCCATGGCCGGGGCGTACGTGGCCCGGGCGTCGGCCTGGGAGACATTGGCCCATCGGAGCCCCTCGGCGGCCCGGGCGAGGCCGGTGATCTGGCGCTCCTCGGCGGCGAAGGACTTGACCACCCGGACCCCGTTGACGTTCTCGTCGACGATGGTGGCCACGTCGGCCTGGCGGGCGGCGATGACCCACGAGAGCGGGAAGACCAGGTTCCGCAGGCGGGCCCCGATCACGTAGACGCCGGGGAGGGCGATCACCGCCACGATGGTCAGGCCCACGTGGATGGTGAGCATCACCGCCAGCGCCACGACGAAGCTGAGCAGGGACATCGCCATCAGCGGGGCGAAGGCGATGACCATCTGCACCGAGCGGATGTCGGAGTTGGCCCGGGAGATGATCTGGCCCGACTGGACCCGGTCGTAGAACGAGAACGACAGGCGGGTCAGGTGCCGGTAGAGGAGCTGTCGGAGGTCGTACTCGATGTCGTAGGCCAGCTTGAACAGGCCGTAGCGGTAGTAGAGGGCCATCAGGCCGCGGGCCAGGCCGAGGGCGACGAGGGCCCAGACGTAGGGGGTGAGGCTGTCGGTCTGGGCGACCACCGCGTTGTCGATGGCTTCGGCGGTGACGGCCGGGACGGCGACCTGGGCGGCCATGGCGACCAGGGCGGCCACGACCGAGGTCCACAGCAGGGCGTTGTGGGCCGTGATCACCGGCCGCATCCGGCGGATCCAGCCCTTGGCAGGGTCCGGGTCGACGGACCGTCGGGGGGCCGGGTAGCGCGGGATCACGCCGACGGGCTCGTAGGGATGGGCGTGGTCGTCGGCGGTCGGCGGCGCCACCCGTCGGCGCCCCGTGGGGGGCGACGGTGTGTCGACGGTCATGAGCGCAGCACGCTACCCGTGCCCCCGAGAGGCCTCATTCCGTCACCGAACCGCAACGTGACCGGGGTGGTCACGTACCCTGGTGGGTCGTGCGCCTGGTCCGTCTGTTCATCGTCGCCGCCCTTGTGGCGGGCGGGCTGGCGACGCTGCCGTCGCCTTCGGCATCCGGCGACGACATCGACGAGGTCCGGGCCCGGGCCCAGGCGGCCACCCAGGACCTGGCCGACGCCGAGGCCCGTCTCGGCCAGGTCGAGCAGGACATCACCACCGCACGGCACCAGACCGAGGAGGCCCAGCGGGAGATCGCCGGCCTCCAGAGCCAGGTACAGGAGCTGGCGGTGCAGCAGTACGTGCGACCCACCGAGGTGTTGTTCCTGGTGGGCGAGGACCTCACCCGCCAGACCCGGGCCGACGCCCTGGCCCGCATCGTCACCCGGGGCGACGTCGATGCCCTCGACCGCTTCCAGGGCGCCCAGGAGGACCTGGCGGCGGCCTCGGACCACCTGGCCCAGCTCCGGGCCGAGCAGGAGGACGCCGTCGCGGAGCTGGAGCAGCGCCAGGACGACCTCGAGGCCGAGCTGGCCCACCTGCAGGAACTGGAGCGCCAGCGCCTCGAGGCCGAGCAGCGGGCCCGCGAGGAGGCGGCCGCGGCGGCGGCTGCTGCCGCGGCGGCGGCCACCGACGATGGCGCCCCCGCCCCCGACGACGGTGGTGACGGCGGTGGTGACGGCGGCGGCGGCACCCCGCCCCCGAGTGGCGGTGGGATCACCTGCCCGGTGCCGGGGTCGACGTTCGTGGACACCTGGGGCGCGCCCCGCTCCGGCGGGCGCAGCCACGAGGGCGTCGACATGATGGCGGGCTTCGGCACGCACATCTACGCCCCGGCCAGCGGCACGGTGGAGTTCCGGACGGTGAGCACCGGCGGCCTGTCCTTCTACGTCTACGGCGACAACGGCGACACCTACTTCGGGACCCATCTCCAGGGCTACGAGGGCGGCAACCGCCACGTCAGCGCCGGTGAGTTCATCGGTTACGTGGGCGACAGCGGCAACGCCGCCGGCACACCGCATCTCCACTTCGAGATCCACCCCGGCGGGGGTTCCGCGGTCAACCCGTACCCGGCCACGGCCGCCGCCTGCTTCTGACCTTCCCCGTTCTGGCGCCCGATTTCGGGGCCCTGACCCCAGGATCGGGCGCCAGTACGCAGGGGCCGCTGCGGCGACGCATGATGGCGTCGTGTCGGTGGGCGAACGAGGGCGGGACCAGGGGGGACTGCGGTGAGCGGTGAGCTCGCCGGCGCGCTGGCCGCGGCCCTGGGGGGTGAGGTCGACGACCTCCAGCGGCTGTCGGGCGGGGCATCACGCGAGACCTGGGGCCTCACCCTCGACGGTGAGCCCCTGATCCTGCAGCGCGAGCGCCCCGGGGGCATCCGCACGGGCGGTGGGATGGCGGCCGAAGCCGGCCTGATCCGGGCCGCAGGCGCCCAGGGGGTACCCGTCGCCGACGTGGTGGCCACGGGCTCGGGCGACGAGGACGGCATGGGCGCGCCGTGGGTCGTGGCCCGTCGGGTGGAGGGCGAGACCATCGCCCGGCGCATCCTGCGCGAGGACGTCTACGCCGCGGCCCGAGAGGTGCTGGCCGGACAGTGCGGTGCCGCCCTCGCCGCGATCCACCGGGTCGACCCGGGTTCGGTCACCGGCCTCCACGACATGGAGCAGGTGAGCCAGTTCCGGGACCTGGTCGACGCGCTGGGCCAGCCGCATCCCGCGTTCGAGCTGGGCTTCCTCTGGCTGGAGGCCAACCGGCCGGCACCGTCGGGACGGGCGGTGGTCCACGGCGACTTCCGCAACGGGAACCTGATCGTGGGCCCGGAAGGCCTGCGGGCGGTGCTGGACTGGGAGCTGGCCCACCTCGGGGACCCGATGGAGGACTTGGGCTGGCTGTGCGTCCGGGCGTGGCGCTTCGGTGGCGGCGGCCCGGTCGGTGGGTTCGGTGAGCGCGACGACCTCTACGCGGCCTACGAGGCGGCCGGAGGCCGACCCGTCGACCCGGAGGTGGCCCGCTGGTGGGAGGTGCTCGGCACCCTCAAGTGGGGCGTCATGTGCATCATCCAGGCCGCCACCCACCTCATGGGCCAGTCCCGCTCGGTCGAGCTGGCCGCCATCGGCCGCCGGGTCTGCGAGCAGGAGTACGACCTGCTGGCGCTGATCGACCCGTCCGGCGAGACGCCGGCACCGACCGTCGGCTCGGTGGAGCCGACGTTCCACGACGTCCCGACGGCCAGCCAGCTGCTGGAGGCCGTCCGGGAGTGGGTCGAAGGCGACGCCCGCGACGCCACCACCGGCCGGGTCCAGTTCCACACCAGGGTCGTGGCCAACGTCATGGCCATGCTCGAGCGCGAGTTGGTGTCGGGCCCGGCCATGGCGGAGGCCCATGCCGCTCGCCTGGCCGGGCTGGGCGTGTCATCCGAAGCCGACCTGGCTCAGCGGATCCGGGCGGAGGAGTGGGCCGTCGACGACCGCCCCCTGCTCGACGCCGTCCGGGCGACGGTCGTCGACAAACTCGCCGTCGCCAACCCCAAGTACCTCTGACCCCCTGGCCGTAGGTCCGGAGGACCGACAACGAGGCGCGGGCCGAGCGAAAACGTTACGCGGAACGTTTCGGTGGCGGTGGGTCACCGGTGGATGCGTTGGAGGATGGCGTTGGCCTCCGAGAGCTGCGGGTCAGACGCCCATGGCGTGGTAGCCGCCGTCGACGTGGATGATCTCGCCGGTGGTGGCGGGGAACCAGTCGGACAGGAGGGCGACGCAGGCCTTGGCCACGACTTCGGGGTCACGGACGGACCAGCCCAGGGGAGCGCGGTCGTTCCAGACGTCCTCGAAGAGGGAGAAGCCGGGGATGGACCGCGCTGCCAGTGTGCGCACGGGCCCGGCGGCGACGAGGTTGGAGCGGATGCCCCGGGGGCCGAGGTCCCGAGCCAGGTAGCGGGAGGTGGACTCGAGGGCGGCCTTGCAGACGCCCATCCAGTCGTAACCGGGCCAGGCCACCTGGCCGTCGAAGTCGAGGCCCACGATCGAGCCGCCCTCGGTCATGAGCGGGGTGACGGCGTCGGCCAGCGCCCGCAGCGACCAGGCCGATATGCGCAGGGCCACGGCGACGTCGTCCCACTGGGTGTTCATGAAGTTGCCGCCCAGAGCGGACTCGGGGGCGAAGGCGATGGCGTGCAGCGCGCCGTCGATGCGGTCCCATTTCTCGGCGAGCGCCGCCCCCACCGCCTCGGCGTGGCTGTCGTCGGTGACGTCGAACTCCAGCACGTCGAGGTCGCCGCTCAGCTTCCGGGCCGTGCGGGTGGTGAGGGAGAGACCCCGCCCGGCACCCGTGAGCACCAGCTCCGCGCCTTCTCGCTGGGCCAACTCGGCCACCGCGAAGGCCAGGGAGTCCTTCGTCAGCACCCCGGTGACCAGCACCCGCTTACCGTCCAGCAGTCCCACGTCTCTCCGATCGATGGTCGACGCCCGACGTTACGCCGGACACCCGCTCCGTGATGCTTGCGGATCGCGGGACGCGGCCTGACTACCCTCTGGCGCCGTGCGCATCGGTGTCCTCGGTGGAACAGGTCCCGCCGGACGAGCCCTCTCGGCTCGGCTGGCCTCAGGTGGCTTCGACGTGGTGATCGGCTCCCGGTCCCGCTATCGGGCGATGGAGGAGACCGACCGCCTCCTGGCCAGGTGGCCCGACCACGCACTCAACATCGAGGCCGCCGACAACGAGGGCGCCTCGGAGGCCGACGTCGTGGTCGTGGCCACGCCGTGGGACGCCGCGGCGTCGACGGTGGCGTCAGTGTCCAAGCAGCTGCGCGGCAAGGTGGTCATCTCCATGGCCAATGCCCTGGCCAAGGTGGGCCACGAGTTCCAGCCCCTGGTGCCGCCCCGGGGTTCAGTGGCCGCCAGCGTGCAGGCCGCCCTGCCCGACTCCCGGGTGTCGGCCGCGTTCCACCACGTCCCCGCCAAGGAGCTGGGCGACCTGTCGCATCCGGTCGAGAGCGACGTGCTCATCTGCTCGGACCACAAGTCGGCCACGCAGACGACCATCGAGATCGTCCAGGAGCTGCCCGACATGCGCCCCCTCGACGCCGGTGAGCTGTCCAACGCGGCGCCGATCGAGGCGTTCGCCGCCGTCCTCCTGCAGCTCAACGTCCGCTACAAGACCCGGGCCGCAGTGAGGTTCACCGGGATCGACCTGGCGGAATGAGACGGGCCACGGATCGGCGGGCCGGAATGAGGCCCGCAAGTCGATGAGCGACAGCGAAGAGACCTCAGCACAGCAGGACGTGGGGGACGGGGCGCCGATGCAGCTGTACTGCACGGCGGCCGGCGAGGTCGTGGCCTTCGAGCCGGGCCCGGTCGTGCTCATGTACACGTGCGGCATCACGCCCTACGACGCCAGTCACCTCGGCCACGCCGCCACCTACCTGACCTACGACATCCTCCAGCGCCGCCTCCGGGACCGGGGCCACGAGACCCGCTGCGTGAGGAACCTGACCGACGTCGACGACGACATCCTGCGCAAGGCCCGCGAGCTGGGCGTGCACTACCTGGACCTGGCTGCGGCCGAGACGGCCCGTTTCCAGGCCGACATGGCCGCGCTCGACCTGCTGCCGAGCTGGAGCGAGCCGCGGGCCACCTCGGCCATCGCCGACATCCGGGGATTCATCGGCATGGTGCTGGACCGGGGCCACGCCTACGAGGCGGGTGGCGCCGTCTACTTCGACATCTCCACCTTCGAGCGCTTCGGCCAGGTCAGCCACCTCACCGCCGAGGAGATGCTGCCTCTCGCCGCGGCGCGCGGCGGCAACCCCGACGACCCCAACAAGCGCAACGCCCTGGACTTCGTGCTCTGGCAGCCCTCGGCCGACGACGAGCCGGCGTGGGACTCGCTGTGGGGCCCCGGTCGCCCGGGTTGGCACATCGAGTGCTCGGCCCTGGCCCTGCGGGAGCTGGGCACGACCATCGACCTGCACGGTGGGGGCTCGGACCTCATCTACCCCCACCACGAGTGTGAGGCCGCGCAGTCCGAGGCGGCGACCGGTGAACCGTTCGTCCGCCACTGGATGCATCAGGCCATGGTCCGCATGGACGGGGAGAAGATGTCCAAGTCCCTGGGGAACCTCGTCTTCGTCAGCGACCTGCTCAAGACCTGGGACGCACGGGTCATCCGCCTCGGCGTGCTGGCCCACCACTACCGGGACTCCTGGAGCTGGAACGACGGGATCATGCCCGCCGGGGCCGCGCGCCTGGAGGCCTGGCAGGCGGCGGGAGAGGGCGACGGCGGCCTCGAGGAGGTTCGGGCCGCCCTGGACGCCGACCTCGACACGCCGGGCGCGCTGGCTGCGGTGGACCAGGCTGCTGCCGCTGGTCGCGGGGTGTCCGAAGCCGCGGCCCTCCTGGGGGTCGACCTCACCGAGTAGCGAGCGACGCGGCGCAGCGGAGCGGAGCAGCCGGACCCGCGCTCCACGACGGCGACGCCGGACGTGCTGAGCGAAGCGAAGCCAGTCGACTGTTACGGTCCGGGCTGATGGCCAGGGACTACGGCGCGCTCTACCCCGTGGCCCGTGCCGTCCTCACGCCGTTGTTCAAGCTCAACTGGCGGGTCCACACCTCGGGCCTCGACCACGTCCCTGGCGCCGGTGGGGCGATCATCTGTCCCAACCATGTCTCGGTCCTGGACTCCTTCTTCGTCCCCCTCGTCCTGCCGCGACGCATCACCTACGTCGGCAAGGCCGAGTACATGGACGACTGGAAGACGAAGTTCATCCTCCCGGCCATGGGCATGGTCCCCATCGACCGATCGGGTGGCGACGCCGCCCAGGCCGCCCTCGACACCGCGGCGGGGATCCTCGAGAACGGTGAGCTGTTCGGCATCTATCCCGAGGGCACCCGGTCCCGGTCGGGCAACCTGCACCGGGGTCACACCGGCGCCGCCCGCCTGGCCCTGCGCACCGGCGCCCCGATCGTGCCCGTCGGCCTCATCGGCACCCGGGAGGTCCAGCCCCCCGACGCCAAGCTGCCCCAGCCGTTCCGGCCGGTCTGGGTGAGGATCGGGCGACCGGTCCACCCCGGCAAGGACCCCGAGCGCATGGGCGACCACCGGCTGCTGCGCCAGATCACCGACGAGGTGATGTTCGAGATCGGAGCCCTGTCGGGGCAGACCTACGTGGACGAGTACGCCAACAAGAAGCACGAGGAGACCGACATCCCCCGCCAGCGGGGCGGGGTGATCACCGCCGAGGGCCCGCAGACCAACGGGCGCGCTCCCGTGGCCGAGGTGGCGAAAGCCGGCTAGCCCGAGAAGAGCCGTCGGTATCCTCGGCCTCCTCATGGCTATCGACATCACGCTCCCGGACGGCTCCTCGCGCTCCCTCGACGACGGCGCCACCGCGGGTGACCTCGCCGCGGCCATCGGCCGGGGCCTGGCGAAGGCCGCGGTCGTGGCCGAGGTCAACGGCGAGGAGCGGGACCTGGCCACGGCGCTGGCCGACGGCGACGCGGTGGCCATCGTCACGGATTCGACCGAGCAGGGTCGCTACGTCATCCGCCACTCCACGGCCCACGTGCTGGCCCAAGCGGTGCTCGACCTGTTCGAGGGGGCCACCTTCGGCATCGGCCCGCCGATCGAGGACGGCTTCTACTACGACTTCCAGCTGGCCGACGGCGCCACGTTCACCCCCGAGGACCTCGGGCGCATCGACGCCCGCATGCGGGAGATCATCAAGGAGAAGCAGCCCTTCCTCCGTGAGGAGATCCCCGACGGCGAGGCCCGCGAGCTGTTCGCCGCGCACCCCTTCAAGCTGGAGATCATCGAGGGCACCGCCGACGACCCCATGTCGGCGACACCCGGGGGCCTCGTGCGCACCTACGAGAACCCGCCGAACTTCATCGACCTCTGCCGGGGCCCCCACGTCCCCGACACGGGTCGGCTCGGGCACTTCGAGCTGACGCGGGTCGCCGGCGCCTACTGGCGGGGCGACGAGCGCAACCCGATGCTCCAGCGCATCTACGGCACGGCCTGGGAGTCCAAGCAGGCCTTAGCGGACCACCTCGAGCGCCTCGAGCAGGCCAAGGCCCGGGACCACCGGAAACTGGCCGCCGAGCTGGACCTGCTGTCGTTCCCCGACGAGCTGGGCGGCGGGCTGGCCGTCTGGCACCCGAAGGGCGCCCTCGTCCGGAAGCTGATGGAGGACTACAGCCGCGAGCGCCACCAGCACGGCGGCTACGAGTTCGTCTACTCGCCCAACATCGCCCGCTCGACGTTGTGGGAGACCAGCGGACACCTCGACTGGTTCGCGGACGCCATGTACCCGCCCATGGAGCTGGAGAACGAGTCGTACTACCCGAAGCCCATGAACTGCCCGTTCCACATGCTGATCTTCCGCAGCAGCCAGCGCAGCTACCGCGAGCTGCCCCTGCGGCTCTTCGAGCTGGGCACGGTCTACCGCTACGAGCGTTCCGGGGTCCTCCACGGCCTGATGCGCATCCGGGGCTTCACCCAGGACGACAGTCACATCTTCTGCACGCGGGACCAGATCCAGGACGAGTTGATCAGCCTGATCGACTTCGTCGTCTCGGTCCTGCGGGCCTTCGGCTTCGACGACTTCACGGCCAGCCTCTCCACCAAGCCCGAGGGCAAGGCCGTGGGCAGCGACGACGAGTGGGACGAGGCCACCGAGGCCCTGCGCACGGCCCTCGAGAAGAAGGAGCTGGAGTACACCCTCGACGAGGGCGGCGGGGCCTTCTACGGCCCCAAGATCGACATCCACGTCCAAGACGCCATCGGCCGCCGCTGGCAGCTGTCGACCCTCCAGGTGGACTTCCAGCTGCCCGAGCGCTTCGAGCTCGACTACATCGGGCCGGACAACCAGCCCCACCGGGTCAGCGTCATCCACCGTGCCCTGTTCGGGTCCGTCGAACGTTTCTTCGGGGTGATGCTGGAGCACTACGCCGGGGCGTTCCCGGCGTGGCTGGCCCCGGTACAGGCCCGGGTCCTCGGTGTCCGCGACGACCACGACGCCTACGCCCAGGAGCTCGTGGCCCGGCTCGAGGACGCCGGCCTTCGGGCCGACCGGGTGGCCGCCGACGAGCCTCTCGGGGCCCGTATCCGCAAGGCCAAGCTGGAGAAGGTGCCGTACATCCTCGTCGTCGGTGACGACGACGTCGCCGCCGGCACCGTCGGGGTGAACCAGCGGGGGGTCGAGGGCGTCGACCGCGACGTCCCGGTCGCCGACTTCATCGCCCGCCTCCGCGGCGAGGTCGACGCCAAGACCCCATGAGCCACCGACCAGGTCGTTTCGGTCCTTCTGGCGCCCGATTGCGGCGCTCCGACGCCGCAATCAGGCGCCAGAACGGGTTGTGGCGGCGCGGAGGGGCAGGTACGGCATGAGCCTGGACCGCTGGTGGGCGGGGTGGCGCCACGAGTACATCAACGCCGCCTTCGGCCAAGATCTGCAGGACGGTGAAGGCTCGCTGTTCGAGCGCATCCTCGGCAGCGGGCTGTCCGACGAGGAGGCCTACGTCGTGGTCCGGGGCCCGCTCGTCTCGGCCCTGCTCAACGCCTACCCCTACAACTCCGGCCACCTCCTGATCCTGCCCAACCGGGCGGTGCCCGCGCTCGCAGATCTGACCGGGGACGAGGAGTCGGCGCTCTGGCGAACCGTGCGCCTCGGCGTGTCGGCCATCGAGACGGCGTACGCGCCCGAGGGCGTGAACATCGGCCTGAACCTGGGTCGGGCCGCGGGGGCGGGGGTCCCGGAGCACCTGCACGTGCACTGCCTGCCCCGCTGGTCGGGCGACACCAACTTCATGACCGCCGTGGCCGAGACCCGCGTCCTACCCGAGCCCCTCGACGTCACCTGGCGCCGTCTGCGGGACGCGTGGCCGACCTGAGTACGGTCGGCGCCGGTGAGTGACGAGGACCAGCCGACCGACGAGCCGTCGGACGAGCACCGCGACGAGCTGCCCGAGGACCTCGACGCCTCGGCCTTCGTCGGGCCCTACGTCTTCCCGGACAACAAGCGGCGCCGCATCCCGGGCTACATCTATCTCGGCATCGGGGCCCTGTGCGTGGCCATCTGGGCCACCGCAGGCGACGGCGCCGTACTGGTCAACGAGGGGATCCTGGCGGCCGGCATCGGCCTGCTCCTGATCGGTGGCTACCACCTGCTGGCCGGCTTCCCGCTGGAGCTGAACGAGCACGAGGCCCTGGTCGCCGCCACCAAGGAGGTCGGCTTTCCCGTCGGCCACGCGTCGGCGCAGATGGGCTGGCGGGGCCTGCGCAGCCGCCCCACCTGGCGCATCCTGCTCTACAGCGCCGACGATCCCCCCACGAAACGGGGCCTGGTGCTGGTCGACGGCGTCGACGGCGAGGTCGTCAGCGCCTTCGTCGAGGACAACCCCGAGGACTGGTCCCAGTTCCAGGACGCGTGAGCGGGCTGGACTATCGTCGCCCGGTGCTCGACCGCCGCCTCCTCGTGATCCCCGCCCTCGCCACGATGTCGCTGGCGGCGGTCACGGTCACGGCCGATGCCGTGCCAACCGAACCGGCGGTGGTCGAGTTCGCCTTCACCGGTGCCCCGGAGGACTGGGCGGTGCCGGAGGGCGTGTGCGAGGTGACCGTGGTGGCGTCCGGCGCCGAGGGTGGTTTCGACGGGAGCCCGGGAGAGGGTCCCGGCCTCGGCGGTCGCGCCGAGGCCACGATCGCCGTGCGTCCGGCCGAGGTCCTCACCGTCACCGTCGGCGGCCAGGGCGGTGCCCCGTCCGGTCCGACCGGCGGCGCGGGCGGCTTCAACGGGGGTGGCGCCGGGGGCGATGAGTCGGTGTTCACCAACGCCGGCGGTGGCGGCGGCGGTGGCGGCGCCACCGACCTCCGCCGTGGCGGGCAGGTCGTCGTGACCGCGGGTGGTGGCGGCGGGGCGGGAGCCGGGTCCTCCTTCATCACCGGAGCGGGAGGCGGCGGTGGCGGCGCTGGAATCGACGGTGATACGAGCGCGAGCTTCGGCGGCGGCGGCGCGTCCGGGGGCAACGGGGGCGCAGGCGGGGCCGGCGGAGGGACCGCGGGCCCGGGCACGGCGGGAGCGCCCGGTCAGGGCGGGACCGGAGGCGACACGGCCTCCGGTGACGCCGGCGGTGGCGGCGGTGGCGGGGTCTTCGGTGGTGGTGGCGGTGGCGGCAGCGACGTCTCCGGGCCCCAGGGGGAGCGGGGCGGTGGCGGTGGTGGCGGCGGTTCCGGGGTGACCCCCGACGGCACGGGCATGGCCAACGCCGTGAACCCGGGTGACGGCTCCCTGCTGATCACCTACCAGCCCTGCAACCCCGACGTGGACCCCGACGACGATGACCGTGACGTCGTCCCGGGCCGTCCGCCCTTCACCGGCTGAAGGTCAGGTCACACCGGCGACGGCCATGACCAGGTGGGCGGCGGTTCGACCAGGGGATCTTCTGTCGCGGCGCCGACCGTGGCGGTTTCGACCGCGCTTCGATGTCGATCCGGCTAGTCTCCCCTGCCGATGTTGAACGGGAGGCGGGTTGTGATGGATCGCACAGGCAGCATCAGGCGGCGGGTCGGTGCCATCTCGCTGGCGCTCGCCCTCGTCGGCGTGGCGTCGGCGCTGGGCTCGACACCTGCCGGCGCAGTGCCGCCGGAGAATGCGCCGACGGCAAGAGTCGTACCGCAACCCCGGCCTCCCAGTGACAGCGAGTTCACTTGGGCGTGGGACATCCGCAGGTGCCGGTTCACCGACGCGTTCCGCCTGAGAGCCCAAGGCCGGGCCCGGACCTTGATCGTCCCGAGCAGCAGCCGGCTCTACTACATGCGCATCGCCATCCAGATCGACCGATGGCGTCCGATCCACTCGGTGTGGCAAGGAGTCGCGAAGCGCACCACCGATTCCAACCGGTTCGACGAGGACCTCCTGCCGTACTCGTCGACGCGCGATCTCAAGTCCCTCGTCGCCGCGCAGCTGGCGCGCAGTGAGTTCTCGGCGAAGGTGACGGTCCACCTGCTGCGGGTACAGCCTGGAACCGACGGCGTGGTGTGGAGGTACACCGAGCGTTCGCCGAGCTTCAGGTGCCCGACCGGCGCCCCTCGAGCCTGAGCGCACGCGGTGACGTAGAGGCCCCGCCGGGCACGGTGGGAATCGACGGCACCGAGATTCAGGACTAGATTCCCTCGCCCGTGGAACCCGGTAGGTGGAAAGAGGAATTGAAGGGCCCGTGATCGACCGTTTCGGTTGGAAGAAGCGCAAGGCGGACCAGGAGGAGCTCCAAGCCCTCCTCCGGCTGGAACGCGAAGCCGCTGAGAGGCGTCTGGCGGTCTCGCGGTCTGTTGAGTTGCCGCCCGTCAAGCGACCCAAGAGCGAATCGGCCCGCTGACCAAGGCCGACTGGTCGTGGCGAACGTGCCGATGGGTGGCGTGACAGGTCGCGCCGCCACCGAGGAGAACTGACATGGGGATCCGCACCCGCAGCGCCCTTGCGCTGGTCACCGTGGTGGTCGGACTGCTGATGACGGCGGTCCCGGCGGGGTCCGAGCCCGCCCATGTCTTTCCGAGCACGAACGACGACAACCGGGCCGCCGGTCATCCGCACGTGAACCAGGTGGGGACCGGGCCGGGCACGGTGACCTCGAGTTCGTGAACGACACGAACTCGCTGGCCTTCTTCGAGTACCGGCTCGACGGGGTCACCGTCGGCACCACCGTGCACCCCGTGGTCACCGGAGACGTGATCCACCCGGGCGTCTGTGTCGACGGCCGCCCGGCCCCCACCTGTTCGGCCGGCCCGGTCGTGCGGACCTTCTCCGCGGTGGCGACGGTCGAGGTGCGCCTGGCGTTGGGCGGCGAGCGGGACTGGGACTTCGACTGGGTCTCGTTCGAAGTCGGACCGGTCGATCCGGCCACCGCGGCCGACTGCAAGCGGGGCGGCTGGGAGACCTTCGGGTTCCGGAATCAGGGCCAGTGCATCAGGTTCGTGAAGACCGGCAGAGACAGCCGCTGACGACCTGCCATTCCTGCCCGGTGACGTGGCGTCGAGGTGAAAGAGGACGACCACGACTCGCAGCGCACGGGAGAGCACCCCGGAATCTCGCCAATTTCCGCTAGCCCCCACGACCTCGGGGCACGACGCCCGAAGACCGATCCGACCATGAGCCCACCAGTACAAGCGGTCGGGGAGACCGACGGGGGTGACCCTGAGCCGGCGGATGTTCTTGGGCGGCGCGGCGGCGATCGGGGTGCTGTTGGCGGCCGGATGCCGCGACGCGACCACGGGGGGTGACGACCACTCGTTCTGGCTCCCGATCCTCCGCCCATAGCCAGCAGATCGGGAGCCAGTTCGCCGAGGTCGGCCTGACCTGGCCGCTCGGTCACAGACAGTGGCGAGAGCGGCGGGAGGGCACCCCGACGTCAGCCCGACGAGCCCGCCCCGTGGTCGCCATCGGTTGTCGGCGGGCGGAAAGGCGCCGGTGATCAGGCCGAGCGGGCGGCGGCCATCGCGGCTTCGGTGGCGTGGAGGCCGGCGACGGCGACCTGGACCGCCTCCTTGACGAGGTCCAGTGCGGTCAGCTCGGTACCTCCGGCGACACGGCCGACCGCGCTCCACTGCTCGGCGGAGGTGCGCTCCACGCGACCGGCCAGGGCCCCGGCCTCGTCGGTCAGGAGGCCGAGCTCGCCCTCGAGATCGGTGGCGGCGTGCTCCCACTGGCGGGCGCCGGGGTCGGTGATGGCGGCGGGCAGGACCGAATGGCGGCCTGAGACGACCTCGCCCAGCGCGCCGCCGAAGAGGGCCAGCATCCGACCGGTGTCGGCGACGTGGTCCAGGGCGGAGGCCCCGTCGGGCCCGATGACCCGGGCCAGGGCCTCGGCGTCCTCGTCAGCCCCGGCGGCGAGCGCCTCGCCGAAGCGGCGGGAGAGCGACCGCATGGTGACCGCCACGTCCGCCGGTGAGAGGTTGCTCAGGTCGTGGGGCATGGCGCCGTTGCCTCCCTCTGCTCCGGCTAGTCCTCGTCGGGGTGGGCACCCTTGGACACGGCGTCGACCAGGTGGGCCGGCAGCGGGTCGTAGTGGTCGTGCTCAGTGGTGAACCGGCCCCGACCGCCGGTCATCGACCGCAGGTCGATGGCGTAGCGCAGCAGCTCGGCCGTGGGCACGAGGGCCACGATCGTCTGCTCGTCGGGCCCGCTCATCTCGGTGCCCTGGACCCGGCCCCGGCGGGCGTTGAGGTCGCCCATGATGTCGCCCTGGCTGGACGTGGGGACCGTCACCTCCAACTTCGAGATCGGCTCCAGGACGACGGGGTCGGCTTGGGCCATGGCCGCCCGGAACGCCAGGCGACCGGCGGTCTTGAAGCTCATCTCGTCGGAGTCCACGTTGTGGAACTTGCCGTCGTAGACCGTGGCCTTCACGTCGATGACCGGGTACCCGTGGACCCCGCCCCGCTGCATGGCCTCGGCCACACCCTTCTGCACCGAGGGGATGAACTTGGTGGGGATGGCGCCGCCGACGACCGCGGACTCGAACACGAAGCCTCCGCCCCGCTCGAGGGGCTCGATGCGCACCGAGGCGACGCCGAACTGGCCCCGGCCCCCGGACTGCTTCTTGTGGCGGCCCTCGGCGTCACCCGCGGCGGTGACGGTCTCGAGGTAGCGGACCTTCACGTCCGCGGTGTCGACCTTGACGCCGTACTTCCTGGCCAGCTTGTCGAGACTGATGCTCAGGTGGGTCTCGCCCATGCCCCGGAGGAGCGTCTGGTGGGTCTGGTCATCACGGTGGACCCGGATGGCGGGGTCCTCCTCCTGCAGCCGGTGCAGGGCGGTCGCCAGCTTGTCCTCGTCGGCCGAGGTGTGGGCGGTGATGGCGATCGACAGCACCGGTTCGGGACGCTCGACGGGCGGGACCTTCACCGGTTTGCCCTTGGGGGCGAGGGTGTCGCCGGTGCGGGTGTCGGTCAGCTTGGCCGCCGCGCCGATGTCGCCGGCGGGCAGCGGGCCGACGTCGAGGGTCTCCTTGCCCCGTAGGACCGACAGGTTGTGCAGCCGCTCGTCATGGCCGGTGCGGGTGTTGACCAGGTGATCGTCCTGGCGGATGGTGCCCGAGAGCACCTTGAACAGCGAGACGTGGCCGACGTAGGGGTCCGCGATGGTCTTGAACACGACGGCCAGCGGGTCCCCGGCCGGGTCCGCGGGGACCGCGAAGGGCTCACCGGCGGCCTCGACCTCCAGGGGCGGGCGGTCACCGGGGGCCGGGCCGATCTCACAGAGGAAGTCGGCCAGGCGGTCCACGGCGATGTTGGCCGTGGCCGAGCCGCAGACCACAGGAAAGACGCTGCCCGAGGCCACGCCATGGGCCAGGGTGTGCTCCAGCTCCTCCATGGAGGGGATGTCGCCCTCCAGGTACCGCTCCAGCTGGTCGTCGTCGGCCACGACGATGCCCTCGACCAGGTTGTCGTGGACCTGGTGCTCCCGGTCGGCCATGTCCTCGGGGATCTCCTCCTTGGCGCCCTTCCCGTCCGAGTAGATCCAGGCGGTGTCGGTCAGCAGGTCGGCGATGCCGCGGAAGCCCGCCTCCTCGCCGATGGGCAGCTCCAACGGGGCCACCCCGGCGCCGAAGACGTCGCGGAGCTGGTCCAGCGTGCGCTCGAAGGAGGCCCGCTCCCGGTCGAGTTTGTTGATGAAGACCATCCGGGGCAGGCCCAGCTCGGCCGCCCGCCGCCAGACCACCTCGTGCTGGACCTCGACGCCCTCGACCGCACTGACCACGAACACCGCCAGGTCGGCGACCTGGAGGGCGGCCCAGACGTCGCCCACGAAGTCGGCGTAGCCGGGCGTGTCGATGAGGTTGATCTTGAACCCGTTCCACTCGAAGGGGACCATCGACAGGGACAACGAGATGCCCCGCTCGTGCTCGGTGGCGTCGTAGTCGGCGACCGTGTTGCCGTCCTCGACCCGGCCCTGGCGGCTGATCACGCCGGCCCGGTGCAACAGGGCTTCGGCCAGGCTGGTCTTGCCCACGCCGCCGTGGCCCACCAGGGCGACGTTGCGGATCTTGTCGGCCGGTACGGCGTTCACGAGCACCCCCATGCTGTGGTCCGGTGACTGTCGGTGACCATAGGCCAGGTTCACCGTCGCTTCCTCCAGTACGCACCGCTGGTACCCTGAAACCACCCTCTCTCCTCCGGATCGTTCCGGAAAGGACCTCCTCCCGATGTTCGACGGCCGTTTCCGGACCAACATCGAACAGGCCATCAAGCCCGTCGGTGCCAACCTCCGCAAGACCGGGATCTCCGCCGACCACCTCACGGTGCTCGGCATCCTCATGGCCACCGCGGCCGCCCTCACGATCGGTGCGGGCTACCTGCGCGCCGGCCTGCTGCTGCTGATCCTGGCGGGCGTGCCCGACCTGCTCGACGGCGCCGTGGCCAAGGCCTCCGGCACCGCCTCGACGCGTGGCGCGTTCTTCGACTCCGTGTCGGACCGCCTCAGCGACGCCCTCCTCTTCGGTGGCGTGGCCTGGTACCTGCAGACCAACAACGGCGGACGCATCGCCCTGCTGCCCTACGCGGTCTTCGCCGCCGCCGCCCTGGTCTCCTACATCCGGGCCAAAGCCGATGCGCTCGGCTACGACGCCCGGGGCGGGCTCATGGAGCGGGCCGAGCGGTTCATCCTCCTGGGCATCGGCCTGCTGTTCAGCGAGATGCTCATCGGCGTGCTCTGGGTGATGCTGGTCGCCACCTCAGGCACGGTGGTGTACCGCTTCGTCAAGGTCTGGCGACAGGCTGACCGCCCGCCCACCCCGGCTCGGCCGGCCGCCCGCACCCGGCGGCGCCGTGCCGGCACGACCCGCTCCATGGCTGACCGTCGGGTCGCCTGGCGCGAGCGGATGCGCAGCCGGCGGCCCTGAACCGCTGAACCGCACCGTCGCCGCCTACCGGGCGGCCGCGACCGTCACCCGTGGGCTTCCGGGCCCGCTGGCGCACCTCCTCGGCCGGGGTGGTGCCCTCGGCGCGTCCGCGGTGCTCCCCGAGCAGCGGTTGATGATCGAACGGAACCTGAAGCGGGTCTACGGCCAGGACTTCGGCGGGCTCGCCCTGCGCCGCGCCGTTCAGCGCTGCCTGGAGCACTACGCCCGGTACTGGGTGGAGTCGTTCCGCCTGCCCGGGACCTCGCCCGAGGTGCTCGACGCCGGCATGTCCTTCGACGGCATCCACCACATCGAGAACGCCGTCGACCGTGGGATCGGTCCGATCCTGGCCCTGCCCCACCTCGGCGGCTGGGAATGGGGCGGCTTCTGGCTGGCGTCGACCTACCGGCACCGGATGACCGTCGTGGTCGAGGCCCTCGAGCCGCCGGAGCTCTTCGAGTGGTTCGTGGCGCTGCGGGAGTCCTTCGGCATGAACGTGGTGCCTCTCGGCCACGGGGCCGGCACCGCGGTGGCCAACGCCATCCAGGCGGCCGACATCGTCTGCCTGGTCTGTGACCGGGATCTCAACGGCAAGGGGGTCGAGGTCGAGTTCTTCGGTGAGCGCACCACCCTGCCGGCGGGGCCCGCCACCCTGGCGCTCCGTACCGGCGCGCCGCTCCTGCCGTCTGCGGTCTACTACCGCGGCAAGGGCCACCACGCCACCATCCGCGAGGCCATCCCCACGGATCGTCGCGGCTCGCTGCGGGAGGACGTCACCCGGGTGACCCAGGTCCTGGCTCGCGAGCTCGAGGCGCTGATCCGGGCCGAGCCCGAGCAGTGGCACGTCCTGCAACCCAACTGGCCGAGTGACCACGCCGCCCTCGCGGCGTTGCGGGCGTAGGTTCCCGCCGTGCGCGTCGGACTGCTGTGCCCCTACAGCCTGTCGATCCCGGGTGGGGTCCAGGGCCAGGTGCTGGGCCTGGCCCGCACCCTGCGCGCCCGCGGCCACGAGGCCCGGGTCCTGGGGCCCTGCGACGGCCCACCCCCCGCGCCCTTCGTGACCCCGCTGGGCAAGAGCGTCCCCGCCGCGGCCAACGGGTCGGTGGCCCCTCTCGCCCCGGATCCCGCGGCCCAGCTGCGCACCATGCGAGCCCTGTGGGACGAGGACTTCGACGTCCTGCACCTGCACGAGCCGTTCGCCCCCGGCCCGTGCATGACCGCCCTGGTCATCAAGCCCGCGCCGACGATCGGGACCTTCCACGCCGCCGGCGAGAGCTTCGCCTACAAGCACATGGGGGCGGGCACCCGCTTCCTCAACCGTCGCCTGGACCTGCGTTGCGCGGTCTCCGAGGACGCCCGCCAGCTGGCGTCCAGCGCGGCCGCCGGCGAGTTCACGCTCCTGTTCAACGGGGTCGAACTCGACCGCTACCGCGCCGGTGAGCCCTGGCCGACCGACGGGCCGACGATCTTCTTCTGCGGGCGCCACGAGCCCCGTAAGGGCCTGGCCGTTCTGCTGGAGGCCATGGCCGGGCTTCCCGGCGACGTGCGCCTGTGGGTGGGCAGTGACGGTCCGGAGACCGTGGCGTTGCGGGCCCGCTGGGCCGGGGATCCCCGGGTCGAGTGGCTGGGCCGGCTCAGCGACGAGGAGAAGGTGGCCCGCCTGCGGGGCGCCGACGTCTTCTGTGCGCCGTCGCTTCGGGGAGAGTCCTTCGGCGTGGTGCTGATCGAGGCGATGGCGGCCGAGACGCCGATCGTGGCCTCCGAGCTGCCGGGCTACGCGAACGTCGCCCGAGCCGGGCTCGACGCCGAGCTGGTCCAGCCGGGTGACCCCCGGGCGCTCTCGGCCGCGCTGACCCGGGTCCTGGCTGACGCGGAGCTCGCCCGACGCCTGGTCGCCTCCGGCCTCGACCGGGCCGAGGCGTTCTCGATGGACCGGCTGGCCGACCGCTACCTGCACCTGTACGGGTCGCTTGTAGAGTCGCGCCCGTGACCGTGCTCCTCATCGTCCTCGCGATCATCGCGGTGATCGTCATCGTCCTGGTCGTGCTCTACAACGGCCTGGTCAGGCTCCGGAACCGGATCGAGAACGCCTGGGCGCAGATCGACGTGCAGCTCAAGCGGCGCTACGACCTGATCCCGAACCTGGTCGAGACGGTCAAGGGCTACGCCTCCCACGAGCGGGAGACCCTCGAAGCCGTGATCCAGGCCCGCAACATGGCCGTGAACGCCCAGGGGGTGGGGGACCAGGCGCAGGCCGAGAACATGCTGAGCGGCGCCCTGAAGTCGCTGTTCGCGGTGAGCGAGGCCTACCCGGACCTGAAGGCGAACGAGAACTTCCTGAACCTGCAGGAGGAGTTGACCGGCACCGAGGGCCGGATCGCCTACGCGCGGCAGTTCTACAACGACACCGTCCTGCGCTACAACACCAAGATCCAGACCTTCCCGGCCGTGGTGATCGCCGGGATGATGCGCTTCACCGCCCGCGAGTACTTCGAGGCCGAGCCCGAGTCCCGCGAGAACGTGCAGGTCTCCTTCAACGACCCGCCGTCGGTCGCCGCCAACCCCGCGCCCGCCCCGGCGGCCCCCGCCGCGCCGGCCACGCCACCAGCGGCCGAGCCGCCTGCGGACCCGGGTACGCCGCCGACGGCCTGATCGAGGTCGATCCCGCTGTACGACGAGGTCAAGTCCAACAAGCGTCGCTCCGTCCTGCTGATCATCGGCTTCGTGCTGGTGGTGATCGCGGTGGGGCTCGCGTTCAACGTGGTGATCGGCTACGGCCCGGCGGGGGTGGTCATCGCCGTCGTAGTGGCCGCCGGCCTGGCCGTGGGCAGCTACTGGAAGTCCGACCAGATCGCCCTGGCCATGAGTCGGGCCCAGCCCGCGTCGGTGGAGGAGTACCCCCGCTTCCACAACATCGTGGAGGGCCTCTGCATCGCCGGCGGCCTCCCCAAGCCCCGCCTCTACGTCGTCCAGGACGACGCCCCCAACGCCTTCGCCACCGGCCGTGACCCCAAGCACGCCGCGGTGGCGGTGACCACCGGCCTCCTGCAGAAGATGAACCGCATCGAGCTCGAAGCCGTGATCGCCCACGAGCTCAGCCACGTGAAGAACTACGACATCCTCGTGTCCACCCTCGCGGTGACCATGGTCGGCGCCGTGGCCCTCCTGGCCGACATCGGGGTCCGCTCGATGCTCTTCGGCGGTCGCCGCCGCGACAACGACAGCGGCGGGGCCGGCAACATCCTCTTCATCGTGGCCCTGGTGTTCCTGGTGCTGGCGCCGATCGTGGCCAAGGTCATGCAGCTCGCGGTGAGCCGTCGGCGGGAGAGCCTGGCCGACTTCTCCGCGGTGGAGATGACCCGGTACCCGCCGGGGATGGTCTCCGCCCTCGAGAAGCTGCGCGACGACCAGACCGTGGTCGCCTCGGGGTCCCGGGCCACCGCGCACCTCTGGATCGAGCAGCCCATGGCTCGCAACAAGGAGGAGGGTTCCTTCGCCCGCCTCAACAACCTCTTCGACACCCACCCACCGCTCGAGGACCGCATCGCCGCCCTCCGCGAGCTGTGAGCGCGGTTCGGTAGCGACAAGGCCGTGGATCCCCGACGGAAGGCCCTGATCGCACTGGGCGCCGCCATCCTGGTGCTGGGCGGCGTCCTGTTCGCCGTCACCCGGGGCGGTGACGACGCCGCGCCGCCGACGACTGCGGCGGTCACGACGACCACCGTGCCGCCGACCCCTTGGCCCCTGACCGGCCTGCCCGCGCCGGAGGGGGCGCCGATCGGCCGGGCGGCGATCGCGGTCAAGGTCTCGAACTCGACCGACGCCCGGCCCCAGGTCGGCCTCGACGTGGCCGACATCGTCATCGAGGAGCGCGTGGAGGGCATCACCCGGCTGATCGCCATCTTCCACTCGACTCCGTCGGCCCCGGTCGGACCGATCCGCTCGGCCCGGGACAGCGACATCGACCTCCTCGGCGCGCTCGGCCGCCCGGTCTTCGTGTGGGGCGGGGCCAACGAGGGCGTGGCCGCCCGGGTGGCGGGGGCCGACGTGGTCAGCTTCAACGTCGATCCGGACGCGGCGGAGGACAAGTACCGGGACGACACCCGAGTGGCGCCCGACAACCTCTTCATCGACTCCACCGACGCCTTCTGGGCCAAGGCGGGCGATGCCTCCCCGGCCCAGCCCCCGATCCCGGTGGGCACGGTGAACGGCACCCCGACCGGGCCGGCCCCCACGACGACGGTCCCGACCACGACCCCGCCGCCGACGACGGCGCCCGAGGCGACTCTGCCGGGCACACCGACCCCGGCCGTGTCGGTCGACTACGGGGGGACCCAGGCCGACTTCGTCTGGGACGCCGAGCGTGGGGGCTGGGCCCGTCTCCAGGACGGCACGCCGCATGTGGTGGCCGACGGCACGGTGCTGGCGCCCACCAACGTGGTGCTGCTGGTCACGCCCTACGGCTCGGCGCCCTCGGACGCGAACTCGCCCATCGCGCTCACGACCGGCACGGGCGACGCCACGGTCCTCATCGGGGGCAACGCGGTGGACGCCACCTGGAGCCGGCCGACGGCGACCGATCCCTACACGCTGACCGACGACGCAACCGGTGAGCCGCTGATCCTGCCCCCGGGGCGGACCTGGGTCGGCCTGCCGGAGTCGGGGGTGACCCGACTGGACCAGGCCCAGGCGGACCAACTGGCCTCACTCATCCCTGCCCTCGGCTGAACGACCTCTCGTACACTCGGGTCATGGCCGACTCCACCGAACGTCAGACGGGCACGTTCCGCGTCAAGCGGGGCCTGGCCGAGATGCTGGCCGGCGGCGTGATCATGGACGTCGTCGATCCCGAGCAGGCCAAAGTGGCCGAGGACGCCGGCGCCACCGCCGTCATGGCCCTCGAGCGGGTCCCCTCCGACATCCGCAAGGACGGTGGCGTGGCCCGGATGAGCGATCCCGAGATGATCGAGGGCATCAAGGCCGTCGTGACCATCCCGGTCATGGCCAAGGCCCGCATCGGCCACTTCGTCGAGGCCCAGGTGTTGCAGGCCCTCGGTGTGGACTACGTGGACGAGAGCGAGGTCCTCACCCCGGCCGACGAGGCCCACCACATCGACAAGTGGGCCTTCGAGGTCCCGTTCGTGTGCGGGGCGACCGACCTGGGCGAGGCCCTGCGCCGGATCTCGGAGGGGGCCGCCCTGATCCGCTCCAAGGGCGAGGCGGGTACCGGCAACATCGTCGAAGCCGTGCGCCACCTCCGCTCGATCCTGGGCGACATCCGCAAGATCACCCAGGCCGACCCGGCGGAGCTGTTCGACTGGGCCAAGCAGCTCCAGTCGCCCCTCCCGCTGGTCCAGGAGATCGCCGAGACCGGTCGCCTCCCGGTGCCCATGTTCTGCGCCGGGGGCATCGCCACGCCGTCCGACGCCGCCCTGGTCATGCAGCTGGGGGCCGAGGCCGTCTTCGTCGGCTCGGGCATCTTCAAGAGCTCCAACCCGCCGCTGGTGGCCAAGGCCATCGTCGAGGCGACCACGAACTTCCGCGACGCCGACATCCTGGCCAAGGTGAGCCGGGGCCTCGGCGACGCCATGCCCGGCCTCGAGATCGACTCCCTGGAGACCCGGTACGGCGACCGGGGCTGGTGATGGAGCCTCCAGGTGGAGCCTGGGCTGCGCATCGGGGTGTTGGCCCTGCAGGGGGCGACGACCGCGCACACGGAGGCGTTGACCCGACTCGGCGCTGACGCCGTCACGGTCAAGGTCCCGTCCGAGCTGGACGGTGTCGACGGCCTGGTCCTGCCCGGTGGCGAGTCCACCACGATCTCCTTCCTGCTGGACAGCAGTGGGCTGCGCGAGCCGCTGGCGGAGCGCCTGGCCGCCGGGATGCCCGCGTTCGGCACCTGCGCCGGGATGATCCTGCTGGCCACCGACGTGCTCGACGGCCGTCCGGACCAGCGCTCCTTCGGGGTGATCGACCTCGCGGTGCGCCGCAACGCCTTCGGGCGCCAGGTCGACTCCTTCGAGGCCGACCTCGTCGTCGCCGGCCTCGACCGGCCGTTCCACGCCGTGTTCATCCGGGCGCCGGGGGTGGAGTCGGCGGGTCCGGACGTGGAGGTCCTGGCCGAAGTGGACGGCCGGCCGGTGCTGGCCCGTCAGGGTGCGATCATGGTCTCGGCGTTCCACCCCGAATTGACCGACGACCTGCGCCTGCACGAGATGTTCCTGGATTCGTTCGACCGACGAGAGGTATCGACATGAGCGGCCATTCCAAATGGGCGACGATCAAGCACAAGAAGGGTGCGGCGGACGTCAAGCGGGGGAAGCTGTTCGCCAAGCTGATCCGCCAGGTCGAGGTCGCGGCCCGTGAGGGCGGGGGGGACCCCGAGACCAACCCCACGTTGCGCACCATGTACCAGAAGGCCCGCGACAGCTCGGTGCCCCTGGACACCATCGAGCGGGCCATCAAGCGGGGGACCGGCGAGCTCGAGGGGGTCACCTACGAGCAGGTCACCTACGAGGGCTATGCCCCCAACGGGGTGGCCGTGCTGGTCGAGGTGCTGACCGACAACCGGAACCGGGCCGGTTCCGAGATCCGCTCCCTGTTCACCCGGGGTGGCGGCTCGCTGGCGGAGCCCGGCGCCGTGGCCTGGCAGTTCGAGCGGAAGGGCATCGTCATCGTGCCCAAGGCGGCCGAGGAGGACGACGTGATGACGGTCGGCCTCGATGCCGGCCTGGAGGACCTGACCGACGAGGGCGACACCTGGCGCCTCACCGCGGCGCCCACCGACGTCCCCGGCCTGCGCACGGCGCTGGAGGAGGCGGGCATCGGGGTCGAGTCCGCGGACGTGACCATGTTGCCCACGGCGGCCGTGCCGCTGGACTCCGCCGAGAAGGCCAAGGCCGTCCTCCGCCTGATCGACGAGCTCGACGACCACGACGACGTCCAGGACGTCTACGCCAACTTCGACATCCCCGACGACGTGCTCCAGGCCGCCGCGGGCTGAGCCACCTGTCCCTGTCCGCTGCTCAGATGCCGTCGGCGACGCCGAGGAGGCGGGCACGGGTGACGACGCGCATGCCGCGGTTGAGGCCGGCGACGGCGATGACCCAGGCGACGGCCCCGATCCAGATGGACGCCGAGGCGGCGCCGAAGAGGGCACCGGTCGACTGCGAGTAGGCCACGAGTATCAGCGGGAGGGTCACCAGGCCCGACGCCTGCTGGGCGGCGGCGGTCGACTTCACCCGGGCCGACAGGCGCAGGACGATCGAGAGGGTCAGGGCCAGGAAAGGCGGGACGACCCACAGCATCAGCACCCACCACTCCTGGGTGGGGAAGAACCAGCCACCGACCTCGGGGCCGACGATCAGGTTCACCACCAGGGAGTAGATCCCGAAGCCCAGCAGCGTCGTCGCGTAGCCGGGCAGCAGGCTGGCGAGGAGCTTGCCGAGGTAGATCTCCTTCACCGCGGCGGGGGAGTGGGCCAGGAACTCGCCGGTGCCCCGCTCGCGCTCGCCCACGATGGTCGAGGCGCCGACGGCGGTGGAGATGGTGAGGGGGACCACGACGGCCACGGGAGCGAACAGGTAGACGGCGAGGGCGTAGGACGCCCGGCCGGCAGCGGTGTCGCCCCGCACGGCCTCCTGGGCCTGCTGCGGGAGGACCTCCAGGGCCTGGCTGATCTGCGCCACGGCCTGCACGTCGCCGATGGCGGTGATCGACAGCAGCAGGATGGTCGGGACGAACAGGAAGAAGATCCCGCCCAGGATGAGCATGGGGATCCAGAAGTCCTTGGCCTGGATGAGTTGCTTGAGGTCGGTGCGGGTCACCGTCCAGATGCGGCTCCAGTTCACGGGGTCACCCCCGGCACGTCGTTCATCGAGGGGGCGGTGCGCCTGCGCTCGAAGCGGACGGTGGCATCGGGGCCGCCCAGGCTGTTGCCCTCGGCGAAGGCCGAGCGGCCCTCCCGGACGGCGAAGTAGAGGTCCTCGAGGGTGGGGATGCGGGGCTCCACCCGGGTCAGGCGGACGCCGCCCGCCGTCAGCGAGGTGACCAGGTCCGGGACCCGGTCGAGGCTGTCGACCTGGAGCTCGGCGACGCCCGCGCCTCTGGCGTCCCCGTCCGCGGTGCGGTGGTAGGCGATGACGCCCTGGGCGTCGGCGAGGCGATCGAGCATGTCGGGCTGCTCGGCGTCCATGTAGACGACGACGCCGGGCCAGTACTGGTCGGTCAGCGCCTGGGGCGTGCCCGAGATGAGGTCGGTGCCGTCCTCGAGGACCACCACCTGGTCGGCCAGGCCCTCGGCCTCGAGCAGGAGGTGGGTGCACATCACCACCGTGTGGCCGTCCTCGGTCATCGACCGGATCAGCTCCAGCACGGCGTGGGACGACTCCGGGTCGAGGCCCGAGGTGGGCTCGTCGTAGAGCAGTAGATCCGGGTCGTGCATGATCGACCGGGCCAGCGCCAGGCGGGTCTTCATGCCGGTGGAATAGCCGCCGACCATCTTGGTCAGCGCGGCCTCGATGCCGAAGCGGGCGGCCGCCTCACGGAGGCGGCTGTCGTAGTCCTTCAGGCCGTAGAGCTCCGCGGCGTAGGCCAGGTTGTCCCAGCCGTTGAGCCGGTCGTACAGCGCCGGCTTGGCCGACACCACGCCGCAACGGCGGCGGACGTCCTCACCCTCGTCGCCGGGATCGACCCCGAAGGTCCGCACCTCACCCCGGTCGGGGTTCAGGGCGCCGGTGATCATCCGGATGGCGGTGGTCTTGCCGGCACCGTTGGGCCCGAGCAGGACGGTGATCTCGCCCTCGGGCACGCTGAGGTCGAGGTCGGACAGGGCATCGACCTCGCCGAAGCGTCGACCGAGCCCGCGAGCGGCTACGACAGGTGCAGGTTCCACGAGCAGCCCATCGGCAGCAGGGGTGCGGGCCGTGAGGAGTGGCATCCACCGCACGACGGTCGCACCGTCGTAACCTCGTACAGATGTTCGTGCTGGGTGTGGACCCGGGGTTGACCCGTTGCGGGTACGGGTGCGTCGAGCAGCCCGGCGGACCGAGGGGTCGCCCGCCGCGGGCGGTGGCGCTCGGCGTGCTGCGGACCGACAAGGACGACCCGCTGCCCAAGCGGTTGGCCGACCTGCAGCTCGGCATCCGCTCGCTCATCGCCGATCTGGCGCCCACCGTGGTCGCCGTGGAGCGGGTGTTCTTCCAGGTCAACGTGCGCACGGCCATGGCGGTGGGCCAGGCCAGCGGCATCGTCATGGCCGAGGCCCATGCCGCAGGATGCGGGGTCGAGATGTACACCCCGAACCAGGTCAAGGAAGCCGTGGCCGGCCACGGCAACGCGGACAAGGAGCAGGTGGGACAGATGGTGCAGACGCTGCTGGGGCTGGCCGCCCCGCCCAAGCCCGCCGACGCGGCCGATGCCGCCGCCCTGGCGCTGTGCCACCTGGCCCATGCCCCGATGCGGGCGAAGGTGGGGGTCCGATGATCGGCTCGCTGCGGGGCACGCTGTTGGACCGCTCGCTCGACGGCGACGTCCTCATCGAGGTGGCCGGGGTCGGCTACCGGGTGATCGTCGCGCCGACGGCCTCCCCGGCGGTGGGCGAGATCGGCGACGACGTCTTCCTCTGGATCCACCACCACATCCGCGAGGACGCCCAGACCCTCTACGGCTTCGCCACCCGCGAGGAGCGGGTGTGCTTCGAAGCCCTGCTCGGCGCCCACGGCGTCGGCCCGGCGCTCGCCCTGGCCATCCTGTCGGTCCACGGTCCCGGGGCCCTGCGCGAGGTGATCGCCACCCAGGACGTGAGTGCCCTCTGCCTGGTGCCCGGTGTGGGCAACAAGACCGCCGCCCGTCTCCTGGTCGAGCTGCAGTCGCGGCTCGACCTGCCCGACATCGACCTGACACCGCCGCCGGGAACCGTGCCGGTCGGCTCGGTCCGTCGGGACGTGACCGAGGCCCTGGCCGGCCTCGGCTACGGGCCCGACGAGGTGCGTCGGGTCGTCGACGACCTGCCCGCCGAGGGTGAGCCCGCCGACCTGCTCCGCGAAGCGCTGCGCCGCCTCGCCGTAGCCTGACCCCGTGACCGAGGAGCCGATGGGGGCCGTCCGAGAGGAGATCCTCCTGGCCCAGGAGACCGTGGCCGACGTCGTGGACGAGGTCACCGACGACGACCCCGGCCTGCGCCCCCGGTCGCTGGAGGAGTTCGTCGGCCAGGCCGAGATCAAGGAGCACCTGGCGATCGTCCTGGAGGCGGCCGCTCAGCGGGGTCAGCCCGCCGACCACCTCCTGCTCGCCGGCCCTCCGGGCCTCGGCAAGACCACCCTGGCCGGGATCGTCGCCCACGAGATGGGCGTGGGCATCCAGATCACCTCCGGCCCCGCGCTCGAGCGGGCCGGCGACCTGGCCGCCATCCTCACCCGGCTGGAGGCGGGCGACGTCCTCTTCATCGACGAGATCCACCGGCTGCCCCGGGCCATCGAAGAGGTCCTCTACCCGGCCATGGAGGACTTCGAGCTGGACATCGTGCTGGGCAAGGGCCCGGCCGCCCGCTCCATCCGCCTGGAGCTCCCGCCGTTCACCCTGGTCGGGGCCACCACCCGCACGGGCCTGATCACCGGCCCGCTGCGAGACCGCTTCGGCCTCGTGGCCCGCCTCGAGTTCTACGAGCCGGCCGACCTCGAATCCATCGTCGTGCGCACGGCCGGGATCCTGGGCATCGACATCGACGCCCTGGGCAGCGCCGAGATCGCGGGCCGGGCCCGGGGGACGCCGCGGATCGCCAACCGCCTCCTGCGCCGGGTTCGGGACTTCGCCGAGGTCCGCGCCGGCGGCCACATCGACCAGGCGGCGGCGTCGGACGGCCTGGCCGCCTTCGGGGTGGACGAGCGGGGCCTGGACAAGGTGGACCGCTCGATCCTGAGGGCCCTCTGCCAGAGCTTCGCGGGCGGGCCGGTGGGCCTCAAGACCCTGGCCATCGCGGTGAGCGAGCCCCCGGAGACCGTCGAGGACGTCTACGAGCCGTTCCTCATCCAACAGGGCCTGCTCATGCGCACCCCCCGGGGCCGCGTCGCCACCCCGGCGGCCTGGTCCCACCTCGGCCTGGCCGCGCCGACCACGCCGCAGGGCACCGCCAGCCTGTTCGAGTAGGCCCCGGCCCCTAGCCTGAGCAGGTGCACATCGAGTTCAACGGCTCGCCGGCACCGACCCTGGGGGTCGAGGTCGAGCTGGAGCTGGTCGACCGGGACACCGGCGAGCTGGTCAGCGCGGCGCCGGGAATCCTGGCCGAGCTGGGCGCCGGCCATCCGGAGGGGGGTCACCCCAAGGCCAAGGCCGAGCTCTTCGCCTGCACGATCGAGATCATCACCGGCATCTGCACGACGGTGGCCGAGGCCCGGGCCGACCTGGCGGCCACGCTGGCCGAGGTCAGGGAGGCGGCCGACCGACGGGCGATCGACCTGCTCTGCTCGGGCACCCACCCGTTCTCCAGCTGGGGGGACCAGGAGGTCAGCGACGATCCCCGCTACCACCAGCTCCTGGAGGCGATGGGCTGGCCCGCCCAGCGGCTGCAGATCTTCGGTGTCCACTTCCACGTGGGCGTCCGCCATGGTGAGCGGGTGCTGGCCATCAGCAACGGCCTGGCCGGCTACATCCCCCACCTGCTGGCGCTGTCGGCCTCCAGTCCCTACTGGGAGAAGCGGGACACCGGCCTGGCCTCCAGCCGCAGCAAGGTCTTCGAGGCCCTGCCGACCGCCGGCCTCCCCGAGTCCCTGAAGGACTGGGCCGAGTTCGAGCGCTTCATGACCACGCTGATCTCCGCCGGCGCGCTGTCCACCATCCGGGAGGTGTGGTGGGACATCCGGCCCCATCCGGATTTCGGCACCATCGAGTTGCGGATGTGCGACGGGCTCCCCACCCTGCGGGAGGTGAGCGCCCTCGCCGCCCTGAGCCAGTGCCTCGTCACGTGGATGGACCAGCGGGCCGAGGGGGGCGAAGACCTCCATCCCCCGTCGGACTGGGTCCTGCGCCAGAACAAGTGGCGAGCGGCGCGCTATGGCGTCGACGCGGAGCTCATCGTGGACGAGGAGGGCACCACCCGCCCGCTGCCCGACGCGGTGCGGGAGCTGGTCGACGCCGTGCGCCCGGTCGGTGCCCAGCTGGGCTGTGCCGACGAGCTGGAGGGCGTGCTCACCATCCTCGACGAGGGGCCGAGCTATCTGCGCCAGCGGCGGCTGGTCGAGTCCGGCGGTGACCTCCGGGCCGTGGTGGCCCAGCTGGTGGACGACATGGCCGATACCCGGTGACCGCCGCCACCAACGGTGCCCTCGACGCGTTCCTGGCGGCCCACGGCGAGGAGCTGATCGCCTTCCGTCGTCGGCTCCACGCCCACCCCGAGCTGTCCTGGGTCGAGCACGAGACCACCGCCGCCGTCCGGGCCCGCCTGGACGTCGCGGGGATCGTCACCACGGACCTGGCCACCGACACCGGCCTGCAGGTCGACCTCGGCGACGGCGTCGGGCCGACGGTCCTGCTCCGGGCCGACATCGACGCGCTGCCCCTGGATGACGAGAAAGAGGTGCCGTACCGTTCGACCGTCCCCGGCGTGTGCCACGCCTGTGGCCACGACGTGCACACCACGATCCTCCTGGGCGCGGGCCTGGCCCTCCAGGACCTGCTCGGCCCGGACCATCCCGGCCGGGTACGTCTGCTCTTCCAGCCGGCCGAGGAGGCCATGCCCGGCGGCGCCGAGGCGCTGCACCGTACGTCACTGTTGGACGACGTCGACGTGGCCTACGCCCTGCACTGCGACCCGGGCCTGGAGGTCGGTCAGGTCGGGCTGCGCTCCGGCCCGATCACCTCCGCCGCCGATCGGGTGGTCATCCGGCTCAGTGGCCCCGGGGGCCACACCGCCCGCCCCCATCTCACCGCCGACCTGGTGCACGTCCTGGGCAAGCTCATCACCGATCTGCCCGCGGGCCTGGCCCGCCTGACCGACAGCCGCGACGCGGTGACCATGGTCTTCGGCCAGGTCCAGGCCGGCCACGCCGCGAACGTCATCCCCACCCAGGCCCAGCTGGCGGGCACCCTGCGGGTCCGGGGCCGGGTCAGTTGGGACGCGGCGCAGGAGCTGGTGGAGGGGCTGGTGGCCGCCATCGTCGCCCCGTTCGGGGCGAACTACGAGCTCGTGTACCAGCGGGGCTCCCCGCCGGTCGACAACGACGCGCAGGCGGTCGCCGTCCTGCGGGCCGCCACCCACGCCGCCCTGGGCCCGGACGCGGGGGTGCCCACCCAGCAGAGCGTCGGCAACGAGGACTTCTCCTGGCTGCTCGAGCGGGTTCCCGGCGCCTACGGACGGCTCGGGGTACGCCCGGTCGGCGCCCCCCGCTGGGCCGATCTCCACGCCGGCGCCTTCGATGTCGACGAGGCCGCCATTCCCGCCGGGGTCCGGCTCCTGGTCCACACCGCCCTCGAGGCGCTGTCCGCCTACAGCGACTGACCGGGTGCGCATCGACCGCCGCTCCCACCCCTCTGCCCCCGGATCCCGGGGCCCGGGACCGGGAATCCGGGGCCCGTTCGCCGCGACGCGGGTCTGAGGGGTGGAGACCGAGGCCTTTGCGTACGACCTGCCGGAGGCGGCCATCGCCCAGACCCCGATCGAGCCCCGGGACGCCGCCCGCCTGCTGGTGGACCGGGGCCCGGACGAGGCGCCGGACGACCGGACCGTGGCCGACCTGCCCGCTCTCGTGCGGCCGGGGGACCTCATCGTCGTGAACGACACCCGGGTCATCCCGGCCCGACTGCGCCTGACCAAGCCCACCGGCGGCGCGGTCGAGGTGCTGCTGGCCGAGCGCACGGGGGACCGAGAGTGGACGGCGCTGGTGCGGCCCGGCCGCCGGGTACCGCCGGGGACCGTGCTCGAGCGCGACGGCGCCGAGGTCCTCCAGGTCGGCGGGGCGGTGGGTGACGGGGAGCGGTCGGTGTGGTTGCTGGGTGACGAGGATCCGCTGGCGTTGGTGCACCGACTCGGGTCGCTCCCCCTGCCGCCCTACATCACCACCGCCTTGGACGATCCCGAGCGTTACCAGACCGTGTTCGCCCGCCGCCCCGGCTCGGCGGCGGCGCCCACCGCGGGGCTGCACCTCACGCCGAAGGTCCTCGACCGCTGCGTCGCCGCCGGGGGGCAGGTGGCCGAGGTCGATCTCGAGGTGGGTCTCGGCACCTTCGCCCCGATCCGGGCCGAGCGGGTGGAGGACCACACCGTCCACACCGAGCGCTACGTCATCCCCCAGGCGACCGTGCATGCCGTGGCCCGGGCCCAGCGGGTGATCGCCGTCGGCACGACCGTGGTCCGGGCCCTCGAGTCCTGGTCGGCGTCGGGCGCACCCGCGGGCACCACCGACCTGTTCATCCGTCGGGGTCACCAGTTCGCCGTCGTGGACGTCCTGCTCACCAACTTCCACGTGCCCCGCTCGAGCCTGCTCGTGCTGGTGGACGCCTTCGTCGGCGACCGCTGGCGGGACCTCTACGCGACCGCGCTGGCCCGGGGCTATCGCTTCCTGTCCTTCGGCGACGCGATGCTCCTGGAGCGGGAGTGAAGGCCACGATCGCCGTCGAGGCGACCGACGGAGCCGCGCGGGCCGGGGTCATCACCACCGCCAGGGGGACCTTCCGCACCCCCTGCTTCATGCCGGTGGCCACCCGGGGGGCGGTGAGGCACCTCTCAGCGGTCGATCTGGAGCGCCTCGGCTTCGAGGTGGTGCTGGCGAACACCTACCACCTGTCTCTGCGTCCCGGTCACGAGGTGGTGGCCGACCTCGGCGGCCTCCACGGCTTCATGGACTGGCCCGGTCACGTACTGACCGACTCGGGCGGTTACCAGATCTTCTCCCTCGAGCCGAAGGTCGACGACGACGGCGCCACCTTCCGGTCGACCTACGACGGCGACCTCGTGCGGTTCACCCCCGAGTCCGCGGTGGCCGTGCAGGAGGCCCTCGGGGCCGACATCCAGATGGTGCTCGACGTCTGTCCCCCGCTGCCGTCCGAGCCCCGGGTGATCCGGGCCGCCGTCGAGCGCACCGCGGCCTGGGCCGCCAGGGCGCGCGCGGCCCACACCCGGGTCCAGGACCAGTGCCTGTTCGGGATCGTCCAGGGCGGCGTGGACGTCGACCTGCGGGCCGAGAGCGCCGAGCGCACCGTGGCCCTCGACTTCGACGGGTACGGGATCGGTGGCCTGTCGGTGGGGGAGTCGCGGGTCGAGATGCTGCCCGCCTTGGCGGCGACCACGGCGGTACTCCCGGCGGACCAGCCCCGCTACCTGATGGGGGTCGGGGATCCGGTGGGGATCCTGGAGGGCATCGCCCGGGGGGTCGACATGTTCGACTGCGTCCTGCCCACCCGCCTGGGACGCCACGGCACGGTGCTGACCGGGACCGGGCGCCTCAACCTGCGCAACCAGCGCTTCGGGACCGACGACGGTCCGCTCGACCCCGACTGTGCCTGCGAGGTCTGCGCCCGGCACTCCCGGGCCTACCTCCGCCACCTCCTGAAGACCGACGAGCCCACCGGCCCCCGCCTCCTGACCCTCCACAACCTCGCCTGGCTGCTCGATCTCGTGCACCAGGCCGGCGACGCCGTGCGCCGCGGCGACCTCTCAGGCCTACGAGACGACATCGCTCAGCACTGGGGACGTGCCGACGAGTAGTGAGGCTGCGCAGGCGCCAGCCGGAGCAGCACCGTCGACGCTCCACGACGGCGACGCCGGACTTGCCGAGCGCAGCGAGGCCAGTCACGTGTGATAGCGCCAGCCGGAGCAGCACGATCGACGCTCCACGACGGCGACGCTGGACTTGGTGAGCGAAGCGAAGCCAGTCAAGGGTCATGGCGAAGCCAGTCAAGTGTGATGGCACCACCCGCCGGTAGAGTCGCACGCCGACTTCCCCGGATCTCTCGGAGCGCCTCGTATGGGTCAACTCATCCTCCTTCCTGTCTTCTTCGCGGTCTTCTACTTCCTGCTCATCCGCCCGCAGCAGAAGCGGGTCAAGGAGCACACCGAGCTGATCCGGTCGATCGAGCCGGGGGACGACGTGCTGACCAACGGCGGGCTGTACGGCACCATCACCACGATCGACGGCCAGATCGCCGAGATGGAGATCGCCGACGGCGTCGTCGTGCGCATCCAACGGGCGGCGGTGGCCGAGCTCATCGAGTGGGACACCGGCGCCGACGTCGAGGACCAGTAGCCACTCGTGCGCCGCAAGGGGGTCATCCCCCTCGTCCTGTTCGTCGCGTTCACGGTGGCGTCATTGCTCTACACGGTGGCCGCGGACAACTCGCCCGTGCTCGGCCTGGACCTCCAGGGCGGGGTCTCGGTCGTCCTCCAGCCGAGCGGGGACATCGAGAACCAGGACACCGTCGACCAGGCCGTGGAGATCATCCGCAACCGGATCGACGCCCTCGGTGTGGCCGAGCCGGACATCACCCGGCAGGGGGACACGATCCTGGTCCAGCTCCCCGGTGTCCGTGACCAGGACCGGGCGCTGGAGCTGGTCGGGCAGACCGCCGAGCTGCGGTTCCGGCCCGTGCTGGCGACCCTGCCTCCGGTGGGCGAGGAGATCCCGACCACGACGGCCGGCGACACCACCACGACCACGGCACCGGGCGGGACCACGAACGCCCCGCCGACCACCGCACCGTCGACCACCACCACGACGACGGCCGGCGCGGGCGAGCAGGGCCTCGGTGGCCTGACGCCCGGCGAGAACGCGGCCGGCCTCCAGACCACCACCACGGTCGGCGGAGGCCCGCCGACCACGACGGCGACCACCGTGCCGGCCGGCGCTGCGGTCGGCCCCTGCGCCGGCGTGGAGGACACCACCCGGCTCGGCGAGGACGGTCTCCCGGTCCGCCTGAACGCCGAGGGCCTCACCCCCCGGCCCCGGGACGAGACCTGCAACACCGTGGTGCTGGCCGAGCGCGACGAGGACGGGGTCATCGTCAGCCGCTACCTGCTCGGGCCCACCGAGCTCACCGGCGACGCCCTCTCGGGGGCCTCGGCCGGCCTCGACCAGTCCGGCATCGCCTGGCAGGTCAACCCGGTGTTCGAAGCCGGAGCCGACGGCATCGACCGCTTCAACCAGGTGGCGGCCAAGTGCGTCGCCGCCGACCCGACCTGCCCCACCTCCCAGCTGGCGATCGTCCTCGACAGCGAGGTCATCTCGGCGCCCACGATCCAGCAGCCCGAGTTCGAGCGGGATCAGATCGTCATCAGCGGGGACTTCGAGGAGTCCTCGGCCAAGAACCTGGCCCTCGTGCTCGAGTACGGCGCCCTGCCCGTCGAGCTGGAGCCCCAGCAGACCCAGACGGTGTCGGCCACCCTGGGGGAGGACTCCCTGAAGGCCGGCCTCTTCGCCGGTCTCATCGGCCTCGGTCTGACCGTGATCTTCATGGTCGGCTACTACCGCCTGCTGGGGGTGGTGGCCATCGCCAGCCTCGTGCTGGAGTTCGCCCTGGTCTGGGCGCTCATCTCCTATCTCGGCGAGTCGCGGGGCCTGGCCCTGACCCTGGCCGGGGTGACGGGCCTCATCGTGTCCATCGGCATCTCCGTGGACTCCAATGTCGTCTTCTACGAGCACCTCAAGGAGGACGTGCGCAACGGGCGCACCTTCCGCAGCACGGTCGACCGCTCGTTCGACTCGTCGTTCGCCACGATCATCAAGGCCGACGTCGCCTCGCTGATCGGCGCCGTGCTGCTGTACTGGCTCTCGGTGGGCCCGGTCCGCGGCTTCGCCCTGCTGCTGGGGATCTCGACGGTGGTCGACATCATCGCCTCGTGGTTCTTCATCCGCCCGGCCGTGCTGATCCTGGCTCGCAGCCCGAGGCTGCGTGACCGCAACGCGGTCTTCGGCATGCCCCACATGGAGGAGGCGCCGTGAGCGACATCGACGAGACGGTCGAGCCCGCGGTCGACCACCAAGGGGCCATCCGGCGGAACCTGCGGGCGGTGTACCAGAGCACCAACGACTTCAACTTCGTCAAGACGTTCAGGTGGGGACTGGTCATCGCCCTGATCGTCTCGATCATCTCGGTGGTCAGCCTGTTCGCCAACGGGCTCAACCTGGGCATCGACTTCGAGGGCGGCAGCGTCTGGGAGGTGCCCAGCGACGGCGCCTCGGTCGATGACGCCCGGGCCGTCATGGTCGAACTCGACGCGGGCAGCGCCAAGATCCAGCTGGTCACGAACGCCGACGGGACCGAGGTCCTGCGCATCCAGGCCGACATCACGACCGACAGCGAGAGCCGGGCCGTCACCCAGGCCCTGGCCGACTTCGGGGGCGTCACCACCGAGGACGTCAGCGTCACCACGGTCGGTCCCTCCTGGGGTGAGGAGATCACCAAGCAGGCCCAGCGGGCCCTCGTCTACTTCTTCATCGCCATCACGCTGTACATCAGCATCCGGCTGGAGTGGAAGATGGCCGTCGGTGCCCTCGTGTCGATGGCCCACGACCTCCTGCTGAGCGTCGGCGTGTACTCGGTGTTCCAGATCGAGGTGACCCCGGCGACGGTGATCTCCTTCCTGACCATCCTCGGGTACTCGCTCTACGACACGATCGTGGTGTTCGACCGCGCCCTGGAGAACAGCGCGCGGCAGGTGAGCAGGGTGCCCTACCGGGTGATCATGAACCGGACGCTCAACCAGACGCTGATGCGCTCGGTCAACACGACCGTCGCCACGATCCTGCCGATCATCTCGATGTTGGTCGTCGGCGCCATCCTCCTGGGCGCGGAGACCCTGGAGGAGTTCGCGCTGGCGCTGCTGATCGGCCTGACCTCGGGCGCCTACTCGTCGCTGTTCGTGGCCGCGCCGATCGTGAGCTGGCTGAAGGAACGCGAGCCCAGGTGGGCCTACACGGGCGAGGCCGGGCTGCCGGCCGACGCCCGCAGCACGCCGATCCTGCCGCGGGCGGCCCGCCGGGCGCCCACCGGCGGCACCGTGGCACCGACCGCGGCGCCCGCCGGGGCCATCCCGCCCCGCCCCCGGAAGTCCAAGAAGCGGAAATAGCTCCCCGAGAACGTCGGGTCGACCCAGGTAGATTCGACGGATGACCGACACGGCGTGGCTCACCGAGCTCGTGCGTGACATCCCCGACTTCCCCGAGCCGGGGATCATGTTCCGCGACATCACCCCGTTGCTGGGCGACGTCGACGCCTTCCGCTTCGTGATCGACGCCCTCGCCGATGAGTTCGCGGGCGAGACCATCGACCGGGTGGTCGGCATCGAGGCCCGGGGCTTCCTGCTCGCCGCGCCGATCGCCTACCGGCTCGGCGCGGCCCTCGTCCCCGTGCGCAAGACCGGCAGGTTGCCCCACGAAACCCACCGCGAGAGCTTCCAGCTGGAGTACGGCGACGACGCCCTCGAGCTGCACACCGACGCCCTCGGCCACGGGGAGGCCTGCCTGGTGATCGACGACGTGCTGGCCACCGGCGGGACGGCCTCGGCCACCGGCCGCCTGGTCGAGCGCCTCGGGGGCCGGTTGGCCGGCTACGGCTTCCTCATCGAGCTCGACGCCCTCGAGGGGCGGAGCCGGCTCGGCAATGACCACGTCCGCGCCCTGGTCCACTACTGACATGCCCTCCACCGTCGACCGCGTCCTGCCCTGGCGGCGGGCCGAGCTGACCCCCGACGAGGAGGTGGCGTCGGTCGTCGAGGCTTTCCGGGAGCACCACCCCCGGGCCAGCGGTGACCTCGTGGTCCGGGCCTACCGACGAGCGGCCGAGGCGCACGAGGGCCAGCAGCGCAAGTCGGGCGACCCCTACATCTCCCACCCCGTCGCCGTGGCCAAGGTCACCGCGGACCTGGGCCTGGACGACACCACGATCGCCGCCGCGCTGCTGCACGACGCCGTCGAGGACACCCGGGTCGCGCTCGCCGAGTTGGAGGAGGAGTTCGGCGCGGAGGTGGCCGCCATCGTCGACGGGGTCACCAAGCTGGAGCGCCTGGAGTTCGAGTCCCGCGAGGCCCAGCAGGCGGCCACCATGCGCAAGATGCTCGTGGCCATGGCCGACGACCTGCGGGTCCTCATGGTCAAGTTGGCCGACCGCCTGCACAACATGCGCACCCTGGCCGCCATGCCGACCGAGAAGCAGCTGCGCATCGCCCAGGAGACCCTCGACATCTACGCGCCGCTGGCCCACCGCCTCGGCGTCCAGGAGGTCAAGCAGCAACTGGAGGACCTCGCTTTCGCCGCCCTGCACCCGAAGCGCTTCGCCGAGGTCGACCACCTGGTCGACGCCCGGGCCCCCGAGCGGGACCTCTACCTCACGCAGGTGGAGGGCGAGGTCACCGAGCGCCTGGCGGAGGTGCGGGTCAAGGCCGACGTCACCGGCCGCCCCAAGCACCTCTGGAGCATCTACGAGAAGATGGTCCGCGGCCGCCCCTTCGATGACATCCTCGACCTCGTCGGCATCCGGGTGATCGTGGCCTCCGTGAAGGACTGCTACGCCGCCCTGGGCTGCATCCACGGCATGTGGCAGCCGGTGCCGGGCCGGTTCAAGGACTACATCGCCCTGCCCAAGTTCAACCTCTACCAGTCGCTGCACACCACGGTCATGGGCCCGGGCGGCAAGGCGGTCGAGTTCCAGATCCGCACCCAGGAGATGCACCAGCGGGCCGAGCTGGGCGTGGCCGCCCACTGGGCCTACAAGGAGAAGTCGCCCGCCGACGACATCGTCTGGCTGAACAAGATCCTGGACTGGCAGTCCGAGACCACGGACCCGACCCAGTTCATGGCCAACCTCAAGGGTGACCTCGAGGACGACGAGGTCTACGTCTTCACCCCGAAGGGCGACGTGATCATCCTCCCCGACGGTGCCACACCGCTGGACTTCGCCTACGCCATCCACACCGAGGTGGGCCACGCCTGCATCGGGGCCCGCATCGACGGACGCCTGGTCCCGCTGGACTCGGCGTTGAAGTCGGGGGCGACGGTCGAGGTCATCGCCTCCAAGGTGGAGAACCCCGGCCCGTCGCGGGACTGGCTGAACATCGTGGTCACACCCCGGGCCCAGAACCGGATCCGCCAGTGGTTCTCCCGCGAACGCCGGGGCGACGCCATCGAGACCGGGCGTGACGAGGTCATCAAGGCCATGCGCCACGATGGTCTGCCCATGGGCTCCGACGTGCTCGAGGGCGTGGCCGAGGACCTCAACTACACCGATCTCGACGCCCTGTTCGCCGCCGTGGGGGAGCGTCACGTCTCGGCCCAGTCGGTCGCCACCCGCATCGCCCGCATGCTCTCGGGCGACGACCCCGAGCGCGAGCAGCAGCTCTCGACGGGGCTGACCACGCCCCGGCGTCCCCGGCGCTCGGCCAGCCAGCCCGCCCGGGTCCACGTGGAGGGCCAGGAGCAGATGCTGGTCCGCCTGTCTCGCTGCTGCACCCCGGTGCCGGGCGACGAGATCATGGGCTTCATCACCCGGGGCCGAGGGGTGACCGTGCACCGCACCGACTGCACCAACGCCGTCGCCCTCGTCCGGGAACAGACCGAGCGGGTCATCGACGTCGAGTGGGACGCCGACAGCCGGGGCACCTTCGTGGCCTCGCTGGTGGTCGAGGCCCTCGACCGGGAATGGCTGCTGCGGGATGTCTCCGCGGCCCTGTCCGACCACCGCCTGAACATCCTCCACTCCGAGACCCGCACCGGAGGCGACCGGATGTGCCGCATGCAGTTCGACGTCGAGCTCGGCGACCCCACTCAGCTCGACTCCCTGGTCAGCACCCTCAAGGGCATCGACTGCGTGTTCGACGCCTACCGGGTCCTTCCCGGCGCCACCAAGTAGGGAACATGGCTGCCCCCTTCAAGGCCCCCACGGGCACGCGTGACACGCTGCCGCCTGAGTCACGACGCTGGGAGGCGCTGGTCGCCGCCTTCGCCGGGGCCGCCGGCCGCGCCGGCTTCGGCCTCCTCCAGAGCCCGACCTTCGAGGACCTCGGTGTCTTCGAGCGGGTGGGGGAGGGCACCGACATCGTCACCAAGGAGATGTACGACTTCGAGGACAAGGGCGGGCGCCGCATCGCCCTGCGCCCCGAGGGCACAGCGCCGGTCGTGCGGGCCTATCTCGAGCACCACCCGACCGACCCCTGGAAGGTCTGGTACGCCGCGCCGACGTTCCGCTACGAGCGTCCGCAGGCCGGCCGGTACCGCCAGCACCACCAGTTGGGCGTCGAGGTCCTGGGCTCGGTGGACGCCGACGTCGACGTCGACGTCATCGGCCTGGCCTGGGACTTCCTGTCCGAGATCGGCCTGCGCCGGATCAACCTGCTGGTCAACTCGATGGGCGAGCCCGAGGACCGGGTGCGCTACGCCGGCGTGCTCCAGGCCTTCTTCCGGGAACACCTGGACGCCATCGCCGAGGAGGACCGCGGGAAGGTCGGCCATCACCCCTTGCGGGTGCTCGACTCGAAGCGGCCCGCCACCGCCGCGGTCGTGGCCGGGGCCCCCCGTCCGGCCGAGCACCTCTCCGACGCGGCCACGGCGCACTTCGAACGGGTCCAGGCCGGTCTCACCGCCCTCGGCATCCCGTTCACCATCGAGCCGCGGCTGGTCCGGGGCCTCGACTACTACACCCGGACCACCTTCGAGCTCCAGGCCGAGGCCCTGGACGCCGCGCAGAACGCGGTGGGCGGGGGCGGGCGTTACGACGGCCTGGCCGAGGCCCTCGGCGGTCCGCCCACCCCGGGCATCGGCTTCGGCCTGGGCATCGAACGCCTGCTCCTGGCCGCCGACGCCGAGGGGGTCTGGCGCGAGCCCGGCTCCCGCGTCGACGTCTTCGTGGTCGATGTGACCGGTGGCGACCTCGCTCGTGACCTGACCAGCGCCTTGCGCCGGTCAGGCCTCGGCGCGGACCGCGGCTTCGACGGCCGGTCCATGAAGTCCCAGATGAAGGCGGCGGACCGCAGTGGCGCCCGCTTCGCGGCCATCGTCGGCGAGGACGAGGCCGCGGCGGGCGTGGTCACGCTCCGAGACCTGCGCTCGGACCGCCCCCAGGAACAGGTGAGCATGGACAGACTCGTGGACACGATCAAGACCGCGCGCCGCGGCAACGCGGCGGAGCCGGCAGCGGAGCAGCACTGATGGCTGTGGTGGGGATGCGGACGGACTGGTGCGGTGAGCTGACCCGGGCCGACGAGGGCCGGGAGGTGGTGCTGTGCGGCTGGGTGGCCACCCGTCGCGAGCACGGTGAGCACTTGGCCTTCGTGGACGTCCGGGACCGCACCGGGGTGATCCAGTGCGTCGTGCCCGGCGCCGACGACCTCCGCAGCGAGTACGTGGTGAAGGTGTCCGGCACCGTGCGCATCCGGCCCGAGGGCACGACGAACGCCGACCTGGCCACCGGCGAGGTGGAGGTCGGGGACTGCACCGTGGAGGTGCTGGCCACCGCCGATGCGCTGCCCTTCCCGATCAGCGACCGCATCGACGCGGACGAGTCCCTCCGCCTGCGCCACCGGTACCTGGATCTGCGCCGCTCGCGTCTGCAGACCAACCTCGGCGTCAGGGCGAAGGTGAACCTGGCCCTGCGCAACGCCATGGCCGGGCAGGGCTTCACCGAGATCGAGACGCCGATGCTCATCGCCTCGACTCCGGAGGGGGCCCGGGACTTCGTGGTGCCCTCCCGCTTGCACCCCGGCGACTTCTACGCCCTGCCCCAGAGCCCCCAGCTCTTCAAGCAGCTCTGCATGGTCGGCGGGATGGAGCGCTACTTCCAGGTCGCCCGTTGCCTGCGAGACGAGGACCTGCGGGCTGACCGCCAGTTCGAGTTCACCCAGTTGGACCTCGAGGCCAGCTTCGTGGGCGAGGCCGACGTGCGGGCCTTCACCGAGATCGCGGTGTCGGCCGCGGTGGAGGCCGTCACCGGCGAGCCGCCCCTGACCTTCGGCTCGATCACCTGGCACGACGCCATGGAACGTTTCGGCAGCGACAAGCCCGACCTCCGGTTCGGCATGGAGCTGGTCGAGCTGACCGAGGTGTTCGGGGCCACCGAGTTCAAGGCCTTCCAGGCGCCGTGCGTGAAGGGCATCCGCGTGCCCGGCGGGGCCGAGAAGACCCGCCGGGAGCTGGACGCCCTGGTCGAGGCCGCCCAGTCCCTCGGGGCCAAGGGCCTGGTGTGGATGAAGGTCGACGGCCCGACCGAGGTCACCTCGCCCGTGGCCAAGTTCCTCACCGAGGCCGAGATCACCGCGGTGGTCGGGGCCCTCGACGGCGAAGCGGGGGACCTCGTGCTCCTGGTCGCCGACGAGCGCCGTCAGGTCCGCCACGTCCTCGGCCTGCTCCGGCTCCAGCTGGGCGGGCTACCGGTCAACGAGGGCGGCCTGCACTTCCTCTGGGTCGTGGACTTCCCGCTCTTCGAGGCCCTCGGCGACGACGGGCTGCCGATCTCGGCCCACCACCCGTTCACCATGCCCCACGCCGACGACCTGTTCCTGCTGGACCAGGGGGGCGAGGCCCTGCTCGAGGTCCGGGCCCAGGCCTACGACCTCACCCTCAACGGCTGGGAGCTGGGCTCGGGCAGTGTCCGGATCCACCAGCCCGACGTGCAGCGCCGCGTCTTCGCGCTGTTGGGCATCGACGAGGAGACGGCGAACGACCGCTTCGGGTTCCTGCTGGAGGCGTTCCGATTCGGAGCCCCGCCCCACGCGGGGTTCGCCTTCGGCATCGACCGGCTGGCCGCGCTGCTGGCGGGCGAGGAGAACATCCGCGAGGTCATCGCCTTCCCCAAGACCCAGTCCGGCGCCGACCCCCTGACGGGGGCCCCGTCGGCCATCGCCGACCGGCACCTCACCGAGCTCGGCTTGCGGATGCTGCCTCCGAAGGCCTGACCCGGAGGATCAGTTGAGGGCGATCTCCACCACGACGCTGCCGTCGCGGGCGGTGGGGTGCAGGAGGTGGCGACCGTCGGACCCGGGCCGGTGGATGGTGAGGCGCAGCTCGGTGGTGCCGCGGGTGGCCAGGACCTCGTGGTCGCTGATCGGCCGCACGACGTAGCCCAACCGCTCGATCTCGTCGGCCAGCGCGGGCCCCACGGCCTCGGCCGCGTGGCCGGTCGTGGACAGCGTGATGTGGTCGGTGGCCAGGCGGTCCAGCACGAGGGGCACCAGGTCACACGGCATGCGGATGCCCACGAGGGCGTCGGCGACGCCGGCGGCCGGGGCGCTGCGGGGCGCCGGCCGGTCGACGATCGGGGCCGTCGGGGTGTCGAAGCCGGGAGGCGTCGGTGGCGAGGGAGCGGCCGGGGCGGCCGCACCCACGGCGACGGGGACGGGCACGTCGGCGTCAGCCGGACTCACCTCCTCGCCGGTGATCGGGGAGACCAGGGCGTCCTCGGTCGCCTCCATGCGGGCAATGGCGCGCCTGGTGGCGCGCCGGCGCAGGATGACGACGATCGACACCAGGACCCAGGCCCAGAAGACGACAGCCAGAACGGGCGGCATGTGGTCCCTGTCGGCACGAGGGCGCTCGTTGTGAGCGCGGATCGACGGGAGTGCGTCGGAGGCAGCGCCTACCCTCGGACCGCGTGCCCGACGACCTCTTCGCCTCCGCGGCCGATGAACGGCTGCAACGGCGGGCGCCGTTGGCCGCCCGGATGCGACCCAGTCGGCTGGAGGACGTGGTCGGCCAGGAACACCTGTTGGGCCCTGGCATGCCGCTGCGGACCCTGATCGAGGGCGACCGGCTGAGCTCGGTGATCCTCTGGGGACCGCCCGGGACGGGGAAGACCACGCTCGCCCGGCTCATCGCCGGAAAGACGACGGCGGCCTTCGAAGCGCTGTCGGCGGTGTCGGCCAGCGTGAAGGACGTCCGCGAGGTCCTGGCCAAGGCCCGTCAGCGCCTCGGCGAGCGTGACCAGCGCACGATCCTGTTCCTGGACGAGGTCCACCGCTTCAACAAGGCCCAGCAGGACGCTCTCCTGCCGGGGGTCGAAGACGGTCTGCTCGTGCTGATCGGCGCCACCACCGAGAACCCGTACTTCGAGGTGAACGCCCCCCTGCTCTCGCGGTCCACGCTGTTCCGCCTCGAGCCCCTCGGCCCCGACGCCGTGCGCACCCTGGTCGAGCGGGGACTGGTCGAGGAGGGGGCGACGGCCGACGACGACGCGGTCGACCACCTGGTGGCCCAGGTCGGGGGCGACGGTCGTCAGGTCCTGACCGCCCTCGAGGTCGCTGTGGCCCTGGCCGACGAGGGCGTCGTAGCCCCCCACGTCGAGCTGGCCCACGTCGAGGCCGCCCTGAACGCCAAGGCCCTCCGCTACGGCGAGGACGAGCACTACGACGTCATCAGCGCCTTCATCAAGAGCATCCGGGGCTCGGACCCCGATGCCGCCCTCTACTGGCTGGCGCTGATGCTGGAGTCCGGGGAGGACGCCCGCTTCATCGCCCGTCGCCTGGTGATCTCGGCCTCCGAGGACATCGGCCTGGCCGACTCGATGGGCCTGGTGGTGGCCAACGCGGCGGCGCAGGCGGTCGAGTTCGTGGGCCTGCCCGAAGCCCGCATCGCCCTGTCGCATGCCACCGTCTACCTGGCCACCGCACCGAAGTCGAACCGCTCCTACGCCGCGCTGAACAAGGCGCTGGCCGACGTCCAGGAACAGCCCCGGGGCGAGGTGCCCCTTCACCTGCGGGGGACGGGCTACCGGGGCGCGGCATCCCTCGGCCACGGCGAGGGCTACGACTATCCTCACGACGACCCCCGGGGTTGGGTGGACCAGGAGTACCGACCACTCGGGCTCGCGGGTCGGCGCTACTACGAGCCCTCGACCCATGGCGCGGAGCGCCGGGTGGCCGAGCGGATGGCCGAACGCAGGCCCGGCCCGACCGAGGAGGACCCTGATGAGCGGTAGTGAGGTCGCCGCCCTCGTGGTGGCCGTCGCGGCCACCGTCGCCCTCGGCGCGTTGCTGGCCGTCGTCGTCGCCCTCCTGCGCACCGTCCGGGACCTGCGGGCCACTGTCGGAGCGCTGCGGGTCGAGAGCCAGGCCGTGGTCGAGGAGTTGCGCGAGGCGGTGCGGGGCACCAACGCCGAGCTGGAGCGGATCGACAACGTCCTGCACGCCGCCGAGTCGGTGACCGACACGCTGGACTCGGCCTCCCGGCTGGCCTATCTCACGGTCGGCGGCCCGGTGGTCAAGGGGTTGGCCGCCGCTACCGGCGCCAATCAGGCCTACCGACGCTTCCGAGGCGTGCGGAAGGCCCCCCGGTGACCAAGCGCCTCGTCTGGCTGGTGATCGGCTTCGCCGTCGGCGTGACGTTGGTCCTGCGCACCCAACGCTCCCTGCGGGTGCGCGGCACCCGGCTGAAGCCCGAGCGGATCGCCTCGGACCTGGCCGAGGCCATCCGCGCCTTCGGCGTGGATCTGCGAAAGGCGATGGAGGAGGGACGCACCGCGATGGCCGGGCGTGAAGCCGAGTTGCGGGAGCAGCTGCAGGTCCGCACCGGCGTCGAACCCTGACCGTCGCGACCGCGGACCCCCCGTAGGCTGGGGCGGACCATGGACGCCAACGAGCTGCGCAAGGCCTTCACCGGGTTCTTCTCCGAACGCGACCACACGGTCGTGCCCTCGGCCAGCCTGATACCGCACGACAAGACGCTGCTCTTCACCGTGGCCGGCATGGTCCCGTTCAAGCCCTACTTCGTGGGCGATGAACCGGCCCCGTGGCCGCGGGCGGTCACCGTCCAGAAGTGTGTCCGGGCGGGGGGGAAGCACAACGACCTCGACGAGATCGGTCGGACCAAGCGCCATCTCACCTTCTTCGAGATGCTGGGCAACTTCAGCTTCGGGGACTACTTCAAGGAGCGGGCCATCCCGCTGGCCTGGGAGTTCGTCACCGAGGTGCTGAAGCTCGACCCGGACCGCCTGTGGATCACCGTCCACACCACCGACGACGAGGCCGAGGCCCTCTGGCGGGACGTCGTCGGCGTGCCCGCCGAGCGGATCCAGCGCCTCGACGAGGACAACTTCTGGCAGATGGCCGACACCGGCCCCTGCGGGCCCTGCTCGGAGATCTTCTACGACCTCGGCGACGAGTTCGGCGAAGGCGGCGGGCCCGCCCACGGCGGCGAGGAGCGCTTCGTCGAGATCTGGAACCTCGTGTTCATGCAGTACGAGCAGCACGCCGACGGCTCCCGCGAGCCCCTGCCCAAGCCCAGCATCGACACCGGGGCCGGTCTCGAGCGCATCCTCACCGTGCTGCAGGGGGTGGACTCGATCTTCCACACCGACGAGTTCCGTCGGCTCATCGCGAAGGCGGGCGAGCTCACCGGGGTGGTCTACGGGGCCGACGATCGCACCGACGTGTCCCTGCGCATCCTCGCCGACCACGCCCGGGCCATGACCTTCCTGGTCAGCGACGGGGTCATCCCCAGCAACGAGGAGCGGGGTTACGTCCTGCGGCGCATCATCCGCCGGGCTGTCCGCCACGCCTACCTCCTGGGGGTCGAGGAGGTGGTCACGCCGGCGATGGTCGACGAGGTCGTGGCGATCATGGCCGGGGACTACCGCGAGCTGGCCGACAGCCACACGGTCGTGCGCCAGACCATCGAGCGGGAGGAGACCCGGTTCCGCGAGACCTTGCGCACCGGCTCGGCCATCCTCGACACCGCGCTGGACGAGCTCGCCCCGGGCCAGCCCCTGGCCGGTGACGTGGCCTTCCGGTTGCACGACACCTACGGCTTCCCGCTGGAGGTGACTCAGGAGATCGTGGCCGAGCAGGGCGTCGACGTCGATCAGGCCGGCTTCGACGCCGCGATGGCCGAGCAGCGGAAGCGGGCCAAGGACGCCCAGCGCAAGGTGGGGGCCACCGCGGACCTGGTCGGCTTCCAGGACGTGCTGGAGCACCACGGCCCGACCGACTTCGTCGGCCGCCACGAGAACGAGGCCACCGGCACGGTCCTGGCGGTGCTGCCCATCGAGGGCACCGACGAGGTGGCCATCGTGCTGGACCGCACGCCGTTCTACGCCGAGTCCGGCGGCCAGGTGGGCGACACCGGGACCATCGAGACCGAGACCGGCCGGGCCGAGGTGCTCGACACCGACTACGGCGTGCCCGAGGTGCACCGGCACCGGGCCCGCATCGTCGAGGGCGGGCTCACCGCCGGCCAGGAGGCCCGGGCCGCCATCGACGGCGACCGCCGGGACGCCATCCGCCGGAACCACACCGCGACCCACATCCTGCACTGGGCCCTGCGCGAGGTCCTCGGCGACCACGTCAAGCAGCAGGGCTCGCTGGTCGCCCCCGACCGCCTGCGCTTCGACTTCAGTCACTTCGAGCCGGTGACCGCCGAGCAGATCGCCCGCATCGAGGACCTGGCCAACCACGACATCCTGGCCAACCCGGCCGTCCGCCACTTCGAGACGAGCAAGGCCGAGGCCGAGGAGCTGGGGGCCATCGCCTTCTTCGGGGACAAGTACGGCGAGGTGGTGCGGGTGCTGCAGGCCGGCCCGCACTCCACCGAGCTCTGCGGCGGCACCCACGTCACCGCCCTCGGCGACATCGGCCCGCTCAAGATCGTGACCGAGGGCTCGATCGGCTCGAACCTGCGTCGAATGGAGGCCGTCACGGGGCTCAACACCGTGGACCGCCTGCGCCGGGACGAGGACCTGCTCGCCGGGGCGGCGGACCGCTTGGGCGTGACCCCCGACGAGATCGTGGTCGGCATCGAGAAGCGCCTGGACGAGCTCAAGGCCCTGCGCGACGAGGTCAAGGCCCTCAAACGCCAGACGGCCACCGGCCAGGCCGGAGCGCTGGCCGCCACGGCGGTGGACGGCGTCGTGGTGGCCCGGGTCGACGGCCTGGACCGCGACGGACTGCGGGACCTCGCCGTCGCCGTTCGGGACGCGAACGGGATCCGGGCCGTGGTCGTCATCGGCGAGCCCGAGGGCGGAGGGGTGGGCCTGGTCGCCGCCGTCACGGCCGACAGCGGCCTGAACGCGGGTGAGCTGATCGCCGACGCGGCCAGGACGGTGGGCGGTGGGGGTGGCAAGGCGCCGGACCTGGCCGTGGCCGGGGGCCGGGATCCGTCGAAGGTCGACGAGGCGCTCGACCAGGCCCGTGGCGCCGCCGGGATCGCTTGAGGGCCGTCGGCGTCGACCTGGGTGACGCCCGCATCGGCATCGCCCTGTCCGACAGCGCCGGAACGTTGGCCACCCCCTGGACGAAGGTCGACCGCTGTGGCGACGAGACCCAGGACCACCGGCGCATCGCCGCTCTGGTCCAGGAGGCCGAGGCCGAGTGCGTGGTCGTGGGCCTCCCCCTCTCCCTCGACGGGACGATCGGGCCGGCCGCCGAGAAGGCCCTGGCCGAGGTCGAGCGCCTGCGCGTCGTGGTCCCCGTACCGGTGGAGACCTACGATGAGCGTCTCACCACCGTGACCGCCGAGCGGGTACTGCGCGAGCAGGGGGTGACGGGGCGCCGCCGCCGCCAGGTCGTCGACCAGGTGGCCGCCTCCGTCCTCCTCCAAGCCTGGCTCGATGCCCGCGGCACCCCTTCTGTCGAGGACGATGACGGACACCACTGACGACTCCCAGCCGCCGGCGTCCTTCGAGGACCAGCCGATCGGGGCCCCGGCGCCCGTCGACGAGGCGCCGCCCCGGTGGGACGAGCCCGTGACCCGCCGGGAGGCCCGGGCCCTGGCCGGTCCTCGGCGCCGGCGTTGGCCCGCGGTGCTGGCCTCCATCGCCCTCGTCGCCGTGCTCGCGCCTCGGGGCGGCCGGGTTCTACGTCTCCCGCCAGATCGACCCACCGGGGGACCCCGGCACCGAGGTCGAGGTCATCATCCCGGAGGGCACCGGCACGGCCGAGATCGCCGACCAGCTCGAGGCCGCGGGGGTCATCACCGACGCCACGATCTTCACCGCCTACCTGAAGGTGACCGGGGACGGGAACTGGCTGGCCGGTCGCTACCTGCTGCAGGAGAACTCATCCTTCGACGACGCCATCGCCGTCCTGGACGCCGGGCCGGGCGAGATCCCCTATGACCAGGTGACCGTGCCGGAGGGCTACACCGTCTTCGCCCACGCCGGGCTGCCCGCGCCCGGCACGGTCGTCCAGCGCCTGGTCGACCCCGAGAACGGCATCCCGAGGCTGAACCAGCAGCGGATCATGGAACTCCTGCTCGGCGGCACCGTGCGCTCGCAGTTCCAGCCCCAGGGGGTGAACAACCTCGAGGGCTTCCTCTTCCCCGACACCTACCGGCTGGAGGAGGACGAGGGGGCACCGGCGCTCCTCAACCAGATGGTCCAGCGCTTCGACCAGATCGCCACCCAGGCGGGCATCGGCGACGCCGCGGCCCGGATCAACCAGGCGACGGGCGGCGAGGTCCAGATCACCCCCTATCAGGCGGTCGTCGTCGCCTCCCTCATCGAGCGGGAGGCAGCCGTCCCCGAGGAGCGGGCCAAGATGGCGCGGGTCATCTACAACCGGCTGGCCCAGGGCATCCCGCTCGGCATCGACGCCTCGCTCAACTATGCGCTGGGGCGCCCGGCGACGACCGAGAGCGATCTGGCCACCGACTCGCCCTACAACCTCCGTGAGGTGGCCGGCCTGCCCCCGACGCCCATCTCGGTGCCTGGGCGGGCCTCGCTGCAGGCCGCGGTGGCCCCGGCGGCCGGGGAGTGGCTCTACTACGTGCTGGCCGACGAGAGCGGGCGCCACACGTTCACCAACACCTACGACGAGTTCCTCGACGCCAAGGCCGAGTGCCAGGCGGCCGGGCTCTGTTGACGATGACCGGGGCCACTCGGGTGGGCGCCGTGATCGGCGACCCGGTGGCCCACTCGCTGTCGCCGACCATCCACAACGCCGCCTTCGCGGCCACCGGGTTCGACGGGGTCTTCGTCGCCCTGCCGGTGCGGCCCGACAACCTGGGCGCAGCCATCGCCGGCGTGCGGGCCCTCGACCTCCTGGGTGTCTCGGTGACCATGCCCCACAAGGCCGCGGTGATCAGCCACCTCGACGATGTCCGGCCCGCCGCCGCCGCGCTCGGCGCGGTGAACTGTGTGGTCCGCGACGGCGACCGCCTCCTCGGCACCAACACCGACGGCGTCGGGTTCGTCGACGCCGTCAAAGCGGCCTCGGTGGACCTGGTCGGGACCCGGGTGCTCGTGTTGGGGGCCGGGGGGGCGGCGCGGGCCGTGATCCGGGGACTGGTCGACGCGGGCGTGGCCGAGGTGGGGGTGGTCAACCGCTCCGAGGACCGGGCCGAGACCGCGGTACGCCTCGGGGGTCGGGCCGCGCGCATCGCGGCGGCCACGGACGCGCCGGAGTACGACGTGGTGGTCAACGCCACCTCGGTGGGGATGGGCGTCGCCGCGGCCGACCGTGCCCTCCCGCTGGCCGCGGACCTCTTGCGCCCCGGCCACGTCGTGGTCGACCTGGTCTACGACCCGGTCGACACCGGCCTGCTGGAGGCGGCCCGCGCGGCCGGCGCCCGAGCCGTGGACGGGGTGGGCATGCTCGTGCACCAGGCCGCCCACGCCTTCACCCTCTGGACCGGGCTGGAGGCGCCGGTCGGGGTGATGGACCGGGCGGCCCGAGAAGCTCTCGATCAGAAACCCTGAACTCCAGACGGGTACCTGCCGATGGTGAAGAAGTACAGGTCCATCCGGAGGAAGTTCAGTGGCGCTACAGGGCACGATCGACACGTTCGAGCTCACCGAGGTCGTTCGGCTGCTGGCAGCCGGCAGCAAGACCGGTGTGCTCCGACTCGAGGGCAGTCGCGGTTCCGGCCGCATCTGGGTCAACGGCGGGAAAGTGACGGCGACCAAGGTCGACCACGCCCCCCGGGCCGAGACCCACGCCGAGGCCATGTTCGAGCTCCTGCGGTTCGAGGACGGCTCCTTCACCTTCATCAGCGACGAGCTCGCCGACGCGGAAGGTGAGCCCGCCGATCCCGAGGAGATCCTGGATGCCGCCGAGGCCCTGTTGACCGAGTGGCGTGACATCGAGCGGGTGGTGCCCACCACCCGGGCCATGGTGACGTTGCGACGTCAGCTCTCCCGAGGCGACGTCGTCCTCGACAAGCAGCGGTGGGAGCTGGTGGCCACGATCGGCGGCGGGGTCACGGTGGCCACGCTGGGCGAGATCATGGACCTCGGCGAGCTGCCCGTGAGCCGGGCGGTGAAGGATCTGATCGAACTGGGTGTGATCGACCTCGACGCGACCGCCGACGATGCGCCGGTCGCCGAGATCGCCGAGCTCGTCGAGCCCGAGCCCGGCCCGGTGTACGAGCCGGTGATCGCGGCCGAGGCCGCCATCGAGGAGCCCGAGTCGTTCTACATCGAGACGGAGGCCGACTCGGCTCGATCGACGCTGGACGAGTTCGCCGCCGGTTTCGGCCTGAGCGACCCCCTGGCCTCCGAGCCCGTCCCCGGGGAATCGACGCCGGTGGACGCCTCCCCGTTCGGGGCCGACGACGGCTTCGGCGACTTCGGCGGTGAGGCCACCGGCAACGGCGAGGCCGGGAACGGCTCGGCGGGCTTCGACCCGCTCGCCGACCTCTCGATGGGCTCGGACACTTCGTTCGAGGCCCCTGCCGCGCCGGCCGGGCCAGAGGTCGAGTCCTACGGTGAGGCCCCCGCCCCCTTCCTCGGGGCCGGCAACGACGCCGCCGAAGTGGCCCGTCAGCTCTCCAACCTGAGCCCGGCCGCGGCCCGGGCCGTCGCCGCCGCAGCCAAGGCCACCACCGACGAGGAGCGGGAGGCCGCCCTGGCGGCGGTCGCCCAGGAGGGCGACGAACCCATCGACCGCGAGCTGCTGCTCCGGTTCCTGGCATCGGTCAAGTCCTAGTCGTACATTCAACCGATGGACGCCGCCGTCGTCATCGGAGCCGCCATCCTCGGCGTGGTCGTGAGCCCGTACCTCCTGCGCCTCGTGGTGCGGGTGCCGGCCATGGCGACCGTCGGCTACGTCAGCGACGAGGACCCCACCATCACCCCCACGACCCGGGAACGGGCCGTCCGGGTCCTCACACCGGTGGCCTTCGTCCTGATGGCGCTGCGCTGGGAGGCCACGACGGTCCTGGTGCCGTTCCTGTTCCTGGCTGCCGTCCTCGTCGTCGTGTCGCTCATCGACCTCGAGCACTACCGGATCCCCGACAGGATCGTCTTCCCCGCGCTGGCGATCTCGGCCGGCCTGATCGCGTTCGTCTCGCTGCTCGAGGGGTTCGACCCCGTGTTCCTGCGCAACGCGGTGATCGGCTCGGTGGCCTACTTCGCCCTCCTGCTGGTGCCCCACCTGATCTACCCCAAGGGCATGGGCTTCGGGGACGTGAAGCTGGCCCTGCTCATGGGCCTCTACCTGGGCTGGATCTACGCCGACCCGTTCCGTTCGGTCGCCCTCATCATGTGGGCCCTGGTCCTCGGCAGCCTGCTGGGCGTCCTGGCCGGGGTCGGCTTCGCCATCATCCGCGGCCGCCGGGCCGAGTTCCCCTTCGGCCCCGCCCTGGCCCTCGGCTGCCTCCTCGCCGTCACCTTCAGCGACGCCCTCGTCGGCTGAGCCACCCCTAAGACCAGGGTCCGGGGACGGCTCGGCCCGTATCGTGGGTGGGTGCTCCGGTACCTGACCGCTGGTGAGTCCCACGGCAAGGCCCTCGTCGTCGTGATCGAGGGCCTGCCCGCCGGGTTGCCGATCCTGGAGGAGGACCTCCAGGCTGAGCTGGCCCGCCGTCGGCTGGGCTTCGGTCGTGGCCCTCGGATGCGTTTCGAGCAGGACGAGCTGCAGCTGTTGACCGGCATCCGCCACGGGCGCACGCTGGGATCACCCGTCGCCATCGAGATCGGCAACTCGGAGTGGGAGCGGAAATGGACCGAGGAGATGTCCCCGGCCCCCGGCGAGACGACCACGCCCCTGACCCAGCCCCGGCCCGGTCACGCCGACCTGGCCGGCATGCAGAAGTACGGCTTCACCGACGCGCGTGACGTGCTGGAGCGGGCGTCGGCCCGCGAGACCGCCGCCCGGGTCGCCGCCGGGGCGATCGCCAAACTCCTGCTGTCGCACGTGGGCGTGTCGATCCTGTCCCACGTGGTGCGCATCGGCGACGCCGCGTCGTCGGGTGTGCGCCCCGGGGCCGACGACCGGGAGCGGGTCGACGCCTCCGAGGTCCGCTGCGTCGACACCGAGGCCGAGGCGGCCATGGTCGACGCCGTCAAGGTCGCGGCCAAGGAGGGCGACAGCCTGGGGGGAACCGTCGAGGTCCTCGGCTTCGGCGTCCCCGTAGGGCTGGGCAGCCACGTCCACTGGGACCGCAAGCTCGACGCCCAACTGGCGCAGGCCCTCATGAGCATCCAGGCGGTGAAGGGCGTGGCCATCGGCGACGGCTTCGCGGTGGCCGGTCAGCGGGGGAGCGAGGCGCATGACCCCATCGCCTGGGACGAGGACGCGGGCGAGTACCAACGGGAGTCGGACAAGGCCGGCGGCATCGAGGGCGGCATCTCCACTGGCGGCCTCCTCGTGGCCCAGGTGGCCATGAAGCCCCTGGCGACGCTGAACCGCCCGTCGCTGAAGACGGTGGACACCGAGACCAAGGAGGAGACGGTCTCCTTCAAAGAGCGCACGGACGTCACCGCCGTGCCCGCCATGGGGGTCGTGGCCGAGACCATGACCGCCCTGGTGCTGGCCCAGGAGGCCACTCGCAAGTTCGGCGGGGACTCCTTGGACGAGTTCGTGGCCAATGCCAACGCCTACCTGGCGTCGGTTCGCAAGCGGGCGTTGGGAGAAGGCTGATGGGTGCGGTCGCCAAGCACGTGGTGCTGGTCGGGATGATGGGCGCGGGCAAGAGCGCCGTGGGTCGCCGCGTCGCCGCCCGCCTCGTGCGGCCGTTCAGCGACAGCGACACCGTGGTCGAGGACCGAATGGGCCGCACCGTGGGTGAGATCTGGCGCACCGACGGCGAGGCCGCCTTCCGCCAGCTCGAGGCCGAGGCACTCCAGTCCGCGTTGGCCGACCCCACCCCGTCGGTCATCGCCGCCGCCGGTGGGACCGTCCTCGACGCCGGCAACCGGGCCGCCCTGGATGCCGACGACGCCGTGGTCATCTGGCTGCGGGCCGATCCGGCGATCCTGCTCGGCCGGGTCCGCCACGGCGACCACCGCCCGTTGCTCGACGACGATCCTGAGGGCGTGCTCGAGCGCCTGCACCAGGAGCGCCTGGACCTCTACGCCGAGGTGGCCGACGCCGTCATCGACGTGGACGACCTCGACCTGGACGAGGTCGCGGCCCGGGTGCTCGAGGAGATCGCGGGGTGATCCGGGTTCCCGTCGCCCTGGAGGACCAGCCCTACGAGGTGCTGGTCGGGGTCGGGGCCCGTCACCGCCTGCTGGAGGTCCTGCCCGTCGGGGCCGAGCGAGCCGCCGTCGTCACCCAGGAGGCCATCGGCGTCCCGGTCGACCCGGGCGTCGAGCACGAGACCTTCCTGCTCGACGACGGCGAGGAGGCCAAGTGCCTCGAAAGCGTCGAGGACCTGTGCCGGCGCTTCTCCCGCTGGGGCCTGACCCGCCGGGACGTCGTCGTGGCCGTCGGCGGCGGTGTGGTCACCGACACGGCCGGGTTCGCCGCCGCCGTGTACCACCGGGGCGTGCGGGTGGTGCATGTGCCCACCACGCTCCTGGGCCAGGTCGACGCGGCCATCGGCGGCAAGACCGGGGTCAACCTGCCCGAGGGCAAGAACCTGGTCGGCGCCTTCTGGCAGCCGTCGGCCGTGCTCTGCGACACCGAGGTCCTGGCCACGTTGCCGCCCCGGGAGTACGCCAGTGGCCTGGGCGAGATGGCCAAGTACCACTTCCTCACCGGCGTGGAGCTGGCCGATCTGCCGCTCGACGAGCGGGTGGCCGAGTGCGTTCGCATCAAGGCCGACCTGGTGGTGAAGGACACCACCGAGAAGGGTGAGCGGGCCGTGCTCAACTACGGCCACACGCTGGCCCACGCCTTGGAGATCGCGGGGGCCCACGACCTGCGCCACGGCGAGGCGGTGGCCGTCGGCCTCGTCTTCGCCGCCGAGCTGGCGCGGGGCCTGGAACGCATCGACGACCCACGAGTGGCCGATCACCGGCGGGTCGTCGAGGGCTACGGCCTGCCCACGACCGTCGACGGCGACCTGGACCCGGCCACCCTGGTCGAGCTCATGGGCCGGGACAAGAAGGCCTACGACGGCCTGACGTTCGTGCTCGACGGCCCCCGGGGCCCGGAGATCGTGACCGAGGTCGAGGTCCGTCAGGTCCTGGCCGCGCTGGAGCGGGTCCGCCCGTGAGTGGTGTGGTGCTGCTCCTCTCGGGGCCCAACCTGAACCTGCTCGGGGACCGGGAGCCGGAGATCTACGGGACCGAGTCGCTGGAGGACCACGTGGCGGCGGCCCGGGCCGCGGCGGCCGAGCGGGGTCTCGATCTGGAGCACCTCCAGTCCAACCACGAGGGCGCGCTGATCGACGCCATCCAGGGGGCGCGGGGCCGCTGCGTCGCCATCGTCATCAACCCGGGCGCCTTCACCCACTACGCCTGGGCCATCCACGACGCCCTGGCCGCGTTCGCCGGCCCGGTCGTCGAACTGCATCTGTCCGACCCCGAGACCCGAGAGCCCTGGCGCCAACTGTCGGTGGTCGCCCCGGTGGCCGACGCCACCGTCAAGGGCCTCGGGGGGGCCGGTTACCCGCAGGCGATCACCACCGCCGCCGACCTCCTGGAGGCTTCCCGATGACCCCTGCCGACCTTCCGGCGATGGACTTCCGGTCCCGGTTCGAGCGCCTGCGGGAGGAGCTGGACGGCGCCGGATGCGACGCCGTGCTGGTCACCCGCCTGGTCAACGTCCGGTACCTGACCGGGTTCACCGGGTCCGCGGCGCTCCTGCTGGTGCAGCCGGACCGGGCCGTGTTCGTCAGCGACGGCCGCTACCGCGACCAGGCCGCCGAGGAGATCGGGGCCGCCGGGGTCGACGTCGACATCGAGATCCTCAACGTCGGGCAGAAGGAGGTCATCGTCGACGGCGCCGTCGGGGTGGCCCGCCTCGGCCTGGAGGCCGACGACGTGACCTGGGCCCAGCAGCGCAAGTACGCGGGGGAGTGGTTCCCCGAGACCGAACTGGTGGCCACCGAGGGCCTGGTCGACGGGCTCCGGCTGGTGAAGGACGCTGGGGAGGTGGCCCGCATCCAGGCCGCCTGCGCCACTGCCGACGCCGCGTTGGCCGCGGTCCGCCACCGGCTGGCGGAGGGCCCGACCGAGGAGGAGTTCGGCCTCGAGCTGGACACCGAGATCCGCCGACTCGGCGCCGAGGGCAACAGCTTCGAGACGATCGTGGCGTCGGGACCGAACTCGGCCAAGCCCCATGCCCGCCCCGGTCCCCGCCGGATCCAGGAGGGCGACCTGGTCGTGGTCGACTTCGGGGCCCTGGTCGACGGCTACTGCTCGGACATGACCCGGACCTTCGCCATCGGCGAGGTCAGTCCCACCCAGCAGCGGATGCTCGACGTGGTGTCCGCTTCCCAGCGCGCCGGGGTGGAGGTCGTCGCCGCGGGCGTCGAAGCCAAGGCGGTGGACCTGGCGTCCCGCGAGGTCATCGACGAAGCGGGCTGGGGCGACGCCTTCCTGCACAGCACCGGCCACGGCGTCGGCCTCGAGATCCACGAGAACCCGAGGGTGGCCCAGACCTCCGAAGATACGCTCCGCTCCGACTACATCGTGACCGTCGAGCCCGGGGTCTACCTGCCCGAGCACGGCGGGGTCCGCATCGAGGACACGGTCGTGGTCACCGACGACGGGTGCCGGGTCCTGACCGGCGCGCCCAAGTCCACCGATCCACTCGCCGCCTGAGGAAGACACCGACGAATGCCCGCCATCACCACCAACGACCTCAAGACCGGCATGCACCTGGAGGTCGAGGGCAACCTCGTCCAGGTCGTGGACTTCCAGCACGTGAAGCCGGGCAAGGGCCACGCCTTCGTGCGGACCACACTGAAGAACGCCCGCAACGGCGCCGTGGTCGACAAGACCTTCCGGGCCGGCGAGAAGGTCGAGCGGGTGACCGTCGACAAGCGGGAGATGCAGTACCTGTACAACGACGGCACCGATTTCGTCTTCATGGACAACGCCACCTACGACCAGATCAACGTGAGCGCGGCGACCCTGGGCGACGCCGCCGACTACCTGGTCGAGGGGTCCACGGCCATCCTGCAGATGTACGGCACCGAGGTGGTGGGGGTCGACCTGCCCGCCTCCGTGGTCCTGGAGATCACCGAGTGCGAGCCCGGCATCCAGGGCGACCGGGTCTCCGGTGCCCGCAAGCCGGCCACGCTGGCCACCGGCCTCATCGTGCAGGTCCCGCTCTTCGTCGAGCCCGGCGAGCGCATCAAGGTCGACACCCGCTCCGGCGAGTACCAGAGCCGGGCCTGAGCCCGGTGGCCTCGTGAGCTCAGAGCGTCGTCAGGCCCGCGAGCGAGCCCTCGGTCTGCTCTACGAGGCCGAGACCAAGCGCCAGTCGCCGTCGGCCCTCGTGGCCGAGCAGGTGCTGGACCCCGATCCCTTCGCCGTGGACGTGGTCATCGGGGTGGAGGGGGCCCAGGACGAGATCGACGCCCTCATCACCCGGTTCGCCAAGAACTGGCCGCTGGCCCGGATGCCTGCGCTGGACCGGACCCTGCTGCGGATGGGGGTCTACGAGTTGACCCACCGGCCCGACGTGCCGACCGGTGTCGTGCTGTCGGAGATCGTGGACTTGGCCAGCGAGTACTCGACCGACGACTCTGGACCCTTCGTCAACGGCGTCCTGGCCGCCATCGCGGCCGAGGTCCGCACCGATGGAGATCCCGAAGCCCGACCCGCCGCTGGCTGACGGCACCGTCGCCCTACGCCCCTGGTGCCGCGAGGACGCTCCGGTGCTGGCTCGGGCGTGGGCTGATCCCGCCATCCGCCGCTGGTGCTCGGTCACCGCCGAGGCGACCGTCGAAGGAGCGGAGCGCTGGATCGCCGGCGCCGACGGCTGCCGCCGGGACGGCCTGGCCCTGGACCTGGCCATCGAAACCGAGGACGGCGTCGTGGGTGAGGTCGGCCTCGGCCCCATCCAGTGGGCCCACCAGCGGGCCGCCGTCGGCTTCTGGATCGACGCCGAGCACCGCCGCAACAACCTGGCCGCCAAGGGTCTCCGCCTCCTGGCCGCCTGGGCCCTCGCCGAGCTCCCGCTGCAGACCCTGGCCGCCGAAGCCTCCAGCGAGAACCCCGCCTCCGGCTGGACCCTGGCCGCCGCCGGCTTCACCCTCGCCACCGAACGCCCCCCCAAGCAAGCCTGGATCCTCCGCCCCTAGCCGGTTCTGGGTGCTCCCGTCTGTTGTCGGCAACAGAGCGGGATGACCAGAACGGGATCTCGCCGGGGGGTCAGCGACGGTCGGACGATCGTCGCGCTAGGGTCCACGCCTGACCGTGAAACGGGTCCTGAGAGGCCCGTACGGACAGAGAGGACCACCGGCTTGGCCGAACGAGAACGCAGGATGACGCCCCCCTTCGGGGGCGTTTTCACTGCCCGGAGCCAGGTGATGGACCGCGAGGACGTCCACCGGGCGCTGCGGCGGATGGCCCACGAGATCATCGAACGCAACGAGGGCCGCCTCAACGAGGTCGTCGTCATCGGCCTCCAGACCGGTGGCGCCCCGATGGCCGAGGCCCTGGTCGCCGCTCTTGAGGAGATCGACGAGGCCGCCGCCCCCATCGACATGGGCACCATCGACGTGGCGCTCTACCGGGACGACATCGGGCTGCGGCCGGTCATGCCGGAGGAGGTCACCGCCATCCCGGTCGATCTGACCGAGCGCATCGTGGTGTTGGTGGACGACGTGCTCTTCACCGGCCGCACCATCCGGGCCGCCCTCGACGCCATCACCGACTTCGGCCGGCCCCGCTCGGTCCAGCTCGCGGTCATCGTGGACCGGGGTCACCGGGAGCTGCCCATCCGCCCCGACTACGTCGGCAAGAACCTCCCCACCCGTCGCGACGAGGTGGTCGACGTCAGCATCGACGGCGTCGAGCTCGGCGAGATGGTCAAGTGAGCGGAGCCGAGGCGGTGCTGCGGGTCGAAACGCTGACGCGGCGGCCCGGCGACGCAGTCCCCAGGAGCGGAAGCTCGTGAGCGGCCACCTGCTGTCGATCGAGGACCTGGGTGCGGACGGCATCGACGAGATCCTCCAGCTGACGGACACCTTCGTGGAGGTCTCGGCCCGACCCATCGCCCGGGTACCCGCCCTGCGGGGCAAGACGGTGGCGTTCTGCTTCTACGAGGACTCCACCCGCACCCGGGTCAGCTTCGAGACCGCGGCCAAGCGCCTGTCGGCCGACACGGTCAACTTCTCCATCGCCGCCTCGTCGGTGAACAAGGGCGAGTCGGTGCGGGACACCGTCGAGACCATCTGCGCGATGGGGGTCGACGGCCTCGTCGTCCGCCACAAGTCCGCCGGCGTGCCCAGGCAGATCACCCGCTGGGTCGACGCCACGGTCATCAACGCCGGTGACGGCTGGCACGAACACCCCACCCAGGCCCTGCTCGACGCCTACACGATCCGCCAGGAGCTGGGCTCGGTGGAAGGCCGCCACATCGCCATCGTCGGCGATGTCAAGCACTCCCGGGTGGCCCGCTCCAATGTGGCCGCCTTCACCGCCCTCGGCGCCCAAGTCACCCTGGTGGCCCCGCCCACGCTGTTGCCCCACCGCCTGGACGACTGGCCGGTCGAGATCAGCCACGACCTCGACGCGGTGCTGCCCAAGGTGGACGTCGTCTACCTCCTCCGCATGCAGAAGGAGCGCATGACCGAGTCCCTGGTCCCCACCCTGCGGGAGTACACCGCGGGCTACGGCCTGACGCGGCGCCGCGTCGACCTACTGGCCGACGACGCCGTGGTCATGCACCCCGGCCCCATGAACCGGGGGGTGGAGATCGCCGCCGAGGTGGCCGACCTGCCTCGAGCGGTGGTCACCAACCAGGTGCGCAACGGCGTGGCCGTGCGCATGGCGGTGCTCTACCTGCTCCTCGGCTCCGGCGTGGACCTCAAGCCGGAGGTCGTCGGTGGCTGACCACGACCTGGTGATCGTCGGCGGCACCGTCGTCGACGCCAACGGATCGCGCCGGGCCGACGTCGCCATCACCGACGGCGTGATCGTGGCCGTCGGCGACGGCCTCACGGGTGACCGCATCCTGGACGCCGACGGCTGCGTGGTCGGCCCCGGCCTCGTCGACCTCCACGCCCACCTACGGGAGCCGGGCCAGGAGGAGGCCGAGACGGTCGAAACCGGTGCCCGGGCCGCGGCGCGGGGCGGCTTCACTGCGGTCGTGGCCATGCCCAACACCACCCCGGCGATCGACAGCGCCGCCGTGGTGCGTGAGGTGCAGGCCCTCGGCCGGGACGCCGTGTGTGCGGTCCACCCCGCCGCCGCCCTCACCGTGGGCCGGGCGGGGGAGCAGCTCACCCCGATGGCCGAGCTGGCCGACCTGGGGGTGCGCCTCTTCACCGACGACGGCAACGGCGTCCAGGACGACGGCCTCATGCGCCGGGCCATGGAGTACGCCACCGGGCTGCCCCAGGACGTCGTCCTGGCTCAGCACTGCGAGGTCGAGGACCTCATGGCCGGTGGCCACATGCACGAGGGCGCCTGGTCCAGCCGGCTCGGAATCCCCGGCATCCCGGCTGCGGCCGAGGAGGTGATGGTCGCCCGGGACCTGGCCCTGGCCCGGCTGACCGGGGCCCGGGTCCACTTCCAGCACATGAGCACGGCCGGCTCGGTCGAGCTCATCCGCCAGGCCAAGGCCGCCGGCGCCCGGGCCACGGCCGAGGTCGCCCCACACCACCTGACCCTCACCGATGCCGAGGTGGCGGGCTTCGATCCGGTCTTCAAGGTCAACCCGCCGCTGCGGGAGCAGGGCGACGTGGACGCCGTCCGGGCCGGTCTGCGCGATGGCACCCTCGACTGCGTGGCCACCGATCACGCCCCCCACACCCAGGAGGACAAGGAGAAGCCCTTCGACGCCGCCCCGCCCGGGATGTTGGGTCTGGAGTACGCACTGGCCGTCGTCCTCACCGACGTCGGCCTGTCGATCGAACAGGCCCTGGCCGTGCTCTCCTGGCGGCCGGCGGCCATCGCCCGGCTGAACGACGAGCACGGCGGCCCGGTCGCCGAGGGCCGCCCCGCCAACCTCTGCGTGATCGATCCCGCCGTCGAGTGGACCGTCGACCCCGCCGACACGGCCAGCCGGTCCCGCAACAACCCCTACGGGGGACGGAAGCTCACCGGCCGGGTCCGCCACACCGTGTACCGCGGCGAACCCGTCGTCATCGACACGGAGGCCCAACGATGAGCCCCGAAAGCGCCGTTCCGGGTACACCCCCGTGTCGCCCAGGACACAGGGCTGTGCCCAGAAGCGACACGGAGGTCCCACGATGAGTGGGATCCAGGAGGCGTTGCTGGTCCTGGCCGACGGGACGACCTTCGAGGGGGAGGCCATCGGGGCGGTGCCCGACGACGGCGTGGCCACGGGCGAGGTCGTGTTCAACACGGTCCTGTCCGGCTACCAGGAGGTCATCACCGACCCGTCCTACGCCGGACAGATGATCGCCTTCACCTATCCCCACATCGGCAACTACGGGGTCACCCCCGCCGACGACGAGAGCGCCCGGCCCTTCTGCCGTGGCGTGATCATCCGGGAGCTGGCCCGGCGGCGCAGCAACTGGCGGTCCGAGGACGACCTCGACGCCTTCCTGACCCGCCACGGCGTCCCCGGCATTGCCGGCATCGACACCCGGCGGCTGACCCGCCACATCCGGGACGCCGGCTCCATGCCAGGCGCCTTCGGCACGGCCGACGAGACGACGCTCAAGGAGGCGGCCCTGAACGAGCCGGGGACCGACGGTCAGGACCTGGCCACCCTCGTCAGCTGCACCGAGCCCTACACCGTCGGCGACGGCCCCCGCCGGGTCGTCGCCTACGACCTCGGCATGAAGACCACCATCCTCCGCCACCTCGGCGGCCTGGCCACCGTCGAGGTCGTGCCCGCCTGGACCACGGCCGACGAGGTCCTGGCCCGCGGGCCCGACGGCGTCTTCCTCTCCAACGGCCCCGGCGACCCCGCGGCAGTTACCACCACGACGGAGGCCATTCGGGCCCTGCTCGGCCAGGTGCCGATTTTCGGCATCTGCCTCGGCCACCAGCTGCTGGCCACGGCCCTCGGGGGGGCGACCGAGAAGCTGCCCTTCGGCCACCACGGCGGGAACCACCCGGTCCAGCGCCTGGCCACCGGCGCCGTCGAGATCACCAGCCAGAACCACAACTACGCCGTCGCCGCTGACTCGCTGGGGGCCGCCGAGGTCACCCACGTGAACCTCAACGACGGGGTCATCGAGGGCCTGAGCAGCCACGACGGGCCCGCCTTCAGCGTCCAGTACCACCCGGAAGCCGGTCCCGGTCCGCACGACGCCCGCTACCTGTTCGACCTCTTCGCCGACCTGATGGACGCCCACTGATGCCCAAGCGGGAGGACATCGCTTCGATCCTGCTGATCGGCTCCGGGCCGATCGTCATCGGCCAGGCCTGTGAGTTCGACTACTCGGGGACCCAGGCCTGCCGGATCCTGCGGGAAGAGGGGTACCGGGTCATCCTGGCCAACTCGAACCCGGCCACGATCATGACGGACCCGGACTTCGCCGACGCCACCTACATCGAACCCCTGGACCTCGAGATCCTCACCCGCATCATCGAGCGGGAGCAGCCCGATGCGCTCCTGCCGACCCTCGGGGGTCAGACGGCGCTGAACCTGGCCATGGCCCTGGTCGAGGCCGGCGTCCTGGACGAGCACGGCGTGGAGCTCATCGGAGCCAACGCCGAGGCCATCGCCACCGCCGAGGACCGCGACCAGTTCAAGCAGGCCATGATCGAGATCGGCCTCGGCGTGCCCAACTCCGCCATCGCCCACACCCTGGACGAGGCCCTCGCGGTGGTCGACGAGATCGGCCTGCCGGTCATCATCCGGCCGGCCTACATCCTCGGCGGGCGGGGGACCGGCATGGCCTCCACGCCCGAGGAGTTCGCCAAAGCGGCCCAGCACGGCCTCGAGTCGAGCCCCATCTCCGAGATCCTCATCGAGCAGTCGATCGCGGGGTGGAAGGAGTACGAGCTCGAGGTCATGCGGGACCGGGCGGACAACTGTGTGGTGGTCTGCTCCATCGAGAACGTGGACCCCATGGGCGTCCACACCGGTGACTCCATCACCGTCGCCCCGGCCCAGACCCTCTCCGACGTCGAGTACCAGCTCATGCGGGATGCCGCCTTCGCCTGCCTGCGCCGGGTCGGCGTGGAGACCGGTGGCTCGAACGTGCAGTTCGCGCTGGACCCGACCAACGGCGAGATGGTCGTCATCGAGATGAACCCCCGGGTCAGCCGCTCGTCGGCCCTGGCCTCGAAGGCGACCGGGTTCCCCATCGCCAAGATCGCCGCCCGCCTGGCGGTCGGCTACACGCTGGACGAGATCCCCAACGACATCACCGAGAAGACCCCGGCCTGCTTCGAGCCCACGATCGACTACGTCGTCACCAAGATCCCCCGGTGGGCCTTCGAGAAGTTCCCGGGCCAGCCCGCCGTCCTGGGCACCCAGATGCAGTCGGTGGGCGAGGCCATGGCCATCGGCCGGACCTTCCCCGAGTCCCTGCAGAAGGGCCTGCGTTCCCTCGAACACGGTCGGAGCGGCCTGAACTGCGACCCGGGCGAAGGGGCCTACGACGACCTGACCGACGACGAGCTGGTGGCCCGGGCGTCGATCGGCACCCCCGACCGCCCCTTCGAGCTGGAGGCCGCGCTGCGCCGCGGCATCACCATCGACGACCTCTACGCATCCACGAAGGTCGACCCGTGGTTCCTGGACCAGATCAGCCTCATCGTGGAGGAGCGGGCCCACCTGGCCGACACGGGGTTCGCCGCCATGACCCGAGCCGACTGGCGGCGGGCCAAGCGCCTGGGCTTCGCCGACGCCCAGCTGGGCTGGCTGTGGGGGGTCGACCCCGTCGAGGTCCGGGCCCGGCGGCTGGAGGCCGGGGTGCGGGCCACGTTCAAGACCGTCGACACGTGCGGGGCCGAGTTCGACGCCCACACGCCGTACCACTACTCGACCTACGAGGACGAGGACGAGGTCCGGCCGGGGGAGAAGCCGAAGGTGATCATCCTCGGTTCGGGCCCCAACCGCATCGGCCAGGGCATCGAGTTCGACTACTGCTGCGTGCACGCCAGCTTCGCGCTGCGCGACGCCGGCTTCGAGACCGTCATGGTCAACTGCAACCCCGAGACGGTCTCCACCGACTACGACACGAGCGACCGCCTCTACTTCGAGCCACTGACCCATGAGGACGTGCTCAACGTCATCGAGGCCGAGCAGGGCTCCGGCGATGTCGTCGGCGTCATCGTGGCCCTCGGTGGCCAGACCCCGCTGAAGCTGGCCGACGTGCTGGCCCCGGACCTGGTCCTGGGCACCAGTGCGGCCTCCATCGACCTGGCCGAGGACCGCGAGCGCTGGAACGCCCTCTGTGCCCACCTCGAGATCCCCCAGCCCGCCGGTGGCACCGCGGTCACCGTCGAGGAGGCCCTGGATGTCGTGGAACGGGTCGGCTACCCGGTCCTGATGCGGCCGTCCTACGTCCTGGGCGGCCGGGCCATGTCCATCGTCTACGACGACGACGGCCTGTGCTCGGCCATGGCCGAGCTCGCCGGCTTCGGCTCCCTGGGCAAGGAGGGCGGCCTCTCCGCCGAGCGCCCCGTGCTGGTCGACCGCTTCCTGGAGGACGCCGTCGAGGTCGATGTGGACGCCATCCGGGACCACACCGGCGACGTGCTCATCGGCGGGATCATGGAGCACGTCGAGGAGGCCGGGGTCCACTCCGGCGACAGCGCCTGCATCATCCCGCCCCCGTCGCTCTCGGCTGAGACCCAGGAGGTCATCGAGGAACACACCCGGGCCATCGCCCAGGCCCTCGACGTCCGCGGCCTGATCAACGTCCAGTACGCGGTCAAGCACAACCAGGTCTTCGTGATCGAGGCCAATCCCCGGGCGTCCCGCACCGTGCCCTTCGTGGCCAAGGCGACCGGCGTGCCGCTGGTGAAGCTGGCCGCCCGGGTCATGGTCGGCGCCACGCTGGTCGAGCTGCGGGAGGAGGGCCTCCTCGTCGACAAGGTCGCCGGCGACCACGTCGCGGTCAAGGAGGCGGTCCTGCCCTTCGACCGGTTCCCGGACGTCGACACCGTGCTCGGCCCCGAGATGCGCTCGACGGGCGAGGTCATGGGCATCGACCTGACCGTGGGGCTGGCCTTCGCGAAGAGCCAGATCGCGGCGGGAGACCGGCTGCCCGAGTCGGGCACGGTCTTCCTGTCCCTGGCCGACCGGGACAAGGCGACCGGCGAGGCCGCCGCCGTCCTCTTCCGGGAGATGGGCTTCGCCATCGTGGCCACGGCGGGCACGGCCCGCTTCCTCGAGGAGCGGGGGATCGACGTGGCCACGGTGGTGGCCAAGCTGGGGGAGGAGACGGGCCACGACGCCGTCGAGCTCATCGGCTCGGCCAAGGTCGACCTGGTCGTGAACAGCCCCCGGGGCCGTGGGCCCCGGGCCGACGGCGCCCACATCCGAAGGGCCGCGGCTTCCGCCGGCATCCCCGTGGTCACCACCGCGGCGGCGGGCCTGGCCGCGGCCCGGGGCATGGCCGACTGGTCCCGCCACGAGCTGCGGGTCCGGACGCTGCAGGAGTACCACCGCGGCGTCACGGCCGATCAGCTGAGCCTGCCGCTGTGAGCGGAGCGACGGCCCGAGCGGCCCGCAGCGGGAGGCGGCAGGAGCGGGAAGATCAGTGAAGGTCGACTGAGTTGTCGGCTCCTCGCCTTACGCCTCATCGCTTTGGCGGCCTGCTCGGCCGGCCATCCGGCATCCCGCCGGATCTCACCACCACGGTCGGGTCGGTCTCGTTGCCCAACCCGGTGATGACGGCCTCGGGCACGGCCGGCCACGGGACCGAGTTGGCCGCCTACCAGGACCTGTCCGGGCTGGGTGCCGTCGTCGTGAAGTCGTTGGCCGCGGGCCCGTGGGCGGGCAATCCGCCCCCACGGGTGCGGGAGGCCCCGGCCGGCATGGTCAACAGCATCGGGCTGCAGGGCCCCGGGGTTCCCGCCTGGTTGGCCGACGATCTGCCCGCGCTCGAGGCCCTCGGGGCCCGGGTGGTGGCCAGCATCTGGGGCCGCACGGTCGACCAGTACGCCGAGGCGGCCGCCCTGCTCGCCGATGCCCCCGAGACCGTGGTCGCCGTCGAGGTGAACTTGAGCTGCCCCAACCTGGATGGCGGCTCCCACCTGTTCGCGCACGACGCCGGCCTGGCGGCCGAGGCCATCGCGGCCACGGCAGCCTGTGGCCGGCCCCGCTGGGCCAAGCTCAGCCCCAACACCCCGGACCTGGTCGCCATTGCCGGGGCGGTCGCGGAGGCCGGAGCCGAAGCGGTCACGTTGGTCAACACGGTCCAAGCCACGCTGCCCGACGACGAGCGCCGGGGCCCTCGCTTCGGTGGCGGGGGCGGCGGGCTCTCCGGGCCCGCCATCCACCCGGTCGCCGTCCGCTGCGTCTATGCCGTCCGGGCGGCCCATCCCGACCTGCCGATCGTGGGCGTCGGCGGGGTCACCGACGCCGCCACGGCCCTCGACCTCCTCGCCGCCGGAGCATCCGCCGTGCAGGTCGGGACCGCGACCTTCGCCCATCCGGGTGCGCCATCCCGGGTGCTGGATCAACTAGAAACGTGGTGTCGACGCACCCGAACCCCACACCTGCGCGAACTGATCGGACGCATGCATGAGTGAAGTGCCTGAGGAACTCCGCCAGAAGCTCTGCCTGGCGCTGGACGTGGACGACCTGGTCGCGGCCAACCGCCTGGCCCGTGACCTGAAGGGTCACTTCGGGGTGGTGAAGGTCGGTCTGGAGCTGTTCACCGCGGTGGGTCCCGACGTGATCGGCACGATGACCGACCACGGCTACCGGGTCTTCGTCGACCTGAAGCTGCACGACATCCCCAACACCGTCGAGCGGGCGTCCCGGGTCCTGGGGGCGCTGGGGGCGAGCTACCTGACCATGCATGCCCACGGTGGGGCTCCGATGCTGCGGGCCGGGGTGACCGGCCTACTGGAGGGCGCGGCCAACGCCGGCCTGCCCGAGCCCGTCGCGGTGGCCGTCACCGTCCTCACCAGCGACGCCGACGCCCCCGAGCACATCATCCCCAAACGGGTCCGGGTGGCCGCGGAGGGCGGTTGCCAGGGCATCGTCTGCGCGGTGGCCGATCTGCCCGATGTGCGCACCCTTACGCCCCGGCTGATCAAGGTCGTCCCCGGCATCCGGCCCGAGGGCGCCCCCGCCGACGACCAGGCCCGCGTGGGCACGCCCCAGGAGGCCTTCGACGCGGGCGCCGACCTGCTCGTCATCGGCCGCCCCATCACCCGGGCCGAGGATCCCGTCCAGGCCGCCGCCGACCTCGTCGCCTCCGTCGGGTAGCTGGGTCGATGGCTCCTCGCCTGACGGCTCATCGCTGTGCGGGCCGGGGCCCTACCCAGCCCGACCAGGCTGCTGGCGCAGCCTGACATGCCCACGCCGCCGCCGCTCAGCGACGAGCAGCGCCGGGCCGCACTGGAGAAGGCCGCCGAGGCCCGTCGAGTCCGGGCGGACCTGAAGGCCGATCTCCAAGCGGGCAGCATCGGCCTCGAGGACGTCTTCACCCGGGCGGCGGACGAGCCGTTCGTGGCCAACACCAAGATCCTCGCGGTGTTGGAATCGCTGCCGAACATCGGCAAGGTCCGTTCCCGGCGCACCATGGCCGACATCGGGATCAGCGAACGCCAGCGGGTCCGGGGCGTCGGCCAGCACCAGCGGGAGGCGCTGATCGAGCGTTTCGCCGAAGAGGAGTCCTCCTGATCATCGTCATCGCCGGCCCCGGCGGGGTCGGCAAGGGCACCATCGTCGAGCAGTTGATCGCCCGGGACCCCGACCTGTGGCTGAGCCGCTCGTGGACCACGCGCGACCGCCGACCCGGCGAGGCCGCGGACGCCTACGTATTCACCGACCGCGAGGCCTTCATGGCCAACGTCAAGGCGGGCGGCTTCCTGGAGTGGGTGGAGTTCCTCGACTACCTCCAGGGCACACCGATCCCCGACCCGCCCGAGGGCAAGGACGTCGTGCTGGAGATCGATGTCGGCGGGGCCGAGCAGATCCAGGCCGGCTACCCCGACGACCTGTTCGTCTTCGTCGAGCCCCCCAGCCGCGCCGTCCAGGAGGAGCGTCTTCGGGGCCGGGGCGACCCGGAGGAGAAGATCCAGCAGCGCCTGGCCAAGGCCGACGAAGAGGCCGAGTGGGCCCGCGAGCTGGGGATGGCCATCGTCGTCAACGACCAGCTCGCCGTCGCCGTCGACGAGATCCAGGGACTCATCGCCGAGGCCCGCGCCGCCCGATGACTCCGGTGGGACGGCGCGACATCGCCGCCGACCGCCGGTAGCCTGTTCTGGCCCCTTTCTCCACCGGAGTGCCGCATGTCTTCGCGCCATCACACGATGATCGACCCCCGCATCGAGGACCTCCTCGAGCGCGCCGGGGACTCCAAGTTCCGCCTGGTGACCCTCGGGGCCAAGCGGGCCCGGCAGATCAACTCGTACTTCGGCCAGCTCGGTGAGGGCCTCGGCTCCTCGATCCCGCCGCAGGTGACCTCCACGGCCCGTAAGCCGCTGTCGATCGCCTACGAGGAGATCCGGGCCGACAAGATCCTGCCGGTGAACCCGGAGGACATGCCCCAGGAGCCCGAGATCGACGAGGACGCCGAGGCGGTCGCGGCCGATGCCGGAGACGACGCCGAGGCGTAGTCCGCTCGCGGGCGACCCGGGACCGGGGGGAACGAACGTGCCCGAGACCGCATCAGCAGCCAGCCCACTGCACGGGCGCCGGATCGTCCTGGGCGTCACCGGGGGCATCGCCGCCTACAAGGCCGTCGAGGTCTGTCGCCGACTGGTCGACCTCGGGGCCCACGTCGCCCCGATCATGACCGAGGGCGCGCAGCGCTTCGTCGGTGAGGTCACGGTGTCCGCCCTGGCCTCCGAGCCCGTCCAGACCTCGCTCTGGGACGAAGACTCGCCCATCCCGCACACCCGTCTGGGTCAGGGCGCCGACCTGATCGTGGTCTGCCCGGCCACCGCCCGCCTGCTCGGCGCCTACGCCGCGGGCATCTCCGACGACTTGCTCACCGCGACCCTCCTGGCCACCCGGGCGCCGGTCGTGGTCTGCCCGGCGATGCACACCGAGATGTGGGAGCACCCCGCAGTCCAGGACAACCTCCGGGTCCTCGCCGGGCGCGGCGTGACGATCGTGCCCCCCGACGAGGGGCGTCTGGCCGGGGGTGACGTGGGGGCCGGCCGCCTGGCCGACCCGGAGCGCATCGTGGGGGCCCTGGAGGCGGTCCTCGGCCCCGATGACCTGGCCGGCCTCGACCTGCTGGTCACCGCCGGGGGTACCCGCGAGCCGATCGATCCCGTCCGCTTCATCGGCAACCGGTCATCGGGCAAGCAGGGCTACGCCCTGGCCGACGAGGCCGTCTCCCGGGGGGCCAAGGTCACCCTGGTGACCACCGTCGAGCGCCCGACGGCCGCCGGCGTCGAGGTCGTGCGCGTCGGCACCGCGGCCGAGATGGAGGCCGCCGTCCGCGAGCGCAGCGACACCGCGGATGTGGTCGTCATGGCCGCCGCCGTCGCCGACTTCCGTCCGGACACGTCGGCGTCCACCAAGTTCAAGAAGGAGGGCGGGGCCCCCACGGTCACCCTGGTGCCGACCGCCGACATCCTGGGTGGGCTGCTCGAGCGCCGCCGGCCGGGCCAGACCCTGGTCGGCTTCGCGGCGGAGACCGACGACGTCGAGGCCAACGCCGCAGCCAAGCTGGCCCGCAAGCCCGTCGACCTCCTCGTGGTCAACGACGTCTCGAAGCCCGGTGCCGGGTTCGAGTCGGACACCAACGCGGTGCGTATCATGTCGCCTTCCGGATCGACCATCACCGTCGACCAGCGCGACAAGCGGGCCGTCGCCCGTGCCGTCCTCGATGCCGTCGTGGCCGATCGCGCCACGCCCTGAACAAGATCGCCGAACACCGAACATGGAGCACCTGTGAGCAAGTTCACCTTCACCTCGGAGAGCGTGACCGAGGGCCATCCCGACAAGATGGCCGACCAGATCTCGGACTCGATCCTCGACGCCATGCTGGCCGAGGACCCCGAGAGTCGGGTCGCCTGCGAGACCTTGGTCACGACCGGCCTGGCCATCGTCGCCGGTGAGATCACCACCCAGGCCTACGTCGACATCCCCGGCACGGTGCGCCAGACGATCAACGACATCGGCTACGACCGCGAGGCCTTCGGCTACGACGGCAACACCTGCGGGGTCATGGTCTGCATCGACGAGCAGAGCCCCGACATCGCCCAGGGGGTGGACGACAGCGAAGAGGTCCGCTCCGGCACCTCCGGTGAGGACCTGCTCAACAAGCAGGGCGCCGGCGACCAGGGGATGATGTTCGGCTACGCCTGCGACGAGACCGATGTGCTCATGCCGCTGCCGATCCACGTCGCCCACCGCATGGCCGAGCGCCTCACCGAGGTCCGCCGGGCGGGGACGGTCCCGTACCTGCGCCCCGACGGCAAGACCCAGGTCACCTTCGACTACGAGGACGGCAAGCCCGTCCGCCTGACCACCGTGCTGGTCTCCACCCAGCACAACGACGGCATCGACCGGGACGAGGTCATCCGGCCCGACCTGATCGAGCACGTCATCCGCCCGGTCATCCCCGAGCAGTTCGCCGATGACGACTACGAGGTCTTCGTCAACCCGACCGGCCGCTTCGTCACCGGTGGCCCGGTGGGCGACGCCGGCCTCACCGGTCGCAAGATCATCGTCGACACCTACGGTGGCATGGCCCGCCACGGCGGTGGCGCCTTCTCGGGCAAGGACCCCAGCAAAGTCGACCGCTCCGCCGCCTATGCCGCCCGGTGGGTGGCCAAGAACCTGGTCGCCGCCGGCGCCGCCGCCCGCTGCGAGGTCCAGGTGGCCTACGCCATCGGCGTGGCGCACCCCATCTCGATCATGGTCGAGACCTTCGGCACCGAGAACGTCGACAAGGTCAAGCTGGAGGAGACGGTCCGTGAGGTCTTCGACCTCCGCCCGGCGGCCATCATCCGGGACCTGGAGCTGCGCCAACCCATCTACCGGCAGACCGCGGCCTACGGTCACTTCGGGCGTGAGGGCGACGGCTTCAACTGGGAGCGGCGTGACCGGGTCGACGCGGTGAAGTCCGCGCTCGGGCTGTAGAACCGCACCACGTCACACTCGCCGCCAGGAGAACCCACCGCCCGACCCGGGTCGATCGTCCGGGTCCTGCCCGACGTGCCCGCGCTGGGGCGCGCCTTCGACTACCTCGTCCCCGACGGGATGGAGGGTCGGGTCGGTGTCGGTTCTCTGGTGCGCATCGTGCTGCAGGGCCGGCGGGTCGGCGGCTGGGTGGTCGGCCTCGACGCCCAGCCTCCCGACGGCACGGTCCTGCGGCCGCTGTCGAAAGTCACGGGGTGGGGACCACCCCCGGACCTGGTCGCGCTGGCCGACTGGGCCGCCCACCGTTGGGCGGGCCGGCCGGTCGCCTTCCTCCGCACGGCCTCGCCGCCGCGGGCCGTCGTCGGCGTCCCCGACCGCTGGGACCCCAGCCACCCGGTTCCCACCACGGGTGACGAACGGGCAGAAGCCGCCTTCTATCCCGTCGGAGGCAATGACCCCCGGAAGCCGGGGGCTAGTGCCTCCAATGAAGAGCAGGCGACGACACTCGGAGGCGGGGGCGGTGTCGGATCCGAGCTGTTGCCGACGCCGGTGGCCGCCGCCGACCAAGCGTGGGCGCCGCGGGTGGTGCGGTTGGCGCCGGGGGCGGATCGGCTGCCGCTGGTCCTGGCGGCCTGTCGCCGCGGGCATGCGCTGATCCTGCTGCCGTCGGTGAGCGAGGCGGAGGAGTTGGGTGTCCGGCTCCGGCGCATGGGGGTCCCGGTCGCCGTGCTGCCCGACGAGTGGGCGCAGGCGCGGGGTGGGGCGACGGTCGTGGGGGCCAGATCGGCCGCGTGGGCCCCGGTGGCGGACCTGGCGGCGGTCTTGGTCCTGGACGAGCACGACGAGGCCCACAAGCAGGAGCAGACCCCGGGCTGGCACGCTCGGGACGTGGCGGTCGAGCGGGCGCGACGAGCCGGCGTGCCGTGCGTCCTGGCTTCGCCCTGCCCGTCCTTGGAAGCCCTGCAGGCAGGCCCGCTGGCGACCCCGCCCCGCTCTGTGGAACGACAGGGCTGGCCCGTGGTGGACGTCGTCGACCGGCGGGACGACGACCCGGGCCGATCCGGGCTCTACTCGGCCCGTCTGGTCGACCGGCTGCGGGAGGGCGGTCGGGTCCTGTGCGTGCTCAACCGCAAGGGTCGGGCCCGGCTCCTGGCCTGTCATGCCTGCGGCGAGCTGGCCCGTTGCGAGCACTGCGGCGGCGCCCTGGTCCAGTCCGAGCCCGGGACCCTGACCTGCCTGCGGGATGACCGAAGCCGGCCGACGATCTGCGCCTCGTGCGGCGGGACCAAGATGAAGCTGCTGCGGGTCGGCGTGAACCGGGCAGCCGAGGAGCTGGCGGCCCTGGCCAACACCGACGTGGTGGAGGTGACGGGGGAGTCCGGCGCGCCACCCGACGCCCGGGTCTACGTGGGCACCGAGGCCGTGCTCCACCAGGTCCACCACGCCGACGTGGTCGCCTTCCTCGACTTCGACCAGGAGCTCATGGCACCCCGCTACCGGGCGGCCGAGGAGGCCCTGGGCCTGCTGGCCCGGGCGTCCCGCATACTCGGCGGGCGCCGGCGGAACGGTCGGCTGGTCCTGCAGACCCGCCTGCCCGACCACGAGGTCATCCAGGCCGCGCTGCACGCCGACCCCTACCGGGTGGCCGCCGTCGAGCTGGAGCGCCGTCGGATCCTCGGCTACCCGCCGGCCACGGCGATGGCCGCCCTCAGCGGCGCGGTGGCGGAGCAGTACGTCGAGGGCATCGAGGGAATCGAGATCCTGGGGCCGAGGGACGGCACCTGGCTCCTGCGGGCCCCGGACCACGACGCCCTCCTGTCGGCCCTTGCCGCCGCCCCTCGCCCGGCGGGCCGCATGCGCCTCGACGTCGACCCCCTCCGGGTCTGACCATTCCGAAATTGCGCCGATCTGTTGCGGCTACCGCAACGGATCGACGCCAGAACGGAGAAGATGGTGGGCGATGAGGATCATCGGAGGGTCGGCGCGGGGGCGGAAGCTGGTGGGCCCGTCCTCGGCGGGAACGCGGCCGCTGTCGGACCGGGCCCGGGAGGCGCTGTTCAACATCCTCGGTCCCGGCATCCGGGGTGAGCGGGTGCTGGATCTCTTCGCCGGGACGGGGGCCGTCGGCCTGGAGGCAATCAGCCGGGGCGCCCTGTCGGCGACCTTCGTGGAGCGGGATCGGAAGGCCCTCGGTGACATCCAGCGCAACCTCGACACGCTCGGCTTCGGCGATCAGGGCAAGGCCGTGTCCGGCGACGCGCTCGGCTTCCTGGGGCGCACCCGGGACGCCTTCGACGTGATCTTCGCCGGCCCGCCCCAGTGGGACGGCCTCTGGAAGACGACCATCGCCGTGGTCGACGCCCGGTCGGAGGTGCTGGCCGACGGTGGGGTGCTCATCACCCAGCTGGACCCGAGCGAGGACGACGGCGACCCCGAGCTCGGGGCCCTGGCCCGGGTCGACGCCCGCACCTACGGCAAGACCTTCCTGCTGTTCCACGAAGCTCGCCCCGCGGACTGAGGGCGTGCGCCGTCGGTTCGACGACGAGGAGCGCCGGGCCCGGCTCGGCCGGCGCCACCACCTCAGCGGACCGGCACCCTCGGTCGAGGTGGCGGCCGCCGACCTGGTCGGTCTGCACTCCTCTGACCCGGCCACCGTCGTGCTCGCCGCCCGGGCCCGTCGCCCGGGTGCCGTGCTCACCGAGCTCGAGGACGCCCTCTACGAGGACCGCACCCTGGTCCGCCTGCTGGGCATGCGCCGGACGATGTTCGTCGTGCCTCGGGACCTGGCCGGCCTCATCGATGTCAGTTGCTCACGCGATCTGGCCCGGGCGGAGCGCAAGCGGTTGATCGGGATGATCGAGGCATCCGGCGTCGCCGGCCGCCGTCGTCCCGATCGGTGGCTCGCCGCAGTCGAAGAGGCCGCCGTGGCCGCACTCGCCGAGCATGGGCCGGCCGCGGCGGCCGAGCTCACTGCCCACGTGCCCGAGTTCGCGCTCAAGGTCACGGCGGGAGGGGGCAGCAAATGGGCGACCGAGGTGGGGGTGTCCTCCCGGGTGCTGGGGCTGCTGGCGTTGGAGGGGCGGATCGTGCGGGGCCGCCCTCGTGGCTCCTGGATCTCGAGCCAGTACCGGTGGTCGCGCACCGAGGACTGGCTCGGCGAGCCCTACGGTGACCACGAGCCGGAGGTGGCCCGGGCCGAGGTGGTGCGACGCTGGCTCCGGACCTTCGGCCCGGCGCCCTCCAGCGACCTGAAGTGGTGGACGGGCTGGCCCCGCGGGGCGACCCGGGCGGCGCTGGCCGCCGTCGACGCCGTCGCCGTCGAGCTGTCCGATGGCGACGGGTGGGTCCTGCCTGACGACCTCGATCCGGTCGAGGCGCCCGAGCCCTGGGTGGCGCTCCTGCCCTCGCTGGATCCGACCCCGATGGGGTGGAAGGCCCGGGACTGGTACCTGGACCCCGACCACGTCCCCGCCCTCTTCGACTACAGCGGCAACATCGGCCCCACGGTCTGGGTGGACGGCCGGATCGTCGGCGGCTGGGGCCAGGCTCCCGACGCAACGGTGGCGTACCGGCTGCTCGCCGATGTCGGCGCCGAGGTCGAGGCCCTGATCCGGGCCGAGGTCGCGGCGCTGACTGACTGGATGGCCGGTGTGGTGGTCACGCCTCGGTTCCCGACGCCCATCGACAAGCATCTGCGCGCCGGGGCCTGACGCTCCCCTCGGCCGAGGACGGCGAATCCCCTCCCGGGCGCCGGGATCGCGGTCACCGTCGGGCCTACGCTCTCGTCGCCCAGCGGACGACAGAGGACGAGCCCCCATGCAGGTCGAGATCAAGTACAGCCCGAGCTACTCCATCGCCTTCGCCACGCTCGACGCGGGGGAGACGATCAAGGCCGAGGGTGGGGCCATGGTCAGCCACTCCGCCGGCCTCCAGATGGAGACCAACGCCGAGGGCGGCTTCATGAAGGGCCTCAAGCGGGCCGCACTGGGCGGGGAGTCGTTCTTCATGAACACCTTCACCGCCACCCAGCAGGGCGACCAGATCGGGCTGGCCCCGCCCCTGCCGGGTGACATCGCCCACTGGCCCCTGGCCGGCCAGACCGTCTACCTCCAGTCGGGTTCGTACCTGGCCTCCAGCGCGGGCATCGACATCGACACCGACTGGGGCGGGGCCAAGACCTTCTTCAGCAGCGAGGGCCTGATCGTGCTGAAGGTGTGGGGGACCGGCGACCTGCTCATCTCCTCCTACGGCGCCATCCACACGATGGACCTCGAGGCGGGCCAGTCCTACATCGTCGACACCGGCCACATGGTCGGCTGGTCCGAGGGCATCACCTACACGGTCAACAAGGCGGGCGGCGGCTGGAAGCAGACCCTGCTCGGCGGCGAGGGCCTCGTCTGCACCCTCACCGGCCCCGGCCGCATCTACCTCCAGACCCGCAGCCCCGCCGACTTCATCGGCTGGCTCGTCCCTCAGCTCCCCAAGCCCTCGAGCAGCTGAGCCAGGGGTCGATGTCGCCCCGCCCATTTCGAATTGCGCCGATTGGTGGCCTCTCATGGACTCAGACCCACCTCTCGCGCCATCGGGGCCTCGCGGAGACGCCGGTAGCGTTGTTCCCATGGCGCCGTTCGACATCCGGATCGTGGGTGACCCGGTGCTCAGGCAACGGGCCCACGAGATCGAGAATGTCGACGACGCGCTGGTGCGGCTGGTCGACGACATGGTCGTGACCATGTACGAGGCGCCCGGCGTGGGCCTCGCCGCCCCGCAGGTGGGCGTGCAGAAGCGGCTGTTCGTCTACGACATCGGCGAGGGCCCCCAGACGCTGGTCAACCCGACGATCGTCGAGGGCGACGGCGAGTGGGTCTACGACGAGGGCTGCCTGTCCGTGCCGGGTCTGTCCTGGGAGATCGTGCGCCCCAAGCTGGTCCACCTCGCCGGCTGGGACCTGGACGGCAACGAGATCTCCTTCGAGGCCGACGAGTTCCTGGCCCGGGTCTTCCAGCACGAGATGGACCACCTCGACGGGATCCTCCTGCTGGAGCGCCTCGACGACGACCAGGCCAAGGAGGCCAAGAAGGCCGTGCGCGAGCTCATGCTCACGGGCCGGGCCCCCGTGCAGGACCGCAATCGCTCCAGTCGTGAGGCCGGAGACTCGCCCCGGGAGGGCCTGTCACTTCCCTGAAGCCGGCGCCCGAGCATCCCCGGCGTCTGGCGTTCCTGGGGACCCCCGAGATGGCGGTCCCCTTCCTGCGGGGGTTGCACGGCGCCGAGTGGCCGATCGACCTCGTCGTGTCGCGGCCCGACAGCCGCCGCCGGCGCAACGCCGACCCGGAACCCAGCCCGGTCAAGGCCCTGGCCCTCGATCTCGGCCTACCGGTCAGCGACGATCCGGCCGACGTGGCCACGTGTGGGGCGGATCTGGCGATCGTGGTGGCCTACGGGCGCATCATCAAACCGGACCTGCTGGCCCAGGTGCCCATGATCAACGTGCACTTCTCCCACCTGCCGCGGTGGCGGGGAGCCGCCCCTGTCGAGCGGGCGATCCTGGTGGGCGACGAGACCACGGGCGTCGACATCATGGCTGTCGAGGAGGGGCTGGACACCGGCCCGCTCTACGCCCGCCACCAGACCGACATCGGGGACCACGAGACGGCCGGCGAGCTGGCCGATCGCCTCGTCGGCCTGGGCGTGATGCTGCTGCTCGACGTCCTGAAGGCGGGGCTGAAGGACCCGAAGCCCCAGGAGGGCGAGCCCACCTACGCCGAGAAGATCGACCCGGCCGAGCTGCGCATCGACTGGCTGCGCTCGACCATCGAGATCCACCGGCTGGTCCGCCTGGAGCGGGCGTGGACGACGTTCCGGGGCAAGCGTCTGAAGGTCCTCGCCGGGCACCCGCTGCCGGGCTCGTTGGAGCCGGGGATGATGGACCTCGACCTGCCGGTCGAGGTGGGCACGGGGCAGGGGACGTTCCGCATCGACGTCGTCCAACCCGAGGGCAAGGCGCCCATGAAGGCCAAGGACTGGCTCCAGGGTGCGAGGATCGAGCCGGGCGAACGACTGGGGGCGTGGTGAACGATCAGGTGACCGGCCTGGAGGCCAAGGTGCTGACGGTGTCCGACGGCGTGATCGCCGGGACGCGGGAGGACACGTCAGGGGCCGCCCTCGAGGTGCTCCTGACCGGCGCCGGCTTCGAGGTGGTCGAGCGCCGCGTCGTGGCCGACGGCATCCAGAACGTGGGGGAGGCCATCGTCGAGCTGGCCGAGGGGTTCGCCGGCCTCGTCGTGACCACCGGCGGCACCGGCTTCGGCCCCCGGGACCAGACCCCCGAGGGCACCAAGGTCGTGCTCGACCGCGAAGCCCCCGGCCTGGCCGAGGCCATGCGCCTCGTGAGCCCCCTCGGCCGCCTGTCCCGCGGCGTCGCCGGCACCCGGGGTCTGGCCCTGGTCCTGAACGCGCCGGGCTCGCCCAAGGGCGCCGCAGAGACCGTCGAGGCCGTCCTCGACGTCATCCCCCACGCGCTTCGCCTCATGACCAACGAGTCCACCCAGCACTGACCCCTCCCCTCCGTTCTGGCCGGTGATTTCCCGGTCATAGGGGCGAATTCAAGGGCCAGAACGGGTGGGGCTGGTCGAATCTGGCACGATCGTGTTGACGAGCGGCCACCCTGGAGTACGATGGTCGAGCCCCCTCGCGGGGTCGGGTGGAAATCCCAACCGGCGGTGACAGTCCGCGAACCCCCGCTTCGGTGGGGGCCGATCCGGTGGAACTCCGGGGCCGACGGTGAGAGTCCGGATGAGAGCGAGGGGCCGTGTGTGGCGTTCCCGCGCGCGGTCCCGGACAGGAGACCGGGATGACGCAGGGGACAGGCGAGGACGGGGCGGCCATGGTCTGCGCCCTCGACCTGGCGGCCGGCGTTCGTACCTCCACATCGCCCAACCCCTGGGTCGGCGCCGTCGTCGTGACCCCGGACGGCACCCACACCGGGGCGACCGAGCCCCCGGGCGGACGCCACGCGGAGATCGTGGCCCTCGACGCAGCCGGCGCCGCGGCACGCGGCGCCAGCCTGGTCACGACGCTCGAGCCCTGCTCGCACACGGGCCGCACCGGGCCCTGTGCGGACGCCATCATCGACGCAGGCGTCGCCCGGGTCGTCCTGGCCATCGAGGACCCCGACCCCGGCGTGGCCGGCCAGGGCATCGCCAAGCTCCGAGCGGCGGGCATCGAGGTCGTCACCGGCGTGCTCGCCGAGGAAGCCACCGCTCAGCTCGCCCCGTACCTGAAGCACCGGACCACCGGCCGGCCCTACGTCGTCCTCAAGCTGGCCGCGACGTTGGACGGCCGCACCGCGGCCCCCGACGGCTCGAGCCAGTGGATCACCGGTGAGGCCGCCCGCACCGACGCCCACCGCCTGCGGGCTGAGAGCGACGCTGTGGTCGTCGGCGCCGGCACCGTCCGCGCCGACGACCCCACCCTCACCGTCCGCCACGTCGACGGTCCCGACCCGCTGCGGGTCGTGCTGGGGGCCGTCCCGGAGGGGGCGAAGGTGCTCCCGGCCCTGGAGCACCAGGGCGAGCTGGAGCCCCTGCTGGACGACCTCGGCGCCCGGGGGGTGCTGCAGGTCCTCGTCGAGGGCGGCGCCGCCGTCGCCCACGACGTCCACGCCGCCGGCCTGGTCGACCGCTACGTGCTCTACCTGGCTCCCGCCCTCTTCGGCGGTGACGACGCCCGCGGCCTGTTCGCCGGCGCCGGCGCCGGCACCATCGACGACGTCTGGCGGGGCCGCATCATCAGCACCCGCCAGCTCGGCGACGACCTCCGCATCGACGTGGAGGCGGCGTGATCGGAACCGATGAACCGATGGCACGGAGGCGGTGCCTGGACTCGGTCCCCGGCGACCGTCCGGCCCGCCCTCTCACCGAAATTGCGCCGATTGGTTGCGGTAGTCGCAACCAGTCGGCGCCAGAAGGCAGAGGCGGCCGAGCCCGGGGCTCGACGTCCAGCGCGACGTCCTCCGGGCCGCGTTTCGCCACCGTCCGACACGTGTCCGCCTGTGCACCGGTGCGGCAGAGCGGGGGGGCCGCCTGATGTTCACCGGGATCGTGGAGGAGCTGGGGACTGTGCTGGCCGCCGAGGTAGAGGGGCCCGGGCGCCGCATGCGGATCGGGGCCACCGCGGTCCTCGAGGGTGCCGGCCTCGGTGACTCCACCGCCGTCGACGGCTGCTGCCTGACCGTGGTCGCGCTGGGCGACGGCTGGTGGGAGGCCGACGTCAGCGACGAGACCCTGCGTCGCACCACCCTCGGCGCCCGCACCGTGGGCGACCGGGTCAACCTCGAGCGACCGCTCCTGGTCACCGACCGCCTTGGCGGCCACATCGTCCAGGGTCACGTCGATGCCGTGGGCGAGGTCGAGGCCCCCGTGCCGGACCTCCGGATCCGGATGCCCGACGACCTGCGCCGGTACGTCATCGAGAAGGGCTCGATCACCGTGGACGGGGTCAGCCTGACCGTGGTCCAGCCCACCGCCGACGGCTTCACGGTGGCCGTCATCCCCCACACCGCCGAGGTCACGACGCTGGGGGCCAAGGTCCCCGGCGACACCGTCAACCTCGAAGTCGATCTGATCGCGAAGTACACGGAACGCCTGCTCGCGTTCAAGGAGGAGCCCTAGATGGCCGAGCACATCCCCCAGTTCGACCCCGTCCCCGAGACGATCGCCGCCATCGGGCGGGGGGAGATCGTGGTCGTGGTCGACGACGAGGACCGCGAGAACGAAGGCGACCTGATCATGGCCGCGGAGTTCGCCACGCCGGAGAAGATCGCCTTCTTCGTGCGCCACACATCCGGACTCATCTGCATCCCCCTCACGGGCGACCGCTTGGACGAGCTGGACATCCCGCTCATGGTCAAGGACAACACCGAGGCCCAGCGCACGGCGTTCACCTACAGCGTGGACGTCACGACCGGCACCAGCACCGGGATCTCCGCCGCCGACCGGTCGGCCACGATCCAGGCGCTCATCGACCCGGGCACCCGGCCCACCGACCTCGCCCGGCCGGGCCACATCTTCCCGCTGCGTTACGCCGACGGCGGCGTGCTCAAGCGGGCCGGCCACACCGAGGCCGCCGTCGACCTCGCCCGCATGGCCGGGCTCTACCCAGCGGGCGTCCTCTGCGAGGTCGTCAACGAGGACGGGTCCATGGCCCGGGTCCCGAACCTCGTTCCCTTCGCCGAAGAGCACGGGCTGAAGATGACCTCGATCGCGGACCTGATCCGGTACCGGCGTCAGAACGAGAAGCTGGTCCGCCGCATCGGCGAGGCCCGCATCCCCACCGAGTGGGGCGACTTCACCTGTTACGCCTACGAGTCCCTGCTCGACGGCGAGCAGCACATCGCCATGGTCCGGGGCGCGGTGCAGGGCGAGGAGGACGTGCTGGTCCGGGTCCACTCCGAGTGCCTCACCGGCGACGTCTTCGGCTCGATGCGTTGTGACTGCGGCATCCAGCTCGATGCCGCGCTGGCTCGTATCGCCGAGGAGGAGCTGGGCGCCCTCGTCTATCTCCGGGGCCACGAGGGCCGCGGCATCGGCATCGGCCACAAGATCCGGGCCTACTCCCTGCAGGAGGAGGGCCACGACACCGTCGACGCCAACCTCGAGCTGGGCCTGCCCATCGACAACCGGGAGTACGGCATCGGCTCGCAGATCCTGGTGGACCTCGGGATCACCACGATGAAGCTGATGACGAACAATCCGGCCAAGTACGGCGGCCTGGAGGGCTTCGGCCTGGAGGTCACCGAGCGGGTGGCGCTGGAGACCATCCCCAATCCGGAGAACATCGACTACCTGCGGACCAAGCGCGAGCGCATGGGGCACCTCATCGAGGGGCTGGACTGATGGGCGAGCGGGTCGCCACCGATGTCGACCTCGACGGCACCGGCCTGCGCATCGGCGTCTGCTGCGGGCGCTTCAACCGGGACATCACCGACCGCCTGTTGGAGGGGGCCCTACGGGGCCTGGCCGCCCACGGTGTGGCCGAGGACGACATCACCGTCCTGTGGGCCCCGGGCGCGTACGAGCTGCCGCTGGTCGCCCAGGCGTTGGTCACCCGCTGGGGGGCCGACGGCGTCATCGCCCTCGGCGCGGTGATTCGCGGCGAGACCGGCCACTACGACTTCGTGGCGGGGGAGTGCGCCGCCGGCCTGTCCCGGGTGCAGCTGGACACGGGCGTCCCCGTGGTGTTCGGGGTGCTCACCACCGAGAACCGGGAGCAGGCCCTCGAGCGCTCCAGCGACGAGGACAACAAGGGCGAGGAGGGCGCCGAAACGGCCATCGAGATGGTCAACCTCCTCAAGTCCCTGCCCGGCGAGGGCTAGGCGGCCGTAGCCTCGTCCCCGATGCTGAGGCTGGTACTGCCCAAGGGTTCGCTGGAGCGAGCCACCTTCGAGCTCTTCGAGAGCGCCGACCTGGCGGTCTCCCGCAGTTCGGCGGTGGACTACCAGGCCATCATCGACGATCCCCGGATCACCGACGTGCGCATCCTTCGCCCCCAGGAGATCCCCCGCTACGTGGCCGAGGGCATGTTCGACCTCGGCATCACCGGACGGGACTGGATCGAGGAGACCTCGAGCGAGGTCGTGACCCTGGGCGAGCTGCACTACAGCAAGGCCACGGCCCGGCCCATCAAGATGGTGGTGGCCGTCGGCGGTGACTCCGAGATCCACTCGGTCGAGGAGCTGCCCCAGGGCGTGCGGGTGTCGACCGAGTACCCCGAGGTCACCCGTCGCTACTTCGAGAAGAAGGGCATCGACGCCGACATCCGCCTCTCCTACGGCGCCACCGAGGCCAAGATCCCCGACATCGTCGACTGCATCGTCGAGATCACCGAGACCGGCCGGGCCCTGCGGGCCGCTGGCTTGCGGGTCATCGACGAGATCCTCCAGTCCTACACCGAGCTCATCGCCAACCCGGTGGCGTACGAGGACCCCGAGAAGCGCCACGCCATGGGCCAGATCCTGACCCTGCTCGAGGGCACCCTCGAGGCCCGGGGCAAGGTGCTGGTCAAGCTCAACGTGGCCGCCGAGGACCTGGACGCCGTCATCGCCGTCCTGCCTTCCATGAAGGCCCCCACGGTGAACGAGCTCCATGCCCATGGGGGCTTCGCCGTGGAGACGGTGGTGCCCAAGCGGGAGATCAACACCCTGATCCCCGAGCTCAAGGACCGGGGCGCCACCGACATCATCGAGCTCCCCCTGGCCAAGATCGTCCACTAGCCGTGGCGGGGGCGACCGAGGGGGACCGGACGGGCGTGGTCACCGACTACGACGACCCCGCCGGCATCGGCACGGTGACCGCGGACGAGGGCGACCAGCACTTCTTCCACTGCACGGCGATCGCCGACGGCAGTCGCACCGTCGAGATCGGGGCTCGGGTCCGCTTCGCGGTCGTGCCCGGGCGCCTCGGGCGTTGGGAGGCCGCCGACCTCCGCCCCGAGGCGGGCCTCTCCCTCCCGCCGTAAGGCCGGTGGTCAGCCCGCTTCGGGCTCTCCGTCGCCGGCCGGTTCGCTGAGCTGGACGAAGGCCATGCGGAGCTGAGTCAGCGCGTCCTTCAACGTGGCCTCGGCCTCCCCGAGGCGGCCGGATAGGCCTTCGACCAACTGGCCCATGGCGTCGATGGCGAGGCGGGCGGCGGCCAGGTCGGGGTCCTCTTCGCTGAGGTGGATGGCGGCCAGTTCGTACAGGCCCATGGCGTGGTTGGCGACGACCATGTCCGCCGGTGCCTCGAGCACCCGCTGGCGGGCCGCAGCCATCTCCGCGGCCATGGCCTGGGCCTGGACCCGCTCGTCGTCACTCAGGCCGGCCAGGGGATCGGCGTCCAGGGGCGGCTCGGCGGGGTCGGAGGGGGCGGCGTCCGGCTCGACCGGGTGCTCGCCGCCGGGGGTCCAGAGGCTGCTCATGAGGGGAAGGGTGCCACCACTGATAGCTTGTTGCTCGCTATCCAACCTGGAAAGCGGGGCCCCGCCCCCACCTGGCCACCGATTCGCGGTGCGCACAGGTTCTTCTGACGGCACCACCCCCTCGAGGGGTGGCCGCAGTCGTGCCTGTGGGCCACTGTGTGGCGGCCCGGGATCGGGGCTCTTCGGTTCGCAAGAGGAGTCGCGCATTGCGTAGTGATCGGCCATAGCTTCGGGCCCCGCCCACGACGACACCCGGATCAATGATCAGATCCGGGTCCGTGAGGTCCGCCTGGTAGGCGTCGATGGCGAGCAGATCGGCATCAAGCCCCTTCCGGAAGCACTCTCGATGGCACGTGAACTGGGTCTCGACCTCGTCGAGGTCGCAGCCGCGGCCAGTCCCCCCGTCTGTCGGATCATGGACTACGGGAAGTTCAAGTACGAGAACGCCCAGAAGGCCAAGGAATCACGGAAGAAGGCGACCAACGTCGTCGTGAAGGAGATGAAGTACCGCCCCAAGATCGGGCGCGGTGACTTCGACACCAAGACCCGCAAGGTCCACGAGTTCCTCGGTGAAGGTCACAAGGTCAAGGTCACGATCATGTTCCGTGGTCGTGAGGTCCAGCACCCCGAGTTGGGGCGCCGGATCCTGGACAACGTGGCTGCCGCCGTCGAGGAGGTAGGCCGGGTCGAGGCCCTGCCCAAGGTCGATGGTCGCAACATGACCATGGTCCTGGGCCCCGACAAGCAGGCGCAGGCCCGCGCCAAGAAGGCCCGCGAGGAGGCCGCCGCCGAAGAGGCAGCGGCCACCGACGAGTCCGAGGCACCGGTCACCGACGAGAGCGCTGACACCCCCGACACCACCGAGGCGCCCGCCGTCCCGGTCACCGAGACCACCGAAGCGGCGACGAGCGCCGCGGAGTGAGGCCGGCGGCTCCCGCCGCCCGAGAGGAAGAGACGCAATGCCCAAGATGAAGACGCACCGGGGCGCGAAGAAGCGCTTCAAGGTGACGGGCAGCGGCAAGGTGACGCGCCGCCAGATCCACAAGAACCACTTCAAGCGGCGCAAGCCCTCGGACCGCCAGCGTCGCCTGGCCGGTGAGGTCGAGGTCACGGGCGGCGACCGCCAGCACGTGCTGCGTCAGCTCGGAAAGCGCTAGGGAGCACAGCCATGGCCAGAACCAAGACATCGGTCCCGTCGCGGCGTCGCCGCAAGGTCACCCTCGAGCGCGCCCAGGGCTACTACGGCAACAAGAGCCGTTCGTACCGGGCGGCCAACGAGCAGGTGATGCACTCCCTGCGCTACGCCTACCGCGACCGCCGCGCCCGCAAGGGTGAGTTCCGGCGCTTGTGGATCCAGCGCATCAACGCCGCCTGCCGCGAGAACGGCACCACCTACAGCCGCTTCATCGCCGGCCTGAAGTCCGCCGAGGTCGAGGTCGACCGCAAGATCCTGGCCGACCTGGCCGTGACCGATCCGGCGGCCTTCACGGCCCTGGTCGCGGTCGCCAACGAGCACGCGGCGGCCTCGGATCAGTAACCGGCGTCGAGCGGGCGGGGCCGCGGTGCGTTCGCCCCGTTCCACGAAGCGGACGTCGTGAGCAAGGGCTCCATCCAGCGGGTGCGTCGGCTCGGGCGGCACGCCCGCGCCCGGCGGGAGGAGGGGGCCTTCGTCGTCGAGGGGCCCCGCGCCATCAGCGCGGCCCTCGACTTCGACGCCGACCTGGGCGAGGTCCTGGTCGTCGGGGGGGCCGAAGCGGAGCTGGTCAACCGGGCCCGGGCGACCGGCGCCACCATCACCCACGTCGAGGCCGAGCAGCTGGAGCGGGCCCTGACCACCCGTACGCCCCAGCCCATCGTGGCCGTAGCCGGGTTGGTCAGCTGGTCGCCGAAGGAGATCGCCGCCCAGGCCCTCGCTTCGGGCCTCCCCGTGGTCGTGCTGGCGGGGGTCAGCGACCCGGGCAACGCCGGGACCGTCATCCGCTCGGCGGCGGCCGCCGGGGCGGCCGGCGTGCTGTTCACCCCCGGGTCGGTCGACCCGACCAACCCGAAGTGCGTTCGGGCCAGTGCCGGCGCCCTGTTCGCCCTCCGGGTCGGCGCCGTGCGAGACCTGGACACGCTGCGGGACCTCGGCCTGACCACCATCGGGGCGGCCGCCGACGGTGTCGGACCCGACGAGGTCGACCTCACGGGGTCGGTGGCCCTGGTGTTCGGGGGCGAAGCGTCGGGCCTACCCGAGGACCAGCTGGTGGACCACGAGGTGGCCCTGCCGCTGGAAGGCGGTGTGGAGTCCCTGAACGTCGCCATGGCCGCCACCGTCCTGCTCTACGAGGCCCGGCGGCAGCGCCACGGAGGGTCGTGGTGAATCCGACTGGCATCAGCCTGCCCGGAACGGGGAGGGTGGTGACCCCATGAACACCGAACTGGCCGCCATTCAGGCCGACGCCCTCGCCCGCATCCAGGGGGCCGGCAGCGTCGAGGAGCTGACGGCCATAGGCCAGGAGGTCCTGGGCAAGCGCTCCGAGCTGGTCGGGCTGCGCAAGCAGCTCGGGGGCCTGGACGAGGCCACCCGGAAGGCGGCGGGCGAGGCGCTGAATGCCACCACCCAGGTCATCAAGGCCGCGATGGCCGACCGCGAGGGGGGCCTCGCCGGGGCCGAGCGCACGGCTCGGTACGAGGCCGAGCGCCTGGACCTCACCGAGGTCGTCGACCCGCCGACGGTGGGCCACCTCCACATCGTCACCCAGACCTGGCAGGCCCTGGAGGACATCTTCGTCGGCATGGGCTACGGAGTTGCCGAGGGCCCCGAGATCGAGACCGACTGGTACAACTTCGAGGCCCTCAACATCCCGGACTCGCACCCGGCCCGGTCGATGTGGGACACCCTCTGGGTCGACGCGGACGACGCCGACGGCCACCCCATGTTGTTGCGGACCCACACGTCCAACGTCCAGATCCACGTGATGCAGGCCCAGGCGCCACCGATCTACGTGGTGGCCCCCGGTCGCACCTACCGCCGGGACACCACCGACGCCACCCACCTGCCGGTCTTCCACCAGATCGAGGGCCTGGTGGTGGACAAGGGCATCGCGATGGCCGACCTGGCCGGGACCATCCAGGCCTTCACCCAGGCCTACTTCGGCCAGGAGTTCGAGTCCCGGCTGCGCCCGTCGTACTTCCCGTTCACCGAGCCGTCGGCCGAGTTCGACATCCGTCCGCCGGGTGGGGACTGGTTGGAGCTCGGCGGCTGCGGCATGGTCCACCCGAACGTCTTCCGCCACGTGGGCATCGACCCCGAGGAGTGGACCGGGTTCGCCTTCGGCTTCGGCATCGACAGGCTGGCCAAGGTCCGCTATGCCGTCGACGACCTCCGAGAGTTCATCACCTCTGACATCCGCTTCCTGGAACAGTTCTGATGTTTCGCCTCGCCCCCGGGCTCCCCCCACACCGAACGAGCGGAGCGTCCACGTGAAGGTTCTCTTGTCGTGGATGCAGGAGTTCGCTCCTGACCTGACGTCGGACGTCGACGTGCTGACGGAGGCGCTGGACGACCTGGGGACGCCGGTGGAGGAGCGGTCGCGGCTGGGGGAGGGGCTCGAGGGGATCGTGGTGGCGCGGGTGCTCGAGACGAAGCCGCATCCTGACGCCGACCGGGTGCAACTCGTCGATGTGGACCGCGGCGACGGCGAGGCCCTGCAGATCGTGTGCGGCGCCTTCAACATGGCGGCGGGGGACCTGGTCCCGCTGGCCACGTTGGCCACGACCATGCCCAACGGCATGGCGATCGAGCGCCGCAAGATGCGGGGCGAGTGGTCCAACGGGATGCTCTGCTCGGCCACCGAGATCGGCCTGGGCGAGGACGCCGACGGGATCCTGATCCTGTCCGAGACCCTGACCCCCGGTCAGCCCCTGACCGAGGCCCTCGGCCTGCAGGGGGACTGGCTGTTGGACCTCGAGGTCAACGCCAACCGGCCCGACGCCCTGTCGATGGCCGGCGTGGCCCGCGATGTCGCCGCCCGCCTGGGCGTGGGCTTCGCCCTGCCCGAGGTGACAGCCGCGACCGGTGGGGCGCCGAGTGCCGAGGTGGCCTCGGTGGAGATCGTGGACGAGGCCTCCTGTGCCCGCTTCCTGGCCCGGGTCCTGCGGGACGTGACCATCGGCCCGTCGCCGACCTGGCTGGCCAACCGCATCACCCAGGCGGGCATGCGCCCCATCAGCAACGTGGTCGACGTCTCCAACTACGTGATGCTCGAGCTGGGCCACCCGAACCACGCCTACGACCTCGACACCGTGGCCGGCGGCCGCCTGCGGGTCCGCTTCGCCGAGGAGGGCGAGCGGCTGGTCACCCTGGACGACGTCGAGCGGTCGTTCCTGGCCGATGACGTGCTCATCTGTGACGGCGAGGACAGGCCCGTCGGGGTGGCCGGCGTCATGGGCGGCGCGTCAACGGAGATCAGCGTCACCACCACCAACGTGCTGCTCGAGGCGGCCTGGTGGCATCCGATGCGGATCGCTCGCACCTCGACCCGGCTCAACCTGCGCTCCGAGGCCTCGCGGCGTTTCGAGCGGGGGACCGACATCTGGGGCCTGGATTTGGCCGTGGAGCGCTTCTGCTCGCTGCTGGCCGAGTCCGGTGCCGTGGCCGCCCCCGACGTCATCGACGAGCGGGGCGCCGTGCCTGAGCACCGGCCGATCCGGGTCCGCACCGACCGGGTCAACCTGATCACCGGCCTGGGCCTGGACGCCCCCACGGTCCGGGGCCTGCTCGAGCCCATCGGCTTCACGGTCGGCGACGAAGTCGACGGCGCCCAGGTCGTCGAGGCGCCCAGCTTCCGTCCCGATGTCGTCGAGGAGATCGACGTCATCGAGGAGGTGGCCCGCCACCACGGCTACGCCGAGCTCCCTCAGACCGTCCCCCGCTCCCCCCACACCGGTCGGCTGACCGACCGCCAGCGGGAGCGGCGCCGGATCCGGGCCGCGCTGGTCGGCCTCGGCCTGGACGAGGCCCTGCCCATGCCGTTCCTCGCCCCCGAGGACCTGGAGCGCACGGGCCTGGCCCTCGAGGCGGTCTCGGTGACCAACCCCCTCGACGCCCGGGAGTCCCTGGTCCGCACCTCACTGCGGCCCGGCCTGCTCCGGGCCCTGGCCTACAACGCCAGCCACCGCAACCACGGTGCCGGCCTCTTCGAGCTGGGCAAGGTCTTCCTACCGCCCGCCGAGGGTCAAGACCGCCCCCCCGAGCCCGAGCACCTGGCGATCCTCCTGGCCGGCCGTGAGGCTCCGGAGGCCGTCGCCGTCTGGACCGCGCTGACCGAGGTCCTCGGCCTCGACGGTGTGGCCCTCGAGGCCGGCGAGGGCCCCGGCCTGCACCCCACCCGAGGCGCACGCCTGGTGGCCGGGGGTGCGTCGGTCGGGGTGGTCGGCGAGATCGACCCCGTGGTGACCGAGGTCTGGGACATCACCGAGCGGGTCGCGGTGCTGGAGGTCGACCTCGACGCCCTGGCGTCGGTGCCCCGTCGGGACCGGCTCTACCGCACGGTCAGCCGCTTCCCCTCCAACGACATCGACCTGGCCTTCGTGGTCGACGACGCCGTGCCCGCCGGCGCGGTCGAGGCCACCATCCGGGCCTCGGCGAGCGACCTCCTGGCGTCGCTGAAGCTGTTCGACGTCTTCCGGGGCGGCTCGGTCGGTGACGGTAGGCGGAGCCTTGCCTACGCCCTCCGGCTGCAGGCCACGGACAGGACCCTGAAGGACGGCGAGGTGGCCGAGGTCCGCCAGCGGGTCATCGACGCCGTCGAGTCGACCCACGGGGCCAGTCTCCGGGGCTGAGGTGGAGCTGTTCGACGAGGTCTGCGAAGCCCTGCGGGGCCTCGTCCCGGCCGAGCTGGGGACCTTCCGCCACAAGACCCACCGCTACGGCACCAAGATCTGGTTCGGCCCCGCCCCGCCGCCGAAGGAGCACTACGAGGCCCAGGTCGTCGGCGCGCGGGACGTCCCCGGGGCCGAGGTCCTGGCCGTCGAGATCGGCTTCCACAGCGAGTACCCCAAGGCCGCCGACAACGAGGCCGTGCTGGCGGGATTGTTGGCGCTGGAGGGGGAGTGGCGCCCGGAGCTGGGCGACGAGGCCGAAGCGGGCGGTTTCCTCGGCCGCGCCGACCACTGGCGCCGCATCAGCGAGACCTGGCCGGATCCCGACCTCGACGACCCCGAGCTCGGCACCGAGATGGCCATGCGCCTCCTCGACTACGTCGAAGCCCTGGAGCCCGTCCGAAAAGGTGTTGCATAGTCATACGTAGTTACGTATAGAGTAACGACATGCGTGTCGGAATCGTGGGGGCGTCGGGGTACACGGGCGCCGAGTTGATGCGGTTGGCGGCGAGCCATCCGGAGATGGAGGTGGTGTTGGCCACGGGGGACACCCAGGCGGGCACGGCCGTGGCCGACCTGTACCCGAGCCTGCGCCCCGTCTACGGCGACCTGATCTTCCAGCCCTACACGCCGGAGGCCGTCGACGGCCTCGACCTGGTGTTCTGCGGTCTGCCGCACGGGGCCGGCCAGGCCATCGTGCCGGAGGTGAAGGACCGGGCGAAGTGGGTCCTCGACCTGTCGGCCGACTTCCGGCTGAAGGACCCCGCCGCCTATCCGCAGTGGTACGGCGCGGAGCACACCGCCCCCGAGCTCCTGGACGAGTTCGCGTACGGCCTGCCCGAGCTCTTCCGGGACGAGCTGGTCGGCGCCTCCGGTGTGGCCGTCCCCGGCTGCTACCCGACGGCGGCCTCCCTGGCCCTGGCCCCGCTGGTGCGGGCGGGGATGGTCGAGACCACCGGCATCGTGGTCGATGCGGCCAGCGGCGTTTCCGGCGCCGGTCGGGCGCTCAAGCACACCAGCCACTTCTGCACGGTCGACGAGGACTTCGCGGCCTACGGCCTGCTCGACCACCGCCACACGCCCGAGATGGAGCAGGTGCTGGACGCGGAGGTGCTGTTCACCCCGCACCTGGCCCCGATGACCCGGGGGATCCTGGCCACCTGTTACGCCCGGCCCACCTCGCCCACGACCACCGCTGAGGTGCTGACCACCCTCACCGACTTCTACGCCGACGAGCCGTTCGTCCAGGTCATCGAGGGAGCGCCGACCACCAAGGCGGTGCTCGGGTCCAACTCGGCCTTCGTGACCGGCCGGGCCGACGAACGCACCGGCTGGGTCCTGGCCCTGTGCGCCATCGACAACCTGGTGAAGGGGGCCTCGGGCCAGGCGGTCCAGTGCGCCAACATCGTCGCCGGCCTCCCCGAGACCACCGGCCTCCCCCTCGTCGGGACCTACCCGTGACCCCGGTACCGACCGTTCTGGCGCCCGATTGTGGGTCCCTGGCGCCTCAATCGGGCGCCAGTACGAGCACGCAAGGAGTGTGGGCATGAGCGTCACGGCAGCGCAGGGGTTCGTCGCGTCGGGAGGGCACGGAGGGCTGAAGGCCGGCGGGGCCGACGACCTGGCCCTGGTGGCCACCGCGGACGGGAAGGCCGTGCCCGCCGCCGGGGTGTTCACGGCCAACAAGATGACGGCGCCGCCGGTCCTGGTGTCCCGGGCCCATCTGAAGCAGAGCAGCGGGCAGGCCGCCGCCGTCTTCCTCAACTCGGGCAACGCCAACGCCGGCACGGGCGAGCCGGGCAGCCAGGACGCCGAGGAGCTCTGTGCGCAGGTGGCCCAGGAGCTGGGCTGCGCCCACGACGAGGTCCTCATCTGCTCGACGGGGCTCATCGGCAATCGCCTGCCGATGGAGCCGATGGTGGCTGCCATCCCCGGCCTGGCCGCCGCCCGGTCCGCCGACGGTGCCGGTGACGCGGCCCAGGCCATCCTCACCACCGACACGGTGCGCAAAGAGGTCGTGGTCGACGGCGGGGGCTTCACCGTCGGCGGCATGGCCAAGGGGGCGGCCATGCTCCAGCCGAACATGGCCACGATGCTCGCCGTGCTGACCACCGACGCCCGGGCCGAGCCCGCCCTTCTCCAGCAGGTCCTGCGGGACGCCGTGACCGACACGTTCAACTGCATCACGGTCGACGGCGCCACCTCGACCAACGACGCCGTGCTGCTGCTGGCCGGAGGCGCGGCCGGGCCGGTCGACCCCCAGGCCCTCGAGGATGCGGTCACCAAGGCCTGCGCCTCGCTGGCCGAGCAGATGGTGGCCGACGCCGAGGGGGCCACGAAGCTCGTGCGCATCCACGTCACCGGGGCCAAGTCCGACGCCGAGGCCCGCACCGCGGCCCGGGCGGTGGCCACCAGCCAGCTGACCAAGTGTTCGTGGTACGGCCAGGACCCCTACTGGGGCCGAGTCGCGAGTGACCTCGGATCCGCCGGGGTGGCCTTCGACCCCGTCCTGCTGACGATCGCCTACGGCGGCACGGTCGTGTGCCGCCACGGCATCGAGGCCGAGCACGACACGGCCGCGGTGACCGAGCACATGGCGGGCCGGGCCATCGAGCTGACCGCCGACCTCGGCATCTCCGCGGGCCGGGCCACGGTGCTCACCTGTGACCTGACCCACGCCTACGTCGACGAGAACATGGGCACGTCGTGACCGCCCCGACCACCGGGGCCGACAAGGCCGCTGTGCTCGTCGAGGCCCTGCCCTACATCCGGCGCTTCTGGGGCGCCACCGTCGTGGTCAAGTACGGCGGCAACGCCATGACCGACCCGGCTCTGGCCGAGCAGTTCGCCGAGGACGTCGTCCTGATGCACTCGGTGGGCCTGCGCACCGTCGTGGTGCACGGCGGCGGCCCTCAGATCGGCGCGCTGATGGCTCGGCTGGGCAAGGAGTCGGAGTTCCGGGACGGCCTGCGGGTCACCGACGCCGAAACCCTGGACATCGCCCGCATGGTGCTGGTCGGCAAGGTCGGACGGGACATCGTGTCGTCCATCAACGTCCACGCCCCGTTGGCGGTCGGGCTGTCGGGCGAGGACGCCGGCCTCATCGCCGCTTCGGCTCGCGACCCCGAGCTGGGTTTCGTGGGTGATGTCGACAGCGTCGACCCGTCCATCCTCCAGCGCCTGCTGGCCGAGGACCTGATCCCGGTCCTGTCCACCATCGGCTCGGACTCGTCGGGGCAGGCCTACAACATCAACGCCGACACCGTGGCCGGCGCGGTCGCCGTCGCTCTGGGCGCGGAGAAGGTTGCCTACCTGACCGACGTCGCCGGGATCCTCGGCGCGGACGGCGAGCTCATCCATCAGGTCGACGCCGACGGCCTCGACGCCCTGATCGCCGATGGCACCGTGGCGGGCGGGATGATCCCCAAGGTGGGGGCGTGCCTGCACGCCGTGCGTCGGGGCGTGACCTCGGCCCACGTGCTGGACGGCCGGGTGCCCCACGTCCTGCTGCTCGAGCTGTTCACCGACGAGGGCGTCGGCACCATGATCACCGGGAGCGAGTCGTGACCAGCGTCCTGATGTCGACCTATCCGCCCCAGAGGGTGACCTTCGTGCGGGGTGAGGGCAGCCGCCTGTGGGACGACACCGGCAAGGAGTACCTGGACCTGCTCTCGGGCCTGGCCGTGACCAGTCTGGGGCACGCCCATCCGGAGGTGGCCGACGCCATCGCCGACCAGGCCCGGACCCTCGTGCACGTCTCCAACCTCTACGGCACCGAGCCCGGCCCGCGGGTGGCCGCCACCCTCGACCGGCTGCTGGGTGGGGGCGGCCAGGTCTTCTTCTGCAACTCGGGGGCCGAGGCCAACGAGGCCGCCATCAAGCTCAGCCGGAAGTTCGGGGGCCGGGGCCGTCACGTCGTGGTGAGCGCCTACGGGTCGTTCCACGGCCGGACGCTGGCCACGCTCCACGCCACCGGCCAGCCCGAGAAGCACGAGGCGTTCCAGCCCCTGCCCGAGGGCTTCCGCCACGTGGCCTGGCAGGACCTCGACGCCCTGGAGTCCGCGCTCGACCCGTCGGTGACCGCCGTGATGCTCGAGCCCGTCCAAGGCGAGGGCGGGGTCAACCCCGCCGAGGCCGAGTACTTCGCCGGCGTGCGCCGGCTCTGTGACGACCGAGGGATCCTGTTCGTCGTCGACGAGATCCAGACCGGCCTCGGCCGGACGGGGGCGTGGTTCGGCTTCCAGCACTTCGGCGTCCAGCCCGACATCGTGACCATCGCCAAGGCTCTCGGCAACGGCGTCCCCATCGGGGCCTGCTGGGCCAGGGCCGAGGTGGCCGCGGCCTTCGTGCCGGGCGACCACGCCACCACCTTCGGCGGCCAGCCCCTGGCCACCGCCGCGGCCCGCAAGGTGCTCGAGGTCATGGAGCGCGAGGACGTCCCCGCCCGGGCCCGGGACGCGGGCAAACGGCTGTCCGACGGCCTCCTCGCCCTGCCACAGGTGGTCGGCGTGCGGGGTCTCGGCCTCCTGCTGGCCGCCGAGCTGGAGGACCGGGACGGTCGGGAAGTGGCTGAGGCCGCCCTCGAGGCCGGCCTGGTGATCAACGGGATCAGCCCCACCGCCCTGCGCTTCGCCCCGAGCCTGCTGATCAGCGAAGCCGAGATCGACGAAGCCCTGAGCATCCTGGAAGGCGTGTTGACGTGAGGCACCTGCTGGAGATCGACGACCTGACCCGGGACGAGCTCTTCGAGGTGATCTCCCTCGCCCTCGACCCCAACCCGCCCCAGGTCCTGTCCCGCAAGGGCATGGCCCTGGTGTTCGAGAAGCCCTCGGCCCGGACCCGCAACTCCATGGAGATGGCGGTCAAGGACCTCGGCGGCCACCCGGTGGCGATCCGCGGCGAGGAGGTCAGCATCGACCAGCGGGAGTCGGCCGAGGACGTGGCCCGCACCCTCGCCTGCTACCACGCCGCGATCGGCGCCCGGGTCTTCGACCACTCGGTGCTGGAGCGGATGGCCAAGGTCTCCTGGGTGCCCGTCATCAACCTCCTGTCCGACGACGCCCACCCGCTGCAGGCCCTGGCCGACCTGCTGACCATGGCCGACGAGTTCGGCGACCTCAACGGCCACACGCTGGCGTACGTGGGCGACGGCAACAACATGTGCCGGTCACTGGCCCTCGCGGCCACCCTCGCGGGGATGCAGGTCCGGGTGGCCAGCCCGCCGGGCTACGCGCTGGCCGCGCACGACGTCGATCGCATCGCGGGCATGGGCGTGGCCCCGGAGCTGTTCGACCGGCCCGAGGAGGCCGTCGATGGCGTCGACGTCGTCTACACCGACGTCTGGACGTCGATGGGCCAGGAGACCGAGGCCGCCGCCCGCCGCAAGGCATTCGAGGGCTTCATGGTCGACGATCGGGTCATGGGCCGGGCCGCCGACAAGGCGATCTTCCTGCACTGCCTGCCCGCCCACCGGGGCGAGGAGGTCTCCCACGAGGTGCTCGAGGGTGCCCAGAGCCGGGTCTGGCGCCAGGCCGAGAACCGCATGCACGCCGCCCGGGGCGCCGTGGCCTGGATCCTGGGTCAGGTCTGACATGCGGGCCTGCGACACGAAGCGAGCCGACGGTGTCCGGTCCGTCGGCGGGTCGGAGCGAGCGGAGCTGGAGCCATGAGTGCCAAGACCCAGCGCCAGCACAAGATCACGAGGTACCTCGAGACCGAGGACGTCTCCAGCCAGGTCCAGCTCGTCGAGCTGCTGGCCGCCGACGGCATCACCGCCACTCAGGCCACCGTCTCCCGTGACTTGGACGACCTGGGCGCCATCAAGGTGCGGGCCCGGGGCGGCGTCACCGTCTACGCCGTGCCCGAGCTGCCCAAGGACCAGGTTCCCCCCGCCGACCACCTGCGTCGGGTGCTGGGAGACTGGGTGGTCGAGGTGGCCCACAGCCACAACCTCGTCGTCCTGCGCACCCCGCCGGGGTCGGCCCACGTGGTCGCCTCGGCCCTGGACCGTTCATCGCTGCCCGAGGTGCTCGGCACGGTGGCGGGCGACGACACGCTCATCATCGTGGCGGACGAGGACGTCCCCGGATCGACCCTGGCCGACCAGCTCCGCGAGCTGGCCGGCCTTTCCTGAGAGGACTGTGATGGCCAAGAGAGTGGTGCTCGCGTACAGCGGCGGGCTGGACACGTCGGTCGCCGTGCGCTGGCTGATCGACGAGCTGGGCTACGAGGTCGTCTGCCTGTGCGCGGACGTCGGCCAGGAGGGCAACGACTGGGGCCCGGTGCTCGAACGGGCCCGGGCCGCCGGCGCCGTCGAGGCCGAGGTGGTCGACGTCCGGGGCGAGTTCGCCAGGGACTTCGTCGTCCCGGCCCTGCGGGCCAACGCCATGTACGAGGGCCGCTACCCGCTGGTGTCGGCCCTGTCCCGGCCGGTCATCGTCCGCCACCTCGTGGAGGCGGCCAACCGGCACGGCGCCGGCGCGGTGGCCCACGGTTGCACCGGGAAGGGCAACGACCAGGTCCGCTTCGAGGTCGGTGTCCGCTCCATCGCCCCCAACCTCGACGTGCTCGCCCCCGTTCGTACCTGGGGCATGACCCGGGAGGACGCCATCCTCTACGCCTATCGCCACGAGATCCCCATCACGGCGACGAAGGAGAAGCTGTACTCCATCGACGACAACCTCTGGGGCCGGGCCATCGAGTGTGGCGAGATGGAGGACCCGTGGGCCCAGCCGCCCCCGGGCGTGTGGTCGATGACCGTGGCCACCGAGACCGAGCCCCGGGACCTGGAGGTCTCCTTCGTGGAGGGCGTGCCCACCGCCGTCGACGGCGAGGAACTGGGCCTCGTGGAGCTCATCGAGAAGCTCAACACGGTCGTCGGCTCCTACGGCTGGGGTCGCATCGACATGGTCGAGAACCGGCGGGTGGGCATCAAGAGCCGGGAGACCTACGAGTGCCCCGCCGCCCTGGCGCTGATCATGGCCCACACCGACCTCGAGTCGATCACCCTCGAGCGGGACCTGGCGAGGGAGAAGTCCCGGTTGGAGCCCCGCTACGCCGAGCTGATCTACGACGGGCTCTGGTTCTCGCCACTGCGGGCCGCCTTCGACGCCTTCGTCGAGGAGAGCCAGCACCTGGTCACCGGCGACGTCCGGCTCCGGCTGTCGCCGGGCCAGTGCGAGGTGACCGGGCGACGCAGCCCCCATTCGCTGTACGACTACGGCCTGGCCACCTACGACGCCGAGGACAGCTTCAACCACGAGGACAGCGCCGGCTTCGTCCGCCTCTGGGGCCTCGGCCTCGAGACGTGGGCCGCCAAGCGCCTCGAGCAGAAGGCCGAGCTCCCGTGACGACCCGGACCTCACCCGTTCTGGGCCCACCCGTGTGTCGTGGAGAACACAGGGCTGTACCCAGAACGATCGGTCGGGGGACCTCATGACGCTCTGGCACGGACGGTTCGGGGACGGGCCGGCCGAGGAGCTGCTGGCCTACACGGTGAGCCTGCCCTTCGACCGACGCCTCGCGGCCGACGACCTGGCGGGGTCACGGGCCCATGTGCGGGGCCTGGTACGGGGAGAACTGCTGGACGGCGACGAGGCCGCCGCGGTGCTGGCCGCGCTCGACCAGGTCGAGGAGGAACTGGCCTCGGGCTCGTTCACCTTCGAGTTGTCCGACGAGGACATCCACACCGCCATCGAGCGGCGGGTCACCGAGATCGCCGGACCGCCCGGGGCCAAGCTGCACACCGGCCGGAGCCGCAACGACCAGGTGGCGACCGACCTGCGCCTGTTCACCAAGCGGGAGCTGGGTGTGGTCGTGGACCGGGTCCTCGCCCTGCAGGGGGTCCTGGCCGAACGGGCCGACGAGGTGGGCGAGGCCCACCTGCCCGGCTACACGCACCTCCAGCGGGCCCAGCCCGTCCTGCTGGCGCACCACCTGCTGGCCCACGGCTGGGCGCTGGCCCGCGACGTGGACCGACTGCTCGACTGCCGGCGACGCCTCGACGTGTCGCCCCTGGGCGCGGGAGCACTGGCGGGCTCGTCCCTGCCCCTGGACCCCGCAGGGGCAGCCGCCGACCTGGGCTTCGCCGCCGCGTTCGACAACTCCCTCGACGCCGTGGGGGACCGGGACTTCGTGGCCGAGGCCCTCTTCGCATTGGCGCTCCTCGGCGTGCACCTCTCTCGCATCGGGGAGGAGCTGGTGCTGTGGAGCTCCGAGGAATTCGGCTTCTGTCGGCTCTCGGACACCTACGCCACGGGCAGCTCGATGATGCCGCAGAAGAAGAACCCCGACGTGGCCGAGCTGGCCCGGGGCAAGTCGGGGCGTCTCATCGGGCACCTGACCGGTCTGCTGGCCACGCTGAAGGGCCTGCCCCTGGCGTACAACCGTGACCTCCAGGAGGACAAGGAGCCCCTGTTCGACGCGCTCGACCAGACCACCATGGGCCTGGCCGCGCTCGCGGGGATGCTGGCCGAGCTGACGTTCGACACCGACCGCATGGCCGAGGCCGCCGACGACCCGGCCGCGGCCGCCACCGACCTGGCCGAGTTCCTGGTCCGGGGCGGCATGCCCTTCCGGGACGCCCACGCGGTCGTCGGCGACCTCGTCCGGCGGTCGGTCGACGAGGGCGAGGAGCTGGCCCCGCTGGTCGCAGCCGAGCCCCGTCTCGGCCCCGACGCCGCCGCTCTCCTCGAGCCCGGCGTCGGGGTGACCATGCGCACGACCCGGGGCGCCGGAGGCCCGGCCGCCCTGCCGCTCCAGCGCGAGGCCTTCACCGCCCGCCTGGCGGAGGACCACGCCCGTCGGTGATCCCGACGCGGCCGACCGTTCTGGTCCCAGCTATCTTCACCCCAGCGCGCGTTGCTGGTACCAGAACGGTCGGGTTGTGTAGGTGAGGCGGGTGTCGAGGGGGTTCTTCGAGCGGGACAGCCGGTTGGTCGCGCCCGAGCTGCTGAACAAGGTGCTGGTGCGGGGCGGCCGGACGGGACGCATCGTGGAGGTCGAGGCCTACGCCGGGTCGGAGGACCCGGCCAGTCATGGGTTCCGCGGCCCCACACCCCGCAACGAGGTCATGTTCGGCCCGGCCGGTCACCTCTACGTCTACTTCACCTACGGGATGCACTTCTGTGCCAACGCGGTGTGCGGCGAGGTGGGGGAGAGCTCGGCGGTCCTCCTCCGGGCCTTGGCCCCGCTCACCGGCCTCGAGGAGATGCGGGCGGCGCGGGGGGTCGCCGCCCGTCGGGACCGGGACCTGTGCAGCGGTCCGGCCAAGCTCTGCCAGGCGTTCGGCATCGACCGGCGCCAGGACGGCGTGGACCTGGTGACGGGCGAGGATGTCGGCGTGTTCGACGACGGGACCCCACCCCCGGCCCGACCCGGGGTGTCGGCCCGCATCGGCATCTCGGAGGCGGTCGACGAGCCCTGGCGCTGGTTCGTCCCCGGCGACGCCAACCTCTCCCGGTCCCGCTGATGGACCGCTTCCGGCCCGAGCTGTTGATCATCGCGGCCGCCGTCCTCTGGGGGACCACGGGCACCGCCCAGGACCTCGGCGACGTCCAGGCCTCCCCGGTCGTCGTCGGCGTGGCCCGCATCGCCCTCGGCGGCACCCTCCTCGCCCTCGTCGCCAGGGCCACGACCGCCCGTTCTGGTTGCTCCGCTCTGTCGTCAGGAACAGAGGAGAGCAACCAGAACGGGATGCGGGCGGTGCCCGGGGCGGTGGTGGCGGGGATCGTGGCGGTGGCGGGGTACCAGGCGTGCTTCTTCGCCGCCGTGGAGCGGGCGGGCGTGGCCCTCGGGACGCTGGTGGCCATCGGCAGCGGGCCGGTGTTCACCGGGATCGTGGCGCTGGTGGCCAGCCGGGAACGGCCCGTGCCGCGCTGGTACCCGGCGACCGGCCTGGCCGTCGTGGGCTGTGGCCTGCTGCTGGCCCCTGGAGGCGACAGCGAGCTCGACAGCGTCGGACTCGGCCTGGCCCTCGGCGCCGGCCTGTCCTACGCCGTCTACACGGTGGCGGCCAAGGCGCTCCTGAGCCGGGGGGTCCCCGGACCGAAGGTCATGGCCACGTTCTTCCTCGGTGGCGCGCTGCTCCTGGCCCCGGCCCTCCTCGTGGCCGACACGGACGGCCTGACCACGGCCAAAGGTCTCGCCATGGTGTTCTGGCTGGGGGTGGCGACCACCGCGGTGTCCTACGTGCTCTTCAGCGCCGGCCTGCAGCGCCTGCAGTCGTCCACCGTGGCCACCCTGAGCCTCACCGAGCCCCTCACGGCCGCGCTGCTGGGCGTCGTGGTCCTGGGCGAGCGTCCGGGCCTGGTGCCGGCCCTGGGCGCCCTGGTGCTGCTCTCCGGCCTCCTGGTGATGACGACCAGCCGCCCGACCGTGGAACCGATGGCCGAGCCCTGACCGCCTACGCGTCGAGGGGGGACTGGCAGTCGAGCATGTCGTTGACCATGGCGAAGTGGTCGAGGGTGACCGTGATCTGACCGGATGCCCGGGCCGTGACGAGGAGCTCGG
>CAWJSC010000010.1:197500-900656 GCA_963845425.1 uncultured Microthrixaceae bacterium
TGCCATTGCTCCAGAATCTGGCAGTGAGACCATGGGGGATGAGCTTCATGGTCGAGAGGGAAACAGCCCAGACCGCCGGCTAAGGCCCCAAATTCCATGCTAAGTGGTAAACGATGTGGGATTGCACAGACAGCCAGGATGTTGGCTTAGAAGCAGCCATCATTGAAAGAGTGCGTAATAGCTCACTGGTCGAGTGATCCTGCGCGGACAATGTAACGGGGCTCAAGCATGGAGCCGAAGCCGCGGATTCGTACTTAGGTACGAGTGGTAGGGGAGCGTCGATCTCGGAGCGAAGCGTCGGTGTGAACCGGCGTGGACCGTGGTCGAGTGAGAATGCTGATATGAGTAGCGAAAGAGGGGTGTGAAACCCCTCCGCCGAATGTCCAAGGGTTCCTGGGGAAGGCTAATCCTCCCAGGGTAAGTCGGGAGCTAAGGCGAGGCCGAAAGGCGTAGTCGATGCACAACCGGTTGATATTCCGGTACCACTGTGAACGCGCCCAAGCCAAGCAGCAGTCGCTAGGGGCTGTCTACCTTCGGGTAGACGAACCGAACCGATAGCTGGGCGGCTAGCAATGAGGGGACGCAGGAAGGTAGGTGATCCCAGGCGATGGTTGTCCTGGGGTAAGCGTGTAGGGAGAGGTCCAGGTAAATCCGGCCCTCATCATCCTGAGACGTGAAACCGAGCCGCTTCAGGCGAAGTCACTGATCCTATGCTGCCGAGAAAAGCCTCTAGCGAGCTTTCACGGTGCCCGTACCCCAAACCAACTCAGGTGGACAGGTAGAGAATACCAAGGCGATCGGGTGAACTATGGTTAAGGAACTCGGCAAAATACCTCCGTAACTTCGGGAGAAGGAGGGCCCCAACAGGTGATGGACTTCGCGTCCTGAGCTCGAGGGGGCCGCAGAGACCAGGGGATAGCGACTGTTTACTAAAAACACAGCAGCGTGCGAAGCCGTAAGGCGCTGTATACGCTGTGACGCCTGCCCGGTGCCGGAAGGTTACGGGGAAGGGTTAGTCCTTCGGGACGAAGCTCTGAACCTAAGCCCCGGTAAACGGCGGCCGTAACTATAACGGTCCTAAGGTAGCGAAATTCCTTGTCGGGTAAGTTCCGACCTGCACGAATGGCGTAACGACTTTCCCACTGTCTCAACCATAGGCCCGGCGAAATTGAAGTACGAGTAAAGATGCTCGTTAGCTGCAGAAGGACGGAAAGACCCCGTGGACCTTTACTACAGCTTGATATTGGGTTTTGGTATGTGTTGTGTAGGATAGGTGGGAGCCTTGGAAGCATTGGCGCTAGCTAGTGTGGAGGCAACCTTGAAATACCACCCTGCATTTGCTGGAACTCTAACCCAGGTCCGTTATCCGGATCGGGAACAGTGTCAGGTGGGTAGTTTGACTGGGGCGGTCGCCTCCTAAAGAGTAACGGAGGCGCCCAAAGGTTCCCTCAGACTGGTTGGCAATCAGTCGTCGAGTGCAATGGCACAAGGGAGCTTGACTGCGAGACATACACGTCAAGCAGGTGCGAAAGCAGGGCATAGTGATCCGGCGGTTGCGTGTGGAAGCGCCGTCGCTCAACGGATAAAAGGTACCCCGGGGATAACAGGCTCATCTTCCCCAAGAGTCCATATCGACGGGAAGGTTTGGCACCTCGATGTCGGCTCATCGCATCCTGGGGCTGAAGCAGGTCCCAAGGGTTGGGCTGTTCGCCCATTAAAGCGGTACGCGAGCTGGGTTTAGAACGTCGTGAGACAGTTCGGTCCCTATCCTCTGTAGCCGTAAGGAGTTTGAGAAAGGCTGTCCCTAGTACGAGAGGACCGGGACGGACGCAGCTCTCGTGTGCCAGTTGTCCTGCCAAGGGCACGGCTGGTTGGCGACCTGCGGAAGGGATAAGCGCTGAAAGCATCTAAGTGCGAAGCCCGTTTCAAGATGAGACTCCTCACTGGATAACCAGGTAAGGCCCGTGGTAGACGACCACGTTGATAGGCCGGAGGTGTACGCACAGCAATGTGTTCAGCCGACCGGTACTAATCGGCCGAGGGCTTGGTTCAGAACGAAGATGTTCGTGCTCGCTGTGGAGTTCTCGAGGGCTCGCGCCCTTTGGAGAGCAGAGGTTTCGGTGGTGATGGCGGCGGAGTTACACCCGTTCCCATTCCGAACACGGAAGTTAAGCCCGCCTGCGCCGATGGTACTTGGACGGAGACGTCCCGGGAGAGTAGGTCGCCGCCGATTTCGCACGATGAGAGCCCCCAGCTCCGGCTGGGGGCTCTCTCGCGTCCCGGGCCGGTTTCGGTAGCCTCCGGGACGTGGCCGAGAGCAACCGTCGTGGTGGAGCGCGCCCACCCCGCGGTGGCGGCAAGGGACGTCCTTCGGGCGGGTCGCCGCGAGGCGGTCCGAAGGGTCGTGGCGGGGCGACGTCGGGTCCGAAGGGTCGTGGCGGGGCGACGTCGCGCGGCGGCAAGGGGCCCTCGTCCCGCAGCGACGGCCCCAGGGGCAAGCCGGGTGAGAAGCGCACGACCGGGAGCAAGGACAGCGGTGGGCCGCCTCGGCCTCGGCGCAGCGGGGGCAGCCGACCGGGCAAGCCGGTGCGGGACGACGGCCGCCGTGGCCCCAAGTCCTGGGGCGGCGTGGCCCGGCGGGGGGCCGGCGAGATGGAGACCCCCCGTCCGGACACCGCCACCGACGAGTGGCGCCGGGCCGTGCAACGGGCTCGGGACGGGGGCGCAGTCGGCGGGGCCGCCGCCGAGCTCGACGAGTGGGTCGAGGAGATCGACGACGAGGCCGGCGAGGAGGGCGACGACGAGGCCGGCTATGCGCCGGACTCGACCCGAGACGCGCGGGACCAGGTCGACGTCGACCTGTCGGTCGATGACCGCAGGAAGCTGGCCAAGGAGTCCGGGAAGCGGGCCGGCGACCACGAGAAGCGGATCAAGGACGCGGCCAAGGCGTTCCGGGCCGAGCGCTTCGAGGACGCCCGTCGGATCCTGGGGGACCTGGCCGAGCGGGCCCCGTCGGTGCCGGCCGTCCGGGAGCTCAACGGTCTCACGCTCTATCGCCTGCGGCGCTGGAAGCTGGCCGCGGCCGAGCTCGAGGCCTTCCGCTCCATGACCGGTTCGACCGAGCAGCACCCTGTCCTGGCCGACTGCTACCGGGCGCTGAAGCGGCCGGCCATGGTGGCCGAGCTGTGGGATGAGCTGCGCCAAGCCTCACCATCGGCCGAGCTGGTGACCGAGGGCCGCATCGTGGCCGCCGGCTCCCTGGCCGACCAGGGCAAGGTGCAGGAGGCCATCGACCTGCTGTCCCAGGGGAAGTGGCGCCTGCCCCGCCAGCCCCGGGAGCACCACCTGCGCCGGGCGTACGCGCTGGCCGACCTGTTCGAGCGGGCCGGCGACGTCTCCCGGGCCCGGGACCTCTTCGAGCGCATCCAGCGGGCCGACGCCCGCTTCGGCGACGTCGGCCGCCGCCTCAAAGCCCTGAGGTGACCCGGCTGAAATTGCGCCGATTTGTTGCGCTGGGCGAGACAAATCGGCGCCAGATCGTCTTGGCGTTTGGCCAGCGGACCGGGTATCAGCTGAGGGCGTCACGCTCGGCTGCGGCGGCGTCGGCCCGTTCCTGGGCCTCGGTGAGGTCGGCCGCGGCGCGTTCCTGGGACTCGACGGCCGCGGTGCTGGCGGCCTCCGCCTCGTCCAGCGCTGAACGGGCCGTGGCCAGTGCCTCCTCGGCGGCCGCCACCGCGTCCGCGGCATTGGTCCGTTTCGCGTCCGCCGCCCGGACGGCTTCGGCCTGGGCGGCTGCGGCCTTCGCGGCCCGGGTCAGGGCCCGTTGGGCGCTGTCGTCGGCCTTGGCCGCCTCCTTGCCGCGCTTCTCGGCCCGGCGCAGGGCGAGCTGGTCCACCGGCAATGCGGACGACCCCTTCGGGGCCGCCTTGGGCCTGGCCTTCGCCGCCGGCTTCTTCTTCGGGGCGGGAGCGGGGAGCGACGGGCCCAGTCCGAAGGCGTCCGGCGCCGGCACCTCGAGCAGCCGACCCGCGGCGAACAGCTCGGTGGCGTCCACATCGGCCACGACGGCGTTGAGAGCAGCGGCCAGTTCGGGCCGGTCGGTCGGCCGCTTCGGGTCGAGGCGACGGGCGGCGGCCCGGGCGGCCGTGGCTACGGCCGCCCGCAGGTCGGCGACCGCGGCCCTGAGGTCATCGCCACCGCTGTCGCGGACGATGTGGACGGCGTCGAGCAGGGGCGCCAGCGTCGGATCGTCGTCGAGGGCCAACTGGTCGAGCGCCCAGACCAGGCGGTTGGGCTTGCGCAGGGCGGTGACCTCGGCGGCCTCGGCCTTGCGGCCGCCGGCCTTCAGGGCCTTGGCCAGTCGGTTGCGGGCTGCGGTGAAGTCCTCGGGTGGTGTGCCGTAGAGGGCATCGAGGGCCTGCTCGAGGTCGACCTCGTCCGCCATGACCCAATCCTGCCCGAATCAGAACGCGAGCAGGTCTCGCGCCGCGGCGTCGATGTCGGCGACCTGGGGGAGGACCGCGGCTTCGAGGGTCGGCTCGTAGGGGACGTGGCAGTCGGCCGCGGCGACCCGACGGACGGGGGCGTCGAGGGCGGTGAAGCAGGCCTCGGCCACCCAGGCCGCGACCTCGCCGCCCCACCCGCCGGTCAGGACGTCCTCGTGCACCACGAGCAGCCGCCCGGTGCGGGCCACGGAATCGGCCACGAGCTCCCGGTCCCACGGGGTGATCGTGCGCAGGTCGATGACCTCGACCTCCCGCCTGTCGGCGGCGATCGCCTCGGCGGCCTCGATCGACTTCTGAACAGTGGCGCCCCAGGTCACGATCGTCAGGTGGCGGCCCGGCCGTCGGACCACGCCCTTGCCCAGTGGGACGAGGTGGTCCGGGCCGGGATAGGGGTCCTTGGCGTAGGGCTGGCGCAGCAGGTGCTTGTGCTCGCAGAAGAGCACGGGGTCCTCGCCGGCCAGAGCGGCCCGGAGCAGGCCCACCGCGTCGGCCGCCCGCGACGGGAAGGCCACAGCCAGGCCCGGGACGTGGGCGAAGATCGACTCGCCGCACTGGGAGTGCCAGATGGCGCCGCCGGTGAGGTAGCCGCCAATGGGGACCCGCACGACCATCGGGCAGGTGAAGGCCCCGTTCGAGCGCCAGCGGATGGTGGCCGCCTCGCTCTTGAGCTGCTGGGTGGCGGGCCAGATGTAGTCGTGGAACTGGATCTCGGGGACAGGGCGCAGGCCCCGGACGGCCTGGCCCACGGCCCGGCCGATGATGTTGGCCTCGGCCAGTGGCGTGTTGTAGCAGCGGGCCTGGCCGAAGTCCCGTTGCAGGCCGTGAGTGGTGCCGAACACGCCGCCCTTGCCCTCCAGTTGGGCCAGCACCGCCTCGCGGGCGTCGGCCACGTCCTCGCCGAAGACCCGGATGCGCTCATCGGCGGCCATGGCGTCGTGCAGGGCCCGGTTGAGGGCGTCGCCCAGGCTCACCGGTTCGCCGGTGCCGGGATCGTCCACGGCTACGAGGCGGTCGGGCGCCCGCACGTGGGTGAGGACGGTCGCGGGGTCGGGTCGGGCCGCGGCCAGCGCGGCGTTGGCGGCCTCCGCCACGAGGTCCCGGGCGGCTTCGGCGATGCTGTCGACCTCGTCGAGGGTGAGGGCGCCGGCGGACACCAGCGTCTCGGCCATGCGGCGCAGCGGGTCGTGGGCAGCCTCGAGGGCCAACTCGTCAGACGTGCGGTACCGGGACTGGGTGTCGGCCGAGGAGTGGGAGTACGGCCGGGTCACGTCGACGTGCAGGAGCGCCGGGCCGACCCCCGCCCGCACATGGGCGATGGCTTTGGCCCCCCGCCTTCGCACCTTCCAGTAGTCGGTGCCGTCGAAGCGTTGGACCTCCAGGCCCTTGAAGCCCCGCACCAGGTCCGACACCGGCGCCGGGGCCTGGTCGGCCGTGGGCACCGAGATGGCGTACCCGTTGTCCGCCACCACGTAGAGGACGGGGAGGTGCAGCGTGCAGGCCGTGTTCAGGCTCTCCCAGAACTCGCCCTCCGAACAGGCCCCTTCACCGAGCGAAACGTAGGTGAGCTCGTCGCCGTGGGCGCTGGTACCGGGCAGGTGGGGACGACGGGACAGGTACCGGGCGGCCTCGGCGCAGCCCACCGCGGGGAGGCACTGGCTGCCGGTCGGGCTGGACTGGGTGACGATGTGGCGCGCGGCGTGGCCCCAGTGCGCCGGCATCTGCCGACCGCCCGACGCCGGGTCCTCGGCCGAGCCCACCGCTTGGAGCAGGACCTCGTAGGGCGAGACCCCGAGACCGAGCACGAGGGCCAGGTCCCGGTAGTAGGGGAAGAACCAGTCGTGGCCGGGGCGGAGGTGGCGGGCGAGGCCGAGCAGGAGGGCCTCGTGACCCGCGCCGGAGATCTGGAAGAAGACCCGGCTCTGCTTCTGGAGGTTGATCTCGCGGTCGTCGATGGCCCGGGAGACGTTGGCCAGGCAGAAGTCGTCCACCGCCTCGGCGGTGGCCACGCCCCGGATGGACGCGGGGGCCTCGGGCCGGCTGGCCGGGGCCAGGGGGTGGCGGGTCGGGGGGTCGCTCACCGCCGTCATCGCACCTCCTCGTCCCAGTCCCGTTGCTCGAGCGTGTCCCGCACCCGGGCGGCGAACGCCGACGCGTAGGCCCCGTCGAAGGCCCGATGGTCGAAGGAGAGGGCCAGGTTTCCGACGGGGTGGAAGGCGAGGCCGTGGCCCCCGTCGTCGAGGGGCACGGCCACGGGTCGCACCTTCACCCCGTCGGTCGAGAGGATCGCGGCCTGGGGCTGATTGATGATCGGGGCCGTGAGGAGGGTGCCGTACCGCCCGGCATTGGTGAGGGTGAAGGTGCCGCCGGCGTAGTCATCGGGCGCCAGCCGGTGCTCGCGGGCGGCGAGCGCGGTGTCCTTGACGGCGTCGGCCAGGGCGGAGAGGCGCAGGCGGCGCGCGTCGCGGACCACGGGGACGACCAGGCCCTCGTAATCGAGGTCGACGGCGATGCCCAGGTGGACCTCGTCGTGGACGTCGAGGCCGGCCTCGCTCACGTGGGCGTTGAGGAGGGGGAAGTCGGCCAGCGCATCGATGGTCGCCCGGGCGACGAACGGCAGCCAGGTCAGGCCGGTCCTCTCCTTCACCGGGGCGACCCGGGCGAAGTCCACCTCGACCACGACGAGCGTGTGGGCCGCGGTGGCGAGCGAGGCGACCAGGTTGTGCCCGATCGTGCGCCGAACGGCCGTATAGGGGACGTGGCGGACGCCGGGTGCCGCTACCGGTGCAGCCGACACCAGGGCCAGCACGTCGTCCCGGGTCACCCGCCCGTCCCGGCCCGAGCCGTCGATCGCCGCCGGGTCCACGCCGTGCTCGTCGATCAACGTCCGCACGGCCGGGGACAGGAAGGTCGTCGCGGTCACATTGCTCGTTACATTGCTCCGCCTCCGCTCCGCCGGCTGCGCCGATGCCGTGGGCGCGGTCGGCTGCTCCGCTCCGCTGCGCAGCGTCTCTTGCTCCGCCGGCTGCGCCGATGCCGTGGGCGCGGTCGGCTGCTCCGCTCCGCTGCGCAGCGTCTCTTGCTCCGCCGGCTGCGCCGATGCCGTGGGCGCGGTCGGCTGCTCCGCTCCGCTGCGCAGCGTCTCTTGCTCCGCCGGCTGCGCCGATGCCGTGGGCGCGGTCGGCTGCTCCGCTCCGCTGCGCAGGGTCTCTTGCTCCGCCGGCTGCGCCGATGCCGTGGGCGCGGTCGGCTGCTCCGCTCCGCTGCGCAGCGTTGCTGGTCGGTCGTTCTGTTCTCGCGCGGGGACGAGGTCGGACGGGGGCTCGGGGTCCGGGGCGGGAGGGTCGGTGGTGATGCGGGCGAGGAGCTCACCGATGGGGACGGTCTCGCCCTCGGGGACGACGATCTCGGCCAGGACACCGGCGACGGGGGAGGGGATCTCGGAGTCGACCTTGTCGGTGCTGATCTCCAGCAGGGACTCATCCACGGCCACCGCGTCCCCCGGGGCCTTCAGCCACGACGTGATCGTGCCCTCGGTGACGGTCTCACCCATCTGCGGCATCCGCACCTCGACGGACGCCGCCACCGCTGGTTCAGCCATGGTGGGTACCCCCTGGTCGCCGAGGGACTCTCCCCGGTCACCGTAACTGTCAGACCCCCGGCGTAGGTTGACGCCGTCGCTTCCCCCGATGAGTTCCGTCCACGCCTCCCGGCGTGGCCCACCCGGAGGAAGAGCCATGTCCGAGATCACGCTGAACCTGGCCGTGCTGCGCGGCCGCCTGTCCCGGGCCCCCGAGGAGGTCGCCCTGGCTTCGGGGGACCTGCTCGTGCGCTATGAGGTCACGGTGCCGCGGGCCGACGAGCGGGCCGACACCGTGCCGGTCGTCGCCGTCAGCCCGCCGGCCCACGCCCGGGGTCTCGAGCCCGGCACCGAGGTCGTCGTCGTCGGGCGCACCCGGCGGCGCTTCTGGTCGGCCGGCGGGGCGACCCGCTCGCAGGTCGAGGTCCTGGCCACCGAAGTCGTCCCCGCTCGTCGGAAGGCGGGCCGCACTCGGGCGCTGGCGCGGGCGCTCGCTACTCTGGAGGTGTTCGCACACCAAGAGGAGTGATCACGTGACCGATCTCGCGAGCCTGCTGGGCGATGAGGCCGAATCCCTGCTGAGCCACGAGTCGAAGGGCATCCCCGCGGCCGACCTGCACCTGCCCGGCCCGGACTACATCGACCGGGTGCTCCGGCAGAGCGACCGCACCCCCCAGGTCCTGCGCAGCCTCCAGTCGCTGTTCGACCATGGTCGCCTGGGCGGCACCGGCCACGTGTCGATCCTCCCCGTCGACCAGGGCATCGAACACTCGGGCGCGGCGTCCTTCGCCCCCAACCCGAAGTACTTCGACCCGGGCAACATCGTCGAGCTCGCGGTGGAGGGGGGCTGCAACGCGGTGGCCACCACCTTCGGCGTGCTCGGGGCGGTGTCCCGGCAGTACGCCCACAAGATCCCCTTCATCGTCAAGCTCAACCACGCCGAGATGCTCACGTACCCGAATCAGGCCGACCAGGTCATGTACGGGTCGGTGCAGCAGGCCTACGACCTCGGCGCCGCCGGCGTCGGGGCGACGATCTACTACGGCTCCGAAGAGTCGACCCGCCAGATCCAGGAGGTCTCCGAAGCCTTCCAGGAGGCCCACGAGATGGGCCTGTTCACGGTGCTCTGGGCCTATCTGCGCAACAGCGCCTTCAAGGTCGACGGTGTGGACTACCACCTGTCGGCTGACCTCACCGGCCAGGCCAACCACATGGCCGTCACCATCGAGGCCGACATCATCAAGCAGAAGCAGCCGGAGAACAACGGCGGCTACAACGCGTTGTCGGGGTACGGCAAGACCCACAAGGCCGTGTACGAGGACCTGACCACGGATCACCCGATCGACCTGACCCGCTGGCAGGTGGCCAACTGCTACATGGGCCGCATCGGCCTGATCAACAGCGGCGGCGCCTCTTCGGGGGCCGACGACCTGGCCCAGGCCGTGCGCACCGCGGTGATCAACAAGCGGGCCGGCGGGCTCGGCCTCATCTCCGGCCGCAAGGCGTTCCAGCGCCCCACCGCCGAAGGCGTCGAGCTCCTCAACGCCATCCAGGACGTCTACCTGGACGAGTCCGTCACCGTCGCCTGATCCCGTCCCGCAAAGGCGCCTAGGTCCCGGGACGATCCCACCGCCCGACCGTACGGTCGGGGGGTGAACCAGGGTCCGACGCCCGGCGATCGGGAGCAGCCCGCGGTCCGGCGGTGGCCGTCCTGGTCGACGTGGCTGGTCGCCGGCGGTGCGCCTGCCGGTACCGGTGCCCTCGACCAGGCCGAGGAGCCCCTCCTGCCGAGACGACTCGAGGTGCACGTCGGCGACACCCTGGTGATCGACAACCAGGACGACCGCACGCACGAGGTCGGCCCCTACGTGGTGGCCGCGGGCCAGCGCCTCGAACACCGCTTCACCGAGGTGGGGGAGTTCGAGGGCGAGTGCACCATCCATCCCAGTGGCCAGGTGACGATCGTCGTCACCTGAACGGGAGTCGACGGGGTGCATGGCGAGGCGAGTCTCGCCGGGTAACGTCGACCTCCGGACCAGCGAGCTCAAAGGAGAGACGTGGCCGACACTGCTGCCCGCGACCACGCGGTCGAGACCATCGACCGGGTGATCATCCGATTTGCCGGCGATTCCGGCGACGGGATGCAGCTCACGGGGGATCGCTTCACCAGCGCGAGCGCCCTCTGGGGCAATGACCTGAGCACCCTGCCGGACTTCCCGGCGGAGATCCGGGCCCCGGCGGGGACCCTCGCCGGCGTCTCGGCGTTCCAGGTCCACATCTCGGACCACGAGATCACCACGCCGGGCGACGCGCCCAACGTGCTGATCGCCATGAACCCGGCCGCCCTCAAGGCGGAGCTGGGGGTGCTCGAGCCCGGTGGGACGATCATCGTCAACACCGACGCCTTCACCGATCGCAACCTGGCCAAGGCGGGTTACGACGCCAGCCCCCTGGAGGGCGACGCGCTCAAGGGTTACACGGTCTTCGAGGTCCCCATGACCACGATGACCAAGGACTCGGTAGCTGAGCTGGGCGTGAAGCCCCGCGACGCCGAGCGGTCCAAGAACTTCTTCGCCCTCGGCCTCCTGAGCTGGATGTACACGCGGCCTGAGGCCCCCACCCTCGACTGGATCTCCCACAAGTTCGCCGGCAAGGACCAGGTCATCGCCGCCAACACGGCCGCCTTCAAAGCGGGGCACGCCTTCGGCGAGACCGCCGAGCTCTTCGACCACCCCTACCAGATCCGGCCCGCCCCCAAGGCGCCCGGCACCTACACGAGCATCACGGGCAACACGGCCATGGCCTGGGGCCTGGTGGCCGCCGGCCAGCTGGCCGAGCTCCCCGTGTTCCTGGGCTCGTACCCGATCACGCCGGCCTCCGACATCCTCCACGAGCTGTCCAGGCACAAGAACTTCGGCGTGCGCACCCTGCAGGCCGAGGACGAGATCGCCGCGGTCACCAGCGCCATCGGCGCCGCCTTCGGTGGCCACCTCGGGGTGACCACGACCAGCGGCCCGGGCCTCGCCCTCAAGGCCGAGGCCATGGGCCTCGCGGTCAGCCTCGAGCTCCCCCTGCTCATCATCGACGTGCAGCGGGGCGGTCCCTCGACCGGTCTGCCGACCAAGACCGAGCAGGCCGACCTGCTGATGGGCCTGTACGGCCGCTCCTCGGAGTCGCCGCTGCCGATCGTCGCCCCCAAGAGCCCATCCCACTGCTTCGACACCGCCATCGAGGCCGCCCGGATCGCCCTCAAGTACCGCACACCGGTGCTGGTGCTGTCCGACGGCTACCTGGCCAACGGAGCCGAGCCCTGGCTGCTGCCCGACGTGGCCGACCTGCCCGACATCTCGGTGCCCTTCACCACCGAGGCCAACGGCACCGATGACGACGGCAACCCGGTCTACCTGCCCTACCTGCGCAACGAGGACATGGCCCGACCGTGGGCCGTCCCCGGCACGCCCGGCCTCGAGCACCGCATCGGCGGCCTGGAGAAGCAGGACGGCACCGGGAACGTCTCCTATGACCCGGCCAACCACGAGCACATGGTCCACCTGCGGGCCGAGCGCATCGCCCACATCGCCCACGACATCCCCGAGGTCGAGGTCGACGGTCCGCCCGACGCCGACCTCCTTGTCGTGGGCTGGGGCTCGACGTGGGGCGCCATCGACGGCGCCGTCCACCGGGTCCGGGCCAAGGGCCACAACGTGGCCATGACCCACCTCACCCACCTGAACCCGTTCCCCAAGAACCTGGGCGACGTGGTGAAGGCCTATCCGAGGGTGCTGGTCCCGGAGATGAACCTGGGTCAGCTCTCCCTGCTGCTGCGGGGCCACTTCCTGGTCGACGCCCAGAGCGTCACGAAGATGAAGGGCCTGCCGTTCACGGCCGGCGAGATCGAGCAGGCCATCCTGGCGGAGCTGGAGAACTGATGAGCGCAACCGACGTCCCCGTCACGACCAAGGCGGACTGGTCCTCGGACCAGGAGGTCCGCTGGTGCCCGGGCTGTGGGGACTACTCGATCCTCACCGCGGTGCAGATGCTCATGCCCGAGCTGGGCGTGCGCCGGGAGAACACGGTCTTCGTGTCCGGCATCGGCTGTGCCGCCCGCTTCCCGTACTACATGGACACCTACGGGATGCACACCATCCACGGCCGTGCGCCCGCGGTGGCCACCGGCCTGGCCATGGCCCGTCCCGACCTGGACATCTGGGTCGTCTCCGGTGACGGCGACGCCCTGTCCATCGGGGGCAACCACCTGATCCACGCCCTGCGCCGCAACGTGAACCTGAACATCCTGATGTTCAACAACCAGATCTACGGCCTGACCAAGGGCCAGTACTCACCGACCAGCGAGGTGGGCAAGGTCACCAAGTCGACGCCGTTCGGGTCGCTGGACACGGCCTTCAACCCCGTCAGCCTGGCGTTGGGGGCCGAGGCCGGCTTCGTGGCCCGGACCCACGACATGGACCGCAAGCACATGATGGAGACCTTCCGGCGGGCCCACGCCCACCAGGGCGGCTCCTTCGTCGAGATCTACCAGAACTGCAACGTCTTCAACGACGGCGCCTTCGAGGACATCACGGGCAAGGAGAAGCGGGCGTCGATGCTGATCCCCCTGGAGCACGGCCGGCCCATCCGCTTCGGTGACGACAACGAGCGCTGCGTGGTCCTCGACGCCCAGGGCTACGCCCGCATCGCCGAGGTGGCCGACGTCGACGAGTCCCAGATCCTGGTCCACGACGAGACCCGCCCGGACCCGGCCCTGGCCTTCACCCTGTCCCGCCTGGCCTCCGGACCGCACGAGCCCACACCCGTCGGCGTCTTCCGGGCCGTGGAGCGCCCCGAGTACGCCGCCGAGGCCACCCAGCAGATCGCCGCCGCCCAGGAACGCTCCGGCCCCGGCGACCTCACGGCCCTGCTGCACAGCGGCGCCACCTGGACCGTCGACGCCTGACTCGCTGCTTCTGGCGCCCGATTGAGGCGCCAGGACGCTGCAATCAGGCGCCAGTAGATGGTCTGGGACCCCGCTCTCCCGCTTGATCGAACGGTGAGCTTCAGTCGAGGAGGCGGAAGACCTGGCCGGTTCTCGGCTTGGGCCAGAAGAACGTGGTCTTGGGGGGCATCAGCTCGCCGCCGTGGGCGATGTCGATGATCTGCTCCACCGTCGCCGGGCGCAGGATGACGCCGGCGTCGGCCCGGCCCGAGTCGACGGCGGCGAGGATGTTCTCGACGCCGTGCTGGTAGGTCAGGGTGTGCTCAGGCACGGCCCGGAGGCCCTGGTCGAGGCGGCTGCTGTCCAGGTCCCGGACGCCCTCCATGGCTTCGGGGCGAGGGCGCAGGAGCTGGGCGCCGTCCCGGGTGACCAGGCAGAGGGCGCCGGCGTCGTCCATGCGGTCCAGCAGCTCGGGGCCGAGCGGGCCGGCGTCGAAGAGCTCGAACGACGCCTCCAACATGCCGGCCAGGTCGACGCTGTCGGGCAGGTCCGTGATGAGGCGGTGGATGGGCTGCACCAGGAGCTGCTCCTCGACCAGCTCGACCACATAGGTCATGGCCAGGTCCCAGGGGCCGTCGCCGTCGCCCGCTTCGTGGCGCTCGTCCCGGTACTGCAGCGACGTCGACCAGCGGTGGTGGCCGTCGGCGATGACGACGGGCTCGGAGCTGACGGCCGACGCGATGGCCTCGACGATCCCGGGCTGACTGATGGGCCAGAGCCGGTGGTGGACCCCCTCCCCGTCGGTCCAGGCGGCGACGGGCGGCCCGGGCAGTTCGCAGAGCCCCGACAGGCCCTCGGCGGTCGAGAGGCCCCAGACCGCCGACAGGTTGGCTCGACAGGAGCGCAGCATCTCCAGCCGGTCGCTCTTGGCCTTGGGCGTGGTCTGCTCGTGGGGGAGCACGCCGCCCGTGCCGGGCATTGCCAACTCGAGCGCGCCGATGACTCCGGCGGTCTGGCGCAGGCGGCCGGTGTCGTCCTTGTAGCCCATGCGGTAGATGTAGAAGGACGGGTCCTCGTCCTCGATGAGCACGCCCTCGTCCCGCCACTGGCGCAGCGTCCGGCAGGCGACGGCGTACCGGCTGGTGTCGCCGTCGTCCAGGGGCAGGTCGAGGTGGACGGCCTGGTTCGGGTGCTTGGCGCCGAGCTGGGCCCGCTCGGCCTCGTCGATCACGTCGTAGGGCGGGGCGGTGACCTCGCCGTAGTCGAGCCGTTCGTCGTCGTAGCGGAGGCCCCGGAAGGGCTCGAAGCGCGCCATGGGCCCATCGTGGCAGGCGCGGGATCGGAGTTGGCAGTCCGGCCGTGCGAACATGCCCCGTGGCCTGGGCCCTCGACCTCGACGGCGTGATCTGGCTCGGCGACCAACCCGTCCCCGGGTCGGCCGAGGCCGTGGCCCGACTGCGGGCGGCGGGGGAGCCCGTGGCCTTCGTGACCAACAACTCCTCGGAGCCGGTCGGGTTCGTCGAGGCCAAGCTGGCCCGCCACGGGATACCGGCCGAGGGCGCCGTAGTGACCTCGGCGATGGCGGCGGCGGCGCAGGTCGATCCCCGCGAGGTGGCCCTGGTGTGCGCCGGGCCCGGCGTGGACGAGGCCCTGGCCGCCCGCGGCGTGAGGACGGTACGCGAGGGCAAGGCCGACGTGGTGGTGGTCGGCTTCCACCGGGACTTCGACTACCGCCGGATGGCCGCGGCCAGCGCCGCGGTGCGGGGTGGCGCCCGTCTCCTGGCCACCAACGACGACGCCACCTACCCGACCCCCGAGGGCCTGATCCCCGGCGGAGGGGCCATCCTGGCGGCCGTGAGCACCGCCGCGGGGGTCGTGGCCGACGTGGCGGGCAAGCCGCACCGACCCATGGCCGACCTGCTCCGGGCCCGCGTGGGCGACGAGGGTGTGATGGTGGGGGACCGGCCCGACACCGACGGCCGCTTCGCCGTCGCCCTCGGCTACCGCTTCGGCCTCGTGCTCTCGGGCGTGACGACGGCCCTGCCCGTCGAGCCGCCGCCCGACCTCGTCGCCGACGACCTGGCCGACCTGGTCGACGCGGAGCTGGCCAGATGACGCGCTGTCGACCTCGACGCACTACCTGTCGGATTCCGAGAGGGGTTGCCTCGGGCCTGATCGTGGCGGGGCTGTTGGCGGGCTGCGCGGCGGAGGTGACCGAGGACGATCCCGTCCCGCCTGTCGACGCCCTGACCTGGGAGACCGACGTCGACGCGGAGCTCGAGGGTGTGCCCCTCGCCGTCGGCAGCCCGTCCCAGCCCGTCGACGAGCTCCTGGGCTGGATCGCCGTCGAGGCGCTGGTGGCCGCCGGGGCCGATGTCACCGACGATCTCGCCCTCGGCGACACCCAAGCCACCCGCGAGGCCCAGCTGGCCGGCCTCGTCGACCTCTACTGGGAGACCACCGGCACCGGCTGGCTGGCGCTCCTCCGGGAGATCGGTCCCAGCGACGACCCCGACCAGCTCTATCAGGACGTGCGCGACGAGGACCTCGAGGAGAACGGCATCGTCTGGCTGCCCCCGGCGCCGGCCGACACCGGTGTCGGTGTCGTGGCGTCGCCCGGGGTGATGGAGGACCTGGGCATCAGCACCCTCAGCGGGCTGGCGGCCGATCTGGCCGAGCCCCAGGAGGGCGCTCTGGTGTGCGTGCCGTCCACCGACCAGCCCCTCGACCTCGCCGGCCTGGGGGCACTGGCCGAGGCCGCGGACACCCGGGTCAGGCCCCGTCTGGTCAACCTGGTACCGCCCGACGAACTCTTCGCCCTCGTCGAGGACGGCACGTTCTGCCCCTTCGCCCTGGTCGACCGCCTCGATCCACAACTGGGTGCCGCCGACCTCGAGTTCTTGGAGGATGACATCGGCGCCTTCGTGGCCGAGCAGCCGGCGGTGACGATCCGGGAGGACACCCACGACACCGCCACCGGGGTCGACGACCTCTTCGCGCCGGTCAGCGCGGCCCTGGACATCGACACGCTCCGGGGCCTGGTCGGCCGCATCACCGAGGACGGCGAGGACCCGCGGGACGTGGCCCGCGGGTGGCTGGTCGAGGAGGGCCTCGCGTCGACCTGAGCGGTCAGGCCTCCCACGGGCGGTGACCGTGTCGGCCGCGTGAGGTTCAGGCCCTGCCGCGAAATCACCCGTCGGGGCGCAGGCCGCGTTAGCGTCCTGCTCGTGGCTGCCATCGATGTCGTACGCAAATACCTGGACGCCGGCGTGTCCCACGCCCAGGTGACCCGCGAGAGGGCCGATGAGATCATCAAGGATCTCGTGAAGGCCGGTGAGGTCCGGGCCGAGGACGCCCAGGCCGCGGTCAAAGACCTGATCGAACGCTCCCGCAAGTCCAGCGAAGCGCTGAGCGAGCGCATCCGGGCCGAGGTCAAGGAGCAGATGGCCGACATGAAGGAGCAGCTGGCCAAGGTCCAGCCCGCCTCCCAGGCCGACGTCGACGCTCTCGCCAAGCGGGTGGCGGCCGTGGAGCGCAAGACCCGGGCCCCGGCCAAGAAGGCACCCGCCAAGAAGGCGGCGGCCAGGAAGCCCGCCGCCAAGAAGCCGGCGGCCAAGTAGCTGGGCGCCCGCCGGCGCCTCGACCTCGACCTGGTCCGCCGGGGGCTGGTCGAGTCCCGGCAGCAGGCCCACGCCCTCATCGAGGCGGGCCAGGTGACCGTCGGGGGCGCCATCGCCACCAAGCCCGCCCGCCTGGTCGACCCGGGTGAGCCCGTGCTGGTCCTCGGCGACCCTCCCCGGTTCGTGAGCCGCGGGGGCGAGAAGCTGGACGCCGCGCTGGAGGCGTTCGCCGTCCCGGTCGAGGGCCGCCGGGCGCTGGACGCCGGGTCGTCGACCGGCGGCTTCACCGACTGCCTGCTGCAGCGGGGCTGCCCGTCGGTCATCGCCGTCGACGTGGGTCGGGGCCAGCTCCACCCCAAGGTGCGGGAGGACCCCCGGGTCACCGTTCGGGAGCGCACCGACATCCGGGCCGTCGACCTCGACGGCCTGGGTGGTCCGGTGGATCTCCTGGTCGGCGACCTCTCCTTCATCTCGCTGCGCACCGTGCTGGACGCGCTGCTCGTGCTGGTGCATCCGGGGGGCGACCTGGTGCTGCTGGTCAAGCCCCAGTTCGAGGTGGGGAAGGCCGAGGCCAGCCGGGGCAAGGGCGTGATCCGAGACCCCGCCGTGCGGGAGGCGGCCCTGGCGGACGTGCGAGGCGCACTCTCCGGGCGCGGAGCCGTCATCATGGGGGAGATGGTCTCTCCCCTGAAGGGTGGTGCCGGCAACGTGGAGTACCTGCTGCACGTCCGTGCGCCGGACGGCGGGACGTCATGAGCAAGGTCGGCCTGGTCCTCCACCACCAGCGCGAGGAGGCGGCGTCGGTCACCCGGGAGGTGGCGACGTGGCTGGCGGAGCGCGGCCACGAGGTCGAACTGCCCGAGCCCGACGCCAACCTGGCGGGTCTCGAGGACCGGGGGGTGCCCGAGGAATGGTTCGGTCAGGGTCTGGACCTGGTGGTCAGCCTCGGTGGCGACGGGACGATGCTGCGCACGGTCAGCCTCGTGGCGTCCCACGACGTGCCTGTGCTCGGGGTGAACTTCGGCCAGCTCGGCTACCTGACCGAGATCGAGCCCGGTGACCTCTCCCACTCCCTGGAGCGCTTCTTCGCCGGCGAGCACCGGATCGAGGAACGCATGCTGCTGGAGGTGCGCCTGGCCCTGGGCGCGGCGGGCGACGCGCGCCAGTGGGTGGCCCTCAACGAGGCCGTGCTCGAGCGCACCGCGGCGGGCCACACCGTGCGCCTCGGCGTGGACCTCGACGGCGACTTCTTCACCACGTACGCGGCCGACGCCCTGATCGTGGCCACGCCCACGGGCTCGACCGCCTACTCGCTCTCGGCCCGCGGCCCGATCGTGGCCCCCGATCACCGGGCGATCCTGCTCACGCCGGTCTCGCCCCACATGCTCTTCGACAGGACGCTGATCCTGAACGCGGACGAGGTCGTGCGGCTCGAGGTCCAGGGCCATCGCCCGGCCACGCTCTCGGTCGACGGCCAGCCCGTCGTCGACCTGGTCGAAGGCGACGCCATCGAGTGTCAGGCCTCTCCCCACGCCGCCCGCCTGGTCACCTTCGGGGCCCGGGACTTCCACCGGATCCTGAAGTCCAAGTTCGGCCTGGCCGACCGTTGACCGCCTGATGCTGGTCGAGCTCGCCGTGGAGAACCTCGGCGTCATCGACCGCCTGCAACTCGTGCTCGGCCCGGGCATGACGGCGCTGACGGGCGAGACCGGGGCGGGCAAGACGCTTCTGGTCGAGGCCGTGGACCTGTTGGTCGGTGGCCGGGCGGACTCCGTCCTCGTCGGCCCCGCAAGGGACGAGGCCGTGGTCGAGGGCCGTTTCGTGCTGGGCGACGACGAGATCGTGCTGCGCCGGGTGATCCCCGCCGACGGCCGCAGCCGGGCCTACGTGGACGGCCGTCTCGCCACCGCCACCGCCCTGAGCGAGGCGGGCGAGCGCCTGGTCGACCTCCACGGCCAACACGCCCACCAGTCCCTGCTGCGGGCGGCCGCGCAACGGGCCGCGCTCGACCGCTTCGGCGCTGTGGACCTGTCGATCCTGGAGGCGGCCAAGGCCGAGCTGCGGGCGGTCGAGGCGGCCCTCGCCGATCTGGGCGGCGACGACCGGGCCCGGGCCCGTGAGTTGGACCTGCTGCGCTTCCAGGTGGCCGAGATCGACGCCGCGGCCATCTCCGGTCCCGACGAGGACGAGGAGCTGGAGGCCGAGGGCGACCGGTTGGGCGACGCCGTGGCCCACCGCGAGGCGGCGGAGAACGCGGCCGAGCTGTTGCTGGGCGAGAACGCCGCCCGGGACCGCCTGGCCGCCGCCGGCGCGGCACTGGCCGACCGGGCCCCGTTCCGGGAACTGGCCGCCCGCCTCGTCGGCCTGCAGGCCGACCTCGAGGACGCGGGGGCCGAGATCCGCGACGCGGCCGAGACCATCGAACCCGACCCTGAACGCCTGGCCGCCGTACGGGAGCGCCGTCATCTGCTGTCGGAGCTGCGCCGCAAGTACGGCGACACCTTGGCCGAGGTGCTGGCGTTCCGGGCCGAGACCGCGACTCGCCTGAGCGGACTGGAGTCCCACGAGGAGCGGGCGGCGCAGCTGGACGACCGCCGGGCTCGGGCCGAAAAGGCCCTGAGCGAGGCGGCCACCGAGGTCGGACGGGCCCGCCGGGCCGCCGCCCCCGGCCTGGCTGATGCCGCGGTGACCCGCCTGCGGGAGCTGGCCATGCCCAACGCCCGTCTGGCGATCCAGGTCGGTGCCGATCCCGGCGACGAGGTCACCATCCTGTTCAGCGCCAACCCGGGCTCGGCCCCCCAGCCCCTGGCCAAGGTCGCCTCTGGCGGCGAGCTGGCCCGCACGATGCTGGCCCTCCGCCTGGTCACCACCGAGGCTCCGCCCACCCTGGTCTTCGACGAGGTCGACGCCGGTATCGGCGGCACCACGGCGCTGGCGTTGGCGGCGGCCCTGGCCGAACTGGGCGACGAGCACCAGGTGCTGGTCGTGACCCACCTCCCCCAGGTGGCCGCTTTCGCCGACGCCCAGGTCATGATCGAGAAGCAGGTCACGGGCGACACCACGGCCACCGCGGCCCGACCCGTGGACGGCGACGAGCGGGTGGTCGAGCTGTCCCGGATGCTCTCGGGCCAGCCCGACTCGGCCACGGCCCGCCAGCACGCCAGCGAATTGCTGGACGAGGCCGCGTCGCGACGCGCCTCGCGGTGACCCGGCGGTGACGGTCCTCCTCGGGTTCCTCGCCGGCTGCGCGGCGGGCTACGGCGGCTGGCTGATGCTGCGCCCCACCTTTGCCGCGCCGATCTTCCAGCGGGAGAACCATCGCGGGCTGTCGATTCCCACCGCGGTCGGCCTGATCCTCCCGCTGGCCGTCCTGGCCTCTGAGACCGCTCTGCAGGTGGGGGAGTCCCTGGACTGGGAGCCCAACGCCGTGACCGACGGGCCCCGGGCGTCGGTGCTGATCCTGGCGCTCGGCCTCGGCCTCCTGGGTCTGCTCGACGACCTGGCGGGAGCGGGGGAGTCCGGCGGCTTCGCCGGCCACCTCCGAGCCCTGGGCCACGGCCGCTTCACCACGGGGTCGCTCAAGCTGTTCGGCGGGGCCGCGGTGGCCATCGTCGCCGTGCAAGGCCCGCGGTCGGACTCCCTGGGCCGGGTCCTGCTCGACGCCGCCGTCATCGCCCTCTGCGCCAACGCGGCCAACCTCTTCGACCGGGCCCCGGGCCGGACCCTGAAGGTCTCGCTCCTGGCCTTCGTGGTCCTGGTCGTGGCCACCGGCGCCCCCGCCGAACTCCTGGGGGTGGCCGTCGTGGCGGGGGCGGCGGCGGGCCTGCTCTGGCCCGACCTGCGGGAGCAGATGATGCTGGGGGACGTCGGCGCCAACGTCCTCGGCGGCGTCATCGGCCTCGGCGTGGTCATCGCCACGGCCCCGACGACCCGCACCATCGTCCTGCTGGGGGTCCTGGCCCTCAATCTCGCCAGCGAGGCCGTGAGCTTCAGCACGGTCATCGACCGCGTGCCGCCCCTGCGGGCCCTGGACCGCGCCGGCCGGAGGCCGTAGGGCGCGACCACCCGTTCACCGGGGGTTCAGGGGCTTGTCCGCTAGCGTGGAGGGGCGGTTCGGGTGTCGACGCCTCCCCGGGCCACCCCGTCTCGACTCCTGGATGGACCGGTCAGACCTTCCATGCTCCGCCGTGTCAAGAGAGCCGCACTGCAGGGTGTCGTGGGGCGCGCCCGGGTGGGGAAGCGGACCAAGGACCTGATCAAGGGACTGGAGCCCGGAGACATCGCCGTCATCGACCACGCCGACCTCGATCGGGTGGCCGCCGACGGCCTGGTGGGTGCCCGGGTGGCGGCCGTGGTCAACGCGAAGGCCTCCATCACCGGGCGGTACCCGAACCACGGGCCGTTGCGCCTGCTGGCCGCCGGCATCCCGCTGGTCGACGAGGTCGGCTCCGCCGTGCTCGACGAACTGGAGGACGGCACGACCGTCTCCATCGTGGATGGCGACGTGCTGGCCGACGGCGAGGTCGTGGCCTCGGGCCGGCGCCGGACCACCGAGGACCTCGAGGCCATCGTCGCCGAGGCCAAGCGCACCATCGGCGAGGAACTGCAGCGCTTCGCCGAGAACACCCTGGAATACGTCCGCCACGAGGCCGAACTGACCTTCGCCCCGCTGCACCTGCCGCCGCTGCACACCCGCTTCGACGGCCGCCACGCCCTGGTCGTCGTCCGCGGCCACGACTACAAGGAGGACCTCCGGGCCCTCCGCCCCTACATCGCCGAGTACCAACCCGTCCTCATCGGGGTCGACGGCGGGGCCGACGCCCTGCTCGAGCAGCGCCTGAAGCCCGACATGATCATCGGCGACTTCGACTCGGTCACCGCCGGCGCCCTCGACGTGGCCAAGGACCTCATTCACCACGTCCACCCCAACGGCCACAACCCGGGCTTCGAGGAGCTGCAGGCCTTCGGCGTCGACTACGAGGAGTTCGTCGTCGAGGGCACCAGTGAGGACGCGGCGATGATCCTGGCCCACGAGGCCGGTGCCGAGCTGATCGTGGCCGTGGGTACCCACGCCACCATGATCGAGTTCCTCGACAAGGGCCGGCCGGGCATGGCCTCGACGTTCCTGACCCGTCTCCGCCTCGGTCCCACGCTGGTCGACGCCAAGGGCGTGAGCCGCCTCTACGAGGGCCGGGTCCGGCGTCGGGACATCGTGATGCTGCTGGCCGCCGCCCTGGCCGTCATCCTGGTGATGGTGGTCGTGTCCGACTCGCTGCGGGTGTTCATCGACGCCGTGTGGCTCAGCATCCGGGATGCCTTCAGTTGATCTCCTTCCGCTTCCACGTCGTCAGCATCGTCGCCGTATTCCTGGCCCTGGCCATCGGCATCGTGGTGGGTTCGACCGTCATCGACCGGGCCATCGTCGAGGGCCTGCGCAACCGGGTCGACGAGGTGTCGGACAACCTCGACGAACGACAGGCCGACAACGACGCTCTCCAGGAGCAGGTCGACGACTTCACCGAGTTCACCGACCAGTCGGCGCCACTCTCGGTGGACGGCCGCCTGGCCGACACCGTCACCGTGGTGGTCACCGACGACGGCGTCGACCGCGACCCGGTGGACCGCACCATCGAGCTCCTGGGCCAGGCCGGCTCGACCGTCCGGGGCGTGCTCACCGTCGACGGCTCGTGGGCGCTGGAGGACGAAGAGACCCAGGCCGCGCTGGCCGAGGTCGTCGACCTGGACAGCGAGGCCGCAGTCGAAGAGCTCCAGACCCGGGCGGCGTCCCTGCTGGTGGCCGACCTGTCCTCCCGGGTGGAGGTGGTGGGTGACGACACCGGCGCGGTGGACCAGATCGCCGCCCTCGATCTGGTCGCCTACGAGGCGCTGGCCGACGTGGACGCCCTGCGCCCCCGGCGGGTGCTCTTCGTGGTCGTGTCGGGCCCGGCGTCCGATCTCGAGGGCTCGGCCCACACCGAGGCCTTCGCCGTCACCGCGGCCGAGTCGGCCGGTGCAGTGGTCGTGGCCGAGGTGTGGCAGGAGGAAGAGGACGGTCCCGACCGGGCCGACTCCCTGGCCGGCATCCTCGGCTCACCCACCCTGAGCGCCCAGATCTCCACGGTGGACGCCCTCGACCTGCCCTTCGGGCCGACGATCACCGTGTTCGCCCTCGTCGTGGGCCGGCAGGGTGAGGTCGGCCACTACGGCGTGGGCGACGGGGCCGAAGCGGTCTCACCGGCACCCGTCGACGCCCCGTGACCGAAACGGCCTCAGTGGGCCGCTCCGCGGTCGGCATGGGAGCAGCCACCGCCGCCTCCCGGGTCCTCGGCGGCGCCCGGGTCCTGGTCGTGGCCGCGGTGCTGGGCACGACCTGGCTGGGCGACACCTTCGAGGCGGCCAACACCTTCCCGACGGTGATCTTCGAGCTCCTGGCCGCGGGGGCGCTGTCCGCCGTGCTGGTGCCGACCTTCGTCGACCTCTTCGCCCGCAACGAGGGAGAGGCGGCCGAACGTCAGGCGGGCGGTCTGTTGGGACTGGCCCTCCTGGTGCTGGGGACCCTGGCGGTCATCGGGATGATCGCCGCGCCCTGGCTGGCCGACGCCCTCACGGGGGCCTCCAACGCCCCGCCCGAGCAGCAGGAGCTGGCCACCGTGCTCCTGCGGTGGTTCCTCCCCCAGCTGCTGCTCTATCCGGTTGGGTTCTGCGCCATTGCCCTGCTGAACGCCAGGCGGGAGTTCGTCATCCCCGCCCTCGCGCCGATCGGCAACACCGTCGTGTTGGTCTCGGCCCTCATCGTCTTCCGCATCGTGGCCGGGCCCGACCCCGGACTCGACCTCACCTCGACCGAGGAGATGCTCCTCGGCCTCGGCGGCACCCTCGGGGTGGCCGCCTTCGTGGCCATTCCCACCATCGCCCTCCGCCAAACGGGCTTCCGGCTCAGGCCCCGGTGGGCGCCCCGGGACCCCGGTGTCCGCCGTCTCCTCGGGTTGTCGGGCTGGGCGGTGTTGCAGCACACCGGTGCCGCCCTTCTGCTGGGCGCGGCCATCGTGCTCGGGGCCGGCGTCGAGGGTGGGGTGGTGGCCTACCGGGTCGCCTTCTACCTGTTCCTGGCCCCCTACGGCATCTTCGCCCAACCCATCCACACCACCGTGCAGCCGGAGCTGGCCGACGACGTCGACCGGGCCGACGTGGCCGGCTTCGGCGAGGCCATGCGCTGGTCGCTGGCCTCCCTCGGCGTCGTCGTCCTGCCCGTGGCCGCGCTGATGGTCGTACTCGCCGAACCCGCGATGGAGGTGTTCGCCTTCGGCCAGGCCGATGCCGGTGACGGCGTGGCCCTCATGGCCGCCGGGGTGGCGGGCCTGGCTCTGGGCCTGCCCGCCTACGGCGCCTTCCGCCTGCTGGCCGCGGCCTGGTACGCCCTCGACGACAGCCGGACCCCGGCCCTGGCTGCGGTCGCCTCAGCCGTGATCGGGGTGGCCCTCATGATCGCCCTCGTCCCGCTGACCGATGGTGCGGGCCGCATCTTCGCGCTGGGCCTCGGCCATACCGTCGGGTTCCTGCTCGGAACGACCTGGCTGGCGCTGCGGCTCCGCCGGCGACAGCACGTGGCCCTGTGGCCTCGCACCCTCCCGGCGGTGGCCGCCCTCACCGCCGTCCTGGCCACTGCCGCCTGGGTGGCCGTCGATGCCTGGGCGCCCGATGGCCGTGGAGCCACTGCGCTCTGCCTGACCGTGGTGAGCCTGGTCGCCGCCGGCCTCTACTACGGCGCAGTACGGAGCCTGCACCTGCTCCCCGGCGCCCTCCACCGGTCCTCGTCGGTCCCGGCGTGAAGCGAGCCCTGTTGGTCCTGCTCGCCGGCGTGGCGCTGGTCGGTGCCTTCCCGGGGGCGGCCGATGCCGAGGTGACGCCGCGGTCCGAGCGGGTCTTCGTCTACTCGATGCCCACCCTGAGCTGGGCCGAGGCCAACGACTACGACCTGCCCCACCTCTCTGCCCTCCTCGACGAGTCCGCCATCGGGGGGCTGTCCACCCGCGCCGTCGACCGGCGGACCACCCCGGGCGACGGCTACACGACGCTCAACGCCGGGACCCGGGCCGACGGCGACGAGGACTTCGACGGCCTGGGCTTCGAGATCGGGGAGCCCTACCTGGGCCAGCCCGCTGAGGAGGTCTTCACCCGCCGCACGGGGACCACCGTGACCGAGGGCCTCTTCACCCTGGCCCTGCCCGCCCTGACGGAGATCAACGACGACCTCGACTTCGGCGCCGAGGTCGGGGCGCTGGGCGACGCGCTGCGGGAGGGTGGCGCGCACCCGGCGGTCATCGGCACGGCCGACGGGAACAACGAGGAGTCCGAGACGGTCTACGCCCGCCAGGCGGTGATCGGCCTGATGGACAGCGACGGCCTGGTGCCGGGCGGCCGCGTGGGCGACGACCTGCTCGAGCCGGATCCGGAGGCGCCCTACGGCCGTCGTCTGGACGAACAGGAGGTCGTCGCCGCCTTCGACGCCGCCTGGATCGACGGCGCGGTGGTGCTGGTCGAGGCCTCGGACCTGGCCCGGGCCGACACCTACCGGCCTCTGGCCACCACCGAGCAGCGGGCCCGTCAACGCCGCGAGGCCCTCGAGCGCAGCGACGCCCTGCTCGGACGCCTCCTGGAGCGGATCGACCCCGTCACCGACGCCGTGCTGATCGTCGGCCCCTACCCGGCCACCGGCAGTGACCACCTGACCGTGGCCGCCCTCCGCGCCCCCGGCGTCGAGCCCGGGCTGCTGAAGTCGGCGGTGACCCGCCGCCGCGGCTTCGTGACCCTGGTCGATGTGGCCCCGACGATCCTGTCGCTGCTGGACATCGACCTCCCCGACTCGATGGAAGGTCGGCACTTCGAGCGCTCCGGGACCGGAGGTTCGGCGGAGGACCGGCGGAGCTGGCTGGAGCAGGCCAACGCCGAGGCCCAGTGGCGCGACGACATGGTGGCCCTGGTGGCCACGGTGTTCGTCGTGGCCCAGTTGGCCCTGTGGATCATCGCCGTGCGGGCCTTGGGCCGGGAGTCCCCTCGGAGTCGCCACGCGGTGGAGGTGGCCAGTCTCGCTGTGCTCTCCGTCCTGCCCCTCACGTACCTCGCGGGGGCGCTGCCCTTCTACGAGTGGGGTGCGCCCGCGTACTGGGCCTTCCTGATCGTCGGCGGCGGCCTGCTGGGCTACGCCGTGCAGAGCCTGCTCCACCGCTGGCCGGCGGACCCGTTGTTGGCGATCCTCGGGCTCATGCTCGGCGTGCTGCTGGTGGACGTAATGGTCGGCGCGCCGCTGCAGCTCAACACGGTGTTCGGCTACACGCCCACGGTCGCCGGCCGCTTCGCCGGCATCGGCAACCTGGCCTTTGCCCAGATCGCGGCGTCGGCGACGATCCTGGCCGGGCTCCTGGCCTCCCGCATCGGCGGCCGTCGGGGCATCGCCGTGGCCCTCGGCCTGCTGGGCGCCGTCCTGGTCATCGACGCCTCCCCGTTCTGGGGCTCCGACGTCGGCGGCGCCCTCACGATGGTGCCCACCTTCGCCGGCGTCGCCGCCGTGCTCCTCGGCATCCGCATCCGCCTCCGTACGGTGATCGTCGTCGGCGTCGGGACCCTCGTCGTCTTCCTGCTCGCCGGGTTCCTCGACCTGGCCCGACCCGAGGAGAGCCGGACGCACCTCGGTCGCCTGTTCGAGGACATCGGGTCCAACGGCTTCGGCGCCTTCGAGACCGTGGTCTTCCGCAAACTGGGGGCCAACGTCGCGGTGCTGGCGTCCTCGGAGTGGACGCTCATGCTCCCGGTGGTCTTCGCCTTCATCCTCTACCTGATCTGGCGGGCGCCGGGCCGGCTGCAGCGCCTCCAGGAGGTGGTACCCCAGGAGCGGGCCGCCCGGGTCGGTTTCGTCATCGCCGCCATCCTCGGCTTCGCCCTCAACGACTCCGGCATCGCGGTCCCCGGCCTGATGCTGGGCGTCATGAACGCCTCGCTGGTCTACCTGGTCCTCCGCACCGAAGACCCTCCCTGGAAGGCCGAGATCGACGCCCCCGACGAGGAGCCGGAGCCGGAGCCGGTGGGCACGCGCACGAACTAGGGCTGCGGGAAACCACAACGAGGCACCGATGGGGGCGTCTGTCGGGCTGACTGTCCTCGGGGGCGGGCCGATCCCACGTTCCGTGACCAGCAGCCTGAACCCGAGGCAATACCTGTCGGGTTCCGACAGGTATTGCCTCGAGGTCGCGTGATTCCGGCTCCGGGGGCCGTTGGTCGTCACGCTGCGTGGGATTCGAGGACCGGTCCGCCCCCGACGACCGGCGGCGCGACCCCACGCCCCCGTGGTTGCGTCGTTTGCCCTGGAGCAGCCCCCCTACGGGGTGCAGTCGGCCTTGAGGTAGAGGGCGCGGTTCTCGTCGGGCTCGCCGAAGGTCTCGGCGACGTCGAAACCTTCGTCGGCGAGGAGGTCCGGGAGTTCCTCGAACTGGCCGAAGCGGTCGGACCAGATGACCACCGCGCAGACCTCGTCGGCGGCCGCGGCCTCCGCGATGGTGCCGGCGGTGACCCGGCCGGAGTCGGTGAGGAGGGCGGAGCCGTCGACCAGGTTGTGGGGCGTACGGAGCCCGGCCCGCCAGACCTGGCCGGGCTCGTCGGAGATGGCCACGGCACCCTCGGGCAGGGAGCGAAGGGTGTCGACCACCACGGCTTCGTCCCCCTCGTAGTCGCCGGCCCACAGCAGCGACGGACCGGCGTAGGTGGCGATCATGAAGATGGTGCCCAGTGCGATCACCGCGGCCGCGGCCTTGGCCGGTGGCCGGTACCAGGCCAGGAGCAGGGCGCTGGGGGGCACCAGCTCGGAGATGTGGGGGCGCCACATGGGGTGCTCCAGGCAGAGCATCACGAACATGGCCACGAACCAGGCCCAGAGCAGCACGGGGACCGGCGGGCCGGCCCCCTGGTCGGGGCGGTCCTCCAGGTGCGACTCGTCCCCGGAGCGGTGGCGGAGCGCGACGGCGACCACCGTCAGGAGGCCGGTCGCCACCAGAGCGACGTCCCGAGTGGTGAGCGTGCTGACCAGCTTCTTGAGGTTGGCGCCGGGGTCCGAGCCCCCGGGAGCATCGAGGTGGTACAGCACCGACTGGTCCCAGACGTCGGCGAAGCCCCAGAGCAGGGACAGTCCCAGGCCCACCGCGACGGCGGCGCCGACCGCGGCGAACCAGTCCTTCGGCCGGCGGCCCCAGAGCAGGATCAGGCCGACCGGCACGGCGGCGGGCAGGACCAGCGCCTTGACCATGATGGCGGCGCCCAGGGCGATGCCCATGAGCACCGCCCGCCGGGTGGAGGGGTCCCGGCGGTAGCGCAGGGCGATCAGCACGGCGGTGGAGGCCAGGGCCATGGCCGGGCCGTCGGCCGCGATCGAACCGGTGACCGCGATGCTGCTGCCCGTCACCGCGGCGAGCACGCCGGCGATGCGAGCACCGGTGCCCCCGCCCAGCTCGCGGCCCGCGAGGTAGATCACGAGGACGAGCGCCAGGCCCGAGACCAGGCCGAGCAGGCGGGCGCCGTTGAGCGTGTGCAGGCCGAGCGTGTCGGCGATCCAGACCAGGGGCAGGAAGAGCGGGCCCTGGCTGGAGAAGACGTCCCGGAAGGGAACGCCGCCGTTGCGCATGGCCACGGCCGAGGCACCGAACACCCCGTCGTCGAAGGTCAGGTGCTTGACCGCGAAGAAGGTCGGTAGGCGGAGGGCGAGGGTGAGCGCACCGAGCCAGAGGAGGTCCCGACGGGTGGTGGCCGGGTCCACGGTCGGGGCCCGTTCGAGGGCGTCGGCGGCGGGGGAGGCGGGGTCGGTCACGGGGTGGCGATCGGGGCTCGTCGAGCGGGGTCCGCCCGGTCCCGGCCGGGCGATGCTACCGTCCATCTCCCGTGGCGAAGCATGTGTTCGTAACGGGCGGTGTGGCCAGTTCGTTGGGCAAGGGAATCACCGCAGCATCCCTCGGTCGACTCTTGAAGTCCCGGGGCCTGCGGGTGACGATCCAGAAGCTCGACCCCTACATCAACGTGGACCCGGGGACCCTCAATCCCTTCGAACACGGTGAGGTCTACGTCACCGACGACGGGGGTGAGACCGACCTCGATCTCGGCCACTACGAGCGCTTCATCGACGAGAGCCTGACCCGGGACTCCAACGCCACGACCGGGTCGATCTACCAGTCCGTGCTGGCCGCCGAGCGTCGGGGCGACTACCTGGGCAAGACCGTCCAGGTCATCCCCCACATCACCGACGAGATCAAGCGCCGCATCAAGGTCCTGGCCACCGACGACGTGGACGTGGTCATCACCGAGGTCGGCGGCACCGTGGGCGACATCGAGATCCTCCCGTTCCTCGAGGCGATCCGGCAGTTCCGCCTCGACGTCGGCCGGGAGAACGTCTGCTACGTCCACCTGACGCTCGTGCCGCTGATCGGCCCGGCAGGGGAGCAGAAGACCAAGCCCACCCAGCACTCGGTGACCGAGCTGCGCAGCCGGGGCATCCAGCCCGACGTGATCGTCTGCCGCAGCTCCGACGAGATCTCCACCGAGCTCAAACGAAAGATCTCCAACCTGTGCGACGTCGAGGTACGGGCCGTGGTCAACGCGGCCGACGCCGACAGCCTCTACGACATCCCCCTCGTGCTGCACGAGGAAGGCATGGACGCCGTCGTCTGCGAGATCCTGAAGCTGGACGACCGGCCCATCGACCTCTCCGAGTGGGAGGCCCTCGTGGACCGGGTCCACGCCGCGGACCGGCCCGTCAAGGTCGGCATCGTCGGCAAGTACACGAGCCTGCCCGACGCCTACCTGTCGGTCATCGAGTCGCTCAACCACGCCGGCTTCTGCCACGGGGCCAAGGTCGACATCGAGCTGATCTCCGCCGAAGACGTCGAGGGCCTGCTCGGGGCCGGGCGCCTCAAGGACCTTGACGGCATCGTCATCCCCGGCGGCTTCGGCGAGCGGGGGATCGAGGGCAAGATCGCCGCCGCCCGGTACGCCCGCGAGGAGGGCGTCCCCTGCCTGGGCCTGTGCCTCGGCCTGCACACCATGGTCATCGAGTACGCCCGGGACGTCCTGGGCCTCGAGGGTGCGAACTCGAGCGAGTTCGACAGCGCCACTCCCTACGCCGTCATCGACCTGATGGACGCCCAGCGGGAGGTCACCGACATGGGTGGCACGATGCGGCTCGGGGCGTACGTGGCCGAGCTGGTCCCTGGTTCCCAGGTGGCCCGGGCCTACGGCAAGGATGTCGTGTCCGAGCGCCACCGGCACCGCTACGAGTTCAACCCCCGGTACCGCACCCGCTTCGAGGAGAGCGGGCTGCTGTGCTCCGGGGAGTCCCCCGACGGGCGCCTGGTCGAGTTCATCGAGCTGCCCGGGCACCCCTTCTGGGTCGCCACCCAGGCCCACCCGGAGCTCAAGAGCCGCCCCAACCGCCCGGCGCCGCTGTTCCGGGAGTTCGTGGCTGCCGCGCTCGACCGCTCCGAGGGCCGGCGCCCGCACCTGTTCGAGCCCGAGGCCGTCACCCACGGTGCTTCCCAGCCTGCGGGCTGAGCATGAGCCCGTTCACCAAGCAGGGCGAGCGGGAGGTCTGGTCGGGGGCAGTCATCTCGGTCGTCGAGGGCACCTTCGTGTCGCCCTCCGGCGCCGAGTTCCGGCGGGACCTGGTCCACCACCCCGGCGCCGTCTCGGTCGTGCCCGTCGACGGCGACGAGGTGGTCCTCGTGCGCCAGTACCGGGCTGCGGTGGACCTCGAGGTGCTGGAGATCCCGGCCGGCAAGCGGGACGTGGTCGGCGAGCCACCGGAGGTCACCGCCCACCGGGAGCTGGCCGAGGAGGTCGGTCTCGCCGCCGGGCGCCTGGCGAAGCTGGCCGAGTTCTACAACTCGATCGGGTTCAGCGACGAGCTGTCCCACGTCTTCCTCGGTACCGACCTGACGCCGGTGCCCAACGACCTCCAGGGCGAGGAGGAGCAGCACCTGACCATCGAGCGCATCCGCCTCGACGACGTGCCCGCGCTCATCGCCGCCCGGGAGCTGGTCGACGCCAAGACCGTCATCGGCCTCCTCCTGGCGAGGGAGCACCTGGGGTGACCGCCACGATGGTCCTGCCGCTGGAAGCGGAGGAGTACCTGACCTGGCTGGTCACCGAGAAGGGCCGGTCCGTCAACACGCTGTCGGCCTACCGGCGTGACCTGCGGGGCTATTGGGTGTGGCTGCAGGAGCGGGACCTGACCCTCGACACCGTGACCCCCGCCGACGTCGAGGCCTACGTCGGCGCCTTACGAGAGACGGGGAAGGCCCCGGCCACCGTCGCCCGGGCGATCGTGGCCGTGCGCTCGTTGCACTCGTTCTGCACCGCCGAGGGCCTCCTGGCCTCGGACCCCGCCGCCGACGTCGAGCCGCCGGGCGTGCCCCGGGGCCTGCCCAAGGGCCTCTCGGAGGCCGAGGTGGAGGCCTTGCTCGACATAGCGGGCACCGACCCCGTAGCCCGGCGGGACCGGGCCATCCTCGAGGTCCTCTACGGCACGGGCATGCGCATCGCCGAGTTGGTGGGACTGTCGTTGGGCGATGTCGACCTGGGCGACGCCCTCGTCCGGGTCCTGGGCAAGGGGAGCAAGGAGCGGGTCATCCCGCTCGGGCGGCTGGCCCGTCAGGCGCTGGTCGACTGGCTCGACGCCGGCGGCCGAGCGGCCATGGCGCCGGCCCGCTGGGCCCGTCGCGGCGACGAGGAGGCGGTGTTCCTGAACCAGCGGGGCGGCCGCCTGACCCGCCAGGGGGCGTGGGGGATCGTGCACGAGCACGGGCGCCGGGCGGGCCTCGAGCGCCGGCTCAGCCCGCACGCCCTCCGCCACAGCTGCGCCACCCACATGCTGGACCACGGTGCCGACATCCGGGCCGTCCAGGAGCTGCTGGGGCACGCCTCCATCAGCACCACGCAGATCTACACGGGGGTGTCGGTGGAGCGCCTGTTCGCCGCCTACGCGGCGGCCCATCCCCGCGCCAATGCAGCCCCCGGCGGGTAGGGTCTGGCCATGGCCGATCCTGACGAGTCGACCGTTCGCGCCTCACTGGAGGGCGAGCGGATGCAGCTCAACGAGCAGCTCACCGAGCTGGTCGGCGGCGAGTTCGACGAGAACTTCGCCGACTCCGGCCAGGTGGCAGCAGAACAGGGCGAGGCCCACGCGCTGGCCAGCTCCCTGAAGGACCAGCTGGACGCCGTGGAGCAGGCCCTGATCAAGCTGGACGAGGGGACCTACGGCCTCTGCGAGCGCTGCCAGCAGCCCATTCCGGCGGCCCGGCTCGAGGCCGTCCCCGCCAGCCGCTTCTGCATCGAGCACGCCTGAGCGAGTGAAGCGTCTGCTGCACCTGGTGCGGCGGTTCGTCGCCAGCCTGCTGCCGATCGGCCCGAAGGCCGTCGACGACGCCTGGGCCCGGGAGCTGCTGAGCGAGCCCGAAGAAGAGCTCTGGGCCCGCATGGCCCGGGTCGACCGCCGCCACTCGGCCGCCGTGGCCCGTCGGGTCGACGCCGAGCTGGGGGAGGGGGCGACCCGTCCCGTACTGGCTGCAGCGCTGCTCCACGACGTGGGCAAGACGGTCCCCGACCTCGGCACCTTCGGCCGGGTCGTGGCCACGCTCTCGGAGATGGTCGCCGGTGAGGAGACGGCCCACCACTGGGTCCAGACCCGAGGCTTCACCCGCCGCGTCGGCCAGTACGTGCTCTACCCCGCGCTGGGCGTCGACCTCCTGAAGCTGGCCGACAGCGACGACCTGGTCATCGCCTGGTCCCGGGAGCACCACCTCCCCGAGGAGGACTGGACCGTTCCGGTCGACCTGGGCCGGGTCCTCCAGGCCGCCGACGACGCCGGCTGACCCGCACGAGTAGGGCGCCTCTAGTCGGCGCCATCCTGTTCGGCCGGCGAGTCAACCCGGGGCCAAGAGGCCGAGGGCGGAGCGGGCGCGGTCGAGGACCTCGGCGGCCTTGGCGCCGGCCTTGTCGGCGCCCTGGGCCAGGAGGGCCTGGGTGGCTCCGGGGTCGGCCTCCAGCTCGCGGTAGCGGGACTGGATGGGGGCCAACAGCTCGATGAGGGCGTCGGCGGTGTCGGCCTTCAGGGGGCCGAACTGGCGGTAGCCCTCGGCCACCGCCTTGGGCTCGCGTCCGGTGGCGGCGGCCAGGATGGAGAGCAGGTTGGCCACGCCCGGCCGGTTCTCGGGGTCGTAGGTGACGTCGTCGCCGGAGTCGGTGACGGCCCGCTTGATCTTCTTCTCGATGACCTTGGGGTCGTCCAGCAGGTCGATGGTGCCCTGCGGGGACTCCTCGGACTTGGACATCTTGTCGGTGGGGCGCTGGAGGTCCATGACCCGGGCGGCGGCCTTGGGGATGTAGGCCTCGGGCACCACGAAGGTCGGGCCGTAGCGGGAGTTGAAGCGCTCGGCGATGTCCCGGGAGATCTCGAGGTGCTGGCGCTGGTCGTCGCCCACCGGCACCCGGTCGGTGTCGTGCACGAGGATGTCGGCCGCCATCAGGGCCGGGTAGGTGAACAGGCCGCCGGAGACGAACTCGGACCGGCCCGACTTGTCCTTGAACTGGGTCATGCGGCTGAGCTCGCCGAAGGAGACCGTGCACTCCATGATCCAGGCCAGCTCAGCGTGCTCGTGGACGTGGCTCTGGACGAACAGCGTGCAGCGGTCGGGGTCGAGGCCGACCGCGATCAGCTTCTGGGCCAGCGACAGCGACGTGGCGCCGAGCGTGGCGGGGTCCTGGGGGACGGTCAGGGCGTGGAGGTCGACAACGCAATACACGCAGTCGTGGCTGTCCTGGTCGGTCACCCAGTTGCGCAGGGCCCCCAGCAGGTTGCCGAGGTGGACCTCGCCCGTGGGCTTGATTCCGGAGAAGACGCGGGACACGGCCAGGAATCTAGAGCCCGAGCGGCTCATCGCCGAAGGCGATACGAGCGGGGGGTGCAGGGTCCGCGTCCCGTCGTCACCCCACCCGTATCCTCGCGGCCGTGGCTGTGGGCACCAGCGGGACCTATGAAGTGGCGACGTCGGTCTACGACGGCCCCTTCGAGCTGCTCCTCCACCTCATCCTGCGCGAGGAGGTCGACCTCTACGAGGTGAGCCTGGTCGACATCGTCGACGCCTACCTGGCCGAGCTGGCCCGCATGGAGCACTGCGACCTCGACATGGCCACCGAGTTCCTGCTCATCGCCTCCACCCTGGTCGAGCTCAAGTCCCGCCGCCTCCTGCCCCTCGACGACGATGTCGACCTGGACGACGAGCTGGCCCTCTGGGAGGAGCGGGACCTGCTCCTGTCCCGCCTGCTGGAGTGCAAGACCTTCAAGGACGCCGCCGTCGTGCTGCGCCGCCTGCACCGCGACGGTGCCCGCAGCTACCCCCGCCTGGCGGGCATCGAGGAGCAGTTCGTCTTCCTGGCCCCGGACCTGCTGGCGGGCGTCGACGCCGTGGATGTGCGCCGGGCCTACGTCAAGGTGCTCACCCGCCCCCAGCCCCGCGTCGACCTGTTTCACGTGGCCGCCATCAAGGCCAACGTCGCCGACGCCATCGAGGAGCTGGTCGACGAGCTGCCCCGCCTGGGCCGAACCACGTTCCGGGCGCTCACCAGCTCCCTGGTCGAGCGCATCGAGGTCGTGGTGCGGTTCCTGGGGATCCTGGAGCTGTTCAAGGCCGGCCTCGTCGAGCTCGACCAAGTGGGCCACTTCGGTGACATCCACGTCGTGTGGCTCGGCGCCGCGGAGGACTCGGCGACCCGCTCCGAGGTCCTCGAGTCCATCGACGTCTACGAGGGCTGAGGTGGCCGAGGAGGTCCATCGCGCGGTCGAGTCCATCGTCATGGTGGCCGAGGCCCCCGTCGAGCCCGGCCTGCTGGCCCAGCTCCTGGAGCTTCCGGTCGAGCGGGTCGAGGCGATCTGCTCCGAGCTGGCGCTGAGCTACGAGGCCGAAGACCGGGGCTTCCAGCTCCAACGGGTCGCCGGCGGCTACCGGTTCGCCAGCCACCCCGACCTGGCCGCCTACGTCGAGCGCTTCGTGCTGGAGGGCCAGTCCACCCGCCTGTCCGGCGCCGCCCTCGAGACCCTGGCCATCGTGGCCTACAAGCAGCCCGTGTCCCGCGTGCAGGTGTCGGCCATCCGAGGCGTGGACGCCGACGGGGTGCTGCGCACCCTGGTCCAGCGGGGCTATGTGGCCGAGGTGGCCCGGGACCCCGGCCCCGGCCAGGCCGTGCTCTACGGCACCACGGCGACGTTCCTGGAGCGCCTGGGCCTCGATTCCCTGGGGGACCTGCCGCCCCTGGGCGAGTTCGTGCCCGGCGCGGATGTGGTCGAGGCCCTCGAACAGGGCCTCCGCCTGCCCGACGAGGACGTGCTCCCGCCGGATCTGGACCTCACGCCGGGCGCCGAGGACGCCGAGGGTGACGACCACGCCTGAGCCGTCCGGCGAAGGGGTGCGGCTGCAGAAGGTCCTGGCCCGGGCCGGCTTCGGCAGCCGCCGGGTCTGTGACGAGATGATCGAGGACGGTCGGGTGACCGTCGACGGGGAGGTCGCCGTCCTCGGGCGTCGGGTGGACACCGCCACCGCCCAGGTCGAGGTGGACGGCGTGCCGGTCGGGGTGGCCCCCGGTCTCGTGCACTGGCTCCTGCACAAGCCCGCGGGCGTGGTGACCACCGCCTCGGACCCCGAGGGCCGCCGGACGGTCATGGACCTCGTGCCCGAGGAGCCTCGGGTCTTCCCGGTCGGCCGCCTGGACTACGAGACCGAGGGCCTGCTCCTGCTCACCAACGACGGGGCGTTGACTCACCGGCTCACGCACCCGTCCTTCGGGGTGGAGAAGGAGTACCTGGCCGAGGTCGACCGGATGCCGTCGCGAGGGGACCTGCGCCGCCTTCGGGAGGGCGTGGAACTGGACGACGGGATGACCGCACCGGCCAAGGTGGCCTCGCTGGACGACCGGACGCTGCGCATCACGATCCACGAAGGGCGCAACCGCCAGGTCCGGCGCATGACGGAGGCCGTCGGAGCGACCGTGCTGCGCCTGGTGCGGACCCGCATCGGGCCGCTCACCGACCGGATGCTGAAGCCGGGGGAGTGGCGCCCGCTCACCCAGGACGAGGTCCGGGCCCTCGAGCGGGCCGTGGCTCAGGGAACGGACCCGGAGCCGTAAGGCGCCCGCCGGTACGATCCCCGGCGATGCCACTCCGGGCCCTGCGGGGCGCCACCACGATCGACGTCGACGAGGTCGATCACCTGACCGAGCGCATGGTCGAGCTGCTCACCGAGCTGTTCGAGCGCAACGGCATCGACCACGACGACCTGGTCAGCATCATCTTCACGGCGACCGACGACATCCGGTGCACCTTCCCGGCGACCGCGGCCCGGACCTTCGGCCTCGGTGACGTGCCGCTCATCTGCGCTCGGGAGCTGGACGTCGAGGGCGCGACACCCCTCTGTGTGCGGGTGATGCTGTACCTCGAGACCGAGCGGGACCGGGGCGAGCTGCACCACGTCTACCAACACGGAGCCGCCAACCTCCGTGACGACCTCCCGACGTGACGCCCCGTACGGCGACGCTGGTCGGCACGGGGCTGATCGGCGGCTCGATCGGGCTGGCCCTGCGCCGGGCCGGTTGGGTGGTGGTCGGCACGGATCGTGACCCGGTGAACGCCGATGTCGCCGTCGAGCGAGGGGCGCTCGACGCCGTCGGAGAGGACCCGACCTCAGACCTGACGATCGTGGCCACCCCGGTGGGTGCGGTGGCCGGCGAGGCCCGCCGCCTGCTCGACGCCGGCCACCGGGTCGTGACCGACGTGGGCAGCGTCAAGGCGTCCGTCGTCGCCGCCGTCGACCATGCGGGCTTCCTCGGGGGCCACCCGATGGCGGGCTCGGAACAGGACGGCATCGCCGCGGCCAGCGCCGACCTCTTCGAGGGCGCCACCTGGGTGCTCACCCCGACGGCCGCCACCGTCGACGACACCTTCGCCACCGTGCGCTCCGCCATCGTCACCATGGGCGCCGACGTCGTCGCCCTTGCCCCGGATCGTCACGACGCCCTCGTCGCCGAGGTGTCCCACGTCCCGCACCTGGCCGCCGCCACCCTCATGCGCCTCGCCGACGATCGAGCCGAGGAGCACCGGGCCCTGCTTCGCCTCGCCGCCGGTGGTTTCCGTGACATGACCCGGATCGCCGCCGGGCACCCGGGCATCTGGCCCGACATCGTCGGCGAGAACCGTGAGGCGATCGCCGACGTCCTCGAGCGCCTCATCGACGCCCTGAGCGAGGTCCGGCGGGTGGTGGTGGACCAGGACCGTGACGGCCTGCTCGAACTGCTGGAGCAGGCCCGGGCCGCCCGCATCAACCTCCCCGCCCGTCTCGGTCAGCCCGATGAGCTGAGCGAGATGCGGGTCGTGGTCCCCGACCGACCCGGCTCGCTGGCCGAGGTGACGACCACCGCCACCGAGGCCGACATCAACATCTTCGACCTCGAGATCGCCCACTCCAGTGAGGGTGACCGTGGTGTGCTGATCCTCCTCGTGGAGTCCGACCACGCGGGCCGCCTGCACGACGCCCTCGTCCAGCGCGGCTACCGCGTATCCCACAAGCGGATGCTCGAGTAGCGGTGGCCGAGCTCACCGTCGGCCCCTCGGGCCCGCTACGCGGTCGGCTCCGGATGCCGGGGGACAAGTCGATCTCCCACCGGGCCCTGCTCCTGGCCGCCCTGGCCGAGGGCCGATCCAGCGTCGGCGGGCTCTCTGACGGCGCCGATGTCGTGGGCACCCGCCGGGCCGTCGAGGCGCTGGGGGCGGCCACGGACGACGGGGACGGCCGGGTCGTCGTCGACGGCGGCGGGCTCCACGAGCCCGATGACGTCATCGACGTGGGCAACTCGGGCACGACCATCCGCCTGCTCACCGGCCTGTGCGCCGCCTTCCCGTTCCTCACGGTGCTGGCCGGGGACGAGTCGATCTCCCGCCGGCCGATGGACCGGGTGGCGGTGCCCCTGCGCCTCATGGGGGCGACCATCGAAGGTCGCGACGACGGCCGTTACCCCCCGTTGTCGGTGCGGGGCGGCGACCTCCACGGCATCACCTACCGGACCCCCGTCCCCAGCGCCCAGGTGAAGAGCGCGGTGCTGCTGGCCGGCCTCGGTGCCGACGGCGACACCGTGGTCGAGGAGGACGTGCCCACCCGAGCCCACACCGAGGAGCTCCTGGCCCGCTTCGGCGCCGACGTCGAGGTCGGCGACGGCCGGGTGCGGGTGCGGCGGTCCCGGCCCGAGCCGTTCACCTTCGACGTCCCCGGCGACCCGTCGCAGGCCGCGTTCTGGGTGGTGGCCGCCACCCTCGTCCCCGGCAGCGACCTGCTGATCGACGACCTGTACCTGGGTCCGGCCCGGTCCGGCTTCCTCGACGTGCTCCTGCGCATGGGGGCCGACATCGAGATCGACCACGATCCCGAGGCGGGTACCGGCACGGTGCGGGTCCGCCCCGCGGCGCTCCACGGCACGACCGTGGTGGGAGCCGAGATCGTCGGACTGGACGAGGTCCCCGCCCTGGCCATCGCGGCCGGGGCCGCCGAGGGGACGACCCGCTTCGTCGACGTCGGCGAGTTGCGGGTCAAGGAGTCCGACCGGTTGGCCACTGTGTCCGCCGGCCTCCGGGCTGTCGGGGGCACGGCCGAGGTCGACGGCGACGACCTCGTGGTCGAGGGTGGCACCCTGCGGGGCGGGGTGGTGGTGTCCCACGGCGACCACCGCATCGCCATGGCCGCCGCGGTGGCCGGCCTGGCCTCGTCGGAGGCCCCCGTGACCATCGAGGGCTGGGAGGCCGTGGCCACCAGCTACCCGCGTTTCGAACAGGATCTGGGAGAGTGCCTGGCATGACCGTGATCGCCATCGACGGCCCTGGTGGCTCCGGGAAGTCCACCGTGGCCCGCCATCTGGCCGAGCGCCTGGGTCTGGAGTACCTCGACACCGGGGCCATGTACCGGGCGGTGGCCTTCGCCGCTCTGCGCCGGGGGATCGACCCGTCCGACACCGAGCCGGTCGCCCACCTGGTCGACGGCCTGGAGTTGGACGTCAGCGACGCCGGGGTCACCGTCGACGGGGTCGACGCCACCATCGAGATCCGGGGTCCCGAGGTCACCCGGGCCGTCAGCCTCGTGGCGGCCAACCCCGCGGTGCGGACCGAACTGCGCAGCCGCCAGCGGGAGTGGGCTGTGGGCCGTTCCGGCGCGGTGGTGGAAGGGCGGGACATCGGCACCGTGGTGTTCCCCGACGCCGACCTGAAGGTGTTCCTCACCGCGCGCGCCGACGTGCGGGCCGAGCGTCGCTCCCAGGAGGTGAGCGACCTGGACTACGAGACCGTGGCCGCCGACCTGGCCCGGCGCGACACCCTCGACGAGGATCGGGAGGACAGCCCGCTCGCCCAGGCCGACGACGCCCTGGTGCTGGACACCAGCGGGATGAGCATCGAGGAGGTGGTGGAGTCCCTCGTGGCCGCGCTGGCGGAGGCGACCGCGGGGTGACCAAGATCGAGAGCCGTTACGGCGCTGCCGATCCCACGGGGCCCGCCCGGGCCTTCTACCGCTTCATGTGGACCCTGATATGGCTCGCGGGCAAGGTTCTCTTCCGGGTCGAGGTGCACGGTCGGGAGAACGTCCCCGGGTCCGGGGCCTTCATCCTGTCCCCGGGGGCCCACCGGTCGAACCTGGAGATCTTCGTCGTCTGCCTGGTCACCCGGCGTCGCCTCCGCTACATGGGTAAGGACTCCCTCTGGAAGAACCCGGCCTCGGACTGGTTCTTCTCCTCGCTGGGAGGCTTCCCCATCAATCGGGACGGTGCGGACCGCGAGGCCCTCAACCAGACCCTCGAACTGGTCGACGAGGGCGAGGCGGTCGTCATGTTCCCGGAGGGCACCCGCCGGTCGGGTCCGACCATCGAGCCCGATCACATGCGTGACGGTGTGGCCTACGTGGCCAGCCGGGCCCAGGTGCCCATCGTGCCGGTCGGCATCGGCGGGTCCGAGCGGGCCATGCCGGCGGGGGCCAAGTACATCCGGCCCGCCAAGATGGTCGTGATGGTGGGGGAGCCGCTGACGCCCGCCCCGCTGAAGGAGAGCGGACGGGTGTCCCGCAGCGGGGTGCACACCCTGACCGAGGACCTCCGCCTCCGTCTGCAGGACCTCTTCGACGACGCCCAACGACGCGCCGGGGTGCTGGACTCCTAACCTTGCCGGATGGCGGTCCCGGGGGAGCCAGCACACGAGCACCCGCGGTGGGACGCCCTCCGGGAAGCGGCCATCGAGGCCGAGTTCGACACCGGCTACCGGGAAGAGACCGTCGAGGAGGCCCGGGCCTCCATCCACGTCCGCCTGGCCCGCATGACCCTCGGGTCACTGCTCCTGGTGGCCGGCGTGGCCATGCTGGCCCTGCCCGGCCCGGGTTGGCTGACCATCGCCGGCGGTCTCGCCATCCTGGCCAAGGACGTGGCGTGGGCCGAGCGGGCCCTCGAACGGGTGCGCCGCCGGCTACCCGCGGACGAGGACGGCAGCGTCTCCAAGCCGGTCGTGGTGCTGTCGGTGATCATCGCGGTCGTGGCCGTGGCCGGCTCGATCTGGTGGTACCTCATCCGGTGACCGGCGCGGCGGCCGCCATCCGGCTCGAGGGGGTGACCAAGACGTTCCCCGGGGCGTCCCGACCCGCCGTGGAGTCATTGGACCTGACCGTGCCCGAAGGCGGGATCACCGTGCTGGTCGGCCCCTCGGGGTGCGGCAAGACCACCACGCTGAAGATGGTCAACCGGCTGATCGAGCCGTCCGGGGGCCGCCTCGAGGTGCTGGGCACCGAGATCCGGGAGCTGCCGGCCCATGAGCTGCGCCGCCAGATCGGCTACGTGATCCAACAGATCGGGCTGTTCCCGCACAAGACCATCGCCGAGAACATCGCCACCGTGCCCAAGCTCCTGGGCTGGGACAGAGCCCGCACCCGGGCCCGGGTGGAGGAGCTGACCGAGCTGGTCGGCCTCGACCCCGAGCACCTCCCCCGGTACCCGTCGTCGTTGTCCGGGGGCCAGCAGCAGCGGGTGGGGGTGGCCCGGGCCCTGGCTGCGGACCCCCCGATCTTGCTGATGGACGAGCCGTACTCGGCGGTCGACCCGATCGTGCGGGGCCGCCTGCAGGACGAGCTCCTGGCCCTCCAGAGCGAGGTGCACAAGACGATCGTCGTGGTCACCCATGACATCGACGAGGCGATCAAGCTGGGGGACCAGATCGCCATCCTCGAGGTCGGGGGCCTGCTGGAGCAGGTGGGGCCGCCCGAGGAGCTGCTCCGGGCCCCGGCCAACGACTTCGTGGCCGGCTTCCTCGGCCAGGAGCGCGGCCTCAAGCGCCTGGGCCTCCTGACCGTGGGGGAGGCCGAGCTGGTCGAGGGGCCGGTCGTGTCCGTCGAGGCGGAGGCCGACGATGCCCGGCGGGTCATGGTCGAGCACGGCGTGGACTGGGTCGGCGTCCGTGACCACCGCCGGCTCCTGGGTTGGGTGGCCGCGGAGAATCTGAACGGCTCGACGCTCGGCGACGCCGACCTGCGCGCGTTCGCGGCCACGGTCACCCCCGACGCCACCCTGCGGGAGGCCCTGGACGTGATCGTCGGCGCCCAGAGCAGGGTGGCGATGGTGCAGGACGACGAGCAGGGCTACCTCGGGATGCTCACCATCGAGCAGGTCGCCGGCGGGCTCGAGGCGTAGGCCCGATGATCCTGGGGGCGGACAAGGACTCGTTCATCTGGTGGGACTGGGTGGGCGACCACACCGACGACATCTGGGCGGCCACCGTCGAGCACATCCAGCTCACCGCCATCGCCATCGGGGTCGGCATCGCCCTGTCCATCCCGCTGTCGGCGGTGGCCATCCGCTTCCGCCGCACCTACGGCCCCATCGCCGGCGTGGCCGGGATCCTCTACGCCATCCCCAGCCTGGCGCTCTTCGCCATCCTCTTCCCGATCACCGGCCTGACCGTCCTGACCGCGGAGATCGGCCTCGTGGGCTACACCCTGCTGATCCTGATCCGGAACATCGTGGCCGGCGTCGAGGGGGTGCCCGCGGCGGTGAAGGAGGCGGCCGACGGGATGGGCTACCGGCCGCTGCGTCGCTTCCTGACCGTCGACCTGCGCCTCGCCACGCCGGCCATCATCGCCGGGGTCCGCATCGCTTCGGTGACCACGATCGGCCTCGTCACCGTCACCTTCGTCATCGGCTTCGGGGGCTACGGGGGACTGATCAACGACGGCCTGTCCCGGAACTTCAACACCCCCGTGGTGGTCGGGGCGGGCCTGTCGATCCTCCTCGCGCTGGTCATCGATCTGATCCTGGTGACCTTCGAGCGGGTCGTGACGCCCTGGAACCGGGTGGCCCGCTGATGGACGCCCTCAACGAGTTCTGGTCCTACGTGACGACCCTGGAGAACTACTGGGGCCAGCGGGGGATCGCCATCCGGGTGTGGGACCACCTCCGGCTGGCGGGCTTCTCGGTGGTCGTGGCGTCCGCGCTGGCGCTGCCCCCGGGCATCTGGCTGGGCCACCGCAAGCGGGGTGGGGTGGTGGCGGTGTGGCTGGTCAACATCGGACGGGCGGTGCCCTCGTTCGCCATCATCGTGCTGATCTTCCCGATCGCCCTGCGTTACGGCTTCGGCCTCGGGTTCTGGCCGACGGCCTTCGCCCTGGTCCTGTTGGGCATCCCCCCGATCTTCACCAACGCCTTCACCGGTGTGCGCGACGTCGACGCCGGGATGGTCGAGGCCGCCCGGGGCATGGGCATGCAGGAGCGCGAGGTCCTGCGCAGCGTGGAGATCCCCGCGGCCCTCCCCCTGATCATCACCGGCCTCCGGGTGTCGGCCGTGCAGGTCGTGGCCACCGCCACCCTCGGGGCCTACGTCGGCTTCGGTGGCCTGGGGGCCTTCATCGTCGAGGGCTTCGCCATCCAGGACGACGGCAAGCTGTTGACCGGGGCCATCCTCGTCGCGCTGATGTCGCTGGTGGTAGAACTGGTGTTCGGGTGGGCACAGCGTCGTCTGACCCCATGGGCCCAGGCCGGGGTGCTAGCCAATCGGGGAGCCATGGTCGACGCGTCGGTGCTCGACGTCGAGCCGGTGCCCGCCTGAGATCGCAAGAAGGAACCATCCAACGAGAGGGAACAAGCGATGACGAGGAAGATCAGAGGGTTGTGGGCGGTCTTGGCCGTCCTGGCGTTGCTCGCCGGTGCGTGTGGCGACGACGGCGGTGACGAGGAGGAGGGCAGCGCCTCGTCGGGCAGCGAGGCCACGGGTGCGACCGCGGATGTGCCACCGGACGGCCCGACCATCACGATCGGGACCCAGGACTTCGGCGAGAGCGCCATCCTCGGCCAGATCTACGGCCAGACGCTGATCAACGCGGGCTACTCGGTGGAGTACCAGGAGCTCGGCGGGTTCCGTGACCTCGAGGTCCCGGCCTTCGAGTCCGGCGACATCAACTTCGCCCCCGAGTACGTGGCGTCGATGCTGGAGTTCCTGAACGAGTTCGCGGGTGAGGCGACCTCCGACGTGGACGAGACCGTCGGCCTGCTCCGCGAGCGGCTCTCGGAGCTGGGGCTGCAGGCCCTGGAGCCGGCGCCGGCCGTCGACACCAACACCTTCGTGGTGACCCCGGAGACCGCCGACGAGCTGAGCCTGTCCGGCATCGGTGACCTCACCGACGACCTCACGCTGGGTGCGCCCCAGGACTGCGAGGCCAACGCCTTCTGTCTGCCCGGCCTCGAGACGGTCTACGGCATCGACCTCAGCGGTGGCTTCACGCCCCTGGACCCGGGGGTCATCCCCGACGCCCTGGACGCGGGGGAGATCGACGTGGCCGTGCTCTTCTCGACCAGCGGCATCATCGCCGACCGCGGTCTGGTGGTGCTCGAGGACACCGACGGCCTGCTGGCCGCCGACAACATCGTCCCCGTGGTCACCGACGAGTTGGTCGAGGTCTACGGCGCCGACTTCGAGACCCTGGTCAACGAGGTCAGCGCGGCCATCACGACCGAGAACCTGACCGAGGCCAACGCCCGCTTCGACATCGACGCCGAGGACGCGAACGTCATCGCCGCCGACTTCATCGCCGACAACGGCCTGGGCTAGCACCGGGGTAACCGTCGTTCTGGCGCCTGATTTCGGGGCTATGGCACCGAAATCAGGCGCCAGTACGCGTACTAGAGCATCTTCGCCTGCGCGAAGACCTCCCGGACCAGGGGCTCGAAGTGCTCGAGGGGCTCGCTGGCGTAGTCGGGGTCGAACGCGACCTGGTCCCACTCGTCCGCGAAGCGCTCGGCCAGGGTGAAGACCTCGGGGTCCAGCTCGGCCCGGTGCTGCTCGCGGGCGTCGGGATCGCCACCGAAGTGGGCGTAGTAGTGCCGGCCCTGGAAGTCCTGGTGGACCCGGATCATGTCGTGGACCTCGGGGCGCACGTAGGGCTTGAGGATGGCCGCCGCGATCTCGGGGTGGTTGGGCACGCTGACCGCCTTGCCGATGTCGTGGCACAGGGCGGCCACGACGACCTCGGCGTCGGCGCCCGCCCGCTCGGCCCGGGTGGCGGTCTGGACAGAGTGCTCCAGTTGGTTCACCGCGAAGCCGTCGGTGATGGCCTCCAGGGAGCGGAGCATGGCGAGCACCGAGTCGACGACCCGGTCCCGGTGCTCGAAGGTCTGCCTGCCGATCTCGGCCCACTGCTCGGCCGTGGACTGGTCCATGCGGGTGAAGGTGGTCGTGGTGGCCATGATGACCATTCTGCCTCCGAGTGGCTTCGCCGCGCTCGGCAACTCCGGCTCCGCCGATCCCGGCGGTCGTCGGCGCGGCTCCGGCTGGCGCCGGCGGGGCCTGCTGTGGTTCCGGTCAGCCCAGGGCGGCGAGGACGTCGGCGGCGTCGATGCTGCGGTCGTTGGCCGCGGGACGCTGGACCAGGGAGCCGCCGAGGGTGACCGTGGCCGCCTCGTCGACGGCGGCCAGCAGGTCCCGGAGGTTGCGGGGTGGGGGGAAGTACTCGTCCTCGTCGGTGAACCAGACCTCCTCGGTGCCCTCCACGGGGGCCAGCCGGGCGATGACGGCCTCGACCAGGTCCTCGGGGGCGGATGCGCCCGCCGTCACCCCGACGATGCCGGCGAGCGCAGTCGGAGACCCGGTGTCGGGCAGCTCGTCGGGGTCGTTGACCCGGAAGACCCGGGGGCAACCCGCGTCACGGGCCAACTGCTCGAGGGCTCGGGTGTTCGACGAGTTGGCCGAGCCGATGACCACGATGGCGTCGCAGCGGTCGGCGATCTTCAGGAGCCCGGACTGGCGATTGGTGGTGGCGAAGCAGAGGTCGCTGCGCCCCGGCTGCCAGAGGTCGGGCCAGCGGTCCTTGGCGGCGTCGAGCACCCCGGCCCAGTCCCGGTGCGAGAGCGTGGTCTGGGCCAGCAGGGCCACGGGCTGGCCGCTGTCGGGCAGGGCGGCGACGTCCTCGGGCCGTTCCACCCGGTCGATGGCCTCGGGGGCCACGGCCATGGTGCCAACCGCTTCTTCATGGCCCTCGTGGCCCACGTAGACGATGCGGTAGCCCTTGCCCGCCCGCACCCGGACCTCATGGTGGACCTTGGTGACCAGGGGGCAGACGGCGTCGACGACGTAGCCGCCGTGGCGGCGGGCGGTCTCGACCACCTCGGGGGCCGAGCCGTGGGCCGACAACATGATCGGTGACCCCTCGGGCACCTCGGCCAGGTCGTCCACGAACACCACGCCGAGGTCCCGGAAGCGGTCGACCACCCGCTGGTTGTGGACGATCTCGTGGTAGCAGTACACGGGCGGGTCGAAGGTCCGCACCATCCAGGCCAGGGCCTTGATGGCCATCTCCACGCCTGCGCAGAACCCCCGCGGGGCACACAAGAGGACCCGGTCCACGGCCATGGGCCGAGGGTACCCACCGCCCCCGTCCGTATCCTTGACCGGTGCCTTCCCCTCTCGTCACTGCTGTCGCGCCCGGGTCTCCGGCCGACCGCGCCGGGCTGCGGCCCGGTGACGAGCTGCGGGCCCTGAACGGCGAAGCGCCCCGCGACGTCATCCGCTACCAGATCCTCGTCGACGACCCCGATCTGGAGATCGACGTCTCCCGGGGCGGCCTCGACCTCACCATCGGGGTGCGGAAGGCCGCCGGCGAGCCCCTGGGCGTCGAGGTGGAGTCGGCGGTGTTCGACGCCGTGCGGACCTGCGACAACCACTGCGAGTTCTGCTTCATCCACCAGCTCCCGCCGGGGATGCGCTCGAGCCTCTACCAGCGGGACGACGACTACCGCCTGTCCTTCCTCTACGGGAACTTCACGACGCTCACCCGCTTCACCGAGCTGGACCTCGAGCGGGTGATCACCGAGCGCCTGTCGCCGCTGTACGTCTCCATCCACGCCACCGACCCCGAGGTCCGCACCGACCTGCTGCGCAACCGCCGGGGCGCCACCAGCCTGCGTTGGCTTCGGGCCCTGCTCGACAACGGGGTCCAGGTCCACGGCCAGGTCGTGGTCTGCCCGGGCATCAACGACGGCGCCGTCCTCGAGGACACCCTGGTCGGCATCGCCGACTGCTACCCGGAACTGGCCACGGTCGCGGTCGTACCGCTGGGCATCAGCCGTCACGGCCGGGAGGGGCGTCTGCGCCCCCACACGGTGGCTGAGGCCGCCGCCACGGTCGACACCATCGAGGCTTGGCAGGCGCGGTTCCTCGCCATCGTCGGTCGCCGCCTCGTCTACGCCGCCGACGAGTACTACCTGCTGGCCGGGCGGCCGTTCCCGGCGGGGGAGAGCTACGAAGGCTTCCCCCTCCACGAGGACGGCATCGGGATGGCGCGCAGCTTCGAGCGGGAGTTCGCCGGCGAGGTCGAGACCCCGATCGGGCCCCGAGCCGGCTTCTTCCAGTCCATCGACGGCGCGCCGGCGGCCGGCTACCGGGCCCCTCGCGGCCAGGTCACCCTGCGCCCGCGGCGTACCGCTCCGGTCGCCGTCCTCACCGGCACCTACGGGGCCGAGATCCTGGGCCCCCTCCTGGCCGGTCGGGACGAGGTGCGGGTGGTGCCGGTCGAGAACCGCTTCTTCGGCGGCAACATCGGGGTGACCGGCCTGCTGGTGGGGGAGGACCTCCACCGGGTCCTGCTCGACCAGCCGACGGGCCATCGCTACCTGCTGCCCGACGTCTGCCTGTCGGGGGGCCGCTTCCTGGACGGCACCTCCCCCGCTGACCTGCCCCTGCCCGTCGAGGTCGTGGCCACCGACGGCCTCTCGCTGCGGGCCGCCCTCGAGCCGGTCGCGGCCTGATGAGCGGAGCGGGGGTCCGAGCGGCCCGGCGCAGCCGAGAGCGGACCGACTGATGAGCGGAGCGGGGGCCAGTGCTGCGTGCCGAAGCGCTGGCGCGGCAGCCCGGCGCCGCCGAGAGCGGACCGACTGATGGGCGCGCCGGTGGTGGCGGTCGTGGGGCGCCCCAACGTGGGCAAGTCGACCCTGCTCAACCGCATCGTGGGCCGACGCGAGGCCATCGTGGAGGAGCGCCCCGGGGTCACCCGGGACCGAAAGGCCGTCGACGCCGAATGGCGGGGCCGGCCCTTCGTGGTCATGGACACCGGCGGCTTCATCGCGACCGACGAGGGCCTGGACGCCGAGGTCAGCCGTCAGAGCGTGCGGGCCATCGAGGACGCTGACGCCGTGGTCATGGTCGTGGACGTCACGGTCGGGATCACCGACGAGGACGAGCAGGTGGCCGCCCTTCTGCGGGGCCGGGACATCCCGGTCTTCGTCGTGGCCAACAAGGTGGACGACACCAACCGGGAGAACGACGCCTGGGCGTTCCTGTCCCTGGGGCTCGGGGAGCCGTACCCGATCAGTGCCCTGCACGGCCGGCGCACCGGCGACTTCCTCGACGTGCTGGTGGACGCCCTGCCCCCGGAGGACGAGGACATCGACGAGGACGAGACCGACGACCGGACCGAGGTCCTGGCCGTGGCCATCGTCGGGCGCCCCAACGTGGGCAAGTCGACCCTGTTCAACAAGCTGGACCGGGCCGAGCGGTCGGTCGTGCACGACATGGCAGGCACGACCCGGGACACCATCGACACGATCATCCAGACCGAGTCGGGCCCGGTGCGCATCCTGGACACGGCGGGCATGCGTCGCCGGGGCAAGATCGACGAGTCGACCGAGTACTACTCGGTGGTCCGGGCCCTGCGGGCGGTGGACACTGCGGACGTGGTGCTCCTCGTGGTCGACGCCCTGGTCGGGGTCACCCACCAGGACCAGCGCCTCGCCGAGCGGGCCGCCATCTCGGGCTCCCCGGTCGTGGTCCTGCTGAACAAGTGGGAGGCGGCCGATGCCGAGCAGCGGGAACTGGTGACCGAGCAGGTCGCCGACCGCCTCCACTTCCTGCCCAACGCCAAGATCCTCAAGATCAGTGCTCTCACGGGCAAGGGCACCCACAAGATCATCGACGCCCTGCTCGACACCGCGGACACCTACCACCGGCGGATCCCCACGGCCAAGGTCAACGACGTGCTGAAGCAGGCCCAGGCCCACCAGCCCGCGCCCGGAGGCGCCCGCGTGCTCTACGCCACGCAGGGGGCGTCGGACCCGCCGACGTTCACCCTGTTCGCCAACCGGCGCCTCCCGCCCACCTACCTGCGCTACCTCGAGCGCAAGCTGCGGGAGGGCTTCGACCTGGGCGACGCCCCGCTCAAGCTGCGAGTGCGCACCCGGCGTGACTAGGCACCGGGGTGGACCGTGAGGCGGTCAAGGGTGGGGAGTAGCATCGGGCCGTCATGGTGATCCCGGTTCTGGCGACCACCGCCGTGCTCTGTCTGGCCGCAGCTGTGTCCTGGGGACGCTCGGCCCGGTTCCGCCATCGCGTGTGGCGGACCCTGGACAGCTCCGATGCCGACGAGGGCGCCATCCAGCTGGCCTGGGGCGTCTACCGCAAGGACCTGCACGCCGCGGCCTTCTATGCGATCGCGGGCGTGGCCATCGGGGCCCTCGCCGTCACCGACCCGCCCTCGGCGGCGATGATCCTGGGGATCCTCGCGATCCCGGCGATCACCTCTCTGGCCATGTGGCGCACCTTCGTGTCCGAGGCCCGGCTGGCCCAGAGCCGGATCGGCATGGAGCGACGGGCGGTCGAGGTCCTCGACCAGGAGGAGCGGGCCCCCCGGATGTGGGCCGAGCGCCTGGCCCCCGAGTCGCTGCCGGATCTGGTCGGCTTCGAGGTCGGGCGGGTGTACCAGCCCGGCTCGGGGATGATGGCCGGGGACTTCTATGACTTCTTCCGCCTCACCCCGACCCGGGTGGCCGCGGTCATCGGCGACGTCGCCGGTCACGGCATCGAGGCCTCCATCACCGCCTTCCAGGCCAAGTACCTGCTGCGGGTGTTCCTCCGGCAGTTCAAGGACCCGGCCCAGGCGGTGGAGGAGCTCAACAACCAGATGTACGCCCTCGGCCGGGACGAGGAGTTCATCTCCCTGGTGGTCGTGGTCTTCGACACCCGGGCGGGGACCCTGCGGTACACCTCGGCCGGGCACCCCCCCGCCTACCTCTGGCACGACCGGGAGCTCCAGCCCCTCCGGGCCACCGGCCCGCTCCTCATGCTGGCCGAGGGCAGCGAGTACTTCAGCCGGGAGATCGGCCTCGACGCCGACGACCTCTGCCTGCTCTACACCGACGGCCTGGCCGAGGCCCGCGACGGCGAGAACCTCTTCGGTGAGGACCGCATCGCCGCCACCGTCCGCCGGGACCCCGGCGTGGTCGCCGACGTCCTGTGCAAGTCCCTGCTGGAGGCGGCCCGGGACTTCTCCAACGGCCCGATCAACGACGACGTGGCGATCATGGCCATTCGCCGCGAATAGGCGATGAGCGCCGGCGACGAGCCCTCACAACCGTCCGCTGACCAGGAACGGCTGGCCAATGCCGCCGAACGGGCCGCCGCGGGCAACCTCGACAAGGTCGGGGACAAGCTCGCTCGCCAGAACAAGCTCTTCGTGCGGGATCGCCTGGCCCTCCTGCTGGACGAGGGCTCCTTCATCGAGGACGCCCTGCTGGCCAACGCCGCGGCCGACGACCTGCCCGCCGACGGCGTGGTCACCGGCACCGGCACCGTGGACGGCCGCCCGGTGGCCGTAGTGGCCAACGACCCGACGGTGAAGGCGGGCTCCTGGGGCGCCCGGACGGTCGAGAAGATCGTGCGCCTCACCGAGTTGGCTCTGCGCCACGAGCTCCCGGTCTTCTGGCTCATCGACTCCGCCGGGGCCCGCATCACCGACCAGGTCGAGCTGTTCCCGGGCCGACGGGGTGCGGGCCACATCTTCTACAACCAGGTCCGCCTGTCGGGCCGGGTGCCCCAGATCTGCTGCCTCTTCGGGCCCTCGGCGGCCGGTGGGGCCTACATCCCGTCCTTCTGCGACATCGTCTTCATGGTGGAGGGCAACGCCTCCATGTACCTCGGGTCGCCCCGCATGGCCGAGATGGTCGTCGGCGAGATCGCCACCCTGGAGGAGATGGGTGGCGCCCGCATGCACGCCACCGTGTCGGGGTGTGGGGACAACCTGGCCACCGACGACGAGGACGCCATCGACCAGGCCCTGGCCTACTTCACCTACTTCCCGCAGTCCTGGCGGGAGGAGCCGACGGCCTACGCGGCCCGCCCGCCGAGGCAGGAGCTGACCGCCGACGTCGTGCCGGCCGAGGAGTCCCAGGCCTACGACATGCACACGCTCCTGGACGGCCTGGTCGACGCGGAGTCGTTCTTCGAGGTGAAGCCTCTGTTCGCCCCGGAGCTGATCATCGGCCTGGCCCGCATGGAGGGCCGCCCCGTGGGCATCGTGGCCAACAACCCGATGCAGAAGGGCGGGGTGCTCTTCACCGACTCCGCCGACAAGGCGGCCCGGTTCATCTGGTGCTGCGACGCCTTCAACCTCCCGCTGGTGTTCCTCTGTGACGTCCCCGGCTTCATGGTCGGCACCCAGGTGGAGCGGGAGGGCATCATCCGCCACGGGGCCAAGATGGTCACCGCCGTGTCCGAGGCCACCGTCCCCAAGATCTCGGTCGTCGTGCGCAAGGCCTACGGCGCCGGCCTCTACGCCATGTCCGGGCCCGCCTTCGGCCCGGAGGCGACCCTCGCCCTGCCCACCGCCCGCATCGCGGTGATGGGTCCCGAGGCCGCGGTCAACGCCGTGTTCGCCAACAAGATCGCGGCGTTCGTGGACCCTGACGAACGCGAGGACTTCATCGCCGAGCAGCGGGAGATCTACGAGGCGGACGTGGATCTGCTCCGCCTCGCCTCCGAACTGGTCGTCGACGCGGTGATCGACTTCGGTGCCCTGCGCCACGAGATCGTCCGCCGCCTCGAGCGGGCCCGGGGCAAGGACCGCCACTTCTCCGATCGCCGCCACGGGGTGCCACCGGTCTGACCATGCCCTGGTGCGACGACTGCCAGAAGTTCTGGAACCCCAACTCCATGCCCGACAACGGCGAGTGCCCGACCTGCAAGCGGGTCATTTCGATGCCCCAGGGCAAGACCCCATGGCACTTCAAGCTGTTGGTCGTCGCCATCAGCCTCTACCTGGGCTGGCGCCTGGTCCAGGGGATCGCCTGGGTGGTCCAGCACGCTTGACCGGTACGCTGCCGGTCCGCACGACGGGCTGTGGCGCAGTTTGGTAGCGCGCTGGTCTGGGGGACCAGAGGTCCGGGGTTCAAGTCCCCGCAGCCCGACCAACGCCGGCAGTGGATTCCGGCGGGCCCAGGCGATCTCGACGGGCCCGAGCGCCGATACCGTCCTCGGTGACGGCGCTCCCTACGGTGAGTGGCACGGAACCAAGTAGGGAGCACTGAATGCGCGCGCGAATGCTGGTCGGGATCGTTCTCGGGTCGATCCTGCTCACCTCGGTCGTGGTCGGGACGGGCACCGCGCAGGCGTTGACCGGCACCTCGGATCCGCAACTCACCCTGGAGCGCCTGATTCGGACCTCGCCGTTCCCGGGAACCTCGACTCGGATGTTCGACAACGAGGGCAGCGCCTATGTGGCGGGAGACAACGCACTGTGGATGGCCGATGACCAGTCCGACTCGCTGTTGGAGGTCGATCGCACGACCGGGGCGCTGCGCCGAAGGATCCCGCAGGCGGCCTTCATCTACGCCCGAAGCGTCGGCGCCGGGCCCTCCGCCGGTCAGTCCCGGAACGAGGACCTCGAGGCGCTCGCCTATGACGCGGACGCCGACGTGCTCTACGCGTTCTCGGGGGTCACGCCTTGGGGTCCTTCTGGGCAGCGGCAGCCCTCGTTCCCAACCGTCTACCGCCTGACCCGGGTCGCCGGCGAGTTCCAGATAGCGTCATGGCGGGCGCTGCCGTCGGAGTGGACCGGTGCGGGCTGGCGCGCCGCCGACGGCCGCACCTACGTCGCGAGCCGCTCGAACATCCGCACCTACGACTACGCCACGAACACGCTGGGGGCCCCGTTCTCGATCCCCGGGCTCTCCAAGATCCTCGGGATCGACTTCGACGGCGTGACCGGTGATCTGCTGGCGGTCAACAGAGAAAACCGCCTTTACCGGGCGTCCATGGCGAGCGGGACCCTCCGGGCGGGATGGGACGGTATCAGCCTCACCGGTCTGGGCCTCCGCGACACCCGTGCCGTGGAGGTGATCGGCGAGCAGTTGTTCATCAGCGACGGTGCCGACGCCAGCGTCCGGCCGGCAACCGATCCGATGTCGCACGCGGTCTTCGTGCTCGACGTCACCACCGACACCACGGGCCCCCTCATCACGATCGCGAGGCCGCCCGCCGGGGCGGTCTACGTCCAGAACCAGGTCGTGACCGCCGACTTCTCCTGCGCGGACACGGTCGGCGGTACCGGGGTCGCCTCCTGTGTGGGCACCGTGGCCAACGGGCAGGCCGTCAACACCGCCACCCTCGGCCAGAAGACCTTCAGGGTGACCGCCACCGACCGCGCCGGCAACACCCGGGTCCTGAACCGCACCTACACCGTCACCCCGGCCCGACCCGACGGCCGGATCCGCCGCGGCGCCGGCCCTCTGGCCGGCGACGGCATCTACAACACCACCGGTGTCGGCCAGACCCGCCGGGGCTCCGCCGCCCGGGGCCGGAGCGTCACCTACTACGCGTCCATCCAGAACGACGGCAGGGTCGCCGACACCTTCAGGCTCCGCGGGCAGGCATCCACCCGCCGGTTCGCCCTCGTCTACCGCAACCCCGCCGGGGCCAACATCACCACCGCGGTGACCAACGGCACCTACCGGACACCGAACCTGGCCACCGCCGGCACCCACCGGATCACCATCATCGTCACCGTCCGGAACGCCGCGCCCCACCACGCCTGGCTGGCCCGCACCCTCACCGCCACCTCGACCATCCAGCCGGCCAGCAAAGACACCGTCAGGTTCATCACCCGTCGGCCCTGACCGGGGTCTACCGCCGTGCCGGGCCACCGTCGGGAACGGGCTCGGGGGACCAGAGGTCCGGGTTCACCTCACCGCCGCCGACGGGATCCTGAGGTCAGGCGGTGACCGGTGTCCGGGGGGTCAGCAGACCGGCGACGAAGAAGATGACCATGGCGACCATCGCGCTGGTCCCGACCAGGTTGTGCCACAGCAGGCTGGCGGTGCTGATCTCGTCGTCGCCGAGGTCGGCCACGTAGGTGACGATGCTGAGCGCGAACACCGCGCCGCAGATGCCCGCCCACCGGAGGCGGCGGTGGCGGACGTCGGTGTCGGGGGTGCGGATGGCCCGGGCCAGGCGGGAGCGCTGAGCGACGGCCACGACGACGGCGGCCACGACGAAGAGCAGGGCCGGGCCGACCCCGGTGAGGAACCCGAAGGCGCCGGCGGCGACGAGGCCGACGAGGACGACGTACAGGGCCGTGTTGCTGTGCTGCTCGCTCATGAGGTGCTCCAGTCGGTAGCGGGGGACGGTGACGATCAGGTCGAGGGCGGTGCGCCGACGGGCAACGGTCAGGCCCCGGTCGGCGGCGAGGTCTTCGTGCAGTCGCAGCAGGTCGGGGCCGAACTCCTTGCGGAAGTCCTTCGGATAGAGGCGGAGGAGGGCCCGATAGGCGGCCATGTCAGGCCAGGCCCGGGGAGAGGTTGGTCCGGCTGATGCGCACCAGGCCGGCCAGGCGGTCGGCCTCGGCGGCACAGACGCGGCGGCCGAGGCCGGTGAGGCGGTAGTAGCGGCGGCGCTGGTCGTCATCGGCCGACGGCGGCTCTGCGACCTCTTCGGCCAGCCCCTGGTCCACCAGCTTCTTGAGGGTGCCGTAGAGGGTCGCCGGGCCCATCTTCACGATGCCGCCCGAGGACTCCTCGACGGCCTGCATGACGGCGTAGCCGTGGCGGTCGCCCTCAGTCAGGGCCACCAGGACGTGGAACTGGGCCTGGGGGAGGGGCAGGAAGCGGTTCGGGTCGATGTCGCTCACGCCCTCACTCTATCGCACTAAGATATAGTGTCAAGTGATAGAGTTGAAGCGACCACTCGTGAGCGTGTCGTCGGCGGCATCAGGCGGGAGCGACCCCACGTTGCAGGAAGTGCGCGTACGCGGCACGTCCCGCCCCCGACATGTGGAGACCGTCACCGAGGAAGTAGCCGGGGTGCGACCGGGCGACGGCGTTCCAGTCGAGCACGGCGCCTTCGACATGGTCGCGTAGGAGGGAGTTCCACGTGCGGGCGTACCGGACCCAGTCCCTTCCGTAGAGGGGGCTCACGCCGCGGACCTTGACCGTGGTCCAGGCGACACAGCCGACGCCGGCGAGGATCTCGTCGGCCCGATCGAGGTCGTGGAGCATCTGGAGCCTGCTCCGGTGCCGGCCGACGTCGTTCGACCCGAGGGCCACGACCAGGCACTCCGGCGCCGTGGCCCTCGCGAGCGAAATCGTCGCCATCGATTCGAAGAGCGCCCTCCCGTTGCGCGCCCTCACCCGCCAGTCGGCGGGGAAGAGATCCTGGGCGGCGCGGGTCAGGCTGTCGCCGACGATCTCGACCCGATCGGGGACCCCCGCGGCATCGTCGGCGGCCGCGGCAGTCGGCCGAACTGCAGCGAACGCCAGGAACGCCAGCAGCAGGGCGACGGCCGGTCTCGATCGGGAGGTGAACATGGTCCTGACCGTGAACCGGACCGGTGGTGGGCCGGTGGTGGGACGGTGGTGATCCGGCGAGCGAACGAGACGTAGGCTCCGCGCGTGGAGGTCGGCCTACTGGGCCCGTTGGAGGTCGCGGGCCCGGAGGGCCGGGTGACGATCGGGGGGGCCAAGGAGCGTTTGGTGCTCGCCCTGCTCGCGTTGCGGGCCGGGGAGGTGGTGTCGCGGGACGCCTTGGTGGATGCGCTCTGGGGCGACGATCCGCCGGCGACGGCGGTGAAGACGTTGCAGGGCCATGTGGCGCGTGTGCGGAGGGCGCTGGAGGCGGCGGGGCTGGGCGAGGTCTTGGTGACGCGTGCGCCGGGTTACGTGTTGAGCGTTCCCGCCGATTCGGTCGACGTGACCGGATTCGAGCGCCACGCGACGGCGGGGCGGGGTGCGCTGGCCGACGGTGACGCGTCCCGCGCGGCCGCGGAGCTGGGCGAGGCCTTGGGGCTGTGGCGGGGCGACGCGTTGGCCGATTGTCGAAGCGGCGGGTGGGCGGCGACCCAGGCCCTGCGGCTCGACGAGCTGCGCCTCTCGACCGTCGAGGACCGGATCGACGCCGACCTGATGCTCGGCCGGCACGCCGTGCTCGCGGGCGAGCTGGAGTCATTGCTGGCGCGGCACCCGCTGCGGGAGCGGTTGTGGGCCGCGTTGATGGTGGCGCTGTACCGCGCGGGCCGTCAGGCCGAGGCTGTACGCGCGTACCAGCGGGCGCGTGACGTGCTCGTCGAGGAGCTGGGTCTCGAACCGGGCCCGGAGCTCCGCCGGCTCGAAGCCGCAGTGCTCGCCGGCGACGCCGTCTTGGATCTGCCCGCCGCCGCCCAGGGCGTACCGCGGGCCGAGCTCTCGATCCCGTTTCCGGGCCGGCTCGGGGCGGCGTCGCCGGCGGTGTTCGTCGGGCGGGCGCAGGAGCGCGAGGGCCTGAACAGGTCGTTGCCGGTCGTCGTCGCGGGTGAACGACGGGTGGTGTTGGTCTCGGGCGAGCCCGGGATCGGCAAGACGTCGCTGGCCGCGGCGTTCGCGGGGGATGCGTCCGAACGCGGCGCGATCGTGCTGTACGGGCGTTGTGACGAGGATCTCGGGATCCCATACCAGCCGTGGGCCGAGGTGCTCACCCATCTCGTCGCTCACGCCCCCGACGATGTGCTCGCCGCCCATGTCGATGCACGCGGCAATGAGCTGGCGCGGCTCGCGCCGGATCTCGCCGGCCTGGCGGGCGGGCCGAGCTCGTCGAGCGACGCCGAGTCGGAGCGGTACCTGCTGTTCGCGGCCGTCGTCGACCTGCTGGCCCGTGTCTCGGCGTTGGCGCCAGTCGTGCTGGTCCTCGACGATCTGCACTGGGCGGATCGTCCGACGATCCAGCTCCTGCGCCATGTCGTGTCGGCGGATGCGCCGCTCCGGCTCTTCGTGATCGGGACGTTCCGTGAATCCGACATCGACCCGGATCACCCCCTCGCCGAGGCCCTCGCCGCGCTGCACCGAGAGTCTGGCGTCGAGCGGATCGCACTGGGCGGCCTCGGCGGCGACGAGCTCCTCAGCTGGCTCGAAACGAGCGCCGGGCACGCGATGACCGACGAGGGTGTGGCCCTGCGCGATGCGCTGTGGGCGGAGACGGACGGCAACCCGTTCTTCGTCGGTGAGATGGTCCGTCACCTGGTCGAGACCCGGGCCATCTATGAAGACGAGCAGGGTCGTTGGGTGGCCAGCGCGGACCTGCGGACATCGGGCCTGCCGGTCAGCATCCGTGAGGTGATCGGCCGGCGCGTCGCCAGCCTGGGCCGGCGGACACAGAGCGCGTTGACCGTGGCCGCGGTCATCGGCCGCGACTTCGACGCCGCCCTCCTCGCCCAGGTCGTCGAGGTCGACGAGCTCGACGAGGACGCCCTCATCGACGTGTGCGACGAGGCGGTCGCTTCGGCGTTGCTCACCGAAGCCGACGGGCCAGGCCGCTACACGTTCGCGCACGCCCTCATCGAGCACGCGCTCTACGACGCGCCCTCCTCCGGCCGGCGGGGGCGCACCCACCGGAGGGTCGCGGAAGCGCTCGAGGAGTCCTTCGGCGAAGTTCCGGCCGAGCGGATCGGGGAGCTCGCCTACCACTGGGCCCGCGCCACGCCATCGGACGCCGACAGAGCGATCACGTACGCCCGACAGGCGGGCGACCGGGCCCTGGCGCAGCTCGCGCCCGACGAAGCCCTGCGCTGGTACCGAGATGCGCTCGACCTGCTGGACCGGACCTGCGGTGACGACCTGCGCTCTCGGGCCGTGCTCCTTCTCGGGCTCGGCGACGCACAACGGCAGACCGGTGATCCGGCGCACCGTGACACGCTGCTCGCAGCCGGCCGCCTCGCCGATGACGTGGACGCGGTCGACATCCTCGTGCGTTCGGTGCTCAGGAACAGCCGAGGATGGATGAGTGTGGCGGGAGGTGTAGACCGCGAACGCATCGAGATGCTCCAACTGGCGCTCTCGAGGCTCGGCGACGCGGACAGCCCGGACCGAGCACGGCTCCTGGCGCTCGTCTGCGTCGAGCTCACCTGGGTCGTCGAGTTCGACGAGCGCCTCGCCATGGCCGGCGACGCCGTCGAGATGGCTCGACGCACCGGTGACGCCGCCGCCCTGTTGGACGCCCTCCGCCTCTGCCAAGAGGCGATCACGATGCCCCAGACGCTCCCGCTCCGTCTCCGCTGGAACCGCGAGGCGTGCGCCCTGGCCGATGACCTCGGTGACCCGACGGCGCGCCTGCACGCCAACGACTACATGTACCTGGCGGCGTTGGAGGGCGGTGACACCGAGGCCATGCTGGTCCCGCGCGCAATCATCGAGACGGAGGCCAAACGGATCGGACAACCGATCCACCGGTGGATGATCGGATACCACGACGCGATGGACTGGATGCTCGCCGGTGACCTCGACGCCGCCGAGCGCACGGCGACCGAAGCCCTGACGCTCGGTGCTGAAGCCGGCAATTCAGAGGACGCGATGATGATCTACGGCGCCCAGCTCATGAGCCTGCGGTGGATGCAGGGTCGCATCCACGACATGGTTCCGCTCATCGAGGAGGTCGCCTCCGCCAGCCCCCATCTTGACATCTTCCGCGCCGCGCTCGCCGCGGCCCGGGTCTTCGACGATCCGCGCGACGAGGTGCGCCAGCTCCTGGACACCGAGCTCGCCAACGACTTCCCCATGTTCGCCGACTCCACCTGGCTCGCCGGCCAGGTGCTCTGGGCCGAAGCGATCACGCGCTGCCGCCACCAACCCGCGTCGATGGCCCTTTATCAACGCCTGTTGCCTTGGCACGACCAGTTCGCGACCACACACATCACGGTCCAGGGGGGTGTGGCGCACTATCTCGGATGCCTTGCTCACACCCTCGACCTCGTTGACGAAGCCGACGACTGGTTCAGCCAGGCCCTCGCGTTCCACGAGGCGATGGAGGCGCCGTTCTTCGTCGCGTTGACCCAGGCCGCATGGGCGGATCTCCTGGCCGACCGTGACCAGCCCGGAGACGGACAACGGGCGCGAAGCCTGGCCGAAGCCGCCCTCCCCGTCGCCCATGAGCGCGGCTACGGCTACGTCGAACGCGATGCCCGCTCGGTGATCGAACGGATCGGCTAGTCCTCGCGCTCCAGGGCGATGAGGCGGGCCTCGGCGGCATCCAGGGCCTGCTTGGTGGCCGCGAGGCGGGACTTGGTGCGGTCCCGCTCCGCTTCGGCGTCGCCCAGCTCGAGGTCCAGGGCCTTCTTGCGGCGGCTCAGCGCCTCGACCTTGGCCGCCGCACGGTCGTGCCGGCGCTCCAGCTCGAGCAGGGCCCGACGGGCCTGCTTGACCTTGTCACGGGCCCCGATGCGCGCCTGGTCCAGCGTGCGGTGGGGGGTTGGACCCTTCTTGTTGCCGCGGGCGGACGTCGGTTCGGACTGGGGCAAGTCCAAGAGTGTGCTCGCTATCGGCTCAGTTTGCGACCTCCGGCCCGTCGGGTTCGGGTCGACCGCTACCGTGACCCGCTGTGTGCGGCCGGTTCGTCTCGACCTCTCCGCCCGACGAGATCGCCCGGTATTTCGGTGCCACCGAGGTCGGCGAGGCCCTCGAGGGCCCGAACTACAACGTGGCCCCCACCCAGGACGTCTACGCGGTGCTCGAGGACGGGGGCGTGCGGCGGGTGGAACCGCTGCACTGGGGCCTCATCCCGTTCTGGGCCAAAGAGGCCAAGATCGGCAACAAGATGATCAACGCCCGGGCCGAGACGATCGCCACCAGCGGGGCCTTCAAGCACGCCTTCAAGAAGCGGCGCTGCATCATCCCCGCCGACGGCTTCTACGAGTGGACCGAGCCAGGGGCCCAGCGGCCCGGGGCAGAGCCCCCAGAGCGGAAATCCCGCGGTCAGCAGAAGAAGCAGCCGTGGTTCATCCATCGGCCCGACGACGAGCCCATCGCCTTCGCCGGCCTCTGGGAGGTGTGGCGGCCGACCGGCTCTGAGGACGAGCTGGTCTCCTGCACGATCATCACCGGTGAGCCCAACGACAAGATGGCCGAGATCCACGACCGGATGCCGGTGATGCTCCCGCCCAGCGCCTGGGACCAGTGGCTGGACCGGGACGAGCAGGACACCGTGGCTCTGGGGAAGCTCCTGGTTCCGGCGCCTTCGTCGCTGATCACCTTCCACCCGGTCAGCACCGAGGTGAACAACGTCCGCAACCAGGGGACCCACCTGCTGGAGGCCGTCGAGCTGGGCGAGCCGACGGAGGTATGAGCGAGCGGCGGGAGCTCCCGCTCAAACGTCGCCTCGACCTCCTGACCCTGCGCCTGCAGGGCCGCCTGGACAGCGCCGGCGCCGACCGGGTGCTGCCGTGGGCCTTCTTCGCCGGCCTCTTCGCCGTGCTGGCCGGCATCGCCCTGGCCCGGGCCCACGGACTGGAGGAGGGCGCCGACCTCTCCACGTTCACCCAGGGGGCCTGGCTCATCACGCGGGGCGACCCGCCCTTCCTCACCATCCGGGACAGCCACCTGCTCGCGGAGCAGGCCGGGTTCACCTTCTATCCGGTGGCCGGGCTGACCTCGTTCCTGCCCGCCATCCCCACGCTGCTCGTGATCCAGGCCGGCGTCCTGGCCATCGGGGTGGTCCCGCTGTGGCGGATCGCCCGCCAGATCGCCGACCTGCGGGTGGGTGCCTCCCTGGTCCTGCTGAGCTCCTTCGCCCTCTACCCGGCGATCCACGAGCTGAACACGGCCGGCTTCCACCCAGCCGCCCTCGCGTTGCCCGCCCTGCTGGGCATGGCCCTGTTCGGCCTGACCGGGCGGTGGTGGTTGTTCGCCGCCTGTGCCGTCGTGGCGGTACTCACCCGCGCGGACCTGGCGCTGGTCACCGCGGCCTTCGGCGGCCTGTTGGTGATGGAGGGCCGCCGCCGCCCGGGACTCATCACCATGGGCGTCTCCTTCGGCTACCTGGCCTTGGCGCTGCTGGTGATCCAGCCGCACTACAACGACGGTGCCTTCATCCACGCCGTGGCCTTCGAAGGCTACGGGTCCTCGCCCCTCGGGGCCCTGGGCGGGCTGCTGGCCCACCCCTTCAGCGCCATCGGGGACCTGGTCGACCAGCAGAACTTCGAGATCCTGGTGATGCTGTTCGCCCCGGTCTTCTTCCTGCCCTTCGTGGCGCCCCGCTACCTGCTGCCCATCGTGCCCCTGGAGTGCCTGTATCTGATCGCCAACGTGTCGGAGGACCGGGTGGCCCGGCCCGAGCACACGGTGGCCATCACCGCCTTCGTGTTCGTGGCCACGGCCATCGGCCTGTCCCGGATCGGCCGCCGCAGCATCGAACGGGTCAACGTGGACCGCCGCGTCCTGGTCGCCCTCCTGTTGGCGTCGACGGTCTTCTTCATCCAGGACGCGCCCGCCTCGCCCTACGAGGAGCCGTGGACCTGGGGGACCCGCGACGTGGCTGACCAGGCCCGGCTGGACGCCGCCGACCTCGTGCCCGACGGCGACTCGGTCCGGGCCTCGCCTGCGCTGCTCCCGCTCCTGGCCGAGCGGGTCGCCCTCTACGAGCTGGACACCACCGGCAATCCCCACGTCCGCCGGGCCGCCGACGGCGTCGATGCCGTACTCCTCGACGCCGAGGCCGCCCCCGACTGGGACGACGAGGACCGCCGCCGCTTCCAGCAAGGTCTCGAGGAGCTCGGCTTCGAGGAGGTGTTCGCCGAAGCCGGCATCACCCTCTACGAACGCGTGGGCTGAAGCGGGGTCAGGCGATCGCGGTGGCTTCGGCGTGGCCGGCGGCGGTGAGGGCGGACCGCAGGCGGTCGGCCACGGCCGCGAGGTCGTCACCGGGCACCGGCGCCGCGTTCGAGAAGTCGAGGTCGCCCATACCGGAGACGGGCAGGACGTGCAGATGGGTGTGGGGGACCTCGAAGCCGGCGACGATCAGGCCGATGCGCTCGGGGGCGAAGACCTCCTGCTGGACGGCCCCGATGCGGTGGGCCACCGCCATGAGGTGGACGGCCAGGTCCTCGTCGAGGTCGATCCAGTGGTCGACCTCCTCCCGCGGCACGACCAGGGTGTGACCGGGGGTCAGGGGGTTGATGGACAGGAACGCCACGCAGCGGTCGTCGCGCCAGACGAACTCGCCGGGAATGTCGCCCTGGATGATCATCGTGAACACGGAGGCCATGAGGTCGTTGTAGCCGATCTACCCTGTTCGCCCATGGAGGACGCGGCAGCGGGGGAGGACCGCATCCTCACGATCCCGAACGCCATCTCACTCGTGCGGCTCCTGTGCGTGCCCGTGTTCCTGTGGCTGCTCTTCCCCCAGGAGAACCGCCTTGGCGCCGCGGCGTTGCTCGCGGTCCTCGGCGCGACCGACTGGGTCGACGGCTACATCGCCCGGCACTACAACCAGACCTCCAACCTCGGCAAGGTCCTCGATCCGGTGGCCGACCGGGTCCTGCTCATCGTCGGGGTCGTCGCCATCCTCGTCGACGGCTCGGCGCCGGTCGTGCCGAGCGTGCTCTCGCTGCTCCGGGAGGGGTTGGTGGCCATCTCGGTCCTCGCCCTCGCCGCCCTGGGAGCGGCTCGCATCGATGTGACCTGGTACGGCAAGTGCGCCACTTTCCTGGTGATGTTCGCCTTCCCGCTGTTCCTGGCCGGTAGTGCGGATGCCGGGACCTGGTCGACTCTGGCCGAGGTGGCGGGCTGGCTCTGTGTCATCCCCGGCCTGCTCCTGGGCTACATCGCCCTGGCCCAGTACGTGCCGCTCGGCCTGACGGCGCTGAAGGAGGGCCGAGCGGCCCGGGCCGAGGGCCACCCGCCGCACGAGATCCCCGAGGTGCCGGCGTGAAGGCCGTGATCATGGCGGGGGGCGAGGGCACCCGACTCCGGCCGCTGACCTCGAACCTGCCCAAGCCGATGATGCCCTTGGCCAACAAGCCGATGATGGAGCACGTCATCGACCTGCTGCGCCGCCACGGCTTCGACGAGATCGTCGTGACCCTGGCCTTCATGCCGGACGCCATCCGCAACCACTTCGGCGACGGCTCCGAGTACGGCGTCCACATCCAGTACGCCACCGAGGAGACCCCCCTCGGCACGGCGGGATCGGTGCGCAACGCGGCCGAAGCCCTCGACGAGCGCTTCCTCGTCATCTCCGGTGACGTGCTGACCGACATCGACCTGGGCAAGGTCGTCGCCTTCCACGCGGCGAAGGGGGCGCTGGCCACCATCGGGCTCGTTCCGGTGGAGAACCCCCTCGAGTTCGGCATCGTCATCACCAACGAGGACGGATCCATCGAGCGCTTCCTGGAGAAGCCCAGCTGGGGCCAGGTGTTCTCCGACACCATCAACACCGGCATCTTCGTGCTGGAGCCGGCGATCTTCGACCACATCGCGGACGACCGGCCGGTGGACTTCTCCTCGGAGGTCTTCCCGGCACTGCTGGCCGCCGGTCTGCCGCTCTACGGCGCTGTGGCCGACGGCTACTGGGAGGACGTGGGCACCCTCGAGGCGTACGTCAGCGCTCACAAGGACATCCTCGACCAGAAGGTCGAGGTCGCCGTGCCGGGCTTCGAGGTCTCCGGCGGCGTGTGGGTGGCCGAGGGGGCCGAGATCCACCCGGACGCGGTCATCGACGGCCCGGCGGTCATCGGCGACAACGCCCGGGTCGAGGCCGGGGCCCGGCTGGGGGAGTACACCGTCCTCGGGACCAACGTGAAGGTCCGGGCCGGGGCCCAGATCCACCGCAGCATCGTCCAGGACAACGCCTACCTCGGCGAGGGCGTGCGCCTGGCCGGGGCCGTGGTCGGCCGGGCCTGTGACGTGCGCCGCGGCGCCCGCTGCGAGGACGGTTCGGTGCTCGGCGACGAGTGCTTCATCGGCGAGGACGCGGTCGTCGGCGCCGGGGTGAAGGTGTACCCGTTCAAGACGGTCGAGGCCGCCGCGGTCGTCAACACCTCCATCGTGTGGGAGTCCCGGGGCGCCCGCAGCCTGTTCGCCGGCCTCGGGGTCAGTGGCCTGGCCAACGTCGACATCACCCCCGAGTTCGCCGCCCGCCTGGCCATGGCCTTCGGCACGACCCTGAAGAAGGACGCCACCGTCGTCACGAGCCGCGACTCCAGCCGCTCGGCCCGGATGCTCAAACGGGCGATGATGGCCGGGCTGAACTCGGCCGGGGTCAACGTGTCGGACCTCGAGGTGGCGTCCATCCCCGTCACCCGGTTCCAGGCCGGGCGGCCGGACAACCGGGGTGGGATCACCCTGCGCCTGGTGCCCCACGACCCCCAGCAGGTGGAGATCCGCTTCTTCACGCCCACCGGCGCCGACCTCGACGACGACGGTCGGCGCAAGGTCGAGCGCTACTTCACCCGGCAGGACTTCCGGCGGGTGCTGCCCAGTGAGATCGGCGACATCGACTTCCCGCCCCGCGCCCTGGAGCACTACGCCGTGGCCCTGGAGGCCTGCATCGATGTCAAGGCGGTCCGGGCCGCCGAGTTCAAGGTGGTCATCGACTACGGCTACGGGACCACGGCGTTCGTGATGCCCAACCTGCTCTCCAAGCTGGGCATCGAGGTCCTCGCGGTCAACCCGTACGTGTCCACCGCCGGGATCCTCGCCTTCGACCGGGCCCGGCACGCCGAGCAGGTGGCCGGGCTGGTGCGCACGTCCGGCGCCCGGTTGGGCGCGGTGCTGGACCCCGGTGGGGAACAGCTGACGCTGATCGACGACACCGGACGCGTGCTGGACGACACCAGCGCCCTTCTCGCCCTGCTGTCGCTGCTGGGCGACGACCTGGCCGACCGGGAGACAGCCCTGCCCGTGGCGTCCAGCGTCCACGCCGAGGCCCTCGTCGAGCGCCACGGTGGTCGCGTGCGGCCGACCAAGCTGGCTCCCGCCGCGGTCATGGAGGCCGCGGCCGGGCCCGACGTGGTCTTCGCCGCCGGCCTCGAGGGCGGCTACGTCGTGCCCGAGTTCCTGGCCGCCTTCGACGCCGCCGCCATGCTGGTCAAGACCCTGGAGCTGCTGGCCCGCCGTGACGTGCGCCTCTCGGAGCTGGTCGCCGAGCTGCCTGACCGACACCTCGTGCGGGAGTCGGTGGTCACGCCCTGGGAGCAGAAGGGCACGGTCATGCGCACCCTCATGGAGCGCAGCGGTGACCGGGAGGTCGTTCTGGTCGACGGGGTCAAGGTCCGCCACGACGGCGGCTGGGTCCTGGCCTGGCCCGATCCCGAGGAGCCGGTGACCAACGTCTGGGCCGAGGCCGACAGCGACCTCGCGGCCCGGCAACTGGCCGAGGAGTACGTCCGTCGCATCCGGCAGATGATCAGGTGACGCGATCGAGGGTAGGTTCGCGCCGATGAACGTCCCCGAGGACCTCCGCTACTCCAAGGACCACGAGTGGGCCCGGCTCGAGGGCGACCGGGTGCGCGTCGGCATCACCGACTATGCCCAGGACGCGCTCGGCGATGTGGTCTTCATCGATCTCCCCGAGGTGGGGTCGACAGTGAAGCTCGACGAGAGCTTCAGCGAGGTCGAGTCCACGAAGTCCGTGTCCGACGTCTACGCCCCCCTGGCCGGCACCATCGTCGAGGTCAACCCCGACCTGGTCGACGCTCCGGAGCGCATCAACGAGGACCCGTACGGCGAGGGCTGGATCTGCCTGCTCGAGCCGGCGGACGCCGCGGCCTACGGGTCCCTGATGGACGCCGCGGCCTACCGGGCGCTCACCGAGGGGTGATCCGGTGCCGGGGGTGACCTGCCCGTCCTGTGGCCACGAGAACACGGTCGGCTCACGCTTCTGCTCGTCCTGTGGCACCTCGCTGGGCCCCGACCGGGACCCGACCACGATCAACTTCGAGACGGCGGAGTCAGCCGAGGCCGCCGAGACGCCCGTCCCCGAGGTCGAGGTCGACCTGTCCGACGTGCCCCTGGGCACGGGCGTGCTGGTCGTCACCCGGGGGGAGGCCGCCGGCTCGCGGATCCTGCTGGACCTGGTAGCGACGTCGGCCGGCCGGCACCCCAAGAGCGACATCTTCCTGGACGACATCACGGTGTCGCGCCGCCATGCCGAGATCATCCGCGAGGGTGACGCCTACCGGGTCCGGGACGCGGGGTCGCTCAACGGCACCTACGTCAACCGGGAACGCATCGAGGAGGCCCCGTTGACCCACGGTGACGTGTTGCAGGTGGGAAAGTACAAGCTCCACTTCCTGGTGGCCGGCGTCACGTGAGGCACTCATGAGCCCCGAAGGCCACCACTCGATCGGCGAGGTCCTCGCCCTCCTGCAGGAGGAGTTCCCGGACGTCACCATCTCCAAGATCCGCTTCCTCGAGAAGGAGGGGCTGATCGACCCGGAGCGCACGCCCTCGGGCTACCGGAAGTTCTACGACGACGACGTGGCCTGCCTGCGGTGGATCCTGCGCCAGCAGCGAGAGAACTACCTGCCGCTGAAGGTCATCCGCGAGCGGATCAGCTCCGGTGCCTGGCAGGACGACGACGCCCCCGACCCCGCCGAGGCACCGGCCCCCGAGGCGGCCCCCGCTCGGTCGCTGGCCGCGGTCGAGCCGCTGGCCCCGGCGCCGGTGGCTGCGGTCGCCGACGAGCGCCAGATCCGGGCGGTCGAGGCCCTGGACACGGGCATGACCGGCGTGAGCCTCACCGTGGACGAGCTGGTCGCGGCCAGCGGCCTCGACGGCGACACCATCGCCGAGCTGACCCGCTACGCCCTGCTGTCGGGCCGTCAGGTGGGCTCCGCGGTGCTCTACGACGACGAGGCGCTCGTCGTGGCGCGACTGGCGGCCGCCTTCCTCAGCCACGGTGTCGAGCCCCGGCACCTGCGCATGTACAAGATGTCGGCCGACCGCGAGGCGGGCTTCCTCGAGCAGCTGGCCAGCCCCATGGTGCGCCAGCGTGACCCCGCCGCCCGCCGTCAGGCGTTCGAGCTGGTGGGGGAGCTGTGCTCACTGGGTGACCAGATGCGGGCCTCCCTGCTGCGTCGCTCCCTGAGGGACCAGCTCGGTCCCCTTTGAGGCCCGCGGCCCGGGTCCTGCACGACAAGCAGGACCTCCGCGACGCCAACGCCCGCCTCGGCCGGGAGATCAGCGAGGCCCATCCCGACGGCGTGCTGCTCGTCGCCGTCCTCAAGGGCAGCCTGATCTTCCTCTCGGACCTCGTGCGGCGCGTCACCGTGCCCGTGGAGATCGACTTCCTGGGCATCTCCTCCTACGCCCCGGACTCCGGCCGGGTACGGCTGACCAAGGACCTGGGCGCCGACCTCACGGATCGGTCCGTGGTCCTGGTCGAAGACGTGGTCGACACCGGCCTCACCCTGGCCTACCTCCTGACCCAGCTCCGCTCCCGGGGACCGGCATCCCTGGAGGTCTGCACCCTGTTCGACAAGCGGGCCCGGCGGATCGTCCCCCAGCCCCTGGCGTACGTCGGCTTCGAGATCGGTGACGAGTTCGTGGTCGGCTACGGCCTCGACTTCCGGGGCCGGTACCGCAACCTCGACGTGGTCGCGGCCGGGGATCTGGACGCGCTGGCGGCCGATCCGGATGCCTACGTCGGGGACCTCTATCCGTAGGTAGGTTGTCGGGATGGTGGAGATGGAGCTGGTCGGCGTCCGGGTGGAACTGCCCACCAACACGCCCATCGTCCTGCTCCGGGAGCTGGAGGGCGACCGCCGGATGTTGCCGATCTTCATCGGCCCCCCTGAGGCCACGGCCATCGCCTTCGCCCTCGAGCAGGTGGCGACGCCCCGGCCCATGACCCACGACCTGCTCAAGAACCTCCTGGACGAGCTGGCTGTCACCCTCGAACGTGTGGTGGTCACCGAATTGCAGGACAGCACCTTCTTCGCCGAGCTCCACCTCGACCGGGGCGGGGCCAAGCAGCAGCTCTCCAGCCGGCCCTCCGACGCGATCGCTTTGGCGGCCCGGACGGGCTCGCCGATCTTCGCCGAAGAGGCGGTGCTCGACGAGGTCGGCTACACGGTCCGCGAGGAGGCCCTGCCCGAGGAGGAGGTCGTCGAGGAGTTCCGCCGCTTCATCGACGACGTCGACCCGGAGGACTTCGCCTCCTGAATGGTCGTCGGGGGTCCCGGGTGGCGCCGTCGGGGGACCCATGGCGCCGGGTGCAGCTGGGCGGGGTCCTCCTGCTGGCCGTCCTCGTGGTCGGCACGGTCGGCTATCTGATCCTGGGCCTCAGCGTCCTCGACGCGATCTACCAGACGGTCACGACCATCTCGACGGTGGGCTTCCGGGAGATGCCCGCCGAGCCCTCCCGGGCGTTCCGGATCTTCACCATGACCCTGATACTCACCGGGGTCGGGGTGGCCTTCTACACCGCCGCCGTGCTCCTGGAGTCGGTGGTGGAGGGCAGACTCAGCGAGCGCATCGGGAGGCGACGCATGCAGAGGACCATCGACGACCTGTCCGGCCACGTGGTGCTCTGCGGCTGGGGGCGGGTGGGGCGCAGCATCCACCGGCACCTGACCGGCGCCGGTCAGACCGTGGTGGTGGTGGAGATGGATCCCGAGCACTGCGCCACGATGGGCGGCCTGTCGGTCTGCGGGGACGCCACCGACGACGCGGTCATGACCGCGGCGGGCATCGAGCGGGCGGCCACCCTGGTCACCGCGGTGGACAGCGACGCCGACAACCTGTTCGTCACCCTCAGCGCCCGGGACCGCCGCCCCGACCTGTTCATCGTGAGCCGGGTGCGGGACGAGGCCAACGAGCCCAAGCTCCGCCAGGCGGGCGCCGACCGGGTCGTGAACCCCCAGCAGATCGGCGGCGGCCGCATCGCCGCGCTGGCCGTCGCCCCCAACGTGGCCGACTTCCTCGACGTGGTGATGCACGACGGCAGCCTCGAGTTCCGCCTGGCGGATGTCGCCGTCCCCGCCTCCTCGCCCCTGTCGGGCCAGACCCTGCGGGAGGCCCAGGTCCGGGACCGCACCGGCGCACTGGTGCTCGCGATACGGGACGGTGCGGGCCGGTTCGCCACCAACCCCGCCCCCGAGACCGTGCTCACCGGGGGCAGCACGCTCATCGCCATCGGCACCGCGGCACAGCTCGACGACCTCCGGTCGTTGACCTCGACCTGAGGTCGGGCGTACGCTGGGCGATGTCACACGGACGTAGTTACGCGCGTGTGACGGGGGCGGGCGCCCTGAGAGGAACCACCACATGACCGGACAGCAGGAGATGTTCCCGCGCCACGTCGGCTACGGGGGCAAGAAGGCAGCCGAGATCGTCGGTATCACCTACCGACAGCTCGACTACTGGGCGCGCACGGACCTGGTGCGACCGTCCCTGGTCGACGCCGCCGGCAGCGGCAGCCGCCGCAAGTACTCCTACCAGGACCTGCTCGAGCTCAAGGTCATCAAGAGCCTGCTCGACGCCGGCATCCGCCTCGACCTGGTGCGGGAGGTGTTCACCTACCTCCGTGACCAGCTGGGGGAGGACCCCGCCAGCGCCAACCTGGTGATCAGCGGCAACCACACCGTGCTCACCCGGGACGGCGAGGAGATGATCGACCTGGTGCGCAAGGGCCAGGGCGTGCTCAACATCCTGCCCCTGTCGGGCGTGGTCGAAGAGGTCGACGCCCGCATCGTCCAGCTGTTCCCCGCGTCGCCGGTGACCGAGGTCGCCGAGGGGCCGCCGGGATCGGTCGAGGCGGCCGCCGAGCAGTGATCGTCGAAGACGATCGGCGGGCCGAAGAGGCCCGCAAGCCGATGAGCCGTCAGGCGAAGAGGCATGAACGGTGAGCACCGGGGTGCCGGCACCGACCGGGGAGCTACCCCACGAATCGGTGGCCTTCGCCCATCCCTCCGAGCGGGACTTCGCCCGGGTCCTGGACTTCTACGGCGTCGAGTGGCGCTACGAGCCGCGCACCTTCGTGCTCCGGGAGAACGCCGACGGGCACCCGACCGAGGCCTTCAGCCCGGACTTCTACCTCCCCGATCTCGACCTCTACATCGAGTTGACCACGCTCAAGCAGCGGTTGGTGACCAAGAAGAACCGCAAGATCCGCGAGCTGCGCGAGCGCTATCCGGGGGTCAACGTGATGATCCTCTACCGGCGGGACTGGCAGAACCTGGCGGTCAAGTACGGGATGGACGCCGCAGCCTGAGCACTCCCTAGAATCTCGAGGTGAACCTCCGGCACTCGCCGCTCGATGCGGCCCATCGCGCCCTCGGCGCCAAGATGGTCCCCTTCGGCGGCTGGGACATGCCGCTCAACTACGGCGAGGGCACGATCGCCGAGCACAAGGCCTGCCGCACGGCCGCGGTGACCTTCGACGTCAGCCACCTCGGCACGGTGCGGGTCACCGGCGCCGGCGCCCGTGACCTCTTGCAGGCCACGCTCACCGCCGACCTGACCAAGGTCGAGTCGGGCCGGACCCAGTACACCCACCTGCTCGACGAGGCCGACGCCTCGGTGCTCGACGACATCATCGTGTGGTGGCTGGGCGACGAGCGCTTCGACGTCATGCCCAACGCCTCCAACACCGACCGGGTGATCGAAGCCCTGTCGGGCGGTGGGGTGGAGGCGGTCGACGTCACCGCGGAGCGGGCGATCATCGCCATCCAGGGCCCCGCGGCCCGGGAGCGACTGGCCGCCGTCTCACCCGCGGTGGCCGAGGTCGGACGGCGCCGGGTGGTCGAGCTGGATCTCGACGGCATGACCGTCACGGTCGCCGGCACCGGCTACACCGGTGAAGACGGCGTCGAGATCGCCGTGCCCGCCGCCTCGGCCGAACCGGTGTGGGAAGCCGTCCTGGCCGCCGGCGTGGCCCCGGCCGGGCTGGGCGCCAGAGACACCCTGCGCCTCGAGGCGGGCCTGCCGCTGCACGGCCACGAGCTGGGCCCGGGCATCACCCCGCTCCAGGCGGGGTTGGGGTGGGTCGTGGGCTGGGACAAGGGTGCCTTCCGGGGGCGGGCGGCTCTGGAGGCCGAGCGCGACGCCGGACCGACCCGGCGGCTGCGGGGGCTCCTGCTCGACGGCAAGCGGCCGCCGCGGGCCGATCAGTCGGTGGTCGATGCCGACGGCACGCGGCTGGGCACCGTGTCGAGCGGCAACTTCTCACCGATGCTGGACCGGGGCATCGCCCTGGCCTTCCTCACCCCCGAGATCGAGCCGGGCACCCGGGTCGCCGTGGACATACGCGGCCGCCTCGAGCCCGCCGAGGTCGTCACCCCACCCTTCGTGACAGGAGCGCACTGATGACCGACGGGCTGCCGCCCTTCGCCCACCGCCACCTCGGCCCCGGCGCCGAGGAGGTCGACGCCATGCTGGCCGCCGTCGGCGCCGGCTCTCTGGACGAGCTGATCGACCGGGCGGTCCCGGCCGGTATCCGTCAGAGGAGCCGCCTGGCCCTGCCGGAGGCGGGCACCGAGGACGAGATCCTCGCCCGACTGCGCACGATGGCCGACCGCAACGTGGTGGCCACCTCGATGCTGGGCATGGGCTACTCGGGCACGATCACGCCCACCGTCATCCTGCGCAACATCCTGGAGAACCCGGCCTGGTACACGGCCTATACGCCCTACCAGCCCGAGATCTCCCAGGGGCGGCTCGAGGCCCTCCTGAACTTCCAGACCATGGTCACCGATCTCACCGGCATGGACCTGGCGAACGCCTCGCTGCTCGACGAAGCCACTGCGGCCGCCGAGGCCATGGCCATGTGCCGCCGGGTGACCAAGCAGGCCTCGGCCACCTTCTTCGTGGACGCCGAGTGCCACCCCCAGACCATCGAGGTGGTGGCCACCCGGGCCGAGCCCCTCGGCATCAAGGTCATCGTGGGCGACCCGCTGAGCGACCTCGACGGCATCGACGCCTACGGCGTGCTCGTGCAGTACCCGGGCACCAGCGGCGGTATCCGGGACCTGACCCCGATCGTGGAGCAGGTCCACGGGCAGGGCGGCCTGGTCGTGGTGGCCGCCGACCTCCTGGCCCTCACCGTGCTGGAGGCCCCCGGCGCCGCCGGCGCCGACATCGTGGTGGGCTCCACCCAGCGCTTCGGCGTCCCCCTGGGCTACGGCGGTCCCCACGCCGCCTACATGGCCGTGCGCACCGCCCAGGCCCGCTCCATGCCGGGCCGCCTGGTCGGCGTGTCCCTGGACGAGGCCGGTCGTCCCGCCCACCGCCTGGCGCTGCAGACCCGTGAGCAGCACATCCGGCGGGAGAAGGCCACCAGCAACATCTGCACCGCCCAGGTCCTGCTGGCGGTCATGGCCTCGATGTACGCCGTGTACCACGGCCCCGACGGCCTCACCGCCATCGCCGAGCGGGTCCACGAGCGGGCGACCCGCCTGGCGGCCGGCCTGTCGGCGGCGGGCATCGGTCATGAGCACGAGCACTTCTTCGACACGGTCGCCGCGCTGGTGCCTGGTCGGGCCGCCGAGGTCGTGGCCGCGGCGGCCGAGGCGGGCATCAACCTCCGTCTGCTGGACGCGGACCGGGTCGGCATCGCGGTCGACGAGACCACCAGCCGGGCCCAGATCGAGGCGGTGTGGGCCGCGTTCGGCGTGACTGCCGACTACGAGTCGGTCGGCGCCGACGCCGCCCTGCCCGCCGACCAGATCCGGTCCAGCGCCTTCCTCACCCACCCGGTCTTCCACCGGTACCGGTCCGAGACCGAGTTCCTGCGCTATGTGCGCTCGCTGGCCGACAAGGACATCGCCCTGGACCGATCGATGATCCCGCTGGGCTCGTGCACCATGAAGCTGAACGCCACCACCGAGATGATCCCGGTGAGCTGGCCGGAGTTCGGGGCCCTGCACCCCTTCGCCCCCCGGGACCAAGCCGACGGCTACCGGGAGCTGATCGAGGACCTGGAGTCCTGGTTGGCCGAGATCACCGGCTACGACGCCGTGTCGGTCCAGCCCAACGCCGGCTCCCAGGGCGAGCTGGCCGGGCTGCTGGCCATCCGGGACTACCACCGTCAGCGGGGAGAGGCCCACCGGGACGTCTGCCTGATCCCGTCCTCGGCCCACGGCACCAACGCCGCCTCGGCCGTCATGGCCGGCCTGCGGGTCGTGGTGGTGGCGTGCAACGCCGACGGCGACGTCGACGTGGCCGACCTGCGGGCCAAGGTGGCCGAGCACGGCGAGAACCTGGCCGCCCTCATGGTCACCTACCCCTCGACCCACGGGGTGTTCGAAGAACAGATCGGCGAGGTGTGCACCGTGGTGCACGACGCCGGCGGGCAGGTGTACCTGGACGGGGCGAACCTGAACGCCATGGTCGGCATCGCCCGACCCGGTTCGTTCGGCGCCGACGTGTCCCACCTCAACCTCCACAAGACGTTCTGCATCCCCCACGGCGGGGGCGGGCCCGGCGTCGGCCCGGTGGCGGTGCGGGCCCACCTGGCGCGGTTCCTGCCCGGTCACCCCGTGGTGCCCGAGGCGGGTCCCCGGAACGGCCCGGGCCCCGTGGCCGCCGCCCCCTGGGGCTCGGCCGGGATCCTGCCCATCTCGTGGGCCTACATCGCCCTGATGGGACCCGATGGCCTGCGTCGGGCCACCGAGGTGGCCATCCTCAACGCCAACTACGTGGCCACCCGCCTGAAGCACCACTTCCCGGTGCTCTACACCGGCGACGGCGGCCTGGTGGCCCACGAGTGCATCCTCGACCTGCGGACCCTGACCAAGGACACCGGCGTCACCGCCGAGGACGTGGCCAAGCGCCTGATCGACTACGGCTTCCACGCACCGACGCTGTCGTTCCCGGTCGCGGGCACGCTCATGGTCGAGCCGACCGAGTCCGAGGGCCAGGCCGAGCTGGACCGCTTCTGTGAGGCCATGATCGCCATCCGGGCCGAGATCGACCGGGTGGCGGCGGGGGAGTGGCGGGTGGAGGACAGCCCTCTGCGCCATGCCCCCCACACCGCTGAGGACGTGGTGGCCGACGACTGGTCCCACCCCTACAGCCGGGAGACCGCCGCCTACCCGGTGGCTTCGCTGCGCCAGAACAAGTACTGGGCGCCCGTGGGCCGCATCGACCAGGGCTACGGCGACCGCAACCTGCAGTGCGAGTGCCCGCCCGTCGAGGCGTATGCCGATGCGTAGGGCACTGGCGGCGGCGATCCTGGGGGCCCTCCTGCTGGCCGGCTGCGGCGACGACGGTGGCGGCGATTCGGCCACATCCGCCTCCGAGACCACCACCCTGGACCCCGGCGTCACCTTCGACCAGGACGTCACCGTGCCCAGCACGGTCCCCCAGGGGGCCACGACCACGGTCACCACCGAGCCGCCGGTCCAGACCGAGGCGGGCGAGGTGCCCCCACGGTTCCCGGCGGGGTTCCCCGTCCCCGACGGCGCCGAGGTCGAGGTCGGCTCGATCGGTCGCGTCGACGGCGAGCTGCGCCTGGCTGTGGACTACACGATCGCCGACGAGTTGCCCGCGGTCGTCCACGAGTTCTACCGGGACGCCGTGGACGAGGCCGGCTTCACCGTTCTGTTGGACTCCGACGACGGGCGGGGTGCGAACTACATCGGCCAGATGGTCTTCGAGACCGCCACCTTCATCGGCAACGTCCTCGTCTCCGGCGACGGCGCCGACGGCGTCCTGCTGACCCTGACGGCCACCCTCCCGGACTGAGGGCGGCGCCGCTCGACCGGCCGGGTTCCCGGACGGGGCCTACCAGCCCCAGTCCTCGCGTTGGGAGCCCTTGTCGCCCAGCCAGCCGCCCTTGGGGTAGAGGCACACCTGGTTCTTGCCCTGCTTCTTGGCCCGGCGCACGGCCTCGTCGGCGTGGTCCAGCGTCTCCTCAGGGAGGTCGTGGTCGGCGTGGATGGCGACGCCGGCGCTGAAGCTGCGCCCCGGGCCCGAGTCCCGCCACGCATGGAGCAAGCGATTCGCCACGGGGAGTGCGTCCAGCTCGGCGTCGCGGGCGATGAAGATGAACTCGTCCCCGCCGGGCCGGGCGGTCAGGTCCGAGTCACGGACGCTGGAGCTGAGGAGATCCGAGAACTGCCGGAGGTAGCGGTTCCCCTCGGCGAAGCCGACGTTCTTGTTGACCTTGCCGAAGTCGTCCATGTCGATGAAGACCAGCGCGTCGCCGGGGGTGAGGCTCTGGACGAGGGCGCGAGCGTGGCGGTCGTTGCCGATCCCGGTCTTCTCGTCGCGGTGGAGGTCCTGAGAGAGCTTGCCGATCACCCGGAACTGCTCGAGGGCGGGCCCGGCCTGGGCGGCGAACAGGACGGCCAGCTGCTGGGTGAAGGGGTCGTCGCCCGTCTTGGGCTGGCGCACCACCACGGCCCCCCCGATCTCGGACTCGCCGACCAGCGGGATGATCAGGAGCGTGGTCCCGTTCTCGGCGACGAGCCGCACCTCCTCGGCCTCGACCGTCTCCCCGATGAGCTCGGCGATCTTGACGGACGGCGACGAGCCCTTCGCCCCGTAGGACGCGGGGAACAACCGACCGTCCTGGTCCGAGAGCACGACGCTCACGTGCTCGCCGTGGAACACCTCGTGGGCGAGGCGGGCGAGGACGTCGGCGATCTGCTCGAGGGTGCTGATGCCCGGTCGCAGCACCGAGACCTGCCCGGCGAGGGCCCGGATGTCGGCCTCGCGCCGGCGCTCGATGCGCTGACCCATCCGGATGCCGGCCAGGGCCCAGGCCATGGTCTCGCCGACGAGGGCGGCCGCGGGCACGCCCACTGCGGCGGCGGCGACGGGGATCACGCTGGTGTCGGGCAGCGTCACCGCCACCGCGGAGGTCCCGACGACCAGGGCGGCGACCGCAGTGGTGCCCCGGGCCTGGGTGATGCCGATCCAGGTCAGGACCACGAACCAGGCGGTGGGATAGAAGGCCACGCTCTGGGGGGCCTGGGACAGGTCGGTCAGCCGGTCGAGGCCCACCAGGCCCACGGTGACGACGGCGGGGAGCGCCAGTGGGGCCGCCCCGGGCAGTCGGGCCCAGGGCAGGAACCAGGTCACCAGGGCCAGCAGGGCCGCACTCCCGGCCGCGACGAGGCCGGCGTCGACGTCGACGCCCGGGGTGTCGATCACCAGGCAGAGGGCGGCCAGCGCGACGGCGAGGCCCAGGATGAACGCCGCCCCGAGGCGCCCGGCGGCGCGCGGGGTGGTCGGGTCGAAGCGGCGACGGCGGTCCTTCACCGGCCCGTCCGCCCCGCCGGGATTCTCCGCCCACGACGCATCGTGGTCACCGAGCCTACAATCTGTGGTCACCGCCGACCAGGGCCGATGGCCTCCATTCGGGGCGGGAGCGGCCGATGGGACGCGGTGATCCGCCGAATGCTCGCTGCGTCCGCCGTGGGGCTGTTGGCTCTGGGCCTGCCTGCCGCGGCGTTCGCGGCGTCCGCCGACGAGGCCGCGGCGACCCCCGACGAGGCGGTGGCCCAGGCCGTGCGCTGGCTGGCCCGCCACCAGCGCCCGGACGGGGGCTTCGACGGGTTCATCCCCGGCGGCGGCACGCCCGACACCATCCTGGCCCTGGCCGAGTCCGCCCAGACCGAACCCAGTTGGAGCAACCGATCGGCGCTGGAGCGGGTGGAGTCCGAGGTGAGCGACAACGGCAGGACGCCCCTCGACGCCGCCCGGAGCATCGCCCGACAGGTCGAGGGCCCGCAGGTCACCGCCCGGCTCATCACCCGCGTGGCGCTACCGCTCGGCCTGGAGGTCGGCGACGAGGGCCCGCTCGGTGACCTGACCGGCACAGCGGGCAACTGGTTGGCCGACGATGACATCGCCTTCGACGCCCGCGTCGAACTGGCCATCGCCCTCGTCGCGGCTGGGGTGGGGTTGCCCGAAGGCACGATCGACACCGTCCTGGCCGCCCAGCAGGCCGACGGCGGGTGGAACGCGGCGGGGAACCCCGGGGCCGATGAGGTCGACCTGGCCACCACCGGCGCGGTCGTGGACCTGCTGGTCCAGGCCGGCACCGACCCCTCCTCGGCGCCGGTCAGCTCCGCGATGGCGTTCATCGGGTCGAACCGGGCCCGCCGCGGCGCCTGGGCCGATGCCGCGGGTCAACCGTCACCGGTCGCCACCGCTGGTGCGATCCGGGCCATCCGCGCCGTCGGTCACGACCCGGCCGGCAACTGCTGGGCCACCGACCTCGGCCTCGAGGCCAGTGTCCCCTCGCCCGCGGCCGCCCTGATCGGCCTCCAGCATGCCGACGGCGGCTTCGGCGGCGACGACCCGGTGCGGGTCACCAGCGACGCCGTGCACGCCCTCAGCGGGCGCTGGCTACCCCTGGGACGGGCGGCGGACGCCTGTCCCCCCGAAACCGGCGGGTTGCCGTTCGAGCCGTCCCTGATCGTCCTCGGGGCGATCGCCGTCGTGGGCGTCGGTGGCGGCGTGCGCATCATGCGCGGCGGATCCGCCACCGCCTGAGCCGGGTTCGGACTCCAGTACGACGCCGGGCACCAGGCGGGCCTCGAAGCGGCGGAACGTCCGCAGGGCCACGCGTCCCGTCACCAGGATCAGCAGGGCGTTGGTGAGCGCCGCGGCCGCGTCCCAGGCCAAAGAGGTGACGGTGTAGAAGGACCAGTAGCGCTCCAGGGTCCCGGCGAAGCCGAGGCCCGGCTCCCAGGCCAGGGCGCCTTGGCCGGCCAGGTACGGCCAGAACCAGATGTTCATGATGGCGCCGTAGACGAAGCCCCAGACCCAGCCGTAGCCCGCGAGAGCCACCACCTCCAGCCAGGTGGGCAGGCGGCGCGTGAGTCGGCCGAGGAACCCCGCTCCGGCGCCCATCCAGGCCAGGGCCAGCATCTGGAAGGGCAGCCAGGGCCCCATGCCCCCGGTGATCAACGCCGAGGTCGCCATCGAGCCGAGGCCGAGGAGCAGGCCGAACCGGGGCCCGTAGGCCGCCCCGGCGAGCACGATGAGGAAGAAGATCCCCGACCCGCCGCCCGGGAGGTCGATCAGGCGGAGGACCCCGGCCATGGCCGACAGCACGGCCAGGACGGCGATGGTGGCGCCGGTCGTGGTGCCCCGCCGTACCTCCAAGGAGATGGCGAGGACGGCCAGGAGCCCGACGCCGGCGGCGACGAAGGGAGCATCCCCGGCGTGGGCCTCGCTGAACGCGGTCTCCGCCGGGATCCAGAACGGGTAGAGGAACGCGGCCAGGCCGACCACGGCGAGCAGCCCGTAGAACAGCGAGGCCGGGGGCCCCCCGGAGCGGATGCCGGCGCCGGTGACGGTGGCGGCGGTCATCGGCCGAGGGCGGCGGCCACCTCGGCCACCGTGAGGTAGGGGGGCAGGACCCGCAGGACCTGGGGGGCGAAGAGGGAACCGGCCAGGACCTCGCGGGCCGGGCCGGCGGCGACGACCTCGCCGTCGCCCAGCACCACGGCCCGCGTCGCGCAGCGGGCGGCCAGTTCCACGTCGTGGGTGGCCAGGACGACGGCCCCGCCGCCGGTCGCGTGCTCGGTCACGGCGCGCTCGAGGGCGGCGGCCGAGGGCGGGTCGATGCCCCGGGTCGGCTCGTCGAGCAGCAAGGCCTCCGCCCCCCCGACGGCCACGGCACCGATGGCCACCCGCTGGCGTTGGCCCGCGGACAGGGATCGGGGGTGCCGGCCGGCCAGCCCCGCCAGGCCGAGCCGGTCCAGCCAGGCCGCCACGGCCTCGGGGTCCCGGCGGCCGAGCAGACGAAGGGTGTGCTCCAGCTCGGCCTGCACGGTGGGGGCGAAGAGCAGGGCGTTGGGGTCCTGGGGGAGGTAGGCCACCCGGGCCGCGGCCCCGACGCGGCCGCGGTCGACCTCGAGGAGCCCGGCCAGGGCCCGCAGCAGGGTGGTCTTGCCCGACCCGTTCCGGCCCAGGAGGGCCACGACCTCACCGCGGCGCACGTCGATGTCGACGTCTCGCAGGGCCCGGCGCTCGCCGTGGCGGACCTGCAGGCCTCGTCCGGTGAGCAGTGGCTCACCGGTGGCCGGGGCCGGGTCGAGCCCGGCCCGGTCGGGCACGAGGGTGTCACGGGCCCAACGGCGGGCATCGCGCACCGTCAGCGGGGGAGGGGACCAGTGCAAGAGGTGCCCGAGGTGGGTGACCGGGGGCGCCCCGTCGTAGGTGGCCAGGGCCGCCCCGACCTGGTCGGGCGGGCTGAGCCGGCCCGCGTCGACGCGCACGGCGAGATCGGCCAGGGGAGCGGCCCGTTCGAGCCGGTGCTCGGCCAGCAGGACCGTGGTGCCCAGGTCGGCGTTCAACCGGGCCACGGCCGCCAGCACATCGTCGGCGCCCTGGGGGTCCAGTTCGCTGGTGGGCTCGTCCAGGACGAGCACGTCGGGGGCCGTGGCCAACGCGCCGGCCACGGCGGCTCGCTGGCGCTCGCCCCCCGAGAGGGTGGCGGGGGAGCGGTGACGAAGGTGGGCGATCCCCAGGGCGTCGAGTACCTCCTCGACCCGGCGGCGCATGGCGGCGGGGTCCATGCCCAGATTCTCCAGGGCGAAGGCGATGTCGTGTTCGACCTCGTCGACCACGAACTGGGCCTCGGGATCCTGGTGGACGAAGCCGACGGTGTCGGCCAGATCGCGGGGGCGGTGGTCCCGGGTGCTGCGGCCGGCCACGGTGACGGTGCCCCGGAAGCGACCCCCGGTGGCATGGGGGACCAGGCCGTTGACCGTGCGTAGCAGCGTGCTCTTGCCCGAGCCCGAGGCCCCGATGACCAGGAGGACGTCGCCCGGGGCGACGCTGAGGTCGACGTCGATGAGCGACGGCGCGTCTTCGCCGTAGGCGAAGCCGACACCGTCAAAGGTGACGACCGCGCTCACGACGTCGCTCCCCGGATCTCGGCCGGGGCCGGGTCGGTCGGGGCGGGGGTCTCCTCGGCGGGATCCGGGCGAGTGGGGAGCAGCGCGGGGACCGCCAACGCCAGGATCCCGAGGGTGGGGACCAGCGCCAGACCGGGGGCCTCGAGGGGGGTGGCGGACCAGGTCAGGGTGGCCTCGCCGGCGACGACGGTTCCCGCGACGAGGGCCAGGCCGAGGCCGGTGGTGGCGATCACCAGGCCGTCGTCGGCGGTCAGCGCCCGCGGTCGGTAGCGCTGGCGGGGCGAGGCCTTCGAGGCCAGGACGACCGAGCCGACCAGGAGCAGGAGCCCGGCGGTGGCCAGCACCGTGGCCAGGCCGGTCCGGCGGCCGATGAGCGCGACGAAGGCGCCGGCCAGGGCCAGGAGGGCCAGGAGGGCGCCCCAGGCCGACGCGGTGTCCGCAGGCCCGGGCGGATGGCGGGCGAAGCCCCGCGAGTCCATGGAGTCCGCCAGCCGTAGGGAACGCTCCATGCCGGTCTCCAGAACGGGGATGACGGTGCGGGCCAGCCGGCCCCGACGGCGCACGATGCCCCCGGTGCGGGCCCGGTCCGCCTCACGGGCGGTCTGCCAGGACGTCACCGTCGAGGGGACGAAGGCCGCGGCGATGGTGACCACGAGGCCGGCCTCGTGGAAGGCCCGCGGCGCGCTGCCCAGGAGCTCGTAGTGCGACACCACGCTGTTGAAGGCACCGAACACACCGAGGAGCACGACGATGGCGTAGCCCTCGACCAGCGATTGGAGGACGACCTCGGTCTCGATGGTGCCGCCGAGGGTGAACCCGCCGAAGATCCGGGGCAGGGTCACCTCGGGCAGGGTGAACAGGACCGTGCCGACGCCGTGGGTGGTGAGGGCGGTGAGGACGACCCGGATGAGGGCCATGACGATCCCGGCCCCGACGAGCAGCCGGAAGGCCCCGGTGGAGCTCACCCGGTGGGCGGCGGTCACCAGGGCGCTGGTGGCCAGGAGCAGGGTCAGGTAGAGCGGGCTGGGGGCGAGTTGGACGATGACCATGGCCGCGAGGGCCCAGGCCAGCCAGGTGACTGCGTGGAGGCGGGGAACGGAGCTCAACGGCAAGAGGATGCCGCAGGCGTCCCGCCGTCGCGTCGATCGGCGGTGGTTGACGGCGCGGCGGCCCGGGGCCTACCGTGCCCGGCGGAGCGGTCGCCCATCGGCTCGGAGGTCATGGGCGGCCCCGGCAGCAGCACCGCCGGGGTGGGGGAAGTCGGTGCGAGACCGACGCTGACCCGCAACTGTGAACGGCCCTCGGGTCGTGAGCCAGGATGCCCGCCACTCCCGTCGGTTCGCCGACGCCCGTCTTCGGTGTCGCCCAGGGAGTGGCACCTCATCGGGCCCCCGCGGAACGGGGCCCAACGGAGGTGTGGCACATGCGTGCGCTCCGGCCGGCACTCGTCGGCTCACTCGTCATCGCGGTCGTCCTCGTCGCGGTCGCGCCCCGGGTAGCGGCCGAGCCCGTCACCGAGGACGCCATGGCCTGGCTGCTCACCCGGCAGCAGGACGATGGCGGCTTCGAGGTCGCGGGCTTCGACGGCTTCGAGACCCCGGATGCCGTGCTGGCGATCGCGGCCAACGCCCAGACCACGGGCACCTGGTCGACCGCCGAGGCCCGCAGCGCCGTCGGGGCGGCGGACTTCGGTGACGGTGGGCCCACCGCCCTCGACTGGCTCGACGCCTGGATCGAGAGCGGGACGGTTCCGGCCGAGCAGCAGGCCAAGCTGATCGTGCTCGTGGCCGAGCCGCTGGGCATCGACCCAACCGACTTCGACCCCGCGGCGGACGGCGACGGGGTGGACCTCACCGCGGCGCTGGACTCGATCAACCCGGGCCTGTTCAACGGTTTCCTGTTCGGCCGGCTGGCCGAGGCCGAAGTGGGCCACGACGTCCACCAGCGGGACCTGCAGGTCATCTGCGAGGCGGCCAAGGCCGTCGGCGGCGGCTGGAGCTTCGACGGCCGGCCCGACGCCACGAACGCCGCGGACCTGGACAGCACGGGCTTCGCGGTGATGGCGCTGGTCGCCGCCGGTGTGGACCCCTCCGACGCCGTCCTGGCGTCGGCCGAGGCGTTCATCACCGCGGGCCAGCAGGCGAGCGGGGCCTGGCTGTCCTTCGGTTCCGAGGACCCCAACGCGTCCACGCTGGCCTCCTGGGCGTGGTTGGCGCTGGACAACGGGCTCGACGACCTGGCCCTGGACCCGCTGGCCTGGTTGCGGAGCCAGCAGGACGTCGACGACCACATCATCAGCCCCAACGACGGCTTCGGGGTCAACACGTTCGCCACCACCCAGACGATCCAGGCCCTCCACCTGGACCAGCCGGGGGCAGACTGGCTGCCCCGTCCGGCCGCGGACACGGGCCGACGCTGCGTCGGGCCCGACACCTACACCGACGTGCCCACCAGCGCGTGGTACGACGACGGCGCCCGCTGGGTCGACGACGAGGACATCGTCAGCGGCACCAACGGGGCCCTGCAGCCCAGGAGCAACGTCAACCGGGCCCAGGCCTCGATGTGGCTGAACCTCATGTTCGGCGGTCCCGGCGGGGATCCGCACGCCTTCGTGGACGTGCCCGACGGGGCCTGGTACGAGGACGGGGTGAACTTCGTGGGCGATGCCCCCAACGGGGCCGTCGCGACCGGGTTCGGTGACGAGTTCCGGCCCCGGGTGAACCTGAACCGCGCCCAGGCCGCGGCCTGGCTGTACGCCGCCGCCGGGTCGCCGGACGTCACCGGCCATCCGGCCCCTGGCTTCACGGACGTGGGCGCCAACGTCTGGTACCGCGACGCGGTCACGTGGGCCAAGGCCAACGGCATCGTGGCCGGGTTCGGCGACGACACCTTCCGGGGTCGGGACGAGGTGAACCGGGCCCAGTTGGCCCAGTGGCTGTTCAACCTGGCCGCCACGCCCCACGCCTGGGCCGGCACCGCCGCCCTCCCGCCGACCGTCCTGTTCACGGCCGCACCGTGATGACCGGCCGTGTCGTGCGGGCCGCCGGGCTGGGGGCCCTCGTGGGCTCGTTGGCGGTGGCGGGCATGGTGGGGTCCGCCTTCAGCGCCCCGGCGCCGGAGGCCCAGACGATGAACCGGGTCGGCATCGTCGTGGACACGGGCTCGGGGCCGGTGTCGCGCTGCGTCTCCTTCGCCGAGGACTCCATCAGCGGCATCGAGGCCCTCAGCCGGGCCGGCCTGGCGCCGGTCGTCGAGGGCTACTCGGGCGTCGGCGGGGCGGTGTGCGGCCTCAACGGCGTCGGCTGCCCGGCCGACAGCTCCTGCCTGACGTGCCAGGCCCCGAACTACTGGGCCTACTACCGGGCCGACGACGGCGCCGGCGGCTTCGCCTACTCGTCGGTCGGAGCCGGGGCCATCGCGGTCACCGACGGCGATGTGGAGGGCTGGCGCTGGGGGACCGGCGCGGCCCCGGCCTACCGCTCCTTCAGCTCGATCTGTCCCTTGGCGCCACCGCCCACCACGACCACCACCACGACCCCCCGGCCCGGTGGGGGGACAGGCAACGGCAACGGCGACGCGGACAGCGGGGCCGGTGCCCCGGCGGGCACCCCGACCGAGGGCACGGCACCGGGCGCGACGACCACGGTCGTGGGGACCACGACCACCGCGGTGGGGGAGGGGAGTCCCGACGGTGGAGGTCAGCCGTCCACCTCCTCCGATGGCGACTCCACCACGCTCGAGGGGGAGTCGGCTGTGGCTCGCACGCCGCTCGAGGCGGCCCAGGGTGGCGGCGGGAGCACCCGCACCTGGTTGGCCTTCGTCGCCCTGCTGGGCGGCTTCGCCCTCGCCGGCTGGCGCATCCGCCGCGTCCGGAGCCGCCCGTCGTGATGCAGCCCTGTGGGCACCCGACCGGGAGGCCCAGCCGTTAATATCGTCACGTGACGGAAACAGCCAGGGGACAGGAGTGCCGGTGGTGCCGACGGCCGATCGCCTCGCGGCCCGGTCCGGGGCGCCCGAAGCAGTTCTGCCGGCCGGCGTGCCGTCAGGCGGCGTACCGGGCCCGTCGGCTGGCGTCGGGCCACGGGTTGGCCGACGGCGAGGTGATCGTGCGGGAGGACGCCCTGGAGCTACTGGGCGACGCCCAGTACACGCTGGCGGCGGCGCTGGAGGACGTCGAGGTCGACCTGGCCGAGGCCTCCGGGCCCGACGACGTGCGGGCGACGCTGGAGCACCTGGTCGAGGCCTGTGGACAACTGGTGACCCTCCAGGTGCGCCCCGTCACGGAGCGCTGATCCGAGCCGACCGCCGGTAATCCTCGTTATGTAAAGTTACGGTCGGGATCCCGGAACCCGCTCAGGAGAAGGCCTCCCCCGGGTTCCGCCACGCCGTCCAGACCACGAGGGCGGCCACCACGACGTTCAGGGCGAGGCTCACGGGCACCGCGACCTGGTCGGCGCCCTCGAGCGGGTCCAGGTGGCGCAGGTGGTACACGAGGTGCGGGATGCCGTAGGCCAGCCACGCTCCCCCGGCGGCGAGGACCGCCGCCCGGCTGAGGGTGACGAACGCCACAATGGCCACGACGGCCAGGGCCAGGTTCAGCGCCCCGACGTCCCGCACGAGGTGCTCGTTGTAGGGGCCGTCGACGCTGACCCAGAACCGGCCCGCCCCCGGGAAGTCGTCGTAGAACGACTGCGGGGCGAACGCGGCCCAGAGACCGACCTGCAGGCCGATGACGGCCAGGATGGCCAAGGCGATGCGCACGATGCGTTGCGGCGTCATCTCGTGAGCTTGGCACCCACCCGAGACGAACAGGCGTTCGTCAGCGCCACCGCCGCGACGCGCTATCGCCGCTTTGGCCTTCTTCTGTCGCGGGTGAGCCTCTCGGTCGCGGCGCTCGAGGTCCTCCTGTCCGACGACCCTTGTTGCCTCAGTTGCCTCGTTGCTGCGGCCAGGGCCGCGTCGTAGCGCCTCTTGAGTTCGACGACCTCGGGAGCACTGGCCGCGCTCTTACGGGGCCTCAGGGTGCCGGTCCAGGTGCTTCCATCCCAGTACCGCACCTCGTGGTCCCCGACCGGATACCAGCCAGGAGGTGGTGCAGGCGGAGGTGGCGTCGCGGTCACGGGATTGGCCTCGCTGACCACTGGCTGACGTCGTGACAGACCTTCTGGGGGTCCATGGGGAAGCCGTCGGCCGAAGCACGTGGGAAGTGAGCACGGGGCTGAGAGGCGGCGCGGACGCGGCCCGCGGTCCGCCGATACGGTGGTCTGCCGTATGTCCAGACGGATCGATGTCGAGCTCACCAGCGACCGCGGGGACGGCACGCTCACGTGGCGGGCCGCCGGGGCCAAGGCGCCCAAGGGCGTGCTCGACGCGAGCCTCCTGCCGACCGGGGTGAAGGTCGGTGACACGGTCAAGGCCGACGCCGACTACGACATGGAAGGCGTCACCATCGTCGCCGTCCTTCCCCCCACGGCGAAGAAGGAGGCCGAGAACGTCATCGAGTTCATCGGGGCTCCGCCGCCCCCGCCGCGGGACTACGCCAAGGAGCCCGAGCGGCGGGAGCGCAAGCCCCGTCGGGGCGACCGTGACGGCCGGGGTGGTCCCGGCGGCCGGGGTGGCCCGGGCGCTGACCGCAAGCCGCACGACCGTCCCGAGCGCCCTCGCTTCGAGCGGCCGGAGAAGCCGAAGCTGCCCCCCAAGCCCAAGGCGCCCCGCCTGCGGGCCGGTCGCAAGCACCGCCAGGCCCTCCTGGCGGAACTGCCCGAGGAGCAGCGCCCCGTCGCCGAGCAGGTCCTGAAGGGTGGCATCCCCGCCGTGCGGGCCGCCATCGACGAGCAGAACGCCACGGCCAAGGAGGCCGGCAACCCGCCGGTGAAGGCCGAGGCCCTGCTGGCCATGGCCGAGGCGATCGTGCCCAAGGCCCGCGTGGCCGAGTGGCGGGACCGGGCCGAGGCCGCCATCGAGCAGATCGACACGGTTGACCTCCGCGACCTGCGCTCGGTGGTGACCAAAGCCGAGAGCGCGGCCAAGGACGAGGATTCCCGAGCCCTGGCGGAGCAGCTTCGAACGGGCCTCGCGGCCCGGTTGGCGAAGGAGCAAGCGGCCTGGCTGGCCGAGATCGCTGAGCTCCTGGCCGACGACCGGGTCGTGCGGGCCCTCAATGTGAGCAGCCGTCCGCCCAAAGCCGGTACTCCCCTCCCCCGCGACCTGGCCGAGCGCCTGGCCGCGGCGGCCGGCGCGGCCCTCACCGACCAGATCGGGCCCAAGCGCTGGAGCACGGTGCTCGAGGCCCTGGCCCTCTCGCCCGTGCACGCCCAGGTCGAGCCCGTCTCGATCCCGGCCACCCCCAACGAGGAGCTCGTGACCGCGGTCACGAAGGTCTCGATGCAGGTGCCCCAGATCGCCGCCAAGTTCGGCATCGAGCCCAAGCCCGCGCCCCGCTCCCGCGGCGGCCGCTCCCGGCCCCGCTCGGGTGGCCCGAAGCCCGGTGCCACCGCTCCGGCCGGTGCCCCCAGAGCGCCTCGCATCCCCCCTCCGCCCCCGCTGGCCGACACCCCTGTGGGTGCCGCCTCGCCAACCCCTGCCGCTGAGGCCCCCCGGGCCGCGCCTGCGCCCGAGGCCGACAAGGCTGAGCCGGTCGCTGACGAGTCCGCGGCGCCCGTCGAGGCTGCTGTGGTCGAGGGAACCGATGGCACGGAGGGGGCTGACGCTCCTGAGTCGTCGGGCGCATCCGAGTCCTCGGCGGACTCGGGAACTTCCGGCTCGTCCTCGTAGTCCCTCCAGAACCAGCCGAAGGCCACGGAGCGTGGCCAAACGGGCGCCCCGTACCCGGATCTAGCGACCTCGAGGCAATAGCTGTCGGAACCCGACAGCTATTGCCTCGAGAACTTCGGCTCGGTCACGGCGAGTGGTGTCCCGGCCGCTGGGAGCCGAGAGAGGGCGCTGAGGACCTCGGCCGCGAGGCCTCGCCCCCATGGTTGCCTCGTTGTTGCCGACCCGAGAACGAGTCGGCGGGCACCGCCGAGCCCAGCGCGAGAGCGGGCTGGCCGGGTCACCCCAGCAGGTCGAGCACCTCAGAAGGGTCCCGCAGCACGAGTTCGCCGTCGACGGCCACGGTCCGGGGGTTCCAGCCGGCCAGGGCGAAGGTGGCGCCCACGTCCGCGGCACAGTGGCGGTCGTGGTCGGTGTCGCCGACGTAGAGGACCTCGTCGCCGGTGACCCCCAGGTCGGTCAGTACGGGCACGAGGGACTTGGGTACGCCGCGGGCGAAGGCCCGGGCGGTCGGGGCCCAGCCGAGGCGGGCCAGTTCGGAGGCCCCCGAGTCGGGGTGCTTGTTGGAGCAGACCCCCCACCGGGGCAGGGTGGCCAGCAGCTCGTCGATCCCCGGAAAGGGGTCCGAGAGGGTCGGGTCGTAGTGAGCCAGGTAGGCCTCGACGGTGATGCCCAGGTTGGCGCAGTCCTCGGCCAGGACCCGGCCCAGTCGGATCCTCGACCGCTCGATGCCCAGGGCCAGGAACGGGGCGATGAGGGCCTCGTCGGAGTCGACCAGGGTCCCGTCGAAGTCGAACACCGCCACCGAGGGGCGACTCACGGCCGGCCCGGCGGGGTCACCACGGTGGCGTGGCTGGCCCGGCCCCGGTACTCCCCCGTCGCGTGGTCCTCGTCCCAGCGGGCCCCACAGGAGGCGCACTCGCAGCTGTCCAGGTCCGCGGCCGCGAGGTACAGGCGGCGGACGTCGTAGGACGTGCAGAAGGGACAACTCAGGTGCACGGGCCGCCACGGTAGCGAGCCGGGTCCAGGGTGCTGAGTACCCTGCCCGCCATGGTCATCTACGAGAAGCGCGGCCCCATCGGCCTCCTCACCATCGATCGCCCCGAGGCCCGCAACGCCGTCAACGGTGACGTCGCCCGGGGCATGGAGGACGCGATCGACCAGCTCGAAGCCGACGAGGAGGTCTGGGTCGGCGTCCTCACCGGCAACGGCCCCGTCTTCTCCGCCGGCGCCGATCTGAAGGCGATCTCGGCCGGCCAGGCGGCTGACCTCCAGACCAAACGGGGCGGGTTCGGCGGCATCGTGACCCGGGAGCGGATCAAGCCGATCATCGCCGCAGTGGACGGCCCGGCACTGGCCGGCGGCACCGAGATGGTGCTGGCGTGCGACTTGGTGGTGGCCTCCACCGAGGCCCGGTTCGGCATCCCGGAGGTGAAGCGCTCCCTCGTCGCCGCAGCCGGCGGGCTGTTCCGCCTCCCCCGGAAGGTCCCGTTCAACATCGCCATGGAGGCGGCCCTCACCGGCGACCCCATCAGCGCCGAGCGGGCCCACCACTTCGGCCTGGTCAACCGCCTGGTCGAGCCGGGCACGGCGCTGGACGCGGCGCTGGAGCTGGCCGAGGCCATCAGCGTGAACGCGCCCCTCGCCGTGCGGGAGAGCCGCCGTCTCGTGCTCGAGAGCGTGGCGGTGACCGATGACGTCGAGGGCGTCCGTCAGTCCGGCGCCGCCCTCATGGCCCTGGCCGCCACCGAGGACTTCGCGGAGGGCCCGATGGCCTTCATCGAGAAGCGGGACCCCGTCTGGAAGGGCCGCTGACCCTCGTCAGGTGATGGTGGCCAGGATGCCGTGTTCGTGGAGGAACTCGGCCAGGCCGTCGACCAGGTTCAGCTCGGCGACGTCGCTCAGGGGGACCCAGCGGGCCTCGGCGGCGTCGTCGCCCGCGGCGGGGGTGGTGGCCTCGAGGACCGCCACCCGGAAGTCCAGGATCACGTAGTGCCGGTCCTCGTCGAAGCGCTCGACCCAGCCGACCAGCTCGCCGCAGACCCCTTCGACGGCCGTCTCCTCCCACAGCTCACGGACCACCGCCTCAGCCAGCAGCTCGCCCGCCTCCACGCGGCCACCGGGGACCGACCACTGACCCGCCGCGGGGCCGTGGCCCCGGCGGATCATCAGTAGGCGGTCGGCGTCCACGGCGATCGCGCCCACGCAGACCTGGGGCGCATTCACGGCTCGAGGCTCCGGTGCACGACGATGGCCCGGGCCACCAGGCCGAAGCCCTCGAAGAAGTTCTTGGTCGCCCGGCTACCGGGCAGGGCCAGGGCGTCGACGCCCAGGCAGCCCCGCTCCCCCGCCCAGGCCAGCACGGCGTCCATCACCGCCGCCCCCACGCCGACGCCCCGGGCCCCGGGCTCCACGTAGAGGTCACGGACCACCGCGAGCAGTCCCTCGTCGGCCACCGCCTCGATCGTGGTGACGGCGTAGCCGACGACCGTCTCGTCGATGGTGCCCACGAGCACCAGGGTGTCGGGGGCGTCCAGGTCGGCGGCGAGGCCGTCCTCGAGCGGCTCGGGCCGGGCGCTGTGGCGGCGCCACACGATCCCGCCCTTCTGCCCCGCCAGCTCGGTGATGACCTCGCGGGCCAGGATGGCCAGGCGCGGCAGGTCGGCGCGTTCGGCGGGGCGTACGCCTTCCACAGGCCCGATCAGCTCAGCTGGGCGATCTTGTTCAGGATCGTGCGTCGACCCCGCGTGGACTCCTCGTAGGCCCGGACGGCGTCGAGGTCGGTCGGGTCCAGAGCCTCCAGCCGGGGCATCACCTGGAAGGCCGACAGGTTGTCGTAGTCCGGGATGGCCAGCTCGGCGGGGTCCGGGCCGGCCTCGGCCGGTTCGGTCTCCAGCGTGACCAGCCGAGTGGGCAGATCGGCGGCCGACTCGTGCTCGACCTCGTCCGCGCCCGGTTCCGGCTCGCCTCCGGTCGGGAGAAAGGCGCTGACCAACGCCAGGCCGGTGCCCAGGATCTCGTCGACCCGCCGCCGGCCCCGCCGCACGGCGTACTTGCCGATCGTGCGCGTGAACAGGATCTGGCGCCGGCCCCGCGCCGCCATCTCCGGGAACAAGCGCCGGGCCTCCAGGGCCAGGCCGAGCGGGGCGAAGAGGACGGCGTCGGCCACCTGCTCGAGAGTGCTGCGACCGTCGTCGCCGGGGCCCGGTCCCGCCGGACCGGGGGACGCGTCGCTCATGGGCCGGTCAGGGGCCGTCGGTCAGACACAGTCGAGGCAGAGCTTCTTCTTGGCGTCGGCCAGCTGCATGTCGGGCTTCACCAGGAAGCAGGAGGAGCAGACGAACTCGCCCGCCTTGCGGGGGGCCACGCGGCTGCCGCCGTCGGTGCCGTCCTCGTCGGTGCCCTTGGTCACGCGACCGGGCTTCTCCTCTTCCTCCTCTTCCTCCTCGTCGTCCGTGGCGGCGATCCGGTCCTTGAGGATGGTGTCGAGGTCGGCCTCGACGTCGTCGGGGTCGGGCTCGTCCTCGTCGTCGTCGCCGGCGGCCGCGGCCGCGGTGCGCGTCGGCCGGTCGGTGGCCGCGGCGTCTTCGTCCTCGTCCTCCTCGACCACCGCGACGGCGTCATCGGCCAGGACCACGTCGCCCACCAGGGCGTCCTCGTCGAGGACGACGTCGACGACGAGTTCTTCGTCCAGGTCCTCGGCGTCCAGGTCCTCGTCGATGTCGACGGGAACGTCGTCCCCCCCGTCGATCACGTCCACCGCGTCGTCTTCCTCAGCCATGCCTCTCCTCGTGGGAACGCCCACCGGGCGATCGCGGGCGGATCATAGAGGGGTGGTCCCGCGTTCGTGCGTACGGTCAGAGGGTCGGGCGCCGGGCTTCGGCTCGGCGCTCGGCCTCGAGCCGTTCCAGTTCGGGTTCGGGGTCGTGGTCGACGTAGCGCATGAGCTCGGCGACGGCGTGATGTCCGGCTTCGTGAGCGATGCGCTCGTGCATCTGCTGGGCGACCCAGCGATAGGCCGGGTGGCCCTGTGGGGTCGTGCGCAGCTCGAGCATGTGCATGGCCGACCGGGCGTTGAGCTGCATCACGAAGCGGATGCGGTACGCCAGGGCCACGGCGTAGGAGGCCTGGTGGGGGTAGTCGGCGTCGAGGGCGTCGAAGAGGGACTCGGAGCGGGCCATGGCCTCGTCGAAGCGGTCGGCCTGCCCGGCGGCGTCGACGGACTCGGGCCGGGTGTAGCCGTGGCGGGGGGTGAGGCGCTGCCACTCGATGGTGAGCATGCGGTGGCGCTGCAGGTCCCGGAACGCGCCGTAGTCGGTCAGCACGTCGAAGCGGTAGAAGCAGCGCTCCAGGGCCCGCCCGGGCTTGTGGCGCCGGTTGGCCCGCTCGCCGCAGTAGGCCCGCACGACGGCCAGTCGCTCGTCGGTGGTCATGGCGCGCACCCGGGCCTCGATCTCGGTCTCGGACCGGTCGGTGTAGGCGTAGAGCATGCTCGCCACCATCTTCACCTCGGCGTCCGGGTCGAAGTCGACCAGGGTCACGTCCGGCGGGTCGTTCCCCTCGCCGGCGGTCGGGAACACCTTGGCGGCCACCTCGTCCATGGCCATACGGGTCTCGGCCAGGTAGTTGCTCCAGGCCACGCCCCGGTCGGGTACGTCGACCCGGCGGAGGAAGGACGGGATCACCTTGCGCAGCTCGGCCAGCATCATCGCCGCGTACGACCGGGCCTCAGGCAGGGGGTGGGCCCGCATGCGCAGCAGGAGTTGCTCGTAGCCCTGGCCGGTGCCGTAGATCCCGACGTTGGACAGCGAGGCCGCGGGCAGGATCCCCCGCAGCGCGTCGAAGGCCTTGGCCCGGATGGACTGGCGGTAGATGAAGTCGGAGTCGGCCGGGTCCTTGGGGATGTGCTCCCGGAAGAAGTCGCCCAGGGTGGGCACCAGTTCGGCGTAGGTGTCGAAGAGCCGGTCCATGTCGCCGACGTAGCGGGTGCCGAGGCCGGACTGCAGCACGTCGGGGTCGCGGTAGTACCGGAACCGGCCGCCGATGCGGGCGTCGTAGGCGATGTAGCGGGTGGACTGCTCGAGGTAGGCCATGAGCCGGCCCCACTCGAGGACCTTGGTGAGGATGTTCGACGCCTGCTCGCAGGCCAGGTGCACGCCGCCGAGCTGGGCCACCGAGTCGTCGCCGTAGTCGTAGAAGACCGTCTGGTAGAGCTCCTCGGCCCGCGTGAGGCCCACGGTGGCGTCCACGGTCTGGTCGCCGGTGATGTCCAAGTCGACGACGAACTCGTCGAGGAAGAGGCGGCGCAGGCTCTTGGGCGAGCGTGAGTACCGGGCGAAGAGCGCCCCCTTCACCACCTCGGGCAGGTTGACCAGCGCGAAGACGGGGCGGTCCAGGTTGGTGAAGTACCGGCGGAGGATGTCCTCCTCGTCGGAGGTGTACTCCTCGGCGACGTAGACGCTCACGGCAGCGGGCTCATGTGGGAGGTCAGCGTAGGACCTCGCCCGAGGCCAACCGGTGACCGCTCAACGTGGTCAGGAGCGTGACGCGACGGCTTCGGTCAACGACGCCCGTGCGTCCGCCACCAGCGACGGGTCCAGCCAGAGGTCGGCCACGGTCATGGCCATGGCCCGGGCTCCGTCGAGCACCGCCCGGTCACCCTCCTCGCCCCGGGCGAAGGCGGTGAACTCCGGCGTGTGGATGGAGACCCCGGTGGGCGCGACGGCCAGCATGGGGTGGATGGAGGGCACCACGTAGCTGACGTTGCCCATGTCGGTGCTGCCGACGACGTTGGTCGCCACCGACGGATCGGCCAGGTTCCGCCCGGTGCGTTCGGCGTTGGCGCTGAACAGGTCGACCAGCACCGGGTTGTCGATCATGTCGGCGTAGGCCGGGTCCTGCCACTCGTGGTCCATCGTGCAGCCGGCGGCCGTCGCCCCCGCCTCGAGGCAGGTCAGGACCCGCTCCTTGAGGCCCTGGAGCAGGCGGAGCGTCGGGGAGCGCACGTACCACTCCGCCGCCGCGTACTTGGGCACGATGTTGGGCTTGTCGCCGGCGTCGGTGAAGATCCCGTGGATCCGCTCCGAGGGGCGGATGTGCTGGCGCAGGGCGGCCACGTTCATGTAGCCGAGCACGGCGGCGTCCAGGGCGTTGCGGCCCTTGTGCGGGAAGGCGGCGGCGTGGGCGGCCTGGCCGTGGTACCGGACGTGGACCTGCTGGATCGCAATGACGTTCATGGCCTTCAGGTCGCCGTCGGCGGGGTGGATCATCATCGCCGCATCGACGCCGTCGAGGAGGCCGCGTTCGGCCATGAAGACCTTGCCCCCGCCGCCCTCCTCCGCCGGTGAGCCGAGCACCACGACCCGGCCGCCCAGCTGCTCGGCCACGGTGGCGGCGGCCAGGCCGGCCCCGAGGCCCGCCGCCCCGATGACGTTGTGCCCGCACGCGTGGCCGATCTCGGGGAGGGCGTCATACTCGCAGAACACCCCGATGGTCGGCCCGTTGCCGCGGCCCGTCGAGGCCACGAACGCGGTGTCCATGCCCCCGGCGCCCCGCTCGACGTCGAAGCCCTCGTCCTCCAGGACCCCCGCCAACAGGTCGTGGGCGTGGTGTTCCTCGTAACAGAGCTCGGGGTGCTCGTGGATGCTGTGGGAGATCTCCAACAGCACATCGGCTCGCTGGTCGACTTCCCGGGCCAGGCGATCCTTGACCGCGTCCGCGTCCATGGCCCCTGTCTAGACGACGATGCGCAGTGCGTCAGGCTCGAGGCGGATGGAGAGCGCCTTTGCCGGGCCGAGGCGCTCACCGTCCAGCCAGACCCCGTGGCCCTTCGGCACGTCGTGCTGCACGGCGTCGGCCCGCGCGATGCGGATGCCGGGATGGGGCACGTGGGTGCCCAGGGGCAGACGCCGGCGGGCCTTCAGCCGGTCAGTCGCGGACATCGTCACCTCGACGAGCTCCAGCTGACCGTCCCCGGGGTGGGCTCGGGGGGCGACGTCCCAGGGTCCCAGCCACTGGGCGTTGAAGGCACCGAAGAGCGGGCCGCGCAGCCAGCCCCGGCGGACCACGAGGTGGGCCACGAACCAGTGCAGGCGGCCGTCCACGAGCACCGAGCCGAGGTCGACGGTGAGCCGGGTGGCGGCCGCGGAGCGCAGGCGGGCCTCGTCGCCCCGGCCCCCCACCGTCCGGCACAGGTCGCCGGCGAGTAGGCCCAACGGCGGCACGTCGTCACCCGCGCGCCTCGCCGCGGTGACCACCGCCCGGGCCTCGGCATCGGTGCGCACGACGACGCCGTCGTCGGGCAGCGGCCCGACGCTCCCCCAGTCGCGACCCTTCTCGACGCTCATGACTGACTCACCCCCGAGGAGGCGGCCACCACCCCCCGGTCCACCCGGCGGATGGCCGAGCGGGCGGTGTCCCGGGTGGTCGGGTCGGGGGCGACCTCGGCGATCTGGCGCAGCAGGTCGAGGAGCTGGCGGATCTGGCGTACGAAGTCGCCGCCCGAGAGCTCGTCGTCGCCGAGGACCTCGTCGAGGTGATCACCCTTCGTCCACTCGTGGGCCAGGGAGACGAACCCCGGGTCCGGCTCCCGGGTGAGCCGCAGGGCGAGGGCGGCCTCCTCCTTGACGAGCCCGGCGGCCAGGTCCGCCAGCCGGTCCCACCGTTCCCGCAGCAGCACGTTCGGGAAGGTCGGTGCGGGAGCGGGCTCGGGGCTGCGGTGCTCGTAGGTGAAGCAGGACAGGAGGGCGACCAGGCCAGGGCCGTCGAGTCCGTCGAGGAGGCCCTCGTCGAGGGCCTCGGCCACCAGCAGGTCGCTCTCGTGGTAGATCCGGGCCAGGCGGAGGCCGGACTCGGTGAGCGACCAGCCGTCGAGGATGCCCCGGCCCTGCAGGACCTGCAGGACCCGGTCGAACTGCCGGGCCAGCGATGCCGTGTCCTGGCCCAGGCGCTTCTCGTGGGCGTCGATCTCCTGGCGCAGCCGGCGGGCCCGGCGAGCCGACCGGAGGTGCTTGCGCACGTCAGGGCACCCCGCGACGGGGTGCTCGTCGGGGTCGATCTGCTCGCGGGTCGACGGGCTGGGGCGGCGGGTCTTGGTCCGGTCCAGTCGCCGGGCCACCTCGTTCCGGAACTTCTGGTTGTTGGGTCGGTAGGGCTCGGGCAGCTCGAGGCGGCCGAGGGGCACGGGTGGGGCCGTCACGGTCTGAGAGCCGAAGGTCAGGACACGACCGGACCGGTTGATGGCGCGCACCCGCACGTGACCCTGGGCCCGGTGGGCCACTGACAGGACGGCGACCCGCTCGTGGCCGTCCTTCATCGGCGCGTCGACGACGTCGCCGGGGCTGAGCTCGCTCAGGCGCTCCTCGATGACTCGTTGCGGCGGGAGCTCCCGTCGGACCTGGCCGGCGTCGACCAGCGCCAGGTACTCGCCGACGTCGCCCCGGTCGCACGCGGCGGCCTCCTCGACGTCGGCCAGTTCCTGGCGGCGGCCGTCGATGCCCCGCTCGGCCCGCACCAGGGCGCGGTCGGACTGGAACTGGGCGAAGGAGAGGGCGAGTAGCCGGTGGGCGGTGTCGGGGTCGTGGCGGCGCACCAGGTTGGCCGCCATGTTGTAGGTGGGGCGGAACGCGGAGCGGAGCTCGAAGCGGCGGCTGGCCGCGAGGGTGGCGACGTCGGCGAAGGCCACGAACGGCGACCAGAGGACGATCGCGGTGCCGTGGTCGTCAATGCCCCGCCGCCCGGCCCGGCCGGTGAGCTGGGTGTACTGCGACGGGGTCAGCCGCTCGTGGCGCTCACCGGTGAACTTGCTGAGGCTGGAGATCACCACCGACCGGGCGGGCATGTTGATCCCGAGAGCGAGCGTCTCGGTGGCGAACACGACCTTGACCAGGCCCTCCACGAAGCAGGCTTCGACGGCCTCCTTGAAGGGCGGCACCATGCCGGCGTGATGGGCGGCGATCCCGGATCGGAGGCCGTCGCACCACTCGGCGAACTGCAGCGCGGTCAGGTCGCGGTCCGACAGCTCCGACACATGGTCGTCGATGAGGTCGTCGATGCGGGCCCGCTCTTCGGGGGTGGTGAGCGCCGGTCCGGCCCGGGCCACCTGGCGGGCCGCGTCGTCACAGCCGGCCCGGCTGAAGACGAAGAAGATGGCGGGCAGGAGACCATCGTCGTCGAGGCGATCGACCAGGTCCGCCCGTTCGGGGGTGAACCAGCGGTGCCGGGTGCGGCCGCCCGGGCCGCCGCGACCGCGGACCCGTTGGGAGTCGAACGCCGGGCCCTCGGGGTTCGGCCGGTCGGCGATCAGGGTCGGGATGAGGCGCAGGGTGTCCTCGACCCCGTCGGCCACGGCGTAGAGGTGCTCGAGCTCGACGGGTCGGTGGTGCTCGATGACCGTCGCCGTGGGGCCCCGCACCTCGGTGAGCCAGGCCGCCAGTTCCTCCGCGTTCGACACCGTGGCCGACAGGCAGACGAGGCGCACGTGGGCGGGGACGTGGATGATCACCTCTTCCCACACGGGGCCCCGGTAGGCGTCCTGGAGGTAGTGGACCTCGTCGAGCACGACGAAGCGCAGGTCCTCGAGATCCCGGCCGGCGTAGATCATGTTGCGGAGGACCTCGGTGGTCATCACGACCACCCGGGCGTCTCCGTTGATGCTGTTGTCGCCGGTGAGCAGGCCCACCCGGTCGGGGCCGTGGCGCCGCACCAGGTCGCCGTACTTCTGGTTCGACAGGGCCTTGACCGGTGTCGTGTAGAAGACCCGGCCGTCGTCCTCGGTCAGCACCCGGTCGACGGCATGCTCGGCCACCACGGTCTTGCCGGCCCCGGTCGGAGCGGCGACCAGCACCGACTCCCCCCGGTCGATGGCGGCGATCGCCTGCTGCTGGAACGGGTCGAGGGTGAAGGCCCCGGTCACGGGTCGGTGGTGGCGGCGACCCGTCGACGGGTGATGATCCGCCCGATCAGGATCGACAGCTCGTAGAAGAGGTACATGGGGACCGACAGCACGGCGAGGCTGATCGGGTCTCCGCTGGGGGTGATGACGGCGACGAGCACGACGATGCCGATCAGGGCGTACCGCCGCCAGGAGGCCAGGGTCTTGTAGCTGACCAGTCCCGCCAACTGGAGGAACACCAGGATGATCGGGAACTCGAAGCCGAGACCGAAGGCCAGCATCATGTAGACGATCAGCTGGATGTACTTGTCGGGGGTGTAGAAGGCCTCGATGTCCTCCCCACCGATGGAGATGAGGAACGCCAGTGCCCGAGGCAGCGTCCAGTAGGCGAGGCTGGCGCCCATCACGAAGAGGGCCACCCCGGAGGCGACGAAGGGGACGGCGTAGCGTCGCTCCTTCGGGTACAGGCCCGGCGTGATGAAGCGCCAGAGCTGCCAGAGGATGATCGGCGTGGCCAGCGCGACGCCGCCGTAGCCGGACACCTTGAAGCGGGTGGCCAGGCCCTGCAACGGGTCCGTCAGGATGAGGACGGCGTCGGGGTCGGCCTCGTCGAGCGGCGCCTTCAGGAACTCCAGCACCTGGTCGTAGAAGATCCACACGATGACCGCCCCGACGGCGACGGCCAGGACGACCTTGATGAGGCGGCTGCGGAGCTCGTTGAGGTGTTCGACCAGCGACATGTGGCCGCCGTCGATCGTCGCCTCGCCCTGGTCGGCGTCGCTCACGGTCGGGGCGCCGTCAGGCCGACTCGTCGGCGGGACCGTCCGCGGGGGTGGTGCTCGCGGCGTCCTCCTCGAGTGGGGTGGCGGCCGGGGACACGTCCTCGGGGCCGCCGGGTGACTGCGGCTTCGTCCGGGGCTGGGTCGCCGTCTCCTCGGCTTCGAGGGCGCTGGACAGCTCGCGCTGGAACCCGGTGGATACCTTGCGGATCTCGGCCATGACCTGGCCGACCTGGCGGGCGGCTTTGGGGAGTTGAGCCGGGCCGAGCACGATCAACGCCACCAGGAGGATGACGAGCACCTCGGGCCCGCCGACGTTGAACATCGCGTCGATCCTACCGGTGGACCTGCTCCCGCCCCGTGGCACCGTGGGGGGCGCCGGGCCTCCGGACCCGACGGGCCCGTTCAGCCAGCGGACCGAGTTCGTCGACCTCGGTCTGCAGGTCGGCGCGCTCCCGCCCCAGAGCCGTCGTGGCCCGCCAGAGCGCCAAGGTCAGGGCCAGGGTCACCAGTGGGAAGAGCAGCCAGAGCCAGACCATCGAGCCCAGTCTGGCCGAGGGTGGGCGTCAGGCGTCGTTGTCCTGGGCGAGGTTCTCGAACCAGCTGTCGTCGCGGTGCAGCAGGTCGTGGAAGTCGAGGAGGTCGTCGTGGGTGATCGGTCCCTCGAAGTACGGCCGCTCGTCGATCTCGGCCGGCACGTCCCCGGCGGCCAGGGCCACCCCGCTGGCCAGGAGGAGGTCGATGGTACGGGTCTCGGCCGCCTTGACGACCGTGACCGCACAACCGGGGCACGAGAAGGCGTAGGTGCCGGAGCCGTCCGGCGCGCTCACCCGCACCTGGACGTCGTGGGTCGTGAACTCCACGTCCCCGCAGTCCGGGCAACTCGCCCTGATCGTCGCCATGTCTCGCTCCCACTCCGATCGGTGCTTCCTCCAGCACGGGAGCCATCGGCAGGGGGGTGAGTGGCCTTGAGCGAGCGGGGCGAGAATGGGCCATATGGCCCGTCACCCCCGGATCCTCGAGATCCCCATCGGTTTCGCCCATCGCGGCGCACGCGCCCTGGCCCCCGACAACACGCTGGACGCCTTCCGCCTCGCGGTGGAGATGGGCGCCACGGGCCTGGAATCCGATGTCTGGATCAGCGACGACGGCCACGCCGTTCTGGACCACGACGGCATCGTCGGCGGGTGGCTGCGCCGGCGGCCGATCGGCACCGTCCTGCGCCACCGCCTACCCGAGCACGTCCCGACTCTGGACGAGCTCTACGCCACGTGCGGGACGGATCGGCCGGTCAGCCTGGACGTCAAGGACCCTGCCGCACTGGGCGCGGTCCTGGCCGCGGCCGACGCCGCCGGCGCCCGGGACCGGCTTTGGCTCTGTCATCCCGACATCGACCAGGTGGCGGACTGGCGGGAGGACACCGAGGGGGTCCGCCTCGTGGCGTCGACCAAGCTCCGGGCGTTCAAGGACGGCCCGGAGCGGGGCGCGGCGGAGCTGTCCCGGCTCGGGATCGACGCGGTGAACCTGCACTACTCAGAGTGGACAGGGGGCCTGACCACGTTGTTCCACCGGTTCGGTGTGGTGTGCTTCGGCTGGGACGCCCAACTCCCCCGTCACCTGGCCGAGCTGCTGGACATGGGCATCGACGGCGTCTTCAGCGACCACGTCGACCGCATGATGGAGGCCATCACCGTGGAGCTCGACGGCTCCAAGGCGTAGTGAGGCTGCGCAGTCGGAGCGGAGCAGCAGCCGAGGACGTTCCACGACGGCGACGCCGGACTTGCTGAGCGCAGCGAAGCCAGTCGAGTGTTAGAGGAAGCCCAGGTTGGTCAGGGGCCAGACCCGCACGAACGCACGGCCGACGATGTGGTCCTCGTCGACAGGGCCGAAGGAGCGGCTGTCCCGGGAGTCACCCCGGTTGTCGCCCATGACCCAGACGCAGCCCTCGGGGATGGTGGTGGGCTCGAAGTCGCTGGTGGTCACGCCCTCGTCGAGGTAGGGCTCGACCAGGATGCGGTCGTTGACGAGGAGCTGGCCGTCGCGGCCCTCGACGACGTCGCCGGGCAGGCCGATGACCCGCTTGATGAGGTCCTTGATGCCGCCCTCGGCGGCGCTGGCGGCGGCCTGGTTGACCGGCTGGCCGCAGTCCCCTTCGCCCTCGGCGGCCTCGAAGACGACCAGATCGCCCCGGTTGACGTCGTGGACCCGGTAGCTGAGCTTGTTCACCAGCACCCGGTCGCCGATCTCCAGGGTGGTCTCCATGGAACCGGAGGGGATGTAGAAGGCCTGGATCAGGAACGTCTTGATGACCAGGGCCACGATCAGGGCGCCGCCGATGACGGCGATCCACTCGATGACCGATCGGGTCGTCGAGCGGGGGTGGGCCTCGGCCGGCTCGGCGTCGGGCGCGTGCGGCTCCTGAGCCGTGTCGGGGGAGGTCACCGCGGGCGAGGCTACCGGCGGTACCGGGCCAGGACGCGGCGCGCGGCGTCGGTCCCGGCGGTGCCCGACAGGTCGCCGTTGAGGGCCACGACCTCGGCCGCGGCGCCCAACCGGACGAGGAGCTGCTCGAGCCAACGGGTGCTGGCGACGGGCAGCACGACCCGGAGTCGACCGTCCTCTCGCTCCTCCACGGACTCGTGGGGGTAGTAGTCCACCACCCAGGCGGCTTCGAGGTCCAGGTCGAGGGTCACGGCGGCGTCGGTCTCGGTCGAGCTGAACGTGGCGACCTCTCCCGACTCGGGCGTGGTCGAGACGGCGTCGTCGAGGACGTCGGCTCCGGCGATGCGGTCCACGCGGAACACCCGGGGGCCCTGGGCCCGGTGGCACCAGCCGGCGAGGTACCAGCTCCCGCCCTCAGCCCAGATGCGGTGAGGGTCGACGTCGCGGCTGCTGCGCTCGTCGCTGCCGTAGGAGTAGTAGTCCAGCCGGACCCGGCGACCGGCCTCGACGGCCGCCCTCAGGCGGTCGAGCGTCTCGCTGCCGGCTTCGCCGAGGTGCACGGCCATCGCCTCGGCCGGGTCGACCTGGAGGGCGGTGGCCAGCTTGGCCAGGCCCCGCGCCAGTGGCCCCTCCGGATCGGTGCCGGGCACCGACACGAGGCTCTGGCCGGCGGTGACCAGGGCCAGGGCCTGAGGGTTCGTCAGGCGCAGGGGGCGGGTGAAGTAGCTACCGAGGTTGACCGACACCCGGTCGCCGTCGAACTCCACGTCGATCAGCTGGTCGGGCGTGTACGGGGGGACACCCACCAGCCAGACCACAGCGAGGTCGTCCTCCAACTGCTTCGGGCTGATGCCGAAGCGCTCGCTGATCTCCTGGATGGTGCTGCCGGGGTGGGCGGCCAGCCACGGCAGGAGGGCCAGGAGGCGCTTCAGGCGCTCGCCGGCGGACGGACGGCTCACGAGAGCTGCTCCAACCAGGCGACCAGGTCGTCGCGCAGGTCGGGCGGGCTGAGGACCTCGGCGTGCTCGAGGAAGGTGAGGACGAAGGAGCGGAAGGCGACGGGGTTGCTCACCGGAAGGGCCAGCTCGACCGAGCCGTCGTCGTGCCGCCGGGCCACGGTCGACTCCCCCGTCAGGTGCACGGCGTACCCGGCCTGGTCGGCGTCGACCAGGAGGCGGGCCTCGACCGGCACGTCGTCGCCCAGCTCCCAGGGCTGACGCTCGGCTCCGGACCGGACGTCGTCGGGCCGCTCGAAGGCCTTGGCCGGCCCGTCGGTCACGACGTCGCCCTCGAGCCGGTCGAGGCGGTAGCTGCGGATGTCGTCCCGCTCGTGGTCCAGTCCGGTGACGTACCAGCGGCCCCGACGGAAGTCGAGGCGGTAAGGGTCGACCAGGCGCTCGACCCCGCCGTGGGTCAGACGCACCCGGTGGCGCTGGGAGACCGCGCCGAACAGCAGCGGCAGCCGGGCGTCGGAAGGCAGAGAGGCCACGGGCTCGCCGCCCCCGGGGCGGCTGCCGAGACCGTCGGCGGCGATCACGCCGCCCAGCTTCCAGAGGGCCTCGTCGTCAGTGGGCCCGCCCACCTGCACCGTCGACGCCGCGAGGTGCAGCGCCGCCAGCTCGTCGGCCTCCAGACCCGGGTCGGCCAGGTAGTACTCGTCGCGGGGGATGCGGTAGCCGTCCCGGGGTGGGTCGACCCCGGGGAGCGGCTGCACGACGAGCGGCACGCCGAGCTCCCGCAGGTCCTCCTTGTCCCGCTCGAAGGCCCGGTGGAACGTGGGGCCGCCCTCCGGGTAGCCCCCGACCAGCTCGCGCAGCTCGTCGGCGCTCAGCGGCCGCATGGTGTCGAGCAGCACGGCGACGAGGTTCATGAGCCGCTCGAGCTTGTCCACCTTCTCGGTCGCCATCGTCCGCTCGAGCCTAGATCTGGTCGAGCAGGGAGGCGCCCAGGACGCCGGCCTGGCCGGCGGCGGTGAAGTAGGCGGGGTCCTCCTCGGGCGTGCGGCCCATGGTGGTGACGCGCAGGCCCTGCGCGGCGAGTAGCGCCGGGGTGTCGGGCGCCGTGACCTCGACCACGTCGTGGCGCTCCAGCGGGCCGAGCTCGGGGGTGGCGGCGACCCGGACCCGGGAGCGGACGAGGTCGAGGACGGTCCGGGAGTGGTGGCTGACGCCCTGGTGACGATCGCGGGGGTCCCCGGAGGAGACGCGGAGGCAGGCCACGGGCTGTCCCCCGAGGGCGGCGACGGTGTCGAGGGCGCCCGCCGCCTCGAGCGACGTCGTGCCCAGGGTCGTCCCGGTGCCGACCACGCCCGGCCCCATGCCCACCACGATCAGGTCGGCGGCGAAGACGTGGCGGGCCAGGACCAGGGCCGAGGCCACGTTGACCGCTTCGAGGTCGCCGCCGAAGGCGTGACCGGCAGTCACCGTGCCGACGAGCAGCTCTCGTTCGACCATCGTGGCGGTCAGGTCCGAGAAGGCGATGGGCAGGGCGGCCCCGTCGGTCATCACGTAGGCGATGCGTGTGCCGGGGCGGGCGTCGAGGGCGGCCACGACCACGGGGGCGACCTGGCTGTGCACGGTGCAGACCACCACCGGCACGTGGTCGAGGGTGGCCGGGACGTCGGGATGCTGCTCCTCCCCCGCTCCGGTGTCCGCCTGCAGGCTGGTGTAGCGCAGCTTCATGATGTGCCCGGGCCCGGGCTCGCTCCAGGCGTCCCGGGCCAGGTTCCAGTGCACGACGTGCCAGCCCCCGGTGCCGAGGCCCAGTTCGACGGCCGTGGTGTTGCAGACGACCCGGTCCCCCACCGCGACCCGTCCGGTGAGCTGGGTCAGGACGTAGGCCTGGGACGGCTCGTCGTCGCCGAGGTCGACCCGTACGCGCTGGAGCCCGGCGCGCTCGGTCAGCAGTTCGGTGACCGCTCCGGTGCGGAAGGAGGGCACGGCGGGAGGGTTACAGGGAGGCGATCAGCTTCTCGACCCGCTCGTCGCGGGCCTTGAAGGGGTCCTTGCAGAGGACGGTGCGCTGGGCCTGGTCGTTCAGCTTCAGGTGGACCCAGTCCACCGTGTAGTCGCGCTTCTTCTCCTTGGCCTTCTTGATGAACTCGCCGCGGAGGGCGGCCCGGGTGGTCTGCGGCGGGTGCTCCACGGCGTGGTTGATGTCGGCGTCGGTGGCGACGCGGTCGACCATGCCCTTCGCCTGCATCTTGTAGAAGAGGCCGCGGTTGCGGTTGACGTCGTGGTACTGGAGGTCCAGCAGAGCGACCCGGGCGTGGGCCAGCGGCAGGTCGTGGCGCTCCCGGTAGGCCTCGATCAGGTTGTGCTTGATGACCCAGTCGCATTCGCGGTCCAGGGAGAAGGGGTCCTTCTCGAGCCCGGTCAGGGTGTGCTCCCACATGTCCAGTGCCTGTTGTTCCAGGGGCGAGAGCCCCCTCGTGTCGGCGAAGCGCATGGCCCGGTTCAGGTACTCGGACTGGATCTCCAGCGCCGAGGCCTCGCGGCCGTTGGCCAGGCGGACCCGGCGGGTGCAGGTGAGGTCGTGGCTGATCTCGCGGATGGCCCGGATCGGGTTCTCCAGGGTCATGTCCCGGATGACCACCGAGGGCTCCTCCAGCATGCGGAGGATGATCGACGCGGCACCGACCTTGAGGAAGGTGGCGTACTCGCTCATGTTGGAGTCGCCCACGATGACGTGGAGGCGTCGGTAGCGCTCGGCGTCGGCGTGGGGCTCGTCCCGGGTGTTGATGATCGGCCGCGAGCGGGTCGTGGCGCTGGAGACGCCCTCCCAGATGTGCTCGGCCCGCTGGCTGATGCAGAACATGGCGCCCCGGGCGGTCTGCAGGACCTTGCCCGCCCCGGCGTAGATCTGGCGGCTGACCAGGAACGGGATGAGGACGTCGACGTAGTGGCTGAAGTCGTCCCGCCGGCTGGTCAGGTAGTTCTCGTGGCAGCCGTAGGAGTTGCCGGCGGAGTCGGTGTTGTTCTTGAAGAGGTAGATGACCCCCCGGATGCCCTCTTCCCGTAGGCGCTGTTCGGCCGAGGCCAGGAGCTGTTCGAGGATGCGCTCCCCTGCCTTGTCGTGCACGACGAGGTCGTAGATGGAGTCGCACTCCGGGGTGGCGTATTCGGGGTGGCTGCCGACGTCGAGGTAGAGGCGGGCGCCGTTGGCCAGGAAGACGTTGGAGCTACGGCCCCACGACACGACCCGGCGGAAGAGGTAGCGGGCGACCTCGTCAGGGCTCAGCCGGCGTTGGCCCCGCAAGGTGCAGGTCACCCCGTACTCGTTCTCGAGTCCGAAGATCCGCCGGTCCATGCGCGGCACGCTACCGGTAGCGCACCCCCGGGGTGGGCCACCCTCCACCGGTACGGTGACGGCGTGGCCGATCTCCACATGGCCCACCTGGCCAGCGTTGACACGCCGTTCGAGGCGAAGGTGCTCGCGGCCCGGCTCGGGGCGGAGGGGATCCTGTGGGAGCTGCGGGGCGCGAGCGACGTGTATCCGGTGGGTCAGACCCACGTCTGGGTCGACGAGGAGAGCCTGGCCGACGCCCGGGAACTGCTGCTCTCCGACGCCGTGGAGGAGGTCTTCGACGAAGGTCCGGAGATCGGCCCGACGGTGGAAGGCGAGCTCGAGGAGGGCTAGGCGCTGGGCTCGTCGTCGGGCGGCGGCGGCTCGAGGTCGACCCCGCCGCCGTTGCCGGTGGTTGCGGCCACGAGGTCACCGAGGCGGGTGCGCAGCTCGTCGGGCTCGATGCGGCGGAAGGCCCGGCGCTGGCCGGTCGTGCGGTCGAGCACGGCCACCTCGAGGTCGTCGGCGCCGAGGCCCCGGTCCGGCCCGGTGAGGGCCTGGATGGCCCCGGTGAGGGCGGCGTCGATGTCCCGGCCCTCGCTCCAGGTCTCCCGTAGGCGGGTGACGATGGTCTCGGCGTCGCCGCCGAGGGCGGTGCACTCGTTCTCGTCCCGGACGGTGCCGTCGTAGAGGATGTGGAACATCTGGTCGTCGTCGGTGTCGGGGCCGATCTCGGCGACGAGGATCTCCACCTCCATCGGCTTCATCTCGTGGGTGAAGATCTGGCCGAGGATCTGGGCGTACTGATTGGCCAGGCCCCGGGCGTTCACGTCCTCGCGGCTGTAGCTGTAGCCCTTGAGGTCGGCATGGCGGACCCCGGCGATGCGCAGCTGGTCGAACTCGTTGTACTTGCCGACCCCGGCGAAGGCGATGTGATCGTAGATCTCGCTGATCTTGCGCAGGGTGTTGGACTGGTTCTCGGCCACGATGGCGATGCCGTCGGCGTAGGCCACGGCCACCAGGCTCCGGCCCCGGGCGATGCCCTTGCGGGCGTAGTCGGCCAGGTCCTTCATCCGCTGCTCGGGAGCGACGTAGAAGGGCATGCTCATGGTTGCCGCTCCTGTCGACTCCGTCGACGGGCCGCGGGCCCCCCGCTCACGCTCATGACGCCAGTCCTCCGTCCATGGAGTCGAGCAGGCCCTGGAAGCGGGCGGCGATCTCGTCCCGCTCCAGGGCGGTGAAGCCCTCGGTGGTGATGGTCGCCATGGTCGGGTAGATGCCCCGCACCAGGTCGGGCCCGCCGGTGGCGGAGTCCTCGTCGGCGGCCTGGAAGAGCGCCTTCAGGGTGAGGTCCACGGCCTCCTCGCGGGTCAGCTCTGGCTTCCAGCCCAGCTTGACCACGGTGCCGGCGTGCAAGGAGCCCGAGCCGGTGCTGGCGTGGTCGTTCTCCTCGTAGCGGCCGCCGGTCACGTCGAACTCGAAGAGGCGGCCGGTGCCCCGCCCGATGTCGAAGCCGGCGAAGAGCGGCACGACGGCGAGGCCTTGCATGGCTGCGGGGAGGTTGGAGCGCACCATCTGGCTGAGCTGGTTGGCCTTGCCCTCGAGGGAGAGCTGCTCGCCCTCGACCTTCTCGTAGTGCTCGAGCTGGAGCTGGAAGAGCTTGACCATCTCGACCGCCGGGCCGGCGGCGCCGGCGATGGCGACCCCCGAATGGCGGTCGGCGGGGAAGACCTTCTCCATCGAACGGTGGCTGATGAGGTTCCCGGCGGTGGCCCGCCGGTCCCCCGCCATGATCACCCCGTCGGCGTAGCGCAGAGCCACCACCGTGGTGCCATGGGTCAGCGTCACGGCGTCACCGTGTCGGTCCATCTGCGGCGGTTCGAGCCCGGCCCGGCGCACCAGCGCCGAGAAGTCAGGTCCCGGATCGTCCTCAGCCCGGAAGAACGGCATCGTCACCGCCCGGAGGCTACCGGCGCCCGACCGCCCACCGCATTGGAGGCAATAGGGGGCGGCATCCGCCCCCTATTGCCTCCGACGGATTCAGGGGCGGGGGATGTCGACGAGGATCTCGGGGAGCCCGGAGAGGGGGGTCACGGTCGGCTCGCCCAGGTTGGCGATCGGGATGGCGAAGGTGGTCGTGTCGGCGGTGTGGCGGCAGAGGATGTAGGGGAACTCGCCCGGCACGAAGACGGCGGTGGGGTCGGCGGCGAAGCGGGCACCCAGCTCGATGGTCATCCATCCCTGCCAGAACGGCTCCGCGCGATAGGCCCGGTAGGTGCGCTCGTAGTCGGCGGCGAAGCGGCCACACGCCGGGTCCAGCGTCTCGAGGATCGTCAGGTCTCCGACGGAGGGCTGGAAGTCGCCGAAGGCGAACCGGATGTGATCCCCGCCATCATCGATGGTCCGGGTCAACGTCGGGAGCGGCTCGAGGTCGGCCACCGACAGGATCGACGTCGACGTGACCGGTGTCGTGGTGGCCGGAGCGAGGGCGGTCGTTGTGGGTGGGCCGTCGGTGGACTCGACGTCGACGAAGGCGCCGGTCCGGATGACGTCGCGGATGGTCCCGGCGTCGAGGGTGGCCTGGCTGCACACCTGGCCGGTGCGGCAACCGGTCGTGATCTCGAGGGTGAGACCGGCGTCGGTGCGGATCAGTGCGTAGTCCCGGCCGGGCCCCGCGTACTCGTCGAACACGATGGCTCGACCGGAGCCGAGGAAGGACTCTCCCAGAGCGATCTCTTCGTAACCAAAACCCTCGGCTGGGTTGGCGGACGAGTCCTGGAGCAGGTCGAAGTACCCCGGCTGGTTGGTCGTCGAGACCGTGATCCATCGCTCGCTGGCGTCGCCGGCCTCGTAGGTGATGCTTGCCTCGGCGGGCCCCCGAGGGTCCGGGAGAGTCCAGGTGTCCCGCTCGGGCAGCCCGTCGGGCGACGGGAGATCATCGAGGTCGAGGGTGGGACTGAACACCTCACGGGCGTAGGTGATGAGTGCGTCCTCCGATTCGGCGCCGACCAGTTCGGCGCCGACCGTGGCGACCGACCCGTCGTTCAGGCGCCACTCGATCCCCAACCCGGAATCGTTCCCCCCGCCGCCGGCATCGTCGACCCCGTCGCCATCCAGGTCGATCGGATCGCCGCGGACCTCTGGCGGCACCCCGCCGATCGGCGACTGGACCGCCACGGTGACGAACGGATCGGCGAGCGAGTGGCCGCTGCGGAAGACGACGACCGTCCTCGCCGGCTCGTCATCCAGGTGGAGATCGCCTGCTTGGGGCTCGCCCTGGACAAAGCCGTCGATGTCCAGGCCGACCAGCGGCACATCGGGAAGCGAACCGGTCGGTGAGGTGAACCCGCCCTCCTGACCGTCGTCGTCTCCCGCCAGGGCGAGGCCGCCCACCACGCCGGCCAGCAGGCACAGCCCGGCCACGCCGGTCACCACGGCCCGCTTCCGGCGGCGGCGGGCGGCGCGGCGGGTGACGGCGATGCCGACACCCTCCCGGGTGGGGTGGACCCCGCTCCCCTGCCGGGCCCGCTCGGCGAGGAGGTCGCTCAGTCGATCGTCGGGGCTGTTCATGGCTCGATCACCTCTCGGAGGCTGGCCAGACCGCGGTGCAGGAGGGACTTCACCGTGCCGGGGCGCACGCCCAGCAGCTCGGCGATGTCGGCTTCGGAGCGGTCCTCGTAGTAGCGGAGGACGACGGCGGCCCGCTGCCGGTACGGCAGGGCGGCCAGCACGTCGGCCAGGTGTTCGGTGACGGGTTCGGCCACACCTGGTGCGGCGGCGGCGTGACGCCGTTCGACGCCCCGGCGGCGCAGCCGGTCCTTGCAACCGTTGACGACACAGGTGCGCAGGTAGCCGCCGGGGTTGTCGACCCGGTCCCAGCGCTCGTAGAGCCGGGCGAAGGCGTCGTGGACCAGTTCTTCAGCCTGCGCCTCGGAGCCGACCATGAGGAAGGCCAGGCGGGCCATGGCGTCGACCTCGTCGGTGTAGAGCGATTCGAAGGTCGCCGCGACGTAGGGCTCGGCGGTCCCGCCGGTCGCCTCAGCCACTGCCTTCACGTCTCCAACGACGCCCGGCGGGGGCGAGAGGTTGCACGGACAGAGGAGAATCTTCTCCCAGGCCGGTCGAATTCGGCGTGACCCGTTCGTGGACGGGGTAGACGGAGGGACGGACCCACCGTCACCGAGGAGGAACAGTGCGCAAGCTGGTCGTGAGCGAGTTCGTGTCCCTGGACGGTGTCATGGAGGCGCCGGGCGGTGAGGACGACTACCCCCACGGGGCCTGGACCGTTCCCTACTGGGACAACGAGATCCTGGGTGCGTTCAAGACGGCCGAACTGGAGGCGGCCGACGCACTGCTGCTGGGTCGGGTGCAGTACGAGGGCTTCGCCGGGGCCTGGCCCCAGCGCCGCGGCGATCCCTTCTCCGACAAGATGAACTCGATGGCCAAGTACGTGGTCTCCAGCACCCTGGCGGACCCGTCCTGGGAGAACACCCAGGTCCTCCACGGCGACCCCATCGAGGCGGTGGCGGCCCTGAAGGCCGAGGACGGTGACGACATCCTCGTCGCCGGCAGCTCGACGCTGGCGAAGGCCCTCCTGCGGGCGGGCCTGGTCGACGAGCTCCGCTTGGCCGTCTACCCGATCACCCTGGGCGAGGGGAAGCGCCTGTTCGACGATGCCGGCCGCAACGACCTCGAGCTGGTCGAGTCCACCGTCACCCCGGCGGGCGTGAACCTGCTTGTGTACCGCCAGAACCCCGACCCACCGACGATGGACGCCCACCCCTTCGCCGACGAGTGAGCCACGGCGCTCACTCGACGAAGCAGGCCCGGAACGGCAGCCGGGTGGCGTTGAAGCGGCGTTGGGCCCGGGGCTCGAGGCTCCAGAGCGCCTCGGACTGGGCTTCGGGATCGCCGGCCTCGGCCCGATCGAGGGCGTCGGCCGCCTGGTCGAGCAGGTCGAGCCCGGCGGTCCAGTCCTCGGCGACGGTCGCCGGCGGTGGCACGGTGCGCAGCTCGGCGACCCAGTCCCGCATGAAGGTGCCCAGGCCGAGGGGCTTGGCCCCACCGACCCCGTCGGGGTCTTCGAGCTCACCGAAGTGCGATGCCGCCTCGATGCAGATGGCGTCGGCCCGGGCGGCGAACCCGGCCGGGGTCAGGGGGGCCGAGGTGGCCGGCGCCTCAGGGGCCACCGTGCTCGCCGTGGGAGCGTCGTCACCGCACGCTGCGAGGACCAGGGCCAGCGCGAGCACCAGGCCGAAGGTCGGGCGATGGGCCATGGCGCGGACTCAGGTCGTGGCGAGGGGTCGGGCGCGGGCCCCGTCGACGGCGGTCTCCTGGCTCAGGTGCCAGCCCAGCCAGGCCAAGCCCACCGCGGCGAGCAGCACGGGGACCACGACGTAGACCACGGGCATGTTCCCGGCATCACCGCCGCCGATCGTGATGACGAGGGCGACGACGAAGTCGACCATGACCACGATCGGACCGGTGATGACCAGGGTCAGCGGAGCGACAGGGAGGACCGATGCCCGCAGCATCTCCACGCCGAACACGAGCAGGGCGATGGCCAGCAGCAGGATGAGCAGCGCGGCGGCGCCGTAGGCCGCGGCCAATGACAGAATCGGGGAGAGTGCGGCGAGGACGAAGGCCGCCCGACCCAGGCGCCCCAGGCCGCCGTGGCGAGCCCGGAGGCCCCAGAGACCGAAGATCAGGGCGGGGAAGGCGAGGCCGAGGACGACCACGGCGGTGCCGTGCATGCCCCCCGTGTTGTCGGTCGCCTCGTTCCCCCACTCGCCCACGACCAGCAGGATCGGGGCCAGCAACAGTGCGCAACCGGCGAGGCGGGTCTTGGTCGTGGGCACCGCAGCTCCTTTGGTCGATTCACTGATGCACACCTTGGCCACGAGCGCGGCGGATCCGAACCGGGCCACGGCCTCGGCTTCGGCCTCGGCCGGGGTGCGACCGTCGGCCACGAGGCGCTCGACGGCCTCGAGCAGGTGGTCCTCGGCCTCCTCGACGATGTCGTCGGCATCGGCCAGCTTGGCCACCGAGAACCGGAGCTCGCGGAGGTAGGCGGCGATCAGGCGGTCGTCGGCCATGGCGGCGCCCCCACGATGCGCTGGACGGTCTCGGCGAAGGCGGTCCATTCCCGCCGCTTCTCCTTGGCGGCGGTGGTCCCCTGCGGGGTCAGCGTGTAGGTCCGGCGGCGACGGCCGTTGACCTGGGTCCAGGTGCTGGTCAACAGCCCGGCCCGCTCGAGGCGGTGCAGCGCCGGGTAGACGGTGCCCTCGGGTAGGTCGATGGCCCCGTCAGTGCGGCGACGGAGCTCCTCCAGCACGGCGTAGCCGTGGAAGGGCCCGTCCTCGACGATGGCCAGCAGGAGCAGGTCCAGATGGCCTCTGACGATGTCGGCTTTCATACCTAGGCACGCTATACCTAGCGGGCCTAGGTGTCAACGATGGTTCAGGCCCCCCCGCGCCGGCGGAAGGCGACGACGCCGCCGGCCACGACGGCGGCGGTCCCGACGGCGATGCCGATCGGGATCACCGGGTTGCTCGCTTCGTCGTCGCCGTCGTCCCCCGACGCCTCCTCGCCGGACCCGTTGGCGGCGGCCACCGTCGTGGTCGGAGCGGGCTCGGCGGCTTCGATCCCCCGGAAGGGGCCGGTGACCTCGTAGGTCATCCCCTGCTGGGTGTTGCCGCCCCGCTGGGAGCTGAAGTAGAGCCGGGTGCCGTCGGGTGAGAAGACCGGGCCCGTGACCTCGGAGTCGATGGCGTCGGGGGGCAGGGGCTCGGCGCTGATCTGGACGATCGGGGCCACCTCGCCCTCGGCGGTGATGACCACCACCTGCATGTCGCCGCCGTCCTCGGCCACGTAGAGGTCGCCGGACCCGGCTTCCACCGTGACGTTGTCCACCCCGGTCAGCAGGCCGGTCCCGTCGTAGACCACCTCGATGGTGTCGGTGGCCGGATCGAGCGAACGGACGTGGTCGTCGCCCTTGGTCGTGAAGTACACGATCCCGTCGGCGTACCAGCAGCCCTCGCCGCCGTCATAGGCGGTGACCTCGGGGACCTGGAGGCGGGTCGGCTGGTTCGCGCCGGACGGGTCCGGGACCTCGAACCAGGTCACCGCACCCTCGGGATCGGTCGAGGCCACCTCCAGCAGGCCGGCCGAAAGGTCGGGGTAGGCGTCGGGGGTGAAGCGGTAGAAGGCGCCGTCGGGCTCGTCCTCGGTCAGGAAGACGTACTCGTTCTCGGGGTCGACGGCCGCCGCCTCGTGGTGGAAGACCCCCATCGCCGGCCGGGCGACGCCGGAGTCGGCGGTGGTCGGGTCGCACTCCCAGATCTGGCCGCCGTCGGTCTCCTCGCCCGACAGCCAGGTGCCCCAGGGCGTCGGCCCGCCGGCGCAGTTCTGGGTCGTGCCGGTCAGGAGGGAGTAGGCGTCGACCACCTCGCCGGCCTCGTCGTACCGGATGGTGCTGACGCCGCCCTCACCTTCGAGGAAGTTCTCGCTGTTGACGACGTGGTACCAGCCGCCGTCGTCGATCGGGAAGGTGGCCGCTCCGTCGGGGTAGATCGGCCACACGTAGTCGGTGCCGGCCACGGGCGCCTGAGCCCGGGCGATGACCCGCGAGGTGAACCCCTCGGGCAGCTTCAGGCCGTTGGCGTCGGGCTGGGCGGCCAGTGCCCCGTACGGCCCGCCACCCCCCTGCTGGGCCGACGCCTTGGCCCCGATGACGAGGACCACACCGGCCCCCGCCGTCCCCCCGAGGAACCCCCGCCGACTGATGCCCCCTGATGTCATGGGGGGAATCCAAGCACGTCCCGCCCACAGAACGTTGCGCAGGGCGGTCTATTGGCCGCCCTTTTGCACGTAGGACTTGACGAAGTCCTCGGCGTTGGTCTCCAGGACCTCGTCGATCTCGTCCAGGAGGTCGTCCAGCTCGGCCTTGATCTTCTCGCCGGACTCCGACGTGGCCGGGGCCTCGTCGACCTCCTCCTCCTGTCGGGAAGGAGCCGTCTTGCGCTTCTGCTCTCGCTCAGCCATCGATCACCCTCGTCGTCTCAGGACCCGAGTCTGTCGAGCAGCTCGGCCGCCGTCTTGGCTTCTGCCAACAACGTACCCACGTGCGCTTTGCTTCCGCGACCGGGTTCCATCATCGGCACCCGGCGCAGTGGGTCGGTCCCCACGTCGAAGACCATGGAGTCCCAGTTGGCGGCCACGATGGCGTCGGCGAACTTCGCCAGGCAGGTCCCCCGGAAGTAGGCCCGGGTGTCCTCGGGGGGCTCGGTGACACCGGCCTCGATCTCGTCGTCGGTGATGATCCGCTCCAGGTCGAGGCGGGCGAACAGCGACTTCTCGGGCCGCAGGTCGTGGTACTGCAGGTCCATGGCGGCCAGCCGGGCGTCACTCCAGTCCATGCCGTCGCGCTCGGCGGTACGCGTCGAGCAGGCGGTACTTGGCCACCCAGTCCAGCTGGTCGGCCAGCGACAGGGGGTCCGACTCGAGGCCGGTGAGCACCGCCTCCCAGCGACGGAGTATCTCGGCGCCGACCACCTCGCCGACGACGGCCAGACCTTCGGACTCGGCGTACTTGCGGGCCCGGTCCAGCAGCTCCCACTGGACCTCGAGGGCGGTGACGGTTGAGCCGTCCTCCAGCTCGAAGGCCTTGGCCAGGGTCAGGTCGTAGGACACCTGGCGAAGGGTGGGGACGGGCCGGGCGAAGCGCAGATCGCGGGGCAGGGCGTCGTCCTCGATCATGGCCAGGACGATGGCGGTGGTGCCGACCTTCAGGAAGGTGGCCACCTCGGAGAGATTGGCGTCACCGATGATCACGTGGAGGCGTCGGTAGCGCTGGGCGTCCGCGTGGGGCTCGTCGCGGGTGTTGACGATGGGTCGCTTCAGCGTCGTCTCGAGGCCGACCTCCTCCTCGAAGAAGTCGGCCCGCTGGCTGAGCTGGAACGGCACCTCCCTGGTGGTCAGGCCGGGGGCCTCGCTACCCACCTTGCCGGCGCCGCAGAAGATCTGGCGGGTGATGAAGTGCGGGGTGATGTGCTGGACGATGCGGGGAAAGGGCACCGCCCGATCCATGAGGTAGTTCTCGTGGGTCCCGTAGGAGTTGCCCTTGCCGTCGGAGTTGTTCTTGTAGACGACGATCTCCTGGCCCGGTGGCAGCAGCCGGCGGGCGGCCTCCATCGACCGCTGCAGGATGATCTCGGCCGAGCGGTCGAAGCGCACCACCGAACGGGCGTCGCCGCATTCCGGCGTGGACAACTCGGGGTGGGCGTGGTCGACGTAGTAGCGGGCGCCGTTGGTGAGCACCACGTTGACCAGGTGGGTCTCGACCTCGGGGGCCATCGTGCCCTCGGGGGGCACTCCCCGGGCGTCGTTGCCGGGCGACTCGTCCTCGAAGTCCCATCCGACGCGGGCGGCGGCCGTGGCCTCGGTGCCCGCCAACTCGTTGACGTAGGCGTTGATCAGGACCGACGACGCGGCGATCGGGTTCGACTCCGGCGTCCCCCGCACCATGATCCCGTACTCGGTCTCGACCCCGAGGATCTTCTGGATCGCCACGAGACCGACCCTATCCATGGCGTAACGCCGGTTGCCGTGATCGAGGCTGCGGAGTCGGCAGCGAAGCAGCTCTACCAGACGTTCGCCGATAGCTGCCGTAGGCAGCTGGAGCCGCGCCGGCGGCGACTAGAGATATTGCCCGGTGCCCACCCGTTCGATGGAGCGACCGCCCTTGGCCTTGTCGGCGTCGGAGGACACCAGGGTGCGCACGTAGACGATGCGCTCGCCCTTCTTGCCCGAGATCTTGGCCCAGTCGTCGGGGTTGGTGGTGTTGGGGAGGTCCTCGTGCTCCTTGTACTCCTGGTGGATCGACACGAGGAGGTCATCGGTGCGGATCCCCTTGTCGCCGGTGGCGATGAGGCGCTTGATGGCCAACTTCTTGGCCCGGCGCACGATGTTCTCGATCATGGCCCCGGAGGCGAAGTCCTTGAAGTACATCACCTCCTTGTCACCGTTCTGGTAGGTGACCTCGAGGAAGCGGTTGCGCTCGTCGTCGCGGTACATCTCCTCGACGGTGGTCTCGATCATGGCCCGCACGGCCTTGTCCGGGTCCCCGCCGCCGAGGTCGGTCACCTCGTTCGGGTCCAGGGGCAGGTCGGCGGTCAGGTACCGGTGGAAGATGGCGGCCGCCGCCTCTTCGTTGGGGCGCTCGATCTTGATCTTCACGTCCAGGCGGCCCGGCCGCAGGATGGCCGGGTCGATGAGGTCCTCGCGGTTGGAGGCCCCGATGACGATGACGTTCTTGAGGGCCTCGACCCCGTCGATCTCGGCCAGGAGCTGCGGGACGATCGTGGACTCCATGTCCGAGCTGATGCCCGTGCCGCGGGTGCGGAAGAGGGAGTCCATCTCGTCGAAGAAGACGATGACGGGCACGCCCTCCTCGGACTTCTCCCGGGCCCGCTGGAAGACGAGGCGGATCTGGCGTTCGGTCTCGCCCACGTACTTGTTGAGCAGCTCGGGGCCCTTGATGTTGAGGAAGTAGCTGCGGGCCTCGGCGTCGCCGGTCAGCTCGGCCACCTTCTTGGCCAGCGAGTTGGCCACGGCCTTGGCGATGAGCGTCTTGCCACAGCCCGGGGGTCCGTAGAGCAGGATGCCCTTGGGGGCCGGGAGCTTGTGCTCGGCGAACAGGTCGTGGTGGACGAAGGGCAGCTCGACGGCGTCGGTGATCTGCTCGATCTGCTCGTCCAGGCCCCCGACGTCCTCGTAGGCGACGTCGGGCACCTCCTCGAGGACCAGCTCCTCGACCTCGGGTCGGGGCAGGCGCTCCAGCAGCAGGCCCGAACGGGTGTCCATCAGGGCGTGGTCACCCGAGCGCAGGCGCTGGCCCTTCAGCGCGTCGGCCAGGTCGACCACCCGCTCCTCATCGGCCCGGCCCACGATCAGGGCCCGCTGGTCGCCCATGACCTCCTTGATGATCACGACCTCGCCGGTGACCTCGCCCGAGCGGGTGAGGACCACGTTGAGCGACTCGTTGAGGACCACCTCGCTGCCCCGGACCAGGTCCTCGGCCGACAGCTCAGGGTGTACCGCCACCCGCATCTTCCGGCCGCCGGAGTGCACGTCGACGGTGCCGTCGTCGTTGACCCCGAGCAGGGTGCCGTACGCCGACGGGGGCTGGGTCAGCTTCTCGACCTCTTCGCGCAGGGTGGCGATGTGCTCGCGTGCTTCGCGCAGGGTGTAGGTCAGCTTCTCGTTCTGGGAGACCGCCTGGGCCAACTGGCCCTTGGTCTCCAACAGCCGCTCCTCCAGGGTGCGCACCCGTTTGGGTGCCTCCTGGAGCCGGCGTCGGAGGACGACGACCTCCTCCTCCAGTTCCGCCAACTGCTCGCGCGTGGCGATCACGTCGTCGTCCGGAGTGCCCATCGATGCGCCGTCACCTGGGGTGCTGATGCCGACCACCTCCTCCCGGGCGACCTTACACACGTGCCTCCTGAAGTCCGTGGCACCTTCCGGGACGGGCCCGATGCCACGGCGAGATTCCACCGGGATTTCCGTGTTTATTGGTGTCGACTGCTAGAGTCCTTCGACATCGGGCCGATGGAACGGCCCAGGCTCCGGCCCTTAGACCCCCCAGGAGAACCCACGCGATGAAGGTCTGGATCGATCAGGATCTGTGCACCGGCGACGGCCTCTGCGAGGAGATCGCCCCCGACGTCTTCACGCTGCTCGACGACGGGCTGGCCTACGTGAAGGAAGGGGCCAAGGTCTACAGCGACCCGGGTGGCCCCGAGGGCCTCGCCGTCGTCCCGGCCGGCCAGGAGGAGGCGACCATCGAATCCGCCGAGGAGTGCCCCGGCGAGTGCATCTTCATCGAAATTGATTGACCGCGTCGGCTCAGCCGATGCACGGTCCCGTGTTCACCGCTCCTGATCTCGGCGCGTCCAGGATCGCGTCGAGCTCGGTGTCGGTGAGCGCGTAGGCCACGCCCGCCCGGTCCGGGGCGATGGCGAAGGCCACCCCGACCACGGCCCCTGTGCTGTCGACCATCGCCGAGCCCGAGTCCCCGGGCGCCAGGCCGGACGACAGGAAGAACACGTCGCGCTCGGTGCTGTCCTGATCGTAGATGTCGGTGCCCCGGGCCAGGGTCTGGCGGGCGATCTCGAAGGGGGCGATGCGTAAGTCCCCGCCACCGGGGTACCCGTAGACGCCGCCGCGGTCGCCCGTCTCGGCCTCGCTGAGCGGTAGCGCCGGACGGTCGATGCCGGGCACGTCGAGCAGGGCCAGGTCCCGGTCGGGGTCGAAGGCCACGACGGTCGCCGTGGCCCGACTGCCGTCGGTGCGCACCACCTCGGTCGAGCTGTTCCCGGCCACGACGTGGGCGTTGGTGGCCACGAGCTCGTCGGCCACCACGAACCCACTGCCCTCCTGGAGGCGTCCGCAGGCCTCGCCCTCGACCCGGACGGTCGACGCCGTCACCCGGTCGGACACTGCGCCCGGGATGCCGGTGCGGGCCGGGGGGTCGCCGAGGTCCGGGGCCGGACGGAGGGCGTCGAACACGTGCGGGAAGCGATCGTCGCCGACGAGCTGCCCGAGGGTGGCGAACGTGTCCGGCGGGGCGGGGAGGACGGCGTTGACGGCGCGGGCGACGCTGGAGTTCCGGGCGAGGTCGGCGGGCCACCCCGGCACGTTGGCCATGGTCGGCAGGGTCAGCCAGAGCAGCAGGAGGACCCCGACGACGCCGGCGATCCCACCCACGGTCTTGTCCACCGTGCGGGCGGAGCCGTCGGGGATCGCCACCCGGAGCCGACCCCCGACCAGGAGCCCCAGGGCCTGACCGAGGAAGCCGCCGCCGACCAGGAGGGCCACCACCACGAAGAACGCCTGGGTCTCGCTGGCGGACTCCAGCCGGTCCAGGGCGGCGGGCAGGATCCGGGCGGCGAGGTAGACGCCGCCGATCATGCCGATCCAGGAGGAGGCCCGGGTGACGAAGCCGAGGCGCCACGCCGCCACTCCCGCCGACAGTGCCGACACCAGGATGAGGACGTCGAGGACGTTCATCGCGGGCGGTCAGCCCGGCGCGCGGGCGTGGGTGAGGAAGCCGGTGTGGGCCACCATGCGGTGGTCGGGGCGCACCGCGAGGCCTTCGACGTGCCAGGTGCGCTGGAGGACCTCGACGGTCTCGGTCGAGAAGAACCCGGCGTGGTCGAGGTCCTGGCGGAGCTGGCTGACCTGGATCACCGAAGGGGTGTAGGCCACGATGATCCCACCGGGCCGCAGCGCCTTGGTGGCATGGGGAACGACCCGCCAGGGCTCGGGCAGGTCGAGCACGACGCGGTCGAGGCCGGTCTCCTCGATGCCCTCGTAGCAGTCGCGGATCTCCACCCGGTAGCGGCTGAAGGCCTCGTCGCCGAGGAAGTCCCGAACGTTGGCCTGGGCCCGCGCGGCGAAGTCCTCGCGCAGCTCGTAGCCCACGATCTCGGCCCCGGCCCGCAGCAGGGTCATGGACAGGGCACCGGACCCCACGCCGGACTCGAGGATGCGGGCCCCGGGGAAGACATCGGCCAGCAGGAGCAGCGGTCCGAGGTCCTTGGGGTAGATGACCTGGGCCCCGCGCTTCATCTTGAGCACGAAGTCGGTCAACGTCGGGCGGATCACGCGGTAGGAGACCCCGGAGTTGGCCCGCAGCAGGGCGCCCTCGTCGGCGCCGATGATCCCGGCGTGGGGCAGGATCCCGGCGTGGGTGTGGAACTCCCCGCCTGCCTCCAGCCGGACCAGATAGCGGCGATCCTTGCCGTCGATGAGCATGATCTGCTCACCGGCGGTCAGGGGTCGGCCCGCCATCAGGAGGCCACCTTGCGCACCGGGGCGGCCACGGGCTGGGCCTGCGAGGCTCGCTCGGCGAGGCGACAGAAGGCACAGACCTCAGCCGGCGTCGGGGCGCCGCAGCGTTCACAGGCCGAGAGCACGGCGCCGTCACCCGGCCCGTCGTCCTCGGCGGTGAAGCGGGCCGCGGCCCGCTCGAGGTACCCGAAGTAGAACTGCTGCTTGCTGCCCGGCGAGGTGGACTCGATGGCGTTCAGCGCCTCCTTGTAGCCGAGGTGCTTGTTGCCCACGGCCATGGGGCACTCCTCGACCTCGTAGTCGATGCCCCGCAGGATGCAGTAGGCCGCGCTCTCGCGCTCGCCGAGTCGCACCAGGGGCTTGATCTTGCGGGGGAAGCCGTCGCCGGCCGGCAGCACTGGATGCTGGCGGGCCAGGTAGTCGGTCTCCCAGCGCAGGACGTTGCCGAAGAGCACGGCGGCCTCGTCGTCGAGGTTGTGGCCGGTGGCGAGGGCGTCGTAGCCACCGTCGAGGGCCGCCCGGTCGAACACGTGGCGCTTCGAGATCCCGCAGACCGAGCAGGGGGCGCGCCGGGCCGAACGGGCGCCGGTCGGGATGTCGTACCCGTGGGTCTCGCGGAGGTCGACCTCCACGAGCTCGAGCCCGCGCTCGGTGGCGAAGGCCCGGGCGTAGGTCGCTGAAGAGTCGCTGTAGTCCCCGATGCCCAACCCCACGTAGAGGCCGTCGGTGGGGTACCCGAGCTCGAGGAGCAGGTCCCAGAGAGCCAGGGAGTCCTTGCCGCCCGAGACGGCGACGAGGACCCGCTCCCCCGGCTCGAGCATGGCGAACTGGCTGATGGCCTTGGCCACCTGGTCGCGGCAGAGCCGGAGGAAGTGCTCGGCGCAGAAGTTGGCGTTGTGGCGCCGGACGTCGATGACCGCCGGCTCCTTGCACACGCGGCACTTCACGCGCATCCGCCGCTGATGACAGGCCGGATCTCGATCTCGTCGCTGTCCTCGAGGAGGGCGTCGCCCGGTACGAGGGTGTCGTCCCGCAGGACGAGGACCGACTCCCTGTTCAGCTCGAGGCGGTCCAGCAGGGTCAGCACCCGGATGGGGCCGTCGACCTCGACCTCGCGTCGGGGATTGCGCAGCAGGACCTTCACGGCCCCAGTCTGCCGGGGCGCCGGGTCAGGACCTTCGGCCGCGCCCGGTCTTCTTCGGCTCCTGGCGCTTCAGCACCAGGGTCTCGCCCGGCCGGAGCTCAGCCCGGTAGACGACCTGGGGCTCCCGGGTGGAGGCGATCTGGTAGGCGCGAAGGGCCCACGCCAGCCCCCCCAGGACCAGCCAGCGACGGTTGCCGCCCAGCAGCCCGTCGGTGATCGCCCGTCGCCGGACCATGGGCAGCATCAGACGCGCCGTATCTCGATGTAGGTCTTGTCCTGCTTGCCCTTCTTCTTGCCCAGGACGAAGGCGAGCACCGCGATCACCGTCACGGCGCCGACGCCGATCAGGATGATCGTGTCCCGGGCCGACTGGGCCTGCTCGGTCACCTCGCCCTGCAGGCCGGCGAAGCCCGCCCGCAGGTCCTCCCGCGTGATCGGCTTGGTCGTGGATCCGTTGCCGGTGGTCACAGTCGCTTCCCCTTCTTGGACTTCACGGCCCAGTAGGACAGGCCGCCGACGAGCAGGGCCCCGATGAGCACGATGACATAGGGCGCCCAGGACCAGTTGCCGGTGAAGGTGGTCCCGGTCTCGGTCTGCAGGGCCCGGAGGACCGAGAGGAGCAGGAGCGAGATCCCCGTCGCGATGAGCACCGAGCCGCCGGCCCCGAAGCCGATCCAGCGGCCGAGACCCCGGAGCGGCTCGACGGTCTCCTGTTTGGCGTAGGCGACCAGGAGCTCCCACACGTCCTGACCGCGCCCCACCACGTTGCGCTCTTCGGTCTGTGGCACGAGACCTTTCTACCCGCCGAGCCGGGCGCGGAGTAGTTCCGTCACGTCGGCGAGCTGTTCGGCGAGCAGGCGGGCCCGGGCCTCGGCCCCCTCCGCGGACAGCAAGGCCTGCCGGTCGGCGGGGCCGAGTGGGGCCAAGGCGGCCATCTGGAAGGTGGCCATCCCGGGGTCCTCCGCCAGCTCGACGTCCATCGGCGCCGAGGCCTCGCCCAGTTCCGCCGCCAACGCCAGTGTCCGTCGGAACTGCTGGTCGACGGCGTCGAGGTCGGGGGCAGGGCCCGGTGGGTCCCCCCAGTCGGACACGGCCGCACGGGGGTAGGGGTCGTCGTCGAGCCACTGGTCCACCCGGATCCGGCGGGTGCCCACCGCAGCGAGGGCGCACCGCCCGTCGTCGAAGCGCTCGATCTGCAGGATCTGGGCGACGGTGCCCACCTCGGTGCGGACCTCACCGCCGCCGACCTCGCTCCCCCGTTCGATGAGGACGACCCCGAACTCGCCCTCGCCGGCGACGCAGTCGTCGACCAGGGCGCGGTAACGGGGCTCGAAGACGTGGAGCGGAAGGATCATCGAGGGGAACAGGACCGACCCCAGGGGGAACATCGGCAGGGTGGTCACCCGTCGGTGTCCGGGGCCGGAGCCGAGGCCGGTCCGGCCAGCGGGCGGGGTGCCACCTGGTCGAGGTTGGGGCGCTGGGGGTAGGCCGCCAGAGCCAGGCCCACGTCGATGCGGACCGCGTCGCCCTGGGCGTCCACGTAGTCCTGGTTGACCAGGAGCGAGAAGGTCAAGTCGTCGCCCTCGGGGACGACCACGACCCCCGACAGGCCGCGGGCTTCGTTGAGCGAGCCGGTCTTGGCCCGAAGACGACCCTCGGCCGGCGTCCCGTTGAAGGTGGCGGCCAGCGTGCCCGTCTCGCCGGCCACGGCCAGGCCCCGCACCAGCGGGGAGCCGGGGCCGGCGTCGGCCAGCACCTGGTGGAGGAGGCCGCAGGTCACCCGGTTGCTCCCGGCCAGTCCGGACCCGTCGACCGCGTCACTGCCCGCGAGGTCGAAGCCGGCGTCGGTGAGCACGGCTTCCACGGCGTCGGACCCCGACGCGGTCGTGCCCTGGCCGTTGCGGGCGAAGCCCAGCTCCTTGTTGACCAGCTCGGCGGTCTGGTTGTCGGACCAGGTCAGGAACTGTGCGGTGATGTCGCGGAGGGGGGCCGACCGCAGCTCCGCGACCACGGGTGCCTGGTCCGGGGCTGTGCCCGCCCCCGCCCCCCCGGTCACCTGGATGCCCCGGGCGGCGAGGAGGTCGGCGAAGGTCTGGGCGGCGAGGGCCGGCGGGTTGCTCGAGGCGGACTCGACCGCGCCGGGGTCGGCGGCGGTGGGGAACGACGCGAAGCCGTCGTTGACCGACAGGGCCGAGAGGGGTCCGGTCTGGTTCTGGTCGATGAAGCGGGACGGCCAGGCGTCGACGTACCGATCACTGTCGTACCGGCTCTCGTCGCCCAGGACCCTTCCCCGGACCTCGGTCACCCCGGCGGCGGCGACCCGGTCGGCCAAGGCCTCCAGTGAGGTGTGGGCCTGGTCCTGGACGTCCGAGGTTCGGGCGTACCGACGGGTGGCGAGGACCGGATCACCACCACCGACGAGCCAGAGGTCGCCGTCCACCACGCCCTGGCCGTTCGGCTGGTTACGGGCCTGCACCGTCGTCGTGTACCGGAAGCGGGGGCCGAGCTCGTCGAGGGCGGCGGCGGCTACCAGGACCTTCTCGTTCGACGCGGGGATCAGCGCCGTCGACGACCGGTGGGCGATGATCGGCCGTCCACCGGCGTCGACGACGAGGCAGGTGTCCGCCGGTGCCGCGTCGAGCACGTCGGTGAGGGCGGCCGTGAGCCGCCGGTCGGCGATGTCCTCGGTGATGTGGTCCGGCACCCGCCGGGCGGACAGGACCGGGGTGATGGGTGACTGGATCTCGACGGTGGCCTGGGCCGTCTCGCCCCCGGCGTCGGCGTAGACGGCGCCGACGCCGCAGCCCACGGCCACCAGCACCAGGAAGAGAGGCAGGAGCAGCCGCCGCATCACCCGACGCCGTTCAGAGGCCGCGACGCTGCCGGTACCGGGCGTACCGCCAGAGATGGTCCAAGGCCGTCACGGCCCGGTTGGAGGAGGCGTAGCAGAGCCGACCGCTGGCCCGGACGGCGGCCGGGCCGGCGTTGGCCGGGTCCGAAACCGCCAGCTCGGTGGCGGTCAGGATCGGCTTGCCCGACGCCGCGGACAGGTCGGCCGCGGCTTGGGCGAAGCGGGCGTCCTGGCGCTCGTGGTACTCGACGATGCGCTCGAGGCCGTGGTCCGGGTAGAAGCGACCCTCCCGCTCCATCCGGGCCAGATTGGACTGGATGCCGAGGCCGAGGAAGATCACGGCGTCCACCGCGGGGTGGTTCACCACGATCTCCATGACCTGGGGGATGGTGTCCCGGGTCTCGCTGCCGGCCAGGTCGATGGGGTTGTTGCGGCTCCACCGGGGCGGCAGGTGCTGGTCGATCTCCGCCTTCAGGTCCTCAGGCAGGGCGAGCAGCTCGAGGCTGGAGCGGGCGATGGCGTCGGCCGTGACCACACCCCAGCCCCCGGCCGTCGTGTACACCGCGACGCGGGGCCCCTTGGGTAGTGGCTGAGTAGCGAAGGTGGCGGCCGCCTCGTAGGCCTCCTCGATGGTCGCGGCCCGGGTGATCCCGGCTTGGCGGCAGGCCCCGTCGAACACGGCGTCATCGGCGGCCAAGGCCCCGGTGTGGCTGGACGCCGCCGCGGCCCCGGAGGAGGTGGACCCGCCCTTGACCACCACCAGGGGCTTGTGGGCCACGACCGCGCGGGTGCGGTCGTAGAAGGCGCGGCCGTCCTCGATGCCCTCGACGTAGGACAGGCCGACCGCGGTCTCCGGGTCCCGGGCGAAGAACTCCAGGAAGTCGGGCACGTTCACGGCGGCGGAGTTCCCCGCACTGACGGCTCGGCTCACGCCGATGCCGGAGAGCTGGGCCCAGTTCATGAACGACGAGACGAAGTTCCCGGACTGGGAGGCGATGCCGATGCGCCCCGGTGGCGGGTAGGGAGCGACGATCTGGGCGCAGAGGTCGACCGGGGTGGAGATGAGGCCCTGGCCGTTGGGCCCGACCAGGAGGATCCCCAGCTCAGCGGCGAGGGCCACCAGCTCGTCCTCGGCCTGACGTCCTTCAGGACCGGCCTCGCGGTAGCCGGCGGAGGCCACGAAGGCGGCGCGGGCGCCCTTGGCCGCCGCCGCCCGCAGCAGGGACGGGTTGGCCGCCGCCGGGGTGCAGACGAAGACCAGGTCGACCTCGCCGTCGGGCAGGTCCTCGATGTCAGCCACCGTCGGGACACCGAGGACCTCGGCCCCTTCCCGGTTGGTGGCGAAGACCTTGCCCTGGTAGCCCACGCTGAGGATGTTGTGGAGGGCGACGAAGCCGAACTTGCCCGGATGGGTGGACGCGCCGGCGACGACGATGCCGCGGGGCTCGAACAGGGCGAGGTAGGGGTCCCGGGTCGCGGTCACGACCGGATTTCCAGCAGGGCGTCGACCGCGACCGGCTTCCCGTCGACCACGAGCAGCGGGTTCAGGTCGGCGGACTGCACGTCCTCCCGTTCGACCGCGACCGCGGAGAGGGCGAGGAGGACGTCCTCGACCGCGGTGCGGTCCACGGCGGGTTCGCCCCGGACCTCGCCGAGGAGGGCCTGGGTCCGGAGCTGGTCGACCATGTCGGCGGCGTCGACCCGGTCGAGCGGGGCGAGGCGGAAGGCCACGTCGCCGAGCGTCTCGGCCAGGACCCCGCCGATGCCGAGCATCACCGTCGGTCCGAACTGGGGGTCCCGGTGGATGCCCGCGATCAGCTCCCGGTTCGCCTTCAGGAAGGGGGCGACCAGCACGGTGACGGTGCCGTCCTCGGGGCGGGCGGCCGCCAACAGCTCGGTGGCGGCGGCCCCGACGGCCTCGGCGTCGCCCAGGTTCAGCCGGACCAGGCCCCGCTCGGTCTTGTGGGCGATGCCCTCGCCGTTGAGCTTGGCCACCACGGGGTAGCCGAGGGCTTCGGCCGCCGCGACGGCACCGACGACGTCGTCGACCACGGTCTCCGGAGCAAAGGGCACGCCATAGGCGGCGAGCACTCGTTTGGACTCGTCCTCGGCAAGGGTGCGGGTGACCACGGGCGGCAACGCTAGGGGCTGGCGGGGCGGGCGAGCGTGCGGGTCAGGGCTCGAGCGCGGCGCGGAAGAACTGGCGCACGTGCTGCAGGCGGGCCTCGAGGGCCTCGTCGCCGAGTGGGTCCCGACCGAGCATGCCCACCAGCACGGGGGCGTCGGCGAAGTAGCTCAGGAGGGCGCCGTAGCCGGTCAGGAGGAGCTGTTCGGGGTCGTGTTCCCGGAAGTGGCCCGCCTCCATCTCCCGGCGGAAGAAGGCAGCCGCCCGCTGGAACATCGGGCGGAGGGCCTCGCCGAGGTCCATGCCGAGGTGCGAGGCACCCTCCAGGAACTCCCGGCGCACGATGCGCACGAAGTGGGGGTTCTCCTTGAAGAACTCGAACCCGGCGGTGATCACCCCGTCGACCCGGTCCCAGCCCTCGGTCGGCTCGTCGGTGGCCGACTGGACCCGCTCGTACCATTCGGTGAGGGCCCGTTCGAAGACCTCGCGGTAGAGGCTCTCCTTCGAGGTGAAGTGGTGCAGCAGCGTGGGGCGACGGATGCCGACGGCTTCGGCGATGTCGTTCAGCGACGTGCCGGCGAAGCCGTTCTGGGCGAACAGCTCCTCGGCAGCCACCAGGATCTCGTCCCGGCGCGAAACGGGCAGCGCGGACTCGGACACGATGCCCCCGACGGTACACCGGCCCACGACAGTCCCTGGTGGGTCCTTTCCCGCGACACCGGACGACCGGTCCTACAGTCGCCCCGATGATCAGGGCTGCGAGCGCAGTGCTGCCCGGGGGGCGCAGTGGCCCGACCGAGATCGAGGTCGTCGCCGGGCGGATCGCCGCGGTGCGCCCGCTGGCTGACGGCGGCCTCCCCGGGTGGACCCTCGTGCCCGGCTTCGTCGACCTCCAGGTCAACGGCATCGACGCGGTCGACGTGGCCGTCGCCCGCGACGGGGACTGGGACACCCTCGACGGGTCACTCGTCGCCCAGGGAGTGACGGCCTGGTGTCCGACGCTGGTCAGCGCCCCCTTCGACCGCTACGCCCCTCCGTTGGCCCGGATCGCGTCGGCGGCGGCCCGAGACGGCGCCCGGCCGGCGATCCTGCGCGCGCACCTGGAAGGCCCGTTCCTGGGCGAACGCCGCGGGGCGCACCCGGACTCGATGATCGTCGCCCCCGACCTCGAGTGGGTCGCCGGGCTGGACGGGGTCGGCCTGATGACCGTTGGCCCCGAGGCCGCCGGGGCCCTCGAGCTGATCCGAGCACTGGTCGACCGGGGTGTCGTCGCGGCCATTGGCCACACAACGGCCTCGCCGGACGCCGTCACGGCTGCGGTCGACGCCGGCGCTTCGCTCTTCACCCACCTGTTCAACGCGTCGGGCCCGGTCGGGGCGCGCTCGCCCGGCCCGGTCGGCGCCGCCCTGACCGATGACCGCCTGGCCGTGTCGCTCATCGCCGACCTGATCCACGTCGACCGGCGCTGCCTCGCCCTGGCGATCCGGGCCAAGCCGGCCGACCGGGTGGTCCTGGTGACCGATGCCGTCGCGTGGCAGTCGTCCTGGGCGCGGGACCAGGGCATCGCCATGGTCGAGGGCGCCCCCCGCCTCCCCGGAGGCACCCTCGCGGGCAGCGCTCTGACCATGGACCAGGCCGTCCGCAACCTCGTGCAGGAGGTGGGCGTCGACCTCGCCGACGCCGTGCGCTTCGCCTCGGCCAACCCGGCCCGGGTCATGGGTTGTGCCGACCGGGGCTCCCTGGCCGTCGGCGCCCGGGCCGACATCGTCGCCCTCGACGCCGATCTCCAGGTCGCCCAAGTCTGGATCGCCGGCGAGCCCCTCCTGGATTGACTCGCCGTCGGGCTGGGCGAACGATCGCAACCACGGGGGCGTGGGGTGCCGCCGAGGGTCGTCGGGGGCGCGTGAATCCCACCCTCGTGGCCAAACAAGCCCTCAAACCGATCCGCTCCCGTACTGGCGCCTGATTTCCGGCCCAGGGGACCGAAATCAGGCGCCAGAACGGGACATGGACACGTCGGGTGATATTTCGGAGCGGGCAGCGGGCTCGAATGCCCCCGACGGGCCATGGCCTGACCTCACGCCCCCGTGGTTGCCTCGTTCTTCTGTCGGTTCAGGCCAGGCCCGCTCGCCGCTCCTGCAGGAACCGGCGCTCGGCGTCATTGGCGACCAGGGCGAGCGCCCGGTCGTAGGCCTCGGCGGCTTCGGCGGGCCGGTCGAGGCGGACCAGCAGGTCAGCTCTCGTCGCGTGGAAGAGGTGGAACCCGTCCAGGTCCAACCGGTCGACCTCGATCAGGCCGGCGCCGGAACCTCGACCTCGGCCAGGGCGACGGCGCGGTTCAGGGCCACGATCGGTGACGGGGCCAGCACCAGGAGGCGGCCGTAGTTGGCCAGGATCTGGGCCCAGTCGGTGTCGGCGGCCGACGCCGAATCGCTGTGGACCGCGGCGATGGCGGCCTGCACCTGGTAAGGCCCGGGGAGGCCCCGGCGGATGCACGCGGCGACGATGGCTCGTCCCTCGGCGGCCATGGCCCGGTCCCAGAGCGAGCGGTCCTGCTCGGCGAGCAACACGAGCGCGCCGTCGGCGGTGGTGCGGGCGGGTCGGCGGGAGGCGGTGAGGAGCATCAGGGCCAGGAGGCCATGGACCTCGGCCTCGTCGGGCAGCAACTCGGCCAGCAGTCGGCCCAGCCGGATGGCTTCGGCGACGAGGTCCTCCCGACCGAGCTGGTCGCCCGCCGACGCGGTGTAGCCCTCGTTGAAGACCAGATAGACGACCGCGAGGACCGGGCGGAGCCGGTCGGACAGCTCGGCGTCGCCGGGCACCCGGTACGGGATCCGGGCCTCGCGGATCTTGCGTTTGGCCCGCACCAGGCGCTGGGCCATGGTCGGCTCCGGCACCAGGAAGGCGCGGGCGATCGCCCCGGTCTCCAGGCCGCCCAGCAGACGGAGGGTGAGGGCCACCTGCGCCTCGACCGCCAACGCCGGATGGCAGCAGGTGAAGATCAGGCGCAGTCGGTCGTCGCGCACGGGACCGGTCTCCTCGGGGGGCTCGTCGACCTCGTGTAGACGGTGGGACTCGACCTGGCGGTCGTGGCGGGAGGACTCGCGGCGGAACCGGTCGATGGCCCGGTTCCGCGCCGTGGTGAGGATCCAGCCGCCGGGGTTCGGGGGTACCCCGTCGTCCGGCCACTGACGGGCCGCGACCAGGAAGGCCTCCTGCACCGCCTCTTCCGCCCCGTCGATGTCGCCGTACCGGCGGACCAGCGTGGCGAGGACGCGACCCTGCTCCTCACGGAAGATCCGCTCGAGCCGGGCCGGGTCCGCCGCGCTCGGCACGGCGGCCTATTCGTCCTGGAAGGGCCGGACCTCGACGTCGCCGCGGCAGGCCACGGCGCCCCGGCGGGCCCACGCCAGCGCCTCGTCGAGGTCGGCGGCCTCGATGATCCAGAAGCCGCCCAGGTACTCCTTGGTCTCCGCGTACGGGCCGTCGACGACCAGGGTCTCGCCGTCCTTCAGGCGGACGGTGGTCGTGGCGTCCTTGTCGTGGAGGCCGCCGCCGAAGACCCACTTGTCCGCGGCCATCACCTCGGCGTTGAAGGCGTCGACGGCCTGGACGACCTCCTGCATCTCGTCGGGTGTCATCGCCGCCATGCGGGCGTCGTCGGCGGGATCGTGGTGCACGGACAGCAGGTACTGGCTCATCGGTGTCTCCTTGTCGGCGGAACGGGCCCGGTGCCGATTCCTACCCCGTCTACGAACGGCCGCACCCGGAATCGACAGGGGGCCGGAAGTTTCTCACTGCTCGCTACCGTCCCCGGGCGTGGAGATCCTCTCCGCCCTGTTCGTGGACAACGTCGACCTCCGGCCGGCCGAGGGCGGGACCTCCCGCATCGACCTGACCGGGGTCCAGTTCTCGGCCGTGGCGCCCGCCCCCCTGCCGCTCACCTGGGCCCCCCACCTCTCGGTGATCATCCGCTGTGCCCCTGACGAGGCGGGGACCGGCGTGCTGGAGGTCGTCTACGAGCGCGACGGCGAGCGGGTGGCCCGCAACGTGCAGCCACTCGAGGTCGAGCCCGGCAAGTTCACCCAGCGGCTGGTGCGGGGCGAGATCGACTTCGATTCCTACGGGACGGTCGTGGCGAAGTGCCGGGTCGACCAGGGCCCGGTCCTCAACGTGCCGTACACCATGTTGGCGCCGCCCTCGTCATGATCTTCGGCGCCGCCATCTCCGAACACCCGCTGGCCACGCAGGCGACGGGTGAGGTGGTGGGCGAGGTGCTCGAACAGGTGGGCGAGAAGCCCGACCTCGCGGTCCTCTTCGTGACCCCACCCCACCTGGGGCTGATGGCCGAGATCGCCGACACGGTCCGCACCGTCTTGCGCCCGGGGACGCTCATCGGGGCCGTGGCATCGTCGGTGGTCGGTGGGTCCCGGGAGGTCGAGGAGGGCCCGGCGATCAGCCTGTGGTCCGGCCGGGTCGGCCCGGTCGAGCCCGTCCGCCTCGAGGCCCAGCGCCTCAACGGTGGCTGGGCGCTGACCGGCCTGCCGGCCGAGGCCGGGGGCGGGGATGACCCGCGGCGCACCCTGGTCCTCGTCACCGATCCGTTCACCATCCCCATCGACGGGGTCCTGGACCGGCTGCGGGCGAAGGCCCCGAGCCTCCAGGTGATCGGCGGCATGGCGTCCGCCGCCAGGGGGCCCCGCGGCAACCGGCTCGTCCTCGACGGCGCCGTCCACGACCGCGGCGCCGTCGGGGTGCTGCTGGGCCCGGCGGTGGTGTCGGGCACGGTCGTGTCCCAGGGCTGCCGGCCGGTCGGGCAGGCCTATGTGGTCACGCGGGCCACCGACAACGTGATCCACGACCTGGCCGGGGTGCCGGCGTTGGACCGCCTGCGCGAGGTCGTCGGGGCCCTGGCCCCGGGAGACCGCGCGCTGGTCCAAGAAGGACTGCACGTCGGGCAGGTCATCGACGAGCAGCAGGACACCTTCGGCCGAGGCGACTTCTTGGTCCGCAACGTCATGGGGGCCGACGCCGAGGCCGGCGACATCGCCATCGGCGGCCTCGCCGAAGTGGGCTCGACCATCCAGTTCCACGTCCGGGACGCCGACAGCGCCGACGAGGACCTGCGCCATCTCCTGTCCGGCCAGCACGGCAGCGCCGCCTTGGTCTTCACCTGCAACGGGCGCGGCAGCCGTCTGTTCGGCGAGCCCGACCACGACGCGCGCCTGGTCCACCATCAGGTGTCTCGCGGTGCGGTGGCGGGGATGTCCTGTGCCGGTGAGCTCGGGCCGATCGGCTGCCGCAACTTCGTGCACACCTTCACCGCGTCGGTGGTCCTGTTCGACGGCTGAAACCCTTCTCCCGTCGCGCCCGGCTGGGTAGGGTCGCAGGCCTACGGCTGGGGAGGCTGGGGTGACCCTCGAGGAACAGGCGATCAACGTCATCCGGGGCCTGTCGATGGACGGGCCTCAGGCGGCGAAGTCCGGGCACCCGGGCACGGCCATGGCGCTCGCGCCCCTGGCCCACGTGTTGTGGACACGGGTCATGACCTACGACGCCGAGCATCCCGAGTGGCCCGACCGAGACCGCTTCGTGCTGTCGGCCGGGCACGCCTCGATCCTGCTCTACTCGATGCTGCACCTCACGGGGTACGGCCTGTCCCTGGACGATCTCCGGGCGTTCCGCCAGTGGGGCAGCGCCACACCCGGCCACCCCGAGCGCGGCCACACGGCCGGCGTCGAGGTCACCACGGGCCCGTTGGGCCAGGGCGTGGCCAACGGCGTGGGCATGGGCATCGCCGAGGAGTGGCTGCGGGCCACCTTCGGCCCCGATCTCTGCGATCACACCACGTTCGTGATCTGCGGGGACGGCGACCTGTCCGAGGGCATCTCCCACGAGGCCGCCTCGCTGGCTGGGCACCTGGGCCTGGGGCGGCTGGTCTACGTCTACGACGACAACCACATCTCCATCGACGGCCCGACGGAGCTGTCGCTGTCGGACGACGCGGCCAAGCGGTTCGACGCCTACGGCTGGCACGTCGAGACCCTGGGCGAGGTGGCCAATGACACCGACGCCCTCGAGGCCGGCCTGCGGCGGGCGATGGCCGTGGAGGACGCCCCGTCGCTGCTGGTGCTCCGCAGCCACATCGGCTACCCCTCCCCCGAGTTCACCGACACCGCCGACGCCCACGGGAACCCGTTCGGCGACGAGGAGATCGCGGTCACCAAGGAGCTCCTGGGGCTGCCGGCCGACCAGACCTTCTACGTGCCCGACGCGGTGCTGGCCCTCTATCGGGAGGCCGGCCGGCGGGGCCGCCCGGCGCGGGAGGCCTGGGAGAAGCGACTGGCTGACACCGACGAGCGGCGAACGACCTTCGAGGCCGCCCTCGCCGGGCACGGCCTGCCCGGCTGGGCCGACGCCCTCCCCTCCTGGGAGGTGGGCGAGAAGGTGGCCACGCGCAAGGCCAGCGGGGCCTGCCTGAACGCGGTGGTGGCCGGGGTCCCCGGCCTGATGGGTGGCGGGGCCGACCTCACGGGCAACACGGGGACCGAGATCAAGGGCGCCGGGTTCTTCGATCGCGAGGACCGAGCCGGTCGCCAGATCCACTGGGGGGTGCGGGAGCACGGCATGGGCGGCGTGATGAACGGCATGGCCCTCCACGGCGGCACGTTGCCGGTGGGCGGGACCTTCCTGGTGTTCAGCGACTACATGCGGCCCTCGGTGCGCATCGCGGCGATCTCCGACGCCCACGTCGTCTACTCCTGGAGCCATGACTCGGTCGGTGTGGGCGAGGACGGACCCACCCACCAGCCGGTGGAGCACCTCGCCGCCCTGCGGGCGATCCCCGACCTGTGCCTCATCCGGCCGGCCGACGCGAACGAGACCGCGGCGGCTTGGCGGGTGGCGGTCGCAGCCAGCGGGCCCATCGCCCTCATCCTCAGCCGCCAGGACGTGCCGGTGCTGGACGGCACGGCGGCCGGCGCCCTCGACCGGGGCGCGTACGTGCTGGCCGAGCCCGACGACGACCCGGACCTGGTCCTGGTCGGCACGGGTAGCGAGGTGTCGCTCTGCGTGGCCACGGCGGAGATCCTCGCCGCTGAGGGGACGGCCTGCCGGGTCGTCTCGATGCCGTCCTGGGACCTCTTCGCCGTCCAGGACGAGGCCTACCGTGCGTCGGTGCTGCCCGTCGGGGTGCGGTCGCTCTCGGTCGAGGCCGGTGTGACCTTCGGCTGGGACCGCTGGGTGGACGCCGCGCACGGACTGGACCGCTTCGGTGCCTCCGCTCCCGGGGGTGAAGCCCTGGACAAGCTCGGCTTCAACCCCGTGGCGGTGGCCGAGTCGGCCCGTCGCCTCCTGGCCTGACCCCCGATTCGAAAGGCACACCGATGAGCGACCTGCAGCGCCTCTTCTCCGAGCAGGGCCAGAGTCCCTGGCTGGACAACCTCCGCCGGGGCTGGATCACCGGGGGGGAGCTCCAGGCCTGGGTCGACAGGGGCATCCGGGGGATCACCTCCAACCCGTCGATCTTCCAGAAGGCCATGAGCACGGGCGAGGACTACGACGCCCAGCTCACCGAGCTGGCCGGCGAGAGCATCGACGACGCCTACTGGGCCCTCGTGGTCCGCGACATCGAGAGCGCCCTGGCCATCCTCCGTCCGGTGTACGACGCCAGCGGCGGCGAGGACGGCTACGTGTCGGTCGAGGTGGCGCCGGCCCTGGCCCGGGACACCGACGGGACCATCGCCGCGGCGCGCGAGCTGCACGAACGCATCGCCGAGCCCAACCTCTACGTGAAGATCCCGGGCACCGCCGAGGGCATCCCGGCCATCCGCCGGATGATCGCGGAGGGCCGCAGCATCAACGTGACCCTGATCTTCTCCCTGGACCGCTACCAGGAGGTCATGGAGGCCTACCTGAGCGGCCTGGAGGCCTGCACCGGGGACCTGGCCGCCATCAGCAGCGTGGCCTCCTTCTTCATCAGTCGGGTGGACACCGAAGTGGACCGGCGCCTGGACCAGATCGGCACGGCCGAGGCCCTGGCGTTGCGGGGCCGGGCCGCGGTCGCCCAGGCCCAGGCGGCCTACGACCTCTTCCTGCGGACGTTCGCGGGTCCCCGATGGGACGCGCTGGCCGAGCGGGGTGCCCGGGTGCAGCGGCCGCTCTGGGCCTCGACCTCGACCAAGAACGAGGCCTATCCCGACACCCTCTACGTCGACACGCTCATCGGGCCGGACACGGTGAACACCATGCCGGAAGCCACCCTCGACGCCTTCGAGGACCACGGCGCCCTCACCCGCACGATCGACGCCGACCCGGCCGGGGCCCGGGCCGTCCTGGCGGCGGTCGAGGCCGCGGGCGTGGACCTCGACGACGTGGGCCGTCGGCTCGAGGAGGAGGGCGTGGCCGCCTTCGCCAAGTCCTTCGACGAGCTGCTCGACACCCTGGGCACCAAGGCCGAGGCGCTCGGCGCGACCTGAGCCGGCCCCACCCGGTCGGAGTCGCGGGGCCGACGTCGCCTAACGTCAGGCTCGTGGTCGGGGAGCTGGTGGTGGTCGACAGCGTGGCGGCGGAGTTCGCCGAGCGCGTGATCGAGGCGTTTCTGGCGCGTCCTGCCGAGTTCTTCTCGCTGGCGCTGTCCGGTGGCGCGACCGCCCGGACCTGCTACGAGGCCCTGGCCGAGGCCGGCGGAGCCCAGATCGACTGGTGGCGGGTCGACGTGTACTGGGGCGACGAGCGCTGTGTGCCCCTCGACCACGAGGACTCCAACTACCGCCTCGGCCGGGAGGCCCTCCTGGAGAACGTCGGGGCGGTCAACACCAACTTCCCGATGCGCTGTGAGGACGGCCCGGACCGGTACCACCAGCTCGTGGGCGAGGTCGGCCAGTTCGACGTGATCCACCTCGGTCTGGGCGCCGACGGCCACACCGCCTCCCTCTTCCCCGACTCCCCCGCCCTCGACGCCGACCCCGGTCGCCTGGTCGTGATGAACGAGGACCCCACGGGACGCAACCCCCATCCCCGCGAGACCCTGACCTTCAGCGGCATCGAGCGGGCCCGCCTGGCCCTGGTGACCGTGAGCGGCGCCGAGAAGGCCGAGGCCATGGCCGCCACCGTGGCGGGCGAGACCCCGGCGTCCCGCATCCGGGCCGAGCAGGTGGTCTGGCTGGTCGACCGCGAGGCCGCCGCCCTCCTCAGCTGACGGCCGGTACGTCCCGGGGGGTCAGCCGGGCGACGCCGACGGCGACGACCCAGGACACGAGCGGCGCCACGACGAAGGCGCCGAGGTCGAGGCCGGGGCTGCCGGCCACCGTGAGCAGGTCGAGGCCGGCCTCCAGGGTCCCGTCCCGGACCACACCGAGCACCACCACGGAGGTCAAGCCGGCCAGGGAGCCGACGATGACCGAGGCGCTGGAGGCCGCCCGACGCAGGCCGAGGAACACGGGGACGACCGTCGCCGCCGCGACGAGGTCGGCGATGAGGAAGAGGCGGAGCACGTCGTAGCCCTTGAGGGCGATGAGCACCGCGGGCACGGTGAGCAGGACCGTGATCACCTTGGCGCCGGTGAGGGACAGTCGCCCGTCGCTGAGGTCCCGGTCGATCAGGGCGGCCAGGGCGCTCTGCAGCGTGTCCACGCTGGACGCCACGAGGGCAATGGCCAGGACGGCCACGACCAGGATGATCAGCTCGGGCAGGCCGTCGAGCAGGGCGAAGAAGGGCACCGGCGAGGGCTCGGTGCCCTCGTACACGGCGATGCCACCGGCGACCAGGCCGGTGAAGCCCACGGGGAGGAGGACGAGGAACGACAGGAGAGCCGCCCCCCGCCCGGCCCGGGTCACCACCGAGGCGTCGGCCGCGGACCAGGTCCGCTGCCAGTACCCCTGGTGGAAGAGGTTCGCGGCGGTGATGGCGATGCCGAGGACGACGATGCTCTCCCATCCGGCCCGGGAGAACGTGTCCAGCCCTCCGTCGCGGGCCCGGGCCAGCGGGTCGTCGACGTGGAGGAACATGGCGACGAGGGCGAGAGACACCAGGATGACGATCATCACGGCCTGGACCTGGTCCGTGCGCAGCGAGGCGGGCAGGCCCCCCCAGGCGGTGTAGCCGGCAGTGACCGCGGCCACCGCCACGATCGACACCCAAGGGTCCACCCCGCCGAGCAGGTCCATGACCCCGCCGATGGCGGTGAGCTCGGCCGTGATGAACATGAACATGTAGAAGACCGACACGAACGCCACCCAGGCCTGGGCCGGTCGGCCGAAGCGCATCCGCACCCAGTCGGTGAGGGTGACCCCGTCGGGGGCGGCGGCCCGGATCTTCGGCCCGAGCCACGCGTACGCCAGGAAGGGCAGGGCACCGCCGATGGCATAGCCGAGGACGCCGAGGATGCCGATGGCCTGGCCGACCTCGGGGGGGGCGAAGAGGATCCACGAGCCGAGGCCCGACGCCATGAACGCGAGGGCCAGGCGGTTGACCGACTGGCTGTCACGGGCGGTGAGGTAGCTGTCGACGTCCCGGCTCCCGCCCGCGCCTCGGGCCACGAGGACGAGGGCGCCCAGGACCACGACCAGGGCGGTGAGGGCGAGGGCGGTCGAGATCATGGCGAGGACTCCCATCCGAAGTGGTCGATCGGTCCGTGCCCCGCGCCGAGGCGCCAGGCGGCACCACCACGGACGCCCCGGTCGATGAACGCCTTCGCCTGCTGGAGGGCGGCGAGGGGCTCGAGGCCCTGGGCCAGTCCGGCGGCGGTGGCCGAGGCGAACGAGCAGCCCGTGCCGTGCACGTTCGGGGTGTCGATGCGCTCGCCGGTGAGGACGGTGCTGCCCGACGAATGGGCCACGGCATCGCTGGCCGAGCCGTCGAGGTGCCCGCCCTTCACCACGACCCAGGCGTCGCACCCCGCGCTCAGGTCCCGGGCCGCGGCGGCGGCGTCCTCGGCGTTCTCCAGGATGCGGCCGAGGATGGCCGAAGCCTCCAGCAGGTTGGGGGTGATGACCTCGGCGTGGGGGAAGAGCAGCTCGCGGTAGGCGGCTTCCGCGTCTTCGGCGAGCAGGCGGTCACCGCTGCTGGCCACCATCACCGGGTCCACCACGAGGTGGGGCAGGTCGCCCGCCGCGGCCCTCCGGGCCACCAGCTCGACGATCTCGGCGGTGGCCAGCATGCCGGTCTTGACCGCCGCGACCGGCAGGTCGGCCAGGACGGCGTCGATCTGGGCCTCGACGGCGCGGGGGTCGAGGACATCGACCCGGGTGACCGCCACGGTGTTCTGGCTGGTGACCGCCGTGACCGCGGTCGTGCCGAAGACCCTGAGGGCGGCGAAGGACTTGAGGTCGGCCTGGATCCCGGCCCCCCCACCGGAGTCCGAGCCGGCGATCGTCAGGGCGACGGGCGGTGTCATGTCGGGAGCTCCTGGTCGAGCAGGGCGCGGACGGCCGCCGCCGGGTCGGCGGCGTTCATCACGGCCCCCATGACCGCCACGCCGGCGGCCCCGGCGTTGAGACAGGCACCGACGGTCGTGGCCTGGATCCCACCGAGCGCGTAGACGGGGAGCTGGGCATCCGCCACCCGGGCGGCCAGCCCCTCGAGGCCGAGGGCCGGGCCGTACCCCGGCTTGCTCTCGGTGGTGAAGACCGGCGACAGGGTGGCGTAGGCGGCACCGTGGGCGGCGGCGCCGGCCAGTTCGACCGCGCCGTGACAGGACCGGCCGACCATCAGGTCGTCCTCCTCCGGCCAGGGATCGTCGGCGGCCAGGTGGACGGTCCCCGCGCCCAGCACCCGGGCCAGCACCGGGTCGGAGGCCACGATCAGCTCGGCGGCACCGCAGGCCTGGGCCACCCGCTCCCCCAGCGCCCGGCGATGCGGGCCGGGCAGGGTCTTCTCCCGGTAGACGATCGCGGTGGCCCCACCGGCGACAGCGGCCTCGACCGTCTCCGCCAGGTGGCGGCCCGCGGCACGGGACTGGTCCCGGTCGGTGAGCACGAGAAGGCGCATCAGACCTCCGGACCGAGCAGGTCGGGTCGGCCCTCGTCGGACGTCGAAGCATCGGCGTAATGGCGACGGGGGATGCGGCCGGCCCGCCGGGCGAGGTGCCCCCCGGTTACGGCGTGGCGCATGGCCTCGGCCATGGCGACGGGGTCCTGGGCCCGGGTGACCGCCGAGGCCAGCAGGACGGCGTCACAGCCCAGCTCCATGGCCAGGGCGGCGTCCGACGCGGTGCCGACGCCCGCGTCGAGTACGACCGGGACCGTGGCCTGATCGACGATGAGGGCGATGTTGTACGGATTGTTGATGCCCATGCCGCTGCCGATCGGCGAGCCCAACGGCATCACCGCGGCACAGCCGAGGCCCTCGAGGCGGCGGGCCAGGACGGGGTCGTCGGTGGTGTAGGCCAGAACGGTGAAGCCGTCGTCGACGAGCTCTTCGGCGGCGGCCACCAGCTCGACGGGGTCGGGCAGCAGCGTGCGGTCGTCGCCGATGACCTCGAGCTTCACCCAGTCGGTCTCGAAGGCCTCACGGGCGAGTCGGGCGGTGCGCACCGCCTCGGTGGCCGTGTAGCACCCGGCGGTGTTGGGGAGCACGGCCACCCCCAGGCGGTCGAGCACATCGAGCACCGAGCCGGCGGCGGTGGGGTCGACCCGACGCAACGCGACGGTGACCAGCTCGGTGCCGGAGGCGGTCACCGCCCGCTCGAGGACGTCGAGGCTGGGCGCCCCACCGGTGCCGAGGATCAAGCGCGAGCCGAGCGCACGGCCCGCGATCACCAGGGGATCGCCGCTCATCTCATCCTCCCTGGGCCGCGGTCAGGATCTCGTAGCGGTCGCCGTCGGCGACGACGGTGGCGCCCCACTGGCTGCGCGGCACGACCTCCTCGTTGCGGGCGACCGCCACGCCGCGGGGCGACTCCCGGTGCCGGGCCACCAGGTCGGCCACCGTGGTCCCGACGTCCAGGGCCTCGGCCGTGCCGTTGACGGTGACGCCGATCATCGCGGTGCCCCGGCCGTGGCGAAGCGCTCCGGCCCGAAGGCGACGACCTCCTCGACGGCCGGTCCGACCCCGAAGAGACCGGCGACGGCATCCGCGGTGACCGGGGTGAGGAGGATGCCGTTGCGGTGGTGGCCGGTGGCCACGACGAGGCCGTCCACGGTGGTCGGGCCGATCACCGGCTCGTTGTCGGGCGAGCCCGGACGGAGGCCCGCGCCGATCTCGGCCAGCTCGAGGTCCAGTAGGCCGGGGACGAGCACGGCCGCGTCGTGGAGGAGCTGGTGGATGCCCTCGACCGTGACGGTGGTGTCGAAGCCCTGCTCCTCGACCGTGGCGCCGACGACGATCCGCCCGCTGGCGCGGGGCACGAGGTAGAGGGAGCGGCCCCGCACCAGGCCCCGGACGTTCCCCCGCAGCACCGGATCATCGGCGGGGCCCTGGATGCGCAGGATCTGGCCCTTCACCGGTCGCACCGGTGGCCGAGCATCCGGAGGGATCCCGTCCACCGTCGCCGACCACGCCCCGGCGGCCAGGAGGACCCGCTCGCCGTCGACGAGGGTGCCGTCGTCCAGCGCCACGCCCCGGACCCCACCTCCCTCGATCACGACCCGGCGTACGGCCTGGCGGACGACCTCGACGCCCCGGGCCGCGAGGGCGGTGAGGAGGGCGTCGGCCAGCAGCCGGTTGTCGGCCTGGTGGTCGCCGACCACCCGGAGGGCGCGGCGCACTCCCGGGGCCAGCGCGGGCTCCACGGAGCGGGCCTGCGAGCCGGTCAGGCGCTCGGCGTCGAGGTGGAGCCGGTCCAGGTAGGCGCCGAGGTCGTCCAGCACGCGGGCGTCGTCGGCGTCGACGGCGACCAGGAGCGACCCACAGGTCCGGTAGCCGACCGGGCACCCGGCCTCGGCCTCCAGCTCCTCGGCGAAGGCGGGCCACCGCCCGGCCCCCGCCAGGTTGAGGGCGAGGAGTCGGTCCTCGCCGTAGTGGGCTTCGGTGACCGGGGCCAGCATCCCCGCGGAGGCGCGGGTGGCCTGCGAGCCCGGCGCAGGGTCGCACACGGTGACCGTCAGCCCGCCCTGGGCCAGTCGCCAGGCGGAGGCCAGCCCGATGGCCCCGCCCCCGATGACGATCACACCCGCCCTGCTCACCGGCCGGCCTCGATGGCGGCGAGGAGGTCGGCGGTGGCCTGACCTCGGTCGTGGGCCCGACTGACGGCACCGACGACGGCGATGCCGTGGGCCCCGGTGGCCATGACCTCCGGGACGCGCTCCAGGGAGATACCGGCGATGGCGATCACCGGTATGTCCGCCGCCGCCGCCACGACCGCGACGCCGGCGGGGCCGATCGGGTCGGGCAGGCCGTCTTTGGTGGTGGTGGCGTAGGTCGGGCCCACCCCCAGGTAGTCGGCCCCCTCACGGGCCCGGGCCCGGCCGCTCTCGGCGTCGCGGGCAGTGGCCCCGATGATCGCGTCGGGGCCGAGTAGGCGCCGGGCAACGGCCACGGGCAGGTCGCGGTCACCGAGATGGACCCCGTCGGCCCCGCAGGCGAGCGCGACGTCCACGCGGTCGTCGATCAGGCAGGTCGCCCCCGCCGCCCGGCACCGGGCCACGATCGACTCGGCCAGTTCGAGCAGCGCTCGGTCGTCGAGCTCCTTGGCCCGGACCTGGATCACCGGCGCGCCGGCGTCCAGGGCGTCGTCGACGACGTCGAGGCGGTGCACGGTGGCGTCGAGGTCGGTCAGCACCTGGAGCCGTCCGATCGCCTTGCCCATGACGCTCTCCCTCCGCCGGCATGAACCGGATCAGGTCGACGGTCGGAGGTGCCTCACCTCCCTCTCAGCCCGGTGCGCCGGACTCCCGTTTGCTGACCGCACCGTAGCGCGACCGGTCAGGATCGCTCGGTAGGGTTCCGCGGGATGGCGAATCCCCTCCTGGAACGGTCCCTCGAGGACCTGATGACGGAGGCCGCGGCGGTGCGTGACCTGGCCCATGGTCGGCGGGTCACCTACTCCCCCAAGGTCTTCATCCCGCTCACCCGGCTCTGTCGCGACCGCTGCGCCTACTGCACCTTCGCCACGGCGCCGGCGCGGGTCGAGGCCGCCTATCTCACGCCCGACCAGGTCCTCGAGATCGCCCGGGCCGGCGCGGCCGCGGGGTGCCACGAAGCCCTCTTCACCCTGGGCGAGCGTCCCGAGGAGCGTTACCCGGCCGCCCGCGACTGGCTGGACGAGAACGGCTACGCCTCGACCGTGGACTACCTGGTGGCGATGTGCCGGCTGGTCCTCAGCGAGACCCACCTGCTCCCCCACGCCAACGCCGGGGCGCTCCATCCCGACGAGCTGGCTGCGCTCCGTGCGGTGGCACCGTCCCAGGGGATGATGCTGGAGACCCTGGCCGCGGTCCCGGCCCACGAGGGCTCTCCCGACAAGGAGCCGGCCCGTCGCCTGGCCACCCTCGACGCGGCCGGCGAGCTGGCCATCCCCTTCACGACGGGGATCCTGGTCGGCATCGGCGAGACCCGCCAGGACCGGGTCGAGGCGCTGGAGGCCATCGCCACCAGTCACGGTCGGCACGGCCACGTGCAGGAGGTCATCGTCCAGAACTTCCTGCCCAAGGCCGGGACGGCCATGCACAAGGCCGACCCGTGCCCGCCCGAGGACTACCTCGAGGCGATCGCCCTGGCCCGCCTGATCCTGCCCGCCGAGGTGCACGTCCAGGCCCCGCCGAACCTCTCCGACGACTTCGCCCGCCTCTTGGACGCCGGCATCGACGACTGGGGCGGCGTGTCCCCCGTCACCGCCGACCACGTCAACCCCGAGCGCCCCTGGCCCGCCGTCGAGCGCCTGCGGGAGGTCACCGAGGTCGCCGGCCGGGTCCTCGCTCCTCGTCTGACGATCTACCCCGAGTACGCCCTCGACCCCGGGCGCTGGCTCGACGAAGGCCTCCGCTTCCCGATCCTCGACCACAGCGACGCCGAGGGCCTCGGCCGCGACGACCAGTGGTATTCGGGGGCGGGAACGGCGCCGCCCGCGCTCGTGCCCGGCCCGACCACCACCTCCGGGCCGGTGACGGCGATCCTCGACGGCGTGCGGGCCGGCCACGAGGTGAGCGAGGACGAGATCGTCACGTTGTTCTCCGCCCGCGGCCCCGAGATGGCCGCCGTCGCCGCGGTGGCCGACGAGCTGCGCCGGCAGGCGGTGGGTGACGTGGTCACCTTCGTCCACAACCGGAACATCAACTACACGAACGTCTGCACGTTCAAGTGCCGGTTCTGCGGCTTCTCCAAGGGCCCGCTGTCACTCAACCTCCGCGGCAGCCCCTATCTGCTGACCTTGGACGAGATCGCCGACCGCGTGCGGGAGGCGGCCGACCTGGGGGCGACGGAGGTCTGCCTGCAGGGCGGCATCCACCCCGACTTCGACGGCGACTACTACATCGACGTGGCCCGGGCCGTGCACGACGCCGTACCCGAGATGCACATCCACGGCTTCACGGCCCTGGAGGTCACCGAGGGGGCCAAGCGGCTGGGTGAGCCATTGGCCGACTACCTGGTCCGCCTCCAGGAGGCCGGGCTCAAGACCCTGCCGGGTACGGCGGCGGAGATCCTCGACGACGAGGTCCGCGCCGTCCTCTGCCCCGACAAGATCACCACCGAGGAGTGGCTCGAGGCCCACCGCACCGCCCATGGCGTCGGGCTGCGGTCCAACATCACGATCATGTTCGGGGCCATCGAACAGCCCCGCTCCTGGGCCCGCCACCTCGTGCGCACCCGGGACCTCCAGAAGGAGACCGGCGGCTTCACCGAGTTCGTGCCGCTGCCCTTCGTGCACATGGCCACGCCCATGTACCTCCAGCGCAAAGCCCGACGCGGCCCGACGTTCCGGGAGGTCGTGCTCATGCACGCCGTCGGCCGCATCGCCTACCACGGGCTCATCGACAACATCCAGGCCTCGTGGGTGAAGCTGGGTGTCGGTGGCGCCCGCCAGCTCCTGCAGGCCGGGGTCAACGACCTCGGCGGGACCCTGATGGACGAGAACATCTCCCGGGCCGCCGGCGCCGAGCACGGCCAGGGCCTGGAGGAGGATGACTTCCGGGATATCGTCGAGCCGCTGGGCCGCCGCCTCGAGCAGCGAACCACCCTCTACGGCCGGGTGGCACCGGCTTGAACCACTCGTGAGCCCCCGGGTCAAGACGGCGTCGGCGGCCATCGACCGTCAGATCGAGGCCTTGCTCGATGCCTGCGGAGCCACCGAGGACCGGGACCTCCTCTTCGACATCATCGCCTCCGGCGTCCTCCTCGCCGGGGACGACAGCGACCGGCTGGACCTCAAGATCACCGCCGCGACGCTGGCGGAGATGCGGGTGGCCTTCAACGCGTTCGCCCCCTACCGCGACCAGCCGAAGGTGACGATCTTCGGTTCGGCCCGGATCCTGGCCGACGACCCGCTCTACCTGGCGGCTCGGGACGCGGCCGCCCTCCTGGCCGCCGAGGGGTGGATGGTCATCACCGGCGCCGGCCCCGGGATCATGGCCGCCGGACTCGAGGGGGCGGGTCGGGAGATGTCCTTCGGGGTGAACATCCGGCTCCCGTTCGAGCAGGAGGCCAACGAGTTCATCCGGGGCGACACGAAGCTGGTGTCGATGAAGTACTTCTTCACCCGGAAGCTGGAGCTGGTGAAGGAGTCCCAGGGCTTCCTCTGCCTCCCTGGTGGCTTCGGGACCCTGGACGAGACCTTCGAGCTGCTGACGCTCCAGCAGACCGGCAAGTCGGTGCCGACCCCGATCGTCTTCCTGGACGAACCGGGCGGGTCCTACTGGGAGGGTTGGCGCCGTTTCACCCTCGATCACGTCGCCGCCGGTGGCTACATCTCCACCGAGGACCTCGGCATCGTGACCGTGACCGACGATGTCGGGGTGGCCGTCGAGGCCGTGCTCGGCTTCTACCGCAACTACCGCTCGATCCGGTGGGTGGGCAAGACCCTCGTCGTCCGCCTGGTCGCCGAGCCCACCGACGCCGAGGTGGCGATGCTCAACGACCAGTTCGGCGCCATGCTGACGGCGACGGGCCGGATCGAGCGCAGCGGCCCACTCCCTCCGGAGATCAAGGACGGCGAGCACCTCGACCAGCCCCGCCTGGTGATGGACTTCGACATCCGCCACTTCGGGCAGCTCCATGCCTTCATCCACCGCCTCAACGAGCTGGACTCGGCGCCGGCGACGACGCCGGTCCTGAGCGACCCGCCCCGGGGCTGAGCGTCCGGGGCGATCGGTCAGTCGATCGTCCAGGCGCTGTCGTCGGGCTCCTGCAGGAGGCCCACGGCCTTGTCCACCGCCCGCCGGGCGCGGGTCAGGCGGCGCTCGTCCACCGGCAACTCCTGGCCGCCGGCGTCGATGGACTCGCGCAGCCGCTGGATGGCCAGCTCGGCCATTTCCTCGCTGATCGCCTCCAGGCGGTGACGGATGTCATCGAACTCTCCGGCCATGGCCACCAGTTTGGCTCACAGCACTGACGTTTCGGCCGACCGGACACGCAATGGGTGCCTTCTCCGCACAGGAGCTGCAACGGACCGCGGCCGCGTCCGGGATGATGTTCCCGGCTCACGTCCTGGACCAGTTCGTCGCCGCCATCGACTCCGGCAAGCACGTGATCCTCACCGGACCTCCGGGGACGGGGAAGACCACGCTGGCCTACATGGGGGCCGAGGTCGCCCAGCGGGCGATGCTCTGCGCCGGCTACCTGCCGACCACGGCCACCACCGAGTGGACCACCTACGAGACCATCGGCGGCCTCCAGCCGACGGCGGAGGGCCTGATCTTCCGGCCCGGGCTCTTCGTGGACGCCATCGAGAGTGGCCGCTGGCTGGTCATCGACGAGCTCAACCGCTCGAACTTCGACCGGGCCTTCGGCCAGCTCTTCACCGTGCTGTCGGGCCAGCCGGTCGTGCTGCCCTTCAAGCGCAAGGGCACGCCGAACCCCCTTTCCATCGTGCCCGCCGGCGTGGATCCCCCGCCCCACACCGACGTCATCCGCCTGCCCAGCAAGTGGCGGATCGTGGCCACGATGAACGTGTTCGACAAGAACCTGCTCTTCGAGATGTCCTACGCCCTGATGCGCCGCTTCGCCTTCATCGAGGTCGGCGCCCCCGACGACGAGTCCTACCGGCGGCTGCTGGACGGCCCCGGTGAGATCGTCAGCCGGCTCCTCTGCCTCCGGAAGTTCACCGATCTCGGCCCCGCCGTCTACCTCGACGCGGCCAAGTACGCCGCTCGGCGGTCTCAGGACGGGCCCACGCCGTCACGGCTGCTGTACGAGGTCTTCTACGCCTACTTCCTCCCGCAGTTCGAGGGTTGCGACGACCTCCGGGCGACGAAGCTCTACCGGACCATCGAGGGCCTCTTCGATCCGCCCGAGCAGGCGGAGGTCCAGCGCACGATGGGCGAGGTCCTGGGTGTCGAGCTCGCCCTCTGAGCCCCTGGCTCCTGGGGCCCGGCCCTCGTCGGCAGGCCCGGACCGGGAACCGGTACCGGGCGAGCGCACCCCCACCCATGAGCTCTGGGAGCTGCTGCGGCGACCCTTCAACGTCGTGGAGGCCGTCGACTCGGTGCTCGGCCTCTCCCCCAACGTCGTCAAGCAGCTCACGGGGGCGATGTTGGCCACCTGCCGCGAGGCGGAGGCGCTGCTCGCGGCCACGCCCAAGACGATCCGGTCCCTGTCCATCTCGATGAGCAACCAGGCCGAGGAGTGCCGCGGTGAGCTGCGCGGCCCGGTGCTCTGGTCCGAGACCTTCTCCTGCCGCTCGTCCAGCGCCGGCCGCAACGACGTGTACGTCTGCGCCGCCCCGTCCCGGGCCTATGACATCCCCGAGAACCGCGTCCTGGTGGCGGCGCTGCTGAGCGTGCGCGACGCCGGGCGGTCGGTCGACAGCATCTCGGCCCGCTCCTACGACGACGACACCCTGCGCAAGGCCCGTTACAACGGCCAGCGGGCCAGCCGCCTGCTCGAGCACCGGGCCCTGTCCTCGGTGGCCCGCCACCGCCCCAGCCCCCGGGAGATCCGCCGGGCCCGCTCGGGCAACCGGCGCTCGACCTACACCCCCGCCCTGACCATGCTGGCCCGGGCCGCCGATCCCCTCGAGGCCGACGACATCCTGCCGTTCTGTGACCGGCGCACCCGGGCCCAGCACGCCGTGCTGGTGTCGATGGTTCGGGCGCTGCGTCGCCGCGGTCTCACCGTCGAGCCGTTCCGGGCCGTAGCCGGGACGCTGCAGTCGGGTCTGCTGCGCTACCACCACCCTCGACGGCGAGGCGACCGCAGCCGCCCCAGCGGCATCCTCGTGGGGCCGGTCCTGGTGGACGTGCCCGAACGGGTACGGGACCGCAACCGCGAGCGGGCGGAGCACGCGCTGTTGGCCCGAGCGGGCGGACGCCCGGTGGTCGTGGCGATGGATTTGAGCGACGTGGAACGTGCCATCGACCTGGCGCTGGATGCGCCGGGGGGCTCAGCCGCAGCCGGCTGAGACTCCGTCTCGGCTCAGCCGGCCCAGTCCTCTTCCTTCAGGGCCTCGGCCGCGAGGCACCAACTGGCGTGATCGTCGCCAGGTTCGGCGCCACACTCGGCGCACGGCTGCTGGTCGGTGCCCTCGAGCACGTCGTCGAACTCGGTCCTGGTGTGCTTAAGCGCACGGGCCTCTTCGAAGCGGCGATGTCGACCCTTTTCATGGGTTGCTACTCACGGGGCGCTCTCCCCAGCCTGGCGTGCCTGGAGATCGGATTGTAGCGGTGTGACAGGGACGTGCGAACGAACCTCCAGGACCAACTCGCCGTGGTCGAAGGCGACGGCCACCGACCCGTCCACCAGACCGTCGAGGGCCTGGCCCACGACCTCGGCCCGCCAGCCCGAACGCAGGCGGGAGGAGGTGGCGCCGCTGAGGTAGCTCTCGATGTCGGTACGGGTGGCCAGCATGCCGGGGTCCAGGTCGAGGTCGCGAGCGTGCTGGGCCAGCCAGGCCGAGGCCAGGGTCGCGGCCGGGCGCAGGTCCCGCCGTAGCTCCGGGGCGCCTTCGTCGGCTGGCGGATCCGCCGTGAGGCCGGCCTCGACCGCTTCGAGGATGGATCGACCCACGGCGCCTTTGCTGACCCCCTTGTCGACCCCGCGGACGTCGGCCAGGTCCTCGGGCGTACGGGGGGCCCGCTGGGCGATGGCCACGATGGCGAGGTCGGACAGGACATGGCGGACCGGTCGGTTGACCTCGGCGGCCCGCCGCTCCCGCCAGGCGGCGACGGCGCGGGCGACGGCCGCCGGGCGATCCTTCAGCCGGCGGGCCTCCTTGACCCGACGCCAGGCCTCGTCAGGGTCGCGGCCCTCCCGGGCGTCGGCCACGATGGCGGCGAACTCGCCCTCGGCCCACGCCAGTCGTCCCCGCTCGGCCAGCTGGGCCTCCTGCTTGGCGTGGAGCTCCACCAGGTGGGCCACGTCCGCGGCGGCGTAGTCGAGCTGGCGGGCCGACAGTGGCCGCCGGAGCCAGTCACTCAGCCGGTCGGCCTTCGGCAGGCGGACGCCGAGCTCGCTGGAGAGGAGGGTGGCCAGCGACGGGGTCGAGGAGCCGAGGAAGCCGGCGGCCAACTGGGTGTCGAACAGCCGGCGGGGCACGGTCCCACAGGTGGCGAGCAGCACCTCGAGGTCCTGACTGGCCGCATGCACGACGGCGAGACCCGGGCCGTCGAGCAGGTCGGCCATCGGCGCGATGTCGACGGCGAGGGGGTCGACCAGCACGACCTCGTCGTCCCAGGCCAACTGGATCAGCGCCAGCTCGGGGAAGTAGGTGCGCTCACGGTGGAACTCGGTGTCGAAGGCCCAGACCTCGGCGTCGCAGAGGCGCGCGAGGAGCTCGGCGAGCCCGGCGGGATCGGTGACGACGGTGGGGGTCGGCCCGCTCAGGTGGGGGCTCCGCCGGTCTCGACCGGCAGCCCGGCGTCGACCCAGGCCAGCGTGCCGCCGGCCACGTTGACCGCGTCGATCCCGTGGCCCCGGAGCCATTCCGCGGCCTGCCGGCTGCGGTTGCCGGAGCGGCAGATGACCGGGAGCGGGCCCGCGGTGGGGACCTCGTCGACCCGCTCGACCAGCTCCCCCAGGGGGATCAGGACCACGCCGGGGACGTGGGTCGCGTCGTACTCGTCGGGGTTGCGGACGTCGAGGACGATGACACCGGCTTCCAGTCGCAGGGCCAGTTCGGCCACGTCGATCTCGGGGACGTCCATCGGGGGCAGGGTACCGGGGCCGGTACGGCCGGTCGGGCATCGGTCCTCACGTTGGTCAGGGCAGCTCCTCGGGGGTGTCGGCGTCGGCGAGGGCGGCCGCGTCCAGTCCGGTCACGGAGACGACGGTCAGCCCGCTGACCGCCCGGCGAGGGGCCCGCTCCCCCGCCGCGAAGGCCGCCTGCAGGGGTGGCTCGGCCCGGCGGTGCCAGGCGGCGTGGAGCAGCTCGTGGCGACCGTCGTGCCAGGGGGCGGCCACGTCGGCCTGCCCGAGGGCCTCGACCACCGCGGTGATGGCCGCCGGGTCGGCGGCGGGCAGGTCGCACGCCAGGACCACGACGACGTCGGCATCGGTCGCGGCCAACGCCGTCAGGATCCCCCCCAGGGGGCCCTCGCCCGGGTGCTGGTCGGGGACGGCCTCCAACCCTTCGCTCCGAAGGCCACCGATGTCGCCGCCCACGGCCACGACCCGGTCGGCGCCCGCCGCCGTGAGGGCGTCGGCCACCCGTCGGACCAGGGTCACGCCGTGGACCTCGAGCAGGGCCTTGTCGGCGCCCATCCGACGGCTGGCGCCGCCGGTCAGGACCGCCCCGACGAACGGCAGATCAGACCGTCCCGCCATAGGTCGCTTCGCGACCCCGACTGGCGTCGTGATCGGCGACGGCCGCGGTCAGGTCGGCCAGGAACCGGTCAGCCACCGCGGCATGGCCCGGGGAGAGCATCACGTGCAGGCCGCCCTGCTGGCGGTCGAGGTGCCAGCCCCGGTCGTCCATGGCGTCGCCGACGCCGCCGATGTCCAGGGTGCTGGACCCGAACTCGAACACCGACAGGTCAGGGTCGCCGGTGATGTCCAGGCCGTCGATGGCCGCGATCCCTCCCTGGAACCGGCGGGTCGTGTCCCGCACGGTCCCGGCCAGGCGGAGGTAGCCCTGGGCACCCAGGTGGCGCACCGCGGTCCAAGCCTCAGCGATGGGCACCCCGCCCCGGGTCCCGGCGGAGGTGGACGAACCGTAGAGCCCACCGGGCCAGTCGTCGTAGAGGAAGAACTGATGCCGGTAGAGGTCCTTCGAGGCGTAGAGCACCGTGGACGCACCCTTGGTGGCGTACCCGTACTTGTGGACGTCCGCCGAGAGCGAGGTCACGCCTTCGACCCGCAGGTCCCAGGGGGGGACGGCCTCACCCAAGCGCTCCCAGAAGGGGAGCAGCCAGCCGCCGAGGCAGGCGTCCACGTGGCAGAGGACGCCGGCGTCGTGGGCCACGGCGGCGACGTCACTGACGTGGTCGATGACGCCGTACGGGTAGCACGGCGCCGAGGCGACGACCAGGGCAGTGTTCTCGCGGAGGTGCTCGGCCACCTGCTGCCCGTGGAGGCGGAGGTCGTCGGCGACCGGGATCCGGCGGTGGGCGACGTCGAGGTACTTGGCCGCCTTGGCGAAGGCCGGGTGGGCGGTGTTCGCAGTGAGCAGCTCGGGCTCGGGGATCCCCTGCTCGCGGGCGTGGTCCCGGGCCACCTGCACGGCCAGGAAGATGCTCTCAGTGCCCCCGGAGGTCAGCGAACCGGCGCCGGGCTCGCCGCCGAAGAGGTCGCCCGCCATGAGCACGACCTCCTGCTCCATGCGGGGCAGGGTCTTGTAGGCGAAGGGATTGAGGGCGTTCTCGTGGAGGAAGCGACCGGCCACCTCGTGCTGGAGCCCCTCGAGCACCTCGTCGTCGTGGTGGTACACGAGGCTGAACGCCCGCCCGTTCCGCCAGTCGATGTCGCCCGCCCGCTCCGCGTCGATCTCGGCCAGGAGCGCGTCGGCCCCCACCCCTTCCTCGGGGAACCTGGTGATCCGGGGCCCGGCGATGTCCACGGCCGGAGACTACGGGCCGCGGCCCGACGCGTCAGCCGCCGTAGTTCATGCGGGTGTCCTCCATGCGCAGGACCTCGGTGTCCTCGGCGGCCTGGAAGCCGACATCGACGACCTCGCCGATGAACATCGAGTGGTGGCCGACGTCGACGGTCTGGCGCACCTCGCAGTCGACGTAGGCCGGGGCCTGGTCCAGGATCGGTGCGCCCGTGCGCCCGCCGTGGAACGGGAAGCCGTTGAGGGTCATGGCGTCGGCGTCGACCTCGACCGGCTTGGTGAACTTGCGCACGATGGCCCGGTCCGCCCGGGACACCGTGTTGAGGGCGAAGACCTGTCCCTCGGTGATGAGCTCGTGGGTGAACGCCGTCTTCTCGATGCTGATGGCCAGCAGCTTGGGCTCGAAGGAGACCTGGCTGACCCAGTTGACGGTCATGAGATTCCGTTTGAAGCCAGAGCGACTCCCGACGAGGTAGAGCCCAGAGGGAAGGGACCAAAGCACGCGTCGACGGAGCCGGTCGTATTCGTCCTTCTGCTCGTCGGTGTCGACACCGGGCGGATACGGGCCGATCGGCCCCACGCCACCTCCACCAGCCATAGCGGCGAAACTAGTTCCTTGGGCGTGACGGTTCGGTTTGTTGGCGGTCCCCGTGACGGTGAGTTCCTCGAAGATGGTCAGCGGGGAGCCGGTGGCCGTGCTGGTCGTGGACGACACCGGCGCGGTGTACCGGTGGCGCGGGCTTCGGGAGCCGGGTCGGGCAGGCTCCGACGGGTTTTCGTGAGGCTCTTGGGTCCGGGCGCGATCGTCGAACCATGATGCCCCGACGAGTGCGCGATCGCCCCGGCTGCGGTGAGGTAGAGGCCGGATCCCGCGCTCCCAGCGGCCGGGCACCGCACCATAGAACACGCGTTCGGTCATCATGGCAAGCGCAGACGGCCCGACGGGCAAGGGCGGGTGAGGAATGAAATACCCAGGGAAAGGCCGTAGCGATCCGATCCGGGCCCCACCCGCCCTTCGGCCCAGCTTCGGCGCTGAACGCCGCAGACTTGAGCGACGGCCTTGGGTCCGACAGCAGACCACGCCAGCTGAGTGAGGTTGACCGGGTCGCTCGGCCTCTGCCTCGCTGGCTGTGGTGACAGTCGCTCAGCTCCGCCAGGTGCTCTACGGCCTACCTGACGAACTGCACATGGACGTTGCGGGAGGTGCCGTCGTTGAGCCCGAGCCCCTCGGGCGGTTGGGCGCGGCGGCGAACCTCGTCCAGCTTGGACTCGGCGCGCGCCTCGGCCAGACCGAGCTTCCACGGTCAGCGGGGTGAAACACAGCGTCCCTGCGGTAGACGCCGCCAGCTTGTGGGCGTTGTTCACGTCGGAAGGCTTCACCTTTGGGTCGTCGCTCAGCTCGCCAGCGAACTCGAGCACGTCGCTCCCACCTCGAGGGCGTGGGCGGTGCCGTCGGTGACGGCGCAGGCCGGTGACGATCCGGAGGCCGGATCGAAATCCTGATCGGTGGCGACGATGGCCATCGGGTCAGGTTGTCGGGTGGAGCGACGAGCGGCAACGCCTGGCTCAGGGGCCTCGTGCGGGGTGGGGCGGGTCGGGGGTGTGAGGCAGGTGAACCTCGCCGTGTTCGTCCCAGGTGACTGCGAGGGGGCTGGTGACCGAGCAGTTCTTGGTCACGGGGTCATAGACGAGGTGCCAGCCCTTGTGGCGGAGGTGGTGGTGTCTTACGCAGAGGAACCGTCCGTTGCGGACATCGGTGGGGCCGCCGAGGGCGGCGTCGATGGCGTGGTCCATCTCGGTCCACTCGCCGGGCAGGTCACAGCCGGGCCAGACACAGGTCTGGTCCCGCAGACGTAGGGCCCGGCGTTGCTGGGCGGTGAAGCACCGGACCTGGGTGCCCAGTTCCATGGGCACGCCGTCGGCGTCGGCGATGATGCGGCCGATGGCGGAGTCCGCGGCCAACCGGCGCAGCAGCGAGGGCGGGACCGGGCCGGCGCCGATGAGGTCACAGCGCATGTTCTCCAGGTCCGTGACCGGCAGCCGCTGCAGCAGTTCATAGGACACCACCGCGTCCGTCGTGCGCAGCGGCCGTCCTTCCTTACCGTCCACGGCCGCGGCCAAGGCGGCCATGAGGGCGTCGTAGTTGGTCTGCGCGTTGGAGCGCCGTCCGCCGATCATGCCGGCGGGGTCGGGCTTGCGGTAGGCGTCCAGGACCTTGCGGAGCAGCGCGGTGCCTTCGGCGGGGAAGGTGCCCCGCACGTCGCTGAGCCCGTCGAGGAGCTGACCGACCTTGAGCTCACGGCGGTCGAAGCGCTCGAACTCCTTGTCCGGGTCGACCTCGTCATCGGCCTTTTCGACCCACCGGTCGATCAACACCTTGAACCGCCTGGCGTCCAGTCGGCGGGCCGCATCCAACAGCACGTGCTCGTCCCGCTCATAGACAGGCGCACGCTCGTCGGTGACCGCCCGACCCAACTGGTGGGCCAGATCGATCTTCAGGTCACCGTTCGCCACACACTTGGCCGTCGCCGAATGCCGTTGCACCAGCCGGCCGGTCTGCACGGACCTCTGGGCCACACCATGGGACCGGCCGCCCAGCCACGCCAACGCCGCTGCCGGCGATCGGGACCCGCCGACCTGCCATCCACCGGCGGCCTCCCACTCCCCCACCCGGGCCACCGTCTCGGCCTCCAACCGGGCCCCGAGCTTCGTCAGCTCGATGGTGCGCTGGGTCTTCGCGGCCACGGACCAACCCGACCGGTCCTCATCTACGAGACGGTCCAACGCCTCGTTCATGACGGCGATCGGATCCATGCCCCAAACTTACTCACGGGGTGTGACAGTCACTTTCAGCACCCGCCACGCCACGGCCTGTGGCAGGACGCCCACCAGCGCGCCCCATTGGCATCGAACGGGCCGCCGCCATGGCCGGCCAGCCGCAGGGACCAGGAGCGCTCCCGGATCCGGGCCCAGGACGCCGCAGGCGGCTGAGGTCAATCGGCGGTGGGCGGCCAGGCGGGGTCGAGCTGCAGGAGGAAGAGCGCACAGCGCTCGGCCTCGTCGTCCTCGCCGATGGCCTCCGCGATGCGCCCCAGGCCCGCCAGCGAGGTGAGGAAGCCGCGGTTCTCCTCGTGCACCCAACGGACGTAGCCGCTGCCCCGCCAACCGTTCTGGCGTAGGCGGTCGAGGCCCCGGTGGTAGCCGGTGCGGTAGGCGGCGTAGGCGAACGCCTGGTCGGGGGCCAGGTCGCCCAGTCGGGCCCAGCCGGCCAGGAAGCGGGGGTACTGCATGCACGCCCGACCGACCGCGGCCACGTCCTCACCGGCGTCGGCCAACGCGTTCAGTGCGGCCTCCGGCTCACGGTCCAACACGGTCTCGGGTGGCCCGGAGGTGAAACTGATGTCGCTCATGGCTGCACCCTAGGGACGTCGTCGGGTCGGGCCTCGAGCGGCATCGGCGGGGCGGCACGGGACTCGTCGCCGGCCTCGGCGTCGAGGTGGGCGGCGGTGGCGGCATAGGCCTGCGTGATCAGTTCCGCGGTGCGGCTGAAGTCGTCGTAGCGGGTGCGGGGCGGTGTCCCGAAGGGGAGGATGTTCAGATCCATCCGCGCGGCCAGGCGACCGCGGTCCTCGTCGTAGCGGAGGCGACGGGTCAGCCAGAGGGCCTGGAGGGCCACGTCGATCGGGCGCTTCGGCTCGGTGAAGTTCCGGTCCAGGGTCCCCACGTTGAGGACGTAGGCCCGCCGAGCCCCGACCGTGGCGGCCCGGCTGACGGGGATGTCGTTGGCGATGCCCCCGTCGAGGTAGCGATGGCCCCCCAGCTCGACGATGGGGAACACGGCCGGGAGGGCGGCGGAGGCCAGGATCGCCGCGTGCAGGTCGCCCTCGTCGAACCAGACCTCCGCGGGCGGGTCCAACTGGGTGGCGACGCACTGGAAGGGGATGCGGAGCTCGTCGAACCGGGTGGGGCGCAGGATCCGCTCGATGACCTCCCGCAGCCCTTCGTTGCCGTGGATGGACTCGCCCCGCATGGCCAACTGGAGCGTCGAGGGCAGCCAGCGGCCGGCGGGCATGACGTCGGGGCCGGCCAGGCGCAGCCAGAGGTCCTCGAGGCGGTCCACCCCGGCGACGGTCGGATCGGCGGCGTAGGCGGCACCGTTCAGGGCGCCGACCGAGCAGCCGAGGACCAGATCGGGGGTGATGTCGCGCTCGGTGAGCGCCCGCAGCATGCCGACCTGCAGCGCGCCGAGGTTCCCCCCGCCCGACAGGACGAAGACGGTGGGCCCCCGGCGGAGCCGGTCCCGCCAACGCAGCCGGGGCCGCCGTGACGGCGTCAGGGCACCCGGACCAGGCGCAGCACGTCGGTGGCTCGCGACCGGTCGTCGGAGCCGGCCAACACGACGACGGTGTCCCCGGAGCGCACGTGACCGTGCTCCCGGGCGCTGCGCACCACGGCCCGCACCATGGCCTCGTTGCTCCCCCGCTGCTCGACGATCATCGGCTGGGCGCCCCAGCTCATCGTCAGCTGGCGGACCGTGCGCTCGTCGGGCGAGAACCCGAGGATCTTGGTCCTGGGCCGGAAGCGGGCCATGGCCCGGACGGTGAAGCCGGTGCGGGACATGCACAGGATCGCGTCCGCGTTCATCTCACTGGCCACCCGCCAGGCGGCCATCGTCATGGTGTCGGTCACGCGGGCGTCGGCGTCACCCTCCTCGGTGTGCACCAGCTCGGTGATGTGTGGCGCCCAACCGTCGTAGTCGAACTCCTCGTCGGCCCGGCGGGCGATGTCGGCCATCGTGCGCACGGTGAGCACCGGGTCGTGGCCGACGGCGGTCTCGCCGGAGAGCATGACCACGCTGGTGCCGTCGAACACGGCGTTGGCCACGTCGGTCACCTCAGCGCGGGTCGGGGTGCCGGCGTGGACCATCGACTCCAGCATCTGGGTGGCGGTGATCGCCGGCCGGCCCAGCGCGATGCAGGTCCGGATGATGTGCTTCTGCAGATGCGGGATCTCGGCGATGGGCAGCTCGGCGCCGAGGTCACCGCGGGCGACCATGATCGCCCCGCTGGCCTGGATGATGCCCTCCAGGTTCTGGACGGCGGCCCGGGTCTCGATCTTGGCCACGACCAGCGGTCCCCGAGGGTGGGGCTCGGTGCCGACCCGGCGGACGTCGTGGGCCGAGCGCACGAAGGAGATGGCGACCATGTCGACGCCGCGTTCGACGAAGGCGTCGAGCATCCGGAGGTCGTCGGGCGTGGGCGAGGCGATCCGCAGCCGGTCCGAGGGGATGTGCACGCCGGGACGACCCTGGACCCGACCGCCGTGGCAGACAGTGGCCACCAGATCGGACGCGGTCTTGTCCACCACCTCGATGACCAGGGCGCCGTCGCCGAAGAGCATTCGGTCTCCGACCTCGACGTCGTTGACCAGCCGCTCGTAGCCGACCTCCACGACCTCCGCCGTGCTCTGGCTGTAGCCGGGGGTCAGTCGCATCGTTTCGCCCTCGACCAGGTCGACCCCGCCTTCCGGGAAGGCCCCGGCGCGGACCTTCGGCCCGGGGAGGTCGACCAGGATCCCGACGGGCCGGTCCGCTTCGACGGCCGCCTTGCGGATCCGGTCGTAGCGGTCCAGGTGGGTGTCGAGGTCCTCGTGGGCCAGGCCGAGGCGGGCCACGTCCATGCCTGCCTCGATCAGGGCGAGCAGCGTGGCTTCGCGGTCGGAGGCCGGACCGATCGTGGCGATGATCTTGGTCCGGCGACGCACGTCCTCACGCTAGCGACGACGACGGCCGTCGCCGGGGCAATCGCTAGGCTCCGGCCGCCATGGATCTCCTGCTCATCCGCCACGCCCTGCCCGTCCGCATCGAGGACGGGGACGGCCCGGCCGATCCCGAGCTCAGCGACGAGGGTTGGCGGCAGGCCGGCGCGCTCGCCGCCTGGCTGGCCGACGAGGAGATCGACGTCATGGTGGCCAGCCCCCTGCGGCGGGCCCAGGAGACCGCAGAGCCGCTGGCCAGCCTGCTCGAGCTGGAGGTGGCGACGGTCGACGGCCTGGCCGAGTTCGATCGCAACGCCCCCTGGTACATCCCCATCGAGGAGCTGAAGGCGGCCGACGACCCGCGCTGGCACGCCATGATCGCCGGTGAGTGGGACCTCGATCCCGACGAGTTCCAGCGCTCGGTCGTGGAGGCCGTGAACGGGATCATCGACGAGCACCCGGGCCGCAGGGTCGCCGCGGTCTGCCACGGCGGGACGATCAACGCCTTCCTGTCGGCCGTGCTGGGCCTCGACAAGCTCATGTTCTTCGTGCCCGACTACACCAGCGTCAGCCGGGTCCGGGCCTCGCGCTCGGGTCCCCGGTCACTGGTCAGCCTGAACGAGACCGCGCACCTCCGGTTCGCCAATCGGGCCGGCTGACCGGCCCTCGGCTCAGGAACGGGGCACCTCGCTCCAGGGGCGGTCCTTGTCCACGCGGATGTCGCCGGGCAGGCCGAGGACCCGTTCACCGAGGATGTTCCGCATGATCTCGCTGGTGCCGCCCTCGATGGAGTTGGCCCGGGCCCGCAGGAACGCCTTCTGGGTGCTGTCCGAGCTCATGGCGTGCTCAGGCCGCACCATCTCGTAGCTCCCGTACAGCATCCCTTCGGGGCCCATGAGCTCGAGGCAGAACGCGTAGATGGCCTTGTTGGCCTCGGCGAAGGCCAGCTTGCCCACCGAGCCCTCGGGGCCGGGGGTGCCGATCGAGCGGTTGGCCTGGGCCCGCAGGTTCGTCAGCCGGTTGACCTCGGCTGCGATCCACAACTGGGTCAAGCGGTCCCGCGTGACCGGGTCCTTGTCGCCTTTCGCGTTCCAGAGGCGGACGGCCTCGCCGATGGGGCCCGAGCCCTTGGGGGTGACCGAGCCACCGATGGCCACACGCTCGTTCATGAGGGTGGTCATCGAGACCCGCCAGCCCTCTCCCACGTCGCCCAGCCGCTCCGTGTCGGGGATGCGGACGTCGGTGAAGTACACCTCGTTGAACTCGGCCTCACCGGTGATCTGGCGTAGTGGCCGGACCTCGACGCCGGGGGCCTGCATGTCCACCACGAAGTAGGTCATGCCCTTGTGCTTCGGGGCCTCGGGGTCGGTGCGGACCAGGAGCATGCCCCAGCGGGCGAGGTGGGCCAGGGTGGTCCACACCTTCTGGCCGTTGACGATCCACTCGTCACCGTCGCGGACCGCCCGACCCGAGAGGCCGGCCACGTCGGAGCCGGCACCGGGCTCGCTGAAGAGCTGGCACCAGATCTCCTCGCCGGTGAACAAGGGCCGCAGGTAGCGCTCCTGTTGCTCGTCGCTGCCGTGCATCAGCACGGTGGGGGCACCCATGCCGTGGCCGATCGGGTTGTGCCAGTAGGCCTCGGGCGCCCCCGCGGCGCGCAGGCGCTCGTTCACGGGACGCTGGGCCGAAGGCTCGAGCCCGAGCCCGCCCCGGCCCTCGGGGAAGTGGACCCAGGCCAGCCCGGCGTCGAACTGGGCGCCGAGGAGGTCGCGGGGCTTGGTGGTGGCGGGATCGTGGTCGGCGAGCAGGCGCTCGACCCGGTCGATGGCGAGCTGGTCGGCGGAGCTGGTCACCGTCATGGTCCGGGACGCTACTTCTCGCCCCGCTCCCAGCAGGTCGTGTGGGCCGGCGGCGGCTGCTCCATCGCCGCGATGAGGCGCCGGCTGTCGAAACCCGGGAGGGCGTGGAGGAGCTCGATGATCCCGTGCTCGACGGCGAGCTGGCTGGGTACGAGGCACCCCCGGTCCCCCGGTCCGGCGATCACCAGGACGACGCCGTCCTGTCGGTGGGGACCGACGTTGGTGGTGAGGACCTCCACCGCCTTGACCTCGCTCCACTGCACTTCCTCGTAGCGGCCATCGGCGAGCGTGCGGGTCACCCGGTCCCGGTCGGCGTGGAGGTCGACGGTGGCGGCGGCGGCGTCGCGTCGCCGGCGCTCGTTGCGGTGGACGGCGAACCCGGCGGTGACGAGCGCGGTGGCGCCGAGCAGGAGCAGGACCGCCACGGGACCGTCCTAGTTGAGCCCGGCCCGGAGACGGAGGCCGGCCCGCGGGTCGTCGCGGGCGGCGGCGAGGTGGACCTGGAGGTCCCGGGCCCACAACAGGTCGGCGTGGGCGTGGCGATGCTGGAACACCCGCACGAGGTTGGCCAGCATGCGCTCCAGGATGGCGCGGCGGCCGACGGGTTCCAGCCAGGTCGGGTCGAGCTGGGCATCGGGGCCGTGCAGGCGGCGCACGACGGCCGCGCACCCGTCCCGGTCGAGGACCTCCCCGCCACGGAAGGCGTCGACGAAGACCTCGGCGTCGACCCGGTCCCGGAGCAGGAAGTGGCCCGGGAGGCCGACGCCGTCGACCGGCACCCCGACGCGGCGGCCGACCTCCATGGTCAGCACGGCGAGCGTGATCGGGATGCCGAGGTGTCGCTCCAGTACGTCGTCGAGGTAGGTGTTGGCCGGGTCGTAGTAGTCGTCCTGGTTCCCGACGAACCCCTGGTCGACGAACAGGTGGTGGCGCAGGCCGTCCAGGGTGGGGACCCGGCAGCCCGCAGCCAGGTCGTCGAGGCCGGCCAGCAGGGCGTCGGTGTCGAGGGCGGGGTGCGCGTGGGCACTGAGGAGGGCCCAGGCCTCGTCGAGGGGAACGCCCTCGTCCGGGCCGAGCACGATCTCGGCGAAGCGCTCGGTGGGGCCCACCGCGCTCACCGTACCGGGGGCGACCGAACCTCTAGGTTGCGGCCGTGGCGCGCTGGGCCTTCCTCGACCATCCCGGGCCGTTGGCCTTCGCCCACCGGGGTGGCGCGGGTGACTGGCCGGAGAACACGATGCCTGCGTTCGCGTACGCGGTGGGCCTCGGGTACGGCTACCTGGAGACCGACGTGCACGCGACGGCCGACGGGGTCCTCCTGGCCTTCCACGACGACCGGCTCGACCGGGTCACCGACCGCACCGGCGAGATCGCCGCCCTGCCCCACGCCGTGGTGGCCGGGGCCCGGGTCGACGGTCGCGAGCCGATCCCGCTCCTCGAGGACCTGTTGGGGGCCTTCCCCGACGCCCGTGTGAACATCGACCCGAAGCACGACGACTGTGTCGAGCCGCTCATCGCGGCCCTCGAGCGCACCAACGCCGTGGACCGGGTCTGCGTCGGGTCCTTCTCCGATGCCCGTCTGCGCACCCTGCGGGCCCGGCTCGGACCGGGGCTGTGCACCTCGATGGGCCCGAAGGAGGTGGCCCGGCTCCGCCTCGACGCCATTTCCGGTCGGGTCCGCTCGAGCCCGGCAGGCTGTGTCCAGATCCCCGTGTCGTTCCGCGGGGTGACGGTCACGAACGCGGCCGTGGTGCGGGCGGCCCACCGCGCCGGTCTCCAGGTCCACGTGTGGACCGTCGACGAGCCGGAGGCCATGGCCCGCCTGCTCGACCTCGGGGTCGACGGCCTCATGACCGATCGCCCGGCGGTGCTCAAGAGCGTCCTCGTGTCCCGGGCCCAGTGGGCGGTGGCCTAGAGGAGCACGCCAGGGTTCAGGATCCCGTCGGGGTCCAGCGCCGCTTTGATCCCCCGGAACGCCTCGATCTCCTCGGGGCCGCGGGCCAGCGGGAGCCAACGGCGCTTGGCCACCCCGATGCCGTGCTCGGCGCTGATGCTCCCGCCGGCCTCGGCCACCAGGGTCAGGACCGCCTCGTCGACGCGCTGGTCGGTCGGGTCCAGCCCGGTCACGTTCAGGTGCAGGTTGCCGTCCCCGATGTGGCCGAAGACCCAGAGTCGGGCGTCGGGGGCGAGGGTGCCGACCCGGGCGCGCACCGCGGCGACCACGGTGTCGAGTGTCGCCTGGGGCAGCGTGACGTCGTACTTGTGCGGTGGCCCGACCCGGTTGATGGCTGGGTTGTGCTCCTCGCGGACCCGCCACAGCGCAGCCCGTCCGACCGCGTCCTCCGCCACGGCCGAGCCCTGGAGCCCATCGACCGTGGCGAGGAACCCAGCCAGGCGTTCGCCGACCCCCAGCGGTCCGGCCAGCTCGAGGAGCAGGGTGACGGGAGGCTCCGGGCCCAGGACCGCCGGGAGGGAGAACATCTCCCGTACGAGAGCGCTGCCGTCCGCCAGCACGACCTCGGCCGCCTCGAGACCGGAGAGGGCCTGGCGGGCGTTCGCAGCGACGGCCGCGGCGCCGGCCAGGTCCTCCACGCCGACGAGGGCCACCGCGGTCGCCTCCGGCGGGGGCACCAGGGCGAGGCGGACGGCGGTGACGATCCCCAGGGTGCCCTCCGAGCCGCACAGCAGGCCGGCGAGGTCGTAGCCGGTGTTGTCCTTCACCAGCCCGCTCAGGTGGGAGATGACGGCCCCGGTGCCGAGCACCGCCTCCACGCCGAGGAGACGACGTCGGGTCATCCCGTGGGCCATGACGTGGTTGCCGCCGGCGTTGGTGGCCACCGTCCCGCCGATCGTCGCGCTGTCGCGGGCGCTGAGGTCGACCGGGTAGCGCCACCCGGCGGCTGCCGCCGCTCGTTGGACCTCCCCGAGGGTGACCCCGGCGCCGGCCAGCACCTGTCCCGCGACGACATCGACCTCGGGGCCGGAGCGGAGCAAGGAGGTCGAGAGGACCACCTCCCCACCGCGGGGCACCCCACCGCCCACCAGGCCGGTGTTGCCGCCCTGCGGCACCAGCGCGGTGCCCGACGCTCGACAGGCGGCGACGACCGTCGCCGCCTCCGCGGTGCTGCCGGGTCGGACCAGGGCCAGGGCCCGCCCACCCCACCTCCCGGTCCAGTCGGTCTCGTGGGCCGCGAGCCGGCCGGGGTCGGTGATGACCCGGTCCGGGCCCAACGCGGCCCGCAGTCGCTCGATCACCCCGGCATCGTCGCACCACTACGGTGCCGCGATGGGCACCGTGCCGTTCACGCCCACGGTGCACGCCCCGGGGGGACTGGTGTGCACGGCCGACCACCTGGCCTCGTCGGCCGGCGCGGCGTTGCTCCGCCGGGGTGGCTCCGCCGTGGACGCCGCCATCGGGGCCAATGCCGTGCTCGCGGTGGCCGATCCCCACCTCTGCGGCATGGGCGGTGACCTCTTCGCCCTGGTCCACGACGGCGATGGGCCGCCGGCCGCCCTGAATGCCGCCGGGCGGGCGGGGTCCGGGGCCGATCTGGACCGACTCCGCGCCGAGGGCCACCGGGCAATGCCCTTCCGGGGCGACATCCGGGCCGTGACCGTTCCCGGCTGTGTGGACGGCTGGTGCGCTCTGCATGAGCGCTTCGGCCGCCTCCCGCTGGCCGACGTCCTCGAGCCGGCGATCGGCTACGCGGAGGACGGGTGGCCGGCGTCGGTCCTGCTCGCCTTCATGGCCCCCTCCGTGGCCCACGTCCCCGGCGTCGAGGACTGGGCCACCGCACCCGTGGCCGACGGGCAGCGTCTGCGACGCCCCCGGACCGCCGCCGCGCTCCGGGCGGTGGTCGAGAGCGGCCGGGACGGCTTCTACGGCGGGCCCTTCGGCGCGGGCCTGCTCGCGCTCGGCGCCGGCGAGTTCACGCCGGAGGACCTCGACCGGCGTCCCGACTGGGTGGCGCCCCTGGGGCTGCGGGCCTGGGGCCACGACCTCTGGACGATGCCCCCCAGCTCGCAGGGCTACCTGATCCTGGCCGCGGCCGGGGTGCTCGATCTGCTCGAGCTCCCCGAGCCCGACGACCCCGCTTGGCCGCACCTCCTGGCCGAGGTCGCCCGCCTGACCGGGGCGGACCGGTACGACGTCTTGAGTGAGTCGGCCTCCGGGGCGACGCTGCTCGACACGAAGCGATCGCGTGCGGTGCGAGAGCAGCTGGACCCGGCCGCTCGCGTCCCCTGCGCCCCGCCGCCCCGACCTACGGGCGACACGACCGTGGTGACGGCCGTGGACCGCGACCGGCAGGGCGTCACCCTGATCCAGTCCAACGCCAAGGACTTCGGGGCCCACCTGGTCGAGCCGAACACCGGCACCTTCCTGCACAACCGGGGCAACGGGTTCCGGCTGGCGCCAGGGCACCCGGCGGCGTACGGCCCCGGCCGACGCCCGCCGCACACCCTGAGCCCGGCGCTGGTGACGATCCCGTCAGGGGCCCTGCGGGCGGTAGTGGGGACCATGGGCGGTGACAGCCAGCCTCAGGTGGTCCTCCAGCTCCTGGCCCGGCTCCTCGTCGCCGACGAGGCGGCGGGACCGGCGGTGTCGTCGCCTCGCTTCGTCCTCGACCGGGAGGGCTCGACCGGCTTCGATCTCTGGGACGGCCCCGACCGGCTGCTGGTCGAGGACCACGCACCGACGGCCTGGATCGAGGGCCTCCAGGCCCGCGGTCACGAGGTGGTGAGTCGCAGCGGATTCGGTGCCGACTTCGGCCACGCACAGGTCATCGAGGTGACCGATGACGGACTACGGGGCGCGGCGGACCCCCGGGCGTTGATCGGTGCCGCGACCGGCCATTGACCGCCGACGGTCATCGGAGGCGGTCCGGCCTAGAAGGGCCAGGTCGGCTCGCGGTGGCCGAGGTAGCGGGTGAACCGGCCCAGGTGGGCGAGGATCAGCGCCTTGATCACCACGTTGCGGGCGAACCAGGGCAACTGGGCGGCCTGGCGCCCGGCGTTGGCCAGCCGCTCGGTGAGGCTCAGGCGGGTCCGGCGGTACTCGGTCATGGAGCCCGAGCGGCCGACGTAGCGGTACCGACCGCTGAAGAACAGCTGGGTGAGCAGCGCCAGGGTGACCCCGACCGAGCTGAACGAGTCGTGGATGAGCAAGGTGCCGCCGTCGCGCACCCGGGCACCCCAGTCCCGGATGTCGTCGCGGGCGGGGACGTAGCGGTGGGCGCCGTCGATGTAGAGCACGTCGATCTCGCCCGGAACGTCGCCGTGGGCCTCCTGGGAGGGCTGGCGCACGTGGCGGATCCGGTCGGCGACACCGGCCTCGGCGAGGTTGGCCAGGAAGATCTCGTGGTCCGCCTGACCTTCGTCAGGCGCCCCGTGGATCTGCTGAGGCCCCCGGTCGTTGCCCGCATGGGGGTCGACGGCGATGACCTCGACGCCCTCGGCTGCCGCCCGGCCGAAGACGATGGCGGAGCGACCCTGGTAGCTGCCGATCTCCACGATCCGGGCCGGGGCGCGGAGCTCGGTGGCCCGGTCCCACAGGCGCTGGGCCTGCGCTTCGGTCATCCAGCCCTGGACGTCGGCGACGTCGGCGAAGGTCTGGGCGAAGGTCGTCGAGGAGGGGGGCACGGGGACGGAAGTGTACGCGGGCCTTCAGGCTCCCGGTCCGGAGCCGACGGGAAAGGGCCGTGATCCCTGCTCCTGCCCGCCGACGGGCCGCCCTGCTCGTGCTCCTCGCCGTCCTCGGCGGCGCCGGCCCGGCCCGCGCCCAGGGAGACCGGCCCACGCCGACCGGTCGCATCGACACGCCCGGCACCGAGGCCGCCATCTCCCCCGCGCTCGACGGCATCGAGGTGGACGGCGACGAGTACCGCTTGGTCGCCGCCGACTACGAGCTGGTGCGGGCCGCCCGCATCCGGGCGGCGGCGCGGCTGCGGACGCTCGCCGTCGACGAGCGGGAGCTGGCGATGGGTGCCGCCCGGGCGGGCGCCCGCACCCGACTGGCCAAGACCGAGGTCCGGCGCTGGGAGCGTCGCGTGCGGAACCTGGCGGTCCGGGCCTACATCGGCGCCGGGGGGGACGGGGACGCTCTGCTCGCGGGCCTGGACCCCGGCTACACGCGGCCGGAACGACGGGCCCTGCTGACCACGGAGGTCGACCGTCACTGGCAGGCCACGCTGGCCGACGCTCGGGGCGAGCGGGCAGTGGCGGCCCGTGCACGGGACCGGCTGCAGGATCGCCACACGGAGGTGATCGACGAACAGGCCCGCACCGAGGTGGCCCGGGACGAGGCCGCCGCGGAGGAACGCCGGCTCTGGCCCACGGTGCAGGCCGCCCGGGCCACGGCGACCGTGGCCGGCAGCGATCTCACCCTGGTGGCGCTGGACGCCTACCTGCGAGCGTCCCTCGACATCGGGTCCGAACGCCCGGAATGCGGCCTGCCTTGGTGGCTCCTGGCCGGCATCGGGCGCGTGGAGAGCGGCCACGGCACCTTCGCCGACTCCGAGCTGGACCCGGCGGGCACCGCCCGCCCCGCCATCGTCGGCATCGCTCTCGACGGCGGCGGGGGCACGGCGGTGATCACCGACACCGACGGCGGGTCCTACGACGGGGACCCGGTGTCGGACCGGGCGGTCGGCCCCATGCAGTTCATCCCCTCCACCTGGGCCCGCTACGCCGCCGACGGCAACGGCGACGGCGTCGCCGACCCCCAGAACCTCTACGACGCCGCCCACGCCGCCGCCGACTACCTCTGCACCGCCGGGGGCGACCTCCGCACCGCCGCCGGGATCCAGCGGGCGATCTTCGCCTACAACCACAGTGACGCCTACGTCAGCCTCGTCCTCGACTTCACCCAGGACTACACCGGCTTCCTGGTCTGATCGCCGGCGGCCGCCGCAGGCGCCGGGGGCCGGGTGTCCCCGGCAGGGGCGGCGCCGAGAGGGGAAAGAGAAAGGCCCCGAGTAGCCGTCACGCCGAAGCGCTCCAACTCCTCGGGGCCTCCCGATCGGTCCGGCTCCACGCCCTCCGTGTGACCCGAGGGCCACCCGGCGGCTTCCCCGCCGCCCTCTCGGGCTGCGTCTCCGGCGCCATTCCTGTTCCGGTCGTTCTTGCCGGTGATCGGTGACCCCGGTGGACGAACCTCCGGTGTCGCCGGCCGCTCCGGCCGCCCTGACTGGCTTGAGCGCACCTTCGCGCCGACCTCGGATCGTGGTCAAGCGATTTCGCGAGATCCCCAGCCCGTTCACCGAAATCCACCTGTTGTCCCCAAACCTGTCCCCAGAACCGGTCAGAGGCGCAAAAAGTAGAAGACCCCGAGTAGCCGTCACGCCGAAGCGCTCCAACTCCTCGGGGCCTCCCGATCGGTCCGGCTCCACGCCCTCCGTGTGACCCGAGGGCCACCCGGCGGCTTCCCCGCCGCCCTCTCGGGCTGCGTCTCCGGCGCCATTCCTGTTCCAGTCGTTCTTGCCGGTGATCGGTGACCCCGGTGGACGAACCTCCGGTGTCGCCGGCCGCTCCGGCCGCCCTGACTGGCTTGAGCGCACCTTCGCGCCGACCTCGGACCGTGGTCAAGCGATTTCGCGAGATCCCCAGCCCACTCACCGAAATCCACCTGTTGTCCCCAAACCTGTCCCCAAGGGGAGCGTCGGAGGAGAGAGAGGTGCAGGATGGGCCGATGGACACACCCAAGTCGTCGTGGTTGCCCGCCGGCCTCCACCAGTACGTCGTGGACCACGGCCGTCCACCCGACGCCGTGCTGGTCGACCTGGCCGAGGTGACCACGCGGGAGCTCGGCGAACGGGCCCGGATGCAGATCGCCCCCGAGCAGGGCGCGTTCCTGGAATGGCTGACGCGGCTGCTCGGGGCCACCAACGTGGTCGAGGTCGGCACCTTCACCGGGTACTCGTCGATCTGCCTGGCCCGGGGCCTCGTCCCCGGAGGCCGCCTCCTCTGCTGCGACGTGAGCGAGGAGTGGACGGCAGTGGCCCGCGAGCACTGGGTCCGGGCCGGCCTCGATGACCGCATCGAGCTCAAGATCGCCCCGGCCGCCGAGACCCTCGCCGCCCTCCCCCGTGACCCACCGATCGACCTCGCCTTCGTCGACGCCGACAAGGAGGGCTACCCGACCTACATCGACCTCCTGGCCGACCGCCTCCGGCCGGGTGGGGTGATCGCCGTGGACAACACCCTCTGGAGCGGTGCCGTCGCCGACCCCGCCGTCGCCGACCCCACGACCGACCTGCTGCGTCGCCTGAACGACGACCTCGTGGTCGACGCCCGCTTCGACACCGTCCTGCTCCCCCTCGGCGACGGCCTCACGCTCCTCCGGAGGCGCTGAAGCCGGCGCGGTGCACGCGCGGCGGGTGGCGCGGTCTACTGTGTCCCCCGTCACACGCCTGGGCCTCGGCCGAAGGGCGGTACGGCACCTATCCAGGATGCGGGGGAGCACACATGACGAGCCGGTCGACACGACGCTGGATGCTGCGGATGGGGGCGCTGCTGTTGGCCTTCGGGCTGGTCGCCGCCGCGTGTGGCGGCAGCGACGACGGGGGTGGCGGGAGCGCCGACGAGAACCCCCGCGGTGAGGAGTCGGGCGATCCCGACGACGGGGCCGAGCCCCAGCGCGGTGGATCGCTGGTCTTCGCTCGCGAGGCGGAGACCTCCAGCCCGTGGACCCCCGGGGCGATGATCTGCGATGTGGCCTGTCACCAGGCCATCAAAGGCATCTACGACACCCTGACCTGGCCCGACGCCGACGGCGTCCCGCACGGGATGCTGCTCGAGTCCTTCGAGCCCAACGCCGACTTCACCGAGTGGACCCTGACCCCCCGCGAGGGCATCCAGTTCCACGACGGCACCCCCTGGGACGTCGACGCCTTGGACGACCACTTCACGCGCATGCGGGCCTCGGTCCTCGTGGGCAACGTGTTCAACGACATCAGCGACCAGGAGATCGTCGGCGACACCCTGGTGCTGACGATGCGCAACCCCTGGATCAACTTCCCGCTGTTCCTGGGGGGCCAGCCGGGCTACGTCGCGTCGCCGACCTGGCTGGCCGCCGTCGAGGCGGGGTCGGCGTCGGAGACCGAACCCGTCGGCTCCGGCCCGTTCGAGTACGCCTCCTACACGTCCGGGGACAGCTTCCGCATGACCCGCAACGAGAACTACTGGCTCATCGCCCCCGACGGCGAGCCGTACCCGTACCTCGAAGAGATCGAGTTCCTGGTGCAGGCCGAGAACCAGACCCGGGACAACGCCATCGTCTCCGGCGACATCGACATCACCCACATGGACTCCGGTGACTCGATCGAGGGCCTTCGTCAAGAGGCCGACGCGGGCACGATCAACATGTTCGAGATCGACCAGCGCCAGGAGACGGGCTACGTCCTCATCAACGTGGGCGACCCCGACGCCGCGGTGAACGACGTCCGGGTACGCCAGGCCATGGCGTACGCGTTCGACCACCTGGTGGAGAACCAGTCCCGGAACGCCGGCATCTTCGAGATCGCCAACGGGCCCTTCTCCCCCGGCTCGGTCGGCTACCTGGAGGACACGGGCTTCCCCGAATTCGACCTCGACCAGGCCACTGCCCTCATCGACGAGTACGAGTCCGACACCGGTCAGGAGGCGGAGATCGCCTACAAGACCACGACGGACCCGTTCAACCTGCAGACCGCCGAGCTCTACCGCGGCTTCTGGGAGGCGGCGGGCATGACCGTCACGATCGACCAGATCGAGCAGGGCGAGTTCATCAGCCAGGCCCTCGTCGGCAACTTCGAGGCTTTCGGCTGGCGCAACCACGGCGGCTTCGATCCCGACACCCAGGAGGTCTGGTGGACCGGTGAGAACGCCGCGCCCTTCGGGGAGATCGGACTGAACTTCGGCCGGATCGACGACGAGGTGATCAACGAGAACCTCGACGTCGTCCGGGAGAGCCAGGACCCGGCCGAGCGCCAGGCGGCGGCCGAGGAGATCAACCGCCGCTTCGGCGAGCAGGTCTACAACATCTGGACCAGCTGGGTGATCTGGGCCATCCCGTACCAGCCGCGGGTCCACGGCGTGCAGACCCCGGTGCTGATGCCCGACGGCACCGATTCCACGGTGACCGGCATCGGCTTCACGGGCGCCATCAACCTGCAGCAGCTCTGGGTCGACGACGCGGCCTGAGCCGTGACCACTGACGCGACGAGAGGACGAGGGACAGGCGCGTGAGGTACATCGGTCAGAAGACGGTCCAGCTCCTGGTCGTCCTCTTCCTGGTGAGCTTCCTCACGTACCTGCTCCTCGATCTGCTCCCGGGCGGCCCGGAGATCGCGGCCCTCGGGCCCGGTGCGTCCCAGGAGCAGATCGACGAGTTCCGGGCGGAGACGAACCTCGACGATCCCCTCCTCGTGCGCTACGGCAAGTGGGTGTCCGACGCCGTCACGGGCGACCTCGGTGACTCCTTCATCCGCAACGAGCCGGTCACCGATCTGCTGAGCGACCGCCTGGTTGCCACCCTGCAGCTCATGCTCTACACCACCATCTTCTCGCTGGTCGTGGCCGTGCCCCTCGGGATTCTCTCCGCCTACAAGGCCGACTCGTGGTTCGACAAGTCGTCCAACACCATCGCCTTCGGGTTCCTCTCGGTGCCCAACTTCATCCTGGCCGTGCTGCTCATCTTCCTCTTCGGGGGTACGGGATTGTGGGACTTGTTCCCCGCCGCCACCTACGTCCCGTTCGGCGAGGACCCCTACCAGCACTTCCGGCACATGGTCCTGCCGGTGCTGGCGTTGGCGGCCGGGCAGATCGCGGTCTACATGCGCCTGTTGCGCACCGACATGATCTCCACCCTGCAGGAGGACTTCATCGGGGTGGCCCGGGCCAAGGGCATGCCTACCCGGCGCATCCTGCTGCGCCACGCGCTGCGCCCGTCGAGCTTCTCCCTGCTCACCGTGGCGGCCATCAACGTCGGTGCCCTGATCGGCGGCACGATCGTCATCGAGCGCATCTTCGCCATCGCCGGCCTGGGCAGCCTGCTCGTCGAGGCGATCTTCCAGCGCGACTACTTCGTGGTGCAGGGCATCATCGTCATCATCGCCGTGGGGTTCGTGCTCGTGAACTTCCTGGTCGACGTCCTGTACGCCGTGCTCGATCCGAGGATCCGCCATGCCCGCGCCATTGCCTGAGCACTCCGACACCCTGAAGGCGGGGGGCGCCGGCGGCCTCATCACCGAGTCCGCCGCCGAGGTCAGCCTCGACGCCCTGACCGCCGGCGACACCGACACGGAGCGGGACGTCAAGAAGCTCGGCTTCGGGTTCTGGCTGGCCGTCGGCTGGCTGGCCCTCCTGATAACGCTCGCGGTGCTCGCCCCCGTCCTCCCCTTCGTCGACGACCCGAACGTCTCCCAGGCCGACGCTTTCGCCGCCGCCCCGTCGGTCGACCACTGGTTCGGCGGTGACGACATCGGCCGTGATGTGTTCGCCCGGGTCATCTGGGGGGCCCGGGTCTCGCTCTTCATCGGTGTGGCCGCGGTCACCTTCGGCTTCATCATCGGGGGGACGCTGGGCCTCACCGCGGGGTACTTCTCCGGACGCTACGAACGCATCGTGATCGGGGCCATGGACATCATGCTGGCCTTCCCCGCCCTGGTGCTGGCGCTGGCGCTCGTCACGTTCCTGTCCGAACCGGGGACCCAGAACGCGACGTTGGGCACCGTCACCCTCGTCCTCACGATCCTGGCCGTGCCCGCCGTGGCCCGGATCACCCGCGCCGCGACCCTGACCTTCGCCCAACGCGAGTTCGTGACCGCGTCGCGCGCCATCGGTGCCCGCAACTCCCGCATCATCGCCCGGGAGATCCTGCCCAACGTCCTGCCGCCGATGGCCGCCTTCGCCCTCATCGCCATCGCCATCGTGATCGTGGCCGAAGGGGCCCTCAGCTTCCTGGGCCTGTCGGTGGCGTCGCCCACCGCGACCTGGGGCAACATCATCGAGCAGGGCCGCCAGAGCCTCGACGACACGCCGTGGATCTCCCTCTTCCCGTGCGGGGTGATGTTCCTGACCCTGCTGTCGTTCAACTACGTGGGCGACCAGCTCCGCCGGTACTTCGACGTGAAAGAGATCAACCTCTGATGGCCCGGAAGCAGGTCACCCTGACGAGGTCCGACGTGGACGCGGGCACGCCGCTGCTGCAGGTCGAGGACCTCCGCACCCACTTCCTGACCGAGGGGGGCACGGTGCGGGCCGTGGACGGGGTGAGCTTCACCCTCGAGCGGGGCAAGACCCTCGGCGTAGTGGGCGAGTCGGGCTCGGGCAAGACCATCCTGTCGCGCTCGATCATGGGGCTACTGCCCGCCCGCAACGTGGTGCGGACCGGCAGTGCGAAGTACGAGGGCACCGAGGTGGCGGGGCAGAGCCACGCCGCCATGCGGGGGCTGTGGGGCACCGAGATGGCCATGGTCTTCCAGGACCCCATGACCTCGCTCAACCCGGTCATGAAGGTGGGCAACCAGATCACCGAGTCCCTGCGCCACCACCTGGACATGGACAAGGCCGAAGCCCGCGAGACGGCGATCGCCCTCCTGCGTTCGGTCGGCATCCCCGAGCCGGCCCAACGGGTCAAGGAGTACCCCCACCAGCTCTCGGGGGGCATGCGCCAGCGGGTGATGATCGCCATCGCCCTGGCCTGCGGACCCCGCCTGCTCTTCGCCGACGAGCCCACCACGGCCCTCGACGTCACCGTGCAGGCCCAGATCCTGGACCTGTTGTCGGCCCAGCAGACCGAGCGCCACATGGCGATGGTCCTGATCACCCACGACCTGGGCGTCGTGGCCGGGCGGGCCGACGACATCGCGGTCATGTACGCCGGCAAGATCATCGAGAAGGCCCCGACCAGCGTGCTCTTCTCCTCGACCCGCCATCCCTACACCGAGGCCCTGCTCAAGTCGATCCCCAAGCTGGAGCACACCAGCCACACCCGCCTCGACGTCATCCCCGGCCGCCCGCCGGACCTCGTGTCGCCTCCGGAGGGCTGCAACTTCAGTCCCCGTTGCCCCTACGCCCAGCCGAAGTGCTTCGTGGAGGAGCCCGTGCTCGAAGTCGGTCCCGGTGGCGGCCACGAGTTCGCCTGTCACTACCCGGTGGGGACGCCCGAGGGGGCCGAGGCCCTCGCCCGCAACGCGGCGGACGTCGAGGCGGGCGTCAGCGGCGGGGTGGCCTGATGGCGGGGACGGGCACCGCACACCTGCGTGACCCCTCGGAGACGATCCTGCGGGCCGAGGACCTCGTGGTCGAGTTCCCCGTCGGGCGCACAGGACTGAAGGTCCACGCCGTCTCGGGCATCAGCATCGACGTCAAGGAGGGCGAGACCCTCGGCCTGGTCGGCGAGTCCGGCTGCGGCAAGTCGACCACCGGCCGGGCCCTCATGCAGTTCCCCAGCCCCACCGGCGGCCAGGTGACCTTTGAGGGCGAGGAGCTCACCGCGCTCGCGGGTGAGGACCTGCGCAACATCCGGACCCGGATGCAGATGATCTTCCAGGATCCCATCTCCTCCCTGAACCCCCGCCGCAAGGTGGGCGACATCGTGGCCGAGCCGCTCGCCATCTGGGCCAGGCCCAGCCGGGCCGAGCGCGGGGTCCTCACCACCATCGCGGCCTACCTCGCCTTCGTCATCGCCGGCGTCTTCGCCCTGGTCGGCCTCGCGTGGGGGATCATGGGCATCCTCCTGTTCACGGGGGGGTTCGAGGACGAGATCTCCTTCGGCCCCCTCACCCTCGACACCGCGGCCCTCGGGCTGTTCATCGGCCTGGTGGGCGTCGGCGGGGTGGTGTTGTTCCGGGCCGTGGGCCTGGGCCTGCTGCGCCGGGACGCCGGCGCGCGGAGTCAGGCGGTCATCGCCGTCGGGGTCGCGGTGGTGGCCGGCCTGCTCGGCTGGACCGTGATCGGCGGCTCGCCCCTGCTCTTCCTGATCCCCCTGGTGCTGCTCCCCGTCGTCGCCGGCCTTCTCTACGGCCCCGGGGGCAAGGAGGACTTCCCCGGCATCGGCCCCGAGGGCCACAAGCTGGTCGACGAGGTGCTGGCCAGCGTCGGCCTCGACCCCGCCGTGGCCCGGGCCAAGCGCCCTCACGAGTTCTCCGGCGGCCAGTGCCAGCGCATCTCCATCGCCCGCGCCCTGGTCCTGGACCCGAAGCTGATCATCTGCGACGAGCCGGTGTCGGCCCTCGACGTCTCGGTCCAGGCCCAGATCCTGAACCTGCTCGAGGACATGAAGGAGCGCTACGGGCTGACGCTCGTCTTCATCGCCCACGACCTGGCCGTGGTCAAGAACGTGAGCGACCGGGTGGCGGTCATGTACCTCGGCAAGCTCTGCGAGGTGGCACCCCCGGACCTGCTCTACGAGCGCGCCGCCCACCCCTATACCGACGCCCTGCTCAAGTCCATCCCCGTGCCCGACCCCGAGATCCGGCCCGGGGGCATGGCCGAGAAGCTCCAGGGCGACCTCCCCTCCCCCGTCGCCCCACCCAGCGGGTGCCGCTTCCGCACGCGATGCCCCAAGGCCCAGGACCTCTGCGCCCAGGAGGAACCCGAGATCCGCGCCGTGGGCGACGGCCAGTTCGTGGCTTGTCACTTCCCCATGGTCGACGTCCCGGACTGAGGCGCTGACGCCCCCTCGGGGCGGTGGGAAGCCGTGATCGCGTGCGAGGATGGCTCGATGGCCCAACCTCCTGCCCTCGAGATCGACAACGACCGCCACTACGAAGTGACGATCCACACCGCCAAGGGCGACATCGTCATGGACCTGGATCCGATGCTGGCGCCGGTGACGGTCAACCACTTCGTGGTCAACGCCCGCAGCGGCTTCTACGACGGCCTCACCTTCCACCGGGTCGTCCCCGGCTTCGTGATCCAGGGTGGCGACCCCTCGGGCAACGGCACGGGCGGCCCCGGCTACAAGTTCGCGGACGAGCCGGTCCGGGACGAGTACCGGCTCGGCGCGGTGGCCATGGCCAACGCCGGTCCCGACACCAACGGATCGCAGTTCTTCATCTGCATCGACGACTGCCGCAACAGCCTCCAACCGCTCTACAACCTCTTCGGTCACGTGACCTCCGGCATCGAGGTGGCCCAGAGCGTCGCGGTGGGCGACGTCATGACCTCGGTGGTCGTTGCCGAATGATCGGCGCAGCCGATCGGCGGGCCGATTAGGCCTGCAAGGCGATGAGCCGTCAGGCGAAGAGCCATCAGCACTGACCCGCCGGACGCCCGGCGAACCTTCACGGTCCCGCCGGTCGACCTCCGTCGGACCCTGCGCGGCATCCGCCGTAGCGCCCACGACCCCACCACCCGCCTCGCCGACGACGGCTTCTGGCGGGCGACCCGCACCCCCGACGGCCCGGCCACCCTGCGGGTCCTCACCGACCCTCCCGGGCCGGTGACCGAGGTGGTGGCCGAGGCCTGGGGCCCGGGGGCCGTCGCCGTGCTCGAGCGGGTACCCGGCCTGGTCGGCGCCGATGACCGACCGGAGGACTTCGTCGCCCATCACGAGGCGGTCGCCGAGGTCGTGCGTCGGAGCCCGGGGCATCGCCTGCCCGCCACCGGCACGTTGGTGGAGATCCTGGTCCCGACGATCCTGGAGCAGAAGGTCACCGGCCTCGAGGCCTGGGCGGCGTTCCGGGCCCTGGCCTGGCGCTACGGCGAGCAGGCGCCCGGCCCGGCGCGGCTCCGCGTCGGCCCTGATCCCGCCCGCCTCGCCGAGCTGGGCTATGCGGACTTCCACCCGCTCGGTGTCGAACGACGCCGGGCCGAGACCCTCCTGCGGGTGTGCCGGCGGTCCGCGCGGTTCGAGGCCCTGCTGGGCTCGACCCCGGCTGCGGCTCGGGCGGCCCTGGCGCAGGTCCCGGGCATCGGCGCCTGGACCACGACCTCGGCCACCCTCCTGGCCTTCGGCGATCCCGACGCCGTGGTCGTCGGGGACTTCCACCTCCCCCACCTGGTGACCCGTGCCCTCACCGGTCGCCGGCGGGGCTCGGACGCCGAGATGCTCGAGCTACTGGCCCCGTACGTCGGGCAGCGGGCCCGGGCCCAGGGCATCCTGGCCGGCCTCGGTCACACGGCCCGCCGGGCACCGAGGGCGGCCCCCCGCCGGTTCGCCGACAGCTGACGATCCGGGGCGCCCCTCCACAGGATTTCCCCAGGGAGTGCCTCTTCCTTCCCACAGGCTCCGGTCCGTACCCTCGGGGCCATGGTCGGCTACGAGGTGGTGCTCAAGGACAGTACGGTCGAGCGGATCGACGGGGCCGACGCCTACCAACAGGAAGGCCCCCTGACCACGTTCTTCGAACGGGCGCCGGGCCGCCAGGTCGTGGACTGCTGGAGCAACCGCGTGGCCAGCCTCCGCACCCAGGACATCCTCATCATCCGGAGGGAACAGTCCTGAGGCTGCGCAGGCGCCAGCCGGAGCAGCGGGACCGACGGGCCACGACGGCGACGCCGGACCTGGCCGAGCGCAGCGAGGCAAGTCGCAATGTCATGGCACGTAGTTGCCGATCCAGCTGAGGGCGGTGAGGCCCACGACGCCCGCCGCGCCGAGCACCAGGGCTGCTCGCTCCAGCTCCGGGCGCCGCGTCACGGTGGCCAGCGCCAGCACGAGGGGGAACGCGTTCAGGCCGTAGCGCTCCAGGGAGTTGAAGCTCTCCGCGCTGAGGGCCAGCACCAGGACCGGGATGGCGTACAGGGCGTACCGGACGGGCCAGCGCCGCACGACCACGACGGCCAGGAACACGAGGAACAGCGCCAGGGGTGGGTGCACCGCGTCGCCGACCCGGTCGGCGCTGACGAGATCGCCCATTGCGTCCACCAGGCGGGACACGGGGTCGGTGACCGCTCCCCGGTAGGGGCTCTGCTCGGTCAGGGGCGCGGTGAAGCCCGGCCCGGTCAGGGCGGTGAAGGCGAGGTAGCTCAGGACCCCGACCGGTGCCCCGAGGACGGCCGCCACCCGGGCCAGGCGGTCCCGACCCGTTCCTTCCCGCCAGTCGCGGGTCACCTCCCAGAGGGCGGGCAGGACCAGGAACAGGCCGATGGGCCGGGCCAGGCCCGCGGCCAGGCCCAGAGCACCGGCCATCCACCACGCCTGGCGACGCAGGGCCAGGAAGGCCCCGATCAGGGCCACCAGCATGAGCGCCTCGGCGTAGCCCCAGACGAGCACGAAGGCGCCCGGGAACAGGGCGATGAACCAGGCGGCCCGGCGGGCCAGGGCCGGGTCGCCGGTCTCCTCGAGGGCGAGGCGGTGCAGCAGCATGCCGGCCACGAGAGCGGCGAGGTTGGCCACGATGACCAGGGCCAGGCCCTGGTTCCCGGCAAAGAGCCAGCCCCCCACGCGCCCGAACAACGGGAAGAGCGGGAAGAAGCGGACCGCCTCGTCGGGGAGGTCGCCGTAGCCCCGGTCGGCGATGGCGTCGTACCAGTCTCCGTCCCAGGCCAGCAGGTGCTGGTCCAGCTTCGGGGTGGCGCCGTGGGGGGCGAGCTCGTCGGCCGCGGCCGCCACGAGGACGTAACCGACCACCACGAGCAGGCGGGCCACGATCCAGGGCGGGAGGGCCGCCTCGAGGTCGGCCCGGCGCTCCGGGGTCCAGAGCCGCCCGGTCACGGGGCCGGGTACCGGTGGAGGTTCGCGTTCTCGAAGAACTTCTCGGAGTCGGCCTGGACGGCGGGGGCATTGCCCGGACGGGCCTCGGCCAGCAGGTTGCGCACCGCCCCGCACTGGGACTCCAGCGTGATGTACTCGGGGCTCCAGACCAGCCAGACGGTGTGCCCGTCGGCCTGCTCCAGCACGGCGTCGACGAAGGCCTGGGGATCGGAGGCCGCGTTGCGGTCCGCGTAATCGACCCAGTCCACGCGGTCCGGTGGGTCCAGGTCCGGATAGGTCACCTCGGTGAACGCACCCTCGAGCGCCCGGCTGCCGGCGGGGCCCAACTGGTCGGGGCAGTAGACGACCAGGTCGCCGGGCGCCCCGTCCTGCTCGATCACCGCGGTCAGGTCGTCGAGCTGGGTGCGCTGGTAGGTGGTGACGTCGATGATCCCCAGCGCGGAGGGGCCGAGGAACGCCGCCAGCGCGAAGGCCAGTGGCCAGGGCCCGAGGAAGCGGCGGAGGCCCCAGGCGGCGGCGAGCACGACGAGGGGCACCACCATCGCCAGGTAGCGGGGGGCGAAGCCGGAGTTGGTCAGGTAGCCGGCGGCCACCGCGAACCCCAGGGTCAGGCCGCCGACGAGGAGCTCGATCCTCACGTCCGGCCGGGTCTGCAGGTCGAGGTCGATGCTGTGGCGGTCCCGGCCCCGGCCGAAGAGGCCGAGCACCAGCAGCAGGCCGAGGACCATCGCGAAGAGGATCCGCTCGGCGTTGTCGACCCCACCGAGATCGGCGAAGAGCTGGGCCAGGACCTTGGTCGGCCGTTCGGGCTCGGCCCAGGGCGTGCCCGTGCTGCGGGCCTGTTCCAGGAAGCTGGGCAGCCACGGCAGGAAGAGCACACCGCCCGCGGCCACCGCCAGCGTCACCCGGAGCCGAACCGTTCTGGCCTCGCCCTCCGCCCGCCACCACGACACGACCAGGACCAGGCCGGTCGCACCGATGAGGTAGAAGGCCCAGTAGTGGGTCAGCAGGAGGGCGCCGCTGACCAGGGCCACCAGGGCCAGGCGACCGACGCGGGGCGCCTCGAGGGCCCGCTGCACGGCCAGCCAGCCCAGGAAGACCAGGAGCATGACCAGGGCGTACATCCGGGCCTCGGTGGCGTACCGCGTGGCGAACGGGAGGGCCCCCAGCACGAGCACGGTGAGCCAGCCCAGCGTGGCGTCGCCCGCCCGCCGGCCGACGATCCAGGCCACCGGGAGGGTGAGCACCGCCAGCCCGCCGGAGAGCGAGCGGACGGCGACGTCACCCGTGCCGACGACCTCGGTCCAGAGGTGCAACAACAGGTAGTAGAGCGGCGGATGGCCGTCGTGGCGGAGGGCTTCGCCGATGTCGCCCAGAGGGAGGGTGGCGATGTTCACGCTCAGCGCCTCGTCCAGCCAGAGGGCCGAGGTGGTGACGAACCGGGTCGCCGAACCGGCGAGGGCGACGAAGACCGCGAGGGGCGCCAGCCATGTAGGCGGGGAGGTCGCGGACGGGGTACCGTCGTGACCGTCGCGTCGCTCGCCCGCGCCGGTCCGTTCCTCTACGGACACGGGCCGGGACTGTACCGGCGTCGCCCCGTCCACCGTGGCGCACCCGGGCGCCGCCCGCGTCGCGCCGAAGCCGACCCCCAACCAGGTGCTCCAGACCGCAGATGACCCCGTCCTCCTCGCCTGACGTCCCCGCCCCCGCCGCCCCCGCGGATCCCGTCCCTGGCGAGGTGGTGATCATCGGCGCCGGTCCCGCCGGCCTCACCGCCGCCTACACACTGGGCCGGCGCGGCGTCACCTCCACGGTGCTGGAGGCCACCGACGAGATCGGCGGCATCAGCCGCACGGTGGAACGCGACGGCTGGCGCTTCGACATCGGTGGCCACCGCTTCTTCACCAAGGTCAAGCCGGTCGAGGAGCTCTGGCACGAGATCCTCGACGCAGGGGATTTCATCCTCACGCCGCGGATGAGCCGGATCTACTACGACGGCAAGTACTTCGACTACCCGCTGAAGGCCTTCAACGCCCTCCGCAACCTCGGCCTGATCGAGGCCTTCCTGTGCGTGCTCTCCTACCTCTGGGTCCGCATCCGGCCGCCCAAGAACCAGGACAAGTTCGAGGGCTGGGTGGCCTCCCGGTTCGGCTGGCGTCTCTACCGGACCTTCTTCAAGACCTACACCGAGAAGGTCTGGGGCATCCCGGCCGAGGAGATGCCCGCGGACTGGGCCGCCCAGCGCATCAAGAACCTCTCGCTGTTCAAGGCGGTGATCAACGCCCTCCTGCCCAACCGGAACCAGAAGGAGATCGCCAGCCTCATCGAGGAGTTCGAGTACCCCAAGTACGGCCCGGGGATGATGTGGGAGCGCTGCACCGAGAAGGTGCAGGCCCAGGGCTCGTCGGTCCACATGCAGACCCGGGTGGAGCGGATCCGGCACGGCGACGGTCGGGCACTCGCCGTCGAGGCCGGCGGCCGGGAGTTTCCGTGCGACAACGTCATCTCCTCGATGCCGTTCACCCACCTCCTGAAGGCCATGGACCCGCCGGTGCCGACCGACGTCCTGGCCGCAGCCGACGACATCCAGTACCGCGACTTCCTCACCGTGGCCCTCGTCGTGCCCGAGGCGGCCGGGTTCCCGGACAACTGGATCTACATCCACGCCCCCGAGGTCCAGGTCGGCCGCATCCAGAACTTCGGTTCGTGGTCGAAGTACCTGGTCAAGGACGGTCGGACCTGCCTCGGCCTCGAGTACTTCGTCTTCGAGGGTGACGAGCTCTGGACCGCGAGCGACGAGGATCTCGTCGCCCAGGGGACCCGGGAGCTGGTGACGCTCGGTCTCATCGAGGCCGACGCGGTCGAGGCGGGTTACGTGGTCCGCCAGCCGAAGGCCTACCCCACCTACGACGAGACCTACGCCGACAACGTGGACGTGCTGCGCACCTGGCTCGAGGAGAACACCCCCAATGTGTTCCCCGTCGGGCGCAACGGGATGCACAAGTACAACAACCAGGACCATTCCATGTACACAGCCATGCTCACCGTGGAGAACCTCTTCGGTGCCGACCACGACATCTGGGCGGTCAACGTCGAGGAGGAGTACCACGAGGAGGGCGAGGCCGTGGAGGAGATCCGGGAGTCCGGTACCGGCCGGGCCGCGCCGGTGATCCCCAAGGCGGTCGACCCCGCCCGTCGTCTCTGATCCCCGGCCCGGCCCCGCGATGACGCCGACGCGCGACCGATTCTGGTTTCGCTTGGCGCTGATCGCCCTGCTCGCGCTCACCGTCCGCGTGGGCTACATCGGGGTGGCCAAGTGGTCCGACGAGGTCGAGTTCAGCGACGCGCTGTACTACGCGATCCAGGCCCAGCAGATCGCCGAGGGCGAGCCCTTCGAGCACCGGGAGCACGACCGACCGGCGGCCGACCACGCCCCCCTGACCGAGATCTCCCAGGCCCCGACGGCCTTCCTCTTCGGGCGCAGCGTCTTGGCCCTCCGACTGGTGCAGGCCGTGTACGGGACCCTCGCCGTGGTGGCCATCGCCCTCCTGGCCCGGCGGGTGGCGGGTAGCGACCGGGTGGCCCTGTGGGCGGCACTGGTGGCCGCCGTGTATCCCAACCTCTGGGCCGCCGACGGGGTCATCATGGCCGAGACGCTGACCGTGCTCCTGGTCGCGGTCCTGCTGTGGGCCGTCTACGCCTTCCTCGACCGCCCGGACGGCCGCCGGGCGCTGCTGGTCGGCGCCCTCGCCGGCTTGGCGGCGCTGTCGCGGGCCGAGCTGGCGTTGGTGGGGGTGCTGGCCTTCGTACCGGTGGCCCTGCGGGTGGCCCAGCCCTGGTCCCGGCGGCTCGGCCATCTGGGCCTCGCCGCCCTGGCGGGGGTGGTCGTCCTGGCCCCGTGGACGGTCTACAACGCGGGGCGCTTCGACGAGCCGGTACTGGTGTCCACCAACGACGGCCTGACCCTCATCGGGGCCAACTGTGACCGCCAGTACGACGGCCCCGACCCCGGCCTGTGGGACATCGCCTGCCTGCCGCCGGGCTCGTTCTCCGATGCCCAGACCCGAGATCAGTCCGCGGTCAACGCCGACTACCGCCGCCTGGCCATTGACTACGCGTGGGCCAACAAGGGCGATCTCCCTCGGGTGGCCGCGATCCGGGTGGCCCGCACGTGGAGCCTCTATGACCCCGCGTCCATGATCCGCTACAACCAGAACGAGGGTCGGGAGCCCCCGGTCGGTTGGGCCGGCTTCGTGTCGTTCTGGGTCCTGGTGCCCTTCGCGGTGGGCGGGGCGGTCCTGCTGCGGGAACGGGGTCGGGCCATCTGGCCGCTGTTGTCGACGATCGTCGTGGTGACCCTGGTGTCGGCGCTGTTCTACGGCCTGTTGCGCTTCCGGGCCCCGGCCGAGGTCACCCTGGTGGTCCTCGCCGCGGTCGCGATGGCCGAGCTGCAGGCGCGTTTGGCCGGGGACCCCGAGCCCCACCAGAATCCCTGATGTGAAAGCAACCCTGGCCACCATCGTGATCGCCCTCCTGACCGTCGTCGGGTGCGGAGGTGACGACGGTGGCGGCACCGAGGACACCACCGGCGGGTCCGAGACCACCGAGGCCGCGTCCGAGGACCTCTCCTCCTACGAAACCATCAGTGACCTCAACGACGACCTCGCCGCCGCCGGCATCGAGTGCACCCTGGAGTACGAGGGCCTGGTCGACGAGGTGCGGGAGATCAGCCAGTGTCCCATCGAGGGGACTCCGGCCATCCTGACCGTCTGGTACGACGACGGTCTCTTCGCCGACTTCCTCGCCACTGATCCCGCGGCCGTGGCCTACGGCGCCAACTGGACCGTCGAGCTGTCCGACCCGGCGGTGGCCACCTCGGTCGCCGAGGCCACGGGCGGCACCACCACCGACGCCTGAGCGGCGTCGCCCCGGCCTCCGCGCCCGGGCGACGGTCGGTCTCCTGCTGGTCGGCCTCACCGTCGTCGCCTGCGGCGACGACGGGTCCGTCAGCGCCGACGCCCCCGTCCTGTCACTGCCGCCCACCAGCGCACCGACCACCACGGTCGCACCCGAAGGCGTTCCCCGCGTCCTGATCGCCGGCGACTCGGTGCTCCAGGAGGCTGCCGGCCCTCTGGCCTTCGCCCTCGAGGCCACTGACCAGGCCCACGCCGCCTTCACCCTGGGCCCCGATCTGCCCCGCGACGAGGCCGACATCGCCGTCTGGCAGTCGGCCCTCGAGCGCACGGACCCCGAGCTGGTCGTCGTGTCGGTCGGTCACTGGGAGTACCTGTCGGTCCTCGGCGACTTCGCCGACGGCGAGCTGCTCGAACCGGGCTCCTACCCCGAGGAGGTCCTCGAACCGTTCGTCGACCTGATCACCGCCACCGGAGCCCGGGTCCTGTGGGTGGGGCCGGCGGTCATCTCGGACACCGACGAGACCGAATTCGTGAACGGCCTCGAACGGGACTTCCAGGCGCTCGCCCGCCGGCGGCCGGACGTGGCCTTCGTCGACGCCGACACCTGGGTGGCCCCGGCCGGGTTCACCGAGACCCTTCCGGGGCCCGACGGCGAGCCCGTCCAGGTCCGGCGGGCCGACGGCATCCACCTCTGCCCGGAGGGTCAGCTCCTGCTGGCTGAGGGCCTGCTGGATGCGGTGGCCGACGAGCTCGAGCTGACCCCGGCGCCGGGTTGGGCCGACGACTGGCGGGCCGGCCAGCGGCCCGAGCCCGGCGGCTGCGCGCCGGACTACGCAGGCTGAGGGGCCTCAGGCCGCCGGCACCGCCGGGATCTCCGGTGACACCTCGCCGAGGCGGTCCCGCAGAGGAGCGCCGACGCCCCCCGCCATCAGGCGGTCCACCCGGCGGAGCATGCGCTTGCGGCCGTACCACAGCAGTGGGCTCAGCACGCGACCGGTCCCGGGCACGACCCAGTAAGGCTCGCCGGGGTCGGCGTCGTAGGGATGGCAGTACGTGAAGGGCACAGGGCCGAGCGGCCGCTCCCGCAGCCCCGCCCGCACGACCGGCCAGGGCAGGACCCGCAGATAGGTGCCGCCGACGACGGGAAGGCCGAGGGGACCGACCTTGATGATGGGAGCCGGCAGCTCGACCAGGCCGGAGGGCCAGGTGAACGGTCGCCGGGGCAGGCCGGGGAAGCCGAACAGTGGGCTCCAGCCGGGCAGGATGCTCGAGGAGTACGTGAACCCGAGCTCCACCAGCACCTCGGTGGCCCAGACGGTCTCGGGCACCAGGGAGAAGGTCGGGGCCCGGTAGCCCACGACCTCCTGGCCGGCGACCTCCCCGAGCAGGTCGCGGCCCCGCTCCGTCTGTTCCCGGAAGTCCGCCGGGCTCAGCTCCGTCACCGGGGCGTGGGACCATCCGTGCAGGCCGACTTCGTGGCCCTGGGCCGCGATCTCCCGGATCAGGCCCGGGTGGTCCCGGACGACCTCGCCCACGACGAACACCGTGCCGACGATCGAGCGCTCGGCGCAGAAGTCCAGCACCCGGTGGGTGGCGTCGAGGAGGCGCAACTCCGTCGCCTCGTCGGGGCGGTGGTCCTCCACGTCGAAGGTGAAGGTGAAGGGCGGGGTCATTGGTACCGGGTCCGGCGCGGCTCAGTAGGCGTCGAGGTCGAGGAACTCGAAGGTATCCAGGCGAAAGGTCTCCTGGGGGACCTCGTCGCTGAAGCTGTGCACGACCAGGTTGAGCGGGGCGGGGCGCAGGCGGTGGGGCGGGTGGATGCCCCGCACGCGCACCAGGGCGTTGAAGCCGGCGTACACCGCGGCCGGGGCCCGGTGGTAGCGGCAGACCGCGGCCACGGCCCGGCGGGCCGAAAGGGGGTCGTCCGCCGTGCGGGCACCGCGTGGGAAGAGCTTGAGGATGACGGCCATCGGTACGGGACCGAACGCGGACCGGGTCGACACCACGACCAGGTCGTCGTCGGCGTGCACCACGTAGCCGCCGTGGGGACGGGCCAACCGCCAGCGGAGGCGGTCGGGGGCGTAACTGTTGGTCCAGTGCACGGCCTGGTGCCGATCCAGGTCGTCGGCCAGCTCGCCGAACCGGGGGCCGTCGAGGAAGGCCTCGTCCACGACGTGGTGCTCCCAGCCCCCACCGGCCCCCGTCGGCACCGCGATCTTGACCGGCAGGGGGCCCAGGAAGCGGTACTCCAGGTACTTCACCGCTCCCGGGGTCGACTTCTCGTTGGGCACCCCGATGACCATCTGGCGCCCCTGGGCACTGGCGTCGGCGAAGTTCCGCAGGCCGAGCTCGGACCAGTAGCCCTTCCGCTGGGTGCCCCGCCGGGTCACGGCGTTGAGCGAGAACAGGAACGGGGCCGGGCCGGCCGCGTTCCGGTACGTCTGCGGGACGAGGGCGTAGTGGGCGACCCGCACGCCGTCCTCGTCGGCGGCGGCCTGGATGGCGGGCCCGTCGGGGTTCCGGTCATAGAGCCACGTCAGGTACTCGGCGTCGACGAACCGGGGATCGGGAAGCTCCGCGTCCAACAGCTCGGTGTTGAGCTGGTTGTCGGTCTGCGGGGTGCTCATACCGGGGCCTCCACGGGCTCGTCCTCGGTCGGTTCGGGTGCGGGCGACGGGTCGTCGATCGGCCACCGCCGCCGGACCAGGGCCTCAACGCCGACCGCGGCGCCCACGACCAGGGCCACGTCGGCCGGGATCCGGTAGCGGGTGGTGCCGAACGTCCAGGCCGCGGTCACCGAGATCATGACCGCCATGCCCACCAGCGGGCTGATCGGCTGGCCCCGGCGGCGGAGGACGACCACGCCCCCGATGGCGAAGGGGATCAGCGCGTAGTAGGAGACGAGGGCCAGCTGGGAGGTGCGCTCCCCGCGGGCTTCGAGCTGCCAGTTGAAGCGGACGTTCTGAGCCGGCCGGTAGAGCTCCCAGAGGCGTCCCACCCGGGCGGCCATGACCACCGGGAGGCGGTCGAGATGGTCCCGGATGTAGGTCTGGGCCCGGGCCCCCGCCACCGCCGCCCGTTGGGACTCGTCGAAGGCCTGCAGCTGCGCCTCGGCCTCGGGCACCGTGAGGCCCTCCTCGGCGGCGTAGTCCTCGATGCGGAAGCAGGCGGCGTAGTAGCCCATCTGGTCGCCGTAGTAGGTGGCGTCACAGCTGGCGGTGTCCAGGACCGGCCCCGGCGCGGTGGACAGCGTGACCGGGTCCTCGAAGCGGGTCAGGTTCCACCCCACCCACGGCCCGATGAGCACGATCGCCGTCGCGCCGGCCAGGGCGAGGTGGCGCAGGCGCTCCTTCCCCGTGCGTACGGCACCCAGGATCAGCGGCAGACCGACGAACGCGTACAGCAGGAGCGATTCGGCCCGGGTCAGGGAGGCCAGAGCGATCAGCGCCCCGAGCAGCACGATCCGGCCGGACGTGGGGCGGTCGTGGTAGCGGTAGGCGGCGTAGATGGTCAGGGCGATCAGGAGGGCGGCCAGGCTCTCCACCTGGAGCAGGAAGTCGTTGATCCAGAGGTTCGGGTACAAGGCACCGATGGACGCGGCGATGAGGCCCGCCCGCCAGCCCAGCAGGTGACGACCGACGAGGCCCAGCACGACGATCGTGGCTGCCCCGAGGAGGGCGGCCGCCAGGCGGTGCGTGTCGACGCCCTCGCCGCCGAAGAAGGAGACGACGCCGAGGTAGACGGGGAACAGCGGCATCTTGTGGGCGCTGGGCCGCTCCTCACCGGTGCTGGCGTAGGTGAACGGGTCGATGAACGCCTTGCCGTCGGCCAGGAGGTTGCCCACCTCGTGCAGGTAACGGGGGTCGTTGACCACGTTGGCCCCACCCGTGATGGCGAGGCACCCCGGTGGGCCGTCCTCGGCCGGGTTCCCACACTCGGGCCGCATCTCCAGGATCCAGAACCAACGCAGGCCCAGGCCGACGAGGGCGATCGCCAGGAGGGCGAGCAGGAAGCGCTTGTTGGTCACGCCGGGACGGGACCGGCGTCGGCCGTGGGCTCCGCCTCGGACGTCGTCCGCCGGCTGGTCACCCAGGCCACACCGAGGCCGGCCAGGATGCAGAGGGCCACCTCCGAGGGCACGCGGTACCGGGTGATGCCGAAGGTGCTGGCCGCGGTGAATGTCACGAGGACGAAGGGCGCCACCAGCGGGATGATCGTGACCTTGCGCCGCCACAGCAGCACGACTCCGGCCAGGGCGACCGGGACCATCAGGTAGTACTGCAGGAGGGCGAAGCGGGCGTGGGACTCGACCCGGCGCTCGAAGAACCGGTCGAACTCCACGCCCTGGTCGACCCGGTAGAGGTGCCACATGCGTCCGACCCGGGCCAGGGCCACCTTGGGCAGTTCGCTCAGGTGGTCCTCCATGTAGGCGGTGGCCTTCTCCCGGTGGATGGTGTCGATCTCGGACTCGTCGCCGGCGAACTCCCTCGGCGAGCAGTCGATGTTCCAGTAGCCCAGGAAACGACCCGAGTACGTCTCGTCACAGTTGCCGAAGGCCAGGACCCGGCCGCTCCCGGTGGCCAGGTACGGCGGCGACGGCTCCTCGAAGCTCGTGGCGTTGCGGATCATCCACGGCGCCATGAGGGCGAGGGCCACCAGGCCCGTGAACACCGCCAGGACGGCCCGCTGGGGCCAGGTGCGGTCCCGCAGCATGACGGCCAGGGGCAGCACCAGGCTCGGGAGGAGCAGCAGCCCCTCGCTGCGGGTGAGGGTGGCCACGCCCACCGAGAGGCCCAGGAGCGCCGAGGTGCGCAAGGAGGGCGTTCGCCAGAACTGGTAGGCGGCGAGGATCACCAGCGCGGTGAGGCCGGCAGCCACCGACTCGGACAGGATCAGGGCGTCGTTGATCCAGAGGTTCGGGTAGATCGCCGCCAGAAAGGCGGCGAGGAGCCCAGCCCGGTCGGCCCCCCCGTCTCCCAGCCCGGACCACTGTCCCACCCGCCGGGCGGCGATGCCGATGACGGCCACGGCCGCCGCCCCGGCGATGCCACTGGCCAAGCGGTTCGAGAGCGGGCTGTCGAGGCCCAGGACACCGAAGGCAGCCAGGTAGATGACATAGCCCGGCGGGTGACCGGCCGAGGGCTCGAACACCTCGGGCCCGCCCGCGGCGACGGAGTCCCGCCACACGAAGGGCTCGAAGAAGCCGCCGTGGTCGAGGAGCAGCTGCGCCTGGGTGTGGTAGGCGTAGTTGTCGTCCAGCTCGAGGGGCAGGTCGCCGTAGTGCGCGAAGACGGCGATCCACCGGATGGCCAACGCGAGCGCGACGAGCAGGAGGAGGCGGGCGGGGAACCCGCGGAGACGGCTCCGCATGTCGTCGGAAAGTCTAGGTGCCCCGGCTCAGGCGGGAGCGGGGCACTCCTCGGGGGCGTGCAGGAGGGGCGGGCGGCGCCAGGCGCCGTCCTGCCAGCCGAAGGCCCCCGTCACGTTCCACTGCTCAGCGATGCGGTCGAGCACGGGAGCGCCCAGGGCGGCGACGCCCTCCGGGCAGAGGTGGAGGCCGTCGATCCGGCGCAGACGGACCGGCTGCCCGCTCGTCGGGGAGGTCACGATCTCGGCGTACCCCCCGTCCGGCCCGGAGAGGTAGTCGCCGGCCGCCAGGTAGTCCGTGTCGTCCCGGGCCTCGGCCACCTGGGCGTAGACGGCGTTGAGACGGGCGAAGCGTTCGGTGACCGCAGGATCGTTGACGGCGGCCATACCGATCCAGAGCACCTTGGCTCCCTCGGCGGTGACCATGTCGAGGAACGGTTCCACGACCCGGGCGCGGTAGCGCTCCGCCCAGCCCGGCTCGTTGCTGGCGGTCTCCCCGACGACCTGGTCCTCCCAGAAGCCCACCAGCTGGACGATCAGCTCCGGGTCCTGGTCGGCCAGCTCCTGCTGCCATATCAGGGTGGTCGACCCGTCCCGGGCGATCGACGGCGAGAGCACGAATCGCCCGACGGTCGAACCGCTGCTCTCGAGGGCATCGATCAAGGCGGGGGCGAACTCCGCCATCACCGAGTCGCCGGCGAAGGTGACGCGCAGCGGGTCCTCGGGCGTGGGCTGGCGTCCGCCGGGCGGGACGCTGGTCGTGGTGGCCGGGACCGTCGTGGTCGTCGTCGACTCGGTGGTCCCCCGGCCCTCGTCCGCGCCGCTTCCGGCGCATCCGCCGGCGAGAGCGGCCAGCGCCAGCACGAGCGCGACGAAGCGTCGGGCAGAAACGGGCATCGGGGGCAGGGTAGTGGTTGCCATCGGCACTTCGACCGCGGGCGGCGGGGGTCCCAGGCCCTAGGATCCGGGCGCGATGAGCGAGTCGGAGGCGAGCCCGGGCGCGACCCCGACCCTGGTGATCATCCCCGCCTTCAACGAGGAGGAGGCCCTACCGGCCGTCCTCCGCGAGCTGGCCCGCCGCCCCAGCCTCGTCGTGGTCGTGGTGGACGACGGCTCCACCGACCGCACCGCCGCCGTGGCCGCCGCCGAGGGCGTCACCGTCCTCTCGCTGCCGTTCAACCTGGGCATCGGCGGTGCCCTGCGCACGGGCTTCCTCTACGCCGTGCGCAACGGCTATGAGCGGGCCGTCCAGTTCGACGGCGACGGACAGCACGACCCCGACGAGATCGCCACGTTGCTCGACGCCCTCGCCGACGGCGCCGACATGGTCGTCGGCAGCCGCTTCGCCGGGAAGTCCACCTCCTACACCGTGAGCCGGGTCCGGGCCCGGGCCATGGGCGTGCTCCGCTTCACGATCAAGACCCTCTCGGGCCAGCAGTTCACCGACACCAGCTCGGGCTTCCGGGGTTTCAACCGGGAGGTGCTGGAGTTCTTCGCCCGCACCTACCCCGCCGAGTACATGGAGTCCGTGGAGGCGCTGCTCCTGGCCTGTGCGGAGGGCTTCCGGGTGGCAGAGGTCCCCGTGAACATGAGCGACCGGGAGACGGGCACACCCTCCAACCGCCGCTTGCGTCTCGTGTACCACTACCTGCGGCTGATGGTCGTCCTGGTGGCCTCCGCGCCCCGCCGAGCCGTCGTCCGGGAGGCCCGAGCGTGAGCACCCGGGCGCAGCTCCTGGTCATGGTCATCGTGGCCTTCTCGCTGCTGTTCATCCTGCGCCTGGTGCGGCGGCGGAAGCTCCAGGGCAAGTACGCCCTGCTCTGGGTCGGCGTCGGCCTCTTCCTGGGCCTCTTCGCGCTCTTCCCCGACGTCCTGGTTCCCGTCGCCGACGCCGTGGGGATCGCCTACGAGCCGGCGGTGTTCTTCCTCGCCGCCATCGCCTTCCTGTTCCTCATGGTGGTGCACTTCTCCTTCGAGCTGTCCCGCAACGAGGAGCGCACCCGCACCCTGGCCGAGGAGGTCGCCCTCCTCAAGGCCCGCCTCGACAAGTCCGACCCTCCTCCGGACCGCACCCCGACCGCCCCCGTGGACGAAGCTCCCGACGACTGACCTAGCGCGTCGAGCGGGCGGTGACGATGAGGCCGTCGGCGACGAAGGGGGCCCAGAGCCGGCCGATGGTGCGCTCCAGCCAGAGGACGAAGCGGCCGGCCAGGCCCAGGACCTTCTGACGCACGCCGGAGCCGGGGGCGGCCTTCACCGCGGGGACGAAGGTCGCGGTCTCGACCACCTCCCAGTCGTGGCGGGACATGAGGTTGGTCAGCGTGCGCCAGCTGAACAGCACGACGTGGTCGGGGTGGTTGATCTCGGCGCCGGCCATGGCGGCGAATCCGTTGAGCAGGCCCGAGGCGTTCGGCGTGGTCAGGATGAGCAGGCCGCCGGGGGCCAGGAGGCGGTGGAGGCCGTCCAGGAACGAGCCCGGGTCGTCGAGGTGCTCGATGACCTCACCGGCGATGACGATCTCGGCGGGCTCGATGCCCAGGGCGTCGATCTGCTCGGGGTCCCGGCAGTCGGCCACGTAGGCCTCGTAGCCGTCCTCGACGGCGTGGGCCACCCCGGCCTCGTCCAGATCGATGCCGATGAGATGGGTCGCTTTGCCGGCCAGGTGGGCGTGCAGCCAGGTACCGGCTTCGGCCTGCATCTCCTGGTAGCCGGCGTCCACGAAGCCGACGTGGATCACGCGGCGGCCGGCGACCTGATCGGCGACGTGCGGGATGCGAGCCACCAGCTCCGCCTCGGGGAGCCGGTGGATCATCTCGAGCTGAGCCTCATCGGACGCGGACACGGGCGTGGACGCTACCGCTAGCGTTGGCGACCGCCCGTCGTGATGCCTTCCTCCACCTCGCCCGCCCTGACGCGCCTGCGCAGCAGCGTCCCGCTGCTGCTGCTCGCCGCGGTCACGTACCTCCCGCTGGTGTTCACCCAGCCGGGCCAGGTCGGCGCGGACACCAAGACCTATCTGTACCTGGACCCGGCCCGCCTGCTGCGGGACGCCGCCTTCCTGTGGGACCCGGGTGTGGGCCTCGGCGGGGTGACCCACCAGGTCGTCGGCTACCTCTGGCCGATGGGGCCCTTCTACTGGTTCCTCGACGCCATCGGGGTGCCCGACTGGATGGCCCAGCGCCTCTGGCTGGGCTCACTCCTGTTCGCCGCCGGGGCGGGCGTCCTCTACCTCCTGCGCACCCTGGGCTGGCCCGACCGTCCGGCCGCCGATGACGACGGCGAACTTCCGACGACGGTCTCGGCCACCTGGTGGGACGCGGGCATGGTCGTGGCCGCGCTGGCCTACGCCCTCAGCCCCTACGTCCTGGACTACGCGGCCCGGATCTCGGTCATCCTGCTCCCCTGGGCCGGGCTCCCCTGGCTGATCGCCTTCCTGGCCCGGGCGATCCGGGTCGGCGGCTGGCGCTACCCCGCCGCGTTCGCCCTGGTCGCCCTCACCATCAGCAGCACCAACCTGACCTCGGTGGCCCTGGTCGGCATCGGGCCGGTCCTGTGGCTGGTCTTCACCGTCTGGATCGACCGGGAGGCGCACTGGCGCCAGGCCCTGGGTGCCGTGTGGCGTACGGGGGTCCTCACCGTCGGGGTGTCCCTGTGGTGGTTCGTGGGTCTCGTGGTCGAGGGCCGCTACGGCATCCCGATCGTGCGCTACACCGAGACCTACCAGGCCGTGGCCGTCGCCTCGACGGCCCCGGAGGTGGTGCGGGGGCTCGGCTACTGGTTCTTCTACGGCAACGACAAGCTCGGCCAGTGGATCGTCCCCAGCATCCACTACATGCGGTACGGCATCCCGATCTCCTTCGCCCTGCCGGTCTTCGCCTTCCTGTCCGCCGCCCTCACCCGGTTCCGGTACCGCCTCTTCTTCGTCACCCTGATCGTGGTGGCGACGCTGGTGGCCGTCGGCGGGCACCCCTACGACGATCCCTCGGCGGTGGGTGGCCTCCTGGTCGAGTGGACCAAGACGGACCTCGGACTGGCGTTCCGCAGCACCGCCCGGGCTCTGCCGCTCCTGGTCCTGGGCACCTCGGTCCTGTTGGGCGTGGGCGTCGTGGCCCTGGCCCGCCGGCTCCCCCGCCTGTCCCGCCCGATCGCGGTGGTCGCCGTGGTGCTCGTGATCGCCAACCTGCCCGCCACCTGGGTCGGCCAGATGGTGGACCGGAACCTGCGCCGGGACGAGGACCTACCCGGCTACTGGGAGGACGCCGCCGAGTTCATCGACAGCCGCGACGACGGCACCCGGGTGCTCGAGCTGCCCGGCACCGACTTCGCCGCGTACCGGTGGGGCAACACCGTGGACCCCATCACCCCGGGCCTCATGGACCGGCCCTACGTCGCCCGCGAGCTGATCCCGCTGGGCACGCCGGTGTCGGCCAACCTGGTCAACGCCATCGACCGGCCGCTGCAGGAGGGGACCTTCGACCCCGAGGCCCTGGGTCCGTTGGCCCGGCTGATCGGGGCCGGTGACGTCCTGCTGCGTTCGGACCTCGAGTACGAGCGCTTCCGCACACCCCGGCCGGAGACCACCTGGGCCCTCCTCAACTCGGTGCCCGGCCTCGGTGAGCCGGTGGCCTTCGGTGAGGCGGTGGAGAACCAGCCCAGCGAGGACCTCCCGCTGCTGGACGAGATCGAGCTGGCCACCGACCAGGATCTCGAGGATCCGCCTCCGGTCGCCGTCTTCCCGGTAGAGGACGCCGCACCCATCGTGCGGGCCCTGCCCACCGACCACCCGATCATCGTGGCCGGCGACGGGGACGGCCTCGTGACCGCCACCGCCGCCGGGGTCATCGACCCCGACCGCGCGATCCTCTACAGCGCAGGGCTGCTCCAGGACGACGACACCGAGATGTTCGACACGGCCCTGGCCGACGGCGCGGACATCGTGGTCACCGACTCCAACCGACGGCGGGCGCGCCGTTGGGGGGCGATCCGGGAGAACGAGGGCTACACCGAGATGGCCGGCGAGGAGGCCCTGGAGTACGAGGTGGGCGACGCCCGCCTCGACGTCTTCCCCACCGCCGGCGACGACAGCTTCACCGTGGCCGTGCAGCGGGGCGGCGCCACCGTCCAGGCCAGCGCCTACGGCAACCCGGTGAGCTACACCCCGGGGGACCGGGCGTTCTTCGCCGTCGACGGCGATCCCCGCACCGCCTGGAAGGTCGGGGCTTTCAGTGAGGTGGAGGGCGAGTACCTGCGCCTCACCGCCGACGAACCGGTCACCACCGACCACGTCGGTCTGACCCAGCCGCTCTCCTCGGACATCAACCGCTGGATCACCGAGGTGGAGCTGCGTTTCGACGGGGGTGACCCGGTCCGGGTGGACCTCACCGAGGCGTCCCGCGCCGAGCCGGGTCAGGTCGTGGCCTTCCCCGAGCGCACCTTCCGCGAGCTGGAGATCGAGATCCTCGGCGACACCATCGGCTACCGCCCGAAGCTGGCCGGGGTCAGTGCCGTCGGCTTCGCCGAGGTCGACCTCGAGGGGATCCGCGTCGAGGAGCTGATCCGCCCGCCCGTCGACGTGGTCGAGGCCGCCGGCGAGGCGTTGACCGACCACCGGCTGACCTATGTGCTGCAGCGCCAGCGCACCAATCCGGCGGAGCCGGTGCGCGTCGACGAGGAGCCCGCCATGCACCGCCTCCTGGACGTGCCCGGCGACCGCGAGTTCGAGCTCTCGGGCGACGCGCGCATCTCCGCCCAGGCCCCCGACCCGCTGGTGGACCGCATCCTGGGCCTGCCCGGTGCCGCCCAGGGCGGGCTGACGGCCCGCTCGTCCGAGCACCTGGCCGGCTCCCTGGCCGCCCGGGCGTCCTCCGCCCTCGACGGTGACCCGGCGACGGCGTGGACCACGCCGTTCAACGACGTCCGGGGCCAGTTCATGGAGGTTCGCCTGCCGGCGGCACGGTCCGTCGACCACCTCGACCTCGAGATCGTGGCCGACGGGCGCCACTCGGTACCCACCCTGCTGCGCCTCCGGGCCGGCGATGAGGTCCGCGACCTGCCCATCCCCCGCCTCGCCGCCGGCAGCGCGGCCCGGGACCGTCCAGGAGGTCTCGGTGCCCTTCACCCCGGTGGAGAGCGATGCCTTCCGGCTCACGATCCTGGCCGTCGACCGCAAGAGCACGACCGACTGGTACAGCGGCGGCCCGGCCATCCTGCCCGTGGCCCTCGCCGAGATGGGCCTGCCCGGCGTCGAGCGCGGTGCGCCCGCCGCGGCCGTGGGTGACCGTTGCCGCGACGACCTGCTCACCGTCGGAGGCGAGCCCGTTCCGGTCCGCTTCCGCGGGTCGACGGCCGCCGCCGAGGCCCGCCTGCCCCTCGCGGTCGAGGCCTGCTCCGGCCCGGTCGCCGCCTCCGGGCCGACGGTCCTCGTGGCCGCCGAAGGCCGCGACACCGGATTTGACCTCGATGCCTTGGTCCTGTCCTCGGGCCCTGGTGGCGAGGCCGCTCCGGCTGGCGTGACCGGCACCGTGCCCGCGCCGCCCGAGATCGATCTGGACTCTCCCCGACTGCTCCAGTACGACGCCACGGCCGACACCGACGAGCCCTTCTGGCTGGTGGTCGGCCAGAGCTACAGCCCGGAGTGGGCGGCCGCCGCCGAGGGCGGCGAGATCCTCGGCCATGAGATCGTCTCGGGATTCGCCAACGGCTGGTACGTCGAGCCCGACGGTGAAGGGCCGGTGTCGGTGTCGGTCACCTGGCCGCCCCAGCGGCCGGTGTGGATCGCCATCGTGGTGTCGATCCTGGCCCTCCTGGTCTGCGCCGCCGTCCTCGTACTGGATCCCCGCCGCCGGGCCGGCGAGGCGCGGGGACCGGTGCCGGCGATCAGCCTGCTCTGGCCGCTGCAGGCCGAGGACCGCCTGGTCAGTGGCTGGCGGGCCGGTCTGGCCATCGCCGGCGCGGGTGTCGCCGGTTGGCTCCTGGCCACCCCCTGGGTCGGCCTGGCCATGGCCGGGGCGATGCTCCTCTCGCTGGGTTGGCGGTGGGGCGCGCTCGCCGTGCGCCTCACCGCCGTGGTGGTCCTCCTCGGTGCCAGCCTGTACATCTTCGCCAAGCAGATGACCGACAATCTCCCGCCCGACTTCGGTTGGCCCCAGAACTTCGACGTCGCCCACTGGATCACGATGGCGGGCGTCCTGGCCCTGGGCGTCGACGTAGTGGCCGAGTTGGTGCGCCGCCGCCGGGCGCCGGCGTCGTGAAGCGCCTCGCCATCGGGGCCGCCGCCCTCGTCGTGGTCCTGATCCTGTCAGAGCTCGCGGCCCGGGCCTTCGGCCCCTACCTGCCCGAGCCGCCGCTTTGGACCGACGACACCACGACGGTGAAGGTGGCCCAGCTCGACGCCCTGGACTGCGCCGACCTGGTGTTCGTCGGCAACTCCATGGCCCGGGACGGCCTCGATCCCGTGGCCTTCGAGGCCGCCGACCCCGAGGAGCGCCGCACCTACAACGCCGCCCTGGACGCCGCCACCCCTGCTCTGCAGGAACGGTGGGTCCTCGACGAGGTGGATCCCCGGGTGACCCCCGACGGGGTGGTGCTCGGGGTGTCGAGCTTCGACCTGAACGACTCGGCCGCCATCGGCCGGACGGCCCTGGGCGCCTACGACGCAGCCCCGTTGTCCCGTGACGACCTCTTCGGACGCCTGCAGGCGCCGTTCATCCGATCCTCGGCCCTCGTCCGCTACCGCAACGAGATCCGGGACCCCGAGGTCCTGTGGGACGGCCTGCGGGCCTGGCGGGACGGCGAGCGCCAGCCCCGCCTCGGTGGGGAGGGCATCGGCGGGGTGCTGGGCCCCGAGGGCCAGGGCCTGTCGCGGCGGGAGCTGACCTACGAGCCCTCCCCCCTGACCGAACGCTTCGCCCAGAACGAGCTGCTCAACGACTTCCACCTCGGCGGGGAGCAGACGGAGGCCGCCGAGGACCTCCTCACCGGTCTGGCGGACCGGGACGTGGACACCGCCGTCGTCGTCCTGCCCGTGACCGACGACTACGTGGACCTGCACCCGGGCGGGGCGGCGCAGTACGAGGAGTTCCTCGCTCTCGCCGAACGCCTCGCCACCGAGAACGGCGCCGAGTTCATCGACCTGCACGACCTGGCCCCGGACGACTCCTGGTTCGCCGACACCCACCACCTGAACGCGACCGGTGCCGAAGCCCTCAGCACCGCCCTCCCCGAGCTGCTCCCCGAGGACTTCGCCATCGGGGAGCGCTGCGCTTAAGGCGGGGGGCACTCCGCGCGGGGGAAGGCCGAGCGCCAGTTGCGGTACGGCCAGTTCGAGGCGAGCGGCAGGTCCCACTGGCGCTCGACGTGGCGGAGGACGGGACGGGCGAGGCGCACCGCGCCCCAAGGACAGAGATGGGTGGTGTCGACCCGGCGGACCCGCTGGGGGTTCCCGTTGGGCCCCGGCAGAAAGGCCGTCCAGCTCCCGTCCGGGCGGGCCAGGATCCGGTCCCCGGGCACGTAGGTGAGGTCGGTGGACTCCTCCGCGAGATGCCGCACCGCCCGGTTCATGGCGATGAAGCCGCGCTGCCGGCGGGCATCGGGGACCGGGGGCATGCCGACCCAGAGGACCCTGGCCCCCTGGCTGGCGAGCAGTTCGACATAGGGGTCCAGGAGGCGTTGCCGGTAGGTCCGTTCCCAGGCCACGGACCCCAGCGGGTACTGGCCCGGCGCCCCTGTAGCCATGCCCTCCCACACCCCGATGAGCACCACGATGACCTCGGGGTCGAAGCGGGCCAGGCGCTGCCGCCACTGCTCGCGGGTGGCGTCGTCGCGGGGGATGCTGGGCGCCTCGACCACGCGGGCCACCGTCCGCCCTCCGTCCTGGACCGCGGAGGCGATGGGAAGGGAGATGTCGGCCAGGAGCGAGTCGCCGGCCATCATCAGCCGCAACGGGTCCTCGGCGGTCGGGCGCCGTTCGTCGGTGGCCGAGGCGGTCTCCGACCCGGCCAGATCGGCGGCCGCGGCGGTCTCGGACCCGGCCAGATCGGCCGCGGCCGTGGCGTCCCGGTCGCCGGAGCCACAGCCGGTCGCCACCAGGGCGACGGCCAGCAGGCCCGAGAGCAGCGCCCAGCGCCCGCGGGCGCCCACGGGGCTCAACGGCCCAGCAATCGGATGCGGAGCAGGATCCACAGGGCGTCCACGCCGTCGAGCCAGGTGATCTTCTTGCCCTCCTCACGGCTGCGGGCCTTGTAGCTGATCGGGACCTCGTAGATCCGCTCGCCGCGTCGGAGGAGCCCGCCGGTGACCTCGGCCTCGATCCCGAAGCCCGAGGCCTTGAAGTCGATGTCCCGCCAGAGCTCGGTCGGGGCCAGCTTGAGGCAGGTCTCCACGTCGGACAGCCACGCGTTGTAGAGCAGGCTGGCCCAGAAGGCGACCAGCTTGTTGCCCATGACGTACCAGAACGAATAGGCCGCGTTGCTGCCGAAGGAGCGGGTGCCGTAGACCACCCGGGCGTCCTCGTGCAGGACCGGCTGCAGGAGGCCGACGAAGTCGGCGGGGTCGTACTCGAGGTCGGCATCGAGGATCGTGAGCAGGTCCCCCGTGGCCTCGGCGAAGCCCCGCCGGAGGGCCGCGCCCTTTCCCTGATTGGGTTCCTGGCGGAAGCAGCGGATGCCGTCGTCGGCGGCGACCAGGTCCTCGATCAGGGCCATGCAGCCGTCGGTGGAGCCGTCGTCCACGATCACGATCTCGCGCGCGACCGGGAGGTCCACGGCCAGGAGGCGCTCGAGCGCGTTCCGGAGCGTGGCCGCCTCGTTGTAGACGGGCATCACGATGGTAAGGGACTGGGGCGTCATGAAAGGCTCACCGGCTCCATCGGTCAGAAGGCGCCGGGACGAAGGGGTGACGTCCAGCGCGAGGCAATTAGCATACGGAGGCCGTGCGCCCTGGCCGCTCACTGCGCCCCGCCCCTCGCATGCTCTGGAGGCTCCCATCGACACCGAAAGCCGGGCCAAGCTCGGCGACCTCGCGGCGTCCTCCGGCCTCCGGCGGATCCACCTCCTCGCCTGGCGTGACCTCAGCGATGTCGAGGCCGGTGGCTCCGAGGTGCACGCCGCGGAGATCGCGCGGCTGTGGGCCGAGGCCGGGATCGAGGTCACCATGCGGACCTCCTACGCCCAGGGGCACCCGCCCGACGGGATGCGCGACGGCTACCGGGTCATCCGCCGGGCCGGTCGCTACCTGGTGTTCCCCCGGGCCGCACTGGCCGAAGCCGCCGGCCGCCACGGTCCCCGGGACGGCCTGGTCGAGATCTGGAACGGCATGCCCTTCCTCTCCCCGCTCTGGTGCCGCGGCCCCCGTGTCGCCTGGCTGCACCACGTCCACGGCGCCATGTGGAAGATGGTCCTGCCGCCGAACCTGGCCGGCGTGGGGGAGTTCGTCGAGTCCCGCCTGGCGCCGCCGTTCTACCGCCGGACCCGGGTGATCACCCTCTCGGAGTCCTCCAAACGGGAGATGGTCGAGAAGCTGGGGTTCCGACCACAGCGGGTCGAGGTGGTCCCCCCGGGGATCGACCCCCGGTTCCAGCCCGGCGGCGAGCGCAGCGCCGAACCCCTGGTCGTGGCCGTGGGCCGTCTGGTCCCCGTCAAGCACGTCGACGTGCTCATCCGCACCATGCAGCGGGTGCGGGAACAGGTGCCGACCGCCCGCCTGACCGTTGTCGGAGAGGGCTTCGAACGTCCGCACCTCGACGCGCTGGTCCGGGACCTCGACGCGGACAGCTGGGTCGACTTCGCCGGCCGGGTCGACGACGAGGGCCTGGTCGACCTCTACCGTCGGGCGTGGGTGGTGGCCAGCGCCTCCAGCCACGAGGGCTGGGGCATGACCCTCACCGAGGCGGCGGCGTGTGGCACGCCGGCGGTCGCCACCCGGATCTCCGGCCACGTGGACGCCGTGGAGGACGGTCTCGGCGGCCTGCTGGCCGACGACGAGCGGGAGCTGGCCCTGCACCTCGGTGCCGTGCTGAGCGACGGGTCGCTGCGCACCCGCCTCGGCGAGGGCGCCCGGTCCCGGGCCGCCACCCTGACCTGGGAGGCCACCGCCCTCCAGACGCTGCGGGCCCTGGCCGACGAGGCCCGGCGCCACCGCGCCCACCCGTGACCGTGTCCGCTCCCCCTGTCGTCCTCGTCCACGGTTTCGCCGGCTCAGGTCGCCTCACCTGGGGCGAGACCGGCTGGGTCGAGCTCCTGGCCGACGAGGGACGCACCGCCACGGCGGTCGACCTGCTCGGCCACGGCGACGCCCCCAAGCCTCACGACCCCGAGCCCTACGGGGCAATGGCCGAGTACCTGGCCGGCCTGCTCCCCGACGAGGCGGTGGACGCCATAGGGTTCTCCCTCGGTGCGGCGACGCTCCTGCAGGTTGCGCTGGCCGACACCTCCCGGTTCCGCCGCCTCGTCCTGGCCGGTATCGGCGACGACAACTTCGACCCGCCGGATGCCGAGCCGGTCGCCGCCATGATCGAGGCGGGTGGCGACCTGCCCGAGTCCCCCTGGCTGCGCCACCTGGTGGACCTCGCGTCCTCCCCGGGGACGGACCGAGAGGCCTTCGTGGCCTGCCTTCGCCGGCCCCGGACGCCGCTCACCGAGGCCGCGCTGGCCGCGGTGGACATCCCGGTCCTGCTCGTGCTGGGTGACCGCGACCACGTGGCCCGCCCCGACCGCCTGCTCGCCGCGCTCCCGGATGCCCGGCTCGAGATCCTGCGGGGCGTTGACCACGCTCGGACCCCCGGCTCGATGGGCCTCCTCGACGCCGCCCTGGGGTTCATCGCCGACTGATCCCGCGCTCAACGTCGGGCGCCTACGGCCGACGGTGAACCCAGCGGTTCAGGCGGGCGCTGAAGCCCACCGGCCGGTGGAGGGTGGACCCATGCGGTTGACCGACGACGGGGCGCGACGGCCGGGGCTGACCCCTGCGCCCGAGGATCCCGGCAAGGCTCGGGATCTTCTCGTGGTCGTCGCCGTGTGTGCCGCCGTGGCCCTGGTGTTGTCCGCCACCGACGGCGTGGCCCGCGTCTACGCGGTCCTCGCCCAGCGCAACGCCACCGCCCTGCTCGTCGTCCTGGTCCTGATCCCCGTGGGGGTGTCGGTGTTCGCCTTCCGGCGTTTCCAGGCGGCCGAGGAGGCCTGGAAGGAGACGGCGCGGTTGTCCATGCGGGACGCGCTCACCGGGCTGGCCACACGACGGTTCCTCACCGATCACTTCGAGGAGATCGTGCGCCGGGTCCAGCGCCACGGCGGCCGGGTCGGCGTCCTGTTCTGTGATCTGGACAAGTTCAAGCTCATCAACGACACCTACGGCCACGAGATGGGCGACCGGGTGATGGTCAAGGTGGCCGAGCGGTTGTGCGGGATCATCGGCGACGACGACATCCTGATCCGCTACGGCGGTGACGAGTTCGTGGTCCTGAGCCCCGACGTCGCCACGGGGTCCGCGGCTGAGCGGACCGCCCGCCGCCTCATCGAGGCGCTGGACGAGCCCTTCGCCGTGGGCGAGGACAAGATCAAGCTCTCGGTCAGCGTCGGGGTCGCCCTCTCCGAGGAGCACGGCACCGAGCCCGACGACGTCCTCCGGGACGCCGATGCCGCCATGTACAAGGCCAAGGCCATGGGCGGTGGCGGCCAGGTGGCGCTCTACGACCGCTCGATGGCCAGCCGCATCACGCCGTCGACCGCCGAGCGCCGCCTGCGGACCGCACTGGCCGAGGAGCAGTTCCGTCTCTACTACCAGCCGATCGTCTCCCTCGAGAGCCAGAGCATGCTCAAGGTCGAGGCCCTCATCCGCTGGGCGGACCCGGACCGGGGCATCGTCAGCCCGAATGAGTTCATCCCCGCGCTGGAGAACACCGGCCTCATCGTCCCCGTGGGCAGCTGGGTCCTCGAACAGGCGTGCCGCCAGGCCCACGAGTGGGCCGTCACCCACACCCACCAGCCCCCGTTGATGGTCACGGTCAACGTCTCGGCCCGCCAGATCTCCCAAGCCGACTTCTGCGAGGTCCTGCGTCGGGCGCTGGACAAGACGGGTGTGGACCCGGCGACCATCTGCCTGGAGATCACCGAGGGCGCGGTGATGGCCGACATCGACGCCGCGTGGGCGATGCTGCGCCAGGCCAAGGCCCTCGGCGTCTACCTCGCCCTGGACGACTTCGGGACGGGCTTCTCGTCGCTCAGCTTCCTCCGCCAGTTCCGCCCCGACATCGTCAAGATCGACAAGTCCTTCGTCGACGGCCTCGGCCAGAGCCGTGAGGACACGACGATCATCGAGCACGTGGTGGGCATGGCCCGCGGCCTGGGGATGGTCACCGTCGCCGAGGGCGTCGAGACGGCCGACCAGGTGCGCTACCTGCGCGGCCTGACGTGCCACATGGCCCAGGGGTTCTACTACAGCAAGCCGCAGCCGCCGGCGGTGATCGACCGCATCCTGGCCCAGTCCCCGACCGAGGGCTGGCGATCGGACCGGGTGGCCGATCAGGCGGCCCGGGCGCCCGTCGCACCGGCGATCACGCCGACGATGCGCACCACCACCACGGCGTCCGCATACTGATCAGACGGCGTCGGCCGTCTCCGACGCGGTCGGCGCGGCGAAGCCCTCCGAGAGGCGCTCCAGCGGCGATCCGCTCCCCCGGAACACCCCCAGGGAGTCGATGGCCTCCCGCCGCCGGCGCCACGCCGCCTCGAGGAACCGTCTCGACGCCAGGTTCCGGGCGGGGAGGTAGCCGATCTCCCAGATCATCAGCAGGCCCCAGAAGGCCAGGTCCTCGTTGACGCCCCCGGGCCGCAGGGCGACCCGGATCCGCATGGACCCGTGCACGAAGTGCAGAATGCGCTTGTCGATGGCGTCGGCCAGCACACCGGGCGCCACCCGGATCAGGTCGGCTCGGTCCGCCGGCGGGGTGGCTTGGCGCCACACCCGGCGCCGACGCCCGTCGACCACCCAGTAGGGCAGGTCGCCGATTGGTACCTCGAAGACGATGGGCCGCTTGAGCAACACCCGCAGGGCCGGACGGGGCACGCCCCGGAGGAACCCGGTCAGGTAGGCCTCGAAGGCGCTCCACTCGAGGGGCCGCCCCGCCTCCTCGGCGGCGGTGGCCGCCAGAGCGGGGGCGACCTCGGCGGCCATCGCGGTCATGCGGGCGAGGCGGTCGTCCCACCAACGGGTGCCGGCCACCTCGAAGCCCTCCTCGTCGGACCAGACGTCACCGGGGCTCATGGCCACCAGGCCGGTGTCCGCCAGCCCATCGGCCCGGTCGAAGGCCTCCCGGACCTCGTCGGGGGTGATCATCTCGGCGTTCATGGCCCAGGACTCGGGGTGCAGGAAGGCCACCATGTTGGCGAAGGGCACCGCGTAGCGGGGCTGGAGCGTGCGACAGGCGTCCACGAACTCCTCGAGGTAGGTCTGCCGCTTCAGCAACGTCAGGTCCGCGGGGTCCTCCGCCTCGTAGAGGTGAGGGTAGGACTGGGCCCAGGAGTGGGTCTTCAGCAGGAAGGTCACCGGGCCGAAGTCCTCCGCGATCTGGCGCAGGGCCCGGCCGCGGATCTTGCAGTCGTTCAGGTCGGCCAGGACCGTGCTGCCGTCGGCCACGACGAAGGCGGTGTCGTCGAAGCCGTACTGGTAGGAGGCCACCCGCACCCCGGGGGCCAGCTCCCGCACCTCGCCGTGGGGCAGCTCGGTCACGTTCCGGAAGCCCAGCTCCCGCACCTCGCCCGCCATGACGTCCACGCCGAAACGGGCGCAGAGGACCTCCGCCTCCTTGTCGATCCGGCGCATCGACGGGTAGTGGAAGTGGTCGAAGTGGTGGTGGGTCAGGTAGAGGTAGTCCGGCGAGAGCAGCTCGGGGGTCGGGTCCGCGTCCGCCGGGAAGTGCCACCAGGACCGCCAGTAGCAGGACCCGGTGAGCCAGGGGTCCACCAGGATGGTCGGCCCCGAGGTCTCGATCCGCAGGCAGGCATGGCCGATGACGGTGAACCGCACGGGGGGCAGGCTACGGAGGTCGGGGCGGGCTCAGGGACGGATCGGGGTGCCGTCGGCGGCGGCCGAGCGGTAGACCGCGTCGACCACGACATGGGCCCGCAGGGCCTCGGCGACGGTGGGCGACGCCGGGTGGCCCTCGGCCACGGCGGCCAGGAACTCACCGTCGGGGTTGCCGCCGTCGGGCAGCGGCGGATCCAGCGCCGCCAGGAGCTCGGCCCCCTCCAGCACCTGCTCCCCCGCGCCCGTGAGCGTCCAACGCACCGGACCGAACCAATCGCCCTCGACGACCAGGTGGAGGCGCTCACACAGGATCTCCACGTGGCGGAGGCTGGGCCGCTCCAGCACGTCGTGCCACACCGAGACCATCGAGCCGACCGCGCCGGAGGCGAACGAGAAGCTGGCCGTGGCCGCGTCCTCGATGCCCTCGATGCCGTGGAACTCCCGGGTCCAGGCACTGACCCGGTCGACGGGACCGAGGAGCCACTCCAGCAGGTCCACGTCGTGGATCGAGTGCTCGATGACGGTGCCGGCTCCGGCCTTGTCGGGGTCCGCCCGCCAGTCAGAGCCGTACATCCCCTGGGTGGGGATGAACTGGTCGTCCCGCAGGACCACCGCCATGACCCGGCCCGCCGCGGGGTCGGCGAGGAGTTGGCGGGCCAGGGTGAAGGCCGGCGACCGCCGCAGCACCAGGCCGACCTGGTTGGTGACGCCGGCCCCCTCGACCAGTTCGCACAGGGCCCGGGCCTGGTCCAGGTCGGGGGCCAGGGGCTTCTCACAGAACACCGCCTTGCCCGCGGCGACGGCCGCGGCCACGGCGTCGTGGTGGGCCGAGGTCCAGGTGCAGACGAAGACGGCGTCGACCCGCTGGGTCAGGTCCTCGATCGACCCGGCCACCTCGGCTCCGGTGGCGGCGGCGAAGGTCGCGACCCGTTCGGCGTCGGCGTCGTACACGGCGACGATCGCGCTGGGCGTCGTGGCCCCCTGGAGCATGAGCTGGTGGAACCGGGCGATGAACCCGGTGCCGACGAAGCCGACGCGGACCGGCGTCACGTGTTCTGCACGGTCAGTCCGCCGTCCACGCTGAGCACCGCTCCGTTGATGTACGAGGCGCCGGGTAGGACCAGTGCCCAGATGGCGTGGGCCACCTCGGCGGGCTCGCCGTAGCGCCCCGCCGGGACCCGGCGACGGGCGAACTTGGCCTTGGCCTCGTCGGGTATGGCCTGGGTCATGCCGGTGCGTATGGGACCGGGGCACACCGCGTTGACGGTCACGCCGGAGCGTCCCAGCTCGACGGCCAGGCCCCGGGTCAGGCCGACCACGCCGTGCTTACTGGCCGTGTAGGCGGAGATGTAGGCCGTGGCCCCGAGGGCCTCGCTGGAGGCCACGTTCACGATGCGCCCGTCACCGTTGCGCCGCAGGTCGTCTACGCAGGCCCGGGCCAGGCGGGCACCGGCGGTCAGGTTCACCTCGAGGGTCAGGGCCCACGACTCGTCGAAGTCGTCCCCGTCGATGGCGGCCGGGAGCGATACGCCGGCGCAGTTCACCAGGATGTCGACGGGTCCCAACCGGTCACGGACCTCGGCCACGACGCGGCCGGCGGCACCCGCCTCAGCGAGGTCGACCGTCCAGGCCGCACCGTTCTCGGGGACGGTCGGTTCGACCCGGTCCAGGGCTGCCACGGTGGCACCGTCCCCGGCCAGCAGAGCGGCGGTGGCCCGCCCGATGCCGCTGGCCGCCCCGGTCACGATCGCGACGCGACCGGCCACGGATCGAGGTCCCGGGGACATACTGGGACCTTATGCGGATCGTCTGGGCCATCGTGACGACCGCGTTCTTCCTGATCCCCCTGGCCATCACGGCCTGGGCGTTCCTGGACGCGGCGCGCCGCCCGCAGTGGGCCTGGAGCCTGGCCGGCCGCAGCCAGGTGGCCTGGATGGTGTCCACTGCGCTCGGCGTGCTCACCCTCGTCGGGGGCCTGCTGATCTCGGGCTGGTACCTGGCGATCATCCGCCCCGAGGTCGCCGCCGCCGAGGACGGCCGCTTCCGCGAGCGCTGACCCAGCCTCAGTCCGGCACTGTGGCGAAGGCCCGCACGGTGAAGGTGCCAGCGCCCTCGATCTTGGGAGGCACTGCGGTGAACGTGAACTCCGCGGCCGGGAGCGCGTCCAGGCGGGTGAGGTGCTCGATGATCGGGATCTCAGCCCGCAGCAGCGTCGTGTGCACCGGCCGGTCCCGGGTCGAGGTGCCGTCGATGTTGAGGGAGTCGATGCCCACACAGGCCACGCCGGCGTCGACGAGGGCGTCGGCCGCGGTCGCCGTCAGGTGCGGGTGGTCGGTGAAGTAGGCGTCGGTCCCCCAGGTGGCCGATTGGCCGGTCCGGATCAGCACGGCGTGGCCCTCCAGGCCGCCCAACTCGTCCGAGACCAGGTCGATGGTGGTCTGGCCGGCGCGGTCGAGGCAGACCGCCGGCACCGCCGCCACCCGTTCGAGGGCGAGGCCCGTGAGGTCGTGACCGTCGGCGTACCGGTGAAACGGCACGTCCAGGTAGGTGCCGGTGTTGGTGCACATCGTCACCAGCCCGATCTGAAAGGTGTTGCCCGGCCCGTACACCTCGAGTGCCGCCTCCCGGCTCAAGTGGTCCTCGATGATCGGCACCGGCAGCCCCGGATAGGTCTGCATGCCCGCGGTGATCACGTGGCTCAGGTCGATCAGGCGGTCACCCATCACCGGAGCATCACCGTTCCCCCGCCCGCCGGCAAGGCCAAGGGTCATTGGAGGCAATAAGGGTCGGAATCCGCCCCCTATTGCCTCCAATGACTCCCGCCGTCCACGGCCTGTGACAACCGACGAGCCGACCGTGTCCGGCAGGAGCCGCCTCCCAGCGAGCCTCAGTCCGAGCGGGGCTCGAAGACGACCACCGGGGTCTCCGTCTCCCGTCGGGCGGCGTAGAAGCCGTGGTCCGAGTCGACCTCGATCCAGCGCTGCCAGAGGCGGTCGCGCTCCTCCCCCACGGCTTCGTGGGCCCGCACCGGGCGCTCCTGCCCGTCCGCCAGGCGGACGACGGCGTCGGGATGCGCCTCGAGGTTCAGCCACCAGGCGGGATGGCCCTCGTCCCAGCCGTTCATCGCCACCACGACGAGATCGTCGCCGTCCTCGAGGTAGCCCAGGATCACGCTGCGTTCCTGCCCGGACGACCGTCCGATGGCCGTCATCCGCATGGCACCCCAACCCCGCTTGTTGGCCGGGGTCCACAGGAAGCGGCCGCCGCTGAGCTTGTACAGCCCTCGGTGCACACGCCATGCCAGGTGGACGAACCACGCGGGCGGCATCTTCGTCGTCGGTCGCTCCACCTCTGTGGCCATGCCCGACCCTACGCCGGTTTCACCGCCCACGAGCAGGGCCGAAAGCTCCTAGAAGACCGGGTGCTCTCCTACGGCTTCGACCTGCTGGAGCGTGAGCGCGGCGAGCAGGCGGTTCGCGGCTTCGGTCATGTGGACACCGTCGTCGAGGCGTACGTCGAGCGGCTCCCCGCCCGGGCCGGGGACGGTCTCGGTGTAGTTGCCGTCGGGGGTGATGACCCGGCCCCAGTCCAGGAGCTCGACGGGCAGGTTGCGGTACATCTGGTTCAGCCGCTCGACGTGCTGTTCCAGGGGGCCGTAGAAGCCGTTGGTCTGCACCGGCGGCGACAGGACCCAGATCACCTGGGCCCCGCCCGCCCGGGCCCGGCGGATCAGGTCCCGCACCTCGCGGTCCCAGTTGGGGTACACCGCGTCGGTGGCGGGCAGCACCTCGTTGCCGGCGGGATCGGTGTACACGTCGTCGGTGGCCTGCGTGTAGTCGCAGCACGCCTCCATCACCACGACGTCGGGGTCGAAGCGGGTGACCCAGTCGTCGATCTGGCGGGCCCAGTCCCCCTGGGGCTGCAGCGGGCCGGTCGAGGGCCCGCCGGCATACCCGGTGACGATGCCCTTGTCCTCGAACACCCCCCGGAAGACCTCGTACGCCTGACCCATGACCGAGTCCCCGACCAGCAGCACCCGGTCCACGTTGGGGACCGTGCTCGTGTCGGCGGCGTCCGGGCTGGCCGCCAGCAGCTCCTCGGGGTCCTGGGCCTGCGGGGAGGCGTCGAGGATCGCCCCGAGGCTGTCGTCCTGCTCGTCTTCGGTGACCGCGCCGAGGGTCACGACCCCGACGGCCAGGACGGCGACCATGGCGGGCGCCACCAACCAGCCCCGCGGCCCCACGAAGGCCGTACGAGTGCGCACGGGCTGCTCGATGAGGCGGAAGGAGGCCACGGCGGCGCTGATCGTCACCGCCATCCGGAGGACGAACAGCGGGAAGGTGTCCAGGCCGGTTCGCTCGGGGGTCAACCAGAGGAAGATCGGCCAGTGCAGCAGGTAGACGCCGTAGGAGATCCGGCCCAGTTGCCGGAGGGGCTCGACGGCCAGGGCCCGCTGGATCGGCCCCGGCTGGAGGACCACCGTGAGCAACAGGACCGAGGAGAAGGCGTAGACGGTGAGCCCGCCCTCATAGAGCCACGACGAGGTCTGCTCGACCGTGTGCCACCAGTAGGCGGTGACCAGCAGCACCACGACGCCCGCCCCGGTCACGATCGGGCGGGGCAGGCGCCCCACGAGGCCGGGTCGGGCCGCCAGCACGACGGCGAGCAGGGCCCCGGCCAGTAGCTCCACGGCCCGGGTCTCGGTGCCGTAGTAGAGGCGGGCGGGGTCGGTCCCCGGCGTGTACAGCGCGATCATCGTCACCGTCGACAGGCCGGCCAGCGCCCCGAGGGCGATGAGCAGCACCCGTCGGGAGCCCCGTCCCATGGCGAGCAGGCCGGCCATCAGCAGGGGGAAGAACAGGTAGAACTGCTCCTCGATCGCCAGCGACCAGAAGTGCTGGACCGGGGACGGTGCGGTGAACAGGTCGGCGTAGGACTGGTCGGCGAAGATGAACCGCCAGTTGGCCACATAGGCCAGGGCGGCGATCACGTCGCCGGGCAGCTCGGCCAACTGGTCGGCGTCGGCCACGAACGGCCCGAAGAGCAGCACGATCCCGGCGAGCGTCAGCAGGGACGCCGGCATCAGGCGCCGGAACCGTCGCCCCCAGAACGCCCGCAGCGACACGGCCCCCGTACGGCCGTGCTCGGCCAGGAGCAGCGTGGTGATCAGGTACCCCGAAAGGGTGAAGAAGGTGGATACCCCGAGGTAGCCGCCCACCGCCCACGAGAAGCCGGCGTGGAAGAAGAGCACCCCGGCCACGGCCAGGCCCCGCAGCCCGTCGACGGCGGGCTGGTAGGTGAGGGTGACCCCGCCCGGCGGCGGGGCGGCCGGGGGCCGGCGCAGCACGAAGCCACCCGCACCTCGACGGGTGCGGAGGTCGATGAGAACCGGCTCGGTCCTCACCGTCGGAGGAGGGGGGTGCTCGACCACGGCCACGGGAGCTACAACCTACAAGCCATCGGGCGGCGGCCCGTAGCAGCCCCGGAGCTGGTCCCGCAGGGCCAGCAGACGGGCCCGGGCGTGGAAGACGAGCGGCCGGCGCGACGGCCGCAGGGTCTGGCTGACCAGCTGCAGGACCGCCGTCGTGAAGCGGATGACGTGGGCGTAGCGCCCGAAGTGCTCCCGGGTCAGCAGCAGGGTGTTCCGCAGCTGCAGGTAGTCGACCACGGCCACCGACGCACTCAGGTCCGGGTTGGTCACCCGAGCCCCCCGCACCAATCCGATCTCCCAGCCGCGGCCCCGGGCCCGCAGGCCGAGATCGGCCTCCTCGCAGTAGCTGAAGTAGCGCTCGTCGAACAGGCCGACGTCCTCGAGGCAGGCCCGGCGGGCGAACAGCAGGGTGCCGTGGGGATAGTCGACCGGCTCCCAGCCCTCCGCCACCGCCCCCGGGCGGAAGAGCGTGCCGAAGTAGCGGTCCACCACCGGGCTGAGGCCGTCACCGACGTCGGCACTGGCGAAGCCGGCCCGCGGCCGTGGCGCGACGGCGGCGACCAGACGCTCGAGGCAGTCCGGGGCCGGGAGGGCGTCGTGGGGGCAGAGGCCGACCCACTGCCCCGCACCCGTGGTCAACCAGTGGCGCAGGCCGACGTTGGACCCCGGGCCGAACCCGAGGTTGTCGGGGGAGGTGAGCAACTCGTCGTCATGGCGTTCGGCCACCACGGCCGCGACGACGTCCCGGGCGGCGGGCTCGGAGCCGGCGTCGACCACGACGACCCGGGTGGGAACGGTCTGGGCCCGGAGCGCGGCGATGGTCGCCCGGCAGCGCTCCGCGCGGTTGCGATGGACGACGACGACCGTGAGCGGCGACACGACCGCCGGACTCTACTGACGCCTCCGGCTCAACCCCCGGCGCGGGCCATGGCGTGGCGGACGAGCTCGATGAGGGTGGCCCGCACCGACTCGCGGTCGCGGGCGTCCATCAGGATCATGGGCACACCGCCGTCGACCTGAAGGGCCTCTCGGACCTCGTCGACGGCGTGGGTCACCTGACCGTGGAAGCAGTTGAGGGCCACCACGAACGGGACGTCGCGGGACTCGAAGTAGTCGATGGCCGGGAAGCAGTCGGCCAGGCGTGTGGTGTCGACCAGCACGACGGCGCCGACGGCGCCCCGGACGAGGTCGTCCCACATGAAGCGGAACCGCTCCTGGCCGGGCGTGCCGAACAGGTAGAGGACCAGCTCAGGGCCGAGGCCCACCCGACCGAAGTCCATGGCGACGGTGGTGGACCGCTTGTCCTCGGCCCCGGTCATGTCGTCCACGCCCACGCTCACCTGGGTGATGGCGGCCTCGGTCGTGAGCGGCTCGATCTCCGAGATGGCGCCCACGGTGGTCGTCTTGCCGACCGCAAAGCCTCCCGCCACGATCACCTTCACGGGCAGGGGGACGATCAGGGTCGTGTCGGACCCTGTCGGACCCTGCAGGGTCGTCGTCTCAGAGTCTCCGGAGACCATCGAGCACCCTTTCCAGCAGCGCGATGTCGGGACGGTCGTCCCGACTGGTTCGGGGCTGGCTGGTTGCGACCAGCCCCTCGGACTTCAGGTCCCCCACGATCACCATCGCCACGCCGAGGGCGACCTTGAGGTGGGCGGAGATCTCGGCGACCGACAGGGGGCGGCCACAGAGCTCCACCACCCCTCGTCGTTCCAGGACCAGCAGGGGCATGGCCCGCTGACCCTCCGCCGTGGTCTGGATGATGGTCTCGTAGGGCAGGTCGGCGGAGCCGCGCGTGCGTCCGCCGGTGATCGCGTACGGGCGTACGCGGGCCGCGGGGCCCCGGTCCCACCCGTGGTCGGTCACTGCGGAAGCGCACCCTGCAGTTCAGCCCGCAACTCGGGCGTCAGCACCGAGCCGGCCTTGTCGACCAGTACGGCCATCTCGTAGCCGACCAGGCCGACGTCACAGTCGGCGCCGGCCATCACGGCGAGGCTGGAGCCGTCGCTGATCCCCGTCACGAACAGGAAGGCGCGCTCCATCTCGATGACGATCTCGTTGACGCCGCCGGCCCCGAAGCGGCCGGCCGCGCCGTAGGCGAGGCCGATGAGGCCCGAGGCCACGGCGGCGAAGCGGTCGGCGGCGTCACGGTCGAGGCCCTCGGACACCGCCATCGGCAGGCCGTCGGCCGAGACCACCACCGCGTCATCGACGCCGGGTACCTGGTTGACGAAGTTGCCGATCAGCCAGTTGATGTTCTGGGCTGCACTACTCAGGTTGGTCATGGATCAGTCCTCCGAACCGGGCGCTTGCCGACCGTCTTCGATCCCCCGGCGGTAGCGGGAGAGCATCGCCCGGACCTCTTCGGGCGATCGGCGGGTGGATGCCGTGCGTGGGCCGCTCGCCATCGGGGCGGCGACCTGACCGACGTCGTCGGTCAGGGTGGCACGGGGCTGACGCCGGGCCAGCGGGGCGGCGGCGGCCGGGGCCGGAGCCGGCGATGGCTCCGGGGCCGCCGCGCTCGCCGCAGTCGGGGTGGGCTCGACCGAGGCCAGCTCGCCGTCGAGCCAGTCCGGCGCGGGCTCCCAGTCGGGCGGGGACGCCGCGGCACCCCCAGCCGTGTCGGCCGGGAGCGGCGGCGATGCATCCGAGACCGGTTCGGTGGACGGGTCGTCGCTCGGCCCGTCGGCCGGTTCGGTGGACGGGTCGTCGCTCGGCGCGTCGGCCAGGTCGGCGAACGTGTCGTCGCTCGGCGCGTCGGCCAGCTCGCCCCAGAAGGAGCGGTTCAGCTCGTCGTCGTCCAGGGCGTCGCTCGGGCCGCCGGTGTCGGGGCCCATCAGGGAGGCCAGGCCCCGCTCGAAGTCCTCGCCGTCGGGGAGGGCGTCGGACAGCGACGTCGGTCCCTCGGCGACGGTGGCGTCGGCCATCGGGGTCAGCGTGGGCGGGAACGGGGTGTCGCCCGCGACCAGCGGGCGGGGGTCCTCGACCGACTCGGGGGCCGGCGGGGCGGCGCCGTTGCCGGGCGAGGGACTCAGGGCGTCGGCCTCGTTCTGGCCCGACAGCACGACGGCGGGCACCTCGACGACCGCGGTGATCCCGCCGGCGGGCGAAGGGGTCAGGTGCACGGTGACCCGAAGGCGTCGAGCCAGGCGACCCACGACGATGAAGCCGAGGGAGCGGGAGAGGGCCAGGCCGACGGGCGGGGGCGAGGTCAGCAGGTCGTTGGCCTCGGCCAACTGGTCGGCGCTCATCCCGATGCCACTGTCGGCCACGGTGACCGTGTAGCCGCCCTCCGGTGTGCGCTGCCCGGTGACCTCGACGGTGCTGTCGGGCGGGGAGAACTGCGTGGCGTTCTCCATGAGCTCGGAGAGCAGGTGGGCGAGGTCGACGGCGGCGTTGCCGCCGACGGTCGTCTCGTCGAGGGAGAGCAGGTGGATGCGGGTGAAGTCCTCGACCTCACCGATGGCCACCCGCACGACGTCGGCCAGCTCCACGGGCCGCGCCCGGCGTCGCGGCGGCTCGGCCCCGGCCAGGACGAGCAGGCTCTCGGCGTTGCGCCGCATGCGGGTGGCGAGGTGGTCCAGCTTGAACAGGTTCTCCAGCTGGTCCGGGTCCTGCTCCTGGGCCTCGAGACCGTCGATGAACTCGATCTGGCGATCGAGCAGCGACTGGTTGCGGCGGGCCAGGTTGACGAAGATGTCGGCGATCCCCCGCCGGAGCAGGGCCGCCTGCTCCTCGGCCACCTGGCTGGTGACCTGCTGGATGGCGTTGAAGGCTTCGGCCAGCTGGCCGATCTCGTCCCGGGAGTCGACCTCGAGGGGCGTGAGGGGCTCCGCGGGCGCGGCGACCTCGCCGGGTGAGCGCAGGTCCTCGACCAGGCGGGGCAGCTCGACGGTGGCCAGCTGGTTGGCGGCCACGGTGAGGCGCTGGAGGCGACGGTTGATCCGACGGGCCAGGAGGCTGGCCAGAAGGATGGAGAGGATGACCGCCGCGGCAGTGCCGATGAGGTAGAGGCGCGCCGTCTTGTCGGCCTCGAAGGCCGCGGCGTTGGCGCCGGCGATGGTGGCGTCGAGGGCGGCCGCCTCGGTGCCCCGCACGGCCTCGAGCCAGGTGGAGGCCGATGCCTGCCAGACCTCGGGGGTGACCCCCGGGTCGCCGGAGCCGCCGATGACCCCTTCGTCCATGACCGCGGCCATCTGGGCGTCGGCCTCACGGACGGCCTCGGTGGCCATCGTGTTGCGCACGGCGGTCGTCAGCGTGTCGTTCTGGGACTCCTCGAGGCGGCCGAATTGGCTCTCCTCCTCGGCCTCGAGCTCGGCCAGGGCCGCGTAGTCACCGTTGCGGAACTCGCCGACGACGGTGATCGCGGCGATGCGGGCCGAGCGCAGGGCCCGGGCCTCCTTCGCCTTCGAGAGGGTGAGGCTGTCGGTGAGGGTGGCGTTCAGCTCGGGGACGCCGCTGCCCGACGCCAGGGCGGCGTCGAGCGCGAGCAGCGAGTCGACGGCCGTCGTGTAGGCGTCCCGGGCGACCTCGGGGGCGGCGTTGCTGTCGTCGATCGAGGAGCGCAGCTCGGCCACCGTCCGGATCTGGCCGACGGCGGCCTCGTAGCGCTGTGCGACGTTGCTGTCGCCGACCACGGGCTGCGGGGCGGCGAACGCCGCGGCGGCCGTGTCGGTGGCGGCCCGCTGCTCGGTCAGCTGATCGGTGACCTCCTCGTCGCCGTAGGCGAGGCGCATGGAGAGCAGGCGCTCGAGCTGCAGCTCGTGGGCCAGGCCGGTGCTGGTCGCGGCCAGCTGGGCGCCGTCCTCGGTCTGCTGGGCCTCGTCGGCGTCGTCCAGGCGCTGGCTCGCACCGAGACTGGCCACGGCCACGAGGACCACAGCGGGCACGGCGATGAGGGCCAGCAACTTCGACCCGACGTTGGCGTTTCTCTGCATGGTGTCGCCCTTGCTCGGTCAGCGGCGCTCGAGTCGCGCCCGAGCGCCACCCCATCGGCCACGGGAGCGCCTTCTTGAGGGGGTAGCCGTCCGGGCGGAGGGGGCCGTTGTAGGTTGAGCCGATGACCGAGGGCAGGCTGACCGATGAGGACTCGCGGCGCTCGGCGACCGTCGGCGAGATCATCTCGGGGTTCGCCGGACCGCGCCGTACCGGCCTCCTGCGCTTCAACGGCGCCGCCCCGCGCATCGTGGCCTTCCACCAGGGCGACATCTACCTCGCGACCAGTGCCTCCGGCCCATCGATCCACCAGATCGTGGTCGGGTCGGGAGCCGCCCCTGAGGAGGCCTGGCTGGATGCCGCCGGGGCCGCCGCCGGCATCGCCAACACCCTCGATGACGACGAACGGGTGGACAGCGACCGGCTGCGGGCGGTCCTCCTGGAGCACGTGGTGGCCACCCTGGCCGAGCTGCTCTCCCCGGGGGCCGACCGCTACGAGTTCCTGGCCGACCAGACCCACCAGCTCGGTGCCCGGTTCTGCTTCCCGGCCGACGAGGTCCTCGCCGACGCGGGCCGTCGCCTCGACACCTGGCGCTCGATCAGCGCCTCCCTGCCCTCCACCGGCACCCAGGTCCGGCGGTCCCCGACCCTGCCCGCCAAGGCGGTGTCGGCCTCCTTGTCCGCCGTCGAGTGGCAGGTCCTGTCGGCCATGCCCGGGACCGGGTCGGTCGCCGAGGTCATCAACGCCGCCGGCCTCAGTGCCTTCACGGTGTTCGACGTGCTCCACCGCCTCGTGCGCCGGGGCCTCGTCCAGGCTGTGGCCGAGGACGCCGCCGCCCGATGACGGCGGGGCGCCTCGGGTCGGTGGTGCTGCTGCTCGCCCTGGTGGCCTGTGACCGCGCCGCCGTTCGATCCGAGGGCCAGGCGGTGGCCCGAGCGGTGACCGACCGGCCGCCGGCGGCCGACGGCCCCGGTGTGCCCCGGGCGGGGGCGGCCCCCGTGGCCCGGCCCGGCGAAGGCTCCGGACGGACCGTCACCTTCGCGTTCGGCGGAGATGTGAACTTCGAGGGCACGCCGGGGACGCTGCTGGCCGAGGATCCTGCGGCCCTCCTGGCCGGCGTGGCCGAGCCGCTCGCCGCCGACGTGACGATGGTCAACCTGGAGACCGCGGTCACCGAGAGCGGCGCCGAGGTGCCCAAGGCGTTCAACTTCCGCGCGCCGGCCGCCGCCTTCGGGGCGTTGCGGGCCGCGGGGGTCGACGTGGTCACCCTGGCCAACAACCACGGGATGGACTACGGCGAGGAGGGCCTGCGGGACACCCTCGCCGCGGCCGAGGACCCCGCAACGGGCCTGCCGCTGGTGGGTGCCGGCCACGACGTCACCGAGGCGTACGAGCCCTTTCGGGTGACCCTGCGGGGCCAGCGCATCTCGGTCTTCGGCGCCTCCCGGGTCACCGACGGGCCCCTCGTCGCGCCGTGGACGGCCACGGCGGATCGCCCCGGACTCGCCGTCGCCGAGGACCCGACACGGCTGATCGAGGCGGTGGCGACCGAGCGCCCCCACACCGACACGCTGGTGGTGTACCTGCACTGGGGACGGGAGCGGGAGAACTGCCCGATCGCCGACCAGCCCGAGGTGGCCGACGCCCTCATCGCCGCCGGCGCCGACGTGGTCGTCGGCAGCCACGCCCACGTCCCCCTCGCGGGCGGCCTGAGGGACGGGACCTACATCCACTACGGCCTGGGCAACTTCGTGTTCGGGAGTGCCGGGGGCCGATCGGCTGAGTCCGGCGTCCTCCGCCTGACCATGACCGGGCGCCGGGTGGACGCCGCCGAATGGGTGCCTGTCCGCCTCCACTCGGGCGTCCCCGAGGTGCTCGACGGCCCGGACGCAGCGGAGGCGAAGGCGGCCTGGACGGACTTGCGGGACTGCGCCGACGTCGAGGCGGGGACGGAGCGGGACGCCGAGGCGACCGACGACGGGAGTGACGCCCATGGCTGACCACGACGGCCGGGCGACGGCCGCGGCGCTCCTGGACCACCTGGACGACTCCCCCTCGCCGTACCACGCCACAGCCGCCGCGGCCCGACGCCTGGTCGCGGCCGGGTTCACCGAGGTCGAGGAGACCGCGAACTGGACGGCGGGGCTGGCCGACCGCTGGTTCGTGCGCCGCGGCGGTGCCCTGGTCGCCGCCGTGTGGCCGGCCGGCCTGGCCCCGGCCACGCCCCTGCGCATCGTCGGGGCCCACACCGACAGCCCGAACCTCCGGCTCAAGCCCCGACCGACGTCGATCGCCGCGGGATGGCAGCGACTGGCCGTGGAGGTCTACGGCGGCCCGCTGCTCAACAGCTGGCTCGACCGCGACCTCGGTCTCGCCGGTCGGGTCTCGGTACGACGCCCCGACGGGCCCGCCGTCGAACTGGTGCACCTGGACGGCCCCGTCGCCCGGATACCCCAGCTGGCCATCCACCTCGACCGGGAGGTCAACCAGGCCGGCCTCGTGCTCAACCCGCAGCAGCACCTCCTCCCCCTCTGGGCCCCCGACGGCGCCCCCGACGTCCTCGAGGCCGTGGGCGCGGCCGTCGGCGCCGACGTCGAGGACCTGTTGGCCTGGGACCTGATGCTCCACGACGCCCAGCCCGCCGCGCTCAACGGCCCCGACGGGGAGCTGTTGGTCGGTGGTCGCCTCGACAACCTCGTGAGCTGCTTCGTGGCCGTGGAGGCCTTGGCCGCGGCCGCCGACGACCCCGTCGACGGCACGACCGTCCCGGTCGTCTGCCTGTACGACCACGAGGAGGTGGGTTCGGTCTCGCGCACCGGCGCCGACGGCGACCTCCTCCCCCGTCTGCTCGCGCGGGCGCACACGGCGCGCGGCGGCTCGAGCGACGCCCTGGCCCGGTCCCTGGCGGGGTCGGCCTGCGTCTCGGCCGACATGGCCCACGCCACCCACCCCAACCACACCGACCGGCACGATCCGGAGCACCCGGTGAGGATCAACGGCGGTCCGGTCGTGAAGGTCAACGCCGCACAGCGCTACGCGACGGACGCCGAGAGCGCCGTACCCTTCCTGACCGCAGCCGCGGCCGCGGACGTGGCGGTCCAGCACTTCGTGAGTCGCAGCGACCTGCCCTGTGGCTCGACCATCGGGCCGGTCACCGCCGCCCGCCTCGGCATCCCCACCGTCGACGTCGGCCTCGCGCAGTTCGCGATGCACTCGGCCCGGGAGACCGCAGGGGCGCGGGACCCCGAGCTGTTCCGGCGGGCGCTGGCGGTGTTCCTGGTCGGTTCAGGCTGACGGCGACGAGCGTCACCCCGGCGCGCGAAGCTGCCCGCATGGCCCATCCTTTGGATCCGCTCTCCGCGGAGGAGATCGGTCGCGTGGGCGCGGCCGTGCGCGCCCACGTCCCCGACACCGAGGTGCTGTTCTCGTCCATCACCCTCGCCGAGCCGCCGAAGGAGGCCCTGGATGCCCATCGGCAGGGAACCCCGCTCGTCAGAGCGGCCCGCGCCGTGGTGCTCGACGGCCCGCACGGGGTGATCGAGGCCCTCGTCAGCACTGAGGCGGCCGAGGTCCTGGCCTGGACACCGGTGCCCGACGTGCGACCACCGCTGCTCTTCACCGAGGCCTTCAACGCCATGGAGGCCGTGCGGGCCGACGGTCGGTGGCGGGCGGCTCTGGCCCGGCGCGGTATCGACGACGTGTCCGGCATCCAGATCGACCCGTGGCCCCCCGGGGCGTACGAGGACTTCGCCGACCGCAACACCCGCCTGACCCGCTGCCTGGCCTACTACCGGGAGGACCCGGCCGACAACGGGTACGCCCGCCCGATCGAGGGGGTCGTGGCCGTCGTCGACCTGGCCACCGCCGACGTGCTGGAGGTCGAGGACCACGGCGTGGTCGCGCTCCCCGAGGACCCCGGCCGCTACGACGCCGAGCACGTCGGACCGCTGCGGGACGACCTGAAGCCGCTGGAGATCCACCAGCCCGAGGGCGTGAGCTTCACGGTGGAGGGCAACCACCTCGCCTGGCAGCGCTGGGACCTGCGGGTGGGCCTGGACCCCGTCGAAGGCCTGGTCCTGTACGACGTCGGCTACCGCGACGGCGACCGGCGGCGGCCGATCCTGCACCGGGCCTCCCTGTCGGAGATGGTGGTGCCCTACGGGTCCACCGACCCGACCCACCGGTGGAAGAACGCGTTCGACGCCGGCGAATGGGGTCTCGGTCGCTTCGTCAACTCCCTGAAGCTGGGCTGTGACTGCCTCGGCGAGATCACCTACCTCGACGCCGTGATGGCCGACGAGCAGGGCCACCCCACCGTGGTGGAGCAGGCCATCTGCATCCACGAAGAGGACGACGGGATCGCCTGGAAGCACCACGACCTCAACACCGGCAACGTCGAGGTCCGGCGCTCACGGCGCTTCGTCGTGTCCTCCATCTTCACGGTGGGCAACTACGAATACTGCTTCTACTGGCGGTTCTACCTCGACGGCTCGATCGAGCTGGAGGTCCGGCTGACCGGGATCGTGCAGCCCTGTGCCTTCGAGGGCGAGCCCCCCGCCAACATGGGCGTGGTGGCCCCCGGCGTCGCCGCGGCCCACCACCAGCACCTGTTCTGCCTCCGCCTCGATCTCGACGTGGACGGCGGCCCCAACTCGGTCTACGAGGTCGATGTCGTGCCCTCCGGCGGCGGCGAGGACGATGCGTGGGCCAACGGCATCGAGGCCCGGGCGACACTGCTGGCGTCCGAGGCGGTGGCCCAGCGCGAGGTCGACCCGGCCCGCAGCCGCATCTGGAAGGTGGTCAACCCGGGCTCGCGCAACGGCCTCGGCCAGCCCGTGGCCTACAAGCTGCTGCCCTCGGCCACGCCCACCCTGCTGGCCGGGCCCGGTTCGGTGGTCCGGGACCGGGCGGCGTTCGCCACCCACAACCTCTGGGTGACGCCCTATGCCGCCGACGAACTGCGGCCCGCGGGGCCCTATCCGAACCAGCACCCGGGCGGGGCCGGCCTGCCCGAGTGGACCGCGGCCGACCGATCCCTCGTCGACACCGACGTCGTGCTGTGGCACACCTTCGGGGTCACCCACGTGGTCCGCCCCGAGGACTGGCCGGTCATGCCGGTGGAACGGACCGGATTCTGGCTGATCCCCGTCGGCTTCTTCGACCGCAACCCCGCCCTCGACATCCCCCCTGCGCCCCACTGCGGGACCTGAGGTCCCGCCGTCCTCAGCTGATCTCGTCCGGGCCGACCGGGCGCATGGCGAGGTCCAGCGCGGTCCACAGGGTCCGGGAGACGGGGTGGAAGACCACGGGCATCAGTGCGGCGACGGCGACGCTCACGATCAGCAGGGCCGACGGCGGTGTGTCCGGGTAGCTGGCGGCGAAGCCGCCGACGATGACCCCGAGCAGGACGAGGAGGGCCAGGACCGTGTTCATCGCGATCGCCCCGATCCAGTGGCCTTCGATGCGTTCGAAGTGCAGGTCACAGCGGGGGCAGTCCTCCACCATCACCAGCCAGTGCCGGAAGAGGTGGCCCGAACCACACAGCGGGCACCGTCGTCGGGCACCCCGCAGGAGGAGGCGCCGCGTCGTCGGCGGGTTCACGGCGTAGGGAGCGAGCACCACCGGGCGGAACGTACCCGGCCGCTACGTTGCCGAGGCATGTGTGACACCGTCGTGGTCGTCGGCGAGGACGGCGTCCTGTTCGCCAAGAACAGTGACCGGGACGCCAACGAGGGCCAGGGTCTCGAGTGGCACCCGGCCGCGAGCCACAGCGACGGCGCGACCCTGGCCTGCACCGGGATCGAGATCCCCCAGGCGGCCCACACCCACGCGGTCCTGCTCAGCCGCCCGTTCTGGATGTGGGGCGCCGAGATGGGGGCCAACGAGCACGGTGTCGTCATCGGCAACGAAGCCGTGTTCACCCGGGAGGGCGAGGCCGACACCGGTCTGCTGGGCATGGACCTGCTGCGACTGGGCCTCGAGCGGGCCGAGTCCGCCGAGGCGGCCGTATCGGTGATGGTGGACCTTCTCGAGCGCCACGGCCAGGGCGGGGGCTGCGGCCACGAGGACCGCAGCTTCACGTACCACAACAGCTTCCTGGTGGCCGACCGGTCCCGCGCCGTGGTCCTGGAGACCGCCGGGAGCCTCTGGGCCACCGAGGAGGTGGACACCGGGGCCCGCAGCATCTCCAACGGGCTGACCATCCCCGGCTTCGCCGAGGCCCACAGCGACACGCTGCGGACACGGGTGTCGGCGTGCCGGCACCGCCGGGCCATCACCCAGGGCCGGGCCGAGCACGTCACCACGCCCGAGGAGCTGATGACCCTGCTGCGGGACCACGGTCCGGGCCGCTCCGGGCCTCGTTACGCCTGGCTGAACGGCGCCATGGCCGCGCCCTGCATGCACGGTGGGGGCGTGGTCACCAGTTCCCAGACGACGGGGAGCTGGGTGGCGGACCTCCGGGGCGGGGCGGACCGGCACTGGGTCACGGCGACGGCCGCCCCCTGCACCGGCCTGTTCAAGCCCGTCACCGTCGACCAGCCCCTGGACCTCGGCCCGTTCCCCACCGACACCGATGACGGCAGCCTCTGGTGGCGCCACGAGCATCTGCACCGCCGGGCGACGGCCAATCCCGAAGTGCTCTACCCCCGCTTCACCCCCGAACGGGACCGGACGGAGTTGGCCTGGTTGGCCGATCCCCCCGCCGGGGCGGAGGCCTTCGCCACCGCCGACGAGCTGCTGGACCGGTGGATCCGCCTGGTGACCTTCGACCCGGCCCCGGACGTCCGCCCCCGCTGGTCCCGCCGGTACTGGGCCAAGCGCAACCAGCGGGCCGGGCTCGGAGACCTCGGTACCGCCGCGTGACGATGACCGATGGGGCGCTCACGCCGAACCGGGATGCTTCGCCGGCGGCACGGGTGGACACTCGGCGGCCAGGCTGAGCAGCATCCCGTCGCCGCCGGCGGGGGCGAGGACGCTGAGGCCCACGGGGGCACCGTCGACGACCAAGGCCGGGATGGTCACCGTCGGCAGACCGGCCAGGCTGCCCACCACCGACAGCGAAGCGGCGACCCGACGGGCCTCGGCCACCTCCTCGGCTGAGGCGTCGCGCCGGGCGGGCGGCCCCGCGGCCGGACACAACACGAGGTCGCCCGGCGCCAAGACGGCGGCCAGGTGGGCCCGGAGGCGCTCACGGACCGCCACGGCCCGGGCGTTCTCCTCGGGGGTCACGCGCAGTGCGTGGGCGATCCGCTCCCCCACGCCCCGCCCGAAGGTCGGGGCGGCCGACTCGATCCAGGGCCGATGGGCGGCGGCGAACTCGGGGCCCTGGACGTCGCGCACCACCAGCGTGAGGTCGGCCAGTCCCTCGCCGTCGGGCACCAGCGGCACGGCCTGCTCGGCCCCGAACAGGTCGGCGACCGCGAGCAGGGCCCCCCGGACGGGGTCGTCGAGCAGGGCGAAGGCGTCCGCGGCGATCCGGACCCGACCGGGCGAACCGCCGTCGGCCAGCGGCACCCCGGCCAGCGCTTCGGCACCGTGCCGCAGCAGGTCGGGGTCACGGGCGAGGAGACCGACCGTGTCCAGGCTGGGCGCCAGAGGGTGCACGCCGTCGAGGGGCACGAGGCCATGGGTGGGCCGCCAGCCGAAGATCCCGCACGAGGACGCCGGGACCCGGACCGAGCCGAGGGTGTCGGTCCCCAGCCCCAGGTCGGCCAGCCCGCCGGCGACCGCGGCCGCGCTGCCGCTGGAGGATCCGCCGGGGTCACGATCGGGCGCCGCGGGGTTGACCGGCATGCCGTAGGGGTTGTCCCGACCCGACAGGCTGTAGGCCATCTCCGAGGTGTGGGCCCGCCCCACGAGCGTGGCCCCGGCGTCGAGCAGGCGCCCCACCGCGGGGGCATGCGCCGGTTCGGGGTCGTGGCTCGCCGCCCAGGCCGGCTGACCCGCGCCGATGACGTGGCCGCGGACCGCGAACAGGTCCTTGACGACGAAGGTGGCGCCGACCAGCGGGCCGGTGGCGGCGCCCGGGACGGCGGCGAAGTCCTCGTCCAGCAGGGCCCCGAAGGGATCCCGCCCCGTCACGGCCCGACCGCCGGGGCGGGCGTCGAGATCACGGGCGAAAGGTACTGCACCGCTCTAGCCTTGCCCTCTCGACAGAGAGGGGTGGAGATGGGTGCGATCAAGCTGGTCACCGAGATCCCGGGCCCGCGTAGCCGGGAACTGGTGGCCCGGCGGGAGGCGGCCGTGCCCAACGGAGCGGCCAAGCTCACCCCGCTCGGGATCGCGGCGGGGCGCGGCTCGGTCGTGGTCGACCTCGACGGCAACGAGCTGCTCGACCTGGCCGGCGGCATCGGCGTCCTCGCCGTCGGGCACTGCCCGCCGGGACTGGTGCAGGCCCTCCAGGACCAGGCCGCCGACCTGGTCCACATCTGCAACATCGTGGCCTCCACCGAGTCCTACCTGGACGTCGTCGAGCGCCTCAACACCATCACCCCGGGGGACTTCCCCAAGAAGACCCTCCTCTGCAACACGGGTGCCGAGGCGGTCGAGGCGGCCGTCGGCATCGCCCGCTACGCCACGGGCCGCCAGGGCGTCGTGGTGTTCGAGGGCGCCTACCACGGGCGGTCGAACCTGACCCTGTCGATGACCAGCAAGTTCGGGCTGTTCAAGAAGGGCTTCGCCCCCTTCGCCCCGGAGATCTACCGCCTCCCCTTCCCCGACCTGTACCGGCGCCCGACCGGCTTCACCGAGGACGAGTGGGTGGCCCACGCCGTCACCCTGCTCGACCGGGCCATGGTGGCCAACGTGGACCCGTCCCACGTGGCGGCGGTGGTCATCGAGCCGGTACTGGGTGAGGGGGGTTTCCTCCCCGTGCCAGCACCCTTCCTGCAGCGCCTCCGGGAGCTGTGCGACCAGCACGGCATGCTCCTGATCGCCGACGAGATCCAGGCCGGCTTCGGCCGCACCGGCAAGCTCTTCGCCATCGAGCACGCCGGTGTCGTCCCCGACCTCGTGACCACCGCCAAATCGCTGGCCGGCGGCATGCCCCTGGCGGCGGTCACGGGCCGGGCCGAGGTGATGGACGCCCCCCACCCGGGCGGCCTCGGCGGCACCTACTCGGGCAACCCGCTGGCCTGTGTGGCCGCCATCGAGGCCATCGACACCATCCGCGCCCCGGCCTTCCTGGCCCGGGCCACCGCCGTCGGGGAGCGGATGCGGGGCCACCTCGAGGCCATCCAAGCCGAGCACCCCGACCTCGTCGGTGACGTCCGCGGCCTCGGGCCGATGCTGGTCATGGAGCTGGTCACCGATGCGGAGTCCAAGACGCCCGATCCCGACGCCACGGTCGCGGTGACCCTCGGGACCCTCGAGCGGGGGGTCATCACCATCCGGGCCGGGCTCTACTCCAACTGCGTCCGGTTCCTGCCTCCGCTCGACATCGACGACGAGGAGATCGACGAGGCGATGGCCGTGGTGGCCGACGCCGTCCGGTCGGCGGCCAAGGAACGGGCCCATGGCTGAACAGCCGATCCGGGTCCTCGACCTCGTCGGCTCCCCCACCCAGGTGGGTCAGGCCCACGGCGCGGCGTACGCGGCCGAGATCCGCGAGTACACCGACGAACGGGTCCACCTCTCCTCGGAGGGCACGTGGTCGGGTCACGTCATGACCCGTGACGAGGTCCTGGCCCTGGCCGAGGCCTGCCTGCCCGCGCACGAGGCCTACGACCCCGAGCTCTACGCCGAGATGTTGGCGATGGCCGAAGGGGCCGGCCTCTCCCCTGCCGAGGCGGTCATCGTCGGCGGGTTCACCGACTTCATCGACACCGTGCGGGCCGCGGGCGGCGACCCGTTCCCCGAGGACACCTGCACCGCGGCCCTCGTGCCCACCGACGCCGGAGGGGGCGAGCCGTGGTTCGCCCAGACCTGGGACATGCATGACACGGCGACGCCGTACATCGTCATGCTCCGCACCCGGGTCACGGATCGGCCCGAGAACATGGTGTTCACCACCGTGGGCTGCCTGGGTCAGATCGGGATGAACGACCTCGGCCTGTGCGTGGGGATCAACAACCTGACCGCGAGTGACGGCCGGGTCGGCGTGACCTGGCCGTTCGTCGTGCGTAAAGCGCTGGCGCAGACCACGATCGACGACGCGCTGGCCTGCATCACCGAGGCCGACCTGGCCGGCGGCCACAACTTCCTGCTCCTCGACGCCGACGGCCGGGGCTACGACGTGGAGGCCATGCCGACCGCGACCCACGTCATCGAGCTGCACGACGAGCCCGTCGTGCACACCAACCACTGTGTGGCGGAGATCACCCAGGCCGTCGAGGGCCCGCGCGCGCCCGTACGGATCGCCTCCACCGAGAACCGCTACGCCCGGGCCGTGGAGCTGCTCGGCAAGCGGCCGATCGACGAGCAGTCGCTCATGGCCCTCACCCGCGACGAGGAGGCCATCTGCGAGCGCCCGGAACCGCCCTACGACGTGATGTCGTGCGGGGCGACCGTGATGCGACCCCGGACCCGTGACCTCTGGGCGGTGTGGGGTCTCCCGGTCGAGAACGAATACGAGCACTTCACCGTCGGTCGTGACTGACACCGGGCTCCGCTACGTCAACCTCACCGAGGACCTGGCACCGGCCTGCCACCGCCTGGAGATCGAGGCCTTCCCCGCCGCCGACCCCGCGGGCCTCCTGACCGAGGAGGACATCCGGGTCTTCGCCGACACGTTCCCGGAAGGCTTCTTCGTGGCCCTCGACGGCGACGTACCCGTCGGCCAGGGGGCCGGGATCTTCGTGGACTTCAACTTCGAGACCCAGATCCAGCACACCATCGTGTCGCTGTGCGGCCCCCACCAGTGCGACAACCACGACCCGGACGCCGACTGGTACTACGGGGTGGACATCGTCGTGGCCGACACGCACCGGGGGCGCGGCATCGGCCGTCGCCTGTACGACCTGCGCAAGGACCTCGTCGTGCGTCACGGCAAGCGGGGCATCATCGCCGGTGGGGACCTCCCCGGCTTCCCCGACCACGCCGCCGCCATGGACGTCGAGACCTACGTGGCGAAGGTCGTCGCCGGCGAGCTCACCGACCCGACCCTGAGCATGCAGCTCAGCAACGGTTTCGAGGTGCGGGGCGTGATCCACGACTACATGTCCCACGACCACGGCGAGGACTACGCCAGCCTCATCGTCTGGGAGAACCCCGACTCCTCTCGCGGCTGATCGCGTGCTGCTGGCCGACCTGCTGACGGCGGCCCCACCGGACGCACCCGCGCTGGCCTTCGGGGAGCAGGCCTGGACCTTCGGCGCGCTGGCCGATGACGTGACCCGGGTCGCCGCCCTGGTAGCCGTCCGCACGGCGCCGGGTGACCGGGTCGCCCTCCTGGGCCGCAACCGGCCCGCCTACCTCAGCGCCCTCTACGGCATCCCCCTCGCCGGTCGGGTGGCGGTGCCGCTCAACCAGCGCCTGGCCCCGGCCGAGCTCGAGGCCCAGGCGGCGAAGGTCGGGGCGGCCCTGGTGATCGGCGACCTCCCGGGCGCCGTCCCGTGGGCCGAGTGGGAGGCGGAGGTGGCCGCGACGGTGCCCGATCCCGACCTCCCCCGCCCCACCCCGGACGACCCCGCCTGGATCCTCTTCACCAGCGGGACGACCGGCTCGCCGAAGGGCGCGGTGCTCACCCAGGCGAGCATCCTCGCCGCCGTCCAGGGGGCGAACGCGGCCCGACCGGTGGCCGACGACGACGTCTACCTGTTCTGCTTCCCGCTCTGCCACGTGGCCGCCTACAACGTGGCGTGCCTCCACGCTCGCGGCCGTCCCGTGGTGCTGATGGAAGGCTTCGACGTCGAGACCCTCCCCGGTCTCGTCGCCCGCCACCGGGTGACGACCCTGTCCCTCGCCCCGACCATGTTGGCCATGCTCCTCGACGATCCCGGGTTCGACCCGGGGGCCTTCGCCACCCTCCACCAGGTCGCCTACGGGGCGTCCGCCATGGCCCCCGACCTGCTCCGCCGGGGCACCGATGCGCTGGGGGTGGGTTTCGCCCAGGGGTACGGCATGACCGAGCTGTCGGGCAATGCCGTCTTCCTCGACGAGGCCGGCCACCGGGCCGGGCTGACCGACCGCCCTCACCTCCAGAGGGCTGCGGGCCGGCCGAGCCCCGTGGCCGAGGTGCGCATCGCGCCGGACGGCGAGGTCCTCGTCCGGGGGCCGCAGGTCATGGCCGGCTACTGGGGGGAGCCCGACACGACCGCGGCCACGATCGTGGACGGTTGGCTCCACACCGGGGACGTGGGCGAGATGGACGCCGACGGGTACCTCTACATCGTGGACCGGGCCAAGGACATCGTGGTGACCGGCGGGGAGAACGTCTCGTCCCGGGAGGTGGAGGACGTCCTCAGCTCCCACCCGGCCGTGGGCCAGGTGGCGGTGATCGGGGTGCCGGACGACCGCTGGGGCGAGGCCGTCTGCGCCGTCGTCGTCCCCCGCAACGGCTCGTCGGTCACCCTCGAGGACCTCGTGGCCCACACTCGTGGCGTCCTCGGTGGCTTCAAACAACCCCGCCGCCTCGTCCTCGTGGACGCGCTGCCCGTGAACGCGTCGGGCAAGGTGCTCAAGCGCGACGCTCCGGGCTCAGGTGGTGGCCGATGGCTGACGCCGAGCTCCTCGTCGTGTGGCACTCGAACTCGGGGCGGACCCAACTGATGGTCGACGCCCTCCTCGCCGGGGCGCGGGACCCGGAAGCCGGTGCGGTCGAGGTTCGTGCTGTCCCCGCCCTGGAGGCGACCGCAGACGACTTCCGGCGGGCGTCAGGCGTGCTGCTGGCCACCCCGGCGCATTTCGGGTACATGAGCGGCGCCCTCAAGCACTGCTTCGACACCGTCTACGAGCCACTGCTCGACGAGACGCGGGGCCTGCCCTACGCCCTCGTGGTGAAAGGTCGCAGCGACACCGACGGCGCCGTGGCGGCCGTGCACAAGATCGTGACCGGACTGGCGTGGAAGGAGGTTCTCCCCCCGCTCACCGTCGTCGGCGACCTCACCGAGGACCACCTCGCTGCCGCCACCGAGCTCGGCCAGACGATGGCCGCCGGGCTCGCGATGGGCATCTTCTGAGCCCTTCCACCCAGGTCTCACCAAATTGCGCCGATCTGTAGCGCCAGGCGTTACAAATCGGCGCAATTTCGGTTGGGCTGATCCCAGGACTCAGGCGTTCAGGGCGTGGTGGAGGGGGCGGAGCGCCGCCCAGGCGGTCTGGAACTGCTCCTGGGCGGCCTGGAGGCGCTCGTGGGCCTCGGGGCGGGGGTCATAGGAGGCGGTGATCACCGGCTCGGCCTCGGCCCCCTGGGCATGACGGGCGACCGCGATCGCCACCGCCACCTCCGGGTCGGCCAGGGTCGAGACCGGGCGGCCGAGGACATCGGCCAGGGTCTGGGCCCAGCCCGACGAGCGCGCGGTGCCGCCGAAGAACACCAGCGACGAGCAGGCCTGGCCGGTGAAGCCCTCCACCCGGGGCAGGAGCCAGGCCAGGTTGTGGGCGGTCCCCTCGACCATCGCCCGGACCAGGTCCTCCCGCGTCGTCTCGAGGGACACGTTGAGGAACCCGCCGCGGGTGCGCCGGTCGCCCGCGGGGGCCATCGAGCCGACCAGCCACGGCAGGAACAACGCGCCCCCCGCGCCGGGGGCCGAGGCCGTAAGGGCCGGCTCCAGGTGGGCGAACGACGCGTCCAGCAGGCCCATGCCGTGCTCGACCGCCTTGCCCGCGATGCCGTTCTCGGCCGACGCCAGGTAGTGGTCGGGCCGGGCGCCCGGCATCGACACCAGCTCGGCGTCCAGGTCCCCTCGCTTGTCGGCCACCGTGTCCAGCACGACGGCGGTCGTGCCCATGGCGATCCCCGCTCGCCCGTCGGCCAGTACGCCGGCGGCGAGTGCGCCGGCCGCGCTGTCGTTGAGCCCGGCCCGAACCATGACCCCGTCGTGCAACCCCAGCACCGCGGCGATGTCGGGGCACAGGGTGCCGACGACGGCATCCACCGGCACCAGCTCGGGCAGGCGGGAGGGGTCCACCCCGCTGAGGGCCAGGAGCTCGTCGTCGTAGGCCGTGACCCCGAGCGCCCGGTTGTCGTTGAGCTGGGCCGTGAACATCGTGTTCTGGGTCGCCGTGGCCCGGCCGGTGAGGCGGGCGACGACGTAGTCCATGGATTCGAGGTAACGGGCCGTGGCCCCGTGGACCTCGGGCCGCTCCTCCTGGAAGTGCAGGAGGTGACCCAGCGACAGACCGCTCCCGATCGGCGGGATGCCGTGGATCTCCATGAAGCGCTCGAAGGCGTCCGGGTGCTCGGCCAGGAGGGCCCAGCAGAGGTCACTCCCCCGCTGGTCGTCGTACATGGCCATGGGCGCGACAGGCACCAGGTCGGCGCCCACCGGCACGATCGAGGAGTACTGGCTGCACACCGCCAGTGCCCCGACCGACGGATCCGCCACCTCACCGATGGCGCCGACCACCGCGTCCCACGTCGCCTCGGCGTCCTGTTCGACGACGTCGCCGTTGCGCCGGGTGACCAGAGGTCGGCGGGCCGAAGCGACCAGGCATCCGTCGGCGTCGACCCGCACCACCTTGACGTTCGTGCTGCCGACGTCGACGCCGACGGCGGGAACGCTCATGCCGGGGGCAGCGCCTGCTGGTCGTCCATCATGTCGGTCATCACGGCCCGGATGAACTCGTCGGCGTCCGGCGTCATGCCCCCGGGGATCCCGCCGTAGATGGCACCGCTCTTCGGCGGCTCGTCACCCTGTGCGGCGGCGTAGGCGACGGCCCCGGCGAGGTCGGTGGCGAAAGCGTCCACGACCCCGGGCCGCGTCTGAGGCCGGGTGACCGCCATGTGCAGGGCGTTGGGGTACTGCTGGCCGTTGAAGCGCCACCCCCGGGTCCGCATGAAGTCGTTGATGTGGTACACGTCGAACTCGTCGGAGGTGAACGAGAACAGGAAGGTCGGGTCCTCGCCCAGCATCCGCAGCTCGGGGTGGCTGTTCACCGCCGCCTGCATGGCGGCGCTGGTCTCGAAGATCTGCTGGGCGTAGCGCAGGTACCCCCCGCGGCCGAGCTTGAGCATCCCGGCCCAGGTCGCGGCGAGGAGGCCCCCCGACCGGGAGCCCTCCATCCCCGGCGAGCAGTACTTGCCACCGGTCCAGTCGGTGAGGAAGAAGTACTGGCTGTTCCGCAGGGCCCGGTCCCGGAAGAGCAGCACCGACGTGCCCTTGAGGCCGTAGGCGTACTTGTGGGTGTCGGCCGAGATCGAGGTCACGCCCGGCACCCGGAAGTCGAAGGGCGGGACCGGGTACCCGAGCTGCTCACCCCACGGGAGGATGAACCCACCCAGGCAGCCGTCCACGTGCAGGCCGATCCCTCGCTCCTGGGCGAGGGCCCCCAGCGCGGCGATCGGATCCACGGTGCCGTATCCGTAGTTGCAGGCCGAGCCGACGATCGCCACCGTCGAGTCGTCGACGAGGTCAGCCACCACCTCGGGGCGCACCTTGGTCGTCTCGGGGTCGACCGGGGCACGGCGGAGCTCGATGTCGAAGAGGTGCGCCGCCTTGTCGAAGGCGGCGTGGGCGGTCTCGGGCTTGATGATGTTGGGCCGCTCGATGCCGCGCTCGTTCCGGCCCTGCTCCCGGTAGGCGAGGATGGCGTGCATGATGCTGCCGGTCCCACCGGTGGTGACCATGCCGACCGCGTCGCCGCCCTCCGCGGCCTCACCGTGCATCAGGTCCATCGTCATGGCGATGATCTCGCCCTCCAGCTTGGTGGCGCTGGGGAACATGTCCCGCTGCAGGATGTTGGCGTGGGCGAAGAGCTGGAACGCCTCGCCCATGAACTCGTAGTGCTCGTGGTCACCGCAGTACATCGTCCCCGAGCACTTGCCGGTCTCCCAGAAGGCGTCCTCCTCGGTGGCCATCTGCCGCAACTCGTCGAGGAGCTCGTCCTCGGGACGGCCGGACTCGGGCAGGCCACGATTGACGGGGAACCGCTCGGCGTAGGGGTGCGTGCTCATGCCCGAAGTCTGGCCTGTCGGGCGACGCTCGTCCCGATCCGGCCACCCGAAGCACTCCTGAGGACCGATCCGGACACCGCCCCCGTGGCGGACTGGGGACTGGCTACGTTCGCGTCGACCCACCTCGGAGGTACCCACCCATGCCCGACGGCAGCATGATCTCGTTCCCGGTCAACGGCACCCAGGCCGGCGGCTACCTGGCCGCACCCGACGGCGGCGGGCCCGGCCTGCTGGTGATCCAGGAGTGGTGGGGCCTCGACCCCGCCCTCAAGGCGACCTGCGACCGCCTCGCGGGGGAGGGCTTCGTGGCCTTGGCCCCCGACCTCTACCACGGCGAGCTGGCCGAGCACACTGAGATGGACAAGGCGGGCGAGCTGATGAACAGCCTGCCCCCGGACCGGGCGGCCCGGGACATGTCGGGCGCCATCGACCACCTCCTCGGTCGGGACGAGGTCCGGGGCTCGGCCGTCGGGGTCGTCGGCTTCTGCATGGGCGGCCTGCTGTCGCTGGTGATCGCCAGCATCGAGGGTGACCGGGTGGCGGCTGTCGTCCCCTTCTACGGCGCCCCCCTCGGGGAGGGCGAGCCCGACTGGTCGGGCCTGACGGCGGCGGTCTCCGGCCACTTCGCCGAGAACGACGACTTCTTCCCGCCCGACGCGGTCACCGAGCTGGCCGGACGACTGCAGGCCATGGGCAAGGACGTCCAGTTCCGGGTCCACCCGGGCACCGGCCACGCCTTCGCCAGCGGCCACGACGCCCTGGGCACCCAGGACGACGAGGCGTCGGCGACGGCGTTCACCGAGGCCATCGCGTTCCTGAAGGCCAACCTCCCGAGCTGAGCGTTCACGACCCGTACGCGGGTGACAGGATCGTGCCGTGCCCGCGCTGATCACCGATCCCACCACCATCCCTGCTGCCGGGGAGCCACCGAAGGTCATCGAGGAGTTCGTCGGCCGGGTGAACTCCGGTTCGTCGACGGTGTCACTGGCGCTGATGACCAGCCCGGCCGGCTGGGTGGAGCCCGGCCAGACCCCCGAGTTCGACGAGTACACCCTGGTTCTGGACGGCGAGCTCCTGGTGGAGAGCGTGGGGGGCCGGTCCCTCACCGTCCGGGCGGGTCAGGCCGTCCACGTGGCTCCGGGCGAGTGGGTCCGCTACTCCTCACCGGGCCCCGACGGGGCGCGGTACGTGGCCGTCTGCCTGCCCGCGTTCAGCCCCGACCTCGTCCACCGGGACGGGTAGGACGATGGATACTGCCGGTATGGAGCTGACCTTCGGCGTGTTCGTCCCCCAGGGCTGGAAGATGGAGCTCAGCACCATCGCCGACCCCGTGGCCAAGTGGCAGAAGGCCGTCGAGGTGGCCGAGCTGGCCGAGACCCTCGGGTATGACTCCCTCTGGGTCTACGACCACTTCCACAACGTGCCGGTCCCGGCCCACGAGACCATGTTCGAGTGCTGGACGACCCTGGCGGCGATCTCCCAGCGGACCGAGCGGATCAAGCTCGGCCAGATGGTCGGCTGCTCGCCGTACCGGAACCCCGGCCTGCTGGCGAAGATCACCGCCAACATCGACGTCATCTCCGGTGGCCGCCTCATCTGGGGCATCGGGGCCGGGTGGTACGAGCACGAGTTCACGGGGTACGGCTACGAGTTCCTGCCCGCCGCCGACCGCATCCGGGTCCTCCGGGAGACCGTGGAGATCGTCACCGCGATGTGGCGGGAGCCCGACGTGAGCTACCAGGGGCGCCACTTCACCCTCGAGGGCGCCCAGTGCGACCCCAAGCCCCTCCAGTCCCCCCGTCCGCAGGTCCTGATCGGCGGGGGCGGCGAGCAGCTCACGCTGCGGGTGGTCGCCCGACTGGCCGATGCCTCGAACTTCGGCGGCAAGCCCCACGAGTTCACCCACAAGTGCGAGGTGCTCCAGGCGCACTGCGCGGCCGTGGGCCGCGACTACGACGAGATCCAGAAGACATGGTCCCCCGAGGTGTTCATCCGGGAGGACGAGCAGGAGATCGTCGACGGCGGCACCCGCTCCTTCGTCGGCGAGGCCTACGACTCGTGGCGGGCGGGCAACCTCGTCGGCACGCCCGAGCAGGTGGCCGAGAAGATCCAGGCGTACGTCGACCTCGGCTGCACCGGGTTCTACCCCTGGTGCAGCGACTATCCCGAGACCGAGTCCCTGCGCCTCCTGGCCGAGGAGGTCATGCCCGAAGTGCGTCGGGCCAACGCCTGACCGGAGAGCGATCCATGACCGATGTCCAGGTGGTTCCCACCCGTGCCGCCGTCGCGGCCGTCGAAGAGTCCGCTCGCAACAGCGACAGTGCCGGCAACAACACGTTCTTCGCAGGCCCGGGCCGATGCCGACCCGGCGCCCTGGCGGCGTGGGTGGCCCACGACCTGCACCGGCTCGAGCCCACCGGGGCCTCCTGGGGGTCCGAGGCGTGAGTGACCGGCCCGACTTCCGGCCGGCGGGGTGGGAGCAGGCGTCGGCGGATGTGCGCCCGGTCGGCTGGGTGACCGACCAGCCCGGGGTCACCGTGCGGCGGCAGCGTCGACCGGGCCTGCTCGTCCTCGGCGCCGTGCTGATCGTCGGCGGGGTGGTCGCCTTGGGCCTGAGCATCCTCACCTCCGTGGGGGACACCGGGCCCTCCGACGAGGACATCGTGGCTGAGGGCACGGTCGCCGCGCTGGACGGATCGCCCACCGAACCGGCCCGCTTCACCGCGGGGGGCGACGATCCGTTCACCGTGTGGATCGACACCGACAGCTTCAACGACGGCAACGACGACACGATCGTCGCGTCGACCGCCTGCACCGCGGACCTGGCCGGTGGCGAGACCGCCGACTTCCAGGGCAACCGCCAGGGCAACGCCATCACCGTGAACGACGAGTCGACGGTGGGGTGGTTCACCGCGGCGGAGGGCACGGTCGAGGTGACCTGCGAGCACGTCCCGTTCGGGCGGATCGGGCGCCGCGGCCTGCTGCGGGACGAGCACGACTTCATCGTCGTGCGGGGCAAGCCCGCCCCGTTGACGAGCGTGTTCGTGCTCATGCCCGCGGGAATCGTCGCCCTGATGGCCGGCATCTGGGTCCTGACCCGGTGGGCGCCGGGCCGCATCCGACGGGTCTGACCGATTCCGGCTGCCGGGGCGCACTGGTTACTGTCGCCCGGATGTCGGACTACGAGATCCCCAAGCCCGAGCCCAAAGAGATCGACAGCGTCAAGTGGCTGGAGTGGAAGGACGTCCTGGACCGGGCGACCCTCAAGGGTCACCCGATGCAGGAAGAGCGCTGTGACAACTGCCTCTACTACCTCGACGGCACCGAGGAGATCTCGTACTGCTGGCACCAGCAGCTGCGGATCCTGGTCGGCGGCGACTGGTGGTGCCAGTGGTGGGAGAAGATCGAGGAAGAGGACTGACGCCCGGCCCCGGGCTCAGGCCGTGACGTGGGCCTCGAGCCGGTCGAGGCCCTTCTCGAAGTCCCCGCCGATCATCTTGTCCATGCTCGTGAAGACGCCCATGATCTTGGTCATGAAGGTGTTCGGGCCCACCATCGTCCAGGTCACGCGGGTGCCGTCCCCTTCGGGGGCGATGGCGAAGGTCGTGGTGTTGTGGGCCTTGAAGGGTTTGAGGAACTGCAGGTCGACGACGACCGAGTCCGGTGCCACCGCGGTGATCTCCATGCGGCCGGTGCCCGCCTTGCGGTTGCCCGACCACGCCATGACCGCGCCCACACCGGCGTCGGGGCCGCTGTAGGTCTGGGTCATCTCGGGGTCGACGTCCTGCCACGGGGACCAGTGCTCCCACTCGTGGAAGTCCACCAGCGCGGCCCGCACCTTCTCCGGCGACGCCGGGATCACCGCCGTCCGCTCCACTGTGTACGTGTCGGCCATCGGCTGCCTCCTCTGCCCGTCGGCACGGCGACGCTAGTGCGGGAGGGCGTCGCCGCCCTCGCCGGCTGGTACCCGCGTCCGTCGGCGGACGGAGAAACGTTCCGCGGAACGCTCAGGCGAGGGTGCAGCGCTCCTTCAGGAGTTCCACGACCCCGATGCTGGGCTTGCCCGTGCCCCGCGACTGGATCTCGAAGGCGAGGTGGCGCCCGTCGGCGAGGTCGAGATCGGCCTGCATCGAGGCCTTGCCTGACATGAGCTCGAGCCCCGTCACGTCCTGGTAGGCGATCCGGGCCACGGGCTCGCCGGTCGGCTTGCCCATGGCACTGGCCTTGGTCACGGTGAAGTGCTCGGTCCCGAGGCCAAGCCAGGCGAACTGGGGGATCTCGATGTCGGACGCGGTCCCCCGCCCCGTCGAGGAGATGCCGACGCCCACGACCCCGCCCACCGTCCCCCCGATCCGGCCGGCCGTCCCTCCCGAGTGGGTGATCGGACAGGCGGCGTCGATCGGCTCGCCCACGTGGCTCGCCATCCGCTCGGCGTGCTTCGCCTTCCCGGCCATGGGTACCTCCCGCTCTGCTTCCGCCGACGAGGCTAGGCGGCGGCCCGTCGCCGTGCCCGCCGAACGCTCCGACCTACTGCTCAGCCGACGCCGGCGCCGTCGTCGGGCCCGGGTCGTCCGCCGGGTCGAAGAGCGACGAGCACGCCCCGCTCGCCAGCAGCAGGAGGACGGCCAGCAGGATCAGCCCGAGCGCACAGCCCCAGCCCGGCGCCTGACCGTCGTCGGTCGGGATCTCGTACCCCGGCGCCTCCCCGGTCGGCGGCGACCACCGTTCGTCGTCCCGGTCCGGCTCGCCCCTGGTCGACATCGCCGCAACCTAGGCCGACCACCCGCCGACGTCGGCTGACGACGTTCCGCGGAACGTTTTCCGTGGGGCCGCTCGGACGGGCTGTGGCAAGGTGACGGGATCCAACTGAACCCGCGTTATGACGCCGATCCCCTCATCCGGCTCGACGGCCCACCGTCGGCAATCCTGGCGCCCACGGTCCGCCAGCGCCGGCGCCTGGCGGTAGCGCTGGCCGAGTTCACCGAGGAGCAGTGGACGCACCCCAGCCGGTGTGAGGGTTGGACGAACCGGGACGTCATCGTCCACCTCGACAGCACCAACAGCTTCTGGGCGTTCTCCATCGCGTCCGGCCTGAAAGGCGAGCCCACGAGGTTCCTGGCCACCTTCGACCCGGTGGCCTCACCCGCCGAGCTCGTCGCGGGTACCCAGGAGATCCCGTCGAGCGAGGTGCTCGACCGGTTCGCGGCCTCCGCGGCGGCGCTGACCGACCTCCTGGCGTCGCTGGGCGAGGACGACTGGTCGATCATCGCCGAGGCGCCGCCCGGCCACCTCGCCATCAGCGCGGTGGCCCACCACGCGCTGTGGGACTCCTGGGTCCACGAGCGGGACATCCTGGCTCCCCTGGGCATCACGCCCGACGAAGAGCCCGACGAGATCGCCGCCTGCCTGCGCTACGGCGCCGCCCTCGCCCCCGCGTTCGCCGTCACCAACGGCAGTGCGGAGCGGGGCCGCTTGGCCGTCGCGGTCGTCGACCCCGAGACCGAGTTCGTCGTGGACATCGGGGAGCACATCGAGGTGCGCGGCGGGCGATCCGCCGCCGCCGACCTCGAGCTCACCGGCGACGCCCTGGACGTCCTCGAAGCCCTCAGCATCCGACGCCCGCTCGACCAGGGGATCGACCCCGAGGCGGCCTGGATGCTCGACGGCCTCGCGGCCCAGTTCGACGTCGGGCGAGACGACTAGGGCCATCGGCCCGGGCTCGCCGGGGTCGAGCAGCGGCCGGAGCGGATCAGTGATCTGATGTCAGCGGCGGTGACGAGCACCGCCGATCCGCCATACAAGGGGGGGCTCCGATGGAACACGACTACGAGGCGCTGATGTGGGAGGAGACCGCGGACCTCGCCGACTACGTCGCCGGCCTGCCCGACGCCGACTGGGACCGGGACAGCCTCTGTGACGGGTGGCGCGTGCGGGACGTCATCAGCCACATGTGCATCGGCCACACCGAGCCCCTCGGGTCGATCCTCCTCGAGGTAGCCAAGCACCGCCTCGACATCGACGCCGCCTCCGCCGAGGCCTCGGCCGCCTACGCCGACGCCCACACCCCCGCCGAGCTGGCCGACACCTTCAGCGGCATCGCGGCCAACCGGACCCGCCGGGGGATCAGCCGCCTGATCTCCTACAAGGCGGGCTTCACCGACCACCTGGTGCACAACCAGGACATCCGGCGGCCGTTGGGCCAGCCCCGGGAGATCCCCGAGGCCCGCCTGGTGGCGGCCCTGGACGCGCTTCCCCAGAACCTGGGTGGCACGATGCCCGCCCGGAAACGGCTGAAGGGCTTGAAGGTGACCGCCACCGACGTGGACTGGACCCACGGTGACGGTCCGGAGGTCCGCGGCCCGGGTGAGGCCATCGTGCTCGCCTCCCTGGGTCGCCAGGCCGCCCTGGCCGACCTGGAGGGCGACGGTGTGGCCCGTCTGGGCGAGCTGATCGGCGCCTGATCGGCCCAAGGGGGCCAGGGGCCGGCGGCGGGGCCCGCCGGCCATGTGGTGTCGGAGGGGGGATTATCCCCGTAAGCACACGGATCCTCCGGGGGGCGCTCGACCTCACTTCCTAGGCCCTCGTGGGCACGCCTGCCCCGTCGTCGTCGTCGCCCCTGTAGCGCCAACCGCTTTCGTCGTCGGCGCAGTCGAGGGCGGCTTGAGCCGCGTCGCTGTCGATGTCCGCGCCCTCAAACGCCGGCCTGCCACCACCCGAGCGCAGGCGATTGCTCCGGCGGGTAGAAGAGGCCGTCGCTGGCCTGCCACCAGCCCGGCCCCTGTGGGGTATTGCTCAAGGCATCGCCCCGGTAGTGTGCGACGTTAGCCGTCACCGTATGAGAGGGCCGGATGGGACGAGGCGTGCACGTTGGCGAACTGGTGCTCCTCCTCGCCCTTTTCGCCGGTGCCGGAGCGGTGGTGGCCGGTAGTTCGTCTGACGGCGTCGACGACACCCCGACCGACGCTGTCGTGGCCGGTGACGGCACGGTGTTCCTGCTGATCAAGGACCGAGGCGCCGTGGTGAAGGCGACGGCCGCGGCGGCGACGGTCGACGCGAGGGCGCCGCTCGAGGGCGCCGGCGATGATCTCGTGCTCGTGCAGCACGGTGAGGGCGGACTCGTGCACAATCGTGACACCGGCACGATCCAGGCCGTCAGCCCGTCGGGGACCGACATCCGGAACGGCGCTCGGGTAGCGGCGGATTCCGAGGTCATGGCCGGCGGCGGGCAGGCCTACGTCATCGAGCCCGACGGTGCCATCGGCCTCCTGAGCGAGGATGGCCGGGAGGTCACCGACGAGTTGACCCTGTCGTCTGAGCTGGCCGGTGCCGTGGTCGACGACGACGGCACGTTGTGGGTCGTCGACCTCCGCAGCGGTGAACTGGTCGAGGTCGACGACGGCGAGCTCCTTTCCCGCACCCTGTTGAACTCGCAGGATCCCGGCCTGACGGTGGGCCTCACGGGGAACGCCCCCTTCGTGGCCGACAGCGAGCGAGCGGAACTGATCGACCAGCGGGGGTTCCCACATCCGCTACCGGTCGATCCCGGGGCCCGCTTGCTCCCGGCGCTGTTGGCGGATTCCGGATCCGTCGCCTGGGTCGCCTCCCCGACCACCGGCACGCTGTTCGGCGTCGACCTCGCCGACGGCTCGATCCTGACGCCCGTCGATCTCGGAGATCCCGACGATCGCCTCGGTCGGCCCCTCGTCGTGGACGGCACCGTCTATGTCGCCAACCTGTCGAGGGGTGTGGCCGTCCTCGTGGACGCGGCAGTCGGTGGCGTGCCACGGGACGTCAGCATCATGCCCGGGGGCGGCCGGTTCGTCCTCCGTGCCAGCGACAGCTATGTGGTATTCGACGACGAGGGTGGCCCCCGCGCCGGGGTGATCTCACCGGACGGTGACGTCGCCCGGCTCAACAAGAACGCCGAGGACGTCGGCACCCCGCCAATTACGACCACCTCGACCACCTCGACCACCTCGACCACCTCGACCACCTCGACCATTTCGACCACCTCGACCATTTCGACCTTGGGCTGGTGGTGCTCCTGGACGCCCTGCTGGGTCGGCACCTCGTCAGGTGGTCTTGGTAGTAGTGGTGGCGGCAGCAGCAGCCCACCCCCGCGCCCACCCCCGGCCCCACCTCCACCGCCCCCACCGCCCCCACCGCCGCCACCGCCGCCCCCACCGCCGCCCCCACCGCCGCCCCCCACCACCGCCCCCCCACCACCACCGCCGCCCACCACCGCCCCCCCACCACCCCCACCCTGAACGACCCGTTTGGGCAGGTGACGAAAGGTACGGGAGGCCCGCAATCGGACGCGAGCGGGTGACGTCGGTCAAGGCAGCCGGCGTGGCCCGGTGGCGGTCCTCTTCCAGGAGCATCGACACCTCGAGGATCAGAGGTCGATTCGGTAGCCCTCGACCTCGTGCTCGGCCACATCACCAGGCAACGCTGGAACGACAACGGCGATTGGATCTGGTCGGCCGAGGTCCATCCAGAAGCGGGCCGTGTGCGGCGGACTGATCAACGAATACCGCCAAGCAGCCTGAACCCCGGTCCGACAACCGGCCAGGAGCACGCCCAGCGGGCACCACCACGCTCCCGGAGATCTTCAGACCCTCGACGACCCCCGCCGCGCCCTACGTTCGACCCCGGATCGACCGGCGACGAGTTTCGGGCACCCACAAGCCTGTGGTGTCGGAGGGGGGATTTGAACCCCCACGCCCTTGCGGGCACCAGCCCCTCAAGCTGGCGCGTCTGCCTGTTCCGCCACTCCGACGTGGGTGCGCCAGCGTAGCGGTCCTACGGCGGCGCGGCGGCTCCCGTCAGAGGAGGAGGACGAGGCCCATCGTGGTGAACCCGAAGACCAGGGCGGCCACGACGGTGATCCGGTCCAGGTTGCGCTCGACCACGGTGGAGCCGGCGGCCGTGGCGCCCATGCCGCCGCCGAACATGTCGGACAGGCCGCCACCCTTGCCGCTGTGCAGCAGCACGAGCAGGATCAGCGTCAGAGACGCTATGACCTGGATGGTGACGACAACAGCGGTGAGCACGGCGGGTCAGGCTACCGGCGCGGTCAGCCCGCGAGGCGGTACTGCACGATGCGGGCGAAGTCGTCGGGATCCAGACTGGCCCCGCCCACCAGGGCACCGTCGATGTCGGGCTGCGCCATCAGGTCGGGGGCGTTGTTCGGCTTGACCGACCCGCCGTACTGGATGCGCACCGCCGCGGCAGCGTCGGCGCCACAGGCCCCGGCGACCACCGAACGCACATGGGCACAGACGGCCTGGGCGTCCTCGGGGGTGGCCGTGCGGCCGGTGCCGATGGCCCAGATGGGCTCGTAGGCGATCACCAGGCCGGCCACCACGTCGGGGGCCACGCCCGCCAGGCCGGCGGTGACCTGGCTCGACACCTTGGCCTCGGTCTCGCCCGCCTCGCGCTCCTCCAGGGTCTCCCCGCAACACAGGATCGGCGTCATGGCCTGGGCCAGGATGGCCTTGACCTTGCGGTTGACGTCCTCGTCGGTCTCGCCGAACAGCTCGCGCCGCTCGGAATGGCCGGCGATGACCAGGTCCACCTGCAGCTTGGCCAGCATGGGCGGGGCGATCTCGCCGGTGAAGGCGCCCTTGTCCTCCCAGTGGCAGTGCTGGGCGCCGAGGAGCAGATCCAGCTTGTCGGCGTCGATGATCGTCTGGATGGAGCGCAGGTCGGTGAACGGCGGGTGCACGGACACGTCCACCGCCGCATAGTCCGCCGCGGTCAGGTTGTAGGACAGCTTCTGGACCGCGGCGATGGCCTCGAAGTGGTTGTGGTGCATCTTCCAGTTGCCGCTCATCAGCGGCTTGCGGACGTCAGGCATTGGGTGCGCTCCTCAGTGCGGCCAGGCCGGGCAGGTCGCCCTGCTCCAGCAGTTCCAGTGACGCTCCCCCGCCCGTGGACAGGTGGTCGACGTCCTTCTCCAGGCCGAACTGGGCCAGGGCGGCGGCGCTGTCGCCTCCGCCCACGACCGTGAAGGCCCGGGTCTCGGCCACGGCCTCGGCCACCGTGCGGGTCCCCGCCTCGAAGCGGGGGTCCTCGAACACGCCCATCGGGCCGTTCCAGAGCACGGTGCGGGCGTCCCGGATCACGTCGGTGAACTCCGCGGCGGTGCCGGGGCCGATGTCCAGGCCCATCCAGCCGTCGGGGATCGACGTGCCCAGCTGGCGGACCTCGCCGCCGGCCTCGGGGTCCTTGAGCCTGCCGCCCGGGCCCAGGGCGGTGATGTCGGAGGGCAGGTGGATGGCGTCGGTGCGCTCGAGCAGGGCCCGGCAGGTGTCGATCTGGTCCTCTTCGACCAGGGAGGCGCCGATGGGCTTGCCCTGGGCGGCGAAGAACGTGAAGCACATGCCCCCGCCGACGATCAGGGTGTCGACCACCTCCAGCAGGGCGTCGATGACGCCGAGCTTGTCGCTGACCTTGGCCCCGCCGAGCACGGCCACGAAGGGCCGCTGCGGGTCGTTGCGGACGCCGAGGAGGACCTCGACCTCCTTGGCCAGCAGGCGCCCGGCGGCACTGGGCAGGGTGCGGGGTGGGCCCACGATCGAGGCGTGGGCCCGGTGCGAGGCGCCGAAGGCGTCGTTGACGTAGCCGTCCTGGCCCTCCACGAGACGGGCCACCGTCGCCGGGTCGTCCTTGGTCTCACCCGGGTCGAAGCGCAGGTTCTCCAGGAGGGCCACGCCGGGGGCCAGCTCGGCCAGCCGGCGCGTGACCGGGTCCAGCGAGAACGCCGGATCCGGGCCCTGGGGCCGGCCGAGGTGGCTCATGGCGGTGACCACGGCCCCCCGCTCGGTCAGCCAGTGCAGGGTCGGCAGGGCCGCCCGGATGCGCAGGTCGTCGACGATGCGGCCGTCGTCCAGCGGGACGTTGAAGTCACACCGGACGAGGATCCGCTTGCCCTCGAGGCCCCCGAGCGATGCCTCGAGGTCCTCGAGGGTCGGGACGCTCACCGGGTTCTCCGCTCCTGGCGGCTGGGCCGCCGGGCCGCTCGGGCCACCGCTGCGCTCAAGCCGCGCTGACGATCTTGGCCAGGTCGACGAGGCGGTTCGAGTAGCCCCACTCGTTGTCGTACCAGCCCAGCACCTTGACCAGGTTGCCCATGGCCATGGTGAGGCCGGAGTCGAAGGTGCAGGAGGCGGGCGAGCCCACGATGTCGGAGGAGACGATGGGCTCGTCGGTGTAGACGAGCACCTCGGCCATCGGGCCCGAGGACGCCGCCGCCTGGTACGCCGCGTTGACCTCGTCCACCGTCACGTCCTGCTTCAGGACGCCCACGAAGTCGGTGACCGAGCCGTCCGGCACGGGGACCCGCAGCGAGGTGCCGTCGAGCTTGCCCTGCATGGACTGCAGCACGAGGCCGGTGGCCCGGGCCGCACCGGTCGAGGACGGGATGATGTTGAGGGCCGCCCCCCGGGCCCGGCGCAGGTCCGAGTGGGGGCCGTCGACCAGGCTCTGGTCACCGGTGTAGGCGTGGACCGTGGTCATCAGGCCCTTCTCCACGCCGAAGGCGTCGTCCAGCACCTTGACCATGGGCACGAAGCAGTTGGTCGTGCAGGAGGCGTTGGAGATGACCTTCTGGGTGGCAGCGTCGAAGGTGTCGTCGTTGACGCCGACCACGATCGTGTTGTCGGCGTCGGTGCAGGGGGCCGAGACGATGACCAGCGGCGCCCCACCCTCGAGGTGGGCCGACGCCTTCTCCTTGGAGGTGAAGAAACCGGTCGACTCGATCACGACGTCGACGCCGAGGTCGCCCCAGGGCAACTTCGCCGGGTCCCGCTCCGCCAGGACCTTCAGGGTGTCCCCGTCCACGGAGATCCCGTCCTCGACCGCCTTGATCTCGTAGGGCAGCTGGCCCATCACCGAGTCGTACTTGAGGAGGTGGGCCATGGTGGCCACCGAGCCGAGGTCGTTCACGGCCACGAAGTCGATGTCGGCGCCCTGCTTCTTGGCCGCCCGGAAGAAGTTGCGACCGATGCGGCCGAAGCCGTTGATGCCGACGCGGATGCTCATGGTTGGGGATGCTCCTGGTTGAGACGTCGAGCGGCGCGCGAACGCCGCAGCGATTGACGGTCCTCGACCCTACCTGTCGAGGTCGCGGTGGGTCACGGTGGGCCGACGACCGGCCCGCCGCAGGTGGGTGGCGATCTCCTCGCCGATGGCCACGGAGCGGTGGCGCCCGCCGGTGCAGCCGAAGGCCACGGTGAGGTAGCTCTTGCCCTCGGCCTCGTACGCGGGCAGGAGCAGGTCCAGCAGGGCCTCGAGGCGGGTCAGGAACGCCTTGGTCTCGGGCTGGCGGAGCACGAAGGCCCGCACGGGGCCGTCGAGGCCGGTCTGGGGCCGCAGCTCCTCGTCCCAGTGGGGGTTGGGCAGGAAGCGGCAGTCCATGACGATGTCCACGTCGAGGGGCAGGCCGTGCTTGTAGCCGAACGACACGACCGTGGTCTGCATCCCGGCGGCCGGGTCGTCGGTGCCGAACAGGTCCTTGATGCGGTCCCGCAGCTGGTGGACGTTCAGGTCGCTGGTGTCGACCACGACGTCGGCCTCGGCCTTCACCGGCTCCAGCATCTCCCGCTCGAGGGTGATGGCCTGGCCGAGGCTGATCTCGTCCCCGGCGGTCGGGTGACGGCGCCGGCTGCCCTCGTAACGGCGGACCAGGACCTCGGTGCTGGCGTCGAGGAACAGGACCCGCACCCGGGTGTCGGCCGCCCGCAGGGAGGCCACCGAGGGCAGGACCTGCGCCAGGTCCGAGGTCGTGCCCACGGCCAGGGCGACCCGGTCGTAGGTGGCGTCGGGGCCCGCCGCCAGCTCGGCCACCTTGGGGATGAGCGCGGGCGGGAGGTTGTCGATGGTGAACCACCCCAGGTCTTCGAAGTCGTCCGCGGCCGAGGACCGCCCGGCCCCCGAGAGGCCGGCGATGATGACGAACTCTCCGATGCCTACGAGCGTACGGCCCGCAGGAACAGTAGCCGGGGAATAGTGGCGGCCTGCTGGTACTCGGTGGCCCGGGCCAGGAACCCCGGGGGCGGGGCGGGCTCCTCCATGCGGGTCAGGCTGAGCCCGGCCTCGGCCATGAGGTTGACGTAGCGGGACAGCGGCCGGTGCACGAAGGGCAGGACCACACCCGGGGCAACCTCCTCGTCCCGGACGTCCTCGGTCAGGTAGGCCCCCACCCGCCAGTACTGCTCGGGGGGCTCCATGATCTGGTCGTCCACCCAGCCGCTGTCCGGGGCCTGCAGGAGGGGGTGGTTCAGGAAGAACAGGAACCGCCCGCCGGGCTCCAGGACCCGGGCCACCTCGCGGATCGGCGGCGCGGGGTCGAGCAGGTGCTCGAACACGAGGCAGGCCACCACGGCGTCGAAGGCGCCGTCGACGAACGGCAGGCGCTCGGCCCCGGACCGGGCATAGACGGGCCCGCCCGCCCGCTCTCGGGCGACGGCGACCTGCGACGGCGTCGGATCCACCCCGACCACCTCAGCCCCGAGGTCGGCGGCCCGGCGGGCCAGCTGGCCCTCCCCCGTCCCCACGTCCAGGACCCGGCGGGCCCCGGCCAGGTGCTCCTCGGCCAGGGGCAGGATCTGCTCCTCGTACTCGGCGTCGGCCCCGTCGGTGAAGCCGTCCTGCCACCACCCCGCATGGGTCTCCCAGGGATCGGCGGTCAACGTGCCGTCCTTCTCGGGGCGGGCTGGTGGATCTTGTCGTGCACGGCCCGGGCCACCTCGTCGGGCAGCCAGGGCAGGGCCAGTAGCTCGTCCAGTTCGGCCCGCTTCACCTTGGCCACGCTGCCGATCTCCTTGATGAGGCGCTTCCGCCGGACCGGGCCGAGGCCGGCGATGTCGTCCAGCACCGACGTCGTCATGCGCTTGTTGCGCAGCTCCCGGTGGTAGCCGATGGCGAAGCGGTGGGCCTCGTCCCGCACCCGCTGCAGCAGGTAGAGGGCCTCGGACTGGCGGGGGATGCGGATGGCGTCGGCCTGGCCGGGGACGAACACCTCCTCGAACCGCTTGGCCAGGGAGGCCACCGGGATCTCCTCGTCCAGCCCCAGCTCCTGGACGACCTTCTCGGCCACCGACAGCTGCCCCTTGCCGCCGTCGACCAGCAGCAGCTGGGGTGGGTAGGCGAACTTGCCCTCCCGCTCGGCCGCCGGAACCTTCCGCTCGGCCAAGTAGGCCGTGAGGCGCCGGGTCAGGACCTCCTCCATGGCGGCGAAGTCGTCGTTGCCGTCGACGGTCTTGATCTTGAAGCGCCGGTACTCGGACTTCTTGGGCAGACCGTCCTCCAGCACCACCATGGACCCGACGTAGTCGGTGCCCTGGATGTGGCTCATGTCGTAGCACTCGATGCGCAGGGGGGCGTCGGGCAGGCCCAGGTGCTCCTGGAGCTCATTGAGGGCCCGGGCCCGGCTGTTGTGGTCGCTGGAGCGGCGGAGCCGGTGGCGGGTGAACTCCTCGGTGGCGTTGCGGGTCACCGTCTCCTGCAGGGCCCGCTTGTCGCCCCGCTGGGGCACCCGGACGGTGACGGCGGAGCCCCGCAGCGAGGTCAGCCAGCGCTCGTAGAGGTCGGTGTCGTCGGGCTCGGACGGCACCAGCACCGTCTTGGGCAGCCCCAGCGGCAGGGGGTCGCCGTAGAGGCCCTCGAGCACGTCGCCGATGAGCTCGCCGGGTGCGAGGTCCTCGACCTTGTCCACGATGAAGCCCTTGCGGCCCACGACCCGGCCCCGGCGCACGAAGAAGACCTGGACCGCCGCCTCCAGCTCGTCCTCGGCCAGGCCCAGGACGTCGAAGTCCTCGTTGCGCTCCCCCACCATCTGCTGGCGCTCGATGGCCTTGCGCACGCTGCCCAGCTGGTCCCGCAGCCGGGCGGCCCGCTCGAACTCCAACTCGGTCGCCGCGGCCCGCATCTCGACGTCCAGGCGCTTGACGATGGCGTCGGTGTCGCCGTCGAGGAACGAGAGCAGCTCCTGGGTCAGCTCCCGGTAGGCCTTCTGGTCGATCTCACCCACGCACGGCCCGGAGCACTTCTCGATGTGGAAGAGCAGGCAGGGCCGGCCCTGGCGCTGGTGCAGGCCGAACTTGTTGTCCGAGCAGGTGCGCAGCGGAAAGGTCCGCAGCAGGAGGTCGAGGGTCTCCCGGATGGCGTAAGCGTGGGCGAAGGGCCCGTAGTACTGCACGCCCTTGCGCTTGGCCCCCCGCATGACCATGGGCCGGGGCCACTCGTCACCCACGGTGACGGCGAGGAACGGGTAGCTCTTGTCGTCGACCAGCCGCACGTTGAACCGGGGCCGGTGCTGCTTGATGAGGTTGAACTCCAGCATCAGCGCTTCGACGTCGTTGGCCACCTGGATCCACTCCACCGACGCCGCCGTGGCCACCATCTGGGCCGTCCGGGCCGGCAGGTGCTTCTGGAAGTAGTTGCTCAGCCGGGACCGCAGCGACGATGCCTTGCCGACGTAGATGACCCGGCCGTCCTTGTCCTTGAACTGGTACGACCCGGGACCCTCGGGGATGGTGCCGGTGGGCGGACGTTCGACCATGTCGCCGCTCAGCCTATGGGCGGCCTGAGCTGGTGCCAGAGAAGTGTGAAGGGCGTCTCAGGTTCTCCTCGTCTGATCAGAACAGGGCGCGGACAAGCTCCCGAAGCATGAGCGATAGGCCGACCAGCCCCACCGACGCGACCCCCCACATGGCGAGTCGCCGCTGTTCCGAAGTGCTGTGACGAGGAGCGCGCCCCTTGGCCAAATTCTGGTGCAGGCGCTATGTGAGAAACCACGTGTCCACCAGACGGGGTCAACCGCACCGCCACCCTCCGAGTTCTTCAGGGGCAAGTAGCTAGCTAGAGCGCAATGTCATGGCCAGCACCACGACGAGTGCCACTGCGATCAATCCGACAATCAGCTCCGTTAGTCTGACCAGTCGCGCTTGGAGGCTCGCGTCCCAGTCACTACGGACCTCAGCGCGTCGCAGGTTCCGACGAGTGGTCCACAGAAGCGCCAATGCTGCAACCAGTGCCGCAAGCAATCCGCCGACCGACATTAGGGACAACTCCGACCGTCAAGTTGAGCGATTAGGTCGACAAACATGGATGCGAGATTGGTCATCAAGCTGGCATAGGCTGCCATGACCGGACTGAGCTCACGAAGCGGGACTCTCGACAGCGCGAGGTTAGAGGCACCGATCAGGGCCTGTGCAAGGCATCGAGCATCGAGTGCTTGATAGCAAGCTTGGGCAGCCGTCGCAAAGGAGCTGGCCTGGCTCGCGTATGTGAGCAATTGGGCACTGCGTGCTGATGCACCCAAGGGCGCAAGCATGGCTAGACCAGCAATCTGCCCGACGCTGGCTTCGTTTGAGTTCCAGTTTACGTTTCCCCTTACGCCAAGCGCTCCTAGCAACAAGTCGCCGTGACCAAGCCCCAGACCGTCGACCACCCCGCCTGCAAGATCGGCAACCGGTTGGAGGTCGCAGTCATCGCTCCAGAATGCACAAGCAAGCCCCGATGGGTCAGTCGCATTCAGTGGTGTATTACTGGCATAGCCGTATGCCTCACCGGTGGCTCTTTGGAGAGCATCTCTGGTGAGGAATTGGCCCGTTGTGGGGTCGTAGTAGCGCGTTCGGAGGTATTGGAGGCCGGTGGGGTCGGTGTATTGGCCGGCGTAGCCGAGCCGGGAGAGTGTCCCGGTCGATGCGGCGGGGGTGCCGTAGGCGTCGTAGGTGACCGTGCCGGTGACGGCGGCGCTGGTGTTGGTCTGGAGGCGGGTGGAGCCGAGCTGGTCGTGGTGGAGGTAGGTGACCGCCCCACCCGGGGCGATCTCCGCGTACGGCAGCCCGCCGGGGCCGTACAGGTAGTGGGTGCGGTCTGTGCCCGTGGTCTCGGTGAGCAGCATCGCCAGGCCGCCGGTCTGGTCCCAGGTGAACCCGGTCGTGTCGACCCCGTCATCGGCGCTGGCCCGTAAGCCGTCGGGCCGGTAGGTGTAGGTCCAGGTGGTGGTGGCGTCGTCGTGTTGGGTGAGCCGGTCGGCCTGGTCATAGACGTAGCTGACCGTCGGCCCCGACGCGGGGTCGGCCTCGACACGGTTGCCCCGGTCGTCGTAGTCGAAGACGGTGGCCCCACCGGCGGGGGTGACACAGGTGCCGGCGGTGGGGGCGGTCGAGCAGAGCTGGTTGGCGTCATCGAAAACCTGGACCTCGCCAGGGGAGGTCTCGGTCAGGTTGTCGGCGTCGTCGTAGGCCCAGGTGGGGGTCGCGTCCTGGTCGGTGAGTCGGTCCAGGTCGTCATAGCCCCAGGTCCGGTCCGGGCCCGGCAGGCCGGTCTGGTCCTCACCGGTGAGCTGGCCGGCGGGGTCCCGGGTGTAGTCGATCGCCGCCAGGGTCGCTGCGCCCGCGGTCATGGTGACCGTGTCCATCCGCCCGGCGGGGTCATAGGCGAAAGAATCGGCCTGGCCGCCGCCGGGGTAAAGCACCTCGACCAGCCGGCCGTCAGGGTCGTAGTCGAACCCGGCGGCGTTCGCGTTCCAGTCCGTCGAGGAGATCTGGCGGCCGGCGTCGTCATAGCCGCGGGTCACGGTGTGGCTCGAGCCCGGGTAGGCGATCGTGGTGACGTTGCCCGCTAGGTCGTGGCCGTAGCTGGTGGTGTCGGTCCCGTCGCCCGAGGAGGTCATCCGGCCTAGGGAGTCATAGGCCCAGGTGAGGACGGTGGAGGCCGAGTCGGTCATCTCGACCCTGCGGCCGAGGTCGTCATAGACGATCTCGGTCACATCCGGCGTCCCCGCCTCGCTGTAGCCAATCGAGGTCATCTGGCCCGCCCCGTCATAGCTGTAGGTCGTGCACCCCGACGGCGACCCGCCGCACGAGCCGCCCGGAGCGGCCATCGCGGTCGGCCGGCCCGCCCGATCGAAGCTGTAGCCGGTGGTCCGGGCCAGCGGGTCGGTGACCGACGTCGCCGCCGCGGGCAGGGCCGGATCCCCGTAGGCGTACGTCGTGGTGTGGCCGGCACCGTCGGTGTAGCTGGCCCGGTTGCCGTTGAGGTCATACCCGTACTCGAGGGTCGTCGAGTCCGGCCGGGTCACCTCCACGAGCTGATCCGCGGCGTCATAGACGTAGGCCGTGGTGTTGGTGTTGGGGTCCTCGACGGAGACCACGTTGCGGTTCTCGTCATAGACCGTCGTGGTGGTCCCGCCGAGGGGGGCCTCGACAGTCAGCGGGTCCCCGAACGCGTTGTAGGCCATGAACGTCGTGAAGGTCGGGGTGGCGGTGGTGCAGGTCTCACCGGCATCGACCCCGACCGCGCTGATGGCACGAGTCGCCCGGCCGATCCCGTCGAAACAGGACCAGGCCCCGTTGCCCAACGGATCGGTCACTGACGCCAGGTTCCCGTCGGCGTCGTAGTCATAGGCCCAGACCTCGCCGCGGGGGTCGGTCATCGAGGTCACATCACCGGGATGGCTCCCGTCGGCATGCGCGAACGACACCGTCCTCGATACTGCCGGGCTGGAACCGACCAGCGGTGTGGAGGTCGAGGTCAGGTTCCCGTCACCGTCATAGGTGTTCGTGGTGACCGTCCCCGCCGGGTCGGTCACCGTCAACGGCAACCCGAGCGTGTTGTAGGTCACCTCCGTCTCCCGGCCCAGCGGGTTCACGGTCAGGACCGGGTTGCCGTCGGCGTCGTAGTACGACAGAGACGCCGCCCCTTCGGGGTCGATCACCGCCGTGCGTTCGAGGGTGGCGGGGTCATAGCGGTACTGCCAGGTCGCCGCCGACCCGGTCCCGTAGCCGGCGGTCACACTCGTCAGCAGCCCGTACTCGTAGGCGTGGAGGGTGTCGTTGCCCTCGGGGTCGGTCACGACGGTCGCGTCGGCGACGGTGTCGTAGTCGAAGCTGGTGGTCCGGCCCAGCGGGTCGGTCTGGGCCTCCACCCGGCCCTCGGTGTCGTAGTCATTCGTCAACACGGGCGTCGGCGACGTCGTCGAGTCGCCATCGAACCGTGGGGTGCGCCAGGTCAACAGCTGGTGATCGCCGTCGTAGGTGAAGGTGGTCACCCCGCCCTCGACGTCGATGACCTCGACCAGATCGCCGTTGCCGTCATAGCCGAACTCCACGGTCCGGGCCGCGTCGTCGGTGATCTCCACGATCCGGCCCGACGCCAAGGTCACATCGACGGTGCGGCCGGCGGGGTCGGTGATCACCTGAGAGGTCGCCGACGGATAGGCGATCGTGGTGGTCTCCCCGTTCAGGTCCTCCATCGAGATGACCCGGCCGGTGGAGTCGAACCCGTAGATCGCCCGGTCACGACGGGTGAAGGTCCAGGTCCCATTCCCGTTGTGCACCAGCGTCGCCTGCACACGAGGCGCCGGGGTCCAGGTCGAACCGACCAGATCGAAGGTCGCCTGGCTGCCGCCCTCCTGGCTGACCACGACCGTGCTGGTGCCGGTGTCCAACCCCATCGCGTAGCAGTGCGTCCAACCGAACCCGAGCGGGCCATCCACGCCCGCGGCGAGGGAGTTGTAGGTGCGGCTGAACCCCCCGATCAGGCCCCGGCCCGGAATGCTCAGGTCACTGAACAGGTGCGAGAAGTTCCCCGACTGGGTGTCAACCGGGTCCCCTTCCCGGCCCCGTTCCGGCGAGCAGCCGTCCCCCAAGTATTCCTCGGGCAGGAGTGGCCCGCCGAGCGGGGCCTGCTGGGGCGGGCCGGCGGCGAGGTAGTGGGCCCGGATCCGGCCCACCGACAAGGACTCGCGGTACACGGCGAACTGGGAGATGCTGCCGTTGAAGTAGGCGTTGCTGGTCGAGTTGAAGTAGTGGCCGCCGATCCAGGTCATGTCGTCATCGACATCGCCGCTCGTGACCGTCGCCGCGACCAGCCGGCCGTCGGCGTACACCCCCAACCCGCTGCCGGTGCGTCTGGCCACCACATGGGTCCAGATGTCGGGCCACAACCCGCCCGGCGCGATCGCGGTCGCGCTGCCGTGAAGGACCCCGACACAGCCGCTGCCGCCACCGGGACACGAAAACGAGCTCGAGGCCGTCAACCGCTCCGAGAACGTGTTGTAGTACTGGCTCCACAACGTCGAACCGCTCGTCCCGAACCCGGCGCCCTCCTGACGGACCCAGGCCTCCACCGTCCAGTCCCCCGTGGCGGGCACCAACGCCGAACCGAACGACGCGAACTGCCCGGCCGCAGTGTTGGTCATCGCCGCCGACCCCGGAAACGGGCCCGGATCGCCCTGGGTGACCCCACCCTGATAGGCGGCGTGCCGGTCGTTCCCGGACACATCAAAGGCCCACAGCCCGCCGTCCTCCTCCAGAGGCGTGTAGGCATACGGGTCATCGGCCAGCACCGCCGCCGCATAATCGTGGGTCGGCGTCACCCCCGTCCCCCGCTCATAGCCCGACGCGGCGAAGTGGCCGTCGATCGCGCTGTTCGACAGCGCCGACCGGTAAACCGCGAAGTGCGAGATCCGGCCGTTGAAATAGGCGACGGACCAGCTCGCCCGGTTCTGGCCGCCGATCCAAGTCACCTTCGGATCCACGTTCGTCGACGAGGTGAACGAGGTCACCGGGATCCCGTCCAGGAACACCGTCACCGTCGACCCGCTCCGCCGCCACACCGCATGCCGCCACGCCAGATCATCCAGATACGGGCCGCTCCACCCCGACGTCGCGCCGATCTGCATCCCCAGACACCGCGGCCTACCCGAACACCCCGCCACCTGCGCCGAAGTCCGCTGGGAGCCATTCGAGGTGTTGAAGTACTGGGACCACACCGGATTCCCGCCCCCGAACCCGTCCCCGGCAACCCGGATCCACGCCTCCACCGTCCAGTCCCCCGTCGCCGGCACCAACGCGGAGCCGAACGACACGTACTGGCCGGTACCCCCGAACTGGGCTGAGGTCTCCCCCGCGAACGGCCCGCCCGCCCCCAGCGTGATGCTGCCCTGATAGGTCCCATGCCGGCCATTGCCGGACGCATCGGTCGCCTGGGTCCCCGAGGACTCATCCAACGGCACATACGCATACGGGCTGTCGGCCAACACCGCAGCCCGATAATCAGCAGCCGCATCCGCCGCCGCCGGTGACGGCGCCACCAGATCGCCCAACACCGGCACCACCGCCGGCGGGCTCAGCACCGGCACCGCCGGCAGCCCGACCGCCACCAACGAGCCCAACACCACCGCCACGAGAGCCTTCACACGAACGCCCGCCACCCGAACACCCCCACGTCCAGCCGATTGGGGCGCCGTCCCTCGCCACCACCGAACCTACGACCCACTGCCGGGCAGGTCAACGACCGCCATGAGCAGCGGCTGATCGACAGCCTGCCGACGGCCTACGGTGGGGGCATCGCACCGGAACTGGTGTCCCTGGACGACGTGCTCGAGGCGCGGGAGCGCATCGGGGACCGCCTGCGGCGCACGCCCAGTTGGCGGGCCGAGTCCCTCTCCCGGCTCTGCGGCCGCCCGGTGCACGTCAAGGCCGAGCACCTGCAGCGCACCGGGTCGTTCAAGCCCCGCGGCGCCCTGAACCTCCTCTCGTCGCTGCCACCCGACGTCACCGAGGTGGTGGCCGCCAGCGCCGGCAACCACGCCCAGGGCGTGGCCCTCGCTGCCGGGCTGACCGGGCGCCACGCCACGGTGTTCATGCCGGTCACCGCCTCGCTGCCCAAGGTCCAGGCCACTCGGGACTACGGCGCCGAGGTGATCCTGGCCGGCGAGACGGTGGACGACGCCATCGCCCTGGCCCAGGACCGGGCGGAGGCCACCGGCGCCGTGTTCGCCAGCCCCTTCGACCATCCGCTGGTCATCGCCGGGCAGGGCACGGTCGGCCTGGAGATCGCCGAGGACTGCCCCGAGGCTGAGACGGTGATCGTGCCCGTGGGCGGCGGTGGCCTGATCTCCGGCGTGGCCACCGCCCTGCACCACCTGGCCCCCACGGTCCGCATCGTCGGGGTGCAGGCCGAGGGGGCGGCCTGCCTGCTGCCGTCGATGCAGGCCGGAAAGGCCCAGCGCCTGGACCGGGTGACGACGATCGCCGACGGCATCGCCATCAAGTCCCCGTCGCCGCTGACCCTGGCCCACGCCCAGGCCTACGTCGACGACGTGGTGACCGTGGACGACGACGAGATCGGCCGGGCCCTCGTCCTCCTGCTGGAGCGGGCCAAGGCGGTCATCGAGCCGGCCGGGGCCGTCGGCCTGGCCGCACTGCTGGCGGGTGACATCCCGGGCGACGGTCCGGTCATGGTCGTCCTGTCGGGGGGCAACGTGGACTCCCTCCTGCTGGTCAAGCTCATCGACTACGGCCTCTCGGCCTCGGGCCGCTTCCTGCGCATCAGCGCCCGGGTCCCCGACCATCCCGGCGCCCTGGCCGAGCTGACCAAGGTCATCGCCGACCTGGACGTCAACGTCCTCGATGTCGAGCACCACCGGGAGGGCGCGGGGGTCAGCGTGGACGAGGTGGAGGTCGACTTCACCCTCGAGACCCACGACTGGGCCCACGGCGAGCAGGTCCTGGCCGCGCTCGAGCTGCGCGGGATCACCGTCGAGGTCGTCCGTTAGGGAAGCTTCCCGTTCCGACGGGCGTTGTAGAGTGCGCACCACCGGTCCGGAATCCGGTGACATATCGGCTCTGAGAGCGACATCCCCGTGGCGTGGCGTCCGGACTGCCCCCACCGCTCGTCAATCGGAGCCCCCTCACGGGAGGACCCAAACCGAATGCTGCGACTCCAAGCCCCCCTACCCGACCTCTATCGAGACGCCGAGGACGAGGACCTGGCCGAGCGGATCCGGGCGGCCAAGGCCGAGCTCGGGTCAACGGTCTTCATCCTCGGCCACCACTACCAGCGCGACGAGGTCATGGTCTGGGCCGACGCCCGGGGCGACTCCTTCAAGCTGGCCCAGCTGGCCAAGGGCCGCCCGGAGGCCGCCTACATCGTCTTCTGCGGCGTGCACTTCATGGCCGAGTCGGCCGACATCCTGACCAGCGACGACCAGGCCGTGATCCTGCCCGACCTGAATGCCGGCTGTTCGATGGCGGACATGGCCGACATCGACCAGGTCGAGGAGGCCTGGGAGGACCTGGGCCGCATGATCGACATCGACCGGGTCGTGCCCATCACCTACATGAACTCCTCGGCCGCCCTGAAGGCCTTCGTGGGCGAGCACGGCGGCGCGGTGTGCACCTCGTCCAACGCCCGCGCCGTCCTCGACTGGGCCTTCGAGCGGGGGGACAAGACCCTGTTCTTCCCCGATCAGCACCTCGGCCGCAACACCGGCTACGACATGGGGTACGGCGAGGACGACATGCGGGTCTGGAACCCCCGCCTGGACACCGGCGGCCTCACCGAGGCCGACGCCAAAGAAGCCCGCTTCCTGCTCTGGAAGGGCCACTGCTCGGTCCACCAGCGCTTCCGCCCTGAGCACGTCGACACCTTCCGGGCCGAGCACCCCGGGGCCATCGTCGTCGTGCACCCCGAGTGCGCCCACGAGACCGTGGCCATGGCCGACGTGGTCGGCTCCACCGAGGGGATCATCCGCACCATCGCCGACGCCCCCGTGGGCGCGGTCATCGGGGTGGGCACCGAGATCCACCTGACGAACCGCCTGAACAACGAGACCCCGGACAAGACGGTTCTGTCCCTGGACCCGCTGGTCTGCCCCTGCTCGACCATGTTCCGCATCGACGCCCCCCACCTGGCGTGGGTGCTGGAGAACCTGGTCGAGGGCCACGTGGTCAACCGGATCACCGTGGACCCCGAGACCACCGAATGGGCCCGCGTGGCCCTCGATCGGATGCTCGAGATCACCTGATCCCGAGGGCGGATCAGGCGGCGGGGACCCTCGCCTCGGCCACCAGGGTGTCGGTCATGTCGAGCCGGGCCAGCAACTGCTCGTAGGACGTGTCCAGGGACTCGTCGCGCAGCATCGACCAGATCTGGTGGCCCCCCGGGCGTCCCGTGGCCAGCCAGTGCAGGTGGTTGGCCACCGGATAGCGCTGGAGGCCGGTGATCGTGACGTCGGTGAAGCCGGCCACCTCCAGGAACCGGCGCAGGCTCTCCCGGGTGTGGAGCAGCAGGTGCTCACTCCAGATGGTGAAGGCGCGGAAGGCCTCCACGTCGAGGAAGTCCAGCAGCAGGTCCCGGGCGTGGGGGACCTCGATCACGATCCGGCCGCCGGGGACGAGCCGCTCCCGGAGGACCCTCAGGTCACCCAGGGGGTCGAAGAGGTGCTCGAAGACGTGGAAGAGGGTGACGACGTCCTGTGAGGCCTCAGGGATCTCCGCCATCGAACGGTGGACCTCGTAGCCGCGCGCCCGCAGCGCCGCGTTGAACTCCGGTTGGGGCTCGACCGCGCCCACGCGGCGAGCGACCGGGCCGAGGGCGTCGAGCAGCGCCCCAGCCCCCGTGCCCACGTCGGTCCACCGACGATTGGCCACGAGCGGGCGCCACTGTTGCTCGCGGCGGGTGGTGTCCTCCTGGTGGGCGGCCACCACCCGCTCCCGGTCGCCGAGCGCCGCCAGCTCCTCGTGGCGCTTCTCCTCGTAGTAGTCCTCGCCGAGGTGGTCGAGCCGGGACAGCATGATCACCCCGGAGCGCCGGCAGCGCAGCGCGCCGACGTCGTCCCGGTCCCGCGTGCGGGGATGGAAGGGCTCCAGGGAGTCGGGGGCACAGACGCCCAGCGCCACGAGTCCCCGGTGGAGCTCGTGGCGGACGTCGTCGGTCGTGGTCAGGGTCATCAGAACCAGTTCTCCAGTCGGTCCAGCGCCACCCAGAAGCCGGCGCCGTCGTCCTTGTGGCCCTGCCACACCTCGGGGATGAAGGAGGCCTCGGGGCACGCGTTCAGGGCGTCGGCCAGCGCACCGAAGTCGATGCCGCCCTCACCGACCTGGATGCCCTCACCGTCGACCCCGCGGGCGTCGGCCAGGTGGAGGTGGGCGGTGTAGGGGGCGACCCGGCGGACGAACTCGTCGAAGCTCCGGCCGGCGTGGTTGCAGGCCAGCTTCGAGTGGGAGACGTCCAGACAGATCCGGCGCTCGTGCTCGGCGCAGAACTTGGCGATCTCCTCGTCGTCGACGAGGAGGTTGTGGAAGCGCTGGCCCCCCATGTGCCAAGGGAACGGGGGCATCGTCTGGGGGATCAGCTCGACGCCGTCCTCGTCGATCCGCTCCAGGCTCTCCGCGAGGCGCTCGCGGCGCACCGCCATCTCCGCGGCCTCCAGCGGGCCGTCGAACGAGAACCCCCCGACGTTGACCACGATCAGCGGCGCCTCGGCGTTGGCGAACCGCGGGCGCAGCGCCCGGGTCAGGTCCACGACCCGCTGCAGCTCGGCGACGGACCGGCTCCGGTAGTCGTCGTCGGGGGCCGTGAGGTCGAGGAGATGGTCACCGGCGAACAGCTCCGGGGCGTGGACCACGAGGTCCAGGTCGAGCGGCTCCGGGAAGTACGTCGGGCCGTCGAGCTCGAGGTCCCGGTAGCTCAGGTGGATCTCGAGCAGCGTCGGGTTGGTCTGGGCGGTCAGCTCGTCCCAGTCGTGGTAGCGCACGGGCAGCCCCCACGGCCGGCGGAACGCGAACGGCCGGGGCTCGACCCGTTCGTCGCCCAGGTCCTGGGGGTAGAACGCCCCGCCGGCGGCAACGGTCCGCTGAGCCCGACGGCCCACCAGGTCCGCCCGGTGGTTCGGCTGGAGGCCCCGACCCGGGCTCTTGGCCTCGACCATGTGGTCCTCGATGACCGTCCCCTCCGGGATCGGCACCCGGGCGACGAGGCTCTTGGCCAGGATCTCGCGGTTCATCAGCTCGCCCTGGCTGGGCAGGCGGGGCCGGCGGGAACCGACAGCCTGCTCGACCTCACGGATGGCGTCCACCATCGCCCGCATCTCGTGGGGCAGGAGGCTGACCACGTGGTCGTTGCCCTCCTGGTCGCGGTCGAGGGTGAGGTGCTTCTCGATCAGCTGCGCGCCCCGGGCCACCGCCCCGACCGCCACGCTGATCCCCCGCTCGTGGCCGGAGTAGCCGACCGGGAAGTCGCCGAGCTCGGTCAGCCGGTCCATGTAGGCCAGGTTCACGTCGTGGAAGGGCGCCGGGTAGGAGGAGTTGCAGTGGAGCACGGCGAAGGGGGCGCCCCGGCCCTGGAGCAGGTGCACGGTCTCGACGATCTCGTCCTCGGTGGACATGCCGGTCGACAGCACCAGCGGGCGCCCCGTGCCGCAGGCGGCCTCGATGAGCTCGTGGTTGGTCAGGTCCGCCGAGGCGATCTTGTACGCCGGGAGATCCACCGTCTCGAGGCGGTCGAGGCTGTGCAGGTCCCACGGCGTGCACAGCGGGAGCACGCCCCGGTCCCGACAGTGGTCGAACACCCGGAAGAGGGCGTCGTCCTCCAGCTGGAACCGGGCGAGGAGGTCGAGGGTGTACTGCTCGCCGAGGTCCGCCGCCTGGTCCGTGGCGTCGCCGCCGTTGACGTAGAGCGAGGCCAGGTCGCGCATCTGGAACTTGACGGCGTCGACGCCGGCGGCCGCGGCCGCATCCACCAGGCGGCGGGCCGCGTCGATGCTCCCGTTGTGGTTGTTGCCGATCTCGGCGACGACGAACACGGGCTGGCCCGGACCGAGGAGGTGGTCACCGATCCGCACCTCCCGGCTCGAAGGCCAGGCGACGGCCTGTAGGCGCCCGAGCTTGTCCAGCAGCGGGACCGAGGCGATCCGCGGCGAGAACAGACGGGCGATGGCCTCGCTCGGCTCGTCGACCCGGGCCGAGACGAAGTTCCGGTTGGCGATGCTGATGACCGGCCGCTCGAGATCGATCTCGGGCTGGTCCACGATCCACCGGCGGAAGTCGCCGTCGGACAACACGCCCTCGAGGACACCGTGGGGGGAGACGCAGTAGATCAGTCCCGCCCGGTTCTTGCTGATCTTGGCCAGCGTGTGCACGATCGAGGCATCGCCGTGGATGACGACCGGCGCGATCTGGTGGTCGATCTGCATGCAACTGGCCTCCTGGAGCGTTCGGCTCGCTCCCCTGCTCAATCGGCCGACGACCAGTCGACCTGAGGGGCATCAGGCCAGGATCTGGCGGATCGACTCGAGGTTCTCCTGCGTCGGCGCCCACAGACGGTCCTGCGCGGCGGCGACGTCGGCCACGACCCCCTCGGGGTCGGCGGCGACGTGGTCGATCCGGTCACACAGCTCGTCCCGCAGCTTCGGGTGGGCGATGTCCACGCCCCATTCGGGATGGCCCACGTCCTCGAGGAACCAACGCATCTTGTCGTGGCTCTCCACCGAGATGATCGGGCGGCGCAGGCCGAAGGGGATCATCTGGGCGTGACCCCGGAGCCCGACGGCCAGGTCGCAGGCGGCGTAGGCGGCCACGATCCGGCTCGGGTCCGCGTCGGTGAGGTCCTCGACCTCGTAGTGGACGTCGGCCACGTCGAGGTACGGCAGGACCTGGTGGTCCTGGGGCTTGTGGCAGGTGACCAGGACGTCCCAGCCCGTGCGGTCGGCGTGGCCCATCGCCTGGGCCACCGCATCCAGGGCCTGGTCGGGATCGGCGCCGAACCGCATGTCCGGTCGGTCGAAGGCCACGTTGAGACGCAGCCGCGGGGCCGCCCCGCCGGCCCACGGCCGACGCCACTCGTCGTGCATCGACCAGAGCAACGTCGTCGGGCACGGTTGGAGCCGGAGCCGGTCATGGAGGGCCGTGGGCAGGTACCCGGCGACGGCCCGGATGCTGCCCCGGTTGCGCAGCCCGACGAAGGCGGCCTGCTCGACCACGGCGGTCAGGTGCTCGGTGAAGACGGGGTCGAAGTCGGCCTGGCCGCGGAAGCGGTTGTAGCCGACGGCGAACACCACGAGCGGGACGTCGAGGGCCCGCACCGCCTCCACCGTCGCGTTCCACTGCCAGCCGCTGGCGCGACTGTCGGATCCGGCCTGGTCCCGGAGCAGGAGGCCACCGCCGCCGACGACCACGCCGTCGCACCCGGCGCTGAGCGCTCTGGCCCCGGCCCCGTCCAAGGGCTCCCACAACTGGCGCCGGTCCCAGGTCACCCCGGGCAGCGCGCCGGCCAGGCAGTGCCGGACCTCTTCGAACAGGAGCGTGTCGCCCGCGTTGCGGTTGAGGCTCTCGTGGATCCCGACGTGGGCCAGGCGGGGGCCGGTCATGCGTAGGCCTCGGCGCGGTCGGCCAGCATCCGGCGGGCCCGCTCCAGGTCGGCGGGCTCGTTGATGTCCACCGAGGTGTCCGGCGTCATCACCCAGGGCCGGGCCCCGGGGACATGGAAGGTGCCCGCCGCCAGGAGGTCGTCGGCCGCCATCGCGTAGACGGAGCCGTTGAGCCCGTACAGCGGTGGCTGGTCCTGACGCTGGGCGTTGACCCGGCTCTGGTCGACGAACGCCTGCAGCGAGCCGTCCGGGCCGATCGAGCGCAGGTGGACGAGCTGCTTGTCCAGGGGAACGACGCTGATCACCGACGGGGCCCCGGTCGACGCCAGCAGGTCCACGGCCCCGTCGATGTCCTGGGGGCGCCGGAACGGGCTGGTCGGCAGCACCATCACGACGGTGCGGGGCCGGGCGGATCCGGTCCGCCCGGCCACGACCTCGAGGACGGCGTGGACGGCGTGGACCTCGTCCCGGGCCAGATGGGGCGGACGCCGGTGGGCCGTGACCCCCAGCGACGCGGCCCGGGCGAGGATCGCGTCGTCGTCGGAGGTGACCAGCACCTCGTCGACCACCGCTGCCGCGAGGGCGGCCTGCACGGTCCAGTCCAGGAGCGGCCGACCGCCGAGGTCGATCAGGTTCTTGCCCGGGATCCCCTTCGATCCGCCCCGGGCGGGAATGACGGCGAGCACGTCGCTCATGGGCCGGACCCCGGAGCCCTCAGCGCAGCTCCCGTCGGATGGCTCGGACGGACTGGATGGCGACGACGCCGGTGAGCAGGACGCGCAGGACCATCCATGTCCCCTCCGTCGGCATCAGCGCGCCGGCCGTGAGACCGAGCCCGGCCACGAGGACGGCCCGGACCGCCACGCCGGGGACCCAAGGCACGTCGTCGAGCTGATCGGCCAGACGGCGCACGGCCACCGCCCATGCCGCGTACGTCACGGTCGTGGCCACGGCGGCGCCGGCCAGGCCCCACCCCGGGACGAGGGCGAAGCACAGGGCCACGTTGGCCACCGCCGCCACCGCCGAGGTCAGGCCGAGCATCCCGGTCCGGCGGTGGTGGAAGAGCACGGTCGAGGAGGACTGGAACAGGACGTAGGCCAGCGCCGAGGGGGCGACCAGGATCACGACCGGTACCAGCGCCGCGGTGTCATAGGAGCCCGGCGCGGCCACCCGCAGCGCCAGCGGCGCCGCCACACCGATCCCGGCGACGATCAGGGCGACCAGCCGGTAGGCGGTGGCGGTGGTCGCGGCGAGGGACGGCCAACGCTCGCGGTCGGTGGCCCCGAAGATCATCGGCCCCCAGGCGGCGCTGAACGCCTGGACGGCCAGGATGCCGACCGAGCCGACCAGGTAGGCGACCTGGTACCGCCCGACGCTGCCGAGGCCCTCGACCCCCTCGATCACGATCCGGTCACCCATCTGCAGCAGCAGGATCCCGATCGAATGCGGGATCGTGGGGGCGCCGAGGCGAAGGGCGGCCCCCAGCTCCCCGCGGCGCAGCCGTCGCCCCCGCCGGTTGGCGGCGACCATCGAGACGGTGCCGCCCACCAGATAACCGATCACGACGCCGGTGAGGTACTCGGTCGCGGTGCCCGACCCCGCCCAAGCCAGCGTCACGCCGAGCAACTGGCCGCCGACCGTGCTCATGACCGCGGCGACGACGTAGGGCATGGCCCGGTCCTCGGCCCGCAGGAGGTTCTGACCGACCACAAGCAGCGTCATCGGGACGGTGGCGGCCACGGCCAACTGCAGGGCGCCGTCGTACCGGAGCTCGCCGAACAGGCCCACCCAGGCCGGCCCCGCCAGGTGCAGGGCCAGGGCCGCCACCCCCGCCACCGCGATCGCGACCCAGGACAGCGTCCGGGCGAGGTCGGGGTCGGCCTGGTCGCCGGCCCCGCCGTAGTACGCGCGCATCGCCGCCGAGTGCAGGCCGAGGGCGGCGAAGGCCACCAGCAGGTTCGCCACCACCAGGGCCGTGCTCGCCGCACCCATCTCGGCCGGGACGAGGACCCGGGTGGCCAGGGGCATCAGGGCGACCACAGCCACGGTCTTGACGAGCGACGCGATCGAGTACTGGGAACCGCGGGTCAGGAGCCATCGTGAGGCGTCCGAGCCCGCCGTGACCGGGCCCTCATCACCCGTCACGGCTGTCCGATTGAAGTCCATGTCCGTCGCCGTCGCCGCGCTCGTGTCCGTCCCCGACGAGATCGCCGAGGAGCCGACGGTCACCGTGGTCGTGCCCACCCTCGACGAGCGGCGGTTCATCCGGGATCTCCTCGACTCTCTCGACCGGCAGGACTACGGGAACGTCGTCCAGGTGTTGGTGGTGGACGGTGGCTCGACCGACGGCACCCGGGAGATCGTCGAGCGTCACGGCGGGACCGTGGCGCTCGTCGACAACCCGGGGGTGACGGCGGCGTCTGCCATGAACATCGGCATCACCCGGGCCCGAGGTGAGGTCATCGTCCGATTCGACGCCCACGCCCAGTACGCCGCCGACTACATCAGCCGCTGCGTGCAGGTGCTCGGGGAGACGGGGGCTGTCAACGTCGGCGGGCCGATGCGACCGGTCGGCACCAACGCCTTCGGGCGGGCCGTCGCCACCGTCACCACCTCACCGATCGGGGTCGGCCCCGGTCGCTTCCACTACAGCGAGGACCGCGAAGAGGTCGACACGGTCTTCCTCGGCTGCTGGCGGCGGGAGGACCTCCAGCGCGTCGGTGGCTTCGACCAGGACGCCATCCAGTGGGCGGCCGAGGACCACGAGCTGAACCTGCGCCTGCGCCAGCGGGGCGGCCGCATCGTGCTCGACCCCACCATCCGCTCGACCTACTTCCCCCGCGACACCCCCCGGGGGCTGGCCCAGCAGTACTTCAACTACGGCATGGGCAAGGCCTCGACGCTGAAGAAGCACCGGCGGCTCCCCTCCCTGCGACCCCTCGCGCCCGCCGCCCTCGTCGCCCTCGCGGCGGCGAACCTCGTCGCCGCCCGGGGCCCGGCCCGGTTCACCGTGGTCGCCGCCCACACCGCGGCGGTCGGCGCCGCGTCACTCCACCTCGGTCGGGCTCGGGACACCGCCCCCCACCGGGTCGCCGCGGTCGTCGGGATCTGCCACTGGTCCTACGGCTTCGGCTTCTGGAACGGGATGTTCCGCGCCCTGCGGGGTCGGCCCTTCGACAGCCGCCGGAAGGTCTGACCGTGCCCCTCCCCGAGGCGGCCCGGATGGCCGAGTACTCGCGCAAGGGGCTCGAAGCCGGGCTGCGGACGATCGGTCAGGGCTCCGACCAACGTCAGGCCCGCCGGCTGGTGTCGGGCCTGACGGTGCGGCCCGCCGACGACGGTCCCCGCGTCCTCTTCCTGACACCCCGCGACTGGGCCCTGCACGTGCAACTCGAGGGCGTCCTGGCGACGGCCCTGCGCCAGCGCGGCGCCTCCGTGCGGTTCCTGCGCTGCGGTGGCGGCCTCGACATCTGTGACCGGGCCAACGTCCACGAGGCCCCGCCCATGCCGTGCCGCAGCTGCACGGCGTACGTGCGGCACTCCCTCGACGCGTTCGACCTCCCCCATGACACCCTCCGGGAGGGCTGGGAGGCCGAGGACCCCGGCCGCTGGGACGAGCTCGACGACCTGAGCCTCGACGAGCTGGCCGAGGTCACCGACGGGACCCTGGCCCTCGGTCACCTGATGGACATCCCCACCCGCTGGTTCCTGCTCTCGGCGCGACTCGGCCAGGACCCGCTGGGCCCGACGACGTTCCGGGCGTTCCTGACCACGGCCCGGCGCGTCGCGCTCGGGTTCCGGGCGGCCATCGACCGGTGGCGACCCGACACCGTGGTCATGCTCAACGGGCTCTTCGCCTTCGAGGCCGTCGCCCGGGCGATCTGCGAGGAGGAGGGCATCGACGTCGTCACCTACGAGCGGACCCACCGCGCCGAGTCCTTCGTGTTCGCCCGGAACGCGGCGGCGAACCGTTACGACCTCTCCGGCATCTGGCGTCGACGGCGGGATACGCCCCTCACCCCCGACGAGGACGACGCTCTCGACGACTACCTCGACGGCCGCCGCCGCCAGGGGCACCCGCTCCTGGACATCTGGAGCGACGCGGTCGAGGAGCGCATCGAGCGTCCGACCGCCGGACGCCTCGTGGCCCTGTTCACCAACGTGACCTGGGACTCCTCGGTGCTCGGCCGCGACCTGGGCTTCGAGTCGATGCACCACTGGCTGGAGACCGTCGTCGCCTACTTCGCCGCCCATCCGGAGCACCGCCTGGTGATCCGGGCCCACCCCGCGGAGGCCAAGCGCCGCGGCAAGGAGAGCCGCGAGCCGGTGCTCGGCCACCTGCGGGAGCGGTTCCCGGTGCTCCCGGACAACATCCGGGTCATCGAGCCCGACGACCCGACCAGTTCCTATCCGATCATGGCCGACGCCGACATCGGGCTGGTCTACACCTCCACGGTCGGCATCGAGATGAGCGTGATGGGCAAGCCGGTGATCCTGGGGGGCGTGTCCCACTACCGGGGCCTGGGCTTCACCCGCGATGCCACCTCCCCGCTCGACCTGCACCGCCGGCTCGACGAGACCCTGGCGGACCCGTCCCTCAGCGACGACGCGGTGACCCTCGCCCGCCGCTACGCCTACGCCTTCTTCTTCGACGCCCCGCTGCCCCTCCCGATGGTGGACGAGCCGATCCCGGGCCTCGCCCGCCTCACGGTCCGGGACCCGGCCGAGCTCGCTCCGGGCCGCAGCGAGGAGCTCGACCGGGTGTGCGACGGCATCCTCGGCCTAGGTAGCGACCTGCAGAACCGGTACTTCCTCGCCCGCGACGCCGTCTGATCCGTCAGCGGCCGTCGCCGCCGATGACGCTGCGCAGGGTCCGGCCCACAATCCGCAGGTCGAGGCCCACGCTCTGACGCCGGAGGTAGAAGAACTCGTACTGGAGCTTCTCCAGGGCGTCCCGCTCGTCGCCGGCGTAGCCGTACTTCACCTGGGCCCAACCGGTGAGGCCGGGGCGCACCAGGTGCCGCATGCCGTAGAACGGGAGCTTCTCGCTGAGCTCCGCCACGTAGTGGGGCTGCTCGGGCCGGGGCCCGACCACCGACAGCTCGCCCCGGAGGATGTTGACCACCTGGGGCAGCTCGTCGAGGTGGCTGCGGCGCAGGACGTGACCGACGGGGGTGATGCGGGGATCGTCCTCGCCCGTCCATTCGTCGGGTAGGCCCTCGGGAGCCGGGCGCATGGTGCGGAACTTGAGGATCGAGAAGGTCTCGCCGTTCTTGCCCACCCGGGTCTGGCGGTACAGCAGCGGGCCCTGGTTGCCGACCTGGTTGGTCACCAGCACCACCGGGGTCACCAGGGCCAGCACGAGGGTCCCGGCGGCGCCCAGGGCCACGTCGACGACCCGCTTCACCCGGGTGTACCGCTGCCGGTGGACCTCGCCGATGTCGAACATCATCGCCACCCGCTCCAGCTCGCCCACGGGCAGCTTGCCCAGCCACTCCTCGTAGAAGAGCGACAGGGTCCGGACCCGGATCCCGGCGGCGTGCAGGGCGGCGGCCTGGGCGACGACCGAGGGCTGGTCCTGAGCCGCCCGGTCGAGCACGAGGACGGTGGCGCCCTCGGCCTGGACCAGCTCGGCCAGCGGCCGGACCCCGGAGCCGCTCACCTCGGCCGCGGTCGGTTCCAACGTGGCCACCACCGCGGCGGCCGTCTCGGCGCCCCGGTCCAGCTCCACGCTCAGCTCGTGGCCGACGGCGGCGGCGTGCTCGGCCACGACCACCACCCGGTCGCGGCGCTCGTCGGAGGAGCGCCCGTCGAGGGCCAGGTTGACCGTGAGCAGGTACCAGGGGACCAGGAGCAGGGCGCTGCCGAAGACGACGAAGCGGGGCAGCAGGGCGTCGCCCACCAGGAGCTGGACGACCGACATGCCCAGCGCCCCCGCGAGCGCGGCGGCCGCCGCGGAGATCACCGCAGTGCGGCGGTTCCGGGGGACGTCGGGCAGGCCGAGGCTGTAGGCGGCGACCGCCAGGATGCCGATGTAGGCCAGGGACCAGGCGAAGCGCGAGGAGCCGCTGTAGTCGTAGGTGCCGAGTTGACTGGCGTGCAGCTTGCTCAGGCCGATGACGGCGAGGGCGATCCCGCCGAACAGGGCTCCGGGCGCGAGTCGCGACAACACCCGGCTCCTGTCGGCCGGGACCGGCCCGGTTTCAGGAGGCGGGGGCCAGCAGGGGGGCCAGGTACTCGCCGGTGTGGCTGCCCGGGGTCTTGGCCACCAGTTCGGGCGGGCCTTCGACCACGACGGTGCCGCCGCCGGAGCCACCCTCGGGACCGAGGTCGATGAGCCAGTCGGCGGTCTTGATGACGTCCAGGTTGTGCTCGATGACCAGGACCGAGTTGCCGGCGTCGACCAGCCGGGAGAGGACACCCAACAGCTTGCGGATGTCCTCGAAGTGCAGGCCGGTGGTGGGTTCGTCGAGGATGTACATGGTGTGCCCGGTGGAGCGCTTGGCCAGCTCGCTGGACAGCTTCACCCGCTGCGCCTCGCCGCCCGACAGGGTCGGCGCGGGCTGGCCGAGGCGGACATAACCGAGGCCGACGTCGACGATGGTCTGCATGTGGCGGGCGATGACCGGCTGGTTGGCGAAGAACTCGAGGGCCTCCTCACAGGAGAGGTCCAGCACCTCGGCGATGTTCTTGCCCTTGAACTCGATGTCGAGGGTGTCCCGGTTGTAGCGGGCCCCCTTGCACACCTCGCAGGGCACGTAGACGTCGGGCAGGAAGTGCATCTCGATCTTGATCGTCCCGTCCCCCGCGCAGGCCTCGCAGCGTCCCCCCTTGACGTTGAACGAGAAGCGGCCGGGCAGGTAGCCCCGGACCTTGGCCTCGTTGGTCAGGGCGAAGAGCTTGCGGATGTGGTCGAAGACGCCGGTGTAGGTGGCCGGGTTGGACCGCGGGGTGCGACCGATGGGCGACTGGTCGATGGCGATGACCTTGTCGAGCGCGTCCATGCCGTCCACCGCGGTGTGACGGCCGGGCGGGATCTTGGACTTGTAGATCCGCTGCATGAGCGACCGGTAGAGGATGTCGTTGACCAGGGTGGACTTGCCCGAGCCCGACACCCCGGTCACGCAGATGAAGCAGCCCAGCGGCAACTCCACGTCGAGGTCCTGGAGGTTGTGCTCCCGGGCGCCCCGGACCACCAGCCAGTCGTCGCCGGGTCGGCGCCGCAGCTCCGGCACGGGGATCTTCCGGCGCCCCGACAGGTACTGGCCGGTCATCGACGCCCGGTTGCGCAGCAGGCCCTTGACCGTGCCCGAGTGCACGACCTGTCCCCCGTGCTCCCCTGCCCCCGGGCCGATGTCGACCACGTGGTCGGCCACCCGGATCGTCTCCTCGTCGTGCTCCACGACCAGGACGGTGTTGCCCAGGTCCCGGAGGCGGACCAGGGTCTCGATCAGGCGCTTGTTGTCCCGCTGGTGCAGGCCGATCGACGGCTCGTCGAGGACGTAGAGCACGCCGACCAGACCGCTGCCGATCTGGGAGGCCAGCCGGATGCGCTGGGCCTCGCCGCCGGCGAGGGTCCCCGCGTTGCGGTGCAGGGACAGGTAGTCGAGGCCGACGTCGAGGAGGAAGCCCATTCGGGCCTGGACCTCCTTGAGCACCGCCTCGGCGATCATCCGGTCCCGCTCGGAGAGCTCGAGCCCGCGGATCAGCTCGGTCGACTCGCCGATGGGCAGCGAGCACAGCTCGTGGATGTTGCGGCCGTCGACGGTCACCGCCAGCGACAGCGGCAACAGCCGGGCCCCGTCGCACTCGGGGCAGGCCACCTCCCGCATGTAGCCCTCGATCTGCTCGCGGGCGCTGTCGGATTCGGCCTCGGCATGGCGGCGCTGCAGGTACGGGACGGCCCCCTCGTACTTGGCGTGGTAGCTGCGGGATCGGCCGTAGCGGTTCTTGTACTTGACATGGACCCGCTTGTCCCCGGCGCCGTTGAGGAGCAGCGTGGTGGCCTTGTCGGGCAGCTCGCGCCACGCCACGTCGACCGGGATGTCGTTGTCCTCCGCGACGGCCTCGATGAGGCGCTTGAAGTACTGGCTGTGGCCGCTGGCCCAGGGGGCGATGGCGCCCTCCTCCAGGCTCAGGTCGGGGTTGGGCACGATCAGCTCGGGGTCGACCTCGAACTTGGTGCCGAGCCCGTCGCAGGTGGTGCAGGCGCCGTAGGGCGAGTTGAACGAGAAGTTGCGGGGGGCCAGCTCCCCGTAGGAGGTGCCGCAGGTGGGGCAGGCCAGGTGCTGGCTGAAGGTGAGCACCTCGCGCTCCTCGTTGCTCAGGCCCTCGCCGTCGCGGGGCACCAGCTCGATCTCCGCGGTGCCCTCGGCCAGCTGGAGGGCGGTCTCCAGCGAGTCGGTGAGGCGGCGCTCGATGCCCTCCCGCAGGACCAGGCGGTCCACCACCACCTCGATGGTGTGCATCTCGTAGCGAGCCAGCTCGGCGCCCTGGCTGGCCAGCTCGGCCAGCTCCCGGATCTCGCCGTCCAGTCGCACCCGGGCGAAGCCCTGGGTGGCCAGATCGGCCAGGAGGGTGTCGTAGGTGCCCTTGCGCCCCCGTACCACGGGCGCCAGCACCTGGAAGCGGGTGCCTTCGGGCAGCTCCAGGATCCGGTCCACGATCTGCTGGGGGGTCTGCCGGTTGACGACGGTGCCGTCCTTCGGGCAGTGCGGCACCCCGATGCGGGCGTACAGCAGGCGGAGGTAGTCGTAGATCTCGGTGATCGTCCCCACCGTGGAGCGTGGGTTGCGGGAGGCGCTCTTCTGGTCGATGGAGATGGCCGGTGAGAGGCCCTCGATGAAGTCCACGTCGGGCTTGTCCATCTGGCCGAGGAACTGACGGGCGTAGGCCGACAGCGACTCGACGTAGCGACGTTGCCCCTCGGCGTAGATGGTGTCGAACGCCAGGGACGACTTGCCCGAACCGGACAGGCCGGTGAGCACGATGAGGCGGTCCCGCGGCAGGTCCAGCGAGATGTCCTTGAGGTTGTGCTCGCGGGCGCCGCGGATCACCAGTTGATCGGCCACGCACCGACTCTACCGGCGCCCCCCTACCCGAACACGTGTTTGCCCCGGAGTGGGGTTCACCCCTCCTGGAGCGTGATGACCGTCCAGCTCGACCCGCGCGTGACCCGCTCGTCGCTGAGGACCGTCCACCCCGCAAGCGACTCCCGGTCCTGCACCGGGTCCCGGGTGGCCAGGACCACGTCCCGATCGGCCTCCGCCAGCCGCTCGAGCCAGATCGGCAATGCGGCGGACTCGACGTACAACCAGTCCTCCCCGGTGAGCACCTGGCGCCAGGCGAAGCGGGCCGCGGCGCCCGCGGTGGCGACGACCACGGGGTCATCCCGTTGCGCCCGAGCGGCCTCGACCCGGATCACGAACTCGTCGGTGGCCTCCTCGGTGGTGACCACGGCCCGTCCACCGGCCACGGCGAAGGCGAGGCTGGAGACCACCATCGCCCCGGCCAACAGCCGGCGGGTCGAGTGGCCCACGCCGGCCAGCGCGTCCCGGAGGCCGATGACGACCAACGGGACGATCAGGGTCAGCCCGATGGCGAAGTACCGGCCTCCCCACTCCCCTGAACCACCGGAGGCGTATTGCGTCGCCAGCACGGCGGCGGCGAAGAGCGCGACGGTGGCGGCCAGCCAGCGGCGCTCCGGGTCTCGACCGACCGTGCCGCCCAGCGCGGCCAGACCCGCCGTGACGAGCGGCGCGGCGACGAGCAGGCCCGGGGTGACCTGTGGCTCCATGAGGGCCCGGGCGACCGCGCCGACCGTGGCCAGCCCGGCGAACAGGGCGATGCCCGAACGGTCCTCGGGCCGTCGTCGGGCGATCACGACCGCGGCCAGCAACGAGGCGACGGCGAGCACCGTGACGAGGTCCCCGGGACCCAGCGACCCGTACGACGGCAGGAACAGGGTGATGAACGCCGAGGTCAGCCGGCCGACGACATAGCCGGGCTGGCCCACGCCGGCCGCGCCCTCGGCGCCGATGCCGCCGGTGACGCCGGAGGACAGCCAGCCGTCCAGCTCGTGGCCGATGACCGTGCCCGCCAGGACCGCCACGGCCGCGGCCGCCGTCAGCCACCGCCGGGTGTGCCACGCCAGCCAACCCGTGGCCAGGAGCAGGGCCGCCCCCATCAGGACGGCCTCGTTGCGCAGCAGGACGGCGCCGGCCATGGCGGCGACGACGGCCAGGAGAGGCGCCCCGGCCTCCCGACGATGGACCCGGAGCACGGACAACGCGGCGCCGGCGACCAGGGCCGCGCCGAGGGTGTGGGCGATGACGACCCAACTGTCGACGAACAGCGGCGTGGCCAGGCCGGTCACCCACAGGGCCGCAGGGCCCAGGCCCGGGGAGAGGCGAGACGTCAGCTTCGCGGCGAGGAGCGCGGCGAGCAGCGTGCCGAGCACCGAGGTCAGGACCATCCCGGTCGGGCCGCCCCAGCCGTCGGCGAAGGCGAGGAGGACGGCATAGGACGGGTGCTTGGCGAAGGGCGCGGACGCGGGCTCGCCGCCGGGTCGGTCGACGGGGTTCGACTTCTCGAGGGGGAACGCCTCGTTCGCCGGGTCGAGGTCCGCCAAGGGGTGATCGAGGGACCAGCCCCGGCCGTCGCTCAGGAGCCGGGCTTGGGCCATCGCCGCCCCTTCGTCGGCGGAGAACTGGCCGGCCCGCCCGAGGAGGGGAACCAGCGCCAGCAGGACCAGCGCCAGGGCGAGGACGTGGGCCCACAGCGGGGCGCGGAGCACCCGGGTCGCGGTCGCCGCGGGCGGGGCGATGACGTCAGTCGCGGACAAGGACCTGCACCTGCAGATCGCCGCCGAGGGCCGCCAACGGCCACGCGTCGGTGAGGCGGTAGCCGACGATCGACGGCGCGCCCAGGGGCGTACCGTCCGTCGGTGGTCGCCGGACGACGGCGATCGTCGGCGGGGCGACCTCCCGGGCGAGGGCGACGACCGCCTCGAGACTGGCGTCGTCGGCGGAGAGCCAGCGACGATCGTCGTACCAGGCCCCGAGCTCACGGCCGAGGTGGGGCAGGTTCGTCACCACCACGGCGTCGGCCGGCAGTGTGTCGAGGGCCTCACCCTGGTCGGCCACCACGTCGGTGCGGTGGATGTGCCATCCCAGGCCGAGGGCTCCGACGGCGATCGTGACCCCCAGGAGGACCCGCGCCGCGAGCCGGCGGCGAACCGGGCCCTCGAGGGCGACGGCGGCGAGCACGAGGAGCAGGAGGGTGGGCACCAACAGGTAGCGGCCGCCCCACTGCAGGATGTGGCCGCCCTTCCACTGCACCGCCCAGACCAGGGGTACCGCCCCCAGAGCGGTCCCGAGCAGGACCCTGACGGGCGGGGTCCGGGTCACGGTGACCGCCAGGACGATGACGGGGACGGCAGCCAGCACGCCGGGCACGTTGGCCCAGCCGTCGAGCAGGCGGACGCCGTACAGGGCCACGACCAGGGCCGTGACGCCGCGGGTCGCAGCGGGCGAGAGGTGAAGGCGGCCCGCCAGGGCGAGGGTGAGGACGAGGAGGGTGGCCGCCAGGACGAGGGCGACCGCAATCCCGGTGGCGGTCTCGTCGGCCAGGAGCCCCGCGCCCGTGACCACGGCATCGGTGGCCCGTCGGCCCAGCTCGGACCCCGCGTCCAGTGCCCCCGAGGAGGCCCGGGCATCCCGCACCCCCGCGTCGAGGAGCCAACGCTCGAGGACGGCATTGGCCAGGAGGAGGCTCCCGGCGGCGAGCACCCCGGCTCCCAGCAGCCCCGGGCGTCGTGTCCACCGACGCCGGACCTCACCCACGCACAGGCAGGCGACGGCGAAGCTGATGACCGAGGCCCCGACCTCCGCCCGCAGCAGCAGCGCCGCCGCGAGGAGGGCGCCCGCCGCCGCAGCGCGTGCCGGCCGGTCGGCCTCCAGGGCGAGGGCGATCCCCCACAGGGCGAGCCCGGCCGCGGGCGCGTGCTCCCAGGCGTCCACGGCGTAGACGGCGAGGGGGGACGCCAAGCCGACGATCCAGAAGGCGATGTCCCCTCGGGCCCCGAGCTGCCGGGCGAGGTGGCGAGCCGCCAGCGCGGCGGCCACCCCGCCGGCCACCGACAGGAGCGTGACGCCGAGCGGCCCGGCGACGGCCCAGAGCCCGGCGGTGGTCGCGGCGTAGGGCAGGCTCGTGGCCTGGACCCAGCGGTCCCCGACCCGAACGGTGTTGGCCAGGGGATGGAACCATCCGTCGGGGTCGAAGTCCTCGGCCCAGTAGCCGACATCCGGGGACAGCGTTCGGCCCTCGGCCATGACCCGGGCCGTGGCGAGCTTCCCGCCGGAATCCGAGATCAGGCCCGCCCGGGCGTCGCCGAGGGCGACGATGGCGAGGTAGACGGCGACGAGCACGGCCGTCGCCACCGCAGGGCGACGGATCCAGGCCGAGGGATGGTCAGGCCGCGCGCGGGTTGGGCTCGGCAACACCGGTATCCATCGGCAGGAGGCAGCGCGGCCCAAGGGCGGCGGGCCGGCGGGGGCTACGGGCCGGCGAGCCTCGCCATCACGGCGTGCTTGGCCCGGTCGGGCAGGAGGCGGCTGAGCGTGCCCGCCACCTTGGCGTCGGGGCCGACCAGGTACCGGTGCTTCGGTCGCTTGGCGAAGAGGGCGTGGGTCACGGCGTCGGCCACCTTGTCGGCGCCGACGCCCTTGGTCTCGCTCTCCGCGATGCCGTCCCGGATCGACTGCATGCCCTTGGCGTAGCGCTCGAAGGCCTCGGCGGGCAGTTCCCGCTCCAGACGCTCGGTGGTGGCCCGACCCTTCTCCCAGATGGCGGTCCTCACCGCCCCGGGCTCGACCACGGCGACCCCGATCCCCCACTCGGCCAGGTCGTGGCGCAGCGACTCGGCCAGGCCCTCGATGGCGAACTTGGAGGAGCAGTAGGGGCCCATGAGCGTCGTGCCCACCCGGCCGCTGATCGAGCCCACGAACACGATGCGTCCCCGGGCGGCGCGCAGGAGGGGCACCGTGGCCCGGGTCACCGACACCTGGCCGACCACGTTGACCTCGAGCTGGTTCCGCCATTCGTCCAAGGGCAGGTACTCCAGCGGTCCGCCCAGGGCGATGCCCGCGTTGTTGACCACGCCGGCCAGGCCCGCGTCACCGACGTCGTCGGCGATGCGCTCGGCGACGGCGGCCACCTGGGCCTCGTCGGTGATGTCCAGGATGACCGGGGTCAGGTTCGCGCCGCTCAACGCTTCGCCGTCGGCCGGCTGGCGGACGCCGGCGTAGACCGGGTTGCCCCGCGCCGCCAGCGACCGGGCCACGGCCTCGCCGATGCCCGTCGACGCGCCGGTGACCAGGACCGCCCCCCGGGCCGCTCGGGCCCCCGCTTCACTCATCCGGCTTCCCTCAGCTCTCGTCGTAGGTCGTTGATCTCGTCCCGTAGGCGGGCGGCGTACTCGAAGTTCAGTTCGGTGGCGGCCTCGCCCATCTCCTCCTCCAGGGTGGCGATGAGGCGGGCCAGCTCGTCCTTGGGCAGGCCCGCCAGCTCGCTGCGCTCGCTGAGGCTCTTGCGCCGCCGACTCCGGCCGGGCGTGGGCGTCGACTCGTCGGGCCGGAGTTGGGCCAGGATGTCGGTGACCGCCTTGCGGATGGTCTTGGGGTCGATCCCGTGCTCGGCGTTGTAGGCCTGCTGGAGGCCCCGCCGGCGGTTGGTCTCCGACAGCGCCCGCTGCATGGAGTCGGTGACCTGGTCGGCGTACATGACCACCTGACCCCCGACGTTGCGGGCGGCTCGGCCGATGATCTGGATGAGGGCCGTCTCGCTGCGGAGGAAGCCCTCCTTGTCGGCGTCGAGGATGGCCACGAGGGACACCTCGGGCAGATCGAGGCCCTCCCGCAGGAGGTTGATGCCGACCAGGACGTCGAACTCGCCGAGGCGGAGAGACCGCAGCAGCTCGATGCGCTCGATGGTGTCCACCTCGCTGTGGAGGTACCGCACCCGGACGCCCAGCTCCAGCAGGTAGTCGGTGAGGTCCTCGGCCATCTTCTTGGTCAGGGTCGTCACCAGGACCCGGTCGCCCGCCTCGGTGCGGAGGTTGATCTGCTCCAACAGGTCGTCGATCTGGCCCTTGGTGGGCTTGACGATCACCTCGGGGTCGATGAGGCCGGTGGGACGCACGATCTGCTCGACCACCCGGGCCGAGCGCTCCAGCTCCCAGGCCCCCGGCGTGGCCGACAGGAACACCACCTGGTTGATCCGCGCCATGAACTCGTCGAAGCGCAGCGGGCGGTTGTCGGCCGCGGAGGGCAGTCGGAAGCCGTGCTCGACCAGGGTCTCCTTGCGGCTCCGGTCCCCCTCGTACTGGCCGTGGAGCTGAGGGATCATCACGTGGGACTCGTCCAGGACCATCAGGAAGTCGTCCGGGAAGAAGTCCAGGAGCGTGTTCGGTGCCTCGCCCCGGGCCCGGCCGTCGATGGGGCCCGAGTAGTTCTCGATCCCGTTGCAGAAGCCGACCTCCTGCATCATCTCCAGGTCGTAGCTGGTGCGCATGCGGAGGCGCTGGGCCTCCAGCAGCTTGCCCTGCTCCTCGAACTCCTGCAGGCGCTCCTGGAGCTCCACCTCGATGCGCTGGATGGCCAGGCGCAGGCGCTCGTCACCGGTCACGTAGTGGCTGGCGGGCAGGATCATCAACTCGTCCACCACGTCCAGCTGCTCGCCGGTGAGCGGGTCCACCAGGACGATGCGCTCGATCTCGTCGCCGAACAGCTCGATGCGGACGGCGTGCTCCTCGTAGGCGGGGTGGACTTCGAGGGTGTCGCCCCGGACCCGGAACCGGCCCCGGGTGAGGTTGAGGTCGTTGCGCTCGTAACGGATGTCCACCAGCTTCCGCAGGATCGAGCGCATGTCGTGCTCCTCGCCCACCCGGACGTAGAGGAGCTGGTCCCGGTACTCCTCGGGCGAGCCCAGGCCGTAGATGGCCGACACCGAGGCCACCACGATGGTGTCCCGCCGGGTGAGCAGCGAGGCCGTGGTGGCGTGGCGCAGCCGCTCGATCTCGTCGTTCACCGACGAGTCCTTCTCGATGTAGGTGTCGCTCGACGGCAGGTAGGCCTCGGGCTGGTAGTAGTCGTAGTAGGAGACGAAGTACTCGACCTTGTTGTTCGGGAAGAACTCCCGGAACTCGTTGGCCAGCTGGGCCGCCAGGGACTTGTTGGGCGCCATCACCAGGGTCGGCCGCTGGGCCTGCTCGATGGTCCAGGCGATGGTGGCGCTCTTGCCGCTCCCGGTGATGCCCAGCAGGGTCTGGAAGCGCTCCCCCTGGGCCAGCCCCTCGGTCAGGCCCGCGATGGCGGCGGGCTGATCCCCGGCCGGCGCGAAGTCCGACACCATCTCGAAGCGGTCGACACGAGCCACCGGGGAAGGGTACCGACGGGGGGTGACAGCGACCGGCGGGCCCGACGCCCTCACGGGCCGGTCGGCGCCGCCGACGGGAGCGCCGTGGCTCTGATCACCGGACCTGACCTCGACGCGCCGCCGGCGTCGAGGTCGGTCACCGCCCCCTCCTCGGGGCTCGGTCTGGTCGTGCTCTTCACCGTGGCCAGCTTCGTCGGCTCCACCCTGCTCTTCCTGGTGCAGCCGCTGGTGGCCAAGCTGCTCACCCCCTTGCTGGGCGGCACGCCCGACGTGTGGAACACCGCCATGGTGTTCTTCCAGGCCACCCTCCTCCTCGGCTACGGGGTCGCCCACCTCGGGGCCCGCCGGCTGCGCGGCCGCCAGATCCCGGTCCACGTGATCCTGGTGGCCGTCCCGCTGCTGGCCCTGCCGCTGGCCGTCCCCGCCGGCTGGCGCCTCCCCGACGGCACCGCCCCCGCCCTGTGGACCCTGCTCGTGCTGGCCGTCACCGTGGGCCTGCCCTTCCTCGCCCTGTCCACGGCCAGCCCGACCTTCCAGCGCTGGTTCTCCCTGAGCGGCCACCGCCACGCCGCCGACCCGTACTTCCTCTACGCGGCAGGCAACGTGGGCAGCCTCCTGGCCCTGCTCGCCTACCCCCTGGTGCTCGAGCCCCGGCTGTCGACGTCGGACCAGAGCCGCCTGTGGAGCCTCGGCTACCTCGCCTTCGTGCTCCTGACGGGGGCGTGTGCCTGGGCTTTGCGGCGCCGTCCGGAAGCCGCCGCTGCCCTCGCGGCCGCCGAAGCGGGGCCGACCTCGCCTCCACTCGCGTCCCGTCTACGCCTCCGCCTCGTCGCTTTCGCCTTCGTCCCCAGCCTCCTGCTGTTGGGGGTGACCCGGCACCTGAGCACCGACATCGCCTCCATCCCCCTGCTCTGGGTCGTCCCGCTCGCCCTCTACCTCCTGAGCTTCGTCCTGGCCTTCGGGCGGTCCCCGGCCCGGCTCATCGACCTCTCGGGCCGCACCGTCGCCCTCCTGGCGGTGCCCCTCGCCGCCTCGTTCGCGGCCACGTTCGACTCGGTCTGGCTGGTCCTGGCCCCCCACCTCGTCTTCTTCCTCGCCGCGGCCACGCTGGCCCACGCCCGGCTGGCCGAGCTGCGGCCGCCGGCCGACCGCCTGACCGAGTTCTACCTGTGGATCTCCCTGGGCGGGGTCCTCGGCGGCATCGCCGGCGCCCTGGTCGCCCCCGCCGTGTTCACCTCGATCCTGGAGTACCCGCTGGCCCTCGGCCTGGTCGTCGCCATGCGCCCCGCGGCCGCAGCCGTCCGCCGTCACCTCGACGCCCGGGGCGTCGCCGTGGCGGCCGCCCTGGCGATCGGCCTGGGCCTGGCCTGGCGGGCCACCGGCGCCGCGGCGACCCCCGAGGCGGCGCGCCTGCCCGTGCTCTTCCTGGCGCTGGTGGGCGCCGGCGCCTACGTGGCGCTCCGCTCGCCCCGCACCTTCGCCCTCGCCATCGGCGGGGTGCTCCTGGTCGCCGGCCTGGCCGAGCCCAACCCCACCCTGGACGCCGAGCGCACGTTCTTCGGCGTGCACCGGGTGTTCGAGGACGACCAGGGCCGCCACGTCCTGGCCAACGGCACCACCACCCACGGCATGCAGGACCCCACCGACCCGGCCACGCCGCTGGGCTACTACCACCCGGACGGCCCCATCGGCGACCTGTTCACCAGCGGCGTCAACGCCCCACCGCGAGACGTGGCCCTGGTCGGCCTCGGCACCGGCGCCCTGGCCGCCTACGGTCGCCCCGGGGACACGTTCACCTACTACGAGATCGACCCCGCCGTGGCCCGCATCGCCTCGGATCCCGCCTACTTCAGCTACCTGGCCGACAGCGCCGCCGCCACCGACGTCGTCCTCGGCGACGGGCGCCTGTCCCTGGAGCGCACCGACGAGGTCTACGACGTCCTCGTGCTCGACGCCTTCAGTTCCGACGCCATCCCCATCCACCTGCTGACCGCGGAGGCCGTCGAGGACTACCTGGGCCATCTCCGGTCCGACGGGGTGCTGGCCATCCACATCTCGAACCGCTACTTCGACCTGGCCCCGGTGGTCAGCCGCCTGGCCGAGGCCTTCGGCCTCGCCGCGGTGGGTCGCCTCGATGCCCCCGCCTCCGGGGAGGTCGAGGCCGGCCACTGGTCCTCCACCTGGGTCGCCCTCGCCGCCGACCCCGCCGCCCTGTCCGGCCTCGGCGCCGAGGACGGCTGGGGCCTGTTGCCACCCGGTGAAGGCCGGCTCTGGACCGACGACTACTCCGACCTGCTGGGCTCGTTCCGCTTCTGAGACACGGGTCTGGGCCGACCTGGTTCTGGCGCCTCATTGCGGCGTCCCGTGACCTCAATCGGGCGCCAGTACGACGAGACCTGGTTCTGGCGCCTCATTGCGGCGTCCCGTGACCTCAATCGGGCGCCAGTACGGTGGCACGGCGGCTCGAATGCCCCGGATCACCCAGCGGCCCGACCGCACGCCCCCCATCCCTGCCTCGTTCTGCCGGGCGCGGGGGCCAGCCCGCCCCCGACACCCCCGGCCCGACGGGCGCCTTCAGTCAGCCGCCACGGGGGCTTGGGCCTGCATCCAGGGCCAGAGGGCGTCGACCTGGGCCAGGAGGTCCTCGACGGTCCCGCGGTTGTCCAGGACCCTGTCGGCCTTGGCCAGCCGGTCCTCGCGGGAGGCCTGGCGGCTGATCCGGGCCCGGGCGTCCCCCTCGGTGAACCCCCGGTGCTCGACCAGGCGGGCCACCGCCACCTCGGGGTCGAGGTCGACCACGACCAGTGCGGCCATGTCGTCCCGGCCCGACTCCACCAGCAGGGGCACGTCCAAGATCACGACGTCGTCGGTCTCGGCTGCGTCCGCCAACGCCTCGGCGATGCCGACCCCCACCGCGGGGTGGACGATGGCGTTCAGCGCCTTCAGCTCCTCGGGGTCGTTGAACACGATGGCGGCGAGCGCGGGACGATCCAGCGTCCCGTCCGCGGCGACGACGTCGGGGCCGAACCGCTCGACGATGGCGGCGAAGACTTCGGTGCCGGGCTGCTGCACGGCCCGGGTGATGGCATCGGCGTCCACGACGCGGGCACCCAGCTCGGCCAGGCGGGCCGACACCGTCGACTTGCCCGAGCCGATGCCCCCGGTGAGGCCGATGAGGATCACCCGGCCAACGTAGCGAGTGGTCCGATTGGTCTACAGATCCGTCCGCGACGGCCGATGGAGACGGGTCCAAAGCACCACGAGGGGGACCGAGACGCCGCCGACATGCGCCTCAGCACCAAGACCCACAGTCGCTCCGACGACGAGGCGGCCCCGCGCCGCCGCTTCTCCCTCCTGCGCCGCACCGCGCGCCTGAACCGGGAGGGCGGGCTGCAGGACGCCCCCCTGGTGGTGGCCTCCGGCCTGGTCGACGACGTCGACCGTCTGACGGCCTTCGGCCCCGCCATCCTGGCCGTCCGCTGGGGCACTACGGTCCTGTCCGGGGCGCTGGCCGCCCCCGCCTTCATCGAGGCCGACTGGCGCACGGTGGCCTGGTTCGGCGTCCTGGTGGCCTACACGCTCCTGCGCACGGCCCAGCCCCTGAGGTACACGGGCGACACCAAGAGCCTGATCCTCGTCCTGGCCGAGCTGGTCCTGCCCATCCTGGCCGTGATCAACACGGGCTACTGGGACTCGCCGTTCGTCTTCTCGATCCTCACCGCGCTCACCATCGCCGGCTTCGCCCGCGGGTTCGGCTTCGGCCTCCGCCTGGCGGCCGTCGCCGCCCTCGCGGTGTCGCTGCCCGCGCTGGCCGAGACCGGCTATGACAACGAGTCGGTTCGCCTGGCCGCCCAGTGGGCCGCCGTGCTGCTGCTGGTCGCCATGGTCGCCGGGTACGGCCGACGCATCTCCGGTGAGGCCGACCGCCAGCACTCGGTGGCCATCGAGCGCCTCGGCCGCCTGGCCGACGCCAACACCCTGCTCTTCTCCCTGCACCGGGTGGCCCAGACCCTGCCGGCGTCCTTCGACCTGGACGAGGTGCTGGACACCACGCTGAGCCGCCTCCGGGACCTGTTCGACAGCGACGCCCTGGCCATCATCCTGATGGACGACACCGACTCGCAGTGGCTGGTCATGCGCCGTCACGGCGTCCGCCTGCCCGACGCGATCCCCCACGAGGAGCTCCCCGCCGCCCTGCGGGAGGTCGTCGGCACCGGCGAGGTCGGCGGTGCCCCCAACCTGCTCGTCGGCGGCGGCCCCGGCCTGGCCCCCTCCATGGGCTCGGGCCTCTACGCCCCGCTGCGGGCCCGGGGCGCCATCATCGGCCTCGTCGCCATCGAGCACGGCACCCCCCACCGCTACACCCAGCGGGACGTGGAGTTGCTCACCGGCTTCGTGGAGCCCGCCGCCCTCGCCCTCGACAACGCCCGCTGGTTCGCCCGCCTGCGCACCGTCGGCGCCGACGAGGAGCGCACCCGGATCGCCCGTGACCTGCACGACCGCATCGGCCAGTCCCTGGCCTACCTGGCCTTCGAGCTGGACCGCATCGTCGACTCCGACGAGCGGGGCGACGACCTCGGACCCTCTCTGGACCAGCTCCGCAACGACGTGCGCGGCGTGATCGGCGAGGTCCGCGACACCCTCTACGACCTGCGCACCGACGTCTCCGACGAGCAGGCCCTGGCCCCGGTGCTGGAGACCTTCGCCTCCCGGGTCGCCGAGCGCAGTGGCCTCGCCATCGAGATCCACTGCGACCGGGACATCCGCCTCCCCCTCCTCCAGGAGCGGGAGATGTGGCGCATCGCCCAGGAGGCCCTCGTCAACGTCGAGCGCCACGCCGAGGCCTCCAAGGCCCGGGTCGTGTGGCGCTGCAACGGCCGATCCGCCGCCCTCGAGGTGCTGGACAACGGCAAGGGCTTCCCGTCCGGCACCGCCGGGCGGTTCGACTCCTACGGGATCCTCGGCATGCGCGAGCGTGCCTCCAGCATCGGTGCCACCGTCGAGGTGGCCTCCGCGTCCGGCCGGGGAACCCGGGTTCGCTGCCTCCTCCAACAGGGGAACTGACATGTCCATGCAAACGCCCACCGAGCTCGGCCGGCCTACAGCCCCCCCGGCGCCCGGGGCCCCTGCCGTTCGCCTGATGCTGGCCGACGACCACCGGATGCTCCGTGAGGGTCTGCGGCGGTCGATGACCGAGCAGGGATTCAGCGTCGTCGGCGAGGCCGCCGACGGGGCCCAGGCGGTCGAGCTGGCCCACCGGCTGCGGCCCGACGTCGTCCTGATGGACGTGACCATGCCCGAGCTGGACGGCGTGGGGGCGACGCGGGAGATCCGCTCGGCCCTGCCCGACGTGCGGGTGGTCATGCTGACCATGCACGCCGACGAGGACGTGCTCGCCTCGGCCATCCGGGCCGGCGCCAGCGGCTACCTGGTCAAGGACTGCTCCACCCGGGAGATCGCCGAGGCCGTCCGCATGGCCGCCTCCGGCGAGACGATCATCTCCCCCAACCTGGCCGCCTCCATGCTCGACGAGGTCCGCAAGCTCGACGCCCCCGCCCAGACCGACGACCAGCGGGTCGTCACCCGTCGTGAGGAGGAGGTCCTGCAGCTCATCGCCAACGGCTGCAGCACCCCCGAGGTGGCCGAGCAGCTGTACATCAGCCACAAGACGGTCAAGAACCACCTGGCGTCCATCTACCAGAAGCTCGACGCCCGCGACCGCACCCAGGCCGTCCTCCAGGCCGTCCGCATGGGCATCGTCCACCTGGACTGAAACCCCACCCGGCGGATCAACGGCTAAGGGTCCTTCGTCCGTGTGCCGATGATCGCAGGGAGCACCAGTCTCCGTCTTGGGGCGGGTGCCGGGACAACCGAGGAGATCCGATGACTGTGACCAGAAGCCACTCACCCCCTGGGGTGCGGGCCCGTGACGAGCGGGCGGCCAGCCTCGTCGAGTACGTGATGATGATCGCCCTGATCGCCTTCGTGTGCATCACCGCGATCACCTACTTCGGTAGCGAGAACGCCGGCAGCGTGAACGACTCCGCCAGCGAGATCGTCGTCGCCGGCTGAGCCGGGTTTCCACTGACACGGGGCGTCCCCTCCGGGGGGCGCCCCGTGCCGCGTCCGGGGGACCGGCCTCCGGGGCGTTCGCCTTCCCGGGCGATTCGGCCTGGATCGGCCGGCAGAAACGACGCGACCACGGGGGCGTGGCGACACGCTGGAGCGGTCGGGGACACGTGAGAGCCCTGATCTCACTCCTGGTGGTCCTGCCGCCGGCCTCGAGGCAGTACCTGTCGGATTCCGACAGGTACTGCCTCGAGAGTTCCGGGATCGGGGGCACGAGTCGGGCTTGCCCAGGGAGTGGCCACAGAGCGTGGGATTCCGGTGCCGAGGAGGAGCCGCAGCCCGACCCGCCGCCCCATGGTTGCGATCGGTTGCGTTCCCGGAGGGGCGTCAGGCGGGGACGACGAGGAGCCAGTTGTCGTCCTCGTAGGCGACCTGCCAGGTGGAGGAGGCGGTGAGCTCCTCGGCCAGGTCGGCGTCGGTGTTCCAGAGGACGGCGTCGGCGTCCCAGCGCTCGGCGATCTGCTCCCAACCCTCGTCGCCCTTCATCAGGGTGCGGTAGTCGTCGATGACCTCGACGGGGAACATGTCGTAGCGGTCGTCGATGAAGACGGGCATGTCCACGTAGCGGGCCTCGAGGTAGTTACCCACGAAGTCCCGGCTGATGACCCGGACGTCGGGGCCGACCAGGTCGTGGGCCTCCATCCAGTCCACGGCCTCGGTCGGGTAGAACGCCAGGTCGGCCTGGGGGCCCCGCAGGGCGCCCAGGGCGACGAGCAGGGTGAGGGCCCCGAGCCCGATGCCCACCGTCCGGAAGACCGGCCGGCGCTCGTGGCCCAGGTCGCTCCCCAGGCCCGCCAGGGCGGGGGCCACGGCGGCCATGACGATGATCCCTGCGGGGGCCACGTTGCGGGCGCTGGTCAGGGCCAGGCCGGTGAACACCAGGAGGGGCAGGAAGGCCCGGAACCGGCGGTGGCGGGCCAGCAGGGCCAGCACGGACAGCCCGGCCATCAGCACGAGCAGGCGGGGGGCCAGGTCGCCGTAGTCCGGCGGCCGCCACTCGTCGATGAAGCGCAGGGTGTCGGCCTTGCCGAGCAGCTCGATCGGGAACACGAGCAGCTTCGGGCCGATCGGGTTCACCGCACCCAGCAGCAGGCCCAGGCCGGCCCAGGCGGACACCCGCAGCTCCCGCCGGGCGGATTCCCGGTCGAGCCAGCGGCCGACCACGAGGGTGCCCAGGAGCACGAGACCCATCGGGAACGAGCCGTGGGTGTTCACCCAGACCCAGAGCAGCGGTGCCGCCACCCAGGTCGGTCCGGCCCCGTTGGCCAGGACGTACAGGGCGGCCAGGCCGACGAAGCCGAAGAGCATCGGGCGTTCGGCCCAGCCCTCGGTGCCCATCAGCAGGATCGGCAGGATCAGCGCGGCGCGCACGACCACGGCGCCGGCGGGCTCGGTCAGGCGCCACAGGAGGTGGGCCAGGAGGGCTGTGGTCAACCCGATCACGATCCGGACCCCCCCCAGACCCCCGACGGCCTCGGCCACGGCGTAGAGGGCGGAGGCCAGCCACGACTGCACCGTCCAGGGCTCCCCTGCGGCCGTGAAGCTGTAGGAGTCGGCGGCCGGGATGCCGCTGTCCAGGATGAGGCGGCCCGTCGCCAGGTGGGTGAAGAAGCTGTTGTCCGACAGGCGCTGGAGGCCGATGAGCAGGCCCGCCAGGGTGACGACGAGGCCGACCAGGGCCTCCAGGGAGAGGCCCCGGGCCTCGTCGGACGCGGAAGCGTCCCCGGTGGGCGTCGCCGCCGACCGGGGACGCTGGATCGTCGCCACGGCCGTCGCCGTCCCGGAGCTCAGAAGCTCCGGGAGATGTTGATCATGGCCGGTCCGATGACCACCACGAACAGCGCCGGGAAGATGCAGAACACCATCGGGATCAGCATCTTGACGGGGGCCTTCTGGGCCTTCTCCTGGGCCAGCTGGCGCCGCTTGATGCGCATCTCGTCGGCCTGGGCCCGCAGGACCCGGCCGATGGACACGCCGAAGGCGTCGGCCTGCAGGATGGCCAGCACGAAGGAGCGGATCTCAGGGACGTTGGTCCGGGTCTCCATGGCCCGCATGGCGTCGGCCCGGGACGAACCGGCCCGCAGCTCGCCCAACATGCGGGCGAACTCGTCGGAGAGCGGCCCGGGCACCGAGCTGACGGTCCGGTCGACGGCCTGCTCGAAGCCGAGGCCGGCCTCGACGCTGATGGTCAGCAGGTCGAGGATGTCCGGCAGCTTGCGCTGCATGGTCACCTGGCGCTCCTCGACCCGGCGGTTCAGCACCGAGTCGGGGCCGAGGGCCAGGACGGCACCGCCGAGGCCCAGCAGGCCGAGGCGGAGGATGCCGTCGACGGGCAGGAACACCGTGACGATGATGAACCAGAACGGGATCGCCACCACGGTGATGACCCGGATGGCCAGGAACCGGTCCACCCCGTCCGCACTGATGCGGCCGGCGTAGATGAACTTCTTGCGCACGGTGTCGACGTAGCCCACCGGCGTGAAGCGACCGCCCAGGGCGGTCAGGCCCTTGAAGACCGGAAGCAGCGCCCGCTGGTAGAACGGGATCAGCAGCTCCTGGTCACGGACGTCCTGGACCTCGTAGCCCTCCAGCTGGCGCAGGGAGGACCGGACGACGGCCTTCTCCTCGGCGTCACTGAGCAGCGTGTAGACGACGAAGCCGACGACCCCGGCGATCAGGGCGAGGGCGAGATAGAGCAGCATCAGTCAGGCCTCTCAGACATCGATCTCGATGAGCTTCTTCATCCACCAGAAGCCGAATCCGGCCAGGAGCCCGGCACCGATCAGCATGATGTTGCCGAGCCGCTCGCTGAACAGGACCCCGATGTACTCCGGGTTGATGACCCACATGGCGGCGCCCAGGCCGATCGGCAGGAAGCCGAGGACCATGGCCGACACCTTGCCCTCCGCCGTGAGGGCGTCGACGTCGCGACGCAGGCGCTCCCGGGCCACCATCGTCTCGGCCACGGTCATCAGCAGTTCCGCCAGGTTCCCGCCGACTTCGCGCTGGATCCCGATGGCCATGACGGCCCACCGGAAGTCCGCGCTGCCCATCCGGTCCGCGGCGGCATCGAGGGCTTCCTCGAGCGGGCGGCCCAGACGGGACTCGGTCACGACCCGACGCAGCTCGTAGCCGATCGGGTCCTCCACCTCCCGGGACACGGCCTCGACGCCCTGCATGAGCGAGTAGCCGGCTCGCAGGGTCCCGGAGAGGAGCGAGAGCATGTCGGGGAGCTGGGCGTTGAACTTCTTCAGGCGGCGCTTGGCCTTGAAGTTGAGCGCGGCCGACGGGAGCATGATCGCCAGGCCGGTCAGGAGCGCCGTGCCCACGAGGCTGCGGGTCAGGACCAGGCTCAGCAGCCCCACCACGCCGACCATGGCGGCGTAGAAGAAGAGGGCCTCCGCCGCCCGGAGGGGCATGTCGGCCCGCTCCAGCTTGGCCTCGACGCCGGCCAGGAAGCCCTGGCGGTCGGCGAAGTCCTCCGTCATCTCCACTGCACGCTGGATCAGGGCGGTCTTGACCAGGCCGCCGTCCTCGTCCTCGTCGCGGATCGTCTCGTCGACGAAGCCCTCCGAGTACGGCTGCAGGACGTTGGTCAGGTGGCTGTCGTCCCGCTGGGTCAGCATGATCAGGGCGAAGGCCCCGAGGCCGGCGGCGAACAGGATGAGGAAGACGCCGACGTACTTGGCCAGGTCACTCTGCAACAGGCCGTCGCCGCCGCTGACCACGGTCTGGGCGAACAGGTCCGCCGGCTTGACCGTCTGGGACCCCCGCACGAAGGTGGCCGTGGTCGTGGCGTCACCGACCTGGAGCTGGATGTCGGCCACCGCACCGGCGTCGTCGCCGGTCGGTGGGTCGTAGGCCAGCACGTACTGCTGGTCGATGCTCTGGGCCACGGTGGTGCCCAGCTCGTCGAGCTGCTCGGAGTCGGGCGTGGTGACCAGTTGGCCACCGGCCCGCGCCACGACGTCCTCGAGGCCGCCGGTGTCGAGGCGCTCGCCCTCCAGGCCGATGGCGTACACGGGCGCCCCGACGTTGCGCAGGGTGCCGACGGCGTCGCCCGCCGTGGTCAGGGAGGCGAAGCTGCCGCTCCCGGTGATGACGACGACCGTGGGCTGGGCCTCGGGGTCGGCATCGGCGTCGAGGACGCCGGCGGCGCCTTGGATGCCGTTCCACAGCACGCTCTCGCCGTTGGCCTGGAGCTCGCTGATGCTCTCCAGCACCCGCTCCCGGTCGGTGGTGAGCGGCCGCAGGGGTACGAAACGGTCCGAGAAGGTGACGATGCCCACCGGGGTGTCCGCGGGCAGGCCCTCCACCACGGCGGTGACGCCGTCGCGGATGTCGGCCATCACCGGGTCCATGGCCTCGGACGTGTCCACGGCGATGACCACCGCACGGCTGCCGCCGGCGGCAGCCAGGGGGACGACCTCGCCCACCAGGTCCCGCTCGACGCCGTTGTCGGTGATGACCGCGTCGGCCACGTCGGCCTCGTCGCCGCCGTAGGCGAAGGTCACGCGCACGACGTCGCCGCCCGTGGCGTCCACCCCGCGCACGGCGAGGAAGGGCGCGGCGGTGTCCTCGTCGGCGGCCCGGGCCAGGCCCGGCACGACCAGGACGAGGCCGGCCAGCAGCATCGCCAGGGCGACCCGCACGACCTTCATCGAGCGGAGCCGATCATCTGGTGACCGCCGCGGGGCTCGGGCTGGAACACCTCGGGACCGAGGCGGATGCCCAGGTCCTGGAGCTTCTCGGTGAACTTGGGCCGCACACCGGTGGCCTTGAGGTGGCCGCGGAACTTGCCCCGCTCGTCCACGCCTGCGCCGTAGTCGAAGAGGAACACGTCCTGGAGGGTGATGACGTCACCCTCCATGCCCTGCACCTCGGTCACGTGGGTGATGCGCCGGGTGCCGTCCCGCAGGCGGGTCAGCTGGACGATGCAGTCCAGGGCACTGGCCATCTGCTCCCGGATGGCCCGGATCGGCAGGTCGAAGCCCGCCATCAGGGTCATCGTCTCGATTCGGGAGAGGGTGTCCCGAGGCGTGTTGGAGTGGATGGTGGTGATCGAGCCGTCATGGCCCGTGTTCATGGCCTGGAGCATGTCCAGGGCCTCTCCGGCACGACACTCCCCGACCACGATCCGGTCGGGACGCATGCGCAGGGCGTTCTTGACGAGGTCACGGATGGTGACCTGGCCCCGGCCCTCGATGTTGGGGGGCCGGGCCTCCAGGGCCAACACGTGGTCCTGGTGCAGCTGGAGCTCCTTGGCGTCCTCGATGGTGACGATGCGCTCGTCGGCGGGGATGAACGAGGAGAGCACGTTCAACGTCGTGGTCTTACCGGTACCGGTACCGCCGGCGACGATGAGGTTGAGGCGACCGACCACACAGGCCTGCAGGAAGCGGGCCGACGCCGCGTTCAGCGTGCCGAAGCGGATCAGGTCGTCGATCTGGAACGGGTCCTTGGAGAACTTCCGGATGGTGAGGAACGGGCCGCCGATGGCGAGGGGATGGATCACCGCGTTGACGCGGGAGCCGTCCGGGAGCCGGGCGTCCACCATGGGGCTGGACTCGTCGAGACGGCGTCCGACCTCGCTCACGATCTTGTCGATGATGCGCCGGAGGTGCTCCTCGTCGACGAAGCGGGCGTCGGTCTTCTCCAGCTTGCCGGAGCGCTCGATGTAGACCGAGGACGGGCCGTTGACCATGACCTCGGTGAGCTCCTCGTCGTTGAGGAGGCGGTCGATGGGCCCGTAGCCGAGGATGTCGTCGGAGACGTCCTGGATGAGCTGGGCCTTGTCGGCGGCCGACAGCGGCGCCCGCTCCTGGGCCAGGGCGGCGTGGAGCTGCTCGTGGACCCGACGGCGCAGGTCCTCCTCGGAGATCCGCTTGTCGTAGAGGATGGGACCCAGCTCGTCGATGAGGACGTGGTGGATCTTGTGCCGCAGCTCATCGAGCACGGGGTCCCGGAGACCGGGCTGGCCGGCGGGGGTGCCTCCGTCCTGTAGACGCTTGTACAGCGACATCTGCTTCTCCTCGGCGGTCGGGCGCTCGCTCAGCGAGCGGTGTTCTCAGCGGTCAGGAACGTGTCGGCGAGTTGCTCGATGGCCCGGGTCACCGCCGCCTTCGGGGCGGCGAGCACCACGGGCATGCCCTTGTTCACCGACTGGGGCACGACGACGTCACTGGGGATCAGGGCGTCGGCCTTGACCTGCAGCGTCTTCTCGACCTCGCTCACGTCGAGCTTCACCTTGGAGTTGGCCCGGTTGAGCACGAGGCGCAGCTTGGACATCGGGGTGTCGAGCAGCCGCAGGGTCTGCAGGCCGATCTTCACGTTCTTGATGTTCGGGATGTCCATCCCCGCGACGAGCAGGACGTCGTCACTGATCTCGATGAGGCCGAGGACGACATCGTTGAAGTACGCGGGCGTGTCGATGATCACGTGGCTGCAGAAGGAGCGCAGGAGCTCGACGATGCGCACCATCTCCTCGCCCCGGATCTGGTCGGCGAAGGCCGGCTCCAGCGGGGCGGGCAGCACGTACAGGCCGGAGGCCTCGTGCTGGACCAGCAGGCTCTGCAGCATCGACGAATCCAGGCCCCGGTCCAGGGAGCTGACGGCGTCGACGATGGTGTGCTGGGGGGCCAGCTTCAGCATGACGGCCACGTCGCCGAACTGCAGGTCCGCGTCGACCAGCGCCACGGGGCGATTGCTCTTCTTGGCCAGGCGCACGGCCACGTTGCAGGCGATCATCGACTTGCCCGCCCCACCCTTGGTGGAGAAGACGGTGATGACCTGGCCGTCGGTGGTGGGCTCGGGAGCGCCCACCACGTAGCCCGGATCCATCGGGGCCGGGGTCTGCGAGCCGGAGGCCAGCATGTCGCCCACCCGCTTGACGGTCATGGCCAGCTGCGACAGGTCCTGCAGCGGGAGCACGTCGCGCACGCCGGCCCGCAGGGCCTGCTGGAGCACGTCGGTGGTCAGCTGCTCGGCGATGAGGATGGCGCCGACCTCGGGCCGGGGCCGGGTCAGGCGTTCGACGACGACGAGCTGATCCGGCGAGGCCATCGACGGGCCGAGCACCACCACCAGGGGGGTGCCGTTTAGCTTGGCCGCCAGGGCCTCGATCGAGGGGAACGGGATGGCGTGGGCGCCCAGCTGCACGGCCAGCTGGTTCCGGGTCATCTCGTCGGCGTCGACGGTGGCCAGGGGCAGGTGGCTCAGATCCGGGGCCGCCGACAGCGGCTCGAGGCCCAAGGTCCCGTTGTCGCCGAAGGGCTCCCCTCCCGCGTAGCCCGTGGGCACCGACACCCCGATGGGCGCCAGCTCCACGCCCGCAGCGCCACCGAACGAGTCGGTGCTGCCGAGGGGGTCAGAGTACAGGTTGCTCATGGCTCAGGCTCCGGTGCGGGTGTAGGACGGTCGGGGGTCAGGACCGGACGGCTACTGCGGGCCGTCGGGGCCGTAGGGGGTCAGGGTCCCGAAGCGGGTGCGGGAGTCGGTCTCACCGGGCAGGTCATCGACCTCGCTGAGGTCGATCCGGGGGATCGGCAGGGCCTGGTAGTCGGGGCCGGTGAGGGCGAGGCTGAGGATGCCGGGCTGGGAGGCGATGAGCTGGGCGGCCTCGACCGGCAGGTCCAGGGTGATCAGGCCGCTGCTCACCGGCGCCGCGGCCGCGGCGTCGTCCGCCGCCGCCTGCTCCCCGGGCTGGGGTGCGGCCTGGGTGCCGATGGCCAGGATGCGGACCTGGTGGTAGAGGAGCCGGGAATCGCGGCCATAGAGGTCGTTGTCGGAGGTGTTGACGACCGTGCCGTCACCCGGCTCGGTGCTCATGAAGATGTCGACGAGGTCGCCGGGGACCAGGAGGCCGGCCACCGCGTTCGCGCTGTCCACCGAGATCGTGTAGGCGACGTGGTTCTCCTCGAGCCGCTGGCCGAAGCCGATCGAGCTCGTGGTCGGGTCCACGAACATGCCGTCGACCAGCACCTGGTTGGCCGCCAGGTTGTTCAGGGCGACCTTGCCCGAGATCTGGTCCGGGTCGGTGATGCGGGTGGCGGGCAGGAACTCGCGGGCGATCTCGTCCTCGACGATCAGGCCCTCCGCCATGGCCTGTTCACCCGGCACCCCCTGGGGGATGTCGGCCCGGACGACGAGAACCGGCACGCGCTCGGCGTCCCCGTTCGCCCGGTCCTCGACGCCGCTCACGTAGTTGAGCACGACGAATGCGGCGATGCAGCCCACGGCGATCGCCGCGATGAGAATCATGGTCCTGCGAGAGCTCACGTCCGACCTCTTTGTTTGCGCCAATGCCGGTGGGATCCCGGCGGTGTCCCTCCATTGGTCGGCCGGACCATGCCCGTGCTTAGCGATTGCCCGCGATGCCCGCGATGCCGGCCGAGAACGGCGAACGCCCCCCGGCGGACCGGGGGGCGTTCGGGGGATCGGTTCCCGCTCGGGGCGGGCGGCAATCAGGCGCCGGCGTCGTCCTCCGCCGGGGCGTCGGGAGCCTCGGCACTAGCCTCGGGAGCCTCGGGGGCCTCGACCTCGACCTCGGCGTCGGGAGCCTCAGGGGCCTCGACCTCGGCGTCGGCTTCTGGTGCGGCCCCGGGCTCCGCGCCGGCCAGGCCGGCATCGGCCAGGGCCGCGGCCATGGCCCCGTTGCCGTCCCCGGGGGCGGGCTCGGGCTCGGCCGGGGTCTCGACCACCTTCGGCTGGCCCGTGGCCGGATCCAGACCGGCTTCCTCGTAGTACTCGGCCCAGGCCTCGTCGATCTCGCCCGACGGGCCGACGTAGTTGCCGGACTCGTCATAGGCGTGCTCGCCGAAGTGCTCCTGGTACTCGGCGGCCACGACACCACCCTCGGCGGCCTGCTTGATCGACAGGCTGATGCGGCGACGCTGGAGGTCGAGGTCGATGACCTTCACCCAGAGCTCCTCACCGGGGGTGACGACCTGCTCGGGCAGCTCGACGTGGTGGGCCGACATCTCCGAGATGTGGACCAGGCCCTCGATGCCATCGCCCACCTGGACGAAGGCGCCGAAGGGCACCAGCTTGGTGACCCGCCCGTAGACGAGCTCGCCGACCCGGTGCCCGGACGCGAACTCCTCCCACGGATCCTGCTGGGTGGCCTTGAGCGAGAGGCTGATGCGCTCGCGGTCGAGATCGACCTCGAGGACCTGCACCTCGATCTCGTCGCCCACCGCCACGACCGAGCTCGGATGGTCGACGTGCTTCCATGACAGCTCCGAGACGTGTACGAGGCCGTCCATGCCGCCGAGGTCGACGAAGGCGCCGAAGTTGACCACCGAGGACACCACACCGGTACGGCGCTCGCCGGGCTTGAGGTTCTCGAGGAACTCCTCACGCTGCTCGCGCTGGGTCTCCTCCAGCCACGCCCGGCGGGACAGGACCACGTTGTTGCGGTTCTTGTCCAGCTCGATGATCTTGGCCTCGAGGACCTTGCCGACGTAGGGCTGCAGGTCGCGGACCCGCCGCAGCTCCACCAGGGAGGCGGGCAGGAAGCCCCGCAGGCCGATGTCGAGGATGAGGCCACCCTTGACGACCTCGATGACCGGGCCGGAGACCATGCCCTCGGCCTCCTTGATCTCCTCGATCTTGCCCCAGGCCAGCTCGTACTGGGCCCGCTTCTTGGACAGGATCAGGCGGCCGTCCTTGTCCTCCTTGGTGAGGACCAGCGCATCCAGGCTGTCGCCCAGGGACACGATCTCGGAGGGGTCGACGTCGTTACGGATCGACAGCTCCCGGCTGGGGATCACCCCCTCGGACTTGTACCCGATGTCCAGGAGGACCTCGTCGTGGTCCACCCGCACCACCGTCCCGGAGACCAGCTGGCCGTCCTTGACCTCGACCATGGTGGCCGAATAGGCGTCGTCGAGGCCGGCGCCGAGATCGTTCTCGACGATCTCGCGGGGGTGGTAGTTGCCCTCCGCATCGAAGGTCCCGAACGGGGACTCGTCGGCGGCAGGGGGTTCGGCGACTGCGGTCGCCGAGGAGGTGGGGGCGTCGGACACGGGTAGAGGGACCTTGGTAGAGGGATGGGACGGAACGGTCGGGGGCGCTCCCCCCAGGACCGGCTCTGAAGGCTAGCGACCCCGGCTCAGGACGACTCGTCCGAGGCCCGGGCGACCACCAGGAACTCCGGTGACTCGATCGTGGCCGGATCCGCCGCATAGCGCCCGGGGCGCACCGACCAGAGGTGGTCCACGGCGAAGCCCGAGCGGCCGAGGAGCAGGCGCAGCTCCCGGGGCGTGTAGCAGGTGGTCCAGAGGTCCTGGTCGGCGGGCCGGCCCTCCTCGTCGTGGACGACCGTGGCCTCGTGCAGGACCCCGGCCGACGCGTCGAAGTCCTCGCCCTCCCCCGGGTCCCGCACGGCGAAGTAGGCCGAGAAGGCCGTGAGGGCGAGACGGCCACCGGGACGCAGGACCCGGGCCAGCTCGTCGAGCACCACCTGGTCGGGCTCGATCCCTGCGGCGAGGCCGGCGGCGGCCGGTCCCCCGGTCAGTCCGAAGCCCCCCTGACAGAGCGAGACGGCCGCGTCGACCGAGGCGTCCGCCAGGGGCAGGCGACGGGCATCGCCCCGCACGAACGGCTGGTCGGGGGCGGCGGCGGCGGCGACCTCCAGGAACCGGGCCGATACGTCGAGGCCGACCGGGGCCAACCCGTGGCCGGCGAGCGCCCGGACGTGACGGCCGGTGGCACAGCCCAGGTCGAGGACCCGGGATCCCGCGGCCAGCTCGAGGTGGTCCACGAGGAACGCCGCCTCCTGGGCCGTGCCCTTGGTGAAGGAGTAGCGCTCGTAGGCCGCTCCCACGTGGTCGGCCAGGGGCTCGAACCAGTGGGTGGCGACGGGCCCGCTACCGGCTGGAGCACTCCCAGTGGGGCGGGAACGGCTGCCAGGTCTTGGGGCCGTCGAGTCCGCCGTCACAGGCATCGGAGGTGGCCACGGCCAGGCTGGCCGAGACGATGACGTACACCGCCAGCAAGAGCGAAAGGATGAACCACACGCTCGATCGGGTCTCTCGTTTGCTGGTCATCATCGGCTCCTGCCTCTTGCATCGGCCGCGCGGGTGCCGCGATGAAGGACCAGTTCACGCCTTTGCCGCCGCCCAACTGTCACCGAATGCCAGATTGACCTCGAGCGGGACCCGCAACGCCGCCGCGCCGGAGAGGATCGACGTCGTCATCTCGGTCATCGCGTCGTGCTCCGCGGGGTCCACCTCGAGGAGGACCTCGTCATGGACCTGCAGGATGAGACGGCTCCGGTGGTCACCGGCCAGGAGCGCGTGGTCGAGACCCACGAGGGCCACCTTGAAGATGTCGGCGGCCAGGCCCTGGATGCCGGCGTTCATGGCCTGCCGCTCCCCCGCCTGGCGGACCCGGAAGTTACTCGAGCTCAGCTCGGGGATGGGCCGGCGTCGGCCGAACAGCGTCTCGGTGTAGCCCCGTTCCCGGGCCTCGGCCACCGTGCGGTCCATGTAGTCCCGCACGGCCGGGAAGGCCTCGAAGTAGGCGTCGAGGATCGCGGCCGCCTCCTCGGTGGGGATCGAGAGGCGCTGGCCGAGGCCGTAGGCCTCCATGCCGTAGGCCAGGCCGTAGGAGACCATCTTGGCCTTCGACCGCTGCTCGCCGGAGACCTCCCCAGGGGCCACCGAGAAGATCCGCGAGGCCGTCTCGGTGTGGATGTCCCGGCCGCTCTCGAAGGCGTCGACCAGGCCCGGGTCCTCGGCCAGGTGGGCGATGCAGCGCAGCTCTATCTGGTTGTAGTCCGCCACCAGCATCTCGAAGCCGGGGGCGGGCACGAAGGCGGTGCGGAACTCCTTGCCCGCCTCGCGGCGCACCGGGATGTTGTGCAGGTTCGGAGCGTCGGAGCTGAGGCGGCCGGTACGGGCCACGGTCTGGTTGAAGGTGGCGTGGATGCGGCCGTCGGGGGCGATCTCGGCCAGGAGGCCCTCCCCGTAGGTGCCCCGCAGCTTCTCGACCTCGCGGTAGCGCAGGAGGTGCTCGATGATCGGGTGCTGGCCGAGCAGCTTCTCGAGGCTGGCGGCGTCGGTGGAGTAGCCGGTCTTGGTCTTCTTCTGCGGCGTCAGGCCGAGCTTGTCGAAGAGGATCTCCCGCATCTGCTTGGTGGAGTTGACGTTGAACGCCTCGCCCGCGTCCTCGACGATCTGGGCGCTGAGGGCATCGCACTCGGTGACCAGTTGCTCGTGGATGCCCTCCAGCACGGCCCGGTCCACGGCGATGCCCACCGCTTCCATGCGGGCCAGCACGCCGACCAGGGGCACCTCGATCTCGTCGAAGAGCTGCCGGACGCCGTTGGCCTCCAGGGACGCCTGCAGGGGGCCGACCAGGCGGTCCACCGCCAGGGCCTCCCGGGCGGCCATGAGCGACGGCGAGGTGGCGGTGTCGTCCAGGTCCAACTGGCCCTCGGCGGTCGCCGACTGCTCGGGCAGCTGGAGCTGGGCGTAGCGGACCAGCAGCTCCTCGAGCAGGTAGCGGGACTCAGCCGGATCGAGGAGGTAGGCCGCCAGCATCGTGTCGACGCCGAGGCCGGCGTCGACGCCGAGGTCGGTGAGGCTGCGCAGCAGGGCCTTCGCACCGTGGGCGGCCAGGTGGCGGCCCTCGGTGGGGGCGACGGCCGCGAGAGCGTCCCGCACGTCGGCCTCGGCGAGCAGGGCGGCGGGGAGCCAGGCCACCTCAGCGCCCGCCGGGTCGGTGACGAAGGCGATGCCCTGCAGGGAACTGCGCCCGGGAGCCCCCGACCACGCCCCGGCGACCGCCACCGTGCCCTCGACGTCGACCAGGGCGGCGAGCGCCGTGACGGCATCGTCGCTCGTGGCGACCTCGGCGACCTCGGCCTCGAGGACCTCGGTGCCGCCCAGCGACGGTCCGAGGTCGTTGTCGAAGGCTTCGGCGAGACGGTCGAAGAGCGTGCGGAATTCGAGGAAGTCGAAGAGCTGACGGACCTCCTCCGTGTCGAAGGCCTCCATGGTCAGGTCGTCGAGGTCGGTCTCGAGGGGGATGTCCCGGAGCAGGACCATGACCTCGGCGTTGAGCCGGGCCTGGGCCTCGTGCTCGGTCAGGTTCTGACGCAGCTTGGGGGTCTGCTCGTCGACGTGGGCGAAGATGCCGTCGAGGTCGCCGTAGGTGTTGACCAGCTTGGCCGCCGTCTTCTCCCCCACCCCCGGGACGCCCGGCAGGTTGTCGGAGGGGTCGCCGCGCAGGGCGGCGTAGATGACGTAGTCGGTCGGCGCGACGCCGGTGCGCTCCTTGATGCCCGCCTCGTCGTAGTCGGCGTAGTCCGAGACGCCCCGCTTGTTGTAGATGACCCGGACGTAGGGGTCCTCCACGAGCTGGTAGGTGTCCCGGTCACCGGTGACGATGAGGACCTCGTCCTTCTGGTCGCGGGCCCGAGTGGCGAGGGTGGCCAGGATGTCGTCGGCCTCGAAGCCGGGGGCTTCCAGGATCGGGATGCGTAGCGCCTCCAGCACCTGGCGGACCAGGCCCATCTGCTGGCGCAGGATGTCGGGGGCCTCGTTGCGGGTGGCCTTGTAGGTGTCGATCCGCTCGTGGCGGAACGTGGGCTCGGGCCGGTCGAAGGCGACCACGACCTTGGTCGGCTTGTGGTCGCGGAGGAGGTTGATCATCATCGAGGTGAAGCCGAAGACGGCGTTGGTCACCTGCCCGGAGGCGGTGGCCATGTCGGTGGGGAGGGCGAAGAAGGCCCGATACGTCAGCGAGTTGCCGTCGACCAGCATCAGCTTGTCGGGCATGGGTCAGCTCGCTTCCGGTGCCAGTTCCCCGTCGATGATGTCCTGGGCCACACGCTTCATCGTGTGGCGGCGGTGCATGGCGGTCTTCTGGATGAAGGCGAAGGCGTCGGACTCGCTCATCTTCTCGCGGTCCATGAGCTGGCCCTTGGCCCGGTCGACGACCTTGCGGGTCTCCAGCTGCTCCTCGAGGGACTCGGCCTGCTCGTGCAGGGCCCGCATCTCCCGGAACCGGCCGAGGGCCACCTCGAGCGCGGGCACCAGCTCGCTGCGCTGGAACGGCTTGACCAGGTAGGCCAGCGCGCCGGCGTCCCGGGCCTTCTCGATCAGGTCCCGCTGGCTGAAGGCGGTGAGGATGAGGACCGCGGCCCGACGCTCACCGGCGATCTCCCGGGCGGCGGAGAGGCCGTCCAGGCCCGGCATCTTGATGTCGAGGATGGCGATGTCGGGCTCGAGCTGCTTGACCAGGTCGACGGCCTCGTCACCCCGGCCGGTCTCGCCCACGACCTCGTACCCCTCCTCCTCGAGGGTCTCCTTCAGGTCCAGGCGGATGATGGCCTCGTCCTCGGCGATGACGACTCGCGTGGACACGGTGGCAGGGCTCCTCGGGTGGCTCGATCTCGCGAACCGGCGACTGTACTGGCCGATGCCCGCCGGGCCGCTACGTGCTTTTCGGGACTGGTGGCGGGGCCGATCCTCAGGCCGGGCCGAGCTGGTCGAGGAGCCGGTCCTGGTCCCGTTCCAGCCGCTCGATCTCGACCTCGACCTCGGCCCGGTGGCGGGACAGGGCGGCGGCGTGGCGCTCCGCGTCATGGTGCTCGCGCTGGGCCAGTGCCGTCTCGGAGACCATCGCCCGGATGCGGGCGTCCTCCGCCTCCTCGCCCAACTGGTCCATCTGCTCGGCGGTGACGCCCAGCTCCTCGCGGAGGCGCTGGAGGCGGCGGGAGTTGTCCCTGAGCCGTCGCTCGACGGTCGACCGGCGCACCCCCCGAGCCTACGGGGCCGACTGGCGCGGACCGGGGACGCCCCGGCATGGTGGCGGGGTGCGTCGGCTGCTCGTGGTCCTGTTCCTGGCGGCCGGCCTGGCCGCCTGTGGGGGCGACGACGAGGTCGCCTGCGGGCCGGTGACCCGGGAGGCCCTCGACCCCAACTCGGGCCTGCACGTGCTGCCCGACCAGGAGGTCCCGGAGTACACGACCCAGCCGCCGACCTCGGGGGCCCACTACTCGCTGCCACCCCCGACCGGTGCCGTGTCCGACCCGATCGACCCTCCCCTCCAGGTGACGGCGCTGGAGGGCGGCATGGTGCTCGTCCAGTACCAGGACCTGTCCGACGCCGACGTGGCCGAGTTGGAGGACCTCGGCTCCGACGTCGTGATCGTGGCCCCGAACCCCGACCAGGCCGAACCGGTCGTGTTGACCGCCTGGATCACCAAGCAGACCTGCTCGGGCGTCGACCTCGACACCATCGAGACCTTCATCAAGGACCAACAAGGCCGCGGCCCCGGCACCGACTTCTGACATGGCCGAGGTGTCACACCCCCTCATCAGAATGGGGCATGACCCACAGTGCAGTCGGTAGCCTCGCCCTCAGAGCGGCGATGGTGGAATGTATACACGCGGCCCTCAAAAGGCCGTGGCCCTCGGGCCATGCGGGTTCGAATCCCGCTCGCCGCACCACTGACTGATGCGACCGACTGCCGACATTCGTCGGGCACAGGTCCTCGTTGAGGCCGGGTGGCCACTCCTGCGTGTGGCCGAGGAGCTTGGCCTAGCCAGGGCGACAATTCGGAACTGGCGGGACGCGGGCTTCAACCGCTTGATTGCGTCGCGACATGAGACGCACCCGAATGCTGATCTACGCGGTCACCCAAGTCGGTTGGACGTCGGTGCGCCAGGCACACATCCGTGCGTCGCTCCATCGCTCGCCGAGGCGGTACCGGCGGCGTACGCGTACCTCCTCGGGCAGTACCTCGGCGATGGAACCGTCAGTCTCATGCCGAAGGCCGTCTACAAGGTCCGGATCTTCTGCTGCTCGCACTACCCCGGGATCATCGGGCGTTGTGTCGCCACCGCCCGCGCTGTGCTCCCGCGCAAGGTCGGTACCTACAAGGTGCCCGACGTGAACATGGTGACGGTCACGTCCCACTGGAAGCACATGCGCTGCCTCTTCCCCCAGGACGGGCCAGGGCGCAAGCACGACCGCTTGATCATCCTGGACGACTGGCAGAACGAGATCGTGCTCGCCCACCCGCAGCGGTTCCTACGGGGCTTGATCGAGTCGGACGGTTGTCGGGTCATCAACCGGGTCAACGGCGGGGAGTACCCGCGGTACATGTTCAGCAACGCCTCCACCGACATCATGGCGCTCTGCGTCCGGACCATCGAGCAGCTCGGCCTCCACTGGACGACGGCGAACAGCCGCAACATCGCCATTTCTCGGCGAGCCGACGTCGAGTGCCTCGACTCCTTCATCGGGCCGAAGTGGTAGGTACGGTGAGGTCGTGGGTTGGCTGATCGGGGTCCTCGGGGTGGCGGCGGTGGTCGCGGCGGTGCGTGAGGCGCGGATCCGGTCGTTGGAGAAGCAGCACGATCCGGACCGGACACCCTGAGCCGGGATGAAACCAACACCGCCTCTCGCCGGTCTGACCGGCATGGCAGCGCCCGGTAGGCCGGCATGATCGCGTTCACCTTCCCGGGACAGGGCTCCCAGAAGCCGGGCATGGGCGAGCCCTGGAAGGACCATCCCTCCTGGGAGCTGGTCGAGGAGGCCTCCACCGTCGCCGGTCGGGACGTGGCCGAGCTGCTGCTCACCGCGGACGCCGACGAGCTGCGGGAGACCCGCAACGCCCAGCTCGCCACCTACGTCGCCAGCCTCGTCGTCCTCGACGCCGTCGAGCGCCTCGGCGTCGATCCTGCACGCGTCGCCGGGCACAGCCTGGGCGAGTACACGGCCCTGACCGCCGCCGGGGTGATGTCCTTCGCCGACGGCATCCGTCTCGTCACCGAGCGGGGCGAAGCCATGCAGGTCGCCGCCCGCGAGCGGGCGGGGACGATGGCCGCGGTGATCGCCCTCGACGACGACGACGTGGCCGTGGCCTGCGCCACGACCGACGGTGACGTCTGGCTGGCCAACCACAACGCGCCCGGGCAGGTCGTCATCGCCGGCGCCCCCGAGGCCATCGAGGCCGCGGGCGAGCACGCCAAGGAGCTGGGCGCCCGCCGGATCCTGCCCCTCGAGGTCGGCGGGGCCTTCCACACCCCGTTCATGGCCTCGGCCCGCGACCGGCTCCGCAAGGCGCTGGCCAAGGCCGACCTCCGCGACGCGGAGCTTCCCGTCCTCGCCAACGTGGACGCCCGCGCCCACACCACCGCCGCCGAGTGGGAGAACCTCCTCGCCGCCCAGCTCTGCTCTCCCGTGCGCTGGCGCCAGATCCTGCACACCCTCGGCGAGCAGGGCGTCTCCCTCCTCGTCGAGCTGGGCCCCGGCACGGTGCTGAGTGGCATGGCCAAGCGGACCCTCGAGGGCGTCACCACCCTCTCTGTGGGCGTGCCCGACGACCTCGACAAGCTGCTCAACACGCTCTCGGAGCCGCGCTCGGCCGACTGGGCCCACGAGCCCGGCGAGCACCTGTTCGTGACCGAGCGCCTCGTGGTCAGCCCCGGGGCCGGCCTCTTCCGTCCCGAGCCGGGCGTCGGCGCGGGCTCCGTCGTCGAGCCCGGCACCGTGGTCGGCCACGTGGGCGCGCTCGAGGTCCGCTCCGCCTTCGCGGGCGAGCTGGTCGACGTCCTCGCCGTGGACGGCGAGCGCCTCGCTCCCAGCGAGCCCGTCGCCTGGCTCCGGAGCGCCTGAGCGTGGGCTCGACGATCACGGGCTGGGGTGCGTCGCTCCCCGAGAAGGTCCTCACCAACGTCGACCTCGAGGGCTGGCTGGACACCACCGACGAGTGGATCCGTGAGCGCACCGGCATCGGCGAGCGCCGGGTCGGTGGTGTCACCTCCGATCTGGCGGTCGACGCCGCCCAGAAGGCGTTGGTCCGGGCCGGGGTCGGTCCCGAGGACGTCGACGTCCTCGTCGTGGCCACCACCACCCCGGATCAGACCGTGCCCGCCACGGCCTCGACGGTCCAGGAGGGGCTCGGCCTGGACTGCGGCGCCTTCGACCTCAACGCCGCCTGCTCCGGCTTCGTGTACGCCCTCGTGGTGGCCCACGGCCTCCTGGCGATCGGTCACCGCTGCGCCCTCGTCGTGGGCGCCGACGCGCTGAGCCGGATCACCGACTGGGAGGACCGGGGCACGGCCATCCTCTTCGGCGACGCGGGCGGCGCCGTGGTCCTCCAGGCGGCAACCACCGACGGCCTGCTGGCCTGGGACCTGTCCTCGGACGGCTCCGGCCGCAACCTGCTCTACGCCGACGTGGGCGACACCATGAAGATGGACGGCCGTGAGGTCTACCGCCGAGCCGTGCGCATCATCGTCACCAGCGCCGAGCGCACCCTCGAGCGGGCCGGCGTCGACGTCGACGACCTCGCCCTGCTCGTCCCCCACCAGGCCAACCAACGGATCATGGACGCCGCCTGCCGCCGCCTCGGCGTGCCCGACGAGCGGGTCATGTCGGTCCTGGAGCGCACCGGCAACACCTCCGCCGCCTCCATACCCTTCGCTCTGGCCGAAGCCGCCGACGCCGGGCGCCTGGCCGAGGGCGACCTCGTCCTGCTGGTCGGCTTCGGGGCCGGCATGACCGGGGCCAGTGCCCTGGTGCGTTGGGGCGGGTCCCCCGCGTGAGTGGAGCGGGGGCCCGAGCGGCCCGGCGGCGCAGCCGCCAGGAGCGGACAGCGTGAGCGACGGACGCGTCGCCCTCGTCACCGGGGGGAACCGGGGCATCGGCCTGGCCTGTGCCCGCGCCCTCGCCGACGCGGGGAACCGCGTGGCCATCACCTACCGCGCGGAGCCGCCCGACGAACCCGGGCTGCTCCCCGTCCAGTGCGACGTCACCGACAGCGCATCGGTCGAGGCCGCCTTCGCCGCAGTGCAGAACGAGCTCGGCCCCGTCGAGATCCTCGTGTCCGCCGCCGGCCTGAACGCCGACACCCTGCTGCTCATGATGAAGGAGGACGACTTCACGCGGGTCCTGGACGCCAACCTCACCGGCGCATTCCGGGTGGCCAAGCAGGCCGCCAAGCGCATGCTGCGGGGACGCTGGGGCCGGATCATCTTCGTCGGCTCGGTCGTGGGCCAGATCGGCTCCGCCGGCCAGACGAACTACGCCGCCAGCAAGGCCGGGCTCCTGGGCTTCGCCCGCTCGCTGGCCCGTGAGCTCGCGCCTCGCTCGATCACGGTGAACGTGGTCAGTCCCGGCCCCGTCGACACCGACATGCTGCGGGCGCTGAACGACGACCAGCGCGCCCTGCTCACCTCGATCGTGCCCCTCGCCCGCGTCGGCCGACCTGAGGAGGTGGCCGCCGCGGTGGCCTTCCTCGCGTCCGACGACGCCGCCTTCGTGACCGGCGCGAACCTGCCGGTCGACGGCGGCCTGGGCATGGGCGTGGGAAGCTGAGCCCCACAGCCGCGATGATCCGACGAAGGCAAACCCCGATACAGGAGAAGACCCCCCGTGAGCGATGATCTGTTCGAGCGCTTCAAGGGCCATGCCGTGACGGTGCTGGCCGTGGACGCGGACAAGGTGACCCTCGAGGCCAACTTCGCCGATGACCTCGACGCCGACAGCCTCGACCTCGTCGAGCTGGTCATGGCCCTCGAGGACGAGTTCGACGTCAGCATCGAGGAGGAGGAGCTGGAGGGCATCGCCACGGTCGCCCAGGCCGTCGACCTCGTGCGCTCCAAGCTCTGAGCATGCAGCGACGACGCGTCGTCGTCACCGGCACCGGTGTGGTGTCCCCCATCGGCCTCGGCGCGCCAGCGTTCTGGGCCGCGCTCCTCGGGCCGGCGGACGAGGGCAAGACCCGCGAGATCCACGACTGGGACCCCGGCCCGTGGTTCGACGGGCCCAAGGACGCCCGCCGGGCCGACCGGTTCACCCAACTGGCGGCGGGAGCGGCCGGCCTGGCCCTCGAGCAGTCCGGCGATCCCAGCGGGGACCCCGACCGCACCGGGGTGCTGGTGGGCACGGGCATCGGGGGCCTCCACACCCTGGAGGACCAGGTCGAGGTCCACCGCGTCCGCGGTGCGGCCCGGGTGTCGCCGTTCCTGATCCCCATGCTGATGCCGAACGCCGCCGCGGCGCGCGTCTCCATGCGTCACGGCTTCCGGGGCCCCTGTGAGACCACGGTGACGGCCTGCGCGGCCGGCACCCACTCGATCGGCAACGCCGCCCGCCTGATCGTCACCGGGCGCTGCGACGCCGTGATCACCGGCGGCACCGAGAGCGCCATCACCCCGACCGGGGTCGCCGGGTTCGAGAACATGACCGCGCTGTCGACCTCAGGGGTGTCCCGCCCGTTCGACAAGGACCGCGACGGCTTCGTCATGGCGGAAGGGGCCGGGGTCCTGGTGCTCGAGGAGCTCGAGCACGCTAGGGACCGTGGCGCGGTGCCGTTGGCCGAGGTGCTCGGCTCCGCCAGCACGGCCGACGCCCACCACATCACCGCACCCTCCCCCGGTGGCTCCGGTGCGGTCGCCTGCATGGAGCTGGCCCTGAGCGACGCCGGGATCAACCCCGACGAGGTCGTCCAGATCAACGCCCACGGCACGTCCACTCCACTGAACGACGCGGCCGAGGCCGAGGCCATCGTGAAGGTGTTCGGGGCGAAGGGCCCGGCGGTCACCTCCATCAAGGGCGTCACCGGCCACAGCCTGGGCGCCGCCGGCGCCCTCGAGGCGGCGGCCGTGGTGTTGTCGATGCAGCACGGCCTGATCCCGCCCACGGCCAACCACGTGGAGGCCGAGGACGACCTCGCCCCCATCGACGTGGTCACCGGCGACGGCCGGGACTGGGTGGCGGGCCCGACCCTGTCGAACTCCTTCGGTTTCGGCGGCCACAACGGCTGCCTGGTGTTCGGGCCGCCACCGGAGGCCTGATCCCTCAGCCCCCCGGCAGCTCCGAGCGGTTCACCGCCAGGAAGAACAGGCCGGCCTCACACGCCAGCTCGCCGTCCACCGTCGCCCGGCCGCGGGCCTTGCCCGCCCGCTGCGAGCGCTGGGTGATCTCGACCTCGATGTCGACCCGCTCCCCGGGACGGACCTGGCGGCGGAAACGGGCCTTGTCGATGCCCCCGAAGAACGGTATGTCGCCGTCACGGCCATCTGAGACCAGTGCGCCGACGGCCCCGACCTGGGCGATGGCCTCGACCAGGAGCACGCCGGGCACGACGGGGTACTCGGGGAAGTGGCCGGCGAAGAAGGGCTCGTCGGCCGACGGGCGCCACCGACCACACGTCCTCGCATCGAGGACGATCTCGGTGATCTCATCAACCAGCAGGAAGGGCGGTCGGTGCGGGATCACGTCCTCGGGACGCGGCATCGGGTCGCCGGGCGACCACCGCGGGCCGGTCACGACGCCAGCGCCGCCAGGAACTTGGTGGGCGTGTCCTTGGGGCTGACCTTGTACCAGGCCTCCTGGATCTTGCCGTTCGTCCCGACCAGGAACGACGAGCGGATGATGCCCATGTAGGTCCGCCCGTAGTTCTTCTTCTCCCCCCACACGCCGTACGCCTCGGCCACGCGGTGGTCGGGGTCCGACAGCAGGGTGAAGCCCAGCCCGTACTTCTCGTCGAAGGTGGCCAGCTTGGGCGGCAGGTCGGGGCTGATGCCGAGGACCACGGCCTCGCCGATGTCGCCCAGCACGTCCCGCAGCCCACAGGACTGCGTCGTACAGCCGGGTGTGTCGGCCTTCGGGTAGAAGTAGACGAGCACGGGCCGGCCCTTGAAGTCCGACAGCTTCACCTTCTCGCCGTTCTGGTCCAGCAGGGCGATGGGCGGGGCCTTGTCGCCCGCCTCGAGTCGTGTGGGATCAGCCATGCGGCGCAACGTAGTCGCCGCCGGTCACCCCGCCCCGCCCCTGAAGGCAGCCCATGCGGCGGCCAGCCGGGCCACGCCCTCCCGCAGCTCGTCCGGGGGCCCGGCGAAGGACAGGCGTAGCCGGTCGCGATGGGCGCCGGTGACCGACAGGGCCTCGGCGGTGGCCACGGCCACGCCGTGACGGAGGGCGACTTGGGCGTAGGCCTCGGCCACCGGGCCCGGCAGGCGGACCCAGACCGAGAGGCCGCCCTGGGGCTCGGTCCAGGACCAGTCGGGCACCGCGTCACGCAGCGCCCGGACCAGGACGGCGTAGCGCCCCTGCAGTTTGGCGCGGCGGTTGGCCAGGAACGCCGTCAGCCCGGGTGAGGCCAGGAGGCGCTCGGCCAACAGCTGGCTGACCACGGAGGAGCCCAGGTCGTGGGTGGCCTTCACCCGGGCGAAGCGCAGGGCCACCGGCTCCGAGGCCCGGACGAACCCGAGGCGCAACCCTCCCCAGAGCAGCTTGCTCAGGGAGCCCACCACCGCGGTGGGGTGATCCGGCACCAGGGCCGCCAGCGGCGGCGGACCCGGCGTCCAGGCCAGGCCGACCAGCGCGAGGTCCTCGACCAGCGGCACCCGGGAGGCGACGAGCAACTCGGCGAGGTCGCGACGCCGAGCCCCCGGCAGCACCAACCCCGTCGGGCTGTGGGGGCCGGACTGCAGGTAGGCCATCGCGGGGTGGGCGCCCAGCGCCTCGGCCAGGCCCTCGGGCCGGGGACCACCGTGGTCCACCGGCATCCCGAGGAGCTCGGCTCCCGCGGCCGTGAAGGTGGACAGCGCCCCCGGGTAGGTCGGGTCGTCCAGCGCCACCCGGTCGCCGGGCCGCGCCCAACACGAGGCGGCCAGGCTGAGGGCCTGCTGCGCGCCGTTGGTGATCACGATCTGCTCCGGCTCCGACGGCAGCCCCCAGGCCCCGAGCAGCTGGGCCACCGCTCGCCGCAGGGCCAGACGACCCCATGGCCCGTACCCGGTGTCGGGTGCCGCGGTCAGCAGGTCCGCCGTCGTCACCCCCGCTTCGGGCAGGCCGGCGCCGTCGTGGAGCACCGAGATGGAGAGATCCACCAGGTCCAAGGATGGCTCCGCTGACCGGTCGACCAGGCGGGCGACCAGGGCCGAACCCTCCCGACCCGCCGGCAGGCCGACGCCGGCCGAGCCGACGACGAAGCTCCCGCTACCGACCCGCCGCTCCACCAGGCCGTCGGCCACCAGCAGGTCGTAGGCCGTCACCGCGGTCCCCCGGCTGACCTGCAGCGCGCCCGCCAGACCCCGTTCGGAGGGCAGACGGGCCCCCGGTACCACCGCGCCCCGCTCCATCGCCCGACTGAGGGCCAGGGCCAGGCGGCGGAACAGGGGCCCGCCGCCGACCGACCAGTCGCCCAACTCGTCCACCACGCGCCGGACCTCGGCCGCCCGCGTCCGCCGGTCACCGGGCAGGGTCTGGTCCACTACCCCGAAAGTGGCTCTGTTGCTCATGGTCCACTTGTGACACAGTCCAAGACCATGAGCAAGTCCCCGAGCGTCCTGACCTCGCCCCTGCCCTCCTCCGGCGCGGCGGAGCGGGTGGGCTCCTCAGCGATCCGTGACCTGCTGGAACTGACCCAGCGGCCCGAGGTGATCTCGCTGGCGGGCGGCCTGCCATCGCCGGAGGCCTTCCCGGTGGAGGCCATCACCCGGGCCGGCGCTGAGGTGCTGGCCGACGGGGCCGAGGCCGCCCTGCAGTACTCCACGACCGAGGGCCATCCCGGCCTCCGAGCCTGGGTGGCCCACCGGTGCCCCCGGCCCACCGATCCGAACCAGGTCGTGATCACCCACGGGTCACAGCAGGCCCTGGACCTGCTCGTCCGGGCCACCGTCCGACCGGGCGACACCGTCGCCCTGGCCGATCCCGGGTACGTGGGCGCCCTCCAGGTCTTCCGACTGGGCCGGGCCGACCTCGCCGGCTTCCCCGCCGACGGCGAGGGCCTGCGGGTCGACGTCCTCGCGGCTCGGCTCGCCGCGGGCCTCCGACCGGCCCTCGTCTACGTCGTGGCCGACTTCGACAACCCGTCCGGGGTGACCCTCAGCGCCGAGCGGCGCCGGGAACTGGCCCGCCTGGCCGACCACTACGGCTTCCTGATCGTCGACGACGATCCCTACGGCGCCCTCCGGTGGGCCGGCCCCCGGCCCCCGGCCCTCAGCACGCTGTCGGACCGCGTCGTGACCCTGGGCACGACCTCCAAGATCCTCGCTCCCGGCCTCCGGGTGGGCTGGGCGGTCGCCCCGGCCCCGCTGGCGGCCCGTCTGGTGGTGCTCAAGCAGGCCGCCGATCTCCACACGTCCAGCCTCAACCAGGCCATCGCCGCGACCGTGCTCACCCGACCGGGGTTCCTCGAGCCGCACCTGGACGGCCTCCGGGACCGCTACCGCCGCCAGAGCCAGGCGCTACAGGACGCCCTACGAGCCCACCTGAGCGATCGGATCGCCTTCCACGCCCCCGAGGGCGGCATGTTCCTCTGGGCCCGGCTGAGGGACGAGACCGACACCGCGGCCCTGCTCCCGCACGCCCTCGCCGCCGGCGTGGCCTTCGTGCCCGGTGCCGCCTTCTCGGTCCAGGATCCCCATCGGTCGGGGCTCCGCCTGTCCTTCGCCACCGAGGGCCCCGCCGCCCTGACCGACGCCGCCCGTCGCCTGGCCATCGCGCTGGCCGCCTGAGCCCGGGCGCGCCACGGGGGCGGCCCGGAGGCCGCCCCCGTGAGCTGGAGTCGTGGCGTCAGCCCTTGGCGGCAGCCTTGAGCTTGGAACCCGCCGAGACCTTGGCCGCGTTCGTGGCCGCGATCTGGATGGTGGCTCCCGTCTGGGGGTTCCGACCCGTTCGGGCGGACCGGAAGGTCTGCTCGATGGAGAGGAACCCGGGGATGGTGATCTTGTCCCCGGCACCGACCGCCCCGTAGGCGACTTCGGCGAAACCGTCGAGCACTGCCCCCACATCCGACTTGCTCAAGCCACTCTTCGCAGCGATGGCGTCGATCAACTCACTCTTGTTCATTGCACCCTCCTGGGCTTCGTCGGACGATCGGGTCGGTCCCGAAACGAACCGTCAGAAGAGCATGCGAGTCGATTTGACCCCCCAAAGTCAAGCATTTCCGGCTTCGAGGCCCTTTCGGAAGCCGGCGACGAGGCCTGCCGCCTCGGCGGGGGTCGCCCCCTCGATGATCCGCCGGACGAGGGCGGAGCCGATCACCACCCCGTCCGCGACCGTGCAGGCCTCGACCGCCTGGGCGGGGGTGGAGATCCCCACCCCGATCAGCACGGGCTTGTCGGTGACGGCCTTGAGTCGCCGAGCCACCTCCACGGCGGTCGCCGCCAGGGCGTCCCGCTCGCCGGTGATCCCCAGGAGCCCCACGCCGTAGACGAAGCCGCGCGAGCGGGCGCAGATCCGCACCAGGCGCTCGTCGGGGGTGGTCGGCGCGGCCAGCAGCACCGTCTCGACCCCCGCCTGGTCGGCCGCCCGGGCCCAGTGGCCGACCTCGTCGAGGGGCAGGTCCGGCAGGATCGCCGCGGCCACACCCGCACGGGCCAGCTCGTCGGCGCACCGCTGGTGGCCCCACCGGAAGACGAGGTTGTAGTAGGTCATCACCGCCACGGGGACGGCGGTCTCCCGCTCGGCCAGCTCGGCCACGATCGAGCGGGGCGTGGCCCCGGCCGCGAGGGCACGTTCGGAGGACGCCTGGATGACCGGGCCGTCCATCACCGGGTCGGAGAACGGGATGCCCACCTCGATGGCGTCGGCCCCGGCCTCGGCCAGCGGGTCGAGCAGGCCCGTCCAGCCCGGCAGGCCACCGGTGATGTACGGCACCAGGAGCTTGCGCCCTGTGTCCCGACCCGCCCGGAGCGCGGCCTCCAACGAGCCGACGGCCTCCGGTGCCGGCGGGACCGGCACCACCACCTCACCCACGGCGCAGTTCGGCCACCTGGGCCACGTCCTTGTCGCCTCGGCCCGACAGGTTGAGCAGGATGGTCCGTCCCGCCAGGCCGGCCCGTTCCCGGGCGACCCAGGCCAGCGCATGGGCCGACTCCAGAGCCGGGATGATCCCCTCCGTGCGGCCCAACAGGAAGAAGGCGTCCAGGACCTCGTCGTCGCTCACCGCCTCGTAGCGGGCCCGGCCGATGTCGGCCAGGTGGGCGTGTTCGGGACCGACGCCCGGGTAGTCGAGCCCGGCGGACACGGACTGGGCCTCCTGGACCTGGCCCGCCTCGTCCTGGAGCAGGAAGGAAGTGCTGCCGTGCACCACCCCGGGCACGCCGTGGCCCACGGCGGCCCCACCGGCGGGCTCGACCCCGACCAGCTCCACCTCGGGGTCGTCGACGAAGCCCGAGAAGATGGCGATGGCGTTCGAGCCCCCGCCGACACAGGCCACGACCACATCGGGCAGGGCCCCGGTCCGCGCCAACATCTGGGCCCGGGCCTCCTCGCCCACCACCCGGTGCAGCTCCCGCACCATCCACGGGTACGGGTGGGGGCCCATGACCGAACCGAGGCAGTAGTGGCTGGTCTCCACGGTGGCCACCCAGTCCCGCATGGCCTCGTTGACGGCATCCTTCAGGGTCCGGCTGCCAGAGGTGGCCGGCCGGACCTCCGAGCCCAGCAGTTGCATGCGGAAGACGTTCAGCTCCTGGCGGGCGATGTCGACCTCACCCATGTACACCAGGCACTCCATCCCGAGGAGGGCCGCGGCAGTGGCCGTGGCCACCCCGTGCTGGCCGGCGCCGGTCTCGGCCACCAGACGGGTCTTGCCCATGCGCTGGGCCAGCAACGCCTGGCCCAGCACGTTGTTGATCTTGTGCGAGCCGGTGTGGTTCAGGTCCTCCCGCTTGAGGAAGACCCGACAGCCCAGCTCCTCGCCGAGGCGTTCGCACTCGGTGAGGATCGAGGGACGACCGGCGTAGTCGCGGAGCAGTCCGTCGAGCTCGGCCCGGAAGGCGGGATCGGCCCAGGCTTCCGTGAAGGCCGCCTCCAGCTCCTCGCAGGCGGGGATCAGCGTCTCGGGCACGAAGCGCCCGCCGAACCGGCCGAACCGGCCGTCCGGGCCCGGCGTGGGCATCAGGGAGGGGGTGTGGGTCACCAGCCCGTCTCCGCTTCCCAGTCGTAGATGCCCCGACCGCTGCGGTCCTCGTAGTCGTCCTCGGGGGCCGCCGCCCGCGCCGCCTTGACGAAGGACCGGACCTTGGTCGGGTCCTTGCGCCCCGGCGAGGCCTCGACCCCGCTGGACACGTCGACGCCCCACGGGCGGACGGCGGCGATGCCGTCGGCGACGTTCTCGGGGGTCAGCCCGCCCGCCAGGATCACCTTCCGGTTCAGGGGGACGCCATCGGCCAGGGACCAGTCGAACACCTCGCCCGAACCGGGGCGCGGGGCGTCCAGGAGCAGGGCGTCGGCGCCGTACTCGTCCCACTGCTCCAGCGCCGGATCCCCGGCCGGGAGGCCCTTGATGACCAGGCCGACCCGGTCCCGCACCGCCCGGGTGACCTCGGGGCTCTCCCGGCCGTGGAGCTGGGCCGCCTTCAGCCCGCAGGTCTGCACGGTCTGGATCACCTGCTGCTTGGAACTGTCCTTGAACACCCCGACGGTGAGGATCTCCGGCGGCAGGCGGGCGGCGATCTCGCGGACCTTGTTCGGCGCCATCTGCCGGGGAGAGGGGGCGAAGACGAAGCCCACGGCGTCGGCGCCCATGGCTACGGCCAGCAGGGCGTCCTCTTCGCTCGTGATCCCGCAGATCTTGACGAACACGGCCGGGACGCTACCCGTCGCCGTCGGCGCCGCTGCGGCCGGTTCCGGCGGCCACCAGGCCCGCCGTCGCCGCCGTCGGGTCCCCCGAGGTGATCAGGGTCTCACCCACCAGCACCGCGTCGTAGCCGGCCTCCGCCAACACCCCGACGGCGGCCGGGCCGGTGATGCCCGACTCCGCCACCCGGACCACCCCGGCCGGGAGGTCGGCGGCGAGGTCCAGCGCCCGTTCCGTGTCGACCGCGAAGGTCCTCAGGTCGCGCTGGTTCACCCCGATCAGGTCGGCGCCCGCCGCCAGGGCCCGCTCCACTTCGGCCGCGTCGTGGACCTCGACCAGGGCCGCCAGGTCGAGCTCGACCGCGAGCTGGGCGAAGGCCCGGAGCTCGCCGTCGTCGAGGGCGGCCACGATCAACAGGACGGCATCGGCCCCCATCAGCCGGGCGTCGCACACGTCGATCTCGTCGACGGTGAAGTCCTTCCGCAGCACGGGCAGGCCGACCGCGGCCCGGGCGGCCGCCAGGTCCTCGGCCGAGCCCCCGAAGTGCGCTTCGTCGGTCAACACCGACAGGCAGGTCGCGCCGCCGGCCTCGTACTCGCCGGCCATGGTCGCCGGATCGAGGCCCGGGGCGAGGTCCCCCTTCGAGGGCGACCGACGCTTGACCTCGGCGATGACCGCGACCCCGGTTGCCGCGGCGAGGGCCTGCCGGAACGGCCGCGGTGACGGCGCCTGCCGGGCCGCGTCCAGTACCTCGCCGCGGGACCGGGGGTCGGCCGCGGTCCGCCCCCGGTGGGCGGCGACGATGCCGTCGAGGTAGGTCATCGGGTGGTCGCCTCCAGGATCCGCACGGGCGTGTCGGCCACGGCGCCCGAGGCCGGGGGCTCGACGGCCCGGCCGACGTAGGCCAGGGCCACCGCCGGCCGACCGTTCCCGGCGGGCGCCGAGGAGGTGACCTCGCCCACGACCTGGCCGTCGACGACCACCGCACCGCCTATGGGCAGGGCGCCGGGCCCGTCGGCCTCGAGGCGGCGCAGGTGCCGGGGGACGTTGCCGCCCCGACTGTCGATCCGGGCGACCAGCTCCTGGCCGGTGAAGCAGCCCTTGGTGAAGCTGACCGAGCGCTCGACCACGCCGGACTCGGCCGGGATGGTGCGGTCGGTGAGCTCGCGGCCCATGGCGGGCACGCCCGCCTCGATGCGCAGGCGCTCGAGGAACTCGGTGGACGCCGTCGCCATGCCCTCGGGGACCCGATCGGTGCCGAGCAGGTCCACCCCCTCCACCCCCGGCCACGCGGGGTCGAGGGCGGGCACGACGGCCCCGGGCACGGTGGCCGTCCCCCGGACGGCGACCATCGGCTCGGTGCTGAGCACCAGCTCGGCCTTCGTGCGCAGCAGGAAGCGCTGCAGGCGGGCCAGGAGCGCCGCACCATGACCGGCCTCGATGTCAGCCCGGAACGCCTCGTCGCCGGCCCGGGTCAGGCGGAGCCAGGCGTCGACCTTGCCCTGGGGCTGGAGGACGAAGGTCCAGGCCGAGCCCCCGACCGCCAGGCCGTCCACGTCCTGACTGAGCTGGCCCTGCAGGTAGGCGCCGGCATCGGGGCCTTCGACGGTGACCACGTCGCGCTCGACCACCACCGCCACCGGCGAGTCAGGCACGGTTCGCCTCCGCGGCTCGCCGGGCTGCGGTCATCCGCCGGGCCGACGGGATGGCCGCCAGGACCGCCCGGGCCTTGGCGTGGCACTCGGCGTCCTCGCCGGCCGGATCGCTGTCGAAGACGATCCCCGCGCCCGCCTGGACCGAGGCCCGGCCGTCGGCACCGACCAGCAGGGTGCGGATGGTGATGGCGGTGTCGATGTTCCCGGAGAAGTCGAGGTAGCCGACGATCCCGGCGTAGGGCCCCCGGCGGGTGGGCTCCAGGTCGTCGATGATCTCCATGGCCCGGACCTTCGGGGCCCCCGACACCGTCCCCGCGGGCAGGGTGGCCCGCAGGACGTCCACGGGGGTGCGGCCCTCGGCCAGGACGCCGGACACCTGCGAGGTGAGGTGCATCACGTGGCTGTAGCGCTCGAGGGTCATCCGCTCGTCGACCTGCTCGGTGCCGAACCGGACCACGCGGCCCACGTCGTTGCGGGCCAGGTCGAGCAGCATCACGTGCTCGGCCAGCTCCTTGGGGTGCTCCCGCAGCTCGGCCCCCAGGCGCCGGTCCTCCTCGTCGGTCACGCCTCGGGGCCGGGTGCCGGCGATGGGCCGGGAGACGACCCGCCCGTCACGGAGCTGGACCATCGGCTCCGGGGACGCCCCGACCAAGGTGACCTCCGGGTAGCGCACGAAGTACATGTACGGGCTGGGATTGATCTGGCGCAGGACCCGGTAGACGTCGAACGGATCGGCGTCGAGGTCGACGTCGAAGCGCTGGGAGAGGACGACCTGGAAGATGTCCCCGGCGACGATGTGCTCCTTGGCCACCGCCACGGCGGTCTGGTAGGCCTCGGAACCGAGCACCGAGCGGTACTCCGGCAGCGGCTCGTCCCGGCGGGGCGGCTCCAGCAGTGGCTCGTCCAGCGGCCGGGCACCGTCCCGGGCGAGGGCCTCGACCCGGGCCACGGCGTCGTCGTAGGCGGCGTCGACGGCGGCGGCGTCGGCCCCGGGCGGGATGACGGCCGAGGCCACCAGGGTCACCTGCTGGTTCCAGTGGTCGAAGGCGGCGACCTCGCCGATGACCGAGACCATGGCGTCGGGGTGGCCCCGGTCGTCCTCGGGAGGCGCCGGGAGGTGCTCGACCTCCCGCACGACGTCGTAGCCCAGGTAGCCGATGACCCCCGCATGCAGCGGCGGCAGCTCCGGCAGCGGCGGGGTCCGATAGGCGCCGACCAGCCATTCGACGGCGGCCAGGATCCCCTGGTCGACCGGGAGGCCGTCCGGGACCTGGCCGCGGACGTCGATGTCACCCTCGCGGGAGACCAGGGTCGTCAGCGGATGACGACCGACGAAGGAGTACCGGCTCCCCCGCTCGCCCCGGTCCACCGACTCCAGCAGGAAGCCGGGGCCGTCGCCGGCCAGGCGGGCGAACGCCGACACCGGGGTCACGAAGTCGGCCAGCAGCTCCCGCCAGACGGGGACCACGGTGTAGTCCCGGGCGAGGGCCCGGAACCGCTCACGATCCGGCTGGATCACCGAAGTCACGGAAGAAGCAGGAACGCTCGCCCGTGTGGCACGCCCCTCTGCCCTCCTGCTCCACGACGAAGAGGAGGGTGTCGCCGTCGCAGTCGTAGGCCGCCCGGCGCACGTACTGGCGGTCACCGGAGGTCTCGCCCTTGCACCAGTACTCCTGGCGGGAACGGCTCCAGAACCAGGTGCGACCGGTCTCGAAGGTCTTGGCCAGCGACTCCTCGTTCATCCAGGCCAGCATCAGCACCTCGCCGGTGCCCTCCTCCTGGACGATCGCGGGCACGAGGCCGTCGGTGTTGTAGGTCACCGCCGCCAGCTGCTCGGGCGTGACGGCGAGGGGGGTCGAGATGGGGCTCACCCGGTCATCCTACGGACGGGTGCCGGGCCTCCCCCGGGCCATTACAGGTAGAGACCGGCTCCGGATTCCTCGAGGCGGGTGGCGGCCACCGCATGGATGTCGCGCTCCCGCAGGATGAGGTAGTCGTCGCCGCCGACCTCGACCTCGTAGCGGTCCTCCGGATTGAACAGGACGTGGTCGCCGAGCTCCATGGCCCGCACGTTGGGGCCCACGGCGATGACCTCGGCCCAGGCCAGGCGCTTGCCCACCTGCGCGGTCGCCGGGATGAGGATCCCGCCCGTGCTGCGGCGCTCGCCCTCCTGGCGGTCCATGTCCACCAGGATGCGGTCGTTCAGCATCTTGATCGGGAGACGCTCCCGACCCCGCTGGTCCTTGCCGGTGGAGGTCGTGGCTGCGTTGCCGTTCGCCGAGTCGGCCATACCGGCGACGGTACCGGCTGGGCCTGTCAGACGGGCCGGACGGTGATGCCCCGGGCGGCCATGACCGCCTTGGCCTCGGCCACGGTGTGCTCGCCGAAGTGGAAGATGCTGGCGGCCAACACGGCATCGGCCCTGCCCTCCAGGATCCCGTCCGCCAGGTGCTCGAGGGTGCCCACCCCTCCGCTGGCGATCACCGGCACGCCGACGGCGTCGCTCACCGCCGCGGTGAGCTCGAGATCGAAGCCGTCCCGGGTGCCGTCCCGGTCCATCGAGGTGAGCAGGATCTCCCCGGCCCCGAGCCGGACGACCTCCTCGGCCCAGGCCACGGCGTGTTGGCCGGTCGGCGTGCGGCCGCCGTGGGTGAAGACCTCGGGGGAGCCGTCCTCCCGGCGCCGGGCGTCGATGGCCACGACCATGCACTGGGCCCCGAACTCGGCGGCGATCGCCGATACGAGCGCAGGGTCGTCGACGGCCGCGGTGTTGACCGAGACCTTGTCGGCCCCGGCTCGCAGCAGGAGGCGGGCGTCCTCGACCTCCCGCACACCCCCCCCGATGGTGAAGGGGATGAAGACCTCCTCGGCGGTGCGCCGGGCCAGCTCGACGATGGTCTCGCGCTTGTCCGAGGAGGCGGTGATGTCCAGGAAGACGACCTCGTCGGCGCCTTCGGCGTCGTAGCGGGCGGCCAGCTCGACGGGGTCGCCCGCGTCGACCAGGTCGACGAAGTTGACGCCTTTGACCACGCGCCCCGCGGTGACGTCGAGGCAGGGGATGACCCGGGCGACGTTCACCGGCTCAGCACCGCCACGGCGTCGGCCACCGTCACCCGGTCCTCGTAGATCGCCCGGCCCACGATCACCCCCTCGAGGTCGAGGGCGGTGAGGGCCTCGACGTCAGCCAGCGAGCCGACGCCACCCGAGGCCACGACCGGCGCGGTGGTCACGTCCAACACGGCGGACAGGCCGTCCAGATCAGGACCCGCCAGCATCCCGTCCCGACCGATCTCGGTGACGACCAGGGCGGCCACGCCCATCTCGCCGAAGCGGGTGGCCGCCTCCAGCAGGTCCCAGCCGGCGTCGGCCTCCCAGCCGTGGGCGGCGAGGGCCCGGCCCCGGGCGTCCAGCCCGACGGCGACGGCCCCGTCGGGGACCAGCTCGGCCACGAGCTCCGGCGTCGCGAGGGCCGCGGTGCCCATCACGACGCGAGCGACGCCGGCCCCCCAGAGGGCCTCGGCGTCAGCCCGGGAGCGCACGCCACCCCCGACCTGCACGGGCACGTCCACCGCGGCCACGATGCGGCCGATGACCTCCCGGTTCCGCGGCTCACCGCGGCGGGCGGCGTCGAGGTCCACGACGTGGATCCAGGGGGCGCCGTCGACCGCGAACTGACGGGCCCGGCCGACGGGGTCCTCGTCGTAGTCGGTACGGCGGTCGTAGTCCCCCTGGCGCAGGCGGACACAGCGCCCGTCGAGCAGGTCGATGGCCGGGTAGAGGTTCACGACGGGAGCCGGGCCAGGAAGTTGCCCAGGATCTGCTGACCCGCCGCGCCGGACTTCTCGGGGTGGAACTGCATCGCCCACACGTTGCCGTGCTCCACGCCGGCCACCACCTCCCCGCCGTAGTCGCAGGTCACGGTCACGCCCGTGCCGTCCTCAGGGGCGAAGGAGTGCACGAAGTAGACCCACGCGGGATCGGCCACGCCGGTCAGCATCGCCGGCTCGCCCCGGCGCCGGAGCACGTTCCACTGCATCTGAGGATGCTTCACCCCCTCGGGCAGGCGGCGCACCGTCTCGGGCAGGACGCCGAGGCCCGGCACACCGGGGTCCTCCTCCGACCCGGCGTAGAGCAGCTGCATGCCCACACAGATGCCCAGGAAGGGCCGGCCCGAGGCCACGGCCTCGAGGCTCTGGTCGGCCAGGCCGGTGCGGTGCAGCGCGGCCATGCACGCGCCGAACGCGCCCACGCCGGGCAGCACGACGCCGACGGCGTCCGCGATCAGCCCGGGATCAGCGGTGAGGCGGGCGTCGGCGCCCAGGTGCTCGAGCGCCTTCTGGGCCGAACGCAGGTTGCCGATGCCGTAGTCCAGGACCGCCACCAGGGGACGGCTCGGCTCGGTCAAAGGGTCCCCTTGGTGGACGGGATGCCCGCCCCTTCCACCCGTACGGCGTCCCGCAGGGCGCGGGCGGTCGCCTTGAAGGAGGCCTCGATCACGTGGTGGGTGTTCCGGCCCCGGACCATGGTCAGGTGCAGCGTCCAACCCGCGGCGGTGACCAGGGCGCGCCAGAACTCCTCGGCCAGCTGGGGGTCGAACGGGGGGTCCCCCAGGATCTTCTCGCCCGGAGGCTCGATCTCATAGACGAGGAAGGGCCGCCCGGAGAGGTCGAGAGCGGCCTCGACCAGAGCCTCGTCCAGCGGCACGGCCGACGAGGCGAACCGGCGGACGCCGGCTTTGTCGCCCAGGGCCTCCTTGAGGGCGCCTCCAAGGGCGATCCCCACGTCCTCCACCGTGTGGTGGGCGTCGATCTCGAGGTCGCCCGTAGCCGCCACGGTGAGGTCCAGGCCGCCGTGGCGACCGAGTTGGGCCAGCATGTGGTCGAAGAAGGGCAGGCCGGTCTCGACCGACGTCGTGCCGGTACCGTCGATGTCGACCCGCAGGTGGATGCGGGTCTCGGCCGTGGTCCGTTCGACGGACGCGGTGCGGGGGGCCTTCGCTTCGCTCACAGGGTCTCCTCCAGGGCGGTCAGGAAGCGGTCGTTCTCCTCCGGCGTACCCACGCTGACCCGCAGGCAGTCGGCCAGGCGGGGCCACGAGGCGCAGTTGCGCACGAGCACGCCACGGTCGACGAGGCCCTGCCAGACGGCGTCGCCGCCGGCCGCCTCGGGCCGGAAGAGGATGAAGTTGGCCCCGGTCGGCCACTGACGCACGCCGAGGCGGTTCAGCCCGGCGACCAGGCGCTCGCGCTCGGCGACGATCTGCTCGACCCGGGCGCCCATCGCATCCGCGTACCTGAGGGCGAGGCGGCCGGCGAGTTGGGTGACGGCGTCGAGGTGATAAGGCAGGACGACCTTGGCCAGCTCGTCGACCATCCAGGACGGGCCGATGCCGTAGCCCAGGCGACCGGCGGCCATGGCCCAGGTCTTGGAGAAGGTGCGGGTCACCAGCAGGGGCCGGTCGTCAGCGACCAGGTCCAGGGCCGTGGAGGGCGCGAACTGGCCGTAGGCCTCGTCCACGACCAGCAGCGCTCCGGCGGAAGCGCACCGGTCGAGGACGGCGACGGTGGCCTCGGGGCCGGTCACCGCTCCGGTGGGGTTGTCGGGCGAGCACAGGAAGAGCACCGAGGGTCCGTCGGCCAGCACCCGGTCGACCTCGTCGAGGTCGAGGGCGAAGTCGGCGCCTCGCTCCCCCTCCACCACCGCCGTGCCGGTGATGCGGGCCAGGTGACCGTGCACGGCGTAGGTGGGCTCGAAGGTGGCGGCCGACCGCCCCGCCCCGCCGTAGGCCAGGAGGACCGACTGGAGCACTTCGTTGGAGCCATTGGCACAGAAGACGCGGTCGGTCGTCGTGCCGTGGTGGTCGGCCAGCGCCGACCGCAGCGCCAGGGCCTCCCGGTCGGGGTACCGGTTCCAGGCCACCTCACCCAGCGCGCCGGCCAGTTCGTCCACCCAGGCCTCCGGGGGCCCGACCGGTGACTCGTTGGTGTTCAGGCGGACCGGGACGTCGAGCTGGGGCGAGTGGTAACCGGCCATGAGGGCCAGGTCGCCGCGGGGCTGGACGGGGGCGGCGGTCATGGGGCCGACGTCCGCCGGGCGGCGATGGAGGCAGCGTGCACAGGCAGGCCCTCGGCGTTGGCCAGCGTCTCCACGACGGGCCCGAGCCGGGCGAGGCCCGACTCGTCGGCGGTGACCACGTGGATCTGCTTCAGGAAGTCGAGCACCGAGAGGGCGCCGGCGAACCGGGCCGAGCCGAAGGTGGGCAGCACGTGGCTGGGCCCGGCGGCGTAGTCCCCGAGCGATGCGGGTGACCACGGGCCGCAGAACACCGCACCGGCGTTGCGTACCAGCGGCACCAGGGCCGCGGGGTCGGCGGTCATCAGTTGGAGGTGCTCGGGGGCGATGGCGTTGGCCACGGCGAGCGCGGCGTCCGGGCCGTCGACCAGGACCGTGTAGCCCCCGTCGGCCAGCGTGGCCTCGATGTCGGCCCGGCGCTCGGCCCCGGCCACGATGCGGGCCACGGCCTCGTCCACGGCATCGGCCACGGCGTCGTCCCAGGTGACCAGCCAGGCCAGGCCACCGGGGCCGTGCTCGGCCTGGACCACGATGTCGGTGGCACACAGGGCCGCGGGCACCGAGGCGTCACCCACGACCACCACCTCAGAGGGCCCGGCGAAGGCGGCGGGGACCCCGACCAGGCCGGTGACCTGGCGCTTGGCCTGGGCGACGTAGACGTTGCCCGGACCGACGATGACGTCGACGGGGCGGACGCTCTCGGTGCCGTGAGCCAAGGCACCGATGGCCTGCGCGCCACCGATGCGGTACACCGCGTCGGCCCCGGCGATGGCGGCCGCGGCCAAGGTCTCCAGGGGCACGTCGCCGTCGGGCCCGGGCGGGGTGACCAGCACGACCTCGTCGACGCCCGCGGCGCGCGCGGGGACCACGGTCATGAGCACGGTGGACGGGTAGCGGGCCCGGCCGCCGGGCACGTAGCAGCCGGCCCGGGCCACGGGGACGTAGTACTCCTCGATGACCACGCCGGCCCGGTCGTGGCGCCGGGTCGGCGGCACCTGGCCGGCGTGGTAGGCCCGGACCTCGTCGGCGGCGCGCTCGAGGGCGTCACGGACGTCCGGCGCGATCCGGTCCAGTGCGGCCGTCACGGCCGCCGGCGGCACCCGCAGGTCGTCCAGGCGCACACCGTCCAGGCGCTCCGTGTGGTCGCGGACGGCCACGTCGCCCCGGTCGGCGACGTCGGCCAGGATCACCCGCACGGCCTCGACCGGCTCGTCACCACCCAGGGCAGGCCGCGGGAGGTCGGACGCGGGGTTCGCGGCGCCCCGGCGGTCGAGACGGGTCAGGAGGGGGGCGAGGACGGGCGCCATGACCGCCTCACGGTACCGGCGCCCCCCACTCGCTTCGGCGGGTTTGGGCCACACTGAGCGGGTGAGCCCCCACCACGCCCAACTGTCCTCGACCGCCTCGAGCCTCGACGACCTGATCAAGCGGGTGGTCGCCGCCGCGGACGACCTCGCCGGCGACCGTGAGGACCTGGCCAGCGACCTCTACGAGGTCGAACGCTCCCTGCGGACCGGGGCCCGGCGCCTGGCCACCGTGCTCCGCCGACTCGACGGCCGCTGAGTCACCCGACTCCTCGGAGGGCGGTCCCCCGATCGGGTGGACCACAGCCCGAACGCGGGGCCGGCGCCCACGAAGGGCGCCGGCCGTGGGCGACCTCGGGCGGCGGATCCCGATGGTCGCCAGTAGCCAGGTGGCGGGAACCTGGCAGGACGCCACCTTATCCCGAACTCAGACCTCGGATGAGGGACAGAAGTCGTGCAGCACGCAATCGCCGCAACGCGGCCTACGGGCCGGACAGACCCGCCGGCCGTGCAGGATCAGCCGCAGGCTGAACCGGCCCCGCTCCGCCGCCGGGATCATGGCGTTGAGCTCCGTCTCGACCTTCACCGGATCCTCCTGCTCGGTGAGGCCGAGGCGGCGGGACAGGCGGCCGACGTGGGTGTCCACGGGCAGGCCGGGCCGGTCGAGGGCCACCGAGCGGACAACGTTGGCCGTCTTGCGCCCGACCCCGGCGAGCGCGGTGAGGTCCTTCATCCGGGAGGGCACCTCGCCGTCGTGGTCCTCGACCAGGCCGTGGGCCATCCCGATGAGGTTGCGGGCCTTCGAGCGGAAGAACCCGGTCGAGCGGACGATCTCCTCCAGTGCGGCAGGATCGGCCTCGGCCAGGTCCTGCGGGGTCGGGTAGCGGGCGAACAGGTGGGGGGTGACCATGTTCACCCGGGCGTCAGTGCACTGGGCCGAGAGGATCGTGGCCACCAGGAGCTGGAACGGGTTCTCGTGGTCGAGCTCGCAACGGGCGTCGGGATACTCCTCGATCAGCCGTCGCATGGTCTCCCGCGCGCGTCCGGCAGGCGTTCGGGGGCGGGCCACGTCGTTAGTGTGCCGCGCCGTGACGACGGTGGCGCTCGACCTCGTCCTCGACGAAACGGACGACCCGGTCGCCTTCGGCGAGGGCCCCTTACGGGCCGCCGCGGTCGCCGGCGGCCCGCAGACCGTGTGGTGGGTGCACGGCACGACCGCCCGCCACGAGGAGGCCGCCGCCCGCGCCGGCCTCACGGCGTCGAGGCGACTCCTCCAGATGCGGTGCGCCCTCCCCCTGGCGGCCACGACGGACCTCGCCACTCGCCCCTTCTGTCCGGGCGAGGACGACGAGGCGTGGCTGGCGGTGAACAACCGGGCGTTCTCGTGGCACCCCGAGCAGGGGGGCTGGGACACTGCGACCCTCGCCGGCCGCCTGCAGGAGTCGTGGTTCGACGCCGAGGGCTTCCTCCTCCACGAGGAGGGTGACCGCCTGGCCGGGTTCTGCTGGACCAAGGTCCACCCCGCCAACGGGGCCGATCCCGCCCTCGGCGAGATCTACGTCATCGCCGTCGACCCGGACTTCGTCGGCCGCGGCCTCGGACGGGACCTCACCATCGCCGGGTTGGCGCACCTCGCCGACCAAGGCCTCAGGATCGGGATGCTCTACGTCGAGTCGGACAACACGCCCGCCGTCTCCCTCTACCGCTCCCTCGGCTTCCACACCCACCAGACCGACACCGCCTTCACCCCCACCCCTTGATGTTGGGGGGCGGGCTAGGTGGAGACGCCGACGGCGGCGCCGATGCCGTAGGTGACGGCGCCGGCGAGGACGGCGATGGTGACGTAGCGGATCGCCAGGCGGACCCGGGAGCCCATCGTGAAGGCGGCCAGGGCCACGCCGAGGCCTGCGGCGCCGAGCACGCCGAGGACCACGGAGGCCACGATGGCCGCCGTCCCGGTCATGAAGAACCAAGGCAACAGGGGCAGTATCGCCCCGGCAGAGAAGGCCACGAAGGACGACCCGGCGGCGCGCACGGGCGAGCCGAGAGCGTCAGGGTCGATGCCCAACTCCTCCCGGGCGTGGGCCCGCAGCGCGGTCTCCGGGTCGACCATCACCCCCTGGGCCAGTTGGCGGGCCAGCTCGGGGTCCACCCCGCGGGACTGGTAGAGCTGGGCCAGCTCCACCGTCTCGACATGCGGGTTGCGCGCCAGCTCCCGACGCTCCATCGCCAGCTCCCGCTCCAGGAGCTCCTGCTGGGCCTTCATCGAGCCGTACTCGCCCGCCGCCATCGACACGGCACCGGCGATGAGGCCGGCCAGGCCGGCGAGGCGGACCACACCGGCGCCGGGGTCGGCCCCGGCGACGCCCAGGATCAGCGAGACGTTGGAGACGAGGCCGTCACTGGCGCCGAAGACCGCCGCCCGGGCGACCCCGCCCTGCACATCGCGGTGATGGCGCTCGTTCACCGGCGGGTTCGGTCGGTGATCGGGCACGGGCCAACCGTACGCTTCGGATGTGTCGAGTCGCTACGACCTGGACCGGGGCGGCCTGGAGGCCCTCCTGGAGGGCCAGCCGCGGTACCGGGTCGACCAGGTGTGGGACGGCCTGTACCGCCAGGGAAGGGACCCCGAGGCCATCACCACCCTCCCCCTCGCCCTCCGGTCGACCCTGGCCGAGCACCTGCCCCTGGCGCTGCAGGAGGTGGCCCGCCGCACCAGCGACGGTGGCGAGACGGTGAAGTGGGCCTGGGCCGTCGACGGCGGCCACACCATCGAGACGGTGCTGCTGCACTATCCCGACCGCAGCACCGTGTGCGTGAGCACGCAGGCCGGCTGCGCGATGGCGTGCGACTTCTGCGCCACTGGGCAGGCCGGCTTCGCCCGGCAGCTCACCGTCGGCGAGATCGTGGAGCAGGTCGTCCACGCCCGGCGGGAAGCCGATGATCGCCGCGTCTCCAACATCGTCTTCATGGGGATGGGCGAGCCGCTCGCCAACTACGACGCCACCTGGGGCGCCGTCGAACGCCTTCACGCCGACCTCGGCATCGGGGCCCGGGGGCTCACGGTCTCGACGGTCGGCATCGTGCCGGGCATCCGCCGCCTGGCGGCCGAGTCACTCCCGGTGAACCTCGCCGTATCCCTCCACGCCGCCAACGACGAGTTGCGTGACGCCCTGGTGCCCGTCAACCGGCGGTACCCACTCGCCGACCTCGAGGCGGCGTGTGCCGAATGGCAGGCGGCCAAGGGCCGGCGGCTCAGCTTCGAGTGGGCCATGATCGCCGCCACCAACGACCGGCCCCAGGACGCCGACGAGCTGGCCGTCATCGCCCGCCGCCAGCGGGCCCACGTCAACCTCATCCCGCTGAACCCGACCCCCGGCTTCGGCCCCCAGGGCTCGTCCCCCGCCGCCGTCGAGGCGTTCCGCCTCCGCCTCCGCGGGGCCGGGGTCAACGTCACCGTCCGCCAGAACCGCGGCGCCGACATCGATGCCGCGTGCGGCCAGTTGGCCGGCACCGCGGTCAGCGCACCAGGACGGTCCCCCGGGCGCTGAACCGGATCGCGTCGACCAGGACCTCGTCCGGACCGACCACTGCGTCCTCCCAGCACACGCTGCGCACCACCCTTCCCGCGACCCGCGCGCCCGGGGACACGACAGATCTGCCTCCCGACGCCGCGAGGTTGGCCGCCAGGTACGCCGCGGGTGTGCCGCAGTCCACGAACGGGCCGTCCTGGGCGACGGTCTCGAGCCGGCCGGTCCCGACCGCCTCCCGCCAGACCGCCTCGTAGAGCCCAGAGGGCACGGCGGCGAGGTGCCGCGCGAGGTCCCACGGCAGCAGCGAGCCGGCGATCAGGGACCGGGTCCCCAGCGGGCCGCCCCCGGGGACCAGCACCCGCACCCGCTCGCCGTCCCAACCGTCCACGAGAGCGTCCATGCCTCCGCCGTACCACGCATCGGCGTTGACGATCACGGTGGGTCGGCCGTCGATCCAGCCTCGCAGCGCCCCGACGGCTCCCGCCGTGCCGAGGGCGACCGGCTCCTCGACCGAGACGTGGACCCGGTCACCCAGATGGGCCAGCAGAGCATCCCGGCCGTGGTGGACATTGACCGCGACGTCGTCGACCACCGAGCGCACCCGGTCCACCGCCAGGTCGACCAGCGGGACCCCGTCCACCGGGCACAGGGCCTTCGGGCGCCCGGCGGTGAGGGGGCGCAGGCGGGTGCCCGCTCCGGCGGCGAGGACCAACCCGGCAAATCCCCTGCGCCCTGCCAGACTGTCGCTCATGGAGACCCGTCGCTGGACGAACCCATCGCAGCCCCAGACCCTCCAGGTCGCGGTCTTCCTGCTCTACATCAACGCCGTGTTCAGCGTGCTGCAGCCGTACACGGTGTTCCTCACCCTCAGCGCGCTGGCCGGGGCAGTCGGAGCGTACGGCATCGCCAACAGCCGCCGGTGGGGCTACCGGCTCGGCGTCGCATCCTCGGCCATAGAGGTCGCCCTTCTCGCCGTCCTCCCCCTGCTCGACATCGGCCCCGAGCTGCTGTTCAGCCTCCGCTTCCTGCTGCTGATCATCTTTCCGGTGGCGCTCTTCTGCGCGCTGCTGCACCCCGAGAGCCGCGAGCACCAGCGCATCTGGTTCGACTGAGCCCGCCACACTGCAGGCGTGGACACCGGTGACCTGGTCCGAGACGCGTTCGAGCTGCTCATCGTCATCGCCCTCGGCGGGATGGTGTGGTCGGTCATCACCCGCCTTCGCCGGGGCCAGCTCCCCGTGCCCCGCTGCCCCGAGTGCGGCGGCCCCGCCTCCCGGGCCTACCCCCAGTGCCGGCACTGCGGGACGACGCTCCCGGAGGGCCGCTGAAGTGACCAGCCCCGAGGCGCCGTTCCCCCACTACTACGCCCTGCTCGACCGACTGCACGAGCACCTGCGGCCCCGGGGCTACGTCGAGATCGGCGTGGCCGACGGTCACAGCCTCGGGCTCACCCGCCCCGGCACCGTCGCCGTGGGGGTGGACCCCGCCCCCGGGCCCGAGGTCGGCGAGCGGGCCCCGGGCCGACGGGTCGTGGCCACGACCAGCGCGGCCTTCTTCGCCGACCACGACCGCGCCGACGTGCTCGGCGACGCCCCACTGGATCTGGCGTTCGTCGACGGCCTCCACCTGTTCGAGGCCGCTCTCGCGGATCTCGCCGCCCTCGAGGCCTGGGCCCACCCCGGCACCGTGATCCTGCTCCACGACTGCCACCCCACCGATGCGGCGATGGCGGCCCGTGAGCGCACGACCGTGGCCTGGGCCGGCGACGTCTGGAAGGTGGTGGCCGCCCTGCGGTCGGATCGGCCGGACCTCACCGTCACCACCGTCGACGTGGGTCCGACCGGCGTGGGGGTCATCACCGGTCTGGGCGCCGGCTTCGCCGACCTGCAGGGCTCGATCGAGCGCCACCGGGACCTCGACTACGCCGTGCTGGACGACGACCCCCCGGGCCTGCTCCACCTCGTCCCGCCCGCCTGGGACGCCGTCCTGCCGCTCCTGCCGGGATAAACGGCCCATTGCGCCCGAGGAGGGGCCCTAGCGTCAGGCCATGCGCGCCCGGGCCGAAGGCTTCACCGTCCGGGAGGCCACCCCGCCGGACCACGAGGGGATCATCGCCCTGTGCCACGAGGTCTTCAGCGCCCATGAGGGCGCGACCGTGCGCCACCTCCTCCGTGGTGAGGGCTACGGGCCGGGTCGGTGGACGGTGGCGGTCGACGCCGACGACGCCGTCGTCTCCTGCTGCACGCTGCTCCCCCACCGCCTCCGGTACGGCGCCGTCGAGGTGCCCGCGGCGCAGATCGAGTTCGTGGCGACCAAGGCGTCCGCCCGCCGGCGGGGCCTCGTGCGGGCCCAGTTCGACCTCCACCACCAGTGGGCCGAGGAGCAGGGTGCCCTCGTGGTGATCATCACTGGGATCCCCTACCTCTACCGCCGCCTCGGCTACGGCTACGCCATCGAGTACTCCGGCCAGTACCGGGTGCTCGACGTACCCGATGCCCCCGAGGGCTGGACTGTCGAGCCGGCGACACCCGCCGACCGACCCGCCCTCGACGACCTCGAGCGAGCCGCCAAAGCCCGTCAGGACCTCACCCTGGAATGGCCCGACGGCGGCTGGGACTGGGTCCTCTCCGGAGCGTCGACCTGGGGCGAGGAGATCCTCGTCGCCCGGCGGGACGGCGAGGTGGACGGCTTCGCCTACATCCAGCGCCGTGTGGAGGAGGACCACGTCGAGGTCGGCGGCACCGCCCGGACCGAGGGCGCGGCCCAGGCCCTCGTGGCCGCCGCCGCGACCCGGGCGGGCGACCTGAAGGTGTACCTCGTCGCCCGTGAGGGAGATCCTTGGGCCATCGTCGTGGAGCGGGCCGGCATCCGGGACCCCGCCTGGTTCAACGCCGTCTACGCCCGCGTCCCCGACCCGGCGGCCTTCCTCGACCACGTCAAGGACGAACTGACCCGCCGCCTGGCCGTCTCGGCCTTCGCCCATTCGTCGACCGAGCTGGCCCTGTCCTTCTACGAGGACGGGGCGGTGCTCTCCGTCGCCGCCGGCGTGGTCACGGGGGCGCGCCGGGACCCCGAACCCGACCTCGACCCCATGGACGACGACAAGGCCGGCATCGCCCCCGACGCCCTCCCGGCCCTCCTGCTCGGCCGGTTCGCCGCGGAGGAGCTGGAGCTGCGCTACGACGACGTCGGTTACGTGGCCGACCGGGCCCTGATGGCGGTCCTCTTCCCCAAGCGGTCCTTCGACGTGTGGGCGCCGATCTGACCTCGGGCGACGGTCCGTACGCTGCGGACATGGCCACGACCGCCACGCCCCTCCCACAGGGGACCGAGAAGGCGACCGCCGTGCGCGGCATGTTCGACGCCATCGCCCCCCGCTACGACCTGGTGAACCGGGTCATGACCTTCGGCCTCGACCGGAGCTGGCGGCGAACGACCGTGGCCGAGCTCGGCCTGCCCGCCGGGTCGGTCGTGCTGGACCTCGCCACCGGCACCGGCGACCTCTGCGCCGAGGCCGAGCGTCAGGGCCTCATCCCGATCGGCATCGATCTCGCTCTCGGGATGCTGCAGGCCAGTCACGCCTCCGCCCCCCGGGCCCAGGGTGACATCACCCGGCTGCCGCTGCCCGACGAGGTGGCCGACGGTGCGGCGTGCGGGTTCGCGCTCCGCAACGTCGTCTCTCTCGACGCCCTCTTCGCCGAGCTGGCCCGCACCCTCCGCCCCGGCGGCCGCATCGGCCTGCTCGAGGTGGACCGGCCCGACAACCCGGTCGTCCGCTTCGGCCACCACCTCTACTTCGACCGGATCGTGCCCGTGATCGGCGGCCTCCTGTCGGACCGGGACGCCTACCGCTACCTCCCGGCCTCCACGGCCTACCTCCCGCCCCGCCTCGAGCTGCTGGAACGCCTCGGCGCCGCCGGCTTCGAACACATCGAGCATCGCCGCTTCCTGCTCGGTGCCTCCCAGCTCATCACCGCCACCCGGAGCTGACCGCCCGTGAGCCTCGTCGCCCGGACCCGGCGCCTCGACCACGACGTCGACCTCCTGGCCGTTGCCGGTGTCGACGGCGTCCTCCTGGCCCGCGACGGCGTGGGTCTGGCCGGGCGCGGGACGGCGCTGGAGATCGAGGTCGACGACGTCCGGGCGGCCCAGGCCGAACTGGCCGCCATCGAGGTCGACGACGAGGTCGGCGGTCCTGGCGCCGGCGCGGTCGCCTTCGGGGCCTGGCCCTTCCTACCCGCCGCACCCCGGCGCCTGCGCGTCCCCGAGGTCATCGTCGGCCGCGACGACCGAGGGAGCCGCTGGGTCACGACCGTGAGCGACATCGACCCCAACCCGGTGCTGCTCGACACCGGCGAGCCGGGGCCCCTGCCCGACCGGGTGACGGTCGAGACCACCCAGTCGGCCGAGGACTGGTGTGCCGCCGTCGTCGATGGCCGGGAGGCGGTTCGGGCCGGCGACCTGCGCAAGGTCGTACTGGCCCGGGAACTGGTGGTGACCACCGACCGCCCGATCGACCGGCGGGGGGTGCTGCGACGCCTGGCCGCCGCCTTCCCCGGATGCACCCTGGCGGCCGTGGACGGCTTCGTCTGCGCCAGCCCCGAGACCCTCGTCGCCCGCCACGACGACGTCGTGCGGTCCCATCCCTTGGCGGGCACGGCCCCCCGCGGTGGCGATCCCACCGCCGACGCCCGACTGGCGGCGGGCCTGCTGGCCTCCGCCAAGGACCGGGCGGAGCACCAGGTCACGATCGACTTCGTCCACGAGGCCCTCCTGCCCTGGTGCTCCTTCCTCGACGAGGAGGCCGAGCCCTCTGTGGTCGGCGTGGCCAACGTCCAGCACCTCGGGACCCTGGTCGAGGGCCGTCTGTCCGACCCCGTCCCGTCGGTCCTGGAGCTGGTGGAAGCCCTTCACCCCACCCCGGCGGTCGGCGGGGACCCCCGGGAGGCCGCCTTCGCCCTGATCGCCCGTCTCGAGCCCGGGGACCGGGGTCGCTACGCCGGGCCGGTCGGCTGGGTCGACGGCGGAGGCAACGGCCGTTGGGCCGTCGGCATCCGCTCCGCCGAGCTGAACGGGACCGAGGCCCGCCTGTGGGCCGGCGTCGGCATCGTCGCCGACTCCGATCCCACCGCCGAGCTCGAGGAGACCCGGGCCAAGGCCCAAGCCATGCTCGGAGCCCTGGTCCGGCTGTAGGCCACGAGACCCTGCCACCGCTCGCCCCCGTTCGACGAAAGCCGCCCTACAGCTCCGCGAGGGCGTCGGCGACGAGGTCATAGAGGCGCTGGTGGACGTCGGCGTTCGCCTGGCGGTCGGTCCTGACGACCCGCACCCGGATCCCCGGTTCGGGCGTGGCCACCGCCGCGGCCAGCGCCGCGACCGACTCGACGGCGGCGGCGACGACGCCGTGAGCCGCGGCCACGGCGACGAGGTCCAGGCCGTGGGGGGTACCGAACAGCTGCTCGAACTCCCCCGCCGCCATCGCTTCGGCCTGGGGCAGGAACGAGAAGATGGCCCCACCGTCGTTGTCGACCACCACCACCGTCAGGGACAGGTCCCGGTCGGCCGCACCGAGCAGGGCGTTCGTGTCGTGCAGGAAGGCCAGGTCACCGACCAGCGCCACCGTGGGTCGACCCGCGAGGGCGACGCCGACGGCCGTGGACACGACGCCGTCGATGCCGTTGGCGCCGCGGTTGGCCAGCACCCGGCCGTCCGTCGTGCCGCCGAACCACTCCACGTCCCGCACCGGCATCGACGACGCCACCACCAGGTCGGCGCCCGCCGGTAGCGCACTGACGACCGTGCGGGCCACGGTCGGATCGTCCAGGTCGTCGCGGAGTTCGCGCTCGAGGACGCCTTGGACGACATCGTCGGCGTCCCGCCAAGCGGTCAGCCAATAGGCCGGCGCGGGGGCCTGGTCATCGCCGGCCAGCAGCCCGGTCACCAGGTGAGTGGCACCTCGGTCCGGGTCGGCGAACGCGTCGGTCGGGTCGACGACCACCTGTATCGGCACGTCGCGCAGCCAGCCCGCCAGGGCCTTCGACGCCGGGGGCGCACCCATGCGGACCACCGCGTCGGGCCGATGGGACTCGGCCCAGCCCGGCGTCCGGGCGAGGAGGTCGAACGACGCGATCGTCGTCGGCCCAGCCACCCGACAGCCCCCGAGGGGGTCGGCCAACACCGGCCAGCCGCAGGCCTCCGCCAGCGGGCGGACGACGGTGGGCTCGCTGCCCCGGCCGGCCACGATCACCCCACGGCGACCCCGCAGGTCCTCGAGCACGGTCGTCGGCGGCGGGATCGGTGCCCGTTGGTGCCACGGCGCCGCGCTGTCCCGCCCGGCGGGTAGGGGGCCCGGCTCCGCCAGGAGCGGCTCCGTGAAGGCGAGGTTCAGGTGGACCGGCCCCGGACGGGCCCCGGTGGCGTCGAGCACCGCCCGGGCCGCCACGGAACGCCACGACCAGGCCGCGTCCGCCCGGGGCACGCCCGGCTCGACCATGGCCCGGACCGACCGGCCGTACAGCCCGGACTGGTCGACGGTCTGGGGTGCACCCACCCCGTGCCGCTCCGGCGGTCGGTCGGACGTGCACACCAGCAGCGGCACGCCCGCCAGGTCGGCCTCGACCACAGCCGGGTACAGCTCCACTGCGGCGGTGCCACTAGTCGTCACCACGACCGCCGGGCGGGCCGTGGCCAGCCCGAGACCCAGGGCCATGAAGGCGGCCGATCGCTCGTCGATCTGGACGTGGACCCGCATCCGACCGTCCCGCGCCAGCGCGACGGTCATCGGCGTGGACCGGGAACCCGGCGCCACGACCGCGTCGGTGACGCCACACCGGGCCCACTCGTCGACGAGGGTGGCGCAGAAGGTGGCGGCAACCGTCGACTCGTCCACGGCCCAGGACTCTAGGGTCGGGCGGGTGAGCAGCCCGCCGCTGGTCCTGGCCCACGGCTTCACGCAGACCGCACGCGCCTGGGGGCCGCTCCCGGGCCTGTTGGGCGACCAGCGCCCGCTCGTCGCCGTCGACCTGGCCGGGCACGGCGGTGCTCCGGTGGCCCGGGACCTGTCCGAGGCCGCCCACCGCCTCGGCCGGGACGGCGGCTGGGGCACCTACCTCGGCTACTCCCTCGGCGGCCGGGTGGCGCTGCACCTGGCCCTCGCCCAGCCCGACCTGGTCGCCGCCCTGATCCTGATCGGCACCCACCCCGGCATCGAAGACGACGACGAGCGGGCCGCCCGCTGCCGGGCCGACGACGACCTGGCCGATCACCTGGAGGTCGTGGGGTTGGAGGCCTTCCTGGACGAGTGGTTGGCCCAGCCCCTGTTCGCCTCCCTGCCGCCCCAGGCCGACCAGCGGGTCGAGCGCCTGGTCAACGACCGCGTCGCGCTCGCCGCCACCCTGCGCAACCTCAGCACGGGACGCCAGGTACCCCGTTGGGAGCTCCTGCCGGCGCTGGACATGCCCGTGCTGGTCCTGGCCGGCGAGCGGGACGAGAAGTACACGCGGCTCAGTCGCCAGGCGGTGGCCGCCATCGGGGCCAACGCCACGTTCGAGACCGTCCCCGGCGCGGGCCACGCCGCCCATCTGGAGCAGCCCGAGTTCGTCGCCCAGCGGGTCCGGGCCTTCCTCACCGCTTCCGGCCTCTGATCCGACGCCGCGGGCAGTCGAGTCGGGAGCCAGAACGAGTGGTCAGCCGCCGAGGGCCAGGCCGAGAGCCAGCAGCAGGCCGGTGACCAGCTGGGTGCGGCCGGTGGCGCCGAGGACCGGGATCAGCGCCGAGCCGACCGCCCCCCGCCGGACCTCCCGGATCGGCGGCACGGCGAACCCGAGGCCCACGAGGCCGAGGAGAGCCGGAATCCGGGCCGTCACCGCCAGCACGACCACCAGCAGGAAGACGTCGACCAGCATGGTCACGTAGACGATGCGGGTCGTCCGGTCCCCCAGCCGGACTGCCATCGTCCGCTTGCCCGCCTCGGTGTCGGTCGGGATGTCCCGCAGGTTGTTGACGACCAGCAGCGCCGTGGCCAGGAGCCCGACCGGCACCGCCGCGCCGGCGGCCAGGGCGGTGACCTCGCCGGTCTGGACGTAGGTCGAGCCGACCGTGGCCACCAGCCCGAAGAAGACGAAGACGAAGACCTCGCCCAGGCCCAGGTAGCCGTAGGGCTTCGGGCCGCCGGTGTAGAGCCATCCGGCGGCGAAGGAGACGAGACCCACGAGGACCAGCTCCCACCCGACGGCCGCGGCCAGGGCGAGACCGGCCAGCGCCGCCACCCCGAACGCGGCCAGGGCCGCGCCGCGCACCGTCGACGCGGAGGCCAGGCCCGACGCGACCAGGCGCACGGGGCCGACCCGGACGTCGTCGGTGCCCCGCACCCCGTCCTGATAGTCGTTGGCGTAGTTGGTCCCCACCTGGATGGCGAGGGCCACGACGAGGGCGGCCAGCGCCCGCCACGCGATGACCCCGTCGCCCACGGCCACCGCCGTGCCGACCGCGACCGGCACGACCGCCGCAGGAAGGGTCCGGGGCCGCGCCCCGGCTATCCAGACGTTCATCCTCGGGTCAGGGACCGCGCCCGAGGCGCCATCAGGGACGGCGGGGGAACTGTTCGAAGTCGGGCGTGCGCTTGTTCACGTAGGCGTCCCGTCCCTCCTGGGCCTCGTCGGTCTGGTAGTAGAGGAGCGTGGCGTCACCGGCCAGTTGCTGGATGCCGGCCAGACCGTCGTCGGCGGCGTTCATCGACGCCTTGATCATCCGCATGGCCAGCGGCGAGTGCTGGAGCATCTCCCGGCACCAGGCCACGGTCTCCTCCTCCAGCGCCTCGAGCGGGACCACCGTGTTCACCATGCCCATCTCGTAGGCCTCCTCGGCCGTGTACTGGCGGCAGAGGAACCAGATCTCCCGGGCCCGCTTCTGACCGATGCTGCGGGCCAACAGGCCCGAGCCGTAGCCGCCGTCGAAGGAGCCGACCCGGGGGCCGGTCTGACCGAAGCGGGCGTTGTCGGCCGCGATGGTCAGGTCGCACACGACGTGGAGCACGTGACCGCCGCCGATGGCGTACCCCGCCACCATGGCGATGACCGGTTTCGGCGTGCGCCGGATCTGGATCTGCAGGTCGAGCACGTTGAGCCGCCCGATGCCCTTCCGGGCCACCTCGTCGTCGCCGATGTACCCGTCGTCGCCGCGGATGCGCTGGTCCCCCCCCGAGCAGAAGGCCAGGTCGCCCTCGCCGGTGAAGACGATCACGCCGACCTGGTCGTCGTCCCGGGCCCGGTTGAACGCGTCCTGGAGCTCGAAGAGCGTCTGGGGCCGGAACGCGTTGCGTACCTCGGGACGGCAGATGGTGATCTTGGCGATCCCCTCAGCCGTCTCGTAGCGGATGTCGCGGAACTCGCCCGCGAGGTGCCAGTCAGCGGCGGGCCGGATGGTGGTGGTCGTGGCGCTCACGCCGGGGAGTGTGCCCGCTTTCCGGGGGTCTGACCCAACCTCCTACGGGGTGCCTGCCTCCTTGACCAGGGTCGGGCCCGTGCGACGATCGACCGGTGGGAGGAGCGGTGCTCGTCATCCGGGCTCGGTTGGGCCAGAACGCACGCTCGCTCGTCGTCCTGGCCCTCCTCGCCGGCCTCGGGTTCGGGATCGCCCTCGGTTGTCTCGCCGGCGCCCGCCGAACCGCGTCCGCCTACGAGCGCTTCGTGATCGCGAGCCGCCCCGGCGACATCGAGGTCGGCTTCGACGACGCGACCTCCGTTGCCGAACGGAACGCACTGGCCCGTCGGGTGGCCGAACTCCCTCAGGTCGAACAGGCCGCCGGGCTGTCGTGGGTGTTCCACACCCTGGCCGACGGAACCCGTGACGAGCTGGTCACCTTCGTCGCCCTCGACGACTCGGCCCTGCACGATCTGGCGGTTCCCCAGGTCGTGGACGGTCGTCTACCCGACCGCTCCGAGGCCGGCCAACTGGCCTTGAACGAGGCCGCAGCCGAGCAGCTGGGGCTCCAGGTGGGCGACAGCCTGGAGCTCGTCGGCGTCCCGGCGGAGCAACAGGACGCCTTCTTCGCCCAGGAACCGATCCAGGACGGGCGCCGGGCGTCGTTCCGGGTGACCGGGGTGGTCCGCGGCCCCCTCGACCTCCAACCCGGCAGTTCGGCCGCGGCCTATCTGACCCCGGCCTACTGGGAGGAGACGGTCGGTCAACTGGCGCTCTTCGGCCCCAGCATCGCGGTGGATCTCGAGCCCGGCGAACGGGACGCGTTCGTGGCCGCGGTCCGGGCGTTCCTGCCCGAGTCCTCCATCGACGAGCCCGACGAGCGAAGCGGGGGCACCACGGTCTCGGACGCGACCGAGGTCCAGGCTGTCGCTCTCGGCCTCTTCGCCGGCCTCATCGTCGTGACGACCCTCGTCTTCTTGGGACTGGCCTATGTCCGCGAAGCGGCCGTGGGGCGCCAAGATGCCCTCGCTCTCCAGTCGCTCGGCATGACCCGACGACATCGGGAACTGGTCGCCAGCGCCCCGTTGGCGGTGTCGGCTCTCGGTGGCATCGCGATCGCGATCGCCGTGGCCGTCGCCTTGTCCCCTGCCTTCCCCTTCGGTCTGGCCGGACGGGCCGAGCCAGACCGGGGGCTCGACGTCGATCTGGCCGTCGTCGGGGCCGCGGCGTGCGTTCTCCTGTTCTTGCTGGTGACCTTCTCGCTCGTGGCGACCCGGATCGCGCAACGTTCTGAGGCTGCGCCGCGGCCGCGGCCCGAGCGGTCCGTGCCCGTTCCCCTGCCCCTGTCTGCCGACGTCGGCCTCCGCTTCCTCGCCAACCCTGGACGGGGCGACCGGACCATCCCCATCCGTTCCGTGCTGGTCACCGCCATCATCGGCGTGGCCTTGGTGGTGGGCACCCTGGGCTTCGGCCGCAGCCTCGACCGGCTTCGGCAGGAGCCCGCTCGATTCGGCTGGAATTTCGACGTGATCACGGGCACCTCCGACGACGGGGACACGTTCGACCGGATCGCGGCGGCCATCACCGCCGAGCCCCTGATCGGCGACTGGACCACCGTGTCCGCTGGTCCTCTCGTGATCGACCGCACTGTCGTCGACGCCCTTGGCGTCGAGCCTGTCGTCGGCGACGCGCTGCCGGTGATGAGCGACGGTCGTCTCCCCGCCACCGCGGGCGAGATCGCTCTCGGACACGAGACCGCGGGCGGGCTCGGTGTCTCGTTGGGCGACGAGATCGACGCCCGACGCCAGGACGGCGACCGCACCCGGACCTTCGAGGTGGTCGGAGTCGCCGTGCTCCCCGGAGGCACCCATGACTTCCCGGGCGGTCTGGGATCCGGGGCGGTGATGACCCTCGAGGGGATGGCCACCCTTGGCGACGCACCCCGCAACGTCTTCTTCCTTCGCGCTGCCCCAGGAACGGATCCCGAGGTCCTGCAAGCGGCCCTCGAGGAGGCCGGGCCCGGGTTCTACGGGCCGTCGCCCGGCGACGAGATCGACAACCTCAAGGGCGCGGCCGACACCATCCCCTCGCTGGTGGCCGCCTTGGCCGTGCTGGCCATCGTCGCCTTGACCCACGGCTTCTCCGTGACCGTGCGGCGGCGGCGTCCGGAACTCGCCGTCCTGGCCGCGCTCGGGATGCGCCCCGGCCAGCTTCGATCGGTGGTGCGCTGGCAGGCGGGGGCGATCGCCGTGGTCGGCCTGTCGGCGGGCGTGCTCCTCGGCCTCATGGTGGTCAAGGTCACGTGGGGGCCGGTCGCCCGGAACCTCGGAGTCGCCGACGACATCGCCTTCCTGCCCCCACTGGGCCTGCTCGGCCTCGCCGCCGGCTTCGTCGGCCTCACCCTCGCCATCGCCTCCTGGGCCGCTAGGTCGGTGGCGCGCCCCCGTCCATCGGTGGCGCTGCGGGCCGAGTGACTCAGCCGGCGACCAACGCCCCTCCGTCGACCACGATCGTCTGACCGGTGATCCACGAGGCGAGGTCGCTGACCAGGAACAGGGCGGCGCCGGCGATGTCCTCGGGCTCGCCCAGGCGCTTGGTCGGCAGGCGCCGGGCGAGGGTCTCGCCGTGCTCCTCCCACAGCGCACGGGCCATGTCGGTCTTGACCAGGCCGGGGGCGATGGCGTTGACCCTCACGGCGGGGCCGAGCTCGGCGGCCAGGGTCTTGGTCAGGTAGATGACCGCGGCTTTGGTCGTGTTGTAGATGCCGATCGACGGCTCGACCGACAACCCGCCGACGGAGGCGATGTTGACCACCGAGCCGCCGTGCTCGGCCATCGACGCCCGGTGGGCGAGTTGGGTCCACACCAAGGCCCCCCGGAGGTTGACTTGGAAGGTCTTGTCGTAGCGGCCGAGATCGATGTCGATGGCCGGCCCCATGTAGGGGTTGGTCGCCGCGTTGTTGACCAGGATGTCGACCCGGCCGAAGCGTTCGACGGTCGCGGCGACGCAGGCCTCGGCCTGCTCCGGGTCCCCCGCGTTGGCCGCGAAGGTCGCCACCTCGCCGTCCATGCCCGCCGCGGCGTCGTCCAGCGCGTCCTGCTTGCGCGAGGAGAGCATCACCTGGGCCCCGGCCGCGGCGTAGGCCGCGGCGATCGCCCGCCCGATGCCCTTGGAGGCGCCGGTCACGAGCGCGACGCGGCCGTCGAGATCGATCTGCATGCGGCGAAGGTAGCGCTCGGCCGGGTGACGGTCCGCCCTCGGGGCTTTCCCCGGTCAGTAGGGTCCGCCTCTCGCCCGACCAGGAGTTCCGCACCGTGCCCTACGAGCAGCCCGAAGACCGACGGGCCCGACGCCTGGCCGAGGTCCGAGCCCAGCGGGGCACCGAGCAGCGGGAGCGCCAGATCGCTGATCTCGAGGCTGCGAAGGCCAAACCCACGCCCCGCACCCGGTCCGCCGCGGCCCCCCGCAGGTCCCCGGCGACCAGCGCCACCTTCTTCGGCTACCCGTGGCCCGAGTGGTTCGAGATGCGTGACGCCGGCCGGGCCTGCCTGGCCGAGTGCGCGGCCGAACGACAGCTGATGACCTACGGCGAGCTGTGGACGGCCATCGGCGAACGGGTCGGTCGCGAGCTGGGCAGCCCCCACCTCGCCTTGCCCCGCCTCCTCAAGGACATCGCCGAGGTGACCATCAAGGACCGCGAGCCCAACCCCACCGCTCTCGTCGTGCAGAAGGACGGTGACCAGGAGCCGGGGGCGGGGTTCTTCCGCGATGCGGTGGCGCTGCACGAACTGGCCGCCGTCGAGGAGCCACCGAAGGGCGAGGACTGGGTGATGAGCGACGGCCAACGCAACTACTGGACCAAGCAGGTCACCGCCCTGCACGAGCACTACGCCACCGACTGACCCGATCCCTTCGGTCAGTACGGTGCGCCGGATGGCCAACCGCCTCGCCGCCGAGCCCAGCCCCTACCTCCGCCAGCACGCCGACAACCCGGTCGACTGGTACCCCTGGGGCGACGAGGCCTTCGCTCGGGCCCGCGAGCAGGACCGGCCGCTGCTGATCTCCATCGGGTACTCGGCCTGCCACTGGTGCCATGTCATGGCCCATGAGTCCTTCGAGGACGACGACACCGCCGACCTGATGAACCGCCTGTTCGTCAACGTGAAGGTCGACCGGGAGGAGCGCCCGGACGTGGACGGGGTGTACATGGACGCCGTGCAGGCCATGACCGGCCACGGCGGCTGGCCACTCACGATCTTCGTGACGCCCGACGGCAAGCCCTTCTACGGCGGCACCTACTACCCGAAGGCCTCCCGCCACGGCCTGCCCTCCTTCCGAGACGTCCTCCGAGCCGTGGACGGGCACTGGCGCAACCACCGCGACGACGCCACCGCCCAAGCCGAGCGCCTCACCGAGGCCGTGGCCCGCAGCGGGGGGCTCGAGGCCGAGGGCGTCCCCGGGTCCGAGACGCTGGATGCGGCGTACCGCGCCCTCCGGTCCCAGCACGACGAGGAGTGGGGCGGCTTCGGCCGGGCCCCCAAGTTCCCCCAGACCATGAGCCACGAGCTGCTCCTGCGGGCCCACGCCCGCAACCAGGAGCCGACACTGCTCGAAGCCGTCGTCACCTCCCTCGACGCGATGGCCTCCGGCGGCATGTACGACCACCTGGGCGGCGGGTTCGCCCGCTACTCGGTGGACGCCTTCTGGATGGTCCCCCACTTCGAGAAGATGCTCTACGACCAGGCCTTGCTGGCCCGGCTCTACCTCCACGCCTGGCAGGTCACCGGCGAGGCCCGCTTCCGCCAGGTCCTCGCCGAGATCGTCACCTACGTGCTGCGGGACCTTCGCCACGCCGATGGCGGGCTCTACTCCGCCGAGGACGCCGACTCCGAGGGCGAGGAGGGCGTCTTCTACGTCTGGCGTCCCGAAGCCATCCGCGAGGTTCTGGGCGACGATGCCGACCTGGCCATCGAGTGGTACGGCGTGACCCCGCAGGGCAACTTCGAGGGCTCCAACATCCTGCACCGGCCCGTCCGGGGAGACCTGGTGCGGCCCGCGGCGGTCGAGGCCACCCGGGAGGCGCTCTTCCAGGCCCGTGAACAGCGGATCCGCCCGGGCCTGGACGACAAGGTCCTGACCGAGTGGAACGCCCTCATGATCGCCACCCTGGCCGAAGCCGGTGCGGCGGCCGACGAGCCGGCGTGGGTCGTCGCCGCCGTCCAGGGCGCCGAGTTCCTCCTGGCATCGCTGCGGGACCCCGACGGCACCTGGATGCGCTCCTGGCAGGCCGGCGACGGCGACCGGCCGGCCGCCGCCCGCCATCACGCCTATGCCGCGGACCACGCCGCCCTGGTCGACGCCTTCACCCGCCTGGCCGAGGCCACCGGCGATGCCCGGTGGATCACCGAAGCCCGGGCCGTGGCCGACACCCTGCTGGAGCGGTTCTGGGACCCCGAGAAGGGCGGCCTCTTCACCACCGGCGAGGGCTCCGACGCCCCGGTCGTGCGCCAGAAGGACTTCCTGGACAACGCCACGCCCGCGGCCAACAGCCTGGCCGCGGTCGCGCTGCTGCGCCTGGCCGCCCTCACCGGCGAGGACGTCTACCGGAACCACGCCGAACAGATCCTGGCCCTCTTCGCCCCGCTCGCCGGCAATGCCCCCGCCGCCTTCGCCCACCTGCTCGCCGCCCTCGACCTGTACCACGGCGGCCTCACCGAGGTCGTCATCGCCGGCGACCGCCCCGACCTCGTCGCCGAGGTCCAGCACCGGTATCTGCCCTCGGTCGTCCTGGCCTGGGGCGAGCGCTACGACTCCCCCCTCTGGGAGGGCCGCGACGACGGCCGCGCCTACGTCTGTCGGAACTACGCCTGCCAACTTCCCGCCGAGACGGTGGCGTCGCTGGCCACGCAACTCACGCCATAGGCCGCCAGGGACCGGCACCGACGCAACCACGGGGGCGTGGGGTCGCGCCGCCCGCCCCTCCGGGGCCCGCCAGCCGTCGGCCGAGACCGAACTGGCGCCTCATTGCGGCGTAATCGCGCCTCAATCGGGCGCCAGAACAGTGACGACGGCTACTGGCGCCTCATTGCGGCGTCATCGCGCCTCAATCGGGCGCCAGAACGGGACGAGGCTGCCGCCGACGGCCCTCGGCCCGTCCCCACGCCCCCATCCCTGCCATCGGTGTCGTTGTCGGTCACACCGTCACCAGCGGCCGCGATGGATGACGTCGTCCTCGGGCCGGCGCGGGCGTTCCGCGGAACGCCCTTGGCGCGACGGCAGCGGGTGACCGAGGGCGACGACGCCGACCGCCTCCCGGTCCCCAGGCACCCCCAGGGCGGCGCGTACGGCCTCCTCCTGGGCGAACAGGCCGAAGAGCAGCGCCCCGAGGCCGGCGTCGACCGCGGCGAGCAGGAGCGTGTGGACGGCCATCCCACCGTCGACCAGCCAGTACGGCGTCCGCCACGCCGCGGCGTCGTCGCCGAGGCCGTTGGCGGCCTTGTCGGGCTCGGCATACCGGTCGAGGTAGCGCTGCGGGTCGACCACCACGAGGACCAGGACAGGCGCGGCGAGCAGGTCGGGCCAGGCGAAGGCCCGCCGACGCTCCGGGGGCAGGGCCGCGTCCCAGTACCGGGCTGTCTCCTCCGGGCCGATCAGGACGATCAGCTCGGCCCCTTGGCTGTTGCCGGCGGAGGGGGCCCGCAGCGCGTCGCTCAGCAGCCGGTCCAGGACCGCAGGATCGATCGGATCGGGGCGGAAGGCCCGGACCATGTGGCGGCGGTCGAGGACCTCCCGGAAGTCCAAACCGCCAGCCGGGCTACCGGGCCAGCTTCTCGAGGTTCTCGGCCAGGGCCCAGCCCGCGATCACCAGTGAGTCGCCCCGCTTGTGGTTCAGCGGGGCCAGGAACTCGTTGAAGGCCGGGTCGATCTTCTCGGGCTGAAGGGTCTCGTGATCGAGCACGGGGGGGAAGCTCTTGTCCCCCTTGGCCAGGAACGAGCGGTCGTCGTAGTCGCCGGTCTCCACGCCGAAGCGCTTGGCCAGTCGGGCGCCCCAGGCCCGCTCCTCGCCCGAGGCCCGGTGCTCGGGACGGGGGATGATGTCGCTGAGGTTGGCCAGCGCGTTGAACCCGGACACGTCGTTGATCCGCATGCCGACCAGGACGTCCTCGTCCGGGAAGGCCATCAGGGCCCGGCGCATCTGGTCGGCCATGATCGCCCGCAGCACGGCGTCGCGCTTGCTGGTCCGCTTGATGGAGGCGAGGCCGATGAGCACGCTGGGCGTGCCCCCGATGCGTTCCAGGGTGCAGAACGAGAAGCCCTTGAGGGGGTTCCCGTCGCGGGCCATGCTGACCAGCACCCAGGCCTCGGCCGCCTTGGACAGGAAGCCGATCTCGTAGCCGGAAGGGCCGTCCGCGCACAGGTCGGCCATCTCCGCCAACTCGGCATCGCCCAACGAGGTGCAGTCCTTGGTGTCGACCTGGATACCCATGGCTGCGGAAAACCCCCCGGAAACGCTCGGACAGGACCCCTCTAGTCCAGCGCCCGCGACGCGTTCGCGCAACTCGGCGCCCGCGTTCTTCGAAGATTTCTTCGGAAATCGCCCTAGACGCTCACCGCATTGGACCCCAGGAGCACCCGCAGCTCGGCCACCAGGCCGTTGCTGGCGTCCACCGACAGGTCGTCGGCCAGTCGCACCTTCTGGCGCTGACTCAGCTGCAGCACGACCTCGGACTCGCCCGGATGGTCGGCCAGGACACCCTTGAGCTTGTGCAGGAGGTCGTCGTTGACCGCCGACCGGGTCAGGTCGATGAGCACCGACGGGGACTCGGCCACAGGCTCGAAGCGCTCCACCTCCATGGCCATGACCCGCACCGTGTCCTCCTTGCGGTCCACCCGGCCCCGGATGATGACGATGGCGTCGTCCTCCAGCTTGTGGCCGTGCTCGGCCATGGTCTTGGGGAAGACCATGACCTCCAGGGAGCCCCGCAGGTCCTCGAGCTGGAACACGGCCATCAGGTCGCCCCTCTTGGTCCACTTGCGCTGCAGCCCGGTGACCACGCCCCCGATCGAGCAGACGGTCTCCTCGTCGCCGGCCAGGATCTCGTCGACGGTCCCGTCGGTGCGCCGCCGCAGGGCCGACTCGACCCCCATCAGCGGGTGGTCGCTGATGTAGAGACCGAGCATCTCCTTCTCGAACGCGAGCTTGACCTTCTTGTCGAGCTCGCCGTCCTCGATGCGGGGCCGGTCGTCGAACACCGGGCCGTCGTCGAGGGAGTCGAACAGGCTCATGGCGCCCATGTCGTGCTGCTTGCGCTTGGCCACCGTCAGGTCGATGATCCGCTCGTAGGCCGCCAGGAGCCCCTTGCGCGTGTGGCCGAGCAGATCGAAGGCCCCGGACTTGACGAGCGCCTCCACCGTCCGCTTGTTGAGCGCCGCGGTGTCCACCCGCTCGCAGAAGTCGTAGAAGTCGGCGAAGGGCCCGCCGGCCTCCCGCTCGGCCAGGATCAGGTCGGTCACCCCCTCGCCCACGTTGCGCACCGCGGACAGGCCGAAGGGGATGGAGCCGAGGGCCCCGGCCCCGGCCTCGTCGGCGGGCGGGGGCACGGCGGTGAACTTCGAGACCGACAGGTTGATGTCCGGGACCCGGACCTCGATGCCCATCGTGCGACACTCGGCCAGGTAGATGGCGGCCTTGTCCTGGCTGTCCTTCACCGAGGTCAGCAGGGCGGCAAGGTACTCGACCGGGTAGTGGGCCTTGAGCCAGGCCGTCTGGTAGGCGATGAGGCCGTAGCCGTAGGCGTGGCTCTTGTTGAAGGCGTAGTCGGCGAAGGGCTCGATGATGTCGAAGAGCTTGTCGCCGAGGTCCCGGCCGTAGCCGGTGGCCTCGCAGCCGGCGACGAACTTGTCCCGCTCGGCCAGGATCATCTCCCGGATCTTCTTGCCGCAGGCCTTGCGCAGGTTGTCGGCCTCGGCCAGCGAGTAGCCGGCGACCTTCTGGGCCACCCGCATGACCGACTCCTGGTAGATCATCAGCCCGTAGGTGTCGCCCAGGGTCTCCTCGAGATCGGGGTGGAGGTAGACGACCGGCTTCCGCCCGTTCTTCATGTCGGCGTAGTCGTTGTGCATGTTCGCCCCCATGGGCCCGGGGCGGTACAGGGCGACGAGGGCGGCGATGTCGTCGAAGCTGGTGGGGGCCAGGGAGCGCATGAGGGCCCGCATGGGCCCACCCTCCAGCTGGAACACCCCGATGGACTCCCCCCGGCGGAGCATGGCCAGGGTCGTCTCGTCGTCGAGGGCGAGGTTGTCGATGTCCACCCGCTCACCGCGGACGTCCCGGATGAGCTCCAGGGCGTCCTCGATGACGTCCAGGTTGCGCAGGCCCAGGAAGTCCATCTTCAGCAGGCCGAGGGACTCGATGCCGTTCATCTCGTACTGGGTGACGATCGGCGCGTCCTCGGGGTCCTGGCCCGACTCGGGCTTGCGCTGGACCGGGGCGTACTCGGTGACGGGCTGGTCGGTGATGACCACCGCGGCGGCGTGGATGCTGTCCTGGCGGCGCAGGTTCTCCAGGCCGGTGGCGACGTCGATGACGGCCTTGGCGTCGGCGTCGGTCTCGTACATGGTCCGCAACTCGGCGGCCATCTTGAAGCCCTCCTCGAACTTCTCGGTCTTCTCGAGGCAGGCGTGCAGCGGGGTGTCCCGACCCATGATCAGCGGCGGCATGGCCTTGGCCACCTTGTCGCCCACCACGTACGGGTAACCGAGCACCCGGGCGGCGTCGCGCACCGCGGCCCGGGCCTTGATGGTGGAGAAGGTGACGATCTGCGCCACCCGGTCCCGGCCGTAGCGCTCTGCCGCGTAGCGGATCATCTCGTCCCGGTAGCGGGAGTCGAAGTCCATGTCGATGTCGGGCATGGAGATGCGGGACGGGTTGAGGAAGCGCTCGAAGAGGAGGTCGTACTTGATGGGGTCGAGGTCGGTGATGCGCAGGCAGTAAGCCACGCAGCACCCCGCCGCGCTCCCCCGCCCGGGGCCGACCCGGATGGCCTGGTCCCGGGCGTGCTTGATCAGGTCCCAGACGATGAGGAAGTACGACGAGAAGCCCATGTCGGCGATGACCTGGAGCTCGAAGGCGACGCGCTCCAGGACGTCGTCGCCCAACTGCTGCCCCCACCGGGCCTTGGCCCCCTCGATGGTGAGGTGCTTCAGGTACTCCCGGTCGTCGGTGAAGCCCTCGGGCAGGGGGAAGGCCGGCAGCAGGGGCTTGCCGAACTCGATCTCGACGTCGCAGCGCTCGGCGATGAGCAGCGTGTTGGCGCAGGCCCCCGGGTAGTCCTGGTCGGGGAACAGGCGACGCATCTCGTCGGCCGTCTTGAGGTAGTGCTCCTCCCCGTCGAACTTGAACCGGGTGGGATCACTCATCATCGAGTTGGTCTGGACGCAGAGCAGCGCGTCGTGGGCCCGGGCGTCCTCACGATGGACGTAGTGGCTGTCGTTGGTGGCCAACAGCGGGGCCCCGAGCTTGCGGCTGATCTCCAGCAACCCGGGCATGGTCTGGCGCTGCCTGTCGATGCCGTGGTCCTGGACCTCGACGAAGAGGTTCTCCTTCCCGAAGATGTCCTGCAGTCGGCCCGCCCGGGCCAGGGCCTCGGCCTCGTCGCCGGCCATCAGGGCCTGCAGCACGTGGCCCCCGAGGCAGGCCGTGGTGGCGATCAAGCCCTCGCTGTGCTCGTCCAGCAGCTCCCAGTCGACCCGGGGCTTGTAGAAGTAGCCCTCCAGGAACGCCCGGCTGGCCAACTGGATCATGTTCCGGTAGCCGGCCCGGTTCTGGGCCAGGAGGGTCAGGTGGTAGTAGAGCTTGCGCCCGCCCTCGGTGTCACCGCCGGAGTCATCGACCCGGCCCCGGCGGGCGGGGCGCTCGGTCCGACTCTCGTGGGCCATGTAGGCCTCGGTACCGATGATCGGGGTGATGTCGGCGTTGCGGCAGGCCTTGTAGAAGTCGAGGACCCCGTACATGTTGCCGTGGTCGGTGATGGCCAGGGCGGGCTGGCCGTCGGCCTTCGCGGCGGCCACGGCGTCGCCCACCCGCGCCGCACCGTCCAGCATCGAGAACTCGGTGTGGTTGTGCAGGTGGACGAAGGACACGTCGTTTGGCCCGATTCCCGTTGTTCCCCAGGCGATGCACAGGCGGTTTCCACAGCCTGTGGACGAATCACACGGATGTGATTCGCTTCAGGGCGAACCTAACCCGCCCGACCCCGGGGAGCAAGACGCACTACAGGTAGGTGCCGCCAGCCGGCGACTCGACCGGTCCGCCGGTCTCCCCTCCCGCCGGCAGGCGGCGGCGCATGTCCTCCAGCTGGCTCCGGGCGGCCATCTGCTGGGCGAACAGCGTGGCCTGGATGCCGTGGAACAGACCCTCCAGCCACCCCACCAGCTGGGCCTGGGCGATGCGCAGCTCGGCGTCGGTCGGGGTGCCCTCGCCGAAGGGCAGGGCCAGGCGATCCAGCTCCTCGCGCAGGTCCGGGGAGACCGCGGCGGAGATCTCGGTGATCGAGGTCTCGTAGATCTCCCGCAGGCGGTCCCGGCTGGGGCCGTCCAGCTCGGTCTGGCGGACCTCCTCGAGGAGCTGACGGATCATGGTGCCGACCCGCATGACCTTGGCCGGCTCGGCCACGTTGTTGTGCTCCTCGCCGTCGGGGGCAGCGTCGGTGGTCGGCAGGACCAGCTCCGGTTCCAGGGGCTCGGCGGGGGTGGGCGATCCGGTGGGAGCGTCGGTCATGGCTTCCTCTCTACCCGGTGCGGGCCGGGCTCGTGCGCTTGGGACCGGGGCTAGGCCCGGGTGGCCAGCAATGGCACCAGCATCTCGGCCGCGGTGAGCGACCCGTGCCGACCGATCAGGTGGTACGGCCCGGAGTCGTCGGGGTCGTCGAAGGCCACCGGCTCCCGGGCGACCAGGGCCACGTCGCCCAAGCGGCCGGCCGAGGCAGGGGTGAGCTCACCCAGCCACCGCTCATCGGCGATCTGCTCGAGGCTCACGACCCACGCCGAGTCGCGATAGAGGTCGGTGGCCGTCTCCAGGAGGGCGTCGGTCTGCCCCGAGCGGGCGTGCAGCCAGCGGAAGCGGGCCTCCCCCGACTGCAGGCGCACGTGACGCAGGAGGTCGGCGGCCGGGGTGATGACGTTGTCGCCCACGTCGACCTGGCCGTGGTCCGAGGTCACCACCAGGGCGGCCCCTGGCGGGAGGCAGTCCACGAAGTCGGCCACCAGGCGGTCGGTGGCCCGCAGCTCGGCGTCGTAGTGGTCGGCCAGGCCGTACTCGTGGGACACCTTGTCGATGCCCTCGTAGTAGGCGTAGACGAACGGCTCCCCCGCCGCCAGGAGGCAACGGACCTCGGTGACGAGCGTGGAGGCCATGCGGTAGGGCGTGAGCCGGGTCTGGGCGAGATGGGCCATGGTGAAGCCGGACTTGGCGAACTCGGCCCGGGTGACCACCGGCGGCCGCTCACCGCCGAAGGGGACACTGGCCTGGATCGAGGCGGGCGGGATCTGCCTGCGCATGTCGCCGTCGGGCGTGGCCCAGCGTAGGACGTTGAGGATGCTGTGGTCCACCACCATCCGGTAGCCGACGACGCCGTGTTGGCCCGGCGACAGGCCGGTCGAGATCGAGGTGAGGGCCGACGCCGTCGTGCTGGGGGCCACGGTGCAGATCGGGCCCCCGTCCATGCCCGCCATCGTCGGGGCGTGCACCAGGCGCTCCTGGAGCTGGTCCCAGCCGAGGCCGTCCAGGACGAGCAGGACGACCTGGTCGCAGTCGGCCGCCACAGCGGGCAGCCAGGAAGGCGCCTCCTCGTACTGACCCAGCAGGGCGGGCACCACGTTGTTGACTACGGCGCCGTCGTAATCGGGCACCACAGGGTGTTGACCCACCGGCTTCCTTCCGTCGGCTGCGCAACCTACTCAGCCTTGCGCCGCCGCACCACCAACGGGCCGGGTCGGCTCCTCCCCCTACGATGCCCGCATGAGCGGCACGGAGCATGCGGAGCTGACGTCGACATGAGCGGCACGGAGCATCCGGAGCTGACGTCGACATGAGCGGCACGGAGCATCCGGAGCTGACGTCGACATGAGCGGCACGGAGCATCCGGAGCTGACGTCGACATGAGCGGCACGGGGCATGCGGAGCTGACGTCGACATGAAGGTCTCGACGCGAGGTGACTACGCCAGTCGGGCCCTCCTGTCCCTGACGTTGCACGAAGACGAGTCCGGTCCGACCTCGGTACGGGACATCGCCGAACGCACCGCGCTCCCTCAGCCCTACCTGGAGCAGATCCTCCTGGCCCTCAAGGGCGCCGGCCTGGTGCGGTCCAAGCGGGGCGTCGGCGGCGGCTACGTGCTGGCCAAGGCGCCCTCGGAGATCACCCTCGGCGCGATCGTCAGCGCGGTCGACGGGCCCATCGCCGCCGGCGACTTCGGCCAGCCCCACCAGGACGGCGCCTGCGACCACGAGGGCCAGTGCGTCCTCCTCGCGGTCTGGCAGGACGTCGGCGCCATCCTCCGCCAGCACCTCGAAGCCCTCACCCTCGCCGACATCGCCGCCATGGCCAGGGGCGAGAAGCCCTGGCCCGACGCCTGAGCGTCAGCTCAGGACGGCCAGGACGGCCTGCAGGTCCTCGGGCAGCTCGGACTCGAACCGGCACGGCTCACCGGTCACGGGGTGGGTGAAGGCGACGCGACGGCTGTGGAGGAAGGGGCGGTCCAGCGGGAGGCCGGAGCGGTCGCCGTAGGCGCGGTCGCCGATGACGGGGTGGCGGATGGCGGCCAGGTGGACCCGGATCTGGTGCGTGCGGCCGGTCTCCAGGCGCACGGCCAGGAGGGTGGCGGCCTCGGGATCGGTGTAGCGCTGCCCGACCTCGTAGTCGGTGGCGGCCCACCGACCGTCCGGGGTGACGGCCTGGAGGGTCGGGCGTTGGGGGTCGCGGCCGATGGTGGCCTCGATGCGGCCGGTTGCCTCGGGCACGGTGCCCGCCACCAGCGTGGCGTACTCCCGCTCCACCTCGTGGGCCGCGATCATCGCGCTGAGGGCCTCGTGGGCCTCGGCGGTGCGGGCCACCAGCAGGAGCCCCGAGGTGCCCCGGTCCAGGCGGTGCACGATGCCCGGTCGGGCCGGGTCGGGACCGACACCGGCCAGCGCCGGGTCGAGGGCGAGCAGGCCGTTGGCCAGCGTGGGCTCCTCGCCCGTGCCCGAGCCGGGGTGCACGACCAGGCCGGCGGGCTTGTCGACCACGTAGAAGTGCTCGTCGATGTGGGCCAGCGGGATCGGGACCGACGCATCCGCCTCGAGGGCGGGGGCGGCGGCGGGTTCGTGGTCCACGATCACCACGGCGCCGTCCGCCACCTTCACCGCCGGGCGCTGCTCGACCCGGCCGTCGACCTGGACGGCGCCGGCGAGGACCAGCTCGTGGGCCACGGAACGGCTGCAGCCGGCCTCGGCCGCCACCCGGCGGTCCAGGCGCTGGTCGGCGGCGGCCATCAGGGGCCGTCGATGAGTCGGTCGGGGCTCAGCTCGGTGCCAGTGCCGTCGGCCACCTCATCGGCCTCGGCGTCGTCCGCCGGATCTCCATTGCCGTAGCGGGCCGTGGCGAACAGCAGGAGGAGGGCCCCCAGGACCACGCCCATGTCGGCCACGTTGAAGATCGGGTACCACTGCACGTCGATGAAGTCGACGACGCCGCCGCCGAGGAAGCCGTCACCGGCGCGGACGGCGCGGTCGAGCAGGTTGCCGACCGCGCCCCCGAAGATGAGGCCGACGGCCACGGCGCCGGTCCTGGTGGGCACGGTGCGGCCCGACCAGAGCAGGCCCACGGCCACGACGGCCGCGAGGATCCCGATGTAGGGGCCGAGACCGGGGAACCGGCTGAAGGCGGCGCCGGTGTTGAAGGTCAGGTTGAACTGCAGGGTCCAGAACAGCTCGATGGGGCCGTCCTGCAGGGCCCGCAGGGCCCAGGTCTTGGTGAGCTGGTCCACGGCCACGACGGCCGCAGCCACGGGGAGGACCAGACGGAGGTTCCTCCCGGCGGCGCTCAGTGTTCCCGCTCCGGCCGACTCCGTCGACGGGCCGCTGGGCCCCCGCTGCCGCTCAGCGGCGGCGGCCGAACCGCGACCGGCCGTCCTCGGCGTCGGCCTCCTCGTCGGCGAGCTCCGCCAACCAGGGGTTGTCCTCCTCGGCCTGCTCATCCAGATCGGGCAACTGCTCGGGCACGGCCGGCCCCGAGAGGCCACCGAAGGTGGCGGCGGCGTCCCCGGGGGTGTCGAAGTCCGGTGGTGGCGGAGGTGGGGGCGGCGGGGCCTCGGCCCACGTTGACTCGTCCACCTCCAGGCCCGGCGGCGGCGGCGGGGGCGGCGGGGTGTCGGCCCACGTTGACTCGTCCACCTCCACGCCTGGCGGCGGCGGGGGCGGTGGGGTGTCGGCCCAGGCGTCCTCGGAGGTGACCGACCAGTCCTCGACGTCATCGGTGGCGGGGGTCTCGCCGAACACCGACTCGCTCGGGCCAGGTTCTTCCACGGCCTCGGGGGCGAGGGCGTCCGGGACCTCGACCTCGACCTCGGCGACCTCGAGCGGGAGGAACTCGGCCTCGGCCTCCGGGGCGGGCTCCGGGACCTCGATGGCCGAGGCAGGGGCGGCCTCGGGCACCTCGACCCCGGTGAGGTCGGGCGTGGGCGTCGGCGCCAGCGGGTGCTCGAGCAGCAGCCCGAGCTGGTCGCGGACCTCGTCGATCCGGGCCCGCTGGGTCTCCAAGTGCACCTCCAGGGTGGCCACGTCACCGGCGAGGGTGTCGCGGGCTCGTTCGAGCGTGGCGAGCTCGTCGAGCAGTTCGGCCCGCTTCAGGTCGATGGCCTCGCGGACCTCGGCCTCGGCCCCCGCGATGGCCTGCTCCCGGTGGTTGCGGGCCTCGGTCAGGAGGCGGTCGGACTCGGCCTCGGCCTCGGTCCGGAGGCGGTCGGACTCGGCCTCGGCCTCGGCCACCTTGCGGGCCGCGGTCTCCTCGGCCTCGGCCACGGCGGAGTCCGCCGTGCGCTGGGCCAGCAGGAGGGTGCGCTGGATCGTCTCGTCGCCCTCGGCGCTGGTGCGGGCCCGTTCCTCGGCGTCGCGGGCCCGGGTCTCGGCCTCGTCGAGCTTGCTGGTGGCCTCCCGCAACCTGGCCTGCATCTCCCCGGCCCAGGTCTCCACCGCCTGGCGGAACGCGTCCACGTCCTCGGCGGCGTAGCCCCGCCCCTTCCGGCGGAACTCGATGCCGGCGAGGACATCAGGTGTCAGGTCCATGGCCACGAGCGTAGCCCCGGCCCGGGAGACCCACAGTGTCCGGCCGCGAGCATCCCGCCACCCTCCGTGAGATCCGGTCGGGGCCTCAGGAACAGCCCAGGAATTGCAGGAGGATCTGGATCCCGAAGAACACGATGATGGGCGACAGGTCCAGACCCATGTTCCCGATGCGCACGAACGGCAGGGCCCGGCGCAGCGGGCCGAGGATCGGCTCGGTCAGGGCCACCGTGAGCCCGTAGACCTGCGCGCCGAAGCCGTCAGGGGCGAGGGGGAACCACGAGAGGACCACGCGGCCCAGCAGGATCAGCATGTAGGCGAGCAGCAGCCCGCAGATCAGGCCCAACGGGGTGGGTCAGCGCCGGCCGAGGCCGCGTTCGGTGATCCGCCGCCGGTCCTCGTCGGACACCTCGACGTCGTTCGGGGTGAGCAGGTACACCTGACTGGCCACCCGTTCCATCTGGCCTCCGAGGCCGTAACAGAGGCCACTGGCGAAGTCGATGACCCGTCGGGCCAGGTCGAGGTCGGCACCCTGCAGGTTGATGATGACCGGCTGGCTGTTCTTGAAGCGGTCACCCAGCTGCTGGGCGTCGTTGAAGTCGGCCGGGATCACCACGTGGGGCTTGGCCGAGGACACCGGGATGGGGCGCACCGCACCGAGCTCGACGTGCTCGCCGGGGCCCCCGCCTGCGGGGGTGGTGGGCACGGGGCGCAGTGAGGAGATGGATGGCTCGTCGGGGGTCATGACCTGGGGCTCCGGCTCGGGGCGGATGACGTGCACGGGCGGATCAGCCGGGCCCGGCTCCCCGGGATCGGGCGCGGGCGCCTGGGCTCGCGGCGCGGGACGGGGGTCGATGACGGGCGACTCTTCGTAGCCGTAGTCGTCGTACTCCTCGTCCGGCCCGAGGCCGAGGTACAGGAGGGCCTTCCGGAACGGAGATGACATAACGGACTCCAGTTTCGCACGTTCAGCACTCAACGCGGCGGACGGGCGCCGAACAGGGCAGTCCCGACTCGCACGATGGTGGCCCCTTCGGCCACCGCGGCCTCGAGGTCGGCGGACATCCCCATGGACAGCTCAGGCAGGTCGAGCGCCGAGGCGAGCTCGGCCAGGCGCCCGAACTGGGCCCGAGCGCGATCGGGGTCACCGGCCGCGGCGACACCCATCAGGCCCCGCACGTCCAGGCCACGATCGCACAGCCCGGCCACGAGGTCGGCGGCCTCCTCCGGCGCACAGCCGCTCTTGGCCGCCTCCCCGGAGATGTTGACCTGGGCCAGGACCGCGGCGCCCGGCACCCGCTTGGCCACCTCGCGGCCGAGCGACGCCCGGTCGATCGTCTCCCACAGGGCCACGTGGGGGGCCAGCAGCCGGACCTTGTTGGTCTGGAGGCCGCCGATGAAGTGCCACACCGGGGCGGGGTCGTCGCCCACGACGGCCGCCTTCGCCACCAGCTCCTGGGCGTAGTTCTCCCCGAGGTGGACGAGGCCCGCCTCGAGTGCCGCCAGTGGGGCCTCGGGCCCGAACCCCTTGGTCACGGCCACGACGGTGATCCGATCGGGGTCGCCTCCGGCCGCCGCGATGCGCTCGCGCACCACGGCCATGCCTGCCGCGACGGAGGCTGCGTCGAAGCTCAACCGTCGTTCTCGATCCAGGCCAGGACCGCCTGCCGGCCGCCGTCGCCGCGAGCGCGGTGGGAGAAGGCGTCGTCGCCGCAGGCCGTGCAGCCCCCGACGAAGGTGATCTCGTCGACCCCCGCCGCCGCCAACGCCCGACGCACACCCGTGGGCAGGTCGAGCGCCGCGCTGCCCGCGGCGGTCGTACCGGCCACGTCCGGGCCGAGTCGGTCGATGACCCGCTGCAGGTCATCGACCCCGAACTCGTAGCACTCGGGGCCGATCAGCGGACCGACCAGGGCTCGCAGCGGGCCGGGCGCCAAGGCGCCGAGCTCGTCCACCGCGGCCGCCACCACCCCGTCGGCCAGGCCCCGCCAGCCGGCGTGCACCACGGCCACGGCGCCGGCGTCGGCCACCAAGGCGATGGGGGCGCAGTCCGCGGTGTGGACCGCCAGGACCGCGTCCGACACCGCCGTCACTGCGGCATCCGCGTCCTCCCCCGCACCCCCGCCGGGAGCATCCACGACGACCACACGAGCAGCGTGGACCTGTCGGAGCCACGTCCACGGACGGTCCACGAGCGCGGCCCGGCGGCGGGCCAGCGCTGCCGGTTCACCGTCGACGAACAGGTCGCCGTCGTCGCGGCCGGTGAAGCGGACCCGGGCCGTGCGCCCGTCGGCGAGCCGGTGGTCGAGGGCGGCGTGGATTACTTCAGGAACGACGGGACGTCGAAGTCGTCGTCGCCCAACCCGAGGTCGTCGTCGTCGTCCCCACCGAACAGGTCCGGGGCCTCGTCGTCGTCGTCGTCGCCGCGCAGGAAGCTGAGGTCCGGCTCGGCGTCGCCCCCCGAGCGGCGGTCGTCGTCCCATCGGTCGAAGCCGGCCGCGATCACCGTCACCCGCACCTCGTCGCCGAGGTCGTCGTCGATGACGGCGCCGAAGATGATGTTGGCATCCGGGTGGCACACGCCATGGATCACCTCGGCGGCCTCGTTGACCTCGAGCAGGCCCAGGTCGCTGCCGCCGGAGACGTTCAGGATGACCCCCCGAGCACCTTCGATGGAGGCCTCCAGCATCGGGCTGGAGATGGCGTTGCGGGCCGCGGTCAGCGACCGGCCGTCGCCGGAGGCGTAACCGATGCCCATGAGGGCGGAGCCGGCGTTGGCCATGACGGTCTTGATGTCGGCGAAGTCGGTGTTGATCAGGCCCGGGGTCGTGATCAGGTCGGTGATGCCCTGCACCCCCTGCAGGAGGATCTCGTCAGCCATCTTGAAGGCGTTGAGCATCGACGTGTTCTCGTCGGACACGGTCAGGAGCCGGTCGTTGGGGATCACGATCTGGGTGTCCACGGCCTCCTTGAGGCGCTGGATGCCCTGCTCGGCCTGCACGGTGCGGCGCCGGCCCTCGAAGCTGAACGGGCGAGTGACCACGGCGATGGTCAAGGCGCCCGCGGCCCGGGCGATCTCGGCGATGACCGGCGCGGCCCCGGTGCCGGTCCCGCCACCCTTGCCCGCGGTGAGGAACACCATGTCGGCGCCGGCGATGGCCTCCTCGATCTCGGCCCGATGGGCCTCGGCCGCTTCCCGGCCGACATCGGGGTCGCTGCCGGCCCCGAGGCCACGGGTCAGGTCCCTGCCGATGTCCAGCTTGACCTCGGCGTCGCTCATGAGCAGCGCCTGGGCATCGGTGTTCACGGCGATGAAGTCGACGCCCTTCAACCCGGCGTCGATCATCCGGTTGACGGCGTTGACACCGCCCCCGCCGATGCCCACGACCTTGATCACAGCCAGGTAGTTCTGGGGATTGCTGATCATGGGGTCCTCCACGTCGGGCCGCCCGGTCCAGCCGGCGCGTCCGGCATCTCGTTCTGACGAACCCCCGATGGTAGGGCGATACGGGGGTCGCCCGTCGAACGATGTCATCTCGGACCTCCTCGGGTCCGGTCACGGACCCCCATCAGACACACCCCGGGACCCGCACGAGCGCGGGCGCGGCGGGCAGGGTCACGTCGAGATGATCGACGCAGCCGGATGCCACCGTGGCCAGGACGGCGGCCGCGGCGGCCAGCTTGGCCTCGGCGTCCTCGGTCCCCCCGAGCAGGATCACCCCACCGGCCCGGAGCCCGACCTCCAGGTCCGCGCCCGAACCTCGGATGGCGGCCACCTCGGCCCGGATCCCCGATGGCACCGCGGCCGCGACCTCGAGCATCGTGAGCACCTCGTCGTCCAGTTGGGCCCCCGGCCGAGCCGACGTCGTGACCCCGTCGATCAGGGCCACATCGGACGGTTCGGTGGCGACGGTGGCCAGCACCCGGCCCTCGCGGTCGGCCAGGGACCAGGCACCGTCGGCCGTCGCCAGCGCGGCGACGGCGACCCGCTCGGTGACCTCCACCGTGACGGCCCCGGACCACTCGCGCTGCACCGTCACCTCGTCCACCCAGGGCAGGGCGGCCACCGCCGCCTCCGCGGCATCGGCGTCGAACCAGGCCAGCGGGTCGCCGGGGACCACACCCGCCGCCCGCGTGACGGCATCCGGCGAGGTGCGGTCCGCCCCGCGCACCTCCACCTGCTCGACGTCGAGGGCCGGTGTCCAGGTCAGGCCGAGGGCCAGGAGGGCCACGAGCAGGACGGCGGCGACGACCAGCAGCCGCCGGAGTCGGCGGCGACCGGCGTCCCGGGCGACGGTCACCCGGCGCTCCCGGATGCGGGGGTCGACCGCGACGGTGCTCACCGGTCGTCCTCCGGGAAGCCCACCAGGCGCGTCTCTGGCACCAGCGTGACGCCGGTGGCCGCCCGGACCCGGTCCCGGACCTCGAGCATGAGGGCATGGACGTCCTGGGCCCGGCCGCCGGGATCGGCCTGGATGAAGTTGGCGTGCTTGGTCGACACCTCGGCCGTGCCCGACCGCAGGCCCTTCGCACCCGAGACATCGATGAGCCGCCCGGCGGAGTCACCCTCGGGGTTGGTGAAGACCGACCCGGCATTGGGGCCGCCCGGCTGATGGTCCCGGCGCCAGCGGACGATCTCGGCGATCTCGGCCGCCGCGGCATCGGGGTCGCCCGGCGTGAGGGCGAACGAGGCCCGACACACCACCTGCTCGGGGCGGACCGAGGAGTGGCGGTAGCCGAGGTGCAAGCCGGCCGCGGACACGTCCCCATCCTCGCCGGTGTGGAGGTCCAGGAGGCGGACCCGGACGAGGTTCGAGGCGATGTCGGCGCCATGGCCGCCCGCGTTCATCCGCACCCCCCCACCCACCGAGCCGGGCACACCCACCGCCCATTCGAGGCCGGTGAGGCCGGCGGCGGCGGTCTGGCGGGCCAGCACCGGCAGGGCGACCGCCCCGCCGGCGTGCACCGCGGTGCCCTCGATCGCCAGCTCGGCGAAGTCCCCGCCCAGGCGCAGGGCGAGGCCGGCGAACCCGTCGTCATGGACCAGGAGGTTCGAGCCCTTGCCGACGACCAGCACCGGCACCGGCCGGCTCGTCGTCGTCAGCGCGGCGGCGATCGCGGCCAGGTCGGCAGGCGTCTCGACCTCGACGAACAGCGCGGCCGGCCCCCCGACCCGGTAGGTGGTCATCGGCCCCAGGGCCTCGTCCCGACGCAGGCGGGGCCCGAACGTGGCGTCCAGGGCGTCGGCGAGGACGACCAGGTCCCCCGCCGGATCGACGGTCATGACCGGGGACGGGCCGCCAGAGCGGCCTGGACCTCGTCGGGGAGGGTGGTCAGGTCCCCGGCCCCCAGCGTCAGGCACAGGTCGCCGGGCCGCAGGCGGCCGACCAGGTAGGCCACCAGGTCCTCCCGGCGGGGCAGGTAGGCCACCGACCGGGTCGGGTCGTCGGCCAGCACGGCGTCGACCACGGCCTTGCCCGACACCCCGGGGATGGGGGTCTCCCCGGCGCTGTAGACGTCGGTCACCGCCAGCACGTCGGCGTCCACGAACGACGAGCCGAACTGGCGAGCCAATGCGGCCAGGCGCGAGTAGCGGTGGGGCTGGAACACGGCGACGAGGCGCTCGGGGGCGGTGTCCCGGCCCGCGGCCAGCGCGGCGGCCACCTCGGTCGGCAGGTGGGCGTAGTCGTCGATGAAGTCCACCCCGGCGACCTCGCCCCGGAACTCGAAGCGGCGGGCCACGCCGCCGAAGCGGGCCAGCGCGGCGACGACGGCCACGAAGGCCGTGCCGATCTCCAGGGCCGTGGCCGCGGCGACGGCCGCATTGCGGGCGTTGTGAGCCCCCGGCACCGGGAGGTGGATCTCCCCGAGGTCACGGCCCTCGTGCTCGAGGCGAAAGGTCGTCCCGCGGGGCTCCCGGCGGAGGTCCACGATGCGGTAGGTGGCCTCGCCCTCCCCGACCGTGACGACCGGGTGTCGGGCGGCCAGGGCAGCGCCCTCGAGGTCGTCGATCCCGACCACCGCGAGGCGTCCGGCCCCCCCGACGAACTGGTCGAAGGCGTCCCGCAGGGCGTCGAAACCACCGTAGTGGGCGTGGTGGTCGGCCTCGACGTTGGTGACCACGGCGATCTCGGTTCGGAGCTCGACGAACGTGCCGTCGCTCTCGTCGGCCTCGACCACGAACCACTCGCCGTCGGACCACACCGCCCCGGAGCCGATCTGGTTGACGTCGCCGCCGATGATGAAGCTCGGGTCAAGCCCGGCCTCGGCCAGGATCACCGCCAGCATCGAGGAGGTCGTGGTCTTGCCGTGGGTCCCCGCCACCGAGATGGTGCGCCGGAGCCCGGTGATGGCCGCCAGCACCTCTGACCGGCGGAGAACGGGCACGCCCTGCTCGTGGGCGGCGACGACCTCGGGGTTGGTCGGCCCGATGGCGGTCGACACCGCGACGACCTCGGCGTCACCCAACTGGTCGGCCCGGTGGCCCACCGCCACCCGGACACCTTGGTCCGCCAGCCGGTCGAGCGCCTTCGAAGGCTTCAGGTCGCTGCCGCTGACCCGGTGGCCCATCGCCGCCAGGACGCTGGCTATGGCGCTCATGCCGGCGCCACCGATCCCCACGATGTGGATGGCCTTGGGCGACGTGAGGTCCACCCCGTCCCCACCCGTCCCGGCGGGCTCAGCCACGGGCATGCTGCTCGACGAGGTCGGCCACCCGGTCGGCGGCGTCGGGACGGCCGAGCCCCCGGGCCGCGTCGCCCATGGCCTCCCGGGTGGCTCGGTCGCCGACGAGCGGACCGAGCTCGTCCACCAGCCGATCCACGTCCAGCTCCGCATCGGGGACCAAACGGGCCGCGCCCAGGTCGACGAGGCCACGGGCGTTGGCGGTCTGGTGGTCGGCGGTGGCGATCGGAAGGGGCACGAGGATGCTCGGGAGGCCGAGGACGGCCAGCTCGGCGACCGTCGTGGCGCCGGCGCGGGCGACCACGACGTCGGCCGCGGTCAGGGCGGTGGGCATGTCGTCCTCGTAGCGCACGGGGCGGTAGAGGATGCCGCCCGACCCGGTCGGTTCCTCGCCCCGCGCCGTCGGGTCGTCCCAGTCCCGTTCGCCCACGACGTGGTGCACGGCCACGTCGGTGCGGTCGACCCACCGCTCGACGAGGCCGGCCACGGCCCGGTTGATGCGCCGGGCGCCGAGGGACCCGCCGAAGGCGAGCACGACGACCCGGTCCTCGGGCAGGTCCAACGACCCACGGGCCGCGGCGCGGTCCCGCGTGCGGTCGACGGCCAGGATCTCGGGCCGCACCGGATTGCCGGTGACCACGGACCGGGGGAGGTCCGTGCCGGGGAACGAGACGGCGGCGGCGCGGGCGAAACGAGCCACGATGCGGTTGGCCGCTCCGGGCACGGCGTTCTGCTCGGCCACGACGATCGGGATGCGGTACAGGACCGCCGCCGACGCACAGGCGATTGAGGCGTAGCCGCCCAGGGCGACCACCACGGACGGCCGCAGGCGGTGGATCAGGCCCAGGGCCCGGCCGAAGGCCCGGATCAGACCGAGCACGGCCCCCACGTTGTCGAGGGTGAGCTTGCGCTGGATTCCCCGACCGGGCAGGGCGGTCAGCGTGAAGCCGGCCTCGGGGACGAGGCGTACCTCGCTGCCCCGCTCACTGCCGACGAACTGGATCGCGGCCTCGGGGTGGCCCCGGGCCACCAGGGCGCGACCGATGGCGATGCCAGGCAGCGTGTGGCCGGCGGTGCCCCCGCCGGCGATCAGCGCCCAGGTGGGTCCGGTCTCAGGCATCCCGACCGTGACGGGCCACGCTCAGCAGGACGCCCATGGCCAGCAGGTTGACCACCAGCGACGTGCCGCCGTAGGAGACGAACGGGAGGGGGACCCCGGTGATGGGCAGCAGGCCCACCACGGCGCCGATGTTGACCACGGCCTGCAGCGCGAACCACATCGTGATGCCGGCCGCCAGGAGCATGCCGAAGGTGTCGGGGGCCCGGAGGGCGGCCCGGATCCCGAAGTAACTCAGCGCGGCCAGGAGACCCAGGACGGTGACGGCCCCGATGAGGCCGAGCTCCTCGGCGATGATGGCGAAGATGAAGTCGGTGTGGGCGTAGGGAAGGAAGCCCCACTTGGCCCGACTGGCGCCGAGGCCGACCCCGGTGAGGCCCCCGCCGGCGATGCCGACCAGCGACTGGATGGTCTGGTAGCCGGTGTTCGCCGGGTCGGCCCAAGGATCGAGGAAGGCCAGGACGCGGGCCCGGCGATAGTCCGCGCTGAGGGCGGCGACCGCCGCGGCGGAGACGCCGAGGGCGCCCCAACCGGCGAGCCGGGCCAGGGAGGCCCCCGAGACGAAGATCAGTGCGCCCACGGCCCCGGCGGTGATGATCAGGGTCCCCAGGTTGGGCTGCAGGAGGAGCAGGCCGGCGAGGCCGGCCAGAGCGAGCAGGACCGGCCGCAGGACCCGGGGGTCCTCCCGGATCGCCTCATGGTTGCGGTCCATGGCCAGCCAGCGGGCGGACCAGATGATGATCGCCAGCTTGGCCAGCTCCGAAGGCTGGATGCGCAGGGACCCCGCCCCCAGCCACCGGGTGGCACCGTTCGCGCCCACGCCCACACCGGGGACCAGGACGAGGGCCAGGAGCACGAAGCTGATCACGAGGAAGGGCGTGGCCACGCGACGCCAGAGGCCGTAGTGCTGGCGCATCACGGCGAACATCCCCGCGAAGCCGACGACGGCGAAGACCGCCTGGCGGGTGAAGCTGTCCCAGACCGAGCCCGAGGTCCGGATGTCGCTGACCGACGCCGCGGACATCACCATGACGAGGCCGAGCAGGACCAGGGCCGTGACCACCGCGAGCAGGCCCACGAAGGTCGACGACCGGTCGCCCGGTGGCCGCTTCGGTCCGGTACGGGCCGACGGGTGCCGGCCCCGGGACGCGCCGGAGTCGTGCTTGGCCGGACGTGACGCGTCGGCGCCCGCCGGGTGGGCCGACCGGCTCCGGCCCCGGGTCCGTGTGTCGGTTCGACGGTTCATGGGCGCGAGGCCTCCTGGTCGAGGTGGATGCGGACGAGACGGGTGAAGTCCTCACCCCGTTCGCCGTAGGACGAGTACCAGTCGAAGGAGGCGCAGCCCGGGGACAACACCACAGCGTCACCCGGCCGGGCCAGGGCGTCGGCCTCGGCGACCGCGTGGACCATCGAAGGGGCGGTGGCCACGGGGACGCGGCCGGCGACGGCGTCGACCACGTTGGGCGCGGCCTCGCCGATGGCGACCACGGCCCGGACCGAGCCCCGGCGACCGAGCAGGTCACCCAGGTCCAGACCCTTGTTGCGGCCCCCCGCGATGAGGACCACGGACTCGAAGGCGTCGACTGCGGCACGGGTGGCGTGGGGCGTGGTGGACTTGGAGTCGTCGTACCAGGCCACCCCGCCGGACTCCCCCACGAGTTGGACCCGGTGGGGCAGTCCGTCGAAGGCGGCCAGGGCGGCGGCCACCGCCTCGTCGTCCACGTCGAGCGGCTCGACCATCAGCGCCGCGGCCAGGGCGTTGGCCTGGTCGTGGTGCAGCGAGCGCTGGAGATCACCCACGCCCAGCAGGCGCCGGCCGTCGACCACGAGCCAGCCGTCTCGGACCGTCGCCGACTCGTCGCCGCCGAACCCGAAGGTGCGACGCCGGGCCCGGCCGCCGTGGCCGGCCACCACCGGGTCGTCGGCGTTGACCACCGCCACGGCCTCGGGGCCCTGGTCGGCCCAGATCCTGGCCTTGGCTGCCTCGTAGGCCGCCAGGTCGGCGTGGATGTCCAGGTGGTCGGGCGCGAAGTTGAGCCAGGCCGCCACGTCGGGGGCCCAGTGGGCGGTGTGCCCGAGGCGGAAGGAGCTGGCCTCGACGACGAAGACCTCGACCGTCGCGTCGTCGATGGCCTCGACCAACGGCGTCGCGACGTTGCCCGCCTCGGCCACGACCCGACCGGACCGGCGGAGCATGTCGGCGGCGAGGTGGGTGACGGTGGTCTTCCCGTTCGTGCCGGTCACGGCGACGACCGGGCGGTCGTCCCACTCCTCGGCCAGGTCGAACTCCGAGCGCACGGGGACGCCGGCCGCGGTGGCCGCGGCGAAGACGGGATGGCGGTCGGGCACGCCCGGGCTGGGGAGCAGCACCTCGACCTCACCCAGCAGCGCCGCCAGGGCGTCGACCGGCGGGGCCTCGACGAGGCCGATGCCGACCTCCTCGGCGAAGGTCCGGTGGGCCTCGCCGGGTCGGTCTTCCACCGCGGTGACCGAGGCGCCCCGGGCCACGAGGGCGCGGCTCACGGCGCGGCCGGTCACCCCGAGACCCACCACGAGCGCGCGGCCGGGGGTCAATCCCGTGCCCCCGGCAGGCCGATGAAGTCGGCGTAGTAGAGCCCGAGGCCCACCGCGGTGCACATCCCCGACAGGATCCAGAAGCGGATGATCACGGTCGTCTCGGGCCAGCCCCGGAGCTCGAAGTGGTGGTGGATGGGTGCCATGCGGAGGACCCGCCGGCCGAAGAGCCGGAAGCTGGCCACCTGGATCATCACCGACAGGGTCTCGACCACGAAGAGCGCCCCGATGACGGCCAGGAGCAGCGAGGTGTTGTTCATCAGGGCCAGACCGGCCAGGCCCGCGCCGATGGCCAGGGACCCGGTGTCCCCCATGAAGATCTGGGCCGGGGACGCGTTCCACCAGAGGAACCCCACGCAGGCCCCCGTCATGCAGGCCGCCACCACGGCCAGGTCCAGGGCGTGGGGGACGCCGTAGTCGAACGGGTGGCGGAAGGCCCAGAAGCCGATGACGATGAAGGCGGAGAAGGCCAGGACCGAGGCGCCTCCGGCCAGGCCGTCGAGGCCGTCGGTCAGGTTGACGGCGTTGGTGGTGCCCACGATGAGCAGCACCGCCCACACGGTCCAACCGAAGGTGCCCAGATCGACCAGCGCGCCGGCCCGGGTGAAGGACAGGTCGGTGCTCACCGGCGTGTGGCCGAGGGCCACCACGGCGAAGGTGATCGCGACCGCCAGGAGGCCGAGGAACTTGGTGCGGGAGGTGAGGCCCAGGTTCCGCTCCCGGGTGACCTTGATCCAGTCGTCGGCCAGGCCGACCAGGCCCGCCCCCACGACGGCGAACATGACCACCAGGCCGGAGCGGGTGATGATGCGGCTGTTGGAGATGTCGGAGGCCAGGTAACCGATCACGGCGCCGGCCACGATGGCGGCCCCGCCCATGGTCGGGGTCCCCGCCTTGGTGGCGTGGCCCTGGGGCCCGTCCTCGCGGATGGGCTGGCCGATCCGACGCCTGGTCAGGACGTCGATGAGGATCTTGGTCCCGAGCAGCGAGACCATCAGGGAGACCCCGGCGGCGAACAGCAGGGTCCTCATGGGGTGGGGTCCCCGCTCCGGGCGAGCACGCCGGCCAGCACGTCGCGGTCGTCGAAGGGGATCTCCCGATCACCCAGGTCCTGGGTCGTCTCGTGGCCCTTGCCGGCCACCAGCACCAGGTCACCCGGCACCGCCAGCGCCACGGCAGCCTCGACGGCGCGGCGGCGGTCGGGCTCCACGATCAGGTCGTCGCGACGTTCCACTCCGGTCAACACCTCGTCGATGATGGCCTCCGGAGCCTCGTGACGGGGGTTGTCGGAGGTCACGACCACCACGTCGGCACCCCGGTCGGCCGCCCGGCCCATCAGGGGCCGCTTCGACCGGTCACGGTCCCCACCACAGCCGAAGACCACGATCAGGCGGCCGCTGGTCAGTTCCCGAGCCGACGCCAGTGCCTGGTCCAGGCCGTCCGGCGTGTGCGCGTAGTCCACGAGCGCGGCGACCGGGCCGTCCCCCACCGGCTCGAAGCGGCCCCGGGGCGCCCGGGCCTCGGCCAGCCCTGCGGCGATCTCGTCGGGCGTGAGCCCCAACGCCAGGGCGGCCTCGGCGGCGGCGATGGCGTTGGCCAGGTTGAACCGACCGGCCAGGGCGATGTGCACACGCCGGCCCCGCCACGTGAACGTGCTGCCGTCCGGCCGTAGCTCCGGGTCGACGGCGTCGGCCGAGGACCAGGCCACCGCGGGGATGGCCATCTCGTCGAGCAGCCGCCGACCCCAGGGGTCGTCGCGGTTGACGAGGCCGACCGCCGCGCGGTCGGGGGCGAAGAGGCGGGCCTTGGCCGCGAAGTAGCGGTCCATCGTCCCGTGGAAGTCGAGGTGGTCCTGGGAGAGGTTGGTGAAGACGGCGACGGCGAACCAGGTGCCCTCGATGCGGCGCAGCTCGACGGCGTGGGAGGAGACCTCCATCGCCACCACGGCCCGGTTGGCAGCCACGGCTTCGGCCAGGGCGGCCTGCAGGGCGGGGGCCTCCGGTGTGGTGCGGGCCCCCGAGAGGGTGCCCAACACCGTCGTCGGGCGGCCCGCGTGCTCCAGCACGGCCGCCAGGAGATGGGTGACGGTGGTCTTTCCGTTGGTCCCGGTGACCCCGACGACGGCGATGCGCCGGGACGGGTGATCGAAGAAGGCGTCGGCGAGGTGGCCCATGGCGGTGCGGGCGTCGGGCACCACCACCTGGGGGACGTCGACGTCCAGGCGCCGCTCCACGACCAGCGCCACCGCGCCCCCGGCGACGGCGACCGCGGCGTGGGCGTGACCGTCGGTGTGCTCACCCGGGAGGGCGCAGAAGACGGACCCGGCCCGGACGTCCCGACTGTCGTGGTCCACGGCCGTGACCGTGACGCCGTGGGCCGCGCCCTCGGGGACGAGCACGTACTCGGTGAGGCTCTCGAGGAGCTCGATGAGGGGCTGGCCCGCGGGCACGGCTCAGCCTGCCGGGGAGTAGGAGGCGGGCGGCGGGATCCGGTAGGCCCGCAGGACCGACGCGGCCAGCCGGCTGAACACGGGGGCGGCGACACCGCCGCCGTAGTAGTCACCGGCGGGCTCGTCGATGACGACCACGATCGAGAGCTGCGGGTCGTTGGCCGGCACGAAGCCGGCGAAGGTGGCCACATAGCGGTAGTTGCCCGCGGCATCCTCGTAGCCGCCGCCGGGCTGGGGCTTGCGGGCCGTCCCCGTCTTCCCGGCCACCAGATAGCCCTCGACGGCGGCGGCCTCGCCGGTGCCCTCGTCGACCACGCCGGTCATCATCTCGGTCATCTGGCCCGCCGTCGCCTCCGAGACCACCCGGCGGGGGTCCTCGGTCGGCGCCTGCTCCAGCTCACCGTCGGCGCCGACGGTGCCGGCCACCAGGCGCGGCGCGACGTACCGGCCGCCGTTGGCGATGACGTTGAAGGCCTCGAGCACCTGCAGCGGGGTGACCGCGACGCCCTGGCCGATCGGAATGGTGGCGATCGAGGTGGAGGACCACTCGTCGGTCGGCAGGAGGATGCCCGGAGACTCCGCGGGGAAGTCCACGGCGGTGACCTCGCCGAAGCCGAAAGCCCGGATGTAGCGGTCGATGGTCTCGGGGGCGAGCTGCTGGGCGATCTGGATCGTGCCCACGTTCGAGGACTGGGTGAGGACCTCGCGGGCGGTCATCTCCACGGTGTCGTGGGGGTGGCTGTCGGAGAAGACGTGGTCACCCACCTGGAGGCTGTCGGGCACGAGAGCCGACGTCTCCGGCGTCACGACGCCCTCCTCGAGGGCGGCGGAGAGGGTGATGACCTTGTTCACCGAGCCGGGCTCGAACACGGCGGTGACCGCCCGGTTCTCCGACCCGGACACGGGGTCGAGGAAGGTCTCGGCCTCCTCGTCGTACGCGTCGACGTTGGCCACCGCGAGCAGCTCGCCCGTGCCGGGCCGGCTGACGATGACGGTGCCGCCGCGGGCGCCGGTGGCCGCCACCTGCTCGGCCAGGAGGCGCTCGGCCTCGTACTGGACCTCACGGTCAATGGTGAGCTGGACGTCCTCGCCCTGGTCGGCTGCGTCGTAGTGGTTGTCGCCCGAGGCGATCGTGTTGCCCTGCGGGTCCCGCTCGACCTCGACCGCGCCGGGCTCACCGGCCAGCACGTCCTCGTACTGCGCCTCGAGACCCGACAGGCCCTCCTGGTCGACGCCGACCGTGCCGAGCAGGGCGTGGGCCAGGTCACCGGAGGGGTTCGCCCGGGCGGGCTCCTGGGTCACGGTGATCCCGTCGAGCTCCAGAGCCTCGATCTGCTCACCGATCTCGCGGTCGATCTGGCGATCGAGGTAGACGAACGAGTCGTCCTCGGCGAGCGTCTCGGCCAGGGACATGGCATCGGTGCCGAGTAACGGGGAGAGGGCCTGGGCGGTGCCCCACGGGTCCTCGATCAGCTGGGGGTTCGCCTCGACCGTCGCCGACGGCACGGTCAGGGCGAGCTGGGCGCCGTTCCGGTCGAGGATCGAGCCCCGGGGGGCGTCGACCACGGTGGCCCGGGTGCGCTGGTCCTCGCCGAAGGCCACCAGGGCGTCGGGGCGGAGCACCTGGACGGTGGCGACCCGGTAGGCCACGACGCCGAACGCGAGGACGGCGACGATGAGTACGGCGAGGAGGCGGCGGTGCTCCGACGGCGTGCGTTGGCCTCCCGGCCGCGGTGTCCGGTGCCGGGGGTCGGCTCGGCGCGCCGGCGCCCGCCGACCGTGGCGGTCGACGGGCGCCCGGGCCGGACCGTGGGACCGGGGGCGGGAGGGGGCGCGGGTGGTCACGGCGTGGTCGGCGCGTCCTCAGCGGGGGGCAGGATGTACTGCGGGTCCGACTGGGTCATGCCCAACTCGTTGATGGCGACGTCGAGGACGTGCTCCGGGGACTCCATGGTCGCCACCTCCTCCTGGAGGATCCGGGTCTCGACCTGGCGTTCGGCCACGTCGGCCCGGAGACCGTCGAGGTGGATCTGGCCCTGGACGAGCACGGTCTGCAGCAGCGCGACGCCGAACAGGATCACGAAGAAGGCGCCGAGGGCCAGCATGAGGGCGGCCTGGGGGCGCAGCCGCCGCCGGGACGACGGCCGCGGCTCGACCTTGGTGTCGGGGACCGGGCGGAGGTGGCGACGGACGGGTGCCGGCTCGGGCTGGTGCCTCGGCCGGGCGGGGGCGGCGGCGCCCCGGCTGGTGCGGGTGGCGGCGGCGGTGGGGCTCATGAGCGGACCTCCGGGTCGGTCGGGTCGGTGTGGTGGGCGGTCACGGGCAGCTTCCGGACCGCCCGGAGCCGGGCGCTGCGGGCCCGGGGGTTGCGTGCGATCTCGTCGTCGGTGGGCTTCCAGGCACCGCGCTTGAGCAGGACGACCCGGGGCACGGCGCCACAGACGCACGGCCCGCCCAGCGGGCAGGTGCAGCCGCCGGTGGACGCCTCGCGGAAGGCCGACTTCACGATGCGGTCCTCCCCCGAGTGGTAGGCGATGGCTGCGGCCCGGCCGTCGGCGACCAGGAGGGCGAGGGCCTGCTCCAACGCCGTCGGGATCTGCTCCAGCTCCTCGTTGACCTCGATCCGGAGGGCCTGGAAGGTCTTGCGGGCGGGGTGACCCTTTCGGCGCACGGCCGCGGGCACGGCCTCGCTGATCACCGCAGCCAGGTCGGCGGTGGTGCGCAGGGGGCGGGCGGCCACCACGGCCCGGGCAATGGCGCGGGCCCGAGGTTCGTCGCCCAACCGGGAAAGGAGGCGGGACAGCTCCTCCTCGGGCCAGGTGTTCACGATGTCATCGGCGGTGACCTCGGCGTCGGCGGGGTCGTCGCCCTGGCCCATGCGCATGTCGAGGGGACCCTCGGACCGGTAGCTGAAGCCCCGGTGGGCCTCGTTGACCTGCCGGGAGCTGATCCCGAAGTCGAAGAGGACGCCGCTGACCTCGGTCACGCCGAGGTCCTCGACCACCTCACCGATCTGATCGAAGCGGGCCTGACGGACGCTGACTCGGTCACCGAAGGGCGCCAGGCGGGCCGTGGACGCGGCGATGGCGTCGGGGTCCCGGTCGATCCCGACCAGGGAGAGCGCCGGGTTGGCCTCGAGGACGGCGGCGGCGTGGCCCCCGTCCCCCAGGGTGGCGTCCACGTGCACCCCCGCAGGGGCGGCCGAGAACACCTCGACGACGCGGTCGACCATGACGGGGTCGTGGACGGGAGTGAGGTCGCGAGGCGCCGTCACCGACCGCGCTCCGTCCGCTGATCGGCAGCCCCCCGGCCGGCAGGTGCTCGACGGGAGGGGTTCCCGTTCGGGCTGCTGGGGAAGCGGGCGGAGTAGGGATCTTCCGTCCCACCAGCCGGGAGGCAGCGGATCAGCGGACGTGAGCGGGTCGAGGGCGACGTTGCCCGAGGTGAGCGGCAGGGGGTCATCAGAGTCCCCCCTGCCTGATTGCGTCCTGGAGGGCGTCGTTGCCCTCCGAGGACAAGGCGTCCCACGTGGTGGGACCCCAGATCTCGATGCGGTCGATGGCGCCGTTCACGACGACCTCGGTCCCCGGGCCGGAACCGATCCCGGCCTTGTCGAGGAGAGGGGCCGGAAGCGTGACCCGGCCCTGGCTGTCCGCGCGGATGCGCTCGGTGTCGGCCGCGAGCTTTCGGAGGACGACGTTGGGGAGCTCGCCGGCTTCGCGGACCCGGCGACGCAGGTCGTCGGTGAAGTCGCGGTAGCCGGCGTCGGTCCAGATGGCGAGGCAACCGTCGGCGACGGCGATGTAGCCGAGCCCGTCCAGCTCGTCGCGGAGCGTCGCCGACAGGACGATGCGCCCTTTGTCATCGAGCTTCCGCTTCGAGTTGCCGACGAACACGGGCTGGTGCCTCTGGTGGTGGTGGCGTGCTGCATGGGTCCTCCGACGCCATGGCCCCCCGGTAGGGGCGCTCCTCCACTATCGGCCACCAGTGCTCCACTGTCAACCATTTCTCCTCCGAAATAACTCCACCTCTTGCCCCTGCGCTCCACCATCGGTCCAAGAACGGTCCCTCAATCTCGTCGGAAATTGCGCCGATTTGTCACGCCTGGCGTGACAAATCGGCGCCAGATCGCCGGGTCCGGCCGGATGCCGGAATCAGAGCCGGCCGAGCACCTCGAGGAAGCGGTCGAGCAGCCCGTCCAGCGGGACGCCACGGGCGACTCCCGCCAAGTCCCGACGAGCCGCGGCCCGGTCGTCGACCGGGACAACGACGTCGATCAGGGGGCCCGGGTTCCAGGACCGCAGCACAGCACACTGGAACCGCGCCCCCGCCCGGGTGCGGCGCTGGGCCAAACCGACGACCTTGGCGCCGTCGACGAACACCTCGCCGGGGCCGCGGCCGGCGAAGCACACCGTCCTCCCCCACCGGCCCGGCTCGAACGGCCCCTCGTGCACGACCCCGTCGCCCAGCGCCGCGGCCCACGCCTGGCCGAGCCACCGGAACGACCGGCCGACGTCGTCTAACCACAAGGGGTCCCCTGGCGGGAGGTCCACGTCCACCCACAGCGGGTCCTCCGGCGTGACGAGGACGGCGCCGCCTCCCGAGCGGCGGCGGACGACCTCGAGGCCGTCGTCGCACGGCGGGGGCGGCGCCTGGGTCGAACCGAGCACGACGGCGGGGAGGGTCGAAACGAGGACATCGACGCGCCGCACGACGAGGTCGGGCAGGGCCCGGCCGTGCAGGGCAGCGGGGTGGCCCTCGAGCCGGCCGAGCGCCCAGGCCGCCGGGTCAGGCCGCGTCGACGTAGGGCATCCAGGGCTCGGGGATCGAACCCACGGCGACGAGGAGCCAACTCAGGCGCCGAGGCGCATGGGGGCGCCGGCGCAGTCGCATGCCGGAGTCCTCCAGCAACCTGTCCCGCTTGGCCACGTTGCAGGGCCGGCAGGCGGCGACCACGTTCTCCCACACGTGCTCGCCCCCGCGACTGCGGGGGACGATGTGGTCCAAGCTGTCGGCGGGCCGGCCGCAGTACTGGCAGGCGTGGTCGTCGCGAGCGAACACGGCGCGACGGTTCAGCGAGGCCCGGCGCTCAAAGGGCACCCGCACGAAGTAGCGCAGGCGGACCACCGAGGGCACGGGCACCTCGATGTCAGCGGCGTGCAGGACGGCGCCGGTGTCGGCCACCACGTCGGCCTTGTCGGTCAACACCAGCACCGCGGCGCGGCGGTCCGAGACCACCGACAACGGCTCGTAGCTCGCGTTCAACACCAGCGCCCGACTCACGGCCGAGACACTAGTTGCGGGCCGCCGCCTCATCGGGGCGTTCGGGGAGGGTGGTTGTGCGCGCAGGACGCCCGCCCCTACCCTGCTCCGACTTTCCGACCACGGGGGACGGTTCAGATGGCGGCCACCCAGAAGAAGCCAGGCACGACGGCCCGAACGACGGCCGCCAGGACGCCGGCGGCCAAGACGACCACGACCGCGGCCAAGAAGGCGTCGGCGGCCAAGACGACGCCCGCGGCCCGTAAGCCGGCGACGAAGACGACCGCCGCAGCCACCAAGAAGCCGGCCGCCAAGGTCGCCGCGGCGAAGACGCCCGCCGCCAAAGCCCCGGCCAGGAAGCCCGCGGCGAAAGCGCCGGTCAAGAAGCGAGTGGCCAAGAAGTCGCCCTTCACCCCCGCCTTCATCGAGAAGCAGCGCAAGGCGCTCGAGGAGGAGCGGGCCAAGTTCCTCCGCCAGGCCATCGAAAAGCAGATGGAGGCCGACCAGCTGGTCGCCGATCGTGACCCCGGCGACGTCCAGTTCGACGAGGAGTCCGGCGAGGGCGACAGCATCGCCGTGGAGCGTTCGCTCGACCTGGCCCTCTCGGCCCAGGCCCGCGACGCCGTCCAGCAGATCGACGACGCCCTGGCCCGCATCGCCGCCGGCACCTACGGGATCAGCATCATCTCCGGCGAGCCCATCCCCAAGGCCCGCCTCGAGTTCATCCCCTGGGCGGCCGAGCGGGTCGAGGAGAAGGTCGCCAAACTCGGCAGCTGAGGCCACGGCCAGCCCTAGGCTGGTCGCTCCCCCCTGAGCGAGAAGGCAGCAAGTGACCGACAACGCCGAGGCGAGTGGGCCCTACCCGGCCGTCACGCCCAACGCCGACTACCCGGCCGTCGAGCGTGGCGTGCTCGACCGCTGGGCCGAGGACCGCACCTTCCAGCGGTCGATCGAGCAGCGTCCGGCCGACGACGAGTTCGTCTTCTACGACGGTCCCCCGTTCGCCAACGGCCTCCCCCACTACGGCCACTTCCTGACCGGCTACGTGAAGGACGTCGTCCCCCGGTACCAGACCATGCGCGGCCACCGGGTCGACCGCCGCTTCGGCTGGGACTGCCACGGCCTGCCGGCCGAGATCGAGGCCGAACGCCAGTTGGGTGTGTCCGGCCGGCGCCAGATCCAGGACTACGGCATCGAGCGGTTCAACGACCACTGCCGGACCTCGGTGCAGCAGTACACGGCGGACTGGGAGCAGTACGTCACCCGGATGGCCCGCTGGGTCGACTTCGAGAACGACTACAAGACGATGGACGTCTCCTACATGGAGAGCGTCATCTGGGCCTTCAAACGGTTGTGGGACAAGGGCCTCGTCTACAAGGCCTACCGGGTCATGCCGTACTCGTGGGGGGCGGAGACACCGCTCTCCAACTTCGAGATCCGCCTCGACGACGCCACTCGGCCCCGCCAGGACCCCGCCCTCACCGTGGCCGTCCGCCTCCTTCCCGTCGAAGGCGACCCGGGGCCGATGTCGATCCTCATCTGGACGACCACCCCCTGGACCCTGCCGTCCAACCTGGCGGTGGCGGTCGGTGGGGACATCACCTACATCGTGCTCAAGGACCCGGACTCCGACGAGCACTACGTCCTCGGCGAGGCCACCCTCGCCAAGTACGAGGGCCAGGTCGGGGACTACGAGCGGGTGGCCACCCTCACCGGCCAGGACCTGGCCGAGCGCCGTTACGAACCCCTCTTCCCCTACTTCGAGGACCACCCGGACAGCTTCCGGGTCCTCGTCGGGGACTACGTGGACACCGAGGAGGGCACCGGAGTCGTCCACCTGGCCCCCGGCTTCGGCGAGGAGGACCAGCGGGTCTGTGAGGCGGCCGGCATCGAGCTGGTGGTGCCGGTCGACGACGCCGGGCGTTTCACCGCCGAGGTGCCCGACTGGGAGGGCGAGAACGTCTTCGACGCCAACCCCGAGGTCATCAAGGTCCTCAAGGAGAAGGGCATCGTGGTCCGCCACGACTCCTACGAGCACAACTACCCCCACTGCTGGCGCACCGACACACCGATCATCTACAAGGCCGTCGACTCCTGGTTCGTCGAGGTCACGGCGTTCCGGGACCGCCTGGTGGAGCTGAACCAGGAGATCAACTGGATCCCTGACCACGTCCAGGACGGCGCCTTCGGCCGCTGGCTGGAGGGGGCGCGGGACTGGTCCATCAGCCGCAACCGGTTCTGGGGCTCTCCCATCCCGGTCTGGCAGAGCGACGACCCCGCGTACCCCCGCACCGACGTCTACGGGAGCCTGGCCGAGATCGAAGCCGACTTCGGCGTGCGCCCCGACGACTTGCACCGGCCCACCGTCGACGACCTGGTCCGCCCCAACCCCGACGACCCCACCGGCAGGTCGATGATGCGCCGGGTCCCCGAGGTCCTGGACTGCTGGTTCGACTCGGGCTCCATGCCCTACGCCCAGGTCCACTACCCCTTCGACAACCAGGCGTGGTTCGAGGACCACTTCCCGGCCGACTTCATCGTCGAGTACATCGCCCAGACCCGCGGGTGGTTCTACACACTGCACGTGCTGTCGACGGCGCTGTTCGACCGCCCGCCGTTCCAGAACGTGATCTGCCACGGGATCCTGCTGGCCGAGGGCGGTCGCAAGATCTCCAAGCGGCTACGCAACTACCCCGAGCCCGACCTCGTGTTCAACACGCACGGAGCGGACGCCCTGCGTTGGTACTTCATGTCCTCACCGATCCTGCGGGGCCTCGATCTGCAGATCGACCGCGAGGGCACGAAGATCGCCGAGGTGGTGCGCACGGTGCTGCACCCGCTCTGGTCGGCGTACCACTTCTTCACGCTCTACGCGAACGTCGACGGCCACCGGGCGAGCTTCCGCACCGATGCGGGAGACACCCTCGACCGGTACATCCTGGCCAAGACCCATGACCTGGTGGCCCGCACCACCGAGCTCATGGACGCCTACGACATCGCCGGCGCCTGCGCCGAGGTCCAGGCCTTCAGTGACGTCCTCAACAACTGGTACATCCGCCGCAGCCGGGACCGCTTCTGGGCCGCCACGACCCCGGAGACGGCGGCGGACAAGGCCGACGCCTACGACACGCTCTACACGGTGCTGGTCACCCTGACCCGGGTCGCCGCCCCCCTGCTACCGCTCCTGGCCGACGAGATCCACCACGGCCTGACCGGCGGTGACAGCGTCCACCTGGACGACTGGCCCGCCGCTGCGGGCTTCCCGGCCGACGACGATCTGGCCGCCGCCATGGACCGCGTCCGCCAGGTGGCGTCGACGGCGCTCTCCCTCCGCGACGCCGAGCGCCTGCGGGTCCGGCTCCCCCTCCCCCGCCTCACGGTGGCCGGACCGGGCGCAGCCGAGTTGGAGCCCTTCGTGGACCTGATCGCCGACGAGGTCAACGTGAAGGCGGTCGTCCTGGAGGAGGATCCGTCGACGCTCGCCACCTTCCGGCTCAAGCCCAACGGCAAGGTCCTCGGCCCCCTCCTCGGTGGCGCCGTCCAGGACGTCATGAAGGCGGCGCGGGACGGCGACTGGTCGTCGAACGACGACGGCACCGTGACCGTGGCCGGTCACACCCTCGAGGACGGCCAGTTCGAACTGGCCGTCGAAGCCGGTGAGCACGGGGCCACCGCCGCCCTGCCCGGCAACGACACCATCGTCCAACTCGACACCGATCTGACCGACGACCTCCGGGCCGAGGGCATGGCCCGGGACCTCGCCCGCCTCGTCCAGCAGGCCCGCAAGGACCGCGGCCTGGCGGTGACCGATCGCATCGCACTGTCGGTGGCGCTCCCGGATCCCGTGGCCGCCGCCCTGCGGCAGTTCGAAGGCGACGTGACCGCCCAGGTCCTGGCCGCCTCGGTGGACTACGTCGACGGCGACGCCCTGCCCCACACCGGCGAGGTCGACGGCCACCGGGTCAGCTTCGACCTCTCGGTGGCCTAGTCGCCCACCCCGCCGTGCCCGAGGCGGGGTCGGTCAGCCCCAGTGGGCCCGGCGCCAGTCGCGGCACCAGCCGAGGTAGGCGACGATGTCGTCGGGCTTCGGGACGTGGTCGGTGGTGCCGTAGGCGGTGAGCAGGCGGAACCGCAGGTAGGCCGCGTCGGGCCGCGGAAGCAGGGGCCAGCGGTGCCACCAACCCCGGGGGGCCAGGACGAACACCTGGCGCAGAGCGATGAGCCACAGCGACGGCCGGGCCAGGACGGCGGCGGCCACGGGCAACCACGCCCGGAGCGGAGGAAGGGGGGCGTCGGTCGCCATGCCGGATCGCAACCTACCCTGTGCCCGATGGCGACCCAGGAGGCCGACGACCACCTCGCCGCGGCCACGGCCGTGCTCGCCCGGATCGCCGACAACGTCGAGCGGGTCATCCGGGGCAAGCGCGACGTGGTGGAACTGGTGCTGCTCTGCCTGGTGGCCGAGGGCCACCTGCTGGTGGAGGACGTGCCGGGCGTGGGCAAGACCAGCCTGGCCAAGGCCCTCGCCCGCTCCCTCGACGTGTCCTTCGGTCGTATCCAGTTCACCCCGGACCTGCTGCCCTCCGACGTGGTCGGCGTGTCGGTGTTCAACCGGGAGAGCCAGGAGTTCAGCTTCCGACCCGGCCCGGTGTTCGCCGGCGTGGTCCTGGCCGACGAGATCAACCGGGCCTCCCCCAAGACCCAGTCCGCGCTCCTCGAGGCCATGGCCGAGGAACAGGTGACCGTGGACGGGGTGACCTATCCCCTACGTCGCCCCTTCGTGGTCATCGCCACCCAGAACCCCATCGAGCACGAGGGCACCTACGCCCTGCCCGAGAGCCAGCTGGACCGGTTCCTGATGCGCACCGCGATCGGCTACCCCTCCCCCGAGGCCGAGTTGGACCTGCTCGAGAACCAGACCGACGCGCCGGCCCTGAACGACCTCACCCCGGTCGCCGACGCCGCGGACCTCCAGGCCCTCGTCCGGGCGGCGGCCTCCGTCCACGTGGCCCCCGCCCTCCGGCGCTACCTGGTGGACCTGGCCGACGCCTCCCGCCGTCACCCGGATCTCGCCCTGGGGATGTCGCCCCGGGCCACCCTCAGCCTCCTGCGGGTCAGCCGGGTCCGGGCCCTTTCCGCCGGGCGGGCCTTCGCCACCCCCGACGACGTGAAGGCCCTCGTGCGCCCCGTGCTGGCCCACCGCCTGACCACCAGCGGCGACGCCCGCCTGCGGGGCCTGTCGACCCAGGACGTCCTCGGCGAGCTGGTGGACACCGTCCCCATCCCCCGCGCCCCACGTTGAGGCTGTTGACCCGCGCCGGCTGGGGGGTCCTCCTCGCCGGCGGCGTCGCCCTGGCCGGCGGCTGGCTGTTCGGCCTCCCCGAGCTCCTGGTCCTCGGCCTCACCCTCGTCGTCCTCGTCGCCGCCTGCTCGGCGATGACCATGCTCACCTCGCTGCGCCTCGAGGTCGTGCGCACCCTCCACCCCGACCGGGTCCATACCGGGTCGGCGAGCCGGGTGGAGGTCCTGGTCCGCAACCGGGGCCGGCGGCGCACCCCGGTCCTGACCCTGCGGGACGGGGTCACCGGCACCGGGGGGGCCGAGCTCCTCCTGGCCCCACTCGAGCGCAGCGGCCGGGTACGGGCCGCCTACCGCCTACCCACCCGGCGCCGCGGCGTCATCACCGTCGGCCCCCTGGAGGTGGAGTTGGGTGACCCCTTCGGCCTGGCCCGGGCCGCGGTGATCGCCGCCCCCGCCTCGACCCTGGTCGTCTATCCGGCCGTCGACGACGTGCCGGCCGCGTCCCGCTCCGACGGCATGGACCCCCACGGCTGGCGCACGCCCGGCCTGCAGACCGGCGGCGACGAGTTCCACTCGCTACGGCCCTATGTCATCGGCGACGACCTGCGGCGCGTCCACTGGCCCTCCACCGCCCGGCGGGACGAGCTCACCGTGCGCCAGGACGAGCGCCACCAGCAGGGCCGCACCACTGTCCTGCTCGACGTCCGCCGGGCCGTGCACACCGACGTCACCTTCGAGCGGGCCGTGTCGGCCGCCGCCAGCCTGCTGCTCGCGGCCACGGTGCGGGGCGACGAGGTCCGCCTGGTGGCCACCGACGGCACCGACTCGGGCTACGGCGCGGGGCCGACGGCCGTCGGGGCGATGCTCGAGTACCTGGCCGCGGTGACCTTGACCGACCGGGGCGACGAAGTCCGCGTCGACCACCCGGGGACCCTCGTGGCCCTGACCACCCCGGCTGGGGTCTCGACCACCGGCTCGGCCGCCGGCCCGGGCCGACGTTTCCTCGTCGTGTTCGAACGGTCCCCCGACGACCACACACCGGCGAGCGGCTCGGGCACGATCGGGGTGGGCGTGGACGACTCGTTCGCCGCGGCGTGGAGCGCCGACGACACGGCCCTCGCCTTGCGGGGCCCCGCGTGACCGCCACCCTCCAGGACCGGCCGGTCGAGGAACTCCTCGCCGACGACGGACTGCCCCCGCCGCCACCCCCCACCCTCGTGCTGGCCGAGCTGGCGCTGCTCGGCGTATCCCTGGCCACCGTCGTCGGCTACGCCCGGCTCTTCGCCGACGGCGCCTTCCTCCTGCCCATCGCCGCCGCGGCGGTCGTCGGCCACGGCATCGCCGTCCTGCTCCGCCGGGTCGGCCTGGGCCCGCTGCTGTCGACGGTGGCCCACCTCAGCCTCCTGCCGCTGTTCCTGGCCTGGACCCGGTACCACACGACCACCGCCAACCTGCTGCCCTCCGGTCGGACGTTGGACGCGATCAGCGGGGACGTGGCGGACGCGTGGGACATCTTCCTGGACATCTCGGCTCCGGTACCGGCCGCCCCGGGCTTCATCGTCGTGGCGATGGCGACGGCCTGGGTCGTGGCCCTCGCCTCCGACAGCCTCGCGTTCCGGCTGGACGCCACGGTCGAGGCCCTGGCCCCGGCGACCGGCCTGTTCCTGTTCGCCTCGATCCTGGCCGACGAGGAGCACCGGACCACCTCCGCCGCCCTCTTCGTGGTCGCCGTCCTGACGTTCGTGCTCGCCGCCCGGGTCGCCCGGGCCGATGGCACCGGCCGCTGGCTGGCCACCGACGCCGGTCGGGGGGCCCGCTCCCTCCTCGTCGCCGGCGCCCTCCTCGGCGCGATCGCGATCATCCCGGCGCTGCTGGCCGGCCCCCGTCTGCCGGGCGCCGACGGTGAGTCGTTGGTCGACCTCGACGGCGGTGGTGGCGGCGACGACCGGGTCACGCTCAGTCCCCTGGTCGACATCCGCTCCCGGCTGGTCGACCAGGAGTCGATCGAGGCGTTCCGGGTCGAGGCGGCCTCGCCCACCTATTGGCGACTCACTGCCCTGGACGAGTTCGACGGGCAGATCTGGTCCTCCTCGGGCTCCTACGTCGAAGCGGAGGGTCGGCTGCCCGACACCCCCGAGCCCGCCCCCGGCGCCACCCGCCTCACCCAACACTTCCGCATCGCGGCCCTCGCCCAGATCTGGCTGCCCGCCGCGTTCGAGCCCCTCGCCGTAGACAGCCCCGAGGCCGACATCGACTGGGATGGCGACTCCTCCTCCCTGGTCGTCGGCACCGGCCGGGAGACCTCCGACGGACTCGAGTACGACGTGGTCTCGATCCTGCCGCGCGTGCGGCCCGAGAACCTCTCGGCCGGCACGTCGGGCCTGGACACCGAGTTCCTGGCCCGGTTCACCCGGCTCCCAGAGGCGACGCGGCCGATCGCCGACCGGTACGCCGCCGAGGCGGGCTCGGAGCCCGACGCCTACGAGCAGGCCCTGGCCCTTCAGACCTGGTTCCGCACCGGCTTCCGGTACAGCCTCGACGTCCCCCCCGGCCACAGCACGAATGCTCTGGCCGAGTTCCTCGACCCAGAAGGCAGCCGATCGGGCTACTGCGAGCAGTTCGCCGGGGCCTACGCCGTCCTGGCCCGGTCGCTGGGCCTACCCGCCAGGGTCGCGGTGGGCTTCACCCCCGGCGAAGAGGACGAGGATGCGCCCGGCACCTACGTCGTGACGGGCCGCAACGCCCACGCCTGGCCCGAGGTCTACTTCGCGGGCGTCGGCTGGGTCCCCTTCGAGCCCACACCCGGCAGGGGGGCGCCGGGGGCCGAGGCCTACACGGGCCTGGCGCCCGACCAGGCCACTCCCGAGGAGTCCGTGGTCCCCACGTCCCTGCCCACCACCGCCGCGCCGGGTACGGAACCTCAACTCTCCCAACCACTCGAGGAGCTGCTCCCCGACCAGCCACCGTCGGCGGACGGGGGCGGCGGCGGTCCCACGGCGGTCACCGTGCTCCTCGTCGCCCTGGCCGGCGTCGGCTCGGTGTGGCTGGTCGGCGTCCCCCTCGCCGGTGCGCTCCGTCGGCGGCGGCGCCACCAGCGGGCCCGGGGCCACGCCGACCGCCAGGTGACCGAGGCCTGGGCCGACTCGGTGCGGGCCCTGGGTCTGCTCGACCTCGTCCCCCACCGGGCCGAGACACCCACGGAGTTCGCCCGGCGGGCCTCGGCCGACGCCGGGACCGACGGCCCGACCCATCACGACCTGGCCCGCCTCACCACCGCGGCGGCTTTCGGGCAGGCGTCGAGCCGGTCCGACGGTGACGCGGCCCGCCAGGCGGCCGACGCGATCGTGACGAGGGCCCGCCGCCTGGCGGGGCCGTGGCGCCGGTTCCAGGCAGCGGTGTCGCCGCGGCGCCAGCTCCAGGACCGCTAGGGGCTACTGGTCCTCGCGCCGCATGCGGTCCCGCATGCGCTGACTGGTCGACCCGAAGTAGTCCTTGACGCTGCCGCCCCGGAGGTTCTGGGTGAGCTGCTGCACGCCGGTCTTGCCGAGGCGCCGGGCGTTGCGCTCGAAGATCACCGCGGCGACCAGCATGATCAGGAAGCCGCCGAAGGCCAGCACGGCATGGGTGCCCAGGAGCCAGATCATGGCCACGACCCCCAGGACGAAGAGGGCCGAGGCCAGCTTCAAGTTGCGCAGGGCGTGCGTGTAGACGGTCGTCGACGCGACTTCACGTACGAGATCGGGGTCCTCTTCGGTGAGGCGTTGCTCGATCTCGAGCAGAATCCGCTGTTCGTCCTCGGAGAGCGGCACCGGCGCCATGATCGCACAGCGGGACCGCGTCAACAACGCGCGCGCCGAGATCCGACGGTAATCAGGGCTCTTCGCCTGACGGCAGTTCGTGCTGCCGGCCGGTTCGACCCGCCGACGGGCTTCGCCGCTCACTCCCCGGTCCCCACAACTGGTCCCCTCGTCGCTTGGCCCGCACCCCGCCCTCGCGCAGGGACACCGCCGGGGCGATGGCGTCGACCCCGAACCGGTCCCGGATCCGGTCCATCGTCCGGTCCGCTTCCGTCCAGTCGGTGGGCCCGTCCAGGGTCAGCTGCTCGGCGCCCCCGGCCGCCAGGTTGCTCACGCTGACGCCGATCAGGCGGACGCCGACCGACACCTCGATCTCGGCCAGCAGGCCCTGCGCCGCGCGGGCGACGACCCGGCCCGAGTCGGTGGCGTCGGGGAGGGTGACCGACCGGGTGATCGTCCGGAAGTCCGCGAAGCGGACCTTCAGCACCACGGTCCGCCCGCTGATGCCGTGGGCCCGGAGGCGACGCCCCACCGCGTCAGCCAGCCGGGTCAGCTCCCGCCCCAACGCGGCGGCGTCGTGGTGGTCCTCGGCGAAGGTCTCCTCGTGGCCCACCGACTTGAGGCCCTGTTCGGGGATGACGGCCCGGTCGTCGATTCCGTTGGCCAGCGCGTGCAAGTGGCGTCCGCTGGCGTCGCCGACGCTCGTGACGAGCGTGTCGAGGGGCAAGGCAGCCAGGTCGCCCACCGTGGAGACACCGAGGCGGTCGAGGCGCTCGTGGGTCTTGGGCCCGACGCCCCAGAGGGCGCGGACCGGGAGCGGGTGCAGGAACCGGAGCTCACCACCGAGGGGGACCACCACCACACCCGGGCCGGGCCGCACACCGTCGAGAGCGGCGACGGGCTTGGCCGCCTCGGAAGCCAGCTTGGCCAGGAACTTCGTGGGCGCCACCCCCACCGAGCAGGTCAGACCCTCCTGGTCGAGCACGGCCCGGCGGATCTTCACCGCGATCTCCGGGCCGGTCCCCCACAGGCGCCGCGCTCCGGTGACGTCGAGGAATGCCTCGTCCAGTGACAGGGGCTCCACCAGGGGCGTGAAGGAGTGGAGGATGGCCATGACCCGGGTGCTGACCTCGCCGTAGCGCTCGTGCTGCCCGGGCAGGAAGACGGCGTGGGGACAGAGGCGCCGGGCCCGGCCCGAGGGCATGGCCGAGTGGATCCCGTAGGCCCGGGCCTCGTAACTGGCGGCGGCCACGACACCACGGGCCCCGGTGCCGCCCACCACCACGGGCCGACCGACGAGGCTCGGGTCCCGGCGCACCTCGACTGCGACGAAGAAGGCGTCCATGTCCATGTGCAGGATCCCGGGAGGTGCCGGTCCGGGGCTCATGCCCGGCGTTCCACCTCGAGGCCCTGGAGGTCCCGACCCCGCACGACGTACTCATACGTGCGACCGGGGCCACGGTCGCCCAGCCACTCCCCCAGCGGTTCCCCGACCCACCGGTGACCGCCGTCGAGCAGGGCCGAGCAGTCGTCAGTGGCCACGAAGCGGGCGTCGACGACGATGCCGTCGGGGTCGTCGACCACCACCTCGCCCTCGTAGGCCAGAGCCCGGTGGACCTCCACCCGCAGGCTCCACCCGAGGTCGGGGGCCTCGGCCCGAATCTCGTAGACGGGCCCCTCCCAGGCGGTGACGACCAGACCCGTCTCCTCCCGGACCTCCCGGCCCAGGCCTTCGAGCACGGTCTCGCCGGCGTCGATGACCCCGCCCGGTGTGCTCCAGTCCTCGCGGCCCCCCCGCCGACGGTTGCGAACCAGCAACAGCCCACCCTCGCCCTCTATCAGGGCCCCCGCCACGAGCCAACGGTGCACCGGGCCAGTCTGCCCCGCGTCCGTCGGCACCGGGTAGACAGGCGCCCGTGCACCGCAACACCGAGATCGTGCTCGAGGCCGCGACCGCGCTCGGCCTGAGCGTCGAGGCGGTCACCTATCCCGACGGGACCCGTACGGCCGGCGACGCCGCCCGGGCCATCGGTTGCGACGTGGCCCAGATCGTCAAGTCCCTCGTGTTCGACCTGGTGGACGCCGACGGCACCGTCCGGCCGGTCATCGCCCTCGTCAGCGGGGCCAACCGGCTCGACGAGGCCAAGCTGGCCGCGGCGGCCGGCGCCGACCACGCCGCCCGGGTCGATGCCGACCGGGTCCGGGCGGTCACCGGCTTTCCGATCGGTGGGGTGCCGCCCTTCGGCCATCCGGCACCGGTGCCGACCTTCGTCGACCCCGACCTCCTCACCCACGATGAGGTCTGGGCCGCCGGGGGCACGCCACAGGTCGTTTTCGGCGTCGAGCCCCGTGCGCTGGTCTCTGCCACCGGCGGGACCGTGGTGCACCTCGCGGCGCCTTGAGATCCGCGCCGCGCGGCCGAGGGCAGGACGAAGCGACGGTCAGTCGATGCGGCGCCGGCGCAGCAGCCGGTCCCGCAGGCCCCACCAGGTGACCAGCACCAGGGCCTCGACCACGATCCTGCTGGACATCTTCGAGGTCCCCCGCAGGCGGTCGACGAAGGCGATGGGGACCTCCACCACCGCGCCGCCCCGGCGCACGACCTCGTAGGTCATCTCGATCTGGAAGCCGTACCCCTCGGCCCGGACCTCATCCAGATCGATCCGGCGGAGGATGGTGGCCCGGTAGGCCCGGTAGCCCGCCGTGGAGTCGTTGACCGCCAGGCCCAGGACGCCGGCGGCGTACCGGTTGCCCCACCGCGACAGCTGGCGGCGGTGCCAGGACCAGGCCGGGATCGACCCGCCCGGGACGTAGCGGCTTCCGATGACCAGGTCGGCGCCGTGCTCGATGGCCCCCAGCAGAGACGGCAGGGCCGCGGGATCGTGCGACAGGTCACTGTCCATCTCCAGCAGGACGTCGAAGCCCCGCTCGAGACCCCAGCGGAAGCCGTCGCGGTAGGCCGAGCCAAGACCGGACTTCTCCGGACGGCGCAGCACGTCGACACCACCGACGACCGCACCGTGGGTCTCAGCCAGGTCCGCCGTGCCGTCGGGGCTCCCGTCGTCGACGACGAGCACCTGGGTGTCCGGAGTGGCCTGACGGACCCGGTCGAGGACCTCGACGAGGTTCAGGGCCTCCTGGTAGGTCGGCAGGACCAGCAGGGCACGCATCGGTCGCATCGTAGGGAGCCGCATCTACGCTCCCGGCGATGTCCACCGCCCGCCCGTCGTCGTCGGCCCGGTTCCTCACCGTGGCCTCGGTCCTGGTCGCCGGTGTGTGCGGAGGCCTGATCGGGTGGGCGGTCGCCGACCTGCAGTGCGCGGGCGACTGCACCGTGCAGACAGGGATCGGAGGACTGGTCGGGGCCGTGCTGGCCGCGATGGGCACGGCCCTCATCTGCGTCCTGGCCATCCAGGCGATGGCCGAGTGGCGGGAACAGGAGGGGCGCCGCCGCGTCGACTGAGGTCAGGGCGCCGCCGCCAGCGCCCGGCAGGCCCGTTGTATGCCCTCGTCATCGACGTCCGCGTGGGTGACCAGACGCACCGCCCGCGGCCCGAGCACGTCGCAGAGCACGCCAGCCTCCGCCGCGTGGGCCACTACGGCTCGGGGGTCGTCGTGGTCGAAGATCACCATGTTCGTGTCGACCGTCGCCGGGTCGAGGGCCCCCGGGTACCGCTCGACCACCGCCTCGGCCAGCCGCCGGGCCCGAACGTGGTCCTCGGCGAGGCGCTCGACCCCCTGGTCCAGGGCCACGAGGCCCGCGGCGGCGAGGATGCCGGCCTGACGCATCTGGCCCCCGAGCAGCCGCCGGTGGCGCCGAGCTTCCGCGATCACGTCGGCCGCCCCGGCCAGGAGCGAGCCCACCGGAGCGCCCAGGCCCTTGCTCAGGCTGCACGCGACCGTGGTGGACGCTGCGGCCAGCCGGGCCACCGGGACCCCGAGCGCGACCTCGGCGTTGAACAGCCGGGCGCCGTCGAGGTGCACGGGGGGCCCGAGGGCCGCGACGGCGTCGACGACCTCCGCGGGGAGGGCCCGACCGCCGGACACCATGTGGGTGTTCTCCACCGCCACCACCCCCACAGGGGGTGAGTGACCCACGTCGCCGTCGATCGCCTCACGGGCGGTGGCCAGGTCCAGACGACCTTCGTGGTCGTCGACCGTGTAAAGCTGGAAACCGCCGTTGACCCCGGCCGCACCGGCCTCGGACATGACGATGTGTTGACGGCGGCCGGCAACCACGAGCGTGCCCGGACCGGCCAGCGTGCGCAGGGCGACCTGATTCGCCATGATCCCCGACGGCAGGAACACCGACGCCGCCTTGCCCAGGCGGTCGGCGAAGGTCTCCTCCAGGCGGCGGACGGTGGGGTCCTCGCCCCAGCCGTCGTCCCCGACCTCGGCGCCGCCCATGGCTTTGCGCATGGCGGGGGTGGGTCGGGTCATCGTGTCGGAACGGAGCTCGACGGGCGGGAGATCGACCACGGGCCGACGGTAACGGTTGGCGCGCGCCCCGGGGGTCGGCCACCCTGGCCCGGTGCCGGACCTCCGCGAGCTGCTCGACCTGGCCGTCACTGCGGCCGAGGACGCGGCGGAACTGCTGCGCACCAGCCGCCCCGATCCCGACGCCATCGCCACCAAGTCCTCGGGCACCGACCTCGTCACCGACCTCGACCGGGCGGCCGAGGCCCGCATCGTGGACCGGATCCTCCAGGCCCGGCCCGAGGACGGCGTGCTGGGCGAGGAGGGCGGCGAGCGCTCCGGCAGCAGCGGCGTGCGTTGGGTCATCGACCCCCTCGACGGCACCACCAACTACGTCTACGGCTACCCGGCCTACGGCGTGTCGATCGCCGCCGAGATCGACGGGGGCACGGTGGCGGGGGTGGTCGTCGACGTCGTCAGCCGGGAGCGCTACACGGCCACGGCCGGCCACGGCGCCCGCTGCGACGACCGCCCACTCCGGGTGTCCACCGCCACCGAGCTGCCCATGGCCCTCCTGGGCACCGGCTTCAGCTACGACCCGCCGACCCGCCGACGACAGGCCGAGGTGTTGGCCACGGTGCTCCCGGCCGTGCGCGACCTCCGCCGGTCCGGGTCGGCCGCCCTCGACCTCTGCCGCCTGGCCGCCGGCCGCCTCGACGGCTTCTGGGAACGGGGCCTGGCCCCCTGGGACCGGGCCGCCGGCGCCCTGATCGCGACCGAGGCCGGGGCCCGGGTCGGCCGCTTGGGATCCGCCGAGCCGATGACCCTCCTGGCGGCCCCGCCGGGGCTGTACGGCGCCCTCGAGACCCTGCTCGAGGGGGCCGACGCGGGGTTCTGACGCCCCTTTGGGGTGATTTTCGCCGAGGATCAAGGGTTTTCGGCGCGACATGAGGCAGGCTTGGAGCCGTGGGTACCCGGATCTTGACCGTCGAAGACGACGAGCGCATCCGTACCGCGGTCAAGCTCGCCCTCGAAGACGAGGGGTGGGAGGTCCACGAGGCCGAGGACGGCGAGGACGCGCTGAGCGTGTTCAGTGCCCAGCCCTGCGACGTGGTGCTCATCGACATCATGCTCCCGGGCATCGACGGTTTCGAGGTCTGCCGGGCGATTCGCCGGGAGAGCGACGTCCCCATCGTCATGGTCACCGCCCGCGCCGACACCCACGACGTGGTGGCCGGGCTCGAGGCCGGCGCCGACGACTACCTCACCAAGCCGTTCGCCCCCAAGGAGCTCTCGGCCCGGATCCGGGCGCTCCTCCGCCGGGCCCGGACCAGCGACAGCCGGGTCGACCGCCTGAAGTTCGGCGACCTCGAGATCGCCCCCGACGAGGGCGAGGTGACCCTGGCGGGCGAGACCGTGCACCTCACCAAGACCGAGTTCCGCCTGCTCATCGAGCTGGCCTCCAACCCGGGCAAGGTCTTCTCCCGCGAGGTGCTGCTGGACCGCATCTGGGGCTACGGCTACTTCGGTGACGGGCGGCTGGTGGACGTGCACGTGCGTCGCCTGCGCATGAAGGTCGAGCCCGATGCCGCCAACCCGCGTCACGTGGTCACCGTGCGAGGGCTGGGCTACAAGCTGAGCCCCTAGCCCGCCTGTGGCTCGATTCCGGTACCAACGTCGACTCGGCCTGCGGGCCCGCGTCACCGCCGTCTTCGCCCTCGGCGCGCTGTTCACCTCGGCCCTGCTGGCGGCCACCACCTTCGGCATCAGCCGGGAGCAGCTCATCCGTCAACGGGAATCCTCCTCGTCGGTCCCGTTCTTCAACAACGCCCGCATCGTCCGTGAGCGCCTGCTGGCCGAGGGTGAGGTGGACGCGCTCGGCCTCATCCAGGACCTGCAGACCACCAGCGGCTCGCGGCCCGTGCTGTTCTTCTCCGACGAGTGGTTCACCACCGACCAGCGCTTCGGCGAGGCCGCGCTGCCCGCCAGTCTGCGCCGGACGGTGCTCGCCGGCGGCGCGGCCCAGATGCGGTACTCGCTCGACGGCGAGCCCCAGCTCGGGTTCGGCCTCGCCCTGCAGACCGCCGAAGACGACGCCGCCTACTTCGAGATCGTCGCCCTCGACGAGACGGCGAGCACCCTCAACTCCCTCGGGATCATCCTGGTCGGTGCCTCGCTGCTGGCCACCGGAACCGGGGCAGCCCTCGGCTGGTGGGCCAGCCGGCGGGCGCTGCTGCCCCTCTCCGAGGTCGGCTCGGCCGCCGAGGCCATCGCCGGTGGCCGCCTCGACACCCGCCTGGAGGCGGCCAACGACCCCGACCTCGCCCGCCTGACCGAGTCCTTCAACGACATGGCGCAGGCCCTCGAGGACCGCATCGCCCGGGACGAGCGCTTCGCGTCCGACGTCAGTCACGAGCTGCGGTCCCCCTTGATGACCCTGTCGGCCTCCATCGAGGTGCTGAAGGCCCGTAAGGACGATCTCGACGAGCGGGCAGGCAGCGCGCTCGACCTGCTGGTGGCCGACGTGGCCCGCTTCGAACAACTGGTGAACGACCTCCTGGAGATCTCCCGCCTCGAGGCCGGGGCCGCCGAGCTGGACCTCGACGCCGTCGACCCCTCCGAGTTGGTCCTGCATGCCGTCGGGGCCTCCCGCACCGCCGCCGTCCCCGTCCAGTACGACGAGGAGGTGGCCGGCACCCGCATCCTGGCCGACAAGCGCCGCATGGAGCGGGTGGTCGCCAACCTGCTCGACAACGCCGACAAGTACGCCGGCGGCGCCACGGGGGTCCGGGTGGGCCTCCAGGACGAAACCGTGCGCATCGTGGTCGAGGACGAGGGCCCCGGGGTCCCCGAGGAGGTCCGTGAGAAGATCTTCGACCGCTTCGCCCGCGGCACCGAGGCCGGACGTCGCACCAAGGACCGGGGCGTGGGTCTCGGCCTGGCGCTCGTGGCCGAGCACGTCCGGCTCCACGGTGGCCGGGTCTGGGTCGAGGACCGGGCCGACGGGCAGCCGGGGGCCGCCTTCGTCGTCGAGTTGCCCGTGGTCGAGCCATGAGGCGCCTCGCTCCCGCCCTGGCCGTGGCCCTGAGCATGCTGCTGGTCGCCTGCGGTGTGCCCGAGGACGACGGTCCCCAGGAGCTCACCGCCGACGAGGTGCCCTTCGGCCTGCTCACCACCGCACCGACCACCACCAGCACCCCGGAGAACCTGCCCCCGTCCCGGGAGGCCGAGCTGTACTTCCTCGACACGGAGGGCCTGCTCGAGCCCCTCCCCCGCGAGGTGGCTGACCGTTCGGCGGCGACGGTGATCGAGACCCTGCTGGCCACCGACACCGCGGGCCTCCCGGCCACCTACAGCTCGAACATCCCGCCCGACACCGTGCTGCTCGACATCTTCACCGAGTCCGACGGCGAGAACGATGTCCTGACCGTCGACCTGAGCGAGCAGTTCACGACCATCCAGGGCGAGCGCTTCATCGCGGCCGTGGCCCAGATCGTGTTCACCGCCTCGGATCTCGAAGACGTCGACGCGGTGAGTTTCCGGGTCGACGGCGAGCCGATCCCCGTCAGCGACGAGCAGGGCGCGGCTCAGGACGACCCGGTGACGCCCCTCGACTACCGGTCGCTGCTGGGCTGACCCGCGCCCTCGCCGCACTGGTCGGCCAGGTCGAGCCGCCGGATCTTGCCGGTGGCGGTGTGGGGCAGGGCCGCCAGCAGGAACACCTGCTTCGGGCACTTGTAGGCGGCCAGGTGGGCCCGGGCATGGGCCTGCACCGCTTCGGGCGTCGCCGAGCCGACGACGGCGGCACAGACCCGCTGGCCCCAGCGCTCGTCGGGCACGCCGAAGACGGCGACCTCCTCCACCCCGTCCAGATCGTGGAGGGCGTGTTCCACCTCGAGGGGGTACACGTTGACCCCACCGCTGATGATCAGGTCGTCACGCCGCCCGTCGAGGTACAGGTAGCCGTCCTCGTCGAGCCGTCCCAGATCGCCCACGGTGAAGGCGTCGCCCCGCCAGGCCCGAGCCGTGGCCTCCTGGTTCCGCCAGTAGGTGAAGCGGGCATGGTCGGGCACTGTGCACCAGACGGTGCCGTCGTCGTCAACCGACAGGGTGCGCCCGGGCCGGGCCCGCCCGACGGTGCCCGGCCGGTCGGCCCACTCCCCTGCCGGACAGGCGGTGAACTGGCCCTCGGTCGAGCCGTAGAACTCCCAGACCGATCCCGCCGGGAAGCGGTCGATCGCCCACTGCTTCAGCGGTCCGGGGCAGGGCGCCCCGGCGTGGGCCAGCAACCGGAACGAGCCGAGGTCCGGGGCCCCGGCCTCGCGGAGACGATGGAGGTGGGCGGGGACCATGAAGGCGCTGGTCGGGGCAAACCGCTGGACCGCCTCGGCGAAGGCGGGGGGCGTGAACCTCTCCAGGACGACGACCTCGCCCCCGGCGAGCAGGGTCCCGGCCGCGAACCGGATCGGCGCCGAGTGGTGCAGCGGCGAGCAGACCACGTGACGGTCGTCGGCCGAGAACCCCCACAGCTCGTCCTCCTCGGCCACCAGCGCCGCGGCCTGGTCGTCGGAGAGCAGGCCCGACCACACGCCCTTGGGCGTACCGGTCGTCCCTGACGTGTAGTGCATCGGCCGGGCCCGCGGGTGGGCCGCCAGATCCACGGGGTCGGCATCGGCCAGGCTCGGCAGATCCCCGGCGCCGAGCCGCCCGGCGACCGCCGCGTCGGCCACGAGGGCGTCGACCTCGCCGTCGGTGAGCACCGCGTCGAGTACCACCGGGACGATCCCCCGCCGCTGAGCGGCCATCACGGTGAGGAGGAGGTCGGCCGATGACGGGGCCACGACGGCGACCCGGTCGCCCTCAGCCCACCCTCGGGCGAGCAACCCTCCGGCGATCCGACGTTGGCGGTCCTCCGCAGCCGCCGCGGTCAGGTGCTGCATGGGGTGCGGCGGTCGGCGCTCAGCCGAAGAACACCTCGGCCACGCCGTGGTAGAGGTCGGGGTCCACGGTCTTGAGCTCCCCCACCCCCTCGGCCAGGGGCACCCGCTCGATGCGGTCGGCCCGAAGGGCGACCATCGAACCGAAGGCGCCTTCGTGCACGGCGTCGATGGCCGCGATGCCGAAGCGGGTGGACAGCACCCGGTCGTACGCCGTGGGCGTGCCGCCCCGTTGGACGTGGCCCAGGATCGTGACCCGGGACTCATAGCCGGTGCGGGCCTCGATCTCTTCGGCCAGGACCTGGCCGATGCCCCCCAGGCGGACATGGCCGAACTGGTCGACCTCACCGCTGATCAGCTCCAGGGTCCCCGCCTTGGGCACGGCGCCTTCCGCCACCACGACGATGGAGGCGTAGCGCCCCCCTTCATGGCGGTGGACGATGGCGGCGCACACCTCCTCGATGTCGAAGGGCTCCTCGGGGATCAGGGTCATGGTGGCCCCGCCCGCGATCCCCGCCCACAGGGCGATGTGGCCGGCGTGGCGCCCCATGACCTCACACACCATCACCCGGTCGTGGGACTCGGCGGTCGTGTGCAACCGGTCGATGGCGTCGGTGGCGACCTGGACCGCGGTGTTGAAGCCGAAGGTGACCTCGGTGGCCGACAGGTCGTTGTCGATGGTCTTGGGCACGCCGACCACGGCCACGCCGAACTCGTCGTGGAGCCGGTTGGCCACCCCGAGGGTGTCCTCCCCCCCGATGGCGATCAGGGCGTCCACCCCCTGGTCGGCCAGGGTGGCCACCACCCGCTCGGGGCCACCGTCGACCTTGAACGGGTTCGTGCGCGACGATCCGATGATCGTGCCGCCCCGGGGCAGGGTGCCCCGCAGCGCGTGGACGTCGAGGGCCATGGTGTCGCCCTCGATGGCCCCCCGCCACCCGTCCCGAAAGCCCAGGAGCTCATCGCCGTACTGGCGCTCCCCCTTCCGCACGACCGCCCGGAGCACGGCGTTCAGCCCTGGACAGTCCCCGCCACCCGTCAACATCGCGACCTTCATCCGCAGGACCATAGAGGCAGTAGGTTCCGCGGTCCTATGGCCTTCGTCATCGCCATCGACGCCGGCACGACCGGAGTGCGCTCGCTCGCCATCGACCCCGCCGGGGAGATCCGGGGCTGGTCCTACCGCGAGTTCACCCAACACTTCCCCGGCCCCGGGCTGGTGGAGCACGACGCCACCGAGATCTGGACCGCGGTCACCGCCACTCTGACCGAGCTGATGGCCACGGTCGACGAGCCGATCGCGGCCGTCGGCATAACGGACCAGCGGGAGACCACCGTCGTCTGGGACCGCCGCACCGGTGAGCCCCGCCACCGGGCGATCGTCTGGCAGGACCGGCGCACCGCTGACCGGTGCCAGGAGCTGACCGACGCCGGGCACCTCGACGTGGTGCGGCGTCGCACGGGGCTGGGCCTCGACCCGTACTTCTCGGCCACCAAGCTGGCGTGGCTACTCGGCCCCGGCGGAGTCCGGGCCGACGCCGACCTGGCCTTCGGCACGATCGACTCGTGGCTGCTGTGGAACCTCACCGGCGGCGCCGTGCACGCCACCGAGCCGTCCAACGCCAGCCGCACCCTCCTCTACGACATCCGGGAGGGCGCCTGGTCCGACGAGCTGTGTGATCTCTTCGGCGTGCCCGCTTCCTGCCTGCCCGAGGTCCGGCCCACCAGCGGTCGCTTCGGGGTGACCGCCGAAGGTCTGCCGATCCCCGCCGGGATACCCATCAGCGGTATGGCCGGTGACCAGCAGGCCGCCCTGTTCGGCCAGGCCTGCTTCGAGCCGGGCATGACCAAGAACACCTACGGCACCGGCTCGTTCATCCTCATGAACGTCGGACCCACCTGGCCCGAGCCCGTCGAGGGCCTGCTGACCACGATCGCCTGGCAGCTCGAGGGCCAGGATCCGGTGTACGCCCTGGAGGGCGCCATCTTCGTCACCGGCGCCGCCGTCCAGTGGCTGCGGGACGGCCTCGGGATCATCGCCGACGCCGCCGAGACCGGTCCCCTCGCCGAGTCCTGCCCCGACACCGAGGGCGTCTACCTGGTGCCCGCCTTCACCGGCTTGGGCAGCCCCTGGTGGGACCCCTACGCCCGGGGGGCGATCGTCGGCATCACCCGGGGTACCGGCCGGGCCCACCTGGCCCGGGCCGTCGTCGAGTCGATGGCGTACCAGGTGCGCGATGTCGTCTCGGTCATGTCGGCGGCGTCCGGCTGCACCGTCGAGCTGCTCCGGGCCGACGGCGGCGCCTCGGCCATGGACCTCCTCCTGCAACTGCAGGCCGACCAGCTCCAGGTCCCCGTGGCCCGCCCCGTCAACCAGGAGACCACCGCCTTCGGCGCCGCCTACCTCGCCGGCCTGGCCGAAGGGGTGTGGGACGGCCTCGAGGACGTCACCGCCGCCTGGCACCTCGACGCCCAGTTCGAGCCCGAAGCCACCGCCGAAGACGCCGACGCCAAGCACGCCATGTGGACCCGAGCCGTCGAGCGCTCCCTCGGCTGGGCCCCCTCGGACGCCGGGACCTGACCGGGCATCAGCTGGCCCAGCGGTAGCCACGTCGCAGGTGGGGCCGGCGGAGCGCCGGTGGGGGCAGCTTGTCGAAGTCGAGCGGCCCGAAGTCGGGCGGGAGTCTTCGTTGGTCCCGGTCGATCGGTCCCTCGGGTGGGGGTCGGCCGAAGGTGTTGGTGTGCCACCGGTTGTGGGGCCCGCACTCGGGGTCGCCGTTCTCGACGTCGGTGGGTCCGCCGTGGCGGCGTTCGATGATGTGGTTGGACTGCAACCGGTGCCCGGTGCGGCCACAGCCATACGGGTGGGTGCAGCGCCGGTAGCGGGCCCGGAGGCTGTCGGCCTGGTCGGGGCTGAAGAAGTCGCGAGCCCTCCCGTAGCGCAGCGGAACGCCCTCGGGGTCATAGAGGTAGCCGCGGACCTTGCCGGTGAGAATGGCAAGTACGAGGGTGTTGACGGTGATGAGGTTGCCGTCGTCGTCTTCACAGAGATCGTCGGGACCGAGGGTGATGCCCTCGAGGTCGATCTCCTCGTCGCCGCCCTGACGGAGGGCGTCGATGAGCCGTTCGAGGATCTGCAGCATCAGGTTGGCGCCGCAGTGGAGGTTGATCACGAACCGAGACGCCGGGACGTCGGCGTCGCCATGAGCCGCGGACCGCTTCGCCATCAGCTCCAATGCGTCGGCCCGGCGTTGGCGGGCATCCCTGGCGAGCTCCTCGGGCAGAGGTTGGCGGCCGAGGCGGTCTCGGGCTTCGGCGACGTCTTGTTGGTAGAGGTGCTCAGCCAGACGGCGGAGCTCATCGTCGAAGACCGTGAACGCCAAGGGCGGGAGCCAAGCGTCGACCTGCCCGCAGCCGTCCAACGTGCGGGATGAGGAGGCCCACCGGTCCCGGATCTGGTCCTCTTCCCGCTTCTCGGCGTCATCGGGGCGGACCCGGGCGATGAAGTAGTCGATGGTGCGGGCGAAGTCATCGAACCGCTTCGTCACCGCAGAGTCCACCAGTACCTGCTCCGCGATCCGGTACGCGTCGTCACCGACCGCCCGGCGGGCTCTGTCCAGGACGTCGATGTGGCGGGCGGTGATCTCCCCCTCCGCCATCGCCGCCTCCGCGATCGGGTGATGCCGCAGGCGGCGGGACAGGCGCCGGCGGCGGGCGGCGTCATCGCCGTGGCTGTGGGTGTTGTGCTCCAACCACCCCACCGGCGAGGTGTGACCCTGAGCCCGGTGCTGCTGGGACGTGTCAAAGGGCATCAACACCCGATGATCCAACACATCGACCTTGTTCCGGATCCGGGACACCGACAGCAGGTCGGCCTCCTTCCCGGCCGGCGGAACGTGTGCGTAGTCGACCTTCAGGGCCAGGTCGAGGGCGTGCTCGAGGTCGGCCAACTCGTTGGTCACCGGGCACCTCCCTCGCTGTCGTGGGGCGGAACTGACGTTCGCCTCCCACCCTACGCAGGGGGTGTGACAGTCACCGGATGATCGAGCACCGAACACGGCAAGCGCAGACTGCGGTGGGCTAGGCCGTCGCAAGGAGGGCTACGGATCTCGCTCCTCCCCCACATTCCCGCCTCCTAGGAGGACGAGCTCCGACAGCCGCCCCGCCTCCACCATGACCAGGAACGGGCCAGTCCAGGCGGTGATCTGTCTCTCATACTCCGGAGGCATTCGGGCACCGGCAATTGCCGGCGAACCGGCCGGGCAGGGCGCTAGACCGCTGCTGAACTCCTGGGCGCACACCGACACAGGCCCGGCACCATCACCAACCACGGGAACGGTGAGCCCGACAAGTCCGTCAACCTGTTCGAGATCGCCGACGTCATCGACGACCGGAGCCGGTAGGGAAGCAATCTCGATCCGGCGAAGCGTCGATGGATCCGAGGGCCTCGGATGCGTCTATCCCCAAGAGGGGAGGAACGACCCGATCCTCCCCTTGTTCTCTCGCCCCGACGATGAGTTGGCCGTCGCTACTCCGTTCCACCGCGAACCGATCCAGATCCCGCACACGCCGCTCTTCCTCGGCCGACATCTCATCCCGTACGAAGCCAATTGCCCGCCCCGTCGCGTCCCAGACGCTGCCGGCCACGAACTGTTCCATCACCTCGTTCCAAGTGACCGCGACCTGGACGTCGCCCAGCTGACTCGACAACTCAGGTCCTGCTGGCGCCAGAGCCGCGACAGCTACCGGGTCACCAGCATCAGGATGAACGAGCCAGATCGGCGTCCCGTCGTCGAGATACGCCAGCCGAGTGTCTCCGACCTCAGGAGTCGGGAACTCATTCCGGCCACCTTCGCGCTGATCGCCGTCCGTATCGGACGCGCATGAGGCAAAGACCATGAGGCTCGCAAGCAGAGCGACCAGGCGCTGAGGACTTGAGCGAGTTGTTCCCTTCACGGCAGCATCCTCCGGGTTGTTTCGCCACCCTAAGTGGCCGTAGGGAACGCACGTGGCTGGCGTCGACGAACTGGCACCGGATTCCCGTGCCATGGCGCGGGAGTCCGGTGCCAGAAGCGGCATCGGTCGCTCCGCGTGAGGATCCCGGGTTCAGAAGCCGCTCACGCCCCCGACGGCCGGCTGCCCGTCTCCCTGCCCCGTCTTTGCCTCGGTGCCGCTGGACGCCCCAAGGCCGGGCTTGACCGGGCGGTCAAGTACCGTCGGGGCGTGGCCCGGCGACTGACCCCTCGGGGGGAACAACGACGAGAGCAGCTGATGGCCTTCGCCATCGCCCGCTTCGCCGAGCACGGCTACCACACGACCTCGGTGGCCGAGATCGTCGAGGGCATCGGCGTGGGCAAGGGGGTCTTCTACTGGTATTTCGACTCCAAGGAGGCCCTGCTCCACCAGATCCTCAAGGACGCCCAGACCGACCTACGGCGGCGCCAGCAGGCCGCCATCGGCGACGAGGTCGATCCCCTCCTCCGCATCGAGCTCGGCATTCGGGCGTCGCTGGCCTGGTCGGCCGAGCACCGCGACCTCATCACGCTCGTGCAGTTCGCCGAGACCGAGGCGCGCTTCGCCGAGGCCCTCCGCCGCGGCGAAGAGATCGCCGTGGCCGACACCGTCCGCCATCTGAAGGACGCCATCGTCGAGGGCCAGATCCCCGACCGCGATCCCGAGGTGCTGGCCCTGGCCGTGCTCGGCGTCATCGGCCAGCTGGCCCGGACCTTCGTGCACGAGCGGGCCGAACCCACCGTGGACGTGGCCGACAGTGCCGTGGCCTTCTGCCTGGGTGGCCTGTCGGCCACCTGAACGGCGCTACTGCAGCTCGGTGAGGGTGCCGCGGAGCTGGCGGATGGCCTGGCCGATGCGGTGCTCGTTCTCGATGAGGGCGAAGCGCACATGGCCGTCGCCGCCGGGGCCGAAGCCGACACCGGGCGACACCGCCACGTGGGCCTCCCTGACCAGCTTCGAGGCGAACTCGATCGAGCCCATCCCGGCGTAGGGCTCGGGGATCGGGGCCCAGGCGAACATCGTCCCCTTGGGTGGCGCCATCTCCCAGCCGATGCGGGCCAGGCCCTCGCAGAGGGCGTCGCGGCGGGACTGGTAGATCTGGTTGACCAGCTTCGGGTGCTCGGGGTCCTCGTTGAGGGTCACCGTCGTGGCGATCTGGATGGGCTGGAAGGCGCCGTAGTCCAGGTAGGACTTCAGCTTGGCCAGGGCCTGCACCACCTCCTGGTTGCCCACCAGGAAGGCCGAGCGCCAGCCGGCCATCGAGAACGACTTGGTCATCGAGTAGAGCTCGACGGCGACATCCTTGGCCCCCGCCACCTGGAGGATCGACGGCGGCTGGTAGCCGTCGAAGCCCAGCTCCGCGTAGGCGAAGTCGTGGACCAGGAGGACATCACGCTCGCGGGCGAAGTCGACCACCTTCTGCATGAAGTTCAGGTCGACGCAGGTCGTGGTCGGGTTGTGGGGGAACGAGAGCACGATGACCCGGGGCTTGGGCCACGAGTACTCGTAGGCCTCCGCCATGTTCTCGAAGAAGTCGACATCGGTGCTCAGGGGCACCTCGCGTACGTCGGCGCCGGCGAAGAGCGGGCCCCAGATGTGGATGGGATACGACGGCGAGGGGACCAGGGCGGCATCGCCCTTGTCCAGCAGGACCCACATCAGGTGGGAGAAACCCTCCTTGGCCCCGATGGTGTTGATCACCTCGAGGTCCGGGTCGAGGTGGACACCGAACCGCCGCTCGTAGAGGGCGGCCACGGCCTCCCGTAGCTTGGGCAGGCCTCGGCTGGACGAGTAGCGGTGGTTCCGGGGGTTCCGGGCGGCCTCGGTCAGCTTGGCCACGGCCACCTCCGGCGACGGCAGGTCGGGGTTCCCGAAACCCAGGTCGACCACGTCGACACCGTCCCGACGCAGCTCGATCTTGAGCCCGTCGATGATCGTGAACACGTACGGCGGCAGCGACGTGATCCGGCGGAAGTCCATCGGGGTCGAGGCTAGCGGCGGGGTGTCGACGGCCCCAGGGACGTCAGGACCCGGCGGCGAGGAGGGCGGCCCCCAGAGCGGCGGCCTCCGAACCGTGGGCCGCGGCCACCACCGGCGGCAGGTCCCGGTGCCCCGCGGCGACCACGAGGCCGGGTAGGCAGCGGCGGGTCTCGCCCAACCACAGGTCGGCGGCGTCGATGAGCCCGCCCCCGAGGACCACGACCTCCGGGTCCAGCACGGCGATCAGGTTGCCGATGCCGAGCGCCGTCCACCAGGCGAAGTCGTCCAGTACGGCCTGCGCCTGGGCGTCGCCCGCCCGCGCCGCAGCGACCACGTCCTCGCCCCGGATGACCGCGGCGTCGTCGCCCACCGCGCGGAGCACGCCGCCGAGGTGTCCGGCTTCGGCCGCGTCCCGGGCCATGCGGGCCACGCCGGCCCCCGAGGCGTAGCGCTCCCAGCAACCCCGCCGCCCGCACGGGCAGGGAGGGCCGTTGGGGTCGACCGTCGTGTGGCCGGGCTCCCCCGCCATCCCGTTGGCGCCGTGCACCAGCCGACCCCCGATGACCAGCCCGGCGCCGATCCCGGTCCCCAACGTGACCAGCACCGCATCGCGGGTGTGTCGGGCCGCCCCCGAGACCCACTCGGCCCACATCGCGCAGTTGCCGTCGTTGTCGACGGTGACCCGGTCACCGAGGCGGTCGGCGAGTTCGCCCCGCACGTCCAGCTCACGCACGCCGGGTTGGTTCGGCCCGTGACGGAGGACGCCCCGGTGGTCGACGAGGCCGGCCATGCCCACGCCGACCGGCGTCGCCGGGCCCAGCTCGAGACGCGCGCTCAGGTCCTCGACCGCGGCGGCCATCCCGTCGACCAGCGCCGGCGCCCCCCGGGGCGTGGGCCGGCGGTCGAGGCCCAGGACGCCGCCCGTCAGGGGATCGAGGGCCAGCGCGAGGAGCTTGGTCCCCCCGACGTCGAGGCCGATGGCGGCGCCGCCGGAGGGCGCTCCCGCGCTCAGAAGCGGAGGAGGGCGCCGATGCGCCCCAGCACGTCGAGGTCGGCGGAACCGTCGCAGACGTCGACCCGGCAGGAGGCCGCCAGCGCCGCGTGCACCGCGGCGGCGACCACGTCCTGCTCCTCCCGGAGGGCCTCGCCGCAGCGGGGGCAGGTCGGGCCGACCTTCGCCAGCGCCCCGCAGGCGGCACAGGACCACCCCTCCTCGTGGTAGCCGCCGGAGACGAGTAGGCGCTCGACCCGGCGGTCGGTCAGGGCCTCGAGCACGGCGGTCAGGCCCGCAGCCGCCCGGTCGTTGCGGCCGAGGCGACCGCGGAGCTCGTCGAGCAGACCCTGTTCCCGGCGCCGCTCGAGCTCGATCTCGGCCGCCATCGCCGCGTCCCGGATGGTCTCGACCGAGGCGCCGATGACCAGGCCCGTGCGGTCCCGGAGGCGCTGGCGCAGGTACGGGTGCAGCGAGTCCTCCACCGCCCCGACCAGTGCGGTGGGCGCCCCGACGAGCAGATGGGCGAAGGGATGGCGCTGATAGACGCGGAACGCCGCCTCGGCGGCCCGACGCACGTGCCGGCGGTCATGGTCCTCGACCTTGGCCGACCCGTCGCCCCGGGCCTTTTCGTCCTTGTCGTCCACGTCCCGCAGCAGCTCGTCGACCAGTTCGGCGTGATCGGTCAGCTCACCCATCTCGAAGACCAGGACCCGGGCCTGCTGGCGGTCGACCAGGAGCACCCCGATGGGCTCGTGGTGGTGCAGGGCGGCCTCGAGCTGTCCCACGGCCGGCGCGTGGCCGACCACCAACTGGCTGCGTACGGGCACGGGCAGGGCGTAGGCGGTCCAGAACCCATCGGCGGCACAGGAGAACATGGCCACGCCCCGCACCGTCGAGCGGTCGAGGCCCCGCTTGACGTAGCGCTCGATGGCGGCGAGGTCCAGCTCGATGACCGACGTGCCGTTGGCCTGCGCCCGGGCATGCCGCAGCAGACGTTCGAGTTCCTGCTCGTACTCGGCCCGCCGGGGGAAGCGGCGACCGTCGACGTCGAGGTAGCAGCTGGTGACCACGCCCGCACCGGGTCGGAAGGCGGCCAGCTCGCGAATCCCGTCGTCGCTCAGGTGGTTCATCCGCCCACGTTAGGACGGTGGATGAGCTCGGTCAGATCCGGGGCGTCAGCCCACGGGGGTGGCGACGGTGATCACCGCGGCATCGGCACCCCGCAGGGCGGCCCATTCGACAACGGCGTCGTCATCGCCCAGGTAGATCACCTGGACCACGTCGGTCATGGCCTCGACCTTGTCCAGGACCCGGTGGGCAGCCTCCCGGTCGAGGTCGGTCAACGCACCGTCGAGGACCAGGGGGACCGAGCCGGCGTAGGACACCGCCCGCAACCCCGCCAGGCGGGTCAGGAGGTACCACTCCGTGTCGTCGACGCCCTCGGGTAGCCCGACGAGCAGGTCCTCGATGGCGACAGGCTCCTCGGCGGCGTCCGACGACCTCGACGCCAGCTGCGCCTCGGTCGTGGCCAGACCCTCGGCCGCCGCGGCCACCAGTGACTCCTGGGCGCTGATGTTCTCGCCGAGGTCAGTGAGCCGGCCCTCGATCTCCTCGAGCAGGCCGCAGAGCTCGGCGACCCGGTCACTGGCCTGGCGGTGACCAGCCAGACGGGCCTCGGCCGCCTCGACCTCGGCCTGGGCCCGGGCCTTCGGGTCCAGGGGAGCCTCGCCCTGGGCGAGCACCGGAGCCACCACCAGCAGGCGGGCCTGGACCGTGTCCAGCTCCTGCTCCAGCGTGTGCCGCACCGTCTCGAGCTCGCCCATGTCGGCCAACCAGACGCGCGCCACCTCGACGACTTCGTCGTCGCGGAGGTCCAGGTCGCCGAAGTCGACGCCCCTCTCGGCCAGCACCGACCGGAGCCCGGCCGTCGCGAGCGTGCACTCGTCGTCCGCGGAGAGCTCCTCGGCCAGACGGCGGACGGTGACGTACAGCTCCTCGGGCGGCGCGTCCACGAGGGCGGCGGCGTCCCGCCGGAGCTCCTCCAACCGGGCATCGGCGGCCGTGCGCTGGTGGTCGCGCTCATCGGCCACCAGGGCGGCGTGGTAGGCCGCCTCGAGCTCGCCCAACTCCCGACGCGTCGTCTCCAGCTCGACGCGCGTCTCGAGATCCGGGCCGGGGGCGGACTGGGCCAGCGCGAAGGCGGTGTAGGTGGGGAAGCCCATCCGGGTGAGGATGACCAGCTCGGCCTCGATCACCTCGTCCAGGTGCAGGCGGGCCGCCTTGCCGCCGATCCGGGTGGCGCAGACCTTGGCGTCGGCCTCGATGACCGCGTCGTGGGCCTGCTCGAGCTCGATCCGGTCCTCCGCGCTGAGGACGGCGGGCGCCGCGGACGTCTCCAGGCGCTCCAGCTGGATCCGGGCGCCTTCGATGCGCCGGATCAGGTCGGCTGGGTCGCGACCCTCGCCGCGGCGCCGCTCGTCGATGTCGGCCAGCGCCTGTTCGGCCTCGCCCAGCGCGTCGGCGAGCGTGCGCACCGCCACAGGGTCGAGGACCTCGGTGGTGACCATGGCGGCCCGCTCGGCACGGTGCAGGGCCTCGCGGACCGGGTCGAGGTCGACGGTGTCCATCTCGACGAGCTGGGCCTGGAGACGGTCCCGCTCGACTTCGAGGTCCTCGACCGACTCGGTGACGACGGGCTCGGCGACCGGCGCGTCATCGGCCCGTCGGAGCTGGGCGGCGGCCTGTTCGAACGCGGTCGTGGCGAAGGGGTCGAGGTCGGCCCGAGCCTCCTCGATCGCCTCGACGGCCTGGAGGCGGGCCTCCTCGAACTCGATGCGACTCCGCTTCAGGGTCGCGACCCCGTGGGCCAGGACGTCGTGGCTCAGGCGCAGCCCTTCGAGCTGGTCACCCGGCTCCAGGGCGCCCGTCAGCGGGGACAGGCGATCGGCGGGCTCGCCGTCGACGGGCAGGTCCCCGGGGCCGACGACCACGTCCACGGAGTGCCCCATCCCGAGCAGGCGCAGATTCTCACGGTGCAGGTCCAGGACCACCCCGTGGGCCTCGACCAGCCCCTCCCAGCCGGGGTCGGTCCCAGCGGGTAGGGCGCGGAGGGCGTCGAGGAGACGCTGACGTCCGTCGTCATCCAGGCCCCCGACGACGGTGACCTGCGGGTGGAAGGACAGGGGCGTCCCACCGGACGGCCCCGCCAGTTGCACGAGCCTCACCCGTCCTTCATCGGCCGAAGCCGGCTGAGATCAACCCCGGGCGTGTGTCTAGTCCACGGGGATGTGCTGCACCCCGTCGCCATCGGACGCCGCGCCGTCGCGCGGCACCACCCGTCGGGCCACGTCACCGAGCGAAGAGAGGAGGGCCTCGCCCGCCTCGGGGTCCTCCACGACCTCCTCCGCCACATCCAGGAACGCCCGGGCCGCGGCGATCATCTCTCGGGCCGCGGCCTGCAGGTGGGCGACGGCGTCGCCGGTGCGGTCGGCGCGGTCGCGGCCCTCGTCGGTCACGTCGGGTCCCCGAACACGACGGTAAGTGTGCCGTCCCGCAGCTTGGCCTCGCGCACCGGACGGTCGATCAGCGAGTCGGGCAGCGTCATCACCCGCCGGTAAGGGCCGAGGGTGACGATCAGCTCGCCGCCGCGGCGACCCACGTCCACCTCACCCTTCTCGGCGAAAGGTAGGTCGAGCAGGATGGCCCGGCGGCCGTCGACCCGCTCGAAGCGCAGGGGCTGGCCGGCGTGGAGGCGCTCAGCCGGCGCCTTGGAGCCGTACAGCTCGGCGGCCAGCGCGGTGAGGGCCTCCAGGCCGACCACCTCGGCATCGGCGAGGTGGGCCCGCAGCACCGGAAGCGGGGCGAAGCCCTCGTCGATGGTGGCCAGGTGCTCGGCCTGGACGGCCTTCCAGCGGTCGAACCACGGGTCGGTGACCTCCTGGGGCAGGACACGGTTGACGATCACGGCGTCCACCGCGTAGCCGAAGAGGGCGAGGTAGGTGTAGGTGCGCCGCGCTTCGGCGATGACCATCTTCTCGGGGTTGACGACCAGTCGGGCCGAGGCCACGGCGGGGTCGGCCAGCAGCTCCTTCACGCCGTCCAGGCGCGCGTAGAACCGGTCGGCGGCTCCGAAGACCCGGTCGCCGGCCACCGGCAGCTTGGTCATCCGCCCGAGCACGGGACCCACGACCCTGTTGACCCGTCGGGTCATGGGAAAGATCCGGTCCATGTACCAGCTGAGGACGTCGGGTAGGGACAGCAGCCGGATGGTCTCCGCGGTCGGGGCGCAGTCCACGACGATGGTGTCCCAGTCCCCGGACCCGGCATGGGTCTTGAGGTCGACCAGGCCGAACAACTCGTCCAGGCCCGGGAGGACGGCCAGCTCATCGGCCTCGATCCCCTCCACCCCCGCCCAGTCGAAGACCTCGACCAGGTACCCGCGGATGTCGTCCCAGGCCTCCTCGGTCCGCTCCCGGGCATCGAGCTGCTGGGCGCTCAGCTGCGGGGCCACCGCGGTCGGGCGGGCCCCGACGGGGACATCGAGCGAGTCGGCCAGCGAGTGGGCCGGGTCGGTCGAGAAGACGAGGGTCCGCTCCCCTCGGTCGGCACAGGCGGCGGCCGTGGCCGCGGCCACTGTCGTCTTGCCGACTCCACCCTTCCCGGTGAAGAGGAGGATCCTCACCCGGAGGCGGCGACCGCCTCGACCCGGGCCTTGAGATCGCGTAGGGCGGTCTGCATGATCCGCGTCTCGGCCCGGCGCTTCACGAAGCCGGGAAGGGGCACGACCAGCTCCGCGGTGAGCTCGTAGTCGACATCGGTGACCGCGTCGTCGCCCTCGACCGGCCGGAAGTCGTAGCTCCCGTCGAGCTGACGGGTGATGTCACCCTCCAACAGGCGCCAGGCCAGGCGCAGGGGGGCGGACGCGTAGTCGTAACCGAGAAGGTAGGTCGTGCTGCGGCCCATGGCCGCGGCCCGGAAGCGCACGACCGACGCGCGGCCGTCGGTGTCCCGGTGCACGACCTCGGCCTCCTTGATGTCCTTGGCCCACTCGGGGTAGGCCTCGAAGTCGGTGGCCACCTCCCAGCAGAGCGCGGGCGGTGCACTGATCGTGGTGTGCTCCGACGCCTGTTCCGCCATGGGCCCCTCGCTTGTCAATCGTGCGTGCCACCGCATTGTGGTCCATCAGGGTGCCGATCGCCGACCTCGTGGGTCATCCCGTTCGGGGAAGGTGCCGTGTTGGGCGCCCCAGAGCCCGATCAGGCCGAGCCCCAGCATCGGGGCCAGGACACCGAACGCCACCGCCGTGAAGGGCTGGGCGACCGCGGCGGCGACCACGATGACGCACTGGGCGGCGAGGGCCCCGAGCAGGCGCCGCTGCACCGCCTTGGGCGCCGAGCCGGTGAGGAAGTACAGACCGGCGACGCTCAGCTCCTCGGTACGGCTCCGGCCGAGGGCGATGGCGAAGCTCCAGAGAAACGCGGCACAGCCGGCCAGGAAGGCCAGTATCCCGAGGACCGCATAGGGCACGGCCATCGTGTCGGGCCACGCGACCGCGGCTCCGGCGGCGAGGCCCAGGACGACCGTCGCCCCTGTCGTCGCCTGCAGGATGCGGTCACCGGTCACGTGTCCAGCGCCGCACCCAGGCGGGCGGCGAGCACGTCGTAGGCGTACTCCGCCTCGGCCCGGCGGCGGGCGGCCTCACCCATGCCCCGCCGCCCGTCGTCGTCGTCCAGGAGTCGGGCCAGGGCGGCCGCGGCCGCCACCACCGAGTCCGGGCCCTCGACGACCAGGCCCGTCTCACCATCGACCACCGCCTCGGCCGCCCCCCCGCTCTCCCCCGCCACGGCCGGCACGCCGGCGGCCGCGGCCTCGAGGAACACGATGCCGAACCCCTCCTGCTCGAGGCCCCGCCAGCGGTTCCGGCACAGCATGGCGAACACGTCGGCGCAGCCGTAGAGGTCGGGCAGGTCGTCGTCGGCGACACGTCCGCACAGCACGACCGGGGCTCCGGTCTCGGCCACCAGCTTCGCGAGCCGGTCCCGGTCCCGGCCCGTGCCGCCGATGGCCACGATGAGGTCGGGACGGGTCGGGGCCAGCTCGGCGGCCGCCCGGATCAGGGTGTCCATGCCCTTGCGGGGCACCAGGCGGCTGAGGCTGACCACGAGGTACCCGTCGACGGGCAGGCCGAGCCGGGCCCGCGCCGCCGCCCTTGCTGCGTGGTCGAGGGGCTGGAACCGGGTCGTGTCGACACCCGGGGGCACGTGGACGACCGGGAGCTCCCGCCCGGCTGCCCGCTCCCCCTCGGCGGCCGGGTAGCGCCCGGCGGCGATGACGAGCTCGGCCCCCCGCAGGACCCGGCGCAGCAGCTGCCGGGTGCCCGGCAGGCGGCCGGGCACGGTGACCTCGGCCCCGTGCAGGACCACGCCGTAGGGCCGGGTCAGGTGCGGGCCGAGCAGGCCGACGGGCAGAGCCGGGTCCAGGACGATCAGCCCGGCGCCGGTCGCTTCGGCGAGGGCATCGATCTTCCGGGCCAGGAGGGGCTGCGGCAGCAGCACGGGCTCGCGGCTGCGCACCACCCGGTAGGCCTGCTCGGCGTCGAAGGCCTCCGCCCCGGCATACGGCGTGGTGAGCACGGTGAAGGACGCCGGGGGCAGCCGCCGCCAGAGCTCCCACAGGTACGACTGGATCCCCCCGACCTTCGGCGGGAAGTCGTTCGTGACGAGGAGATGCTTCACACCGTCCCCGCTGTGGTGCCGAGGCGATCGAGGGCCCAGGTGGCGTGACGGGCCAGCAGGTCGTCGTCGCCGTCGCGGTGGGCCACGAGGGCGCCGAGCACCGAGGGGTCGTCGCCCCGACCGGAGTTGCCGAGGGCCACGAGGGCGTTGCGGCGCAGGTAGCGAGGGTCGCGTTCGGGGATGTACCAGCGGCCGTGAGCAGCGAGTAGAGCGTCGTCATCGGCGCCCAGGAGGGCGACGAGGTCCACGCGGTAGACCGCGTCGGCCTCTGCCGCGGGCACGCCGTCGGCCGCCGCCGAGCGCCGATTGACCGGGCAGACGTCCTGGCAGTCGTCACAGCCGTAGATGCGGTCACCCAACGCCGCTCGGTGCTCCTCGGGGAAGTCCCCTGCGGCCTGCACCAGCCAGGCCAGGCAGCGCCGGGCGTCGATCACCCCCGGCGCCACGATGGCGTCAGTCGGACAGGCGTCCTCACAGCGGCGGCAGGACCCACAGCCGTCGGCCACCCGCTCGTCACCGACCGGCAGGTCGGCGTCGGTCACGACCGAGCCGAGGACGAACTCGCTGCCGTGCCCCGGCAACAGGACCGTGCTGTTCCTGCCGTACCAGCCGAGCCCGGCCCGCACGGCCGCCTCCCGATCCACCAGGGCGTTGTCGTCGGCCACCACCCGGGTCCGCCAGCCCTCGGCCCCGAGGACGTCAGCCACCGCCTGCAGGCCGCACCGGAGGTCGGCGTAGTGGTCTCGCCAGGCGTAGGCCGCCACCCGCGCCGTCGGCGGGTCCGTGGTGCCCACCGGCACGGCCCGCCGATACGAGCGGGCCCCGACGACCAGCGTCCGGGCGCCGGCCAGGATCCGGCCGGGATCAGTGGAGCGGACGGGGTCCCGGTAGGTGAACTGCATCCCCCCGTGGAGGCCCGCCGCCTTGCGCTCCACCAGGTCATTGCGGGTGGAGGCGAAGGGCTCGGCGGCGGCGAAGCCCAATGCGTCGAGGCCGGCATCGCGACCCACGGCGCGGAGGCGGTCGACGAGCGCGAGCGCGGCGGAGGACACGGGCCCATCGTCGCACCGGGGCGGCGCGACCGGCGAGTCCTCAGCCGGTCCGGGGCTCGTGACGCAGCCCGGGCACCAGGCCGGCGTCCTGCAGCAGGCGGAGCTTGCGCTCCTCACCCACGTCGATGACCACGGCATCGTCTGCCTCCCGCCCGAGCAGGAAGGTCACGACGCAGTCATCACAGGTCGAGGTGTGCTGCTGGACGCACTCGTCGCAATCGATCCTCATACCGGTGACCCTACGAAGGGGGTCTGACAGTCACCCCGCGAAGCGGGCGATCAGGGTGTCGGAGCCGATGACGGTGGCGGCCTTGGCCCGGGCGGCATCCCGGACCTCACGGTCGCTGGACACCACCACCACCGGTCGGTCCGGCGGGTAGGCGTCGACGAGGTCGACCACGACATCGTCGGCCAGGGCGCCGCCGCTGTAGGCGACACCGACCGAACGGGTGCCCTGCCGGGCCGCCGGGGCCGGATCGTCGGGGCCGTCGAAGACGATCTCGGCGATGGCGCCGGTGCGCACCGTCAACGCGTCGAGAGCCCGGACGAGGTGGGTGCGCTGGGACTCGAGGTCCTCGTCCGGCCAGGCCGCCTTGGCGACGTTGTAGCCGTCGACCAACAGCACGACCCCCGCCTGTCCGAGGAGCCACCGGGCCCCCTCCGCGGTGTCGGCCACCACGCCCCCGGGAAGGGTCAGGGGGGCCCGGGTCTCCGGCGGCGGGGCCTTCTCGTCGATCACCGCCGGCTCGGGTGGGACCGCGGCGAGCACGCCGTCGACGGACTTGGCCAGGGTGGCCGCCGCCCGCTGCAGGCGGGAGACGGCCTCTCGGAGGGCCGTCACATCGACCGGTCGCTCACCCGGGACCAACAGCGCCGGACGGCGCTCGAGCTCGCCCTGGGCCTCGGCCAGCAGGTGCTGGGCCTGGCCCAGCTCGTGCTCGCGGGCCTCCCGCGCGCCGTGGGCCTCGGCCAGGCGGGTCTCGCGGTCCTCCAGCTTCTGCTCCACGTCCGCCAGCCGGCGCTCCGCCGACGACAGCGACTCCTCCGCCCGGCGCCGGTCCCGGCGCAGGGCGGTCAGCTCCTCCGTCGTCGCCTCGGATTCGTCCCACTGGCGGGCCAGCTCGGCCTCCGCGTGCGCCCGCTTGCGCTCGGAGGCCTCCAGGGACCGCTGGAGCTCCCGCAGCCGCCGCTCGGCCTCCTGGGTCCCACTGGCCTCGTCCTGACCGGCGGCGACCGCCTGGAGCAGCTCCTGCCACCCCGCCGGTCGGGAGAGCGCCAGCCAGCCGGCCGCATTGACGTCCTCCGGCGAGGTGGCGGCCAGGACCCGGGTCCGGAACCCGTCGTCGGTCTCCAGGACCCGCAGGACCGCCGCCGACGCCGGGCCGGTGAGCTTCTGGAAGCTCAGGTAGCGAGCCAATGCCTTGGGGGCGGCCACCGTCGGGGTGGCCTCCACCCCCTGACGGGCCACCTCGAGCGCCCGTTCGAGGGCCGAACGGACCACGGAGGGGTCCACCGGCGGCACGCTCAGGTCGCGTCCTCCGCCACTTCGGCGGCCTCAGCGGCCGAGAGCGTCTCGACGTGCTCGCCGTTCCCGCACCAGCGGCACGCCACATCCTCCACTCGCTCGTCGAGGATCTCCTCGTCCTCCACGGACAGCTCGCCGCCGACCGTGTAGTGGTGGAACGCCCGGGTGCGGCGGCTCGTCACCACGTCGAATCGGGTCAGGTTGCCGCAGGCGGAGCAACGAAATCGCGGGCCGGTCACGCCTCAACCGTACCGATGTGCCACCATGGCCGAGGTGACGAACACCCGTTCGACAGCGGCACAGCGGTGACCCTGCCCGGGCAGGCCACCCTCGATGACCTGGGCACCCCCCTGTCGGAGGTGACCTTCTGCGTGGTCGACCTGGAGACCACCGGGGGATCGGCCGCCGAGGACCGCATCACCGAGGTGGGGGCGGTCCTCCTGCGAGGCGGTGAGTGCCTCGGCACGTTCCAGACGTTGGTCAACCCCGGCCGGACGGTCCCCCCAGTCATCACCGTCCTGACCGGCATCACCGACTCGATGCTGGTGCCCGCCCCGACCATCGAGTCGGTCCTGCCGTCGCTGCTCGAGTTCTGGGGCGACGCCGTGCTGGTCGGGCACAACATCGGCTTCGACCTGGGGTTCCTGCGGGCGGCGTGTGAGCGCACGGGTCGATCCACGCCGAACGGGGCCCGGGTCGACACGGTCGCCCTGTCCCGCCGTCTCCTCGCCGACGAGGTCCGCAACCACCGGCTGGGCACGCTGGCCGAGCACTTCCGCCTCAGCCACCAGCCCAGCCACCGGGCCCTCGACGACGCCCTGGCCACCGGCGAGCTGCTGCACGTCCTGCTCGAGCGAGCCGGCCGCCTCGGCGTGCTCGGCCTCGACGACCTTCTCGGGCTGCCCAAGATCGACCGTCATCCGCAGGCGGCCAAGCTGAAACTGACCAACCGCCTCCCGCGCCGTCCCGGCGTCTACGTCTTCCGGGACCGCGACGGTCGTCCGCTCTACGTCGGGAAAGCGGCCAACCTCCGCACCCGCGTCCGGAGCTACTTCTCCAGCGACCGACGTCGAAAGGTGGTTCAGCTCCTGCGGGAGACCGTCCGCATCGACCACACGGTGTGCGAAGGCCCCATGGAGGCCGAGGTGCTCGAGGTGCGGCTCATCGCCGAGTGGACTCCCCGCTTCAACAGGGTCGGCACCCGGTCGGGCGGCTACACGTACGTGAAGCTGACCTGCGGCGAGGCCTTTCCCCGGTTGTCGGTGGTGCGCACGACGCGGGACGACGGGGCCTTCTACCTCGGCCCCCTGCCCAGCGCCCGCTTCGCCAAGCGGGTGACCGAAGCCATCGAGACGACGGTGCCCCTCCGCCGGTGCACCCGTCGGCCAACGGGACGGAGGGAGGCGCTCTGTGCGCCGGCCCAGTTGGGCGTGTCCACCTGCCCGTGTGCCGGGACGGTGGGGATCGAGGAGTACGACCGACTGGTCCAACGGGTCCTCCGGGGCCTCACCCGGGAGCCCGAGATCCTGCTGGCCCCGTTGCGGGAGCGCATGGCGGCGCTGGCCCGGGACCAGCGCTTCGAGGAGGCGGCGGACGTCCGGGAACGGGCGGCGGCCCTGAGCCTGGCGCTCGAGCGCCGGCGCCGGCTGGAGCGCCTCCGTCGCGCGGGGCGGGTCCTGATCGAGTTGGACGGCGGGGGCGGGGCGGAGCTGGTCAACGGCCACCTGGTGCGGTCCTGGGCGGACCACCAGCCTCCGCTGGGACTGGATGCCGTGGCCCCCGAGGACGGCGCCGTGGTGACCGCCGGCGAGATCGACGAGCTGCTCTGCGTGTCCCGGTGGCTGGACGACCGGGCCGGCCAGTTCCGGTTGGCCCACTGCGACGGCGGCCTGGCCTCGCCCTATCCCCGCCTGTCGACCTTCACCCCCGGACGCCGGGGGCGACGGCCGGTAGCCTGAGAGCGTGTCCGACCTGCTCACCGCCCTCCTGAGCATCGGTGTCGTCGTGGCGGTCGGCATCGTCGTGCCCGTACTGGTCGTGCGGTGGCGGCTCCGGCGCCGGAACCGGGTCCACCCCAAGGTGGCCTCGCCGGCCCCGTTGCGCTGGTTGGTCACGCCTTCGACCCCGGCCCGCCTCCACCGCCGTCTGCAGACCACGGTCCGGGTGGCGTCGGTCCACAGTGGTCGCGAGTTGCCGTTGGCCGTGGCCGAGCACGCCGTCGAGCTCGACCGCCGGGTCGTGCTCGCCGCCCGCCAGCCCTACGGCTCCCGGTCCACCGCCCTGCGGGCGCTCCGGGCCGAGGCCGACGAATTGGACCGACTGGCTCTGGCTGTTCGCCGCCCCCTCGATCTCGACGCTGTGGGCGACCCGTACGAGCGCCTGGCGTCCCTCGCCGAGGCGCACGCCGAGCTCGACGCCATCGACCGCACCCTCCGCTGAGGGCGCGCCCTTCAGCCGTGCGTCTACCGATCTGGCGCCGATTTGTCACGCTCAGCGTGACAAATCGGCGCAATTTCAGAACGGCACCAGCTCGAACGGCCCCCGACGACCCGCGGCCCGACCCCACGCCCCCGTCCCTGCCTCGGTATCGGTCCCCGCGGCCCGACGGGCCGAACGGTCAGCCGGCGGCGAGGCGGGTGCCGGTCGCCACGACCTCGGCGAGCTTGGCCTCGGCCCGACCGTCGTCGATGGCGGCTTGGGCCAGGGTCACCCCTTCGGCCAGGTCGGCCGCGGCATCGGCGACGACGAACCCGGCGGCGGCATTGAGGACGACGATGTCGCGGTGGGCCCCGGCCTCGCCGGCGAGCACGGCACGGGCCGCCGCCGCGTTCTCCGCCGCCGTCCCGCCGAGCAGGTCCTCGGGCTCGGCCCGCGCCAGCCCGAAGCTCGTCGGATCGACCTCGTGGGTGGACACCGAGCCGTCCCGGAGTTCGTGCACGGTGCTCGTGGTGGTGGTCGTCAACTCATCGAGCCCGTCGGCGCCGTAGACGACGATGGCCCGGATCGTGCCCGAGGCCTGGAGCACACCGAGCATTCGCTCCGCCATGCCGCCGTCGGCCACGCCCACCACCTGACGACGTACTCCCGCGGGATTCGCTATGGGTCCGAGGAAGTTGAAGGCGGTCGGGATGCCCAGCTCCTTGCGGGTGGGGCCGGCATGACGCATGGAGGCGTGGAACCGGGGGGCCAGCGCGAAGCCGAAGCCCGTCTCGACGACCGAGGCCGCCACCTCGTCCGGTCCGAGGTCGATGCTCATCCCGAGGGCCTCGTACACGTCCGCCGAGCCGCATTGGGAGGACGAGGCCCGGTTGCCGTGCTTCAGGACGCGCACGCCGCCACCGGCCAGCACCAGGGCGGCGATGCTCGACACGTTGATCGTTCCCGCCCGGTCCCCGCCGGTGCCGCAGGTGTCGACCGGGTCGACGCCCTCCGGAAGGGTGATGCGCACGGCCGCGTCGAGCATGGCCTGACGCAACGCAGCCAGCTCCTCGACCGTCTCACCCTTGATGCGGAGGCCGACGATCAGGCCGGCGATCTGGGCGGGCGTCGCCTCTCCGGCGAGGATCTGCTCCATGGCCGCGTGGGCCAGACCCGGATCGAGGTCGCGGCCGGCCGCGACTTCAGCGAGGACCACGGGCCACCCCGCGAAGGCCGCGGTCACGAGGTCACGTCAGTTCGATCGGCGGCGCTGACGGATGATGCGGCGGCGTTCCTTCTCGGTGGCGCCACCCCACACCCCGTCCCGCTCACGCGAGCCGAGAGCGTGCTCCAGACAGGCCGGCTGCACGGCGCACTGACCACACACCGACTTGGCGGTCTCAGCTTCTTCCTCGGACACGGGATAGAAGATCTCGGGGTCCAGACCCCGACACGCTGCCTGGTCGTTCCAGATCTCGGCGATGGCCATCGGTTCCGCTCAGCTCCCCTCGGTTGCCCCCCGTCTCGGGGCCCGACCCCCCTTGGTCGGCACGGCGCAGTATCGGCAATATCCGACCGCCCGCGCAAGGCGAACTGACACTCACGTCAGTGAATCCTGACGGTTCGTCAGGTCCCGCCCCGCAGATCAGCGAGCAACTCGGACCGGGTGTCCTCGTTCAGCTCGAGATCGTGTGCGTAGTTCGGGTGCGTCACCGCGAGGGTCACGGGACCCTTGGCGAATGCTTCGACCTCGTCGTCGTCGAGGTCGAAGTGGACGTAGTGGACCGACGCGGTGATCTCCTCGCGGGTGAGCTGGCGCAGGTGGGCCTCATCGACCCGGCACCGCACCCGGCGGCCGCCGGACGGGCCGAGGCGCAGCTCGACCTCGGTCTCGATGCCGACCAGCTTCGGCAGCCACTCCACGAGCTGGTCCTTGTCGACGAGCTCGACGAAGAGGGTGGCACTGATCTGGCCGGGGCCCGGGATCAGCGGGTTGTAGACGTCGAGCTCCATCCGGATGCCCTCGTCGGTGATGATCTTCTCGACCCGGGCCATCTCCTGGATCTGGAAGCGCACCGTGTCGCGGTTCTCGAACACCAGAGTCACGAAGGGGCCGACGCCGACCCGGCGGCGGCGCTTCAGGGCGATGACGTGGTTTCGGAAGTCCTTGCGCTCACGCTCGTAGGCCCGCTGGTCGACGATGTCGTCAATGGTCAGGGGTTCGTTCATGGGGGTGCTCCGGATCGCGCCCGCCGTCGGTCCCGGGAGCGATGGGCGCTCCCGGGACAGGCGGACTGCGGTACTAGGAGAGGTTCTCCAGGCCGGAGGTGAAGCGGCCGGCGTGGCTCTTCTCGGCGCGGGCCAGGGTCTCCAGCCACTCGGCGATCTCCTCGAAGCCCTCGTCGCGGGCCGTCTTGGCGAAGCCGGGGTACATCTCGGTGTACTCGTAGGTCTCACCCTCGATGGCGGACCGCAGGTTGTCCGCGGTCGGGCCGACGGCCACGTCGGTGACGGGGTCACCGACCTCGGCGAGGAAGTCAAAGTGACCGAACGCGTGGCCGGTCTCGCCCTCGGCGACCGAGCGGAAGAGCGCGGCGACGTCCGGGTAGCCCTCGACGTCCGCCTTCTGGGCGAAGTAGAGGTAGCGACGGTTGGCCTGGCTCTCGCCGGCGAACGCCTCCTTGAGGTTGGCTTGGGTGCTCGAGCCCTTGAGATCAGGCATGCGGGGCAGTTCTCCTTCAGGTGTTGGATGATGCGTCGGCAACCACACCGGCGCCGTCCTGGGTCGGCGTGCACTCTGCACAACGGCCCCGGAAGACGATCTCGGTGCTCGACACCAGGAACCCGTGGCCGAGGCCGTCGGGCACCTGGAGGTCCGTGAAGTCCGCGTGCAGGTCGACCACCGCCCCGCACGACTCGCACACCAGGTGATGGTGCGGGGTGTCGGTGGGGTCGAAGCGGGCGGACCCGCGACCGAGGTGGAGCTGCTGGAGCTCGCCCATGGCCGCCAGGTCGTTCAGCGTCTGGTAGACGGTCTTGAGGGAGATCGTCGGCATGTCGACGCGGGCGGCCTCGTGGACCCACTCCGCGGTCGGGTGCCGCTCACTCCCGTGCAGGATGCGGAAGATCGCCTGGCGCTGGGGCGTGACCCGAAGGCCCTGCTCCCGGAACGCCATGGTCAACTCGTCCGGGGACCTCACGGGGCCGACCGTAGCAGCCCCTTCCTGTTAGTAGACAACAGTTGTCGAGAAGCGACCAGTGACCGCGTCCCGTCTCTCCTAGGCTGACCGGCGCATGACCGGACCGGGAGAGTTCGACCGCGCCGCGGGCCTGGAGCGCCTGGCCGACGGCCCCTTCGACGTGCTGGTGGTCGGCGGCGGGATCACCGGCGTCGGCGTGGCCTTGGACGCCGCGTCCAGGGGCCTGCGCACCGCCCTGATCGAGCGGGACGACTTCGCCTCGGGCACCTCCTCGAAGTCCTCCAAGCTGATCCACGGGGGTCTGCGATACCTCCAACAGGGCGAGATCCGGCTCGTCTACCAGGCCCTCCGGGAGCGCCAGATCCTGCGGAAGACGGCCCCGCACCTGGTGAAGGTGCTGCCGTTCCTCATCCCGATCTTCAGCAAGGACGGCCTGCTCAACCGTCGCCTGGCCCGGGCCCTGGGCTCCGCGATGTGGATGTACGACGTCACCGGCGGGCTGCGCATCGGCAAGATCCACAAGCGCCTCACGACCGACGAGGCGATGGCCCACATGCCCACGCTGCGCCGGGACCGCCTGGCCGGGGCCTACCTGTACTACGACGCCCAGGCCGACGACGCCCGCCTCGTGCTCACCGTGGCCCGCACGGCGGCGCTCGACCACGGGGCCGTGCTGGTCAACCGGGCCTCGCTGACCGGAATCAGCAAGGACGACGCCGGTCGGGTCACCGGCGCCACCGTCGAGGCGGACGGACGTGACATCACGGTCACCGCGCACACCATCGTGAACGCCACCGGTGTGTGGTCCGACGACATCCGGGCCCTCGACGAGGGCACCGACCCCGACAGCATCCGGCCGGCCAAGGGCGTGCACATCACGGTGCCCTGGGACCTGGTCCAGAACGACATCGCCGCCGTCATCCCGGTGCCCAAGGACAAGCGCTCGGTGTTCGTGGTGGCCTGGGACGGCTCGACCTACATCGGTACCACCGACACCGACTACGAGGGCGACGTCGACCAGCCGATGTGCACCCGCGACGACGTCGAGTACCTGCTGCGGGCCATCAACGGCGCCATCGAGGGCAGGATCAACCCGGCCGACATCACCGGCACCTGGGCCGGCCTGCGCCCCCTCGTGAAGTCCGCCCACAGCGCCCGCACCGCCGACCTGTCCCGCAGGCACAAGGTGACGGCCCGGGACTCCGGCGTCATCTCGATCAACGGCGGCAAGCTCACCACCTACCGGGAGATGGCCGCCGACACCGTCGACCAGGTCGTGGTACACCTCGGCGACCGGGCGCCCAGGGGCCTCGCCCGCCGAACCCGGACCCGCAAGCTGGCCCTGCGCGGCGCCGAGGGCCACGAGACGGCCCGCACCACCGCCGTCGCCGGGCTCACGCCGGAGCAGGTCGAGCATCTCGCCGGGCGGCACGGCGGCGAGTCCCCGGTGCTCTTCGCCATGGTCGGGGCCCACCCCGGCCTGGCCGAACCCCTGGTGGAGGGCCTCCCCTACCTGCGGGCCGAGGCCGTCTACGCCGCCCGCTACGAGATGGCCGCCACCCTCGACGACGTCCTCAGCCGACGGACCCGGGCCCGCCTCCTCGACGCTGAGGCCTCGGTCGCCGCCGCCCCCGACGTCGCCGACCTGATGGGCGACGAGCTGGGCTGGTCGGCGGACCAGCGGCGGGAGCAGGTCGAGGCGTACCGAGCCTCGGTCGACGCCGAGCTGGAGGCCGCCGGCCTGCACGACCCGGTCCCCGCCTCCTGATGGCCACCCCCGTGCCCCCCGGGCAGCCGGTCGCGCCGATACCCCTCGGCGACGACCCGACGGCCACCACGGACCGGCTCGTGGCCACCACCGTCGAGGTCGACGGTGCCCTGCTCGCCCGCCTCCGCGGGGTGTGCGCCGAGGTCAGCACCGACGACGCCGAACGGGCCGAGGCCGGTCGCGACTGGTGGCCCTTGGCGATGACCTGGGCCCTGGCCGGCCAGGTCGGCCACCGCCCCGCCGCCGTCGCCCGTCCCGGCACCGATGCCGAGGTCACCGCGGTGCTCGCCGTGTGCCACGAGTCGGGCGTGCCCGTGACCGCCGCCGCCGGCCGCAGCGGCGTCTGCGGGGGCTCGGTGCCTGTCCACGGCGGCGTCCTGCTCGACCTGTGCGCCCTCTCGGGCATCCGTTCGGTGGACACGACCTCGATGGTCCTGGACGTGGCCGCGGGGACCTTCGGGGACCGCCTCGAGGACACCCTGCGGTCCGAGCACGGGGTGACGATGGGCCACTGGCCCCAGTCGATCGCCCTGTCGACGGTCGGGGGCTGGCTGGCCTGCCGGTCGGCCGGCCAGTTGTCGAATCGCTACGGCAAGATCGAGGACATGGCCGTCGGCCTGGACGTGGCGCTGGCCGACGGCCGGATCATCCACACCGGCGGCGCTCCCCGGGCCGCGGTCGGCCCGGACCTCAACCAGGTCTTCATCGGCTCCGAAGGCACCCTCGGGGTCATCCTCGGTGCCCGCGTGCGGATCCACGCCCTGCCCGCGGCCGAGCAGCGGGCGGCGTACGGCTTCGACTCCTTCGACGCGGCCAACCAGGCCTGCCGCCGGATCCTGCAGCGCGGGGCCCGGCCCGCCGTCCTGCGGGTCTACGACGCCACCGAGGCGCAGCGCAGCTACCAGACCGGCGAGCGCCACGTGCTGCTCGTCCTCGACGAGGGCGACCCCGCCCTGGTGGCGGCGACCATGAGCGTCGTGGCCGACGAGTGCGCCGGGACCGAAGGCCTGGACGAGGGCCTGGTCGGCCGCTGGCTGGAGCACCGCAACGACGTCGCCGCCCTGGAGTCGCTGATCGCCAAGGACTTCGTGGTGGACACCATGGAGGTCACCGGCCGCTGGGCCGACCTGGAGACGATCTACCGCTCGACGCTCGACGCCATCGGCGCCGTCGAGGCCACGATCGCGGTCAGTGCGCACCAGTCCCACGCCTACACCGACGGGGCCTGCCTCTACTTCACCTTCGCCGGGCGCCCGAACCCGACCCCGGCCGCCAAGGACGCCTACTACCGGGATGCGTGGGACGCCGGCACCCGGTCCGTCCTCGCCGGCGGCGGCGCCCTCAGCCACCACCACGGCATCGGCCTGAACCGGGCCCGCTTCATGGCCGACGCGCTCGGCGACGCTTTCGGCACCCTCGTCGACCTCAAGGCCGCCCTCGACCCGAAGGGGATCCTCAACCCGGGGAAGCTGGGCCTGCCCAGCCCCTTCGGTGAGGTCGCCTGGCCCGGGTGAGTCGACCGTCGTGACCGCCACCATGCTCCCTCGCCTGGAGCGCCGCTCGGTGCTGACCGGCGCCCTGGTCACCATCGTGCTGGCCGTACCGCCGGCGGTCATCGGGCTGCTGCTCGCCGAGGACGACACGATGGCGGGCTCCTCCTGGGTGCCCGTCCTCTTCGCCTGGATCATGGTGGCCTTCTTCTTCGGCGGCCTGGTCGCCGCCCGGGCCCAGCCCCACGCCCCGTCGGCCCACGGCGCCGCGGCCGCGCTGCTGGGCTACGGGCTGGTCCAGGGCGTCGGCGTGGCCCGCCACCTGATCACCGGCGAGGACCTGTCGTGGCTCTCGATCGTGTTCTCCGCCCTGCTCGCCGCCTCCATCGGGACGGTCGGCGGCATCGTGGCCAACGGGCTCCGGGCCCGGCGGTCCCGCGCCACCCCCTGAGGCGCTAGAACTCGCAGCGACATGAGCATCCTGGTCATCGACGTCGGGACGAGCAGCGTCCGCGCCGTGGTCGTGCGCCCCGACGGCTCCATCGCGGTCGAGCACCGATGCGCCACCCTGCCCGACTCGCCGATGGCCGGTCTGGTGGAGTTCGACGCCACAGCGCTGGCCACCGCCGCCGTCGACTGCGCCCGGCGGGCCGTGGCCGAGGCCGGCCCCGTCGACGCCGTCGGCATCGCCAACCAGCGGGCCTCCACCATCGTCTGGGACCCGACCACCGGGGAGCCCGTGGCCCCCGGGCTGGGCTGGCAGGACCTTCGCACGGTGGGTGACTGCCTCGTGCTGCAGGCCGAGGGCATCCGCCTGGCCCCCAACCTGTCGGCCACGAAGCTGCGCCACCTGCTCGACCAGGTCGACCCGGACCGGTCGCGGGACCTGCGCTTCGGCACGGTCGACACCTGGCTCGTCTGGCACCTGACCGACGGGGCGGTGCACGTCACCGACCCGAGCAACGCCGCGGTCACCGGCCTGCGCTCCGGCGACGGCCTCCGCTGGGACCCCAAGCTGCTCGCCGCCCTGAACATCCCCGAGGCGGTGCTGCCGACGGTGGTCGACTCCGCCGGGATCATCGCCCCGGCCACCGCCCTCGACGGCGCCCCGCCGATCGCCGGCATCGCCGGTGACCAGCAGGCGTCGCTCCTGGGCCAGGGCTGCACCCGGCCCGGCGACGCCAAGATCACCTTCGGCACCGGCGGGATGCTCGACGTGGTCGTGGGGACCGAGCGACCGGTCTTCCCGACCCGGGGCGCGGGCGGGACCTTCCCGATCGTCGCCTGGGGCGTCGGCGGCACGATCACGTGGGGGCTCGAGGCCATCATGCTCTCGGCGGGCACGAATGTGGAGTGGCTACGGGACGACCTGGGCCTCATCGACGACGTGGCCGACTCCCACGCCCTGGCCGCCTCGTGCGAGACGACGGACGGGGTCGTCTACGTGCCCGCCCTGCTGGGCCTGGGGACCCCGCAGTGGGACTACGGCGCCCGGGGCGGCCTGTTCGGCCTGACCCGGGGCACCGAAGCCCGCCACGTGGTCCGGGCCGTGCTGGAGGGGGTGGCCCAGTCGGGCAACGACCTCGTCGAGTCCGCCGAGGCCGATGGTGACTTCCCCATCGACGTGCTCCGGGTCGATGGCGGCATGACCGCGAACCCGACCTTCGTCCAGGCCGTGGCCGACGCCACCCAGCGCCCCGTCGAGGTCTCGCCGGTGCGGGAGGCCACGGCCCTGGGCGCCGCCTACCTGGCCGGCCTGGCCGTGGACACCTGGGCCGACACCGACGAGATCCGGGCCCTCTGGTCGCCCGGCGAGCGCTATGAGCCGATCGGCTCCTTCGACCGGGACCGCTGGCAGGACGCCGTGCGACGGGCCTCGGGCTGGCACGCCGACCTCTCCGCCCTGGACTTCTGAGTTCCCTCCCGGTCAGGGTGGTTGGCCACCCAGGCGGCGGCGCAGCGCCACGAAGACCTCGGCGCCGACGACCTCCTCGAGCTCCTCGGCCAGGGTCTCGATGACCGGCCGGTCGCCGACGTAGGCCTCGGGCCCCTCGGTGCAGCACCAGGCCATCTCGTCCCCGACCTCGCCCCAGTCGTGGCGGGTCCAACGGTGGACGGTGGCCGTCTCGCCTCCGCCGTCCCGGTCGGCCCAGTCGACCTTGATCGGCAGCTGCCAGCAGACCGACGGCTTCCAGTCCAGCGGCGAGTCGCCGTCCTCCAGCGCCGCCAGGTGCAGGGCACAGCCCTCCCCCCGGCGAAGCCTGGCCGGTTGAAGAAGATGCAGGCATCGTCGACGACGCGGGTGTTGGTCCGGCTGTCGTCGCTGAACACCCCGCCCGCCTCGGCCTCGGCGTGGTGCTGGAAGCGGTCCGGGCCGAGGAACAGCGCCAGGGTCGCGACGGTGGCCGCCTCGTCGCCCTGCAGGTTGGCCCCGAACGAACAGCAGCCCTGGTTCAGCGCCTCGGCGGGCTCGGACAGGATCCCCTGGCAGCCGTTGCCCCACAGGCAGGTCCAGGTGGACCGGAGGAACGACGTCTCGAAGCGCCAGGTGGTCTCGCCCGCCTCGATCTCCTCCCACGCCTCCACCGGTCCGAGGCTACGTCGCCCGTCCCCTTCCGAAATTGCGTCGATTTGTCACGCCTGGCGTGACAATTCGGCGCCAGATCACCGAGGTCCGACTGGTTCGGGCACACTGGGCGGGACGGTGAGCCGGCCTGGTGGCCGCGGCGTCGCTTGACGGCGTCGAGGAAGGTCGGGGCTCCACAGGGCAGGGTGCTGGCTAGCAGCCAGTCGGGGTGACCCGCAGGAAAGTGCCACAGAGAACAGACCGCCGATGGCGGGCCTCCGGGTCCGCACAGGTGAGGGTGAAACGGTGCGGTAAGAGCGCACCAGCGTCCGGGGTGACCCGGGCGGCTCGGCAAACCCCACTCGGAGCAAGGCCAAAACGGGGAACGGACGGCCCGTCCGGGCCCTCGCAAGAGGACCCATCCCCAGGTAGGCCGCTCAGATGGATGGCCACCCACCGGGCCCCCCGCAAGGGACCCGGGGACAGAACCCCGCCTACAAGCCGGCTCACCGTCACCACCCCTCCATGCTGGCGGGTGGCTCAGGTCACGAGCTCGGAGTCGTACTTCGCGTAGAGGCCCGCGATCACGGAGGGGAAGTCCGGACGCTCTGGCCGGCGTGCTTCTCGATCTCGGCGGCCGAACTCGTCGCAGTGTTCTCAGGGCCGGCGAGAAGTCCGCGGACGGTCGCTGGGTGGCGTTCAGCGTCTCACCACCATCCGCGATGGCACGGCGTTGGTCCGTGCGTTGAGACGCCCGGGTTCTCGGTCAAGAGTGCTCTGGGTGACCCGAGTCAGGACGACGCCAGCGACGGCCAGCCGTGCGCTCACGGACCGACATCGACTTCGAGGAGTTCTGGACGTGGTCGCCGGTGGGCGCTCGGCTCGCCTATCGCGGGTCGACGGGGAGAAGGCCCAGCTGTTCGTCATCGACCCATCAGATGGCAGTCGGACATCCCTCGGAACGGTGGTTGGACAGCTGACCGAATTGTTCGATTGGTCATCCGATGGCGTGGTGAACGACGGTCACCGGTCGCCCTCGGACGGAAGCTCGTGCGAGGCCGAGGTGGATGTGGGCCGGTGGTCCCTGGCCACCCGCCGGAAGGGTGAACTCCCAGAACGACACCAGGTCACCCGTGTCCGAGCCCTGCGCCAGGAACGAGATGACACTGCCATCGAGGAACGGGACGGAGAAAAAAAGTGACCACCACCGGGCTCCACGACCCGGACGGCGCCGGCGCTGTCGGCTGTGCTGCTCATGGGACCTCCAGAGGTCGCTCGGGGACAGCATCCGCCAACCCGAGGTCCACGGCCATCCCAGAATCTGAACTTGTCGGGAGGCCGCACCCAGCGGACACTGGGCGGCATGAGGTCCTACGGCCAATACTGTCCGATCGCGAGGACCTCAGAGCTCCTGGCCGAGCGGTGGACACCGATCATCCTCCGCAACCTCCTGGCCGGCTGCCGGACGTGGTCGGGGAGCTGCGGGCCGGGGCGCCGGCCATCAGCAAGGCCCTCCTCGCCCAGCGGCTCGAGTTGCTCGAGCGCCACGGCGTCATCCTCAAGCAGCGACAGCCTGATGGCCACCGGGTGTCCTACGAGCTGACGGAGAAGGGGCGCGAGCTCAAGGCGGTGACCGACGCCATGGGGACCTGGGGGCGCGCTGGCTCGAGGTCGAACCGGATCACCTCGATCCGCCAAAAAAGTCTAGCGTCGAGCGTCGCGTCTGCAGATGCTCAGACTCGGCCACGATCGACACGACAGCCTCCGAAGCTCGGCCGGCAGCGACGCTCGAGAGCTGACGGCGCGCCGGCCGTCGCAGCCACTCGCCCACGCTCGTGCTCGAGCGACGGCGAATCGCAGCGACGCGAGCACGGGTGACCTACGAGCTGACGGAGACGGGCGCGAGCTCAAGGCGGTGACCGACGCCATGGGGACCTGGGGGCGCGCTGGCTCGAGGTCGAACCGGATCACCTCGATCCCGCCTACGTGCTCTGGGCGACCTGCCGCCTCGTCGACGTCGACGCCTTGCCGGATGCCGGCCTCGTGGCGCGCATCGAGCTCACGGATCGGCCGCGCACTGACGTCGAGACCCTGGCCCACTGGCACCTGCGTCATCTCAGCTATCGCGACGCCGCTCGCTCTGGTCGTCTCGACATCCAGGGCAGCCGCGGCGACGTCCAGGCCTTTCTCCGCTGCCTCCGTCCGAGCCCCTTTGCCGGCACCCAGCCGGCCTCGCCGACCAGCCTCTGATCCCGGCGGCCCCCGAGCCGGTGCCGACCGGTCAGCCGGCCGGGACGACCTCGATGGTGCCCTGCATGCCGTAGGCGACGTGGCCGGGGAGGTGGCAGGCGTAGACGACGGTGCCGGGCTCGGTGAACTCGTAGAAGGTCAGGGCCCGGTCGCCGGGGGCGACGCTCACCTCGCCGGGCACGGGCGGGTGGCGCCGCTCGGTGCCGTCGGCGTGGCGGGCAGTGGACGTCCTCGTCGCCGACCACGAGCTCGTGGTCGATGGGGTCGTCGTTCTGCACGACGAACTCGACCAGGGTGCCCTCCTGCACCCGCAACGGCCCGAGGTCGAACCGGCTGTTCTCGATGCCGACCTCGACCCGCACCACGCCGGGGCCCAGCGCCTCCCGCTCGGATCCCGAGGCGGCGACGGCGTAGCCCGCCGACGTCACGAGCGCGCCGACACCGACCGCCAGCCCGACACGGGCGAGGCGGTTCACGCCGGCGCCCCGGTGGTGCGACGGTCGCCGCCGCGGAGGACGATCACCAGGCCGAGGGCGACCACACCGCCGGCGGCCAGCGGCCAGACCGGGATGCCCGCGTCGGGAGCGGAGACCGGGCGGGCCTCGGGGGCCGAGACCCCTGTGTCCGCCAGCTCCGGCAGCGTCGCGCTGTCGGCCGACACCGCGAGGTCGTAGTCGAGGTCACGGGCCTCGGCATCCACCGCCAGGTAGGTGAACCACATCTCCTCCGGCACCCACTCCATGCCGACGTCGGAGCGCAGGTCGTCGAGCAGCGGCGCGTTGGCCGGTTCGCTGCGCTCGAGGCTGAGGCCGGGCCCACCGGCCAGCAGGTCGGGCTCGTCGTCAGTGAGGAGGAACACGTCGGCCTCCACCAGCTCGGAGCCGTCGAGGCCGAGGCTGAGGATCCGCAGCGGCACCCACGGTGCGTCGGTGGGGATGGTCAGCATGATCGGCGTGCCGTCGCCGGCGGTCTGGCCCAGCTCGGCGGCGCGCGAGGCGTCGAAGCGGGCGGCCATGAAGATCTCACTGCGGTGCCCGTAGAAGTCGAGCATCTCGGGGGCGTCGGGCGTGAGCAGGAACCCGTTGTCCCGGGCCCAGGTGCCCACCTCGTCGCCGCCACCGCGGAGGACCGTGATGTCGAGGGCATCGATCTGGGTCTCGAGGATGACCTCGGCGCTCGCGGCGGCGGTGCCGCCGGAAGGAATCGGCGGATTCGTCACCGTCCGACGGGGGTGCGACCTCCTGGGCCAGTCGCTGGAGGGTCCAGTCACCGCCCCGCACCACCTCGTCGGGGATGCCGGGCAGGGGGATGATCGACCCGACCGACTCACCGGTGCCGGTGAACTCGAACGACGTCACGTAGCGCTCGACGCCGTCGTGGTAGGCGGCCAGCGTGGACGTCCTGGTCAGTTGGATCGTGCCGTTCTCGCCCACGAGCCCGCCACAGGCCCCGGCGGGGCGGCGGTGACGGCGACGAGGGCGGTGGCGACCAGGGCGGCGGCGACCAGTCGACGGGGACGCAACGGTGGGCATGGCGGGCTCCTCGGCTAGCTGACCCCGGTAGGACGAACCGGGCGCGCCAGCTGGTTCCCACTGCGGGAGGCCCTCCCCCGGGGCGCACGGTCCCGAGTCCCTGCCTGGCTTGGTCGATGGGCTTCCGGGACACGCTCCGTCAGGCCAAGGCGGCGATGAACGCCGACGCCATCAAGCAGGGCCTCGACGCGGCCCGCAACCCGAAGAGCCAGGAGGAGATCGACGCAGCCTCGAGTACCTGACCCCGGGGTGAACGCCACCTTCTTCTCGGCGCTGGACCAGTAGGTGGCCCGACGCAAGGGCGAGCCAGCGATCCTCGACGAAGACCTCGGCCTCGCCCACCTGGCCCTCCGCGAGGCACGGGTTGGCTGTCCCACCCCCTGCGTATGGTCGTGGTGTTCCCGACAGCCGGTGGTTTCCAGGAGGTGACCAGCAGCCGTGACCATCGAATTGGCCGACCTGGAGCACCAGCTGGACCTGGCCAACAAGCTGGACTTTCACGGCCTGCCGGGTGCGACCAAGGGCGAGACGCTCGTGGCCATCAGCCGGATGCGCAACAAGCTCGCCGCCCTCGACGCCGCGGCCATCACCGCCTTCGAAGCCACCCACGAACAGCGGGCCCAGGGCCATGCCTCGGTGATCGGCTGGTTCGGGCACAACTGCCGGGAACAGATCGACGAGTCCGGCCTGCGCCGCCGCCTCGCCCGCCGGCTCGTCCACCACCCCCTCGCCGGGCAGGCCCTGCGCGAGGGGGCGATCACCGCCCGCCACATCGACGTGCTGGACAAGGCCCGCCGCCACACCGACGACACCACCTATTGCGAGCACGAGGCCAAGCTCCTCGCCGCCGCGGCGGACCGGCGATTCTGTGACTTCGAGTTGTATGTCACCTACTACATCCACCGCAACCGTCCCCGGGACCGTGAAGAACGGCACTACCGGGACCGCTGGGCCCATGCCTCCCGCACCTTCGAGGGCTGCGGCGCCGTCGACGCCTGGATGCCGCCGCTGGACTTCACTCTCTGGAACGGGGAGTTCCAGCGCCTCGTGGACCACCTCTACGCCGCCGATGTCGACGAGGCCCGCCAACGCCTCGGCCGCACCCCCCTGCCCGCCGAGCTCCAACGGGACAACCCCCAACGCCGCTCCGACGCCATGCTGCTCATGGCCCGACGCTCGGCGGCCTTCGACGGCGACCTCGGCCCGTCCCGGCTCGTCATGAACATGCACGGCGACACCGACCTCCTGGCACAGATCCTCGACGTCCTCTTCGACGGGCTCCAGGACCCCGACCTCGACCTGGACGAGGCCCTCGACGACATCGAGCTCGGCCCCGACTCCCTCCACGAGCTCGAGGACGGCACCGTCATCAGCCTCAACACCATCGTGTTGGCCCTGCTCACCGGCACCATCCGCGGCTTCCTCCACGACCCCGACGGCGTCCCCCTCCGCCACGGCCGCGAACGCCGCCTCTTCACCAGGGCCCAGGCCGACGCCCTTCGCTCCCGCTTCCGGCGCTGCTGTCACCCCTACGGCTGTGACCGCACCGGCCCCCGCCTCCAGGCCGACCACCACCCCGAATGGGAGGACGGCGGACCCACCGACGTCGACGATGCCGACACCAAATGCGGTCCCCACAACCGCTGGAAGCACAACAGCAAACACCGGCTCCCACCCCCCGGCCCGATCGACGACCACCAACGAAGAACCTCGCCCGACACCGGGCCCTGATCCACTCCCCTACTCCCACCCACGACCGGATCCGGCCGTTCGGAACAACGCGGCGGGCCCGGCGTTGGCTACGGGTGATGGAACTCGACCACGCCCTCGCCTTCGCCCGCGCCCACGGTCGCTCCGTGCTGACCACCATCCGAGCCAACGGCCGGCCCCAGTTGTCGAACGTGATGCACGGCGTCTTCGACGACGGCACGATCGGCATCTCGATCACCGCGGACCGGGCCAAGTACCACAACCTGGTGCGGGAGCCGTGGGCCGCCCTCCACGTCACCCAGGACGACTTCTACGCCTACGTGGTGATCGAGGCCGACGTCGAGCTCTCCCCCGTCGCCGCCGAGCCCGACGACGCGACCGTCGAGGGGCTCATCGGGCTCTACCGGGCCATAGCCGGCGAGCACGAGGACTGGGACGACTACCGCCGGGCGATGGTCGACGACAAGCGGGCCCTCGTCCGACTCCGCCCCACCCGCGCCTACGGGATGGCCTGAAGCCTACGACGCCCCGCGCGAGGCAGACGTGGGCCACGCCTGGTGACGCCACGAACTCGGTGACCTCGTCGCGGGCCTACGGGATGGCCTGACGGTCCGCCTTCCGCTCGGCCACCGCCTCGGCCTGCTCGACCGGCGCCCCGAAGTGCAGCAGGCGACCGCCGAACACGATCGAGCACACCGAGAACCACAGCCAGCCGAGCAGCAGACCGGCGAGGACGTCGGTGAACCAGTGCACGCCGAGGAGGACCCGCGATGCGGCCACGGCGGCGGCGACACCGGCGGCGGCGGCGGCGAGCACCGCCTTCATCATCGGCGAGCGGTGTCGGCCCAGCAACAGGGCGAGCGCCATGAAGGTGGCCGCCGCCGCGGTGGCGTGGCCTGACGGGAAGGACTCCCCGGAGAACCCGGTCAGGGGGAGGATGTCGGGCCGGGCCCGGCCCACGAACAGCTTGATCAGATTGGACAGGACGAACTGACCACCGACAGCCAGCGCCAGGAACCCGGCGACCGCCCAGGTCCGGGTACGCCGCAGCTCGACGGTTCCGGCCAAGACGGCGATCAGGACCACACCCGTCGTGCCGCCGAGGAGGCTCGTGGCCCGCAGGAAGTCGGTCGACGCCTCCGTCGCCCGCTCCGCGCCGAAGCGGGCGAAGGTCGAGTCCAGGCGGGCGAGGCCGGTGTCGGTGTGGACCATGGCCAACAGGAGCCCGATGCCGACCACGCCCGCCGCGATCACGGTCACCGCGCCGGTCAGGGCGACCCCCGTCACCTCGGCGGGGTTGATCCGTCGGGCCAGGGCCCCGGCCAGCCCGGGATGATGCTCCACCTCGTGCTCGATAGTGGCGGGACGCACGACCGGGGCCTCGATGCCCTGGGGCCACCACCGGGCCGCGAGGTAGGTCGCCGCACCGACGACCACGCCGGCGCCCAGGACGAGGGCCTCGATGACCATGCCGACTGCCTACCCCGCGGCGGGCCCGACCACTCCCCCCACAGGCGGGTGATGGGATCCGCGCGGATGGGGTAGGAGGCCGGAGCAAGAAGGCACAGCCTCCGGTTCGATCCGGAGCGTGAAGGGAGACACCAGTGACGGCGAGCCCAACGTGGATCGCGGACGGGGCCCTGAGCTCCGAAGGCGACGTCGACGACGACCGCTCCCCCTGGCGACCGGTGCTCGGGACCGTCGCGGCGGCCTACCTGGTCGGGACGATCGCGTTCACCGCCGTCGGCCTCCTGTTCCTCCACGTCGGCGCGTTCGACTCGGTGCGGGCCTGGGACCTCGACGTGAGCCGATGGTTCGCCCGGCACCGCTCCCCCGGCTGGGACGGGTTCGCCATGTTCTGGTCGAACTTCGCCGACACGCTGGCGATCGTCGGCGTCGCCGCCCTCGCGGCCCTCATCTTGTGGCGACAGGAACGGCGCCGAGCCGTCGCGGTCGTTGTCCTGGGCCTGGTGGTCGAGGCCGGCGTGTTCATCTCGACCAACCACCTGGTGCGGCGGGAGCGGCCGCCGGCGGACACCCTCGGCGAGGCCCCCAGCACCTTCAGCTTTCCGTCGGGCCACGTCGCGGCCACGATCGTCCTCTACGGCGCCCTGGCCCTGATCCTCGCCGCGGTCGTCCGCGCCACCGTGCTGCGAGCGCTCGTCCTGCTCGTCCCTGTCGCGTTCGCCGCCAGCGTGGGCTTCTCCCGGGTGTACCGGGGCATGCACTTCACCACCGACGTCCTCGCCGGCGCACTCCTCGGCGTGCTCGCGCTGGCTGCCGTCCTGGTCGCCACCCAGGCCTTGGCCCCCGATTCCCTGGAGGATCGATCATGACCACCGTCGCCGTCGTCGCCCACGCGGGCAAGACTCTGGACGGAGGCCTCGACCGCCTCCGCGCCGTCCTGGCCCACGAAGGGGTGGACACCCCGCTCTGGCACGAGGTCCCCAAGAGCAAGAAGGCGCCCGACAAGGTGCAGGAGGCCGTCGACGAGGGCGCTGACCTCGTGTTCGTGTGGGGCGGCGACGGCATGGTGCAGCGCAGCGTCGACGCCCTCCGGGACCCGGACGTCGCCGTGGCCATCGTCCCCGCCGGTACGGCCAACCTCCTGGCCACCAGCCTCGGCGTCCCTCAGGACATCGACGAAGCGGTGGCCATCGGCCTGCACGGACGACGGCGGAAGCTCGATGTGGGCGTGGTGAACGGTGAGCGCTTCGTTGTCATGGCGGGGACGGGCTTCGACGCCCGGATGATCCGCGACGCCGACAAGTCCCTGAAGGGACGCGTCGGGCGGGTCGCCTACCTCTGGACCGGCGCCCGCAACCTCACCGCCGACCCGGTCGGCGCGACCATCCGGGTCGACGGGGCCGACTGGTTCGAGGGTGACGCCGGCTGTGTCCTGGTGGGCAACGTCGGCACCGTGCTGGGCGGCCTGACCGCCTTCCCGGACGCGGCGCCCGACGACGGGGTCCTCGACCTCGGGGTCGTCATGGCCGAGGACCGCCGCGACTGGGCCCGGGTCCTCGGCCGCGTGGTCGCCGGACGACCCGAGGGATCCCCGCTGACCCGGATGACTGCCGGTCGCGAGATCGAGGTGACGCTCGAGTCGAAGGTCCCCTATGAGCTCGACGGCGGGGACCGCCCGAAGACCAAGCACCTCCGGTTCTCCGTCGAACCCGAGGCCCTGACCGTGTGCGTGCCCGAGGAGGCCGAACGATGAGCACTGCCCGAAACGTCCCCGAGACCGTCGGCCTGACCGGCGATGACGCCCGCCAGACGCTACAGGCCGTGGGGAAGGGGCGTCTTCTGCGGGACGCCTTCCTCCGACTCCGCTACGCCGACGGCTTCAGCCACTCGCGGTCGCTCGCCTTCCTCGGCGCCCTCCTGCTCGTCCAGGGGATCATCGCCGTGGTCGGCCTGGCCAGCGTCCTCGGCACCGGTGAAGTCACCCGTGGCATCGTCCGGGCCATACACGACGTCGCTCCCGGGGCGTCGGGTCGGTTGCTGACGTCCGCGGTGGACCAGGCCCGCGAGAACGGTACGTCGGGTGATGTCATCGCCGTCGTGGCCGGCCTCGTCGGCACGTTCATCTCTGGCACCACGGCCATGGGCCAGCTCGAGCGCGGCCTGAACCGGATCTACGGGATCGAGAAGGACCGGCCGACGTTCCAGAAGTACGCCCGGGCCTTCGGACTGGCCCTGAGCGCCGGAGTGCTGCTCGTCGTGGCCTTCCTCGCGGTCGGCTTCGGGCCGGCGGTGGGCCGGGCGTTCGCCGACAGCCTCGCCTCCGACATCTGGGGCTGGGTCCGCTGGCCCCTGGCCCTCCTCACCACCGCCGGCGCCGTGGGTCTGCTCTTCCGCTGGTGTCCCCACCGCCGCCAGCCCGGGTGGTCCTGGCTGGCGTTCGGTTCGTCGATATCGGTCGTGCTGTCCTTCCTCATCACGGTGGGCATGGGGGCCGTGGTCCGGGCGAGCAGCTCCTTCGGCGACACGTACGGTCCGCTGGCCGGCATCGTGGCCCTCCAGCTCTGGGGGTTGCTCACCTCCATCGCCCTCTTCTTCGGCGGGTCCGTGACGGCCCAGCTCGAGGCGGTGCGGGCAGGCAAGTCGGCGCCGTCGGACGCTCCTGTCGACCACGAGGCCGCGTCCCGGCCCCGGCCCGCGGTCCTGGCGTCGTGACGGTCGGCACACCCACCGCGACCGAGGAGGCCACCCGGTACCGGCGCTGCCTCGAGGGCGTGCTGGGCATCCCCGCCACCGAAGGCAACCGCGTGGAGGTGCTGCGCAACGGCGACGAGATCTTCCCCGCCCTGTACGACGCCATCGACCGGGCCGAACGCACGATCGACTTCCTCACCTACGTCTACTGGGAGGGTGAGGTCGGCGCCGAGCTGGCCGAGCGCCTCTGTGCCCGGGCGAAGGCCGGTGTGCGCGTCCGCGTCCTGCTCGACGGCCTCGGGGCCCAGACCATGGACCGCGCCCTGCTCGACGACATGGCCGAGGCCGCGGTCGAGGTGCGTTGGTTCCGGCCCCTCCGGCGGTTCCGCCTGTCGGAGGTGAACCACCGGACCCACCGCAAGGTGCTCGTCGTCGACGAGCAGGTGGGATTCACCGGCGGCGTCGGCATCGCCGACGTCTGGCGGGGCGACGCCCGCAACGAGCACGAGTGGCGGGACACCCACTTCCGGATCCGGGGCCCGGCGGTGGACGGCCTCCGGGCCGCCTTCCTCGACAACTGGGCCGAGAACACCCCGGAGCTGTTCAGTGACGTCGACCAGTTCCCCGAGCAGCCCGGGACGGGGCAGACGGTCGTCCAGTGCATACGCAGCGCCTCGGAGACGGGGTGGAGCGACATCGACAACCTGTTCCGGACGCTGCTCCAACTGGCTCGCCGCCGCATCCGCATCACGACCGCGTACTTCGTCCCCGACGACGAGCTCAGCCGCCGGCTGATCGAGGCCAGCCGTCGGGGCGTCCAGGTCGAGATCCTCGTGCCCGGTCCCCACGCCGACAAGCGGGTCGTGCAGCTGGCGGGCGAGCGGTCCTATCTGCCCCTGGCCGAGGCGGGGGTCACCATCTGGACCTACCAGCCCACGATGCTGCACGCGAAGGTCATGATCGTCGACGGGCTGGTGAGCAACATCGGGTCGGCCAACCTGAACGCCCGCTCGGTCGCGTGGGACGAAGAGGTGAACCTGGTCGCGCTCGACCCGGCCCTCGCCGACGAGCTCGACCGGCAGTTCGACGAGGACCTGGAGCGCTCGGTGCGCATCGACCCCGAGCGCTGGACCTCCCGCTCACCGGCCCAACGGCTGGCCGAGACCCTGATCCACCCCATGCAGCGCTGGTTCTGACCGGCCGCCGCTCCCGACGACGACCGGGTGTCACCGGAATCGGCCCGTTGGTCAGGCGAAACGCCCTGTGCACCAGACCCGGCCGGTGTCGTCGACCACCGAGACGGCCCGGATGTCATCGCCGTCGAGGTCCGTCGGCACGGCCCAGGAGGACACGCCGTCACCGAGGGTGAAGTCCCCCACCTCGACCGTGTCGCCGCCGGCGAGGTCGAGGCGCAGGGCGTACCGTGGGGCATCGGGCCCGGCAGCGTCGATCCCGGCCCAGGCCGGGACCGACACGAACACCGCGGCATCCGGCTCCCTCGTCCGCCAGACCTCGCCCACCGTCTCGCCCTCAGGGCTCTCCATCCGGGCGGTGGCCAACGAGGTCGCCCCGCCGCCGTCCGGGGCGACCGAGAGGCCCACCCCGATGCCCAGCACCAGCAGCACAGCCGCGGCCACCGCCAGGAGCCAGGGCCGTCGACCGCCGTCGGCCCGCTCCTCCGCGATGCGGGCGATGACGGCACTCTCGAAGCCGGCAGGCGGCTCCGCCTCCGGCGCCAGGGCCACCACGGCGTCCACTGCCTCGGCCAACTGGAGGACCTCGGCTCGACAGTCGGCGCATTCGGCCAGATGGGCCAGTGCCGCGCCCCGGTCGGCCCCCTCGGCCACTCCGAGGGCCAGCTCGACGGCCAGCGCCCGGGTGGCGTCACAGGGGCGCGCGTCGTCAGTCACGGGGGGCCTCGTCGTCGGCCAGGGCCGCACGGACGTGGTACAGGGCCGAGCGGATCCGGGTCTTGGCGGTCCCGAGCGGCACGCCGTCGATCTCCCCGATCTCCCGGGCGGTACGGCCCCCGAGAGCGGCGAGCACCAGCGCCCGCCGTTGGTCCTCAGGGAGCGCCCGGAGCGCAGCTACGGCTCGACCCGTCTCGTCGCCCAGCACCGCACGGTCATCGGGGCCGGGCGTGGTCGCGGTCAGCACCAGGCTGACGGGGTCCACGGCATCGACGGGGCGGGCCCGGCGGGAGCGCAGGTGGTCGAAGGCCAGGTTCCGGGTGATAGTCGAGAGCCACGTGGCCACCGACCCCCGCCGGGGGTCGAAGGCACCGGCATGGCGCCACGCGCGAACGAACGCCTCCTGGGCGACATCGGCCGCCTCCCCCTCGCCCACCATGGTCACGGCCAGGCCGTAGAGCCGGCGTTGGAAGCGTCGGACGAAGGCGGCCTCCGCCGTCGGGTCGCCGCTGGCGAACCCGGCGAGGAGCGCCTCGTCCGACGCGTCCCACATGGGCCGAACGCTACGCCGCTCAGCTGATGGCGTCCCCCGCCGGGTCCACCGGGAACCACGACGGGATCCCGACGCCGTTGGCGTCACCCGCGACGCTGTCGCCGGAGAAGTTGTAGAGGAGGTGGCCGTTGTAGGCCACCTGGCCGCCCTCGGCCACCTCGAGGAGGGCCGCATCGACCCCGTCGCCGGCGACCGGATCCCCGTCGGCCACGAGCGGGGGCCAGGCGTCCGCGCAGGCGTCGGTACAGGCCGAGGTGAGGCCGTCGTCCTGCTCGAACAGGTAGAGCGTCTGGCCGTCGGGGCCCACGAGGGCCTCACCCACACCGTCGATCTCGGCCACGGCCACCGTCGCCGAGCCGGTGTCGCCGGGCGCCGCCGTGGTGTCGGTGGTGTCGGTCGAGCCGTAACGGTCATCCACGGCCGCCGTCGTGTCCGACGACGATGCGTCGTCCCCTGAGGACGAGTCGTCCCCACAGGCGGCCAGCAGGAGCCCGGCCGCAGCCAGGATCACCAGGAAGTAGCGCCTCATCGTCAGGTCCCTTTCGTCGACGTCCCCCTCCTCTACGGACGGGGCGGTCGAAGGGATTGTTCAGGCGGCGCGCATCCAGGCGATCCGGTCGTGCACGAAGACCCGCTCCCCCTCGAGGGCCACCACCCGCATCAGGCGACCGGCGAAGGGCGCCCGCACCTCGGTCCGACTGTCGCCGGTGCCGCGGACGTGGCCGATCACCGAACCCTCGTCGACCTCGGGACCGGTCGCCGCGGGCACGAACACCCCGCTGCTGGGGCTGACGATGATCCGTTCGTTCACCCAGAGGGTTTCGCCGTCGAGCACCCGACCACCGTCGCGCCGACACGTTTCCCGTGGTCGGCGCATCGATGAACGGGACGAGAACGCTGCCTTGTCCCTCTGGTCCCGAGCGCAGGACTGTGCGAACATGTGTTCGTGTCCGAAGGCCTGGCGACGATCCTGCATGCCGACCTCGACGCGTTCTACGCGTCGGTCGAGCAGCGGGACGATCCCCGGCTGCGGGGGCGGCCCGTGATCGTCGGGGGTGGGGTGGTGCTGGCCGCCAGCTACGAGGCCAAGGCGTTCGGGGTGCGCACGGCGATGGGAGGAGCTCAGGCCCGACGCCTCTGCCCCGGCGCGGTGGTCGTGAGGCCCCGCATGGAGGCCTACACGGAGGCCAGTCGGGCCGTGTTCGCCGTGTTCGACGCCACCACCCCGCTGGTCGAGGGGCTGTCGATCGACGAGGCGTTCCTCGACGTGGGCGGCCTCGGGCGCGTCTCGGGAACGCCCGTGGAGATCGCCGTCGGCCTGCGGCAGGCGGTCCGCGAGCGGGTCGGCCTGGCGATCACCGTCGGGGTGGCGCGGACGAAGTTCCTGGCCAAAGTGGCCAGCGGGGTCGGCAAGCCCGATGGCCTCCTCGTCGTGCCCCCGGACCGGGAGATGGCGTTTCTGCACCCGCTGCCGGTCGAACGCCTCTGGGGCGTCGGGCCGGTCACCGCGGCCAAGCTGCACCGGCGAGGGATCCGCACCGTGGGCGACATGGCCCGGGTCGAGGAGGACAACCTGACCGCCATGCTCGGGCGGGCCTCGGGCCACCACCTGCACGCGCTGGCCCACAACCGGGACCCCCGACGGGTCCAGGGGGGGCGTCGGCGACGGTCGATCGGGTCCCAGTGCGCTCTGGGCCGGCGCCCCAAGTCGGCAGCGGACATCGACGCCACGCTCGTGGCCATCGTCGACCGGGTCACCCGCAGGATGCGCAGGGCCGAGCGGGTCGGGCGCACCGTGACGCTCCGGCTCCGCTTCGACGACTTCACCCGGGCCACCCGGGCCCACAGCCTCGACCGGGCCACCGCCCACACCCCGACGATCCTGGCCACCGTCCGGGATCTCCTGCGGGAGGCCGGCCCGCTCATCCGGGAGCGGGGCGGCCTGACCCTGGTCGGCGTGGCCATCGGCAACCTGGACGACCGCGGCGCCGTCCAGCTCACGCTGCCCTTCGATCGGCACAGTGGCAGTGCCCTCGACGCCGTGCTTGACGACGTGCACGAGCGCTTCGGCCACAGCGCTATCAGCCGGGCTGTCCTACTCGGCCGGACCACCGGCTTCACTGTCCCGATGCTGCCTGACTGATTCCCGGCCCTTTCGGTCGGTACCCTCCCGCGGTGGCACGGGATGCGGAAGGGCGGCGACTACGGCGGACATGGCCGCAACGCCTGCTGATCACCTTCAACATCAGCATGGTCTTCCTCTCCCTCGGGCTGGCCGCCACCCTGGGCTACGCCAACGACAAGCTCGACCAGGTCCAGCGCCTCGACCTCGGCACCGACATCCTCGAAGAGGAGCCGGCTGACCCGGGCGAGCCCCAGAACTACCTCCTGGTCGGCACCGACAGCGCCGAGCGCCTCGACGAGGGCGACCCCGCGGCTCGCATCGACCAGGGCGTGCTCTCCGACACGATGATGGTCCTGCGGGTCGACCCCGACGAGACCCAGGCCCAGATCCTCTCGTTCCCCCGTGACCTCTGGGTGACCATCCCCAACTGGGGGGAGGCCAAGATCAACGCCGCCCTCTCCGCGGGCCGCGACTCCCTCATCGGGACCATCGAGGAGAACTTCGGGATCCCGATCAACCACTACGTCGAGGTCGACTTCCTCGGTTTCCAGGAACTGGTGGAAGCCGTCGACGGCGTCCCGATGTACTTCGACAAGCGCCTTCGCGACGAGCAGACCGGGCTGAACATCACCCGCACCGGCTGCATCACCCTGTCGGCTGACCAGGCCCTGGCCTTCGCCCGCTCCCGCCACCTCGAGTACGAGGTGGCGGACGGCGTCTGGGACACGGACGGCACCGGCGACCTCGGGCGGATCTCCCGCCAGCAGGCCTTCATCCGTGCCGCCATCCAGCGGGCCATCGACAAGGGCATCCGCAACCCGCTGACCCTCAACGCCCTGATCAACGCCGGCCTGGGCAGCGTCTCGATCGACGAGAGCCTGTCCGTTGACGACCTGATCACCCTGGGCGAGCGCTTCCGAAGCTTCTCCCCCGACCAGCTCCGGACCATGTCGCTCGACACCTACTTCGACTTCGTCGGCGAGCAGAGCATCCTGCGCCTGATCGACAACGAGGAGAACGAGGCCCGGCTGAACATCTTCCGCGGCGTGGCCGGGCCTGGCGCCGGCGCCGGGGCCGCCGATGCCGCCTCCGTGTCCGTGCTGGTGCAGAACGGTACGGGGACCTCCGGGCAGGCCACCGAGGTGTCCGCCGGCCTGGCCTCGCTCGGGTTCGACACCTCGCCCGGCACCGGCGACGCCGAGCGCTTCGACTTCGCCGAGACCGTGGTGCGCTACATGCCCGGCCAGGAGGCCACGGCCCAGTTCGTGGCCAGCCAGTTCGAGGCCGACGCCCGGCTCGAGCAGGTGCCGAACACCTACGCCGCCGACGTCGTGGTGGTCACCGGCTTCGACTACGCCGGGATCAAGACCACGCTGGTCCCCCCGTCGACGGCGACCACGGCTCCGCCCGCCTCCACGACGAGCACGACCCTGCCCGACCTGCCCACCACGACGGTGGCCGGCGTGGTGCCCCTCGCCCCCGAGGGCCAGACCTGCTGATCGGGCGACCAGTACGGTGAACCGCCATGGCGGCGAAGGAGGTGGTCGAGCTCGAGGTGGCCGGCCACACGGTGCGGATCACCAGCCCGGACAAGGTCTTCTTCCCCGAGCGGGGTGAGACCAAAGCCGATCTCGTCGCCTACTACCGGGCCGTCGCCGCACCCCTGATGCGGACCATGGTCGGTCGGCCGACCCTGCTGCAGCGGTTCCCCGACGGCGCCGCCGGCAAGTCCTTCTTCCAGAAGCGGGTCCCGGCGGGCGCCCCCGACTGGCTGTCCACGATGGTGGTCAGCACGCCCAACGGCACCACCTCCAACGCGCTGGTGGCTCAGGACCTGGCCCACATCCTGTGGGCGGTGAACCTGGGCTGCCTCGGCTTTCACACGTGGCCCTACACCCGCGTCGACCCCGACCACGCCGACGAGCTGCGGATCGACCTCGACCCCCAGCCGGGCGTCACCTTCGACCAGATCCGTGAGGCCGCGGCCGAGGTGAAGGCGCTGTTCGACGAGCTGGGCGTGGAGGCCCACCCGAAGACGACGGGCAACCGGGGTCTGCACGTCTATGCCCGACTCCTGCCCGGCTGGGACAGCTACGACGTCCGGGCCGGTGCGGTGGCCGTCGCCCGGGAGCTCGAACGTCGGCGGCCCGACCTGATCACCGCGGCGTGGTGGAAGGAGGAGCGGGGCCGGCGGGTGTTCATCGACTTCAACCAGAACGCCCCGCACAAGACGGTGTTCAGCGCTTGGTCGGCCCGTTCCCGCGTCGGGGGCCAGGTCTCCACGCCGTTGGCCTGGGAGGACGTGGCCACCGTCGAGCCCGACCAGCTCACCATCGCCACGGTCCCCGCCCGGCTCGCCGACCGGGGCGATCCCTGGGCCGACATGCCCGACCGTCCCCAGTCCCTCGAACCGCTGTTGGCCCTGCACGAGGCCGACATGGCCGCCGGGCTCATGGACGCCCCGTGGCCCCCCGTCTACCCCAAGCAGCCCAACGAGCCGCCCCGGGTCGCCCCCAGCCGTGCCCGCCGGACCGACGCCTGACCCGACCGCTCCTGGTGGTCAAACGGCGGGCAGGTGCGCCGTCTCGTTGAAGCCCCGCAGGACCGGGCCGGTCGGCCCGATGCCGAGCCGGGTGATCGATCCCGCGGCGACGAAGGTCCGCCAGGCCACCTCCGGGCCCACGTCCAGGGCCCAACCGACCGTCGCCTTGATCGGCGACACGTGGCTGACCACGATCACCCGGCGCCCGTCGAGGCGGGCGACCAGGTCGTCCAGCGCCTCGTGCACCCGAGCCGTGAGCCGACCGAGGGACTCGCCACCGGGCGGCGCGAAGTCGTTGTCGGCCCGCCAGGCGGCCCAGGCCGCCGTCGGCACCTCGTCCAATGGGCGGCCGTCCCACTCGCCGTAGTCGAGCTCGATCCAGGCCTCGTCGACCTCCACCTCCACCCCGAAGGCCTCGGCGGTCTCCCGGGTCCGGAGCAGTGGGCTGGCGATCACGAGGTCCGGGGTGGGCAGGGCGGCGGCCGCCGCCGCCGCCTGGGCCCGGCCGTGGTCGTCGAGGGGGACGTCGAGGCGGCCCAGCAGGAGGCCACCGGCGTTGGCCGCCGTCCGGCCGTGGCGGACCACGATGATCTCGCCACCAGCGCTCACGCGAGGTCCCGGGCCAGGTGGCCGGTGCGTCGGAAGCGCTCCCGGTTCTCTCGATCGGTCATCCCCAGCCGGACCCAGAGCCCCACCAGGACCACCGATCCGATGAGCTCGAGGACCAGGACCACGGCGAACGGCCAGGACACCTCGGGCACCTCGAGGGCGCCGAGTTCCGCGCCGCTCACGGGCCACCAGAAGAGCTCCGTATCCGCCCATGTCGTGTCCAGGACGAGATGGGCGAACATGCCGATGGGGATGCTGAGCAGCTGCCGCTGGGCCAGGCGGCGGCCCCGGGCCACGACCATGACCAACCCCAGCACGACGACCGCCGCGGTCACCGTGTGCAGCGGGCTGGGACGGCCGATCAGCAGGTCCAGGGAGGGTAGGCACGCACCGAGGACGACCAGGCGGTAGTCCACCGCCGGGCTGCGGAACACCCGCCAGACCAGGAGCCAGGACAGGCCGGCGAACCACAGGAGCACCGGCGCCGGTCCTTCAGCGCACGAGCAGGCGGCCGCACTCGTCGCAGCGGACGAGGGCATCCGGCGGCTGCTTCTTGATGCGGTCGACCTCGACAGCCGAGAGGCCGAGGTGACAGCCGCCGCACACCGAGCCGACCAGCCGCGCCACGGCGATGCCGCCGAGCTCGCCCCGGAGACCCTCGTAGGTGGCCAGCAGCTCGGCGTCGACGCCGTCGGCCGCCGCCGCCCGTCGGCCGGTCACCGCGGTCAGTTCCTCCTCCAGGTCGACCTCGGCCTGCAGGAGGGCGTCGGCCAGCCGTTCGCCCTCCGTGGCCAGCTCCTCGAGCCGCCCGTCGAGGCCCGCCACCTCCTCGGTGAGGGGGTCGAGCTCCTCCATGATCTCGAGCTCCTCGGTCTCGAGGTGGTCCTGACGCCGTCGCAGGGACTCCTGTTCGTGCTGCAGCGCCTGGAGCTCGCGGGGCACGGTCACCGCGCCCGAGTGCATGGTCCGGGTGACCTCGGCGATCCGGGCCTCCAACGCGCCGACGTCGGTCTGCAGTCGGGCGATGGTCGCCGCCAGCTCCTCACGTCGCGCTTCGCGGCTCGACTGTTCGGCTTCGACGGCCGTCACCCGGCCCTCGTGCTCGACCAGAGCCGCACGCTCGGGGAGGTGGTCGCGGCGGTGCACGAGTTGGTCCACCGCGGTGTCCTGCTCCTGTATGGCCAGTAGTCGCTCGAGGGACGACAGCGGCTCCTCGGACAGGTCGGCGTCGCTCACGGCGTGCTCGGCGCCGGCGGGGCCACCGTCGTGGGGGGGGCCACGGCGACGCAGCTCTCGGCGATGCCGTCACCGTTCAGATCACCCGGTAGGTAGCCGGCGGGGCAGGTGACGGCCGGCGGAACCGGTGTGGGGGTCGGGCTGTCGGTCGTGACGACCTCCGGTTCGGGTTCGAAGAAGTTGGCGAGGCTGCGACCCGCCCGAGTGGGTTCGCAGGTCGGGAAGCCCGTGTAGGTCAGCCCGTTGTGGGCCGGCTCGTTGAACGCCCGCCAGATCTCGGCCGGGTAGGAGCCGCCGGTGACGGAGATGCCGCCGACGCTGGTCATCGGCACGCGGGCCTCGGCGTTGCCCATCCAGACCGCCGTGGCCAGGAAGGGCGTGTACCCCACGAACCAGGCGTCTCCCCAGTTCTGCGCCGTGCCCGTCTTGCCCGCCGCCGCCATGTTCGGCAGCGCCGCCGCGGTGCCGGTGCCCCCTTGGACATTGGCCTCCAGGACTTGGGTGGCCAGGCAGGCCGTCTGCTCGGACACGACCTCCCGGCCCGGGGCGTCGTGCTGATAGATGACGTTGCCTTCCCGGTCGGTCACGCTCTCGATGAAGTAGGGCCGATGGCGGATCCCGCCGTTGGCCAGCACCGCGGCGGCCCCCGCCATGTCGATGGGGTGGACCTCCTCGGAGCCGATCGGCAGCGAGAGGTTCCGGGCGTCGAGCTCGGTCGAGACCCCCATGGCCCGGGCCGTCTCGACCACCCGGTCGAGGCCGACGAACTGACCCAGGCGCAGGAATGCGCAGTTCGACGAGGCCGTGGTGTTGGAGGTGATGGTCCCGTTGCTGCCCCCGCCGTCGGCGTAGTTGTTCGCCACGTAGGGGTCCGGGTAGCCGCCCGGGTTGGGGAACGTGCAGGGCCCGGTGCCGTTCAGGATGTCGTCGGGGACCAGCCCGGCCTCGAGGGCGGCGGCGAGCACGAAGATCTTGAACGACGACCCCGGCTGGCGCGCCCCCTGGGTGGCCAGGTTGTAGCGGTACCGGTCGAAGCCGGGCCCGCCGACCATCGCCCGGACCGCGCCCGTCTGAGGCGTGACCGCCACCAGCGCGGCGGTGAACTGCCCACCGGTGTCGGGCAGGACGTTGTTGCGCGCCGACAGGGCCAGGAACTGGGCCTCGGGGCTGAAGGTGGTCTCGATCCGCAGGCCACCCTTGAAGAGGGCGTTGTAGCGCTCCGTCGGCGTGGCCCCCAGCTCCTCCATGTCCAGGAGCTGCTGCTTGACCTCCTCCACGAAGTAGTCGTTGGGTTCGGGGAGGACGTCGATGCGGGCCTCGGGCAGAGGGGCGATGTCGTAGTAGTCCGCCTCCTCCTGGGTGATGAAGCCGAGCTCGACGAGCCGGTCGAGGGCGACCCGCCGCCGCTCGAGCGCCACCTCGGGCTCCAGCACGGGGTCGTAGGCCACCGGGTTCTGGATGAGGCTGGCCAGCAGAGCCGCCTGGCCCCAGTCGAGATCCTCGACGTTCTGGCCCCAGTAGATCTCCGCCGCGGCCTGGACCCCGTACGCCCCGCCCCCGAAGTACACCTGGTTCAGGTACCGCTCCAGGATCTCCTGCTTGCTCATCGTCTTCTCGAGCTCGATGGCGAGGATGGCCTCCCGGGCCTTCCGGTTGAGGTCCTGGCGGGGCGAGAGCAGCGACAGCTTGATGAGCTGCTGGGTGATCGTCGAGCCGCCCTGGGTGATGCCCCCGGAGCTCACGTTCTCGAACAGGGCCCGCATGGTGGCCCGCAGGTTCACCCCGTTGTGCCGGAAGAAGTCCTCGTCCTCCACCGCCAGGATCGTCCGTCGCACCGTCCGAGGAATGCGCCGCAACGGCACCTCCTCGCGATTCTCGGCCGCGTGGAACGTGGCCATGACCGAGCCGTTGTCGGCGTAGGCGATCGAACGCTCCGCCAGCGGTCGGAGGTTGACCTCGGGGGGATCGACGGAGCCCGCGGTGAAGAACTCCCCGACCTGGGGCGCGATCGCCACCGTGGCCAGGGCCAGTCCGCCGGCTCCGAGGGCCAGCACCACGAGCAGTCGGAGTGCAGTCCGCAAGACCCCGGAATGTACCGGAGCAAGCCGTCCGGTCCGTGGCGGGCCACCACGATCTCGACCATCGACCTCGAGGTCTCGTTCGGCCCGAGCCGTCACGGGCTACCCCCGAAACGACCGCTGAGGGCTCCCGTCAGGGCACGGTCGGTGCGGGGTCCTCGGCCGGCTCGTCGAGTTCGGTGACCGGCGCGGCGGTGAGGTCGATCACCTCGTCGTCCGCGCCGTCGGTCACCGGCGTCGGTCCGGGGGCCGTGGCCGCCTCGGCGTCGGCCTCCGCTTCGGCGGCCTCCCCGTCGAACACCCTCGGCGGCGGGGCGGCCCCGGGCACCGGTTCCTCGACCTCGACCTCGACCTCGACCTCGACGTCCGGCGCCCCCACCGCGTCGGCCCGGGGCCGTGGCGGGACCCGGGCCCCAGGGTCGTCGTCGGCCAGGATGCGCAGGTCCTCGAGACGCTCCAGCTCGAACTCGGCCTCCAGCTCCTGCAGCGAGCGGGCCGCGTCGTCGCCGATGCGGGCGGTGAGGCGTTCGGCCAGGGCCTTGGCCTCCGGCAGGGCGACGTCCAGTTCCCCGGTGGCCTGGTCGATGGTGGCCCGGGCGACCTCATACGCGGTGAGCAGGCGCTCCCGGCCGACGCGGAGCTGCTCGAGGTTGAGCTGGGCCCGCTGCCGGGTCCGGGCCAGCTGGCGCAGGACCTCGGCCCGCTTCAGCTCGGCCTCGGCGATCAGCTCTCGTCCGCGCTCCCGGCCGAGGGCGACCCGCTCCTCGTAGGCCGCCTCCGCCTGCGCGGCGATGCGTTCGGCGCGGGCCTCCGCCTCGCCCACCTTCCCCGCCACCGTGTCCGCGATCTGGGCCAGCCGGGCGTCGGCCTCGGCCTCGGCCTCGTGGCGCAACCGGGCGGCGTCCTCCTCGGCGGTGGCCCGGGTCGACTCGACCTGGGTCCGGGTGGTGGTCAGCAGGGCCTCGACCTTGGCCCGGGCCCGGGCGGCGTTCTCGGTGGCCTCCTGGGTGAGGGACTCGGCCCGGCTCGTGGCCTCCTGCTCCACGCCGTGGGCGTCGACCCGCGACGAACGGAGCACCTCCTCGGCCTGGGTCCGCAGGCGCTCGGCATCGGCTTCGGCCGCGAGGCGCAACTCGCGCACCTTCCGGTCGGTCTCCTTCTCCAGGGCCTCCAACCGGGTCCGCGTCTCGCGCATGACCCGCTCGGCCTCAGACCGGACCCGGAGCGCCTCCTCTTTGGCCCGGTTGACCGTGGCCGTGGCCCGCTCCTGGCTCTTGTGCTCGAGCTCGGCCGCACTCTCGCGGGCCGCCTCCAGGACCCGGGCGGTCTTCTCGCCCAGGCGGAGCATCAGCTCGTTGTCATCCAGGTCGGCGACGTCCGGTGGTGGCTCCTGTTCACGGAGGGCCTCCACCTCGGCGGCCAGCTCGGCCATCCGCTGCTGCGCGGCCGCCAGCGCGGCCGCCGCCTGCTGCAGCACGGAATCGACCTGGTCGGCGCTGTAACCCCGCCGGACCAGGGCGAAGTCCACGCGCACCAGCGCCTGGGGATCGAGGAGTTCGGGTGGCTGGGACATGTGTCCGCCTTTCCTGCCCGTGGGAACGCCGGCCCGCCGCCGGCGTCGGGCTACTTGGGGGTGTCGTCGCCCGCGAGCTTGTCGATGGCGTCCTTGGCGGCGTCGGCACCCTTGTCGATCGTCGTGTCGTGGTCGGTCTTGTCCGAGGCGAAGTCCGCCGCCTTGTCGACGGCGTCCTTGGCCTCGTCCCCGTGCCCCTCGGCGAGGTCGGTGGCCTTGTCCCTGACGTCTTCCGCCGTCTTCTTGAACCGGTCGAACAGCCCCATGCGGGGTTCCTCCCTCGTGTGAGCTTGTGAACGCAGAGAGTAGCCCTTGTCGCCACCCGGTCGCCCATGTCCGGCTCGCTAGGGTCGGACCGGTGCCCGTCCCCGACCCCCTCGGTGCCATCGCCGACCGTCTGGCGCCGACCCCGGGCACCACCCGGATCCTCGCCGTCGCCGGCCCGGTCGCGGTCGGCAAGTCGACCATCGCCGCGCGCCTCGCCGACCACCTCCGGGCGGACGGGGACCGTGTCGCGGTCGTGTCGACCGACGGCTTCCTCCGCCCCAACGCCGTCCTGGCGGGCCGAGGCCTCCTGGAGCGGAAGGGCTACCCGGAGACCTACGACCTGGACCGCCTCGAGGCGGTCGTGACCGCCGCCCGGACGGGCGGGCCGCCGCTCGAGGTCCCGGTGTACTCCCACGAGCACTACGACGTCCTCGAGAGCCCCGAACCCATCGACCGCCCCGACGTGCTCGTGGTCGAGGGCGTCGTGGCCCTCCAGCGACCGTTCGCCGACCTCGGCGTCTACATCCACGCCGAGGAGGCCCACGTCGTGGGGTGGTACGTCGCCCGCTTCCAGACGCTGGTCGAGGCCGCCGGCGACGACCCGACATCCTTCTACCGGGCGTGGACGGACCTCGACGAGACGGCCGTGGGCGACCTGGCCCGTGCCGTCTGGGACGGGGTCAACCACCCCAACCTGCTCGAGCACATCGCGCCCACCCGGGCCCGCGCCGACGTCGTGATCCACAAGGGCGCGGACCACCGGATCCTCTCGCTCGAATGGGCGGACCCGTAGCCTCACCCCCGTGAACGGGACCGGCCCCCAACTCCTCCTCGTCGCGGTGCTGGTGGCGATCAACGCCGCGCTCACCGGGACCGAGCTGGCGCTGGTGTCACTGCGCGAGAGCCAGATCCGCCGGCTCGAGGAGTCCGGGGGCCGACGGGGCCGGACCCTGGCGCACCTCACCCACCACCCCAACCAGTTCCTGGCCACCATCCAGATCGGCATCACCCTCGCCGGCTTCCTGGCCTCGGCCACCGCCGCGGTGTCCCTGGCGGTGCCCCTGGAGGAGCCACTCAGTTTCCTCGGGAACGCGGCCGGGCCCGTCTCGGTCGTGGTGGTGACCCTGATCCTGTCCTACGTGACCCTCGTCCTCGGCGAGCTGGTCCCCAAGCGCCTGGCCATGCAGAACACCGAGCGCTGGGGCCTGCTCGCGGCGCGTCCCCTGGCGGTCATGTCCACGGTGACCCGCCCGGTCGTCTGGGTGCTCTCGCACTCCACCAACCTCGTGGTGCGCCTGGTCGGCGGCAACCCCGACGCCCGGGCCGAAGCGATGAGCACCGAGGAGGTGCGCGGCATCATCGCCGAGCACACCACGTTCTCCGCCGACCAGCGCGAGATCATCGAGGGCGCCCTCGAGGCCGCGGAGCGCACCCTGCGTCAGGTGCTGCGCCCGCGAGCCGACGTGGTGCCCGTCGACGGCGCGATGCCCTGCCAGGCCGCGGCCGCCCTCCTGGCCGAGGCCGGCCACTCCCGGGCTCCCGTGACCGCCGCCGGCCAGGACCTGGACGAGGTCATCGGCACCATCCACCTCCGGGACCTGATCGGCCGCCCGTATGACCCCGTCTCGGCCCACACCCGCCCAGCCCTCTTCCTCCCCGAGTCGGTCCAGGTCCTCGACGCCCTGCGCCGCATGCAGGCCGACCGCCAGCAGCTCTGCTTGGTGGTCAACGAGCACGGCGGCACCGAAGGCCTGGTCAGCGTCGAGGACCTGGTCGAGGAACTGGTCGGCGAGATCTACGACGAGTCCGACCGCGACATCCTCACCGTCCGTCGGCTCCCGGGTGGCTCGTTCGTGCTCCCCGGGCGGTTCCCCGTCCACGACCTCGAGGACATCGGGGTCGAGATCCCCGAGGGCGAGTACACGACCGTTGCCGGTGCCGTCCTCGACGCACTGGGCCACATCCCCACCGAGCCGGGCGAGGGGGTGGCGTTGGGCGACTGGTCGGCGCAGGTCCTCACCGTCGAGGGCCATGCCATCACCGCCGTGCGCTTCACCCCCCGGCGGGTCGCCGCCGACTGACCGAACCGGTGGGGCGCAAGGCGGCACGCCGGTTACGACGAGAGGCCGGGGTTCCGGGACGTCTCCGTCCCGGAACCCCGGCCTCGTACGCCTACCGCTGACCGATCAGGTCGGCCAGGGGCCGCCCGGCTCGAGCCAGAGGGTCTCCTTCTGGTCCGTGTTGTTGCCCGGGGCGTACCACAGCACCTCGTTCTGGAGGTACTGCGAGCCCATGGCCCGGACCGTGAAGTCCGCAGCCAGCGGCTTGCGGGTGGTGCCCATGTCCGCCAGGGTCGTCGACCCGAACGAGGTGCCGCCCGGGGTCGGGGCCCAGATGGTCTCGGCGCCCGTGGCGTTGTTCCACAGGATCCGGTCGCCGCCGGTGTAGCCCCCCGGTCCGCTACGGATCACCGTCGGGGTCGCCGTGAACCCGATCGTGAGCGAGCTGATCGTGAAGGACGAGCCCGTGTTGATCCACAGCTTGTCCGCCGCCGTACCCGCGCCGTACCAGAGGATGTCGTCCAGACCGGCCGGCGCCGGTTGCCACGTCTGCTCGACGCAGTTGATCACACCCGGGCCACGGCGCATGCCGCACGTCTCGGCGTAGGAGTGGTACCCGGACGGAACGGCCTCGTGCTCGTCGGCGATCGTGTGCAGGTCGTCACACTTCTGCATGTAGCCGTTGAAGCACTTGTCGGCCAGGTAGTCGAGCAGGGCGCTCTTCACCTCGCCGTAGTCCGCCACCTGGCCGTACTCCTCGATCGCCTCCGCGGGGAGGGGGAGACGGGACCCGGTCCGGTCGAAGTCGCCCACGATCGGGCGGAACTGGCCGCTCACGGTCTTGGCCGTGGGCGTGAACCGGCCGTCACCGAGGCTCACCCAGAGGGAGTCGGCGCCGGTGCCCGGGAGGTAGAAGAAGATGTCCGGGCTCGGCTCCAGCTCGCCGTCCTGCAGCTTGAACTCACCGACGAGCGCCTGGCCCCCTGTGGGCGGCCGGTTGGCGTAGACCCGCTTGCCGAAGGTGTTGTCGACGTTGCCGGACCACAGCGAGCTGTTGCCCGTACCCGTCGGGTACCAGAAGATGTCGTCCCGCTCGTACACGGGGGCACCGCTCTCGGTGGCCGGATCGACGGTGTCGAAGTTGCCGACGACCGGGCGGTAGGTCCCGTTCACGGTCTGCTGCACCGCCGTGTGGCTCTTGTCGGCGTGGAAGTACCAGACCGAGTCGGCGCTGGTGCCGCCGGCGTACCAGAACACGTCGTCGATGCCGTCACCGTTGAAGTCACCCACCAGCGGGACGTAGTTGCCCGACACCGTGACGGCCTTCGTCGTGAACGAGTTCATCCCGTCGGCGCCCGAGGAGATGACGCTGTTGAACCACATCGAGTCCGGTGCCGTCGTGCGGCCGTACCAGAAGATGTCCTGCGCGGAGTCGCCGTTGAAGTCGCCCACCAGGGGCACGACCGCGCTGGTCGCCGTCAACTGCAGAGTCGTCTGACCGGTGAGGGCGCCTGCCCCTGCCGACGGTGGCGCCAGGGCCCCCAACAAGGAGATCGTGGCGAGGGCCACGATCCCGAGAATCGATTTCCTGAACATGGTGTTCCTCCCACGTGCGTGGACGGGATGTCCGACGCTGTGCCCTGGATCGGCCCGATCCGGCCGATCCTTGACCGGGCCATTCGGCCCATTTCCCGCCCGGCGCCTAGTGGCAGCGGGCCGAGCCCGAGTCCCGGACCCTCCCGGTCTCGTCCACGAAGGACCACCAGTAGCCCGTGTCGGTGAGCACGAGGCGAGCCAGGCCGAACACCCCGGCGATCCGGCGCTGGGAGTGGCGCAGGGATGGCTCCCCGAAGCCGTGGTCGGGGCCGACCGACCGGCCGCCGGTGCCGACCACGAACTGCCGCAGGCCGTCCACCGCGGCGGTGCCGTCAGGCCGTTGGGGGGCGAAGCGCTCGTAGTTGTGCACGTGGCCGGCGAGGGCCACCTCCGCCCCGTGGTGGGCCAGCACCCGGACGAAGGGCTCGACCCGGAGGTCCTGGCGCGGGTTGCCGCCCGAGCTCCAGCGGGGGTGGTGCCAGTAGGCCAGCACACAGGGCCGGCGGTTGGCCCGCAGGTCCGACCGGAGCCAGTCGAGCTGCGGTGAGCCGTCGCCGCAGCCGACCTCGTCACAGTTCGAGTTCAGCGCGACCAGGTGCCAGCGGGCCCCCAGGTCGAAGCTGTACCACCCCCGTCCCCGGGGTCCGGCGGCCGCGCCGAAGTAGTCGAAGTACCCGCTCGCATCGGGGGTCTGGTACTTGTGATTCCCCACGACCGGGTGCGTGATCGCCTTCACCCGTCCGAAGCTGGGCTCGTAATGGTGCTGGAAGTCGTTGAGGGTCCCGCTCGGGTACTGCAGGTCACCGAGGGCCAGGAACGCGTCCAGGTCCGGGTCGGCCACCAGGAGGTCCGAGACCTGCTGGTGATGGCAGTCGACGGGGGTGACCTCGTTGACGTTGCTGCAGACCATGTCGCCCACTGCCGCCACCACGACACCGTCGGGCGGGGCGTCCAGAACGAGCACCAGGCGCGGGCCGGCGCCGGATCCCCGGCCGTCGTAGGCGGCGGCGTCGGGGTGGTTCGAGCCGATCCCCAGGGTGAGGGGTACCCCGCGCCGGACGAACGTCGTCACCGGCAGGTCGACCCACCGGTTGCGGGCCACCGGTCCGAGGCTCCCGACCAGCGGCCCGTCGAGCGGCGGTCGGTCGGCCCAGGACATCGCCGTCTCCGACCAGTCCACATCCGACGAGCGCCGCACGATCCCCCCTTGGGCGCTGCCGGCCCCGGCCCGGTCGGCCACGTGCAGGCGCAGGACGGCCGATCGCAGGCGACCCTCGAAATCGGGCACGGCAAAGCGGAGGAAGGCCTGCCGACGAGGGTTGCCGTCGACCACGAGGTGGGGCGCCGTGCCGCCCGGCCGGTGCGCCGGCGGGGCACTCACGTACGTGGCCGCCGTGGCCGCCACCGTCCGGGTGACCGCCACCTCGGCGAAGGCGGGGGTCACCGACCGGGCCCGGGCCGGCGTGGGCGTCGCGCCCGCGATGGTGACTGCCGCGAGCGTGCACAGCACCGTGGCCCTGACCGCTCCCCTCGCCGTCCGCCTTGCCATGGCCCCCTCTACAGGTACTTGGCCTCGATCGCCGCGAAGAAGGCGTCCGCCAGGGCGACGAAGTCGCCTTCGGTCAGGTGGATCGGGTCACCGACCTCGTGGTGCAGCACCGACGCCTCGGCCTTCATCTTGATCGCCTTGTCCACCACCATGACGTCGTCGTTGGTCATCATCGAGGTGCACAGCACCCGCACCTCGTTGAGCGGGTTGCCGTCCTTGCCCTCCTTGCCCCGGAGACGGTGGGTGAAGAACGTGTCCAGGACCAGGACCAGGTTGTTGAAGAACACCGGCTCGAACGCCTCGAGGGCCGGCGAGGGCCCCGCCGCCTTGGCCATCCTCCGGTAGGCCGCGACCTGGGCGCCGACCTTCCGCCGGCAGTCGTCCACGTAGTCCGCGCTGTATTTGTTCACCCCGAGCATCGCCGTCGAACCTAGCGCCGGCGCGGGCGTCACCTGTGGCCCTTCGACCCCCCAGGTAGGGCCAACGACCCTGACCCCGGGCACCCCGGGCTTCGTACGGTCGAGCCGCCCCGAGATCCGGGCGCGGAAGGGCCGGTCACGGTGCCCACAACGACGATGAGGCGTTCCCGGCGAGGGGCGTGGTGGGCCGTCCTCGCGCTCGGGCTGGGGCTCATCGCCGCACCCGCCGTGTTCCAGATGTTCGACCGGGCCCCGAAGGGCGGCGACATGATCGCCGCCTTCGAGCCGTACATGACCTCGGCGGAGACCGAGAAGTTCCAGGGCTACCTGGCCGAGATCGACGCCGCCGTCACCGAGACCCAGGACGACCTCGTCCCGGCCGCCACCGTCGACGGGGCTGACCCGCTCGCCGTCGCGCCGACCGTCGCCACCCTGATCGAGGAGTGGGCCGGGATCGACGCCGACATGTCCGACATGTTGACCACGATGGCCGCCGACATCGACAACTACGAGGCGGTCGCCGCGCTGCCCACCTTCGACCTCTTCCCCTGGTTCTTCGTGATCCCGGGGGTGCTCGTCGCCGGCGTGGCGGCGTTCGTGTTGATCCGCCGGCCCCGACGGGCGCCGGTGGCCCGCTGGGTGGTGGGCCTGATCGGTGTCGGCCTGGTCCTCGCCCCGGTGGCCTTCCAGATGTTCGAGCGGGCCCCGAAGGGCGGTGAGATGATCGACGACTTCCGGCCCCTGATGACCCGGCCCCGGGTGCAGAACATCCAGGGCTACTTCGTGACCCTGGGCGCCGGCGAGGGTCAGCTGCGCAACGTCCTGGTCCCCGCCGCCGTCGCCGAGGGGGCCGCGGAATCCGACGTCCCCGCCGTGGCTGCCTTCAGCGAGGACTGGCAGGCCATCGTCACCGACTTCGCCCCGATGATCGGGGTGATGAGCGACAACGTCGAGAACTTCGAGGCCGTGGACGCCCTCCCCGACTTCCCCCTCTTCCCCTGGTTCTTCGTGATCCCCGGCCTGCTGCTGGTAGGGCTGGCCTTCGCCGCCCGGCCGCCCGCGGCCACGCCGGAGATCGACGACCCGTCCCCGAGCACAAGGAGCTCAGAATGAAGCGATCCCCATCCCTGCGACTGGCCGCCCTGGCGGCGCTACTCGCCCTGGCCGCTCTCGCGACGGGCTGTGGTGACGACAGCGGTGACTCGACGAGCGACACGACCGCCACCGACACCGACACGACGACCGCGGCGGTGGGCTTCGAGGGTGACCTGTCGGGCACCTTCGAGATCACCGCCGGGGAGTGCACCGACGCTGGTGTCACCGCCGGGTCCTCCTTCCGCATGGTGCAGCCGGGGGGTTCCGTCGAGGACGGTCCCTTCATCGACAACGGTGACTCGGTGTGTGGTGACACCACCTTCACCGTCCTGTCACCCGGCACCGAGGGCGGCCTCAGCTCCGGGGTCTACCAGCCGGCCTCCGACCCGGCGTTCGACGACGCCGGCAACGCCACCAGTGACACGATCTTCGCCCCGGTGGCGTTCTTCGGCCTCGCCTTCTCGGCGGCCACCGACGAGACCGACGCCCAGTCGGGCGACCCCGTGCCCGCCCCACAGCTGACGGCCACCGACGGCGTGCTGTCCGGTGACCTGAGTGCCTTGGCCGCCTACTACGGCGGCGAGGTGTTCAACCAGGGCGCCCCCAAGCCGGGCGGCGAGAACCCCGGCCTGACCTCCGGTCCCACGGGCACCATCGACACCGAGACCGGTGCATTCGTCCTCGACTGGCAGAGCCAGATCGAAGGCGGTGCCTTCAACGAGTTCACCGGGGTGTGGCACCTCGACGGCACCTTCTCCCCGGCCTGAAACCCCCAGCCGGCCGCCACCGACCTCTCCGGGTCGGTGGCGGTCGGCTCCGCTCAGATCACCCCGCTGGCCAGCAGGACGATCGCGAGACCGGCGACCCCGAAGCGGTACCAGGCGAAGATCGACAGGTCGTGGCGCTCCAGGTAGGTGATGAGCCACTTGATGGCCAGCACGGCCGACCCGAAGGCGAACAGGGCGCCGATGAGGGGGTCCACCACCCCGAACTGGTCGACCAGGTTGCCCCCGTCGGTGACCAGCTTGTAGCCCGTGGCCGCCGAGAGGGTGGCGAAGCCGAGCAGGAAGCTGAACTCCACGGCGACCGGCATCGCGACGCCGACGAGGAGGGCGCCGACGATGGTGGCCAACGAGCGGCTGGTCCCCGGCCACAACGCCACGCACTGGGCCAAGCCGATGATCAGGGCCTGGCGGTGGGTGATCGACGCCAGGCGGTTGTGCCCCACCTGGGCGGCCACGCCCCGGTCGGGTATGCGCCCGGTCCCCTCCAACACCAGGATCAGTGCGCCGCCCGCCACCCACGCGATCACCACCGGCCACGGACCGAACAGGACGTCCTCGATCTTCGAGTCCAACGCGACGCCCAGCAGAGCTGACGGGAGGAAGGCGATGACGAGGGTGAAGAGCAGGTGTCGGCCCTCCGGGCTCCGGCCGACGAGGCCGAGGAGCATGTCCCGGAACCGGGCCCAGAACAGGCCGAGCACCGCCAGGATGGCGCCGAACTGGATCGCGATGGCGTAGGTGTTGACCGCCTCGAGCCCCGCGCTGCCCTCTGCGTCGGGCAGACCCAGCAGCCGGGAGGCCACCAGCAGGTGGCCGGTCGAGGAGATCGGCAGGTACTCGGTGATGCCCTCGACCACACCGAGGATCGCCGCCTGCCACCAGGACAGGAGGTCCTCGGTCGATTCGGCCGCCGCTCGAGCCAGCGTCGCGCCCTGGGCCGGGACGGCCACGGCCAGGACGGCCGAGACGCCCACGAGCGTCAGGAGGGTGAGGAACCATCGTCGGCGCTGGGGCACGGCGGGGCACCCTAACGAGCACCGACGGCCGCGCTCGACGGTGACGTCGGTCATGCTGCATGCTGCCAAGACCACCAGACGAGAGAGATGGACTTCCCCATGAGCGAGAGCAACGAGCCCGACGTCACCGTGAGCGGCCTGGACCTGGACGGCGACGGTGAGCTCGACGGCGTCAACGTCACCGAGGTCCAGAGCAAGGACGTCGACGGCGACGGGTTCGACGACGTGGTGACCGAGACATCCACCTCGGTCGTCGACGTGGACGGCGACGGCGAGGCGGACATCGTCACCACGACCGAGACCACCATCTACGACCTCGACGGTGACGGGGTCACCGACGTCATCCAGGAGATCACCACCACGGCGGTGGACGTGGACGGCGACGGCGTGGCCGACATCGTGGACACCACGGTCGTCACCGCGGTGGACGTGGACGGCGACGGCACCTTCGACATCGTGCACGAGGTCAGTGCCACGGGCGTCGACATCGACGGCGACGGCACCATCGACGAGGTCGAGGTGAACGAGATGGTCGCCGAGCGCGACGACCGCGAGGACGACGAGGCCGGGGACGACGAGGCCGGGGACGACGGGTGAGACGTCGCCTGGCTCGTAGGCCGCCCGACATCTCGTCGACGGCACGGTGATGAGGCGCCCGGTGCACGTTCCGCCCGGAGCCATGGACCTCGACGAGACGGTGGGTTCCGCGTAACCGGGGCCGCCTGCCGGGCATGGACTTGTCGTGAGCGACCGGACGGCCACCGCAGGTCCCCTGCAGTCGGGCGACGACGCCCTGTTCACCCAGCTCTACCGTCGCCACTACCGACCGATCCGAGACTTCTGTCGCCGACGCGTGGCCACGGACCTGGTCGACGATGCCGTCGCCGAAACGTTCCTCACGGTGATGGAGCTGTTCAGGCGGGCCGATCCGGCCCGGGCCGCTGACGCCGGTCCGGTCACTGATGCCGACGCCTTCCTCGATGCCCGTCAGGCCTGTCGTTCGAGGTGGGCTGCGACGTCCCAGCAGGTACCCCGCACCGGCCGCTGCTCACAAGTGGGGCTCGCCTTCGTAGTAGCGGACCAGGTCGCGCACCGTGTCCTCCAAAGGTCGAGGGGCGTGGCCCAGCCCGCGGGCCGCCTTGTCCCCCTCGACGGTCGGGTGCTCGATGAGGGTGCCGATGGAGGCGGGGGTGAACACGTCGGAGCCGAACCTGCGGCCGATCCGCTCACCGGTCGGCGCCAACCACTTGGCCAGGTGGGCCGGGAGCGCCGCGACCGGCCCCAGGTGGCCGTTCAGCGCCGCGGCGAGGCGACCGAGGTGCATCGCCGTGGCCTGGTGACCCGGGAGCAGGTAGTTCTCGCCCGTGCGACCCGAGTCGGCCGCGGCGACGAGGGCGAGGGCGACATCGCGCACATCGACCCAGTCGAACCCACCGCGCACGACCACCGGCAAGCGACCGCGTGCCGCGCTGTCGATCACCAGATTGGCCCGGGAGGGTCCGAGGTCGATGGGGCCGATGATCCCCGTGGGGTTCACGATGGTCGCATCGAGGCCGGCCTCGACCACCTTGCGCACCTCGGCCTCCCCCGCGGCCTTGGAACGGTCGTACACGGGTCGTTCGGGGGCCACCGAGCGTGGGCTGTGCTCGTTCAGACGAGGATGGGCCCGTGACAGGTCGTACGCGTGGACCGAAGAGCAGTGCACGAACCGCGGCACACCGGCGTCGAGGGCGGTGGCCGCAGCGGCCGCAGGGCCCACGACGTTGACGTCCCACGCCGCAGGGTCGACGCTGGCCAGCGTGATGCGGGCCGCGAGATGGAAGACCACGTCGGCACCGTCGAACGCGCCGGCCAGCCGATCCCGATCGCGGACGTCCCCCATCGTGTGCTCGAGGCCGCTGGTGTCGATGCCGACCAGCGGCTCGAGGTCATAGGTGCGGACCCGCCAGCCCCTGGACCGGAGCACGCCGATCAGGTTCACACCGACGTACCCGGCGGCACCGGTCACCACCGCGACGGGTTCGCTGCTCATCGCCTTCAGCATGTCCGTGCCCGCCCGGCCCGGAACAGGGCAGAACGGCCCGGACGACGGTGACCTTGCGCCCTCGATCGGGACGGCCGGTCCGGGCACAGTGCGATCACGATCGAGCCACCAGGCCAGGGAGTAGGTGAATTCCGTGACGCCAGCACCGTGGGACGAGGAGCACGACGTCGTGGTCGTGGGCGCCGGCGCCGCCGGCCTCGTGGCGGCCATCGAGGCCGCCGATCGCGGCGCACAGGTCCTGTCGCTGGATCGTTGGGGCCGAGGGGGTGCCTCCGCCCGCAGCGGTGGCGTGATCTACGCCGGGGGCGGGACACCGCAGCAGATCGCCGCCGGCTTCGACGACGACCCCGAGACGATGGAGCACTACCTCGCGCTGGAGGAGGGCGTCGCCCCGGACGACGACCTGATCCGACACTTCTCCGAACGGAGCCGCCACGACCTGGCCTGGCTCGCCGACCACGGTGTCCACGTGCCGATGGGGTTCGACCCGTCCAAGGCGGTGGTCCCGAACGGGAACGACACCGGGCTCTACTTCTCAGGGAACGAGAAGCACTTCGCGTCGTCGGCGCCGGCGGCCGCCCGGGGCCACCGGGTGGCGGGGACCGGCATGACCGGTCGCGCCCTCGTCGACGGGCTGGCGGCGGCCGCCGACCGGCGTGGGGTCCGACGGCAGACCGGCGTCCGGCTGGTCGGGCTCGTCACCGACGACGCCGGCACGGTCACCGGTGTCGAGGTCCTCACGCTCGCCGGAGGCCGGCTGACCCGCTTCGTGTACGCCGCGCTCGATCAGGTGATCACGCTGACCGGCACGTTGCTGCGGCGGGTCCCTTCGCCGGTGACGACTCTGGTCGAGCGGTTCGAACGACGACAGGGCCGGGTGCGTCACATCCGGGCCCGCCGTGGGGTGGTGCTGGCCACCGGGGGCTTCGCCTTCAACCACGAGATGGTCGCCGAGCACGCACCCGCCTACGCCCGGGCCATGCCCCTCGGCACCGCCGGCGACGACGGATCGGGCATCCGCCTCGCCCAGGACATCGGTGCCGGCGTCCGCCTCATGGACCGGTGCGGTGCCTCGCGGTTCATCGCTCCGCCGGTGGCGTTCGCCAAGGGCGTGCTGGTGGACGACGACGGCCGGCGGATCTGCGACGAGAGCATGTACGCCGCCACGCTGTCGCGACACATCGCCGATCACGGCGGTCGAGCCTGGCTCGTGGTCGACGCCGCCGTGCGCACCGAGGTCCGATCGCAGATCCGCGCCGCCACCCGCATCCGCACCCGCCCCCTGTCCGAGCTCCTGAGCGGGCGGGCGAACCATGTGATCTTCCCGAGGCTCTTCGGCTCCATCAACCTCTATCTCAACCGCACAATGGCCCCGACCCTGGAGGAGCTCGCGGCGCGCTGTGGCATCCGTGCGACCAGGATGGAGGCGACCGTCGAGGGCTACAACGAGACGGCTCGCCGCGGCGGCCCCGATCCACTCGGTAAGCCGGCCGAGCACCTCCAGGCGCTCACCCACCCGCCCTACGCCGCGGTGCCCTGCCATCTCGACGGGCAGATGTTCCCCGCACCCTGCATCACGCTGGGCGGACTGGACGTCGATCCCGGGACACAACAGGTCCGGCGGATCGACGGCTCCGGTATCGCCGGGCTGCACGCCGTCGGCCGGTGCGCGGCAGGCGTGGCCTCGCGCTCCTACGTGAGCGGGCTGTCCCTGGCCGACTGCGTGTTCTCCGGCCGCAACGCCGGCCAAGCGCTCGTTCCGGAGGCCACCGGCGGGAGACTTCGCTGATCAGGTCGGAGGACGCGGCTACCGTCGAGCGGAGCTCGTCGGACCAGAGGGGTGCTCGTGCAGCGAACCGTACGGACCTTGGCGGTGCTCGTGGCCGTCGTGAGCGCGGTCGGGCTCGGTCCGGCCGACGCCGCGCCGGCCGACGAGCGGCTGACGCCGCGAGTGACCGTGCCCACGCCATGGGCCAAGGACGACCCGGGCGGCGATGCCGATCGGCCCCAAGGTGACCTGCGTCGGGTGACCGTCGAGAACGGCCGCCAACAGATCAGGCTCACCTTCCGGATGGCGGCGAACCCGATCTGGGACACACCGTCGACCAGCCGCTACACCCGCATGGCGTTCAAGATCGACTGGCAGGGCACCCCGCTGGCCTTCGACCGGCGAGTGGTGGTCAGTCGTGCCGACGGGGCCTGGCGGCAGGTCATCTTCGACGGCAACGGCAACGGCATCTGCCTCCGCGACGGTGGCGTGCGGATCCTGCCCAACTACGGCTTCGGCATCAGGGTGCCGGTGACCACGGGCTGCATGGGTGGAGCCAAGGTCATCCGGGTGGCCGGGGAGTTCCTCGACGACCACGACAACTCCGCCGGGGAGGACGTGCGGATCGACCGGGTGCCCAACGGCGGCGGCTACGGCCCCTTCATCCGCCTCCCGAACTAGGCACTCGCCGGAGCGGCCTCCTCGAAGCGGCCGAGGCCGTAGTCACCGGCGATGGTCGTGCGCTGCATGCAGCGACCGCTCTCCGGCGCCGAGCCCGACACCGAGTGCAGGATCCGCCAGTTGTCCCAGATCACCATGTCGGTCGGCTCCCAGCGGTGGAAGTAGCTGAGGCCCTTCGCCGCCTCGACGATCTCGTCGCACACCTCGGCGAGCAACAGATCGGCCGTCGACTCGTCCGCGCCTTCGATGCCCTTCGCCATCCAGGGCGAGACGTGGAGGACCTTCTCACCGGTGCTTCGGGTCCAGACCGCGGGGTGGATGGCCCGCGGACGGTGCTCGTACTCGGTCATCACGTCGACGGCTTGGGGGGCTGGTCGGACCTCGACGAAGCCGTCGGGCCGCCCGTACCGGAGATTGTCGAGGATCACGTCCATCGCGTAGATCACCATCTCGCCCTCGATCCGGTCCCGCACCGCCGGTGCGACGGCGGCGTAGAGGGCGATGCCGTCGACGAAGCCGGTCATCCCCCCGTCCGGGGGGATCTCGACGGAGCGGAGCACCCCGGCCCGGTTGAGCTCGTCGTTGTAGCAGTGGTCGAAGTGCCAGGGCAGCCACTGCGACAGCAGCCGACCGTCCACCTGGACGACGCCGCCCTCGTTCGGCTCGTGGCGGATCTCGATGACGCCGACCATGTCGTCGCCGCCGACCCGGGGCGTCGCCGAGCTCGGGTGGTCCTTGAGCGGCCCGAACACGGTGCTGATCGCCACCTGCATCTTGGGTGTCGGGTCCACCCCTTCGAAGATCAGCAGCCCGTGCTCCTCAAAGGCCTCGTTGAGGCGGCCCCTCACCTCGGGGTCCCCGAGCTGGTCGAGGGTGACGCCACCGACGCGGGCGCCGAAGGAGAGATCGTCACGGATGGGACGCACGGTCACGGTGGTCATGGTCAGCTCCTCACGAGCGTTCGTTCATCGATCGCCGCCAATGGTCCGGTCGGCCCAGTCGACGAGCTGAGGGACGAGCAGCGGCCAGCGCCCGAAGAGCGAACCCTCCTGCTCCACCGCCGCTCGACGCTCGTTCCACTCGTCATCACCCCAGGGCGGCTCGACCAGCTCGGCCCCCGGCAGGCCGGCGGCCAGCGCCTCGGAGGTGGCGCGGGTGTGCGACATGTCCGAAACGCCACTGCGGAACACGAGGATCGGGGCGGCGAGACGGGCCACGTCCTCGTCGTCGAGCCCGGGGACGAGCGAGTCCTCACACGGGCAGTAGGCCAGCATCCAGCGGTCCATGACGTCGAGGAACCCCTGGCGGTCCATCGCCAGGAAACGCTCCCGGTTCCCCGGGTTGCCCGCCAGCACCTCCTGCCACTGGTCGAGCTCCACGACCGCCGCCATGCCGCCGTGCCATGCGGCGTCCGCCGACGGCATGCCGTAGTAGCCGGCCAGCTGGAGCAGCCCGGGGACACCGCCGCTGATCCACCACATGGCCAACCCAGCCGTGACGTCGGGATTGCGGGCCGCGGCGAGCAGCGACACCCGCGACCCGCCCGAGCCGCCGGCGATCACCGTCGGGCCGAGGTCGAGATGGCGAAGCAGCGCGCCGAGCGCATCGGCCTGGACCTCGGACTCCGACCGACCCCGGAACACCACCGACGAGGCGCCGCAGTTCGGGCGGTCCCAGGTCAGCACCTGCCGGCCGTGGTCGGCCAGCGCCCGGGCCATCTCGGGGAGCCCACCGACCTCCTTGGTGAACCGCCCGCCCGGCGTCACCACCCAGGGTTGGCCCTCACCCACCAGTTCGTAGGCGATCTCCATCCCATCCAGCTCTGCCACCGGCATGCCTGGCCCCCTCTGTGCCGACTCGTTGCTATCACCGCCCGGCGACGTGGTCCATTGCCCCTGTTCGGTCGAGGATTGATCGTCCGGAGACAAAGGACGACAATGGCGCGGGCTCGGACGCCGCTGGGGCAGCGGCGTGGGGCAGAGGGGGAATCGGCATGCGGAGGATGCACGGGGTCGACGCCATGTCGATCTACAGCGCGACCTCGACGTCCCCGTTCGTCACGCTGAAGGTTGCCGTCTACCAGCCCGTCGACCGCAATGACGCACCGAGCGCCACGGAGCTTCGTACCTTCGTGAAGGAACAGGTCCTTCGGTTCGGCGCCGGCGTGGGTGACATGCGAATCGTGCGCGTCCCCTTCGATGTGCACCATCCGGTCTGGGTGGCCGATCCGGCCTACTCGCCGGACGACCACATCTACCGCACGGCCCTTCCGGCGCCCGGGGACAAGGCGCAGTTCTGCGCATTCCTCTCCGACCTCATGGGTCGGCCCCTCGATCCCGACCGTCCGCTGTGGGAGGCCTGGATCGTGGAAGGGCTCGAGGGCGGTCGGGTCGCGGTCGCCGTCAAGATGCACCACGCGCTGGCCGATGGCGGGACGGTCGCCACGGTGCTGGAGCGCAGCCATTCGGAGAAGCCGGACGACGACGGGCCATCGGGCGTGCACCGCGGCGAGCCCATCCCCGGCAACGCCCGGTTACTCGCGGACGCGCTGGCCGACCTGGTGAAGACGGGTACGGACGAGCTCCCGGGCTTCTACCGCGAGCGAAGGCTGGCCCGCGAGGAGCGCGCCGCCCGCGACGTCACCGAGGCCCGGACTGACGACGAGAACGAGCGGCCGGGGCCGGCGCCCTTCACCGTCCTCAACGAAAGGCGAGGCGGGCGCTATCGCGATTTCCGGTACGAGACCTTCTCGTTGACCGAGTTCAAGGCGTTGTCACGGGCGTTCGGCTGCACGGTCAACACGCTGGTGCTCGGTGTCTGCTCAGAGGCGCTCAAGCGCTATCTGGCGGACGTGGACGCCGTCCCGTCGACCTCGCTCCTCGCCGCCATGCCGATGGGGCATCCGGGACGGACGCCGCGCCGGACGCGCCTGCATCCCACGCCCCCGAGGAACGACGTGGCCGTGGCGATCCTGCCGCTGCACCAGAACGTCGACGACTTCGCGCAACGCCTGCAGGCAATCAAGCGGAGCTCCACCGCGGCGATCAACCGTGTGCAGCAGTCATGGGGCAGCCGCTTCGACAACTACCTCGAGTTCCTTCCCGGTCCGCTCGTCCGCTATGTGATGAACGGCGTGATGGGGCGGCGGCAGGCCAAGCGGAAGGGCGCCTACGCGAACGTGATCGTCTCCAACGTGGCCGGACCCCGGCGGCCGCTGTTCGCGCTGGACGGTCGCCTGGAGCTGGTCGACTTCTTCTCCACCGGCAACATCACCGATCTGGGGCACCTCAACATCACCGTGTGGAGCTACGTCGACCACCTCAACTTCTCGTTCTTCATGAGAAGGGGCGGTCTGCCGCAGCCGGACAAGATCCCCGCCTACGTGCGGGGCGTGTTCGACGAGCTGAAGTCCCTGTTGACGGCCCCACCCCTCCCCTCCGGTGAACCCGGCACCACCCCGGAACCGGTGCCCGTGCGCGCACGGCCCTGACCGTCAGCGCGGTCAGGCCGCCTCCGGGACGTGCTCGAGATAGGCGTCGAGCACGTCGCGGAGCGCGTCGACGAGCGGCCAGGGATCGGGGAACACCGCGGGGTCGAGCGTGAAACCGAAGTCGACCTCGTCGAGGTAGCTGATGCAGGTGACGTTGATCCCCGAACCCGGGGTGATGATCGACATCGGGAACATGCCGGTGGTGCGCGCCCCGCCGATGTACAGCGGGAAGGGGCTGCCCCGGACGTTCGAGATCATCATGTTGAACCCCGTCACCCGGGGGACCAGTGTCGCGGGCGTCAACGACATCACCACGTTGACCATCGCCGGTGGCAGGAGCCCGATGTACTCGAGGAACCCCTTGCCGCCGGCCCGAGCCTCGGCCTTGGCCCGATCGCTCTCCTCGGCGATGGCGCGCAGGCGCTCGACAGGGTCGTCGAGCGTCGTGGCCAACGTCACCGCCGCGGTCGTCAGCATGTTGCTGAACTCGGCGTCGTCCTCGCTCCGCAACGACACGGCGATCGAGGTGCGCAGCGAGTCGACGGGCAGCTCGCTCCGTCCCAGCAGGTAGGCGCGCAGGCTGCCGGCCACGAGCGCCAGAACGACGTCGTTCACCGTCACATCGAAGTGGTTCTTGACGGCTTTGACCTCAGGGAGGGGCAACGATCCGAAGACGAACGCCCGATCGGCGCCGATGTCGCAGTTGAAGGACGCCGTGGGAACCCGCAGCTTCTGCCGCGGTTCCCCGAGCTGGTGCAGGCGACGGGACGCGACGCGCCGGACGCCGTCGGCGAGCTCCCAGCCGGCGCGCACCGGCAGGCCGGAGAGGTGCCGCGCGGCGGTGAGCGACTCCCGCCACCGTTCCGGGATCTCACCCGGGCGCGCGTCGGCGATGGCCGGATCCACAGGCCGCGGGGGCGCATCCGGTTCGAGGTCGCAGATCATCGACCCCAGCTTGTTGGCGCCCTGGCCGTCCATCATCGAGTGGTGCAGCTTCGTGAAGAGGCCGTACCGCCCGCCCGCCAAGCCCTCGATGAACCAGACCTCCCAGAGCGGGTGACCGCGATCCAGGTGCCGGCTGTAGAGGTAGGAGACGAGCTCGCCGAGCGCCTCCCGGTCCCCCGGAGCGGGGACGCCGATGCGCCTGAGGTGACGATCGAAGCTGAAGTCCGCGTCCTCCACCCAGTAGGGAAGGTCGAGCTGCAGCGGCACCTCGTGCAGCCGCCAGCGGAAATGGGGGACGTGGGCGAGCCGTTCCTCGAGGTCCTTCCGCATCGACTCGTAGCCGAAGTCGGGCCGGTCGCCGGCGTCGAGGATCGTCAGACCGGACGTGTGCTGGTGGATCTTGCGGGTCTCGCCGCCCACGAACAGGACCTCCCGGGGCGTCAGCTGCTTCAGCTGCCTCATGCCGTTGCTCTCGGCGCGGCGACCGCGTCCGGGGGTCGACCGTCGGGCTCGCCCTGGACGGTGAGGCACTCGACCGTGCGTGACCCGTTCGGCCCCCCGGTGGACGAACCCTTGCGCGCCGCCTCCTCCACGAGCCGGACCCCCTCGATCGCGCCCTCCTCCATGCAGAGGAAGTGGGGACCGTTGTCGAAGTGGCCGGCGCAGGGCACGTGGATCTGGAACGCGCCGGGCACCGCCGCTTCGACGAACGCAGCGTGCTTGGTGCCCACGACCCGGTCCTTGTCGCCCCAGATGAAGGCCGCCGGGATCCGCAGCTGTTTCAGCCGGGTCCAGAGCCCCTCGGGACCGAAGGCCTCGTCGAGCGCGAGCTCGCGGGCGGCGGACACGAAGGACCAGCGCGTGGCCGGACAGGAGATGTAGTAGATCGTCCGCTTGCTCGCCCGGAGGAACCAGTCGCGCGCGAGGTCCTCGGACAGCTCGGCTTCCCGGCGGTCGGCCAGTTTCTTGAGCCAGGGCCACGCCCACTCGATCGGGATGCGCTTGGCGATCTCCGGGCTCAGCAGGCGGGCGCCCCAGAGGATCTGGCGGCGGTCCCGTCGCGGGAGCGGCGCGGCCATCGCCACCACTCCCCGGAACAGGTCCGGCGCCAGCAGGGCCGCCTCCAACGCGACCCGAGCGCCGAGCGACATGCCCATCACCAGCGGTTTCGAGTCGAGTCGAGCCGCCAGCTCGAGAACCGGCTGGGCCAGCACTGCGGGCGACAGCGGGGTCTCCGGTGCCGGCGTCAGCCCGAAGCCGGGCAGGTCGGCGGCCAGCATCTGGAGGCCGAGCTCGTTGATCCCCCGGGCGAGGCCGGTGAACGAGCTGGATTCGAGTCCGAGCCCGTGCAGGGCCAGCACCGGAGGGCCCTCCCCCCACGCCTGATGGTGGATCCCGTCCGGCGCCGTCATCGTTGACCTTCTTCCGGGGCGGATCCCCTTCGACGCGGGGTGTGCTCAACGAGAGTCTCGCTCTCGGTGTCCACCCGACACAAGCTGTGCCCAGAGGCCATAGGTAGTGTCAAGAGGAGATGACGTACAACCTCGGCGAGCTCTACGAGCGCGTCGCCGACGTGATCCCCGAGCGGATGGCGCTGATCACGCCGGAGCGCCGCCTGACCTATCGGGCCCTCGACGAGCGGGCGAACCAGCTCGCCCATCGCCTCCGCGAGCTCGGCGTGCGGTCGGGCGACCACCTCGGCCTGCAGCTCCTGAACGGCACCGAGTTCGTCGAAGGGATGCTGGCCGCGTTCAAGCTCTCAGCCGTGCCGGTGAACGTCAACTACCGCTACGTGGAGCGGGAGCTCGAGTACCTGTTCGACAACGCCGACCTGACGACGGTGATGTTCCACCGGCAGTTCGGCGCCGTCGTGGGCCCCGCCGCCCGTGCCGTCGGTTCCGTCGAGCACCTGGTCGTCGTCGACGACGGGTCGGGCGCGGACGTCCCCGCCGACGCCGTCGACTACGAGACGGCGATCGAGTCGGCCCCGACCAGCCGCGACTGGTCAGGACGCTCCGACGACGACCTGTACATCGCCTACACGGGCGGCACCACCGGCCTCCCCAAGGGCGTCATGTGGCGCCACGAGGACGTGTTCTTCGCCGCCCTCGGCGGCGGCGACCCCTTGCTCGACAAGGGGCCGATCACCGATCCCGACCTGCTCGGCTCGCGCGTCCAAGAGCACCCGATGATCCAGCTGTACGCGCCACCCCTCATGCACGTGAGCGCCAGCTGGGGTGTCTTCAACGGCCTCTTCGGCGGCTCCACCGTCGTGCTCGCCTCCCCCGGCGCCTTCGACCCGGCGGAGATCTGGGCGCTCGTGCAGGAGCACCGGGTCAACATGATCACCGTGGTGGGCGACGCCATGATGCGGCCGTTGCTCGACCACTACGCCGACCACGAGGAGATCGACGCGTCCTCGTTGTTCGCGCTGGCGTCCGGGGGCGCGTTGCTGGCACCGGCCACCAAGCAGCAGGCAGCCGCGCTGCTCCCGAACGTGATCCTGATCGACGTCTTCGGTTCGAGCGAGACGGGAACGGCCGGCTCCCGCGCCGGCGTCGAGACCGAGACGTTCTCGGTCGGCGCGGACACCATCGTTCTCGACGACGACCTTCGTCCCGTCGAGCCGGGTTCCGGCGTCGTCGGCCGGCTGGCCCGTTGCGGCCACGTGCCGCTCGGCTACTACAAGGACGAGGCCAAGACGAAGGAGACCTTCGCCGAGTTCGCCGGACACCGGTGGGTCATGCCCGGTGATCGCGCGACGGTCGAGGCCGACGGCACCATCCGGCTCCTCGGGCGCGGCTCGGGCTGCATCAACACCGGAGGCGAGAAGGTCTTCCCCGAAGAGGTGGAGGCCGTCCTCAAGGGCCATCCGGACGTGCTGGACGTGCTCGTCGTCGGCGTACCCGACGATCGGTGGGGGGCCACGGTCACCGCCGTCGTGCAGACCCGCTCGGGCCAGGCGCTCTCATTGGAGGCGCTCCGCGAGCACGCGCGTGCCGACCTCGCCGGCTACAAGCTGCCGAGGCTGGTCGTCCCCGTGGAGACCATCGTCAGGGGGCCGAACGGCAAGCCCGACTACCGATGGGCCGAGTCGGTCGCCGCGAGCTTCTCCGATGATCGGTCGAGCGACGGCCCCTGAGATCGGCCGCACCGGCAGGCCGTCTTCCCCTATGGTCACCGATGTCGAGCGTGAGACCCCCCAGTGGAGGTGTGCTGTGCGAGCGAAGCTCATGGTGGTGCCGATGGTCGTCCTCGCGATGGCCGCGGGTCTGACGGGCAGCGCGACGGCAGCCGACGGTTCAGCCAGAGTTACCCCGGCGAATACGACGGTCACGATCCGGGCGCAAGGCACCGACCTGTCAGGAAGGGTGAGCAGCTCCGCTCCCCTGCGCTGCGCGAGGAACCGCAGGGTCATCGTGTACAAGCAGATCGGGACGCGCGGCGGTGGTGACGACGTGCAGTTCGCCAGCGACAACGCCTCCCGGCAGGGCAACGTGTACATGTGGTCGACGGGGAACACGGGGACGCCGGGTCGGTTCTACGCGAAGGTCTGGCCGATCACCGGCTGCCGGGGCGACACCAGCGACACGATCCGCGCGACCAACACCACCTGACACCGGCCGCTGGGCCGGGGAGCAGCCCAAGGACACCTCGCCCTTCCTCACCTGGCCGGCATCGCCCGTCGGGCTCGCTGAACGTAGATGGGGCAATCTGTGCTCCACGCGGTAGGGAGCCGACATGGACGCTTCTGCCTTCGAAGCCGGTCGCCTGGCCCTGTTCCAGCACTACGACCTCGCGGCTACGAGCCGCTGGGTGTCATCGCCCACCGGGCAACGAACCTACGTCGTCGTCCGGGAGGGCCTTGGTCGACCGGTCGTCCTCGTGCACGGTGGCTTGTCCCAGGCGGGTGAATGGGCGCAGGTCGCGGGACGGCTGAGAGGCCCGGTAGTGATCCCGGATCGACCGGGGTGGGGGCTGAGCGATTCGGGGCGCCTGGACCCTGCGACGTTTCGGGCCGAACAGTCGGCGTGGATGCTGGGCGTCCTCGACGGCTTGGGCCTCGACGAGGTGACGCTGGTCGGCTCATCCATCGGGGCCTACGTCGGTCTCGCCTTCGCTCACGACCACCCAGAGCGGGTCCGTGAGCTGATCGTGGTCGGAGCGCCGGCTGGTCTCGCCCGTAGCCCTCTCCCGATGTTCGCCCGGCTCATGGGAGCTCCGGTTGTGGGGCCACTGATGGCTCGCGTGAAGATCACCGACCCAGAGGTGAACCGGAGCCGGGTCTTCGCCAACCTCGTCGCCCATCCCGAACGCGTGCCGGTGCCGGTGCTCCAGAATGACATCGACGCGATGTCGCTGCCGGGGGCCGCTCGGCAGGGCTTCGAGCTCATGCGCACCATGACCACCCTGCGCGGTTTCCGCCGAGAGGTCCTGATCTCCGAGGAGCTGCCTGCGATTCGGACGAAGACCCTCGTCCTCTGGGGTGAACGCGACACGTTCGTGCCGATCGACGTTGGGCGATCGATCATGGCCACCTTGCCCGACTCGGTCTTCGAGGCAGTTCCCGACGCGGGCCACTGCATTCACATCGAGCTCCCCGGACTGGTCGCCGACCACATCTCCTCAGCCGGACCGTTGGAATGAGCCAGCCCGAAACCGACACCAGTGGCGGCCCATCGGGCTCAGTGCGCGTATTGGACCAGGCTCAGCCGGAGCGGAGGTCGGCGGGATCCTTGTCGATCGGCGCCGTCCACTCTTCACCCGGGAGGTCCGTGGCGAGCACCACCCGAACCGGAGGCCCCGCGAGGTTGCTGTGGAGGAATCCGGCGGGCGCGTCCAGCCGACACCCAGGGCTCACCTTGGTGACCTTCCCGTCCGCGTCGCGGAATGCGCCGGTCCCCTCGATGACCCAGGTGACCGAGTTGAACTCGTGCCAATGCAGCGGCTCGTCCTCCTCGACGACGAGATCGAACGCCATGCTGTGGAAGCCCATGTCGGCGGCCTGGGCCAGAGCGTCCTCCTCCGCGACGGGCACCCCTTGACTGAACTTGTACTCCATGATCAACCGTTCCCTGCGCCGTCCGGGCCCCGTCGGTCGACGATCGGACCCTGTCGAGAACGTAGCAACCCGGGCGGCTACGCGATCCTCACTCGAACACGGCCCAGAGGCTTCCTGAGGTCAGGGAGCCGATCGTCCAGTCGGCCCTGGCGGATCATGCCGGTGAGCGTGTGACCGTCGAAGTCCGTCTGGCCCACGACCTCGAATCCTCGCTTCGGCGGCGCGATCCTCATCGAGGACGTGTGACCTCCTCGCCACAGGATGCTGGTCCCTCGGCTCGCTCTGACGGAACGGAGACGTTCCACCTCCGAGCAGAGGGCGGCGATGCGGCCGGGGGCGTAAGCGGCGTTGTCCTGCACGTCTTCGGGTCCATCCCGCAGATCGGGCAGTCAGGCATCAAGGTCCTCCAGCACTCGGTCTGCCTCATGCAGCCAGGCCTCCAACGCCCCCTTCCTGTCGGAGTCGCAGTAGAACGGGGTGCTGTGCGTGCTCTCCATTCGCCCGCAAGTGTCGCACTTCTCTTCCTTCAACCCGATGGTGGCGTCAGTGCCCCGGAACCCCCACATCGCGGGTTACCTCCCTCGTCGGTCGGGCATTTCCACAAGCCACGCCGATGGCTCAGAGCGGCCAGCGTCCTATCGGCCGACCCACAGGGTCTTTGACGAAACGCTGAGGTTCTGGAGTACGGATCGACACCTTCCGATTCCCACACACCGAGAAGGTGCCTGAGGCCGACGATGCTGCGGGGCCGGCCCGGGGCGGAGGGGAAGCGGTGCGGCCATGAGCCTTCTCAGGCGGCCGGATTCACGCCCATGACGAAGCTCGTCACCGACACGGGCTGGGGCCCGCTGGTAGAACTACGGCGCTGGGATGCACCTTCGGACTCGACCTTCCGGCTCCATACTGACGTCGCGAGTGCTCGATGGGCGTGACGGACCCCCACGTCGGCGGACCCCGCGACGGTCAGTCTTCGAAGGTGTCCAGCGGCAACCCGCCGGCCGTGCTGATCGTGGACGAGATCGGCGGTGTGTACCGGTGGCGGGACGGGTGCTATTGGTGGGTTCCGATCGGCGACGGTCGGGGGGTTGCGCTTCGGGGCGGATGGGTAAAGGGTGGCCCCATGAAGGTGTTGGCCGAGATTCTCGCCGACCCGGAGACGATGTGGGAGGGCCTCGACGGATTCGTGTTGGAGACAACGGTGTGGCGCGCCGCCGGCCATGACCCCCGCGTCGAGTTCCTTCTCACCTCCGACAGGTTGACCGTAACGGTCGCCGTCGACACGGCCGGCGGTGATGTCGTCTACTCGGACAGTTGGGGGAAGGACGTCACCGGCGGCGACCTCACGTCGGCCCTGTACGCCGACCAGGCCGCCCCGTGGGTCGAGCTGGCGGCGAAAGCCGCCGACGCCTGGGTATGGACCCGGCCGTAGACGAATCGGCAGTAGGGACCACCTGTCCGAGGTGCTCGGCACGGACGTCCGATCCGTCCCGGGACACGCTGACGGGAGTTGGGACGGCTTTCAAACCCTCCCGAAGCCCTTGAACTCGTCGGGCGCCTTGCCGGAAGAGAAGGGACGACGCCGTCGAGGTGTTCCTCGCCCGCCCGTCACGGGGCAGACGGTTCGGCCCCGCTCTCGTCGTTCCACGCGATGAGCGCGGCGGTCACGGGTTCGGCGATGCCCTTGAGCTCGAGGATGCGCTCACCAGCGACGGACACCGTCCGCTCGCAGCCGGCGAGCAGATCCGCGCTCACCAGGACCTCGCCGGCTCCGGAGGCGGCGGAGATGCGGGCGGCGCGAGTGACGGCCGAGCCGAAGTAGTCGTCGTCGCGGGCGGTGGCCTCGCCGGCGTGGAGCCCGATGCGGACGGTGGGAGCGAAGCCGTGGTCGGCCCGGTGGCGAGCAAGCGCCCGCTGGATCGCGGTTGCGCAGGCGATGCCGTCGTCGGGCTGACCGAAGGCCACGAAGAACCCATCGCCGCCGTGCTTCACCTCCTCGCCGCGCCATCGGGCGAACTCAGCGCGCAGGATGCGGTCGTGCCAGCGCAGCAGCTGCTCCCAGGTATCGTCACCCATCGCCTCGGCGAGCCGCGTCGAGTCCACGATGTCGGAGAAGAGGAACGTCCGCAGGGCTCGCGTCGCGGGCTCGGGTCGTAACGGAGCAATGTCGAGGTCGACGACGGCGCCGATCTCCTCCAATGCTCGTGCCGCGGCCTTGATCTCGAGACTGGCCCCGGCGTCGTCACCGTCGGCGGTCAGGGCGCGAGCCAGCCGCACCCGTGCCTCGGCGGCTTCGTACGGAGCGTCGACCTCGCACCAGGTGCGGACGCCCTGCCGGAGCGAGGCGATGGCGGCCTCGGTTTCGCCGCGGTAGAGCGCCAGCTCGCCGCGCGCCACCGCGGCTGCGGCCGTCGGCCCGGGCGTCCCCAGCCGGCGCGCGAACTCCTCGAGCTCGGTGACGCTGGCGTTCGCCGCGGCCTCGTCGCCAACCGCCAGGCACGCTTGCACGTGCACCGGAAGCACGAACACCCGCCGTTCCCGAGCGAGCATGCCCCGGTCGGCCAGGTCCCGGGTGAGGCTCCGCGCTGCCGCGGGCGCGTCGCCTTGCGCCAACAGCAAGCGGCCTCGCCCCGGCTGGCCATCGTCACCGAACGCCACGGCCTGCGCGAGCGCCTCCTCGGCACCGGCCAGGTCGCCACGCCTGACCCGGATGTCCACCAGCTCGCTATAGCCCCACGCGGCGCTGTAGCGGTTCACCGCCCGCAGCTCCTCGCAGGCCTGGAGCACCCGGTCCTCCGCCTCGGCCAGCTGCCCGTGGAGGCGGTCGATCTCCCCTTGGTGAAAGCGACACATCCCCGTGTAGCCGGCGATCGACTCGCGCTCGCAGTAGCGGGTCGACATGTTCGTCCACTCTGTAGCGCGTCCCCAGTCGCAGAGGGACCGACAGATCGAGATCACCGCGCAGTACACGTAGCCGGCGTGGATCGGTTCCACGCCGGGCCGCATGGCCAGCGCGGCCGCCTCGTCGACGAGCGGCAGCACCTCACTCCGGTCCCCTTCGATGACCGCGATGTGCGCCAGCCCCTGCACCGCCATCGCCTCCATGCCGGGGCTGGCCACCCGACGAGCGATCGCACGCGCCTCGTGGAGCGACGCCCGCGCTCCCTCGACATCGCCCTCCGCCATCTCGGTGAACGACAGCATCCACATCGCCAGCGCGTGCTCTGGCGACTCGGGCTCTCCCTCGAGAAGCTCCATCGCCCGGAAGAAGCAGGTGACCGCCACTGACTCGTCGAGCATCTGCACGTGCTGGCGCGCCTGCTCCAGGGCCATGCGTGCTGCCGCCGCGCGAGCACCGGCCGCGGCGAAGGCCACCTCGGCTCGCTCCAGCGCGTTCAGGAATCCCGCCTCGTCGCTCGCCCACCGGCACGACCAGGCCAGCCGCTCCAGGTCCTCGGCTTCGAGCGGCTCATGGGCGTCAGCATCGAGCAGCCGCGAGCGAGCCACGGTCCAGTCGTTTCGACCGTAGGCACTACGTGCGTCGTCAAGGAACGCTTCGCTGCTTGACATGGGGATCAGTCTGTCACGCACCCTCCGCCCGACGATCTCGCCGATGCGGCCGAACGTTGTCATTTCGACAACGACCCGTGGACCTTATGGGACGGCTTTCAAACCCTGTGCAACGACGGCTGACCGAGGCGGCGGTCGACGACGTCGTGGGGGCCTACCTCGCAGGGTCATCGATCGACTCGCTGGCGGCGCAACTGGGGGTCAACCGGACGACGATCATCCACCACCTCGACCGCCGCCGCATCGAGCGCCGGAAGGACGTTCGCAAGATGACCGACCGCATCGTCCAGCGCGCTGCGACCCGCTACCGCCAAGGAGAATCGCTCAAGGTCGTTGCGGCCCAGTTCGACGTCGACGCAACGACCCTCGCCCGAGAGTTCCGGCGCGCCGGCGTACCGATCCGTCCCCGTCGAGGATGGCCACGTTCGACCTGAGTCCTTCCGGCCACGGTGCCCATGGCTCCGGGCCACGGGCCCGAACAACGCGAAGTAAGCCAGCCACGCCCCGTGTAACAACACTTGGAGGACGGCCCGAGGACCGAGCCGAGGTGACCGACCCACATGTCTGCTAGATGGTTCGCCATGGCGAAGGACATCCAGTCGTACCTCGACGCCGAACGGCGGCTCTGGGAACACCTCGGGGTGACACCGACCGAGCGAGTCGTGACGCTCGCCTCGGGTGGACACGTGCGTGTCCAGGAGGTCGGAGACGGACCACCGTTCGTCCTCCTCCACGGTGGATCCATCTCCGGTACGAGCTGGGCCACGCTGGCTTCAGCGCTCGACGGCGTGTGCTGCATCCTCGTCGACCGGCCCGGGTGCGGGCTGTCCGAACCGATCGTGGGCGGGCCGCTCCGGGACCTGCACGCCGTTGAGCGCTACGCCGATCAGCTCCTTGGTGACGTACTCGACGCCCTCGAGCTGGAGTCCGCCGCCGTGGGAGCCACCTCGTACGGTGGCCTGTTCGCCTTCCGCGGTGCGGCTGCTCAGCCGGAGCGGGTCACCAAGCTCATCGAGTACAGCTGGTTGATGGGAGCACCGAGCGAGGGCGCGCCGCTCCCCGCCCGGATAGGTGGTATCCCCGGTCTGCAGTCCGTCATGACCCGCATGCCGATGACCCGAGAGATGGTGAAGCGTGCGTTGCGCCAGTTTGGACTCGGTCGAGCCATCGACTCGGGAGCGATGGACGATGTCATGCTCGACTGGGCCCACGCCCTGCTCCGTCACACGGACACGCTCGCCAACGACGTCCGTTCGTCCCCCAAGGTGTTCACCCCGATCCGAGGGCAGAACGTCCAGTTGCACCTCGGCGACGACGTCCTCTCGAAACTGACGATGCCCGTTCTGTTCCTGTGGGGCGAAGACGACCCGAATGGCGGTGCCGCGATTGCTCGCACCTTCGCACGGCGCCTGCCGAACGCCGAACTCGTGATCGTTCCCAGTGCCGAGCACGCTCCTTGGCTCGATGACCTGGACACCTGCGTCTCGCACTCCCGCGCGTTTCTGCTGAACTGAGCGCGACGGCTCCCGGTGTCGCCGAAGTTCACACGTGCGTCCAAATCGATGCCGACACCAGCCCAGGCGTGAACCCCGCACTCACCATCACCGCACTCGCCGAACACGCCATGGAATCGATCGGGGCTGCCGCGTGGTCCGGTCAGACGTGATGTGCGTGGTGCCGGACTGGCCCCAAGGACCTTCGTCTCGTCTTTCAAACCCTGCCCCTGACCAGGGGTAACGCGGCGAATTGTTGTGATTTCCACAACAACCGGTGGGCGCTGAGGGACTCGAACCCCCGACCCCCTCCTTGTAAGGGAGGTGCTCTAGCCAGCTGAGCTAAGCGCCCGGGGCGAACACCCTATGACGTGGCGATCCAGGTCCAGTCGACGGCGACCGGCGGGTGGTCACTGAGGTCCTCGCCCTCGGGACCGGAGAAGATCTGGTTCTCGTGGCGGAGCTCGAGGGGCTCGAAGCTCACCCCACCCCCGTCGAGCCAGGCCACCTTGTCGATGGCGCCGGGGACAGGACAGTCGATCACGCTACAGACGTCGGTGAGGCCGGTGTCGGCGAGAAAGCCCTCCCAGACGGGGCGGTCGATCGGCTCGTCCTCGTCGTCGGGCTCCAGGTGCAGGTTGGTGTCGCCGCCCAGGATCACGGCCCGACCGACGGAGTGCTCGTTGATGAAGGCCGCCACCTGGTCGAACTGCTCCTGGCGCAGGACGTCGTCCTCGGTGTCGCCCCCCGCCTCGGCGTGCAAGGTGTACACATCGACCTCCGCGCTGTGGCCGAGGTCGACGGTGGCGACCAGGAATCCCTTCATGGCCAGGCAGTCGCTGGCACTGTCGATCAGGCCCCGGCAGCCGGCCCACGGGACCCGCTCCACCCCGGTAAAGGGGAAGCGGCTGAGGAGGCCAAGCCCGTCCCCCACCGACGGCCGCGGCCGCTCGGGGTCGCTGCCGTCGATGCCGACTGCAGCCGGGCCAGGGTGCGGCTCGGTGGCGAACTCGTGGGTGCTGTCGGCCCGCAGGCGCTCGTGGTAGTTCACGAAATCCAGGTCGGCGAGGTCGTCGACCCACCAGTCGAAGTCCTCCTGGGTGACGAGGAGGTCGTAGTCCTCGAGGAGCGGGCTGATGAGGGGGAGATGCGCTTCGGGATTCTCCGAGGACACCTCCTGGGGCAACCCCGCCACGTTGTAGGTCAGGAACCGGAACTCACCGACGGGCGCTTCGCTGGAGACTCCGGTGTCGTCAGGCGAGCTGTCGCCCTCGCCTACCTCGGAGCTGCACGCGCCGGCCAGGAGCGCCAAGGTGACCACGGGCGACAGCGGGAACCACGGGCGACGGCCAGAGGTCATCAAGCCGCGGAAGCTAACCGGCCTCCCGCTCATGGCGCGCCAACAGCCCGAGGGACGGCAGGGGCGGGCTCTGGGGGTTTCGGGACGCCCGCGCCAGCGCCATGAGGGCGCCGCTGGTCTCGAACTGCAGCTCGGGGAGCTCGTCGGGGAGGAACCAGCGGACCTCCACGATCTCCACCGACACGGGGCGGGCCTTGATGGACTCGTCCCGGAGGCGGCCCCGGAAGACCAGGTCCACCCGCTGGGGGTCGGGGTCCACCACCACGGCGGGCTCACCCAACAGGTCCACCTCGACGCCGACCTCCTCGAGCACCTCCCGACGCAGGCCGGTCTCCGGGTGCTCCCGCCGCTTCATCAGGCCACCGGGGACGCCCCAGCGGCGGCGGTAGCTGTGGCGGACGAGGAGGACGGCGCCGTCGGAGCGCTCGATGACGGCCATGGCCCCGACGGTGAAGCTCGGCGCGATCGTGCGCACGATCCATCGCCGCCCGAAGACGGGCAGTCGTCGGTACACCCCCAGCAGGAAGCGCACGAACCGGCGCCGCATCCTTCCAGGCTACGGGCGGGGGGTGACGCTCAGACCGGGAAGGTCCGTCGTGCCGCGAGGGCCTCCACCAGCAGTTCGGGCGTGGCACCGGCCACCGGGGTGCGTCGGGCACCGTACTCGAGGACCACCAGGTCCCGACCGGCCGCGTCCTCGATCGCCGCGCCGGCCTCTCGGCAGATCAGCATCCCGCCCAGGTAGTCCCACGGCCCGTGGGCCGAAGGGCTGCAGTCGATGTAGCCGTCGAGGCGGCCCTCGGCCACCGCGCAGAGGTCCAGGGCCACCGCCCCGAGGGACCGGTACTGGCGCCAGCCCAGCCAGTTCGGGGGCAGGCCGGAGAGACCCACCATGGCGTCCTGCAGGCGACACACACCCGAGGGCGCCAACGCCTCGCCGTCGCGGCGGGCGCCGCCGCCGCGGACTGCCTCGTAGCGTTCGCCGCTGACCTGGTTCACCACCACGGTGGCCCGGGGCCCTTCGGCGTCGACCGCGCACAGGCTGGTGGCGTACCAGGGCAGCCCCCGGGCGGCGTTGCTCGACCCGTCGAGGGGGTCGAGCACGACGGTCACCTGACGGTCCGCGTGGTGGCGGCCCGACTCCTCGCTCAGCACGCCGAGGCCGGCCCCGACCAGGACCGCCAGAGCGGCGTCGTCGGCGGCCACGTCGACCACGTGCTGACCCCGGGAGGCGTCGACCAGAGCGAAGTCACCCGAGCCGGTCGTGGCCTCGATCGCGGCCGACGCCGCCTCGTGCAGCACGGCGAGCAGCTGGTCCTCGGTCATTGCCGCGGCACGCTACCGACGTGGCAGGCTGTAGGCCTTGGCCGTCATCGATGTCGCGGGGTTCATCGCCGACCTCAAGGACCACGCAGTGGACCACGGCTTCCACGTCCATGACGAGCGACACTTCGTCGAGTCGTACTCGTTGCGCCAGGCCTGGGAGGTCGACCTCCACCCCGAGGAGGCCTGCGGTGGCCCCCTTGACCTGCACCTGTCTCTCGAGGTGGACCCTCGGGTGCTGCTCGCCTTCGAGGACAAGGTGCTGGAGATCCCCGAGGGCGACGACCCGCCCGACGACTACCGCTTCCCCCTGCTCTTCAACTGGGCCCTGCCCCCGCTCCCCCACCCGCCGGACCTGCTGGTCCTGGCCACCGATCTGGCCGGCGTCGGTGGTCCGGACCTGCCGCTGGAGGTCTCCGCCATCGACTCGTTCGCCGCGGTGACTGATGCGCCCGAGCGCAGCCTGGCCATCGTCGCCAAGCTCCAGCTCTCCCTGGCCAAGGTCTTCGTCGGCCAGGAGCTGCTCTGCGAGACGCTGGACCGCTGCCTCGCGGTCAGCCAGTTCCTGCTCGACGCCGCCCCGGTCTGGCTCGACGAGGTCTGATCTCCCCGTTGTGGCCGGTGAATCGCCGGTCCTGGCGGCGAAATCAAGGGCCAGAACGACGGGTGGTCGGTCAGCCAGTTCCTGCTCGACGCCGCCCCCGTCTGGCTCGACGAGGTCTGATCTCCCCGTTCTGGCCGGTGAATCGCCGGTCCTGGGGGCGAAATCAAGGGCCAGAACGACGGGTGGTCAGCAGTAGGCGTCCTCGCCGATGCAGACGGCGACCTCGTTGGCCAACTTGGCGGGATCCCACGCGTTGAAGAAATCGGCGTGCGCGGTCAGGATCGATCCGGACGCCAGGTGCAGGTCGGCCCGGCTCTCCGGCGGCGGGTACCGCACGTGGAACTCCAGCTGGGGCAGGGCCACAGGGTGGCTGTCGGGGCAGCCCTCGTCGGTGGAGCGAGCCACGTGGCTGCGGTGGTCCTCGCGGTCGAGGTGCTCGCCGTCCCAACAGTCCGGAAAGATCACCCGCAGGAGCAGGGTCCGCTGGCAGTCGGGAGGTGTGCTGAGCGTCGGGGCCTCGACCGTGCAGGCCCAGCCCACGTGCTCGGTCGGCTGGGTGACCGTCGCCGTGGGGTCGCCCGAGATCATCATCAGTCCGAAGGGAAAGGGCTCGACGGCCGCGGGGTCAACACCGTCGGCCGCCCGGTAGTAGGCGGTCGAGCCCAGCGGCTCGAGCTGCTCGTCTCCGGCGAACAGCGACGGGGCCCAGTACGAGGCCTTGTCCTGCTTGGTGGCACACGTCGTGTCCCCGGCCAGCAGCGAGTCGGCGTCGGAGAAGGCGTCGGTCGACGAGGCCCCGAAGAAGTCGTGCTGGTGCGACGCGCCCGGCTCACCCGGGAAGACGATGGGGTCGTCCGGGGCGCTGTGGCTGTAGCCGCACTCCACGTGGAAGCGCCCGTTGTGGGGGCCCGGCGAGGCGGCCGCGGTGTCGTTGCCGCCGTCGGGCCGGGTGGCCCAGGCCGCGACGCCCACCACTGCAACCAGGGCCCCGGTCGCGAGGAGGACGCCGCGGCGTCGGGTCATCCCGCGGCGGGCACCGTGATGGCGTCGAGGTCCACGGTGCGGGGCGGCCCGGCGGGCTCGGCCGGCGCGTCGACGGCGTCGGGCATGTTCTCGAGGTCGCCCGGGTCGGGCAGGTCGACCTCGTCGTAGGGCACCGACTCCGGGCGGTCGGTGATGTCAGCCATCTCGAGGAAGCGAGCGAGCTCCGGCTCGTAGGACTGCTGCGGGCCCTCGCAGGGCACGACGGTGTCGATGTCGGGCGGAGCCGAGATCCCGGTGAAGTCGTTGTCGGCGAAGCAGTTGCCGTCGCCCTCACCGCTCAGGGTCAGCAGGACCAGGTCCCACTCGCCGGAGCCGGTGACCACGTTGCCCACGACGGTGTTGCCGGTCGACTCCCACAGCAGCGGGTTGTCCACGTCGGCCATCTCCTCTTCGGGCGCGGGCTCGGCGTTCTCCACGCAGTCCGTGGGGAACTCCTCCGGGAGGGGGGTGATGGGGTCGTCCTCGGGTCGAGGGGTGACCGCGATCCCCGTGCGCTCGTGACCCTCGACGCGGTTGCGTTCGATCACGTTGTTGTTGCCGCCCGTGACCAGGATCCCGTTCCACTGGCCCTGGAGGGCGGCGCCGATGGCCCCGGTGTCGCTGTTGTTGTTGTTCACCACGAGGTTGCCGACGATGGTCGTCTCGTTCTGCGGGGCACAGCCCTCGCTGGTCTGGCTGTTGGGCACGATCCCGGCCCGGTTCTCGGTGAAGACCGAGTTGACGATGACCAGGTTCCCGCCCGAGTTGGTCCCGGAGTAGCCGAGGCCGTTCCACTCCCCGGTCACGTCGTCGATCAGGGCGTCACAGGGGTAGCACTGGCCGATGTAGTACCCGGCGTCGGGGCTGCCCGAGGCGTAGGAGTGCTCGAGGGTGCCGTTGACCGAGCCAAAGGCGTAGATCCCGTAGTCGCCGTTGCGGATCGCCGTGAGGTAGGAGCCCCGGTAGCCGTCCACGCCCGTCCAGAAGACGCCGTTGCGGGTGTAGTTCTGCGTGGTCAGGTTCTCCACCGCCACACCATCCGCCTCGACGACGCGCACACCGTTCTCCAGTTCGAAGTTGCCGTCGAGGATCACCTCGTTGCGGTCGAGGCCTCGGATGACGAGGTCGTCGGTGCAGACGTCGACGGCCTCGTTGTAGGTCCCGGGCGAGACCAGCACGAGGCTTCCGGCCGGGGCGGCGTTGACCGCCTCCTGGATGGTGTCCTCGTCTTCGGGGACTTGATCGTGGTGGCGTCGCCCTCGGCGGTCTCACACGGCGGCGGGCCCTCGGCCTCGCCGCCGTCGTCACCGCCGCAGCCCGCGGCGATTGCGGTCAGTACCACCATGACGGCCAGCAGCCGTCGCCATCCCTTGCCCATGTTGATCTCCCCCTCGGAGGTGTCGTTGACCGATCGGTCGGGCTACTCGACCACCAGGACGCCGGGCATCCCGGCCGTCAGCGTCCCGTGGATCGAGCAGTAGTAGCGGTAGACGCCGGGCTCGTCGAAGGTGAACGACGCCTCGTCATCGGGGCCGAAGTCCTCGGTGTCGATGGCCCATGTCGCGTCCGCGTCCTCGGGGACCACGTTGTGGTCGTTGACCCCGCTGTTGACCCACGTGACCTCGGTGCCCGCCGCCACCCGGGCGGCATCGGGGTCGAAGGCGTTGTCGACGGCGACGATCTCGACGGCGTCGCCTTCGAGCAGCTCGGCGTCGGGTGGGGCCTCGCCTCCGGAACCCTCGGGCGACTCGTCGTCACCCCCGCAGCCGACGGCCACGGAGCCGGCCACCACCATCACGAGCATCATCAGCAGAATGCGCTTCACGGGGCCAGCACCGTAGTGGACCCACGCCCGCGGGACACCGGTCGCGGAAACGGTCAGATGAGGGCGTCGATGCGGTCGGCCACCTCGAGCGCCGTGGCCGGGCGGTCGGCAGCGTCCTTGGCGAGGAGCTGACCGACCAGCTCCCGCTCCACGGGACTCAGGGCGTCGCTCAGCACCGGGTCCGAGGACAGCACCTTGCGGATGGCCACCAGGGGCTCGGTCTCGGGGAGCTCGCCGTAGACGCCGGTACCCGTGATCGCCCGGTGGAGGGTCACACCGAGGGACCAGAGATCCGAGGCCCGGCCGGCGCGGTCGCCGGAGAGGATGGCGGGGTCGATGTACTCGACGGAGCCGATCGGGCCCATGCCCGTGACCGTCATGCCCGGGGCCAGCACCTGGGCGAGGCCGAGATCGGCCAGCTTGCCGCCGGTCTCGGTGATGAGAATGTTCGCGGGCTTGATCGAACGGTGGGCGATGCCCGCCTCGTGCAGGACGTGGGCCGCCCGGGCGGCGTCGGCCACCGCCCGCAGCGTCTGGGCCCGGTCGAGCGGCTTGGAGGACGTCGCCAACGACCCGAGCGGCAGGTACTCCGCGGCGTAGAAGAACCGCCCTCCTTCCTGGCCGGCGTCGTAGAGCGCCACCAGGTAAGGCGACTTGACCGAGGCGAAGAGCCGGAGCTCCCGGGTCGCCCGGCGGAAGGCGTCGTCCTGGGTCTGGCCGGCCATGACCTTCACGGCGACGAACTCGGCCTCGAGACCGAGTCGGACCGGCGGCTCGGCCAGGAAGAACTCCCCGTGGCTCCCCGCACCCAGCGATCGGATGAGGCGGTAGTCGGCGATCGTCTCCACATCGGCCCCCTTGATGAGCGTCAGGCGTGGGTGCCTGCAGCGACGGACTTTACGCCTCTCGTGCCGAGGCTACGATCCGCGCACCACAACGGCCGTCTCGACGAGGGAAGGGGGGAACCGTGACCGCCGCCTCACTCTTCGCCGCTGCCGGGGGACTCACCGAGGAGATCAGCGCCCGCGTCTTCCTCGGCATCGCCATCGTCATCGTCGTGGCCCGGGCCGCCGGGTGGGCGGCCAAGAAGGTCCGCCAGCCCGCAGTGGTCGGGGAGATCGTGGCGGGGATCATGCTCGGGCCGAGCGTGCTCGGCCTGATCAACGAGGACCTCCCCGAGCGGCTCTTCCCCCTCGACACCCGGCCCTTCCTCGGGATCATCGCCCAGCTCGGCCTGATCATCTTCATGTTCATCATCGGCCTCGAGCTGGACATGAGCCTCATCCGGGGCAAGGGCCGGCTGGCCGCGGTCACGTCGCTGAGCTCGGTGGTGCTGCCCTTCACTCTGGCCATGCTGGCGGCACCGGTCCTCCACGCCGAGTACGGCATGGTCAACGGCGAGGAGGTCGACCTCCTCGACTTCGGGCTCTTCCTCGGCGCCGCCATGTCGGTCACGGCCTTCCCCGTCCTGGCCCGCATCCTCACCGAGCGGAACATGCACCGCACCCGCATCGGCGTACTGACCCTGGCCTGCGCCGCGGTCGACGACATCCTGGCCTGGTCGCTGCTCGCCGGCGTCCTGGCCGTGGTCGGCGAAGGTGAGCTCGGCCCGCAGTGGGTCCTCGTGCTGACCGCCGCCTATGGCGCAGGCATGGTGCTGCTGATCCGTCCGCTGCTGGTCAAGCTCGTCGACCGCTACCAACGGCTCGAGCGCCTCACCCCCGACGTGCTCGCCGCCGTCCTCGCGGGAGTGCTGGTCTCGGCCTTCCTCACCTCCGAGATCGGCATCCACGCCATCTTCGGGGCCTTCTTCTTCGGCGCCATCTTCCCTCGTGAGGGTGCCCACCAGATGTTCCACGAGATCCTCGAGCGGCTCGAGCAGATCACCGTGATCCTGTTGCTGCCCGTCTTCTTCGTGGTCACCGGCCTACTGGTCGACATCACCGGTCTCGGCGTCGACGGGCTCAAGTACCTACTCCTGGTGATCCTCGTGGCCTGCACCGGCAAGTTCGTCGGCGCCTCGGTGGCCTCGCGCAGTCAGGGCGTCCCCACCCGACAGGCCATGGCCCTCGGCGTACTGATGAACACCAGGGGCCTGACCGAGCTGGTGATCCTGACGATCGGGCGGGAGGTCGGGGTCCTGAACGAAGGGATGTTCACGATCATGGTCGTGATGGCCGTGTTCACCACGATCATCACCGAACCGCTCCTCAGGCAGCTGTACCCCCCCGACCTCGTGGAACGCGAGATCGCCGAGGCCGAGCGCATCGGCTCCGAGCAGGCGGCCGCGTTCCGCGTACTGGTCGGGACCCCGGAGGGCGATCCCGGACCCACCCTCGCCGCCCTCGCCGCGGAACTGGCGCACGGCGAAGACCCGCGCGAGGTGGCCCTGGTCCAGTTCGGCGCCCCGGTCGGCACGCTCGAAGTCGGCAGCGGCCTGGAGTCGATGGCCGCGTCCCTGGACGCCCTCCACCACCTCGAGACCACGGTGCAGGCCGCGGGCGTGCCCGTCTTCGCCCGCTCACGGACCACCGACGACCCCGGGCGCCTGATCGGTCTCCTCGCCGACGAGAGCGTCTCGGACCTGGTGCTGGTCCCGGCCGACGCCGGGTACGCCGTGCCCGGGGGCACCCAGAGCCCGCTGGCGCCGACGATCCGCCTCGCTCTGGTGGACGGGGCCGGCCTCGACGGCCCGGTGCGGGCCCACCTCGGGACCGAGAGCGATCGGACAGTCCTGGAGCTCGGCCTTCGCCTTTCCCGGGCGCGTGGCCTCGCCCTCCAGGTGGAGGGGGACCCCGGCCGCCGACTGGCGACTACGGTCGAGGGGCTGCGGTCGTCAGGTGATGTCGGCGACGGTGGCGGGGAGGTAGGGGTGGAGATCCGGGGTGGGGCACCAGGCCGGTCGGCGGCCCCGGTGGCGACGCTGTGGGTGCAGATGGGCCGGGACGACGGCGCCGCCCGGCTGACAGAACTGATCGACCGGCTCAGATCGAGCCCGACCACGGGGGGATGACGACATGCTGCGACCAGGGCTGACGCCCGAACAGGTACTGGGCTTCGTCCTCCTGGACATCGCCATCATCCTGCTGGTGGCCCGCCTGATGGGCCGACTGGCCAACAAGGTCGGGCAACCGACGGTCGTCGGGGAGATCATCGCCGGGATCCTGCTCGGGCCCTCCCTGCTCGGTGCCACGGTGTTCACCTGGACCAACTCGTGGAGCTCCCTGCACTGCGAGCAGGCCCTCAGCGCCCAGATCCCCGGCACCCCGATCCCCGCGGAGGGCACGCCACCGGCGGCGGAGAGCATCACCGCCTGCCTCTTCCCCACCCAGGCCCGCGGCGTGCTCGGGATCATCGGCCAGATCGCCCTCGTCTTCTTCATGTTCCTCGTCGGCCTGGAACTGGACTGGAACGCGCTGAAGGGCAAGGGCAAGAGCATCGGCCTGGTCTCGTTCGGTGCCGTGGCCGTGCCGATCGCCCTGGCCTTCGTGATCGGGCCGATCCTGTACACGCAGGACTTCGTGCCGTTCTTCGACACGGCCAACGCCCCCTCCCAGATCAGCTTCACCCTGTTCATCGCCGGGATGCTGACCGTGACCGCCTTCCCGGTCATGGCCCGGATCCTGCAGGAGAAGAACCTGACGGCCACACCGATGGGCGCCACCGGCGTGGCTGCCGCCGCGGTCGTGACCGTAGCGATGTTCCTCACAGTGGCCGTCGCCTCGGGCGTCGCCGCCGACCAGGGACCCTCGAAGCTGGCGGTCAAGTTCCTCGTGGCCGGGCTCTACATCGGTGTGCTCTTCCTGGTGGCCCGACCCCTGCTCAAGCCGATGGGCCGGTCCTTCGAGCGGAACGGCCAACTTACCCCCCTGCTCCTCGGGCTGATCATGGTGTTCACGTTCGCCTCCGCCTACGCCGCCAACCAGATCGGCATCAACGTGATCGTGGGCGCCTTCCTCGCCGGCGCCGTCCTCCCCGCCCGGAAGGGCCTCTTCCGGGAGATCTCCCGTCGCCTGGCCGACGTCACCGCCGTGATCCTGCTGCCGATCTTCCTGGCCTTCTCCGGGCTCAACACGGACTTCACCAAGCTGCGCGCGCGAGCCACATCCCGGCCATCCTCCTGTTCCTCCTGGCCGGCATCGTCGGCAAGTGGGCGGGCTCCGCGGTCTTCGCCAAGATGGGAGGGCTCTCCTGGGCCGAGGGCAACGTCCTGGGTGTGCTCATGAACTGCCGGGGCCTGCTCGTCCTGGTGGTCGCCCTCATCGCCCTCAACCAGGGCGTCATCACCCCGCCGATGCAGGTGGCCGGGGTCGTCATGGCCCTGGTGACCACCATGATGACCGGGCCGCTGGTGGACCGCTTCCTGCCCAAAGTCGGTGGCGGCCCACCGTCGGTCGGGCCTCCGGACTCGGACAGCACGCGGATCCTCGCGGTGGTTGGCACCGTCGACGAGGGCGCCCCTGTCGCCGATATCGCCTACCGCCTGGCCGGCGCCGGCCCGGCCGAGGTCATCCTCTTCCGCCCGATCCCGCTGTCCCCCTACGACGAGCTGCCCGGCGGTCTCCACGACGAGGTGCTCGAGGCGGAGTCGTCCCTGCGGGCGCTCAAGCTCCTGGGCACGCTGGCCCCCGACGGGGTCACCGTCCAGCCGACGACCTACGGCGCAGTCGATCCCGCGCAGGCCGCCCTGGACCTCGCCCGTGAGGGGGTCGACCTCATCGTGGTGGCCAGCAGTGGCCCGGCCCCAGCCGGCATCGCGGCCCGGCTCGCGGCGTCGGCGCCCTGTCCGGTCGTCGTGTGTCCCGTGGACACCAGCCCCCGGCCGGACGGGCCGGTGGTCCTCCTCGGGGCGGACCGCCACGCCGCCGATGTGGCCGAGCGCCACGGCGGAGACGCCGTCGACAGCCGGGAGCCGGGTGCCGACATGGGCGACGCGCGTCTGGTGGTCGTCGGGGCCGCGGACAGCCACCTGGCCGAGGGCCTGATCGCTTCTCGCACCACAGTCGTACTGACCGTCCACCCGCCTGCGGATTCCGTCGTACGCTCGGCCGCGACCAAGGAGACCAGCTGACGTGAGCCACACCGACACCGTCAACCTCCCGCACGAGCAACTCGCCGCGGCCGTCGAGGAGGCCCGGGGCCAGGCCGGTGACCTCACCGACCATCTCATCACCACCCACGAGTGGACCGACCAGATGCTGGCCGAAGCCGGCATCCCGGTGATCGACGTGCCGCTCGTGTCCGTCGGTGGGGGCATCGGCAGCTTCGTGCTGGCCGACTACCTGCGGATGGCCGGCATGTCCCCGGACCGGTTCATCGCCCTCGGCGCGCTGGAAAAGCCGTGGGAGACCTACGAGTACCTGACCCGGGTGTCCCAGATCCCCCGTCCCGAGCGGCTCCGATCCGACGCCGGCTCCACGCCGGACAACTGTTGGGGCGTCCCCTCCTACGCGTACCGCGAGTTTCGCCAGGAGAAGGGCTTCCAGGACAAGTTCGCGCCGCTGTGGCAGGTCTTCACCGAGCCGATCTTCACCGACTACTTCACCCCGAGGGCCGGCCAGGTGTTCGAATCGCTGGAGGTCGAAGCCCAGCGCATCGGCTATCTGCAGCGGACGGCCAAGGGCCTGGTCCGGATGGTACGGAAGCGCCACGGCGGGGGGTACTTCACGATCCTCACCCCCGAGGCCGGCAGCACGCCCACCAAGCGGGTGGCCTACCGCAGCACCTACGTGCACGTGGCGGTCGGCTACCCCGGCCTGCGCTTCCTGCCCGACCTGCAGGCCTACCGCACGACCTACGAGGACTTCCACCGGGTGCTCAACGCCTATGAGCCTCACGAGCACGTCTACGAGGAGCTACGCCAGCACCCCGGCACCGTCGTGGTTCGGGGCAACGGCATCGTGGCCAGCCGCATCCTGCAACGACTGACGGACGAGCGGGACCAGCAAGGATCCCAGATCCAGATCATCCACCTCGTCCGCAACTACATCGGCGAGTCCCACGGTCCCAGCATCTTCATGCGCCGCCGGGGCCGGAATGGCTGGGCCCATCAGGGCTTCAACGTGCCGAAGTCCTCCTGGGGCGGCCAGCTCAAGTCGAAGCTGGAACACACCGACGGCGAGGAGCGCAAAGCGCTCTACGGCCTGCTCGGCGGCACCACGACGCCGCATCGCAAGCTCTGGCTCAAGCAGCTCGAGCGGGGGCGCAAGGAAGGCTGGTACCGACTGATGGTCGGCACGGTCGAGCGCGTCGTGCCCGGCGACGGCACCGTGGTCAGCACGGTGAAGACCGACCAGGGCACCTTCGACGTCCCGGCGAACTACATCATCGACTCGACCGGGCTGGAGGCCGACATCGGCGAGCACCGGGTGCTGGCCGACCTGCTGGAGCACTCCGGCGCCGGTCGCAATCCCTTGGGGCGGTTGGACATGGAGCCCAGCTACGAGGTCCGAGGCACCCGCAGCGGCGTGGGCCGGATGTACGCCTCGGGCTCTGCGACCGCCGGTGGGTACTTCTCCGGCGTGGACTCCTTCCTGGGCCTCCAGTACGTCGCCCTCCGCATCGCCGACGACCTCGCCGCCCAAGGCTTCGTCCCCCGCATCGGCGTGGGCAGATCGTGGCGCGAGTGGCGACGGTGGTTGAAGCGCCGCCCACCGGGGGTGGCCACGTGATCCCCACCCTCAGCGGCCGCATCCAGACCCGGATCTTCCTGGTGGTCGTCGTCGGCGGGATCTGGACTCTGTTGATCACTCCCCTGGTACGGGTGTTCGTCGACAGCGACGCCATGGGAAGCCCGGACCTCCTCGACGTCTACAAGGTGACCTACTCGGTGCTGGTCATCGTGCTGGTGCTCGGTGTCCTCTGGGAGTTCGTGTACCACGGGCTCATGCAGTTCCGCTGGGAGAAGGACTGGCCCACGCTGTTCGGCTACGTGACGATCGTCAACGAGGGGATCCTGGCGTACTGGTTCGCGACCTCGGTCGCCGCATCGACCGACGCAGGCGCCCCTGAATGGCGACTGCTGCTCAGCGGGCTCACCCTGGCGCCGTTCCTGGTCGCCTTCGTCACGACGTGGATCGCGATCAACCTGTTCGCCAACAACCTCATGCAGGTGTTCTTCATCCGCTGGCGGTTCCGTGGCGGCCGCATCCTCGGAGGCTGGACGCCATGACGACGCTCGACGAACTGCGCCTGCGGGTCGTCCCCGGCGACGGGGTGGTCCTGCGGGCCCCCGGCCTGGCGGCGGTGGCCTTCCCTACCGGCGACCAGCACCATGCCCTGGTCAACGCCTTCCTCGACGCGGTGCGGGCGGCTGCCGGCCAGCCGGACGCCGGACGCCGGGCGGCCCGGGCCGTCGCCGGCCTCTTGGCCGCAGCCGACGACGCCCCGCCCCTCGGCCTGGTCGGCACCGACGGCGAAGGCCTGGCCGTGCTCCTGCACGGTGACGTCGAGTTCGCCTACCACGACGACAGTGGCGACCAGACCCTCTCGGGTCGGGATGCCGCCGCCTGGCTGGACCGCCTCCTGGGCTCCGTCCCCGAGCAGTGGTCGCTGGCTCGGGACGGCGCCGGCGCGGCCGACGAGTGGTCCGACCTCCAGGCGGGCGTGGCCCGCGGCAACGGCGTGGCCACCGGAGCGGCCGCCCCCGCTCCGCCCCCGCCACCGGCGAGCGAGGCTCCGGTCGTCGAGACGGTGGCGGCGCCTGAGCCCGAGCGTGTGGTCGAGGCCGCACCTGAGCCGCCACCGGCGCCTCCGGTCGAGGCCCCCGCCCCGCCGCCCCCGCCCGCCCCGGAGGTGGCGCCCGAGCCCGTGCCCGCCCCGGACTTCGTCGCGGTCTCGCTGAGTGAGCCGGAGGAGGACTCGGTGCGGGCCCCGCTGCCCATGGCCGGGACCGACACGGGGCCGGTCGAGGCCGAGCCCGACGAGCCCGCGGTCCCGCAGGTGCACGGGGTGATCTGTGCCCGGGGCCACTTCAACGACCCCAACTCGCCCTTCTGTGCCACCTGCGGGATCTCAATGGTCCAACAGACCCACAACCTGGTCGAGGGCCCGCGCCCGCCGCTCGGGGTGCTCGTCCTCGACGACGGCAGCACCTATGTGGTCGACCGGGACATCGTGGTGGGCCGCGAGCCCGACACCGACGCGGGCGTCGCCGCCGGTGACGTACGAGGCATCGCCTTGCCCGATCCCGAGCGCGCCATATCCCGGGTGCACGCCCGCGTGACCCTTCACGACTGGGAGGTCCGGGTGGCCGACGCCGGCTCGGCCAACGGCACGTTCGTGGCCACCCGGGACGCCACCCAGTGGACCCCGGTGACCCCCAACGCCCCCGTCACCCTGACCCCCGGCATGCACATGCTGGTGGGCCCACGCGTCCTGTCCTTCGACTCGCACCGACGAAGCTGAGGCCACGATGACCGACGTCTTCACCGACGCCCTCCGTCGGCTGGACGAGGTCGCCGATCTCATCGAGGTGGACCCCGAGGTCCTCGAACGCCTGCGTCACCCGAAGTCGGTGATGGAGGTCGCCATCCCCATCCGGCGCGACGACGGCTCACTGAAGGTGTTCGACGGCTACCGGGTCCGCTACGACGACACCCGAGGGCCGACCAAGGGCGGCATCCGCTTCCACCCGGACGTGGACGTGTCCGAGGTCAAGGCCCTGGCCTTCTGGATGACGATCAAGTGCGCCGTCGTCGGCCTGCCCTTCGGGGGCGGCAAGGGCGGGGTCATCTGCAACCCCAAGGAACTCTCCCGCCTGGAGCTGGAACGGGTCAGCCGCGGCTTCGTCCAGGCCCTCCACGACGTCCTCGGTCCCGAGACCGACATCCCCGCCCCCGACGTCTACACCAACGCCATGGTCATGGGCTGGATGACCGACGAGTACTCCCGCATCGAACGACGCCGGTGCCCGGGCACCTTCACCGGAAAGCCCATCGAGCTGGGGGGCAGCCTCGGCCGTGACGACGCCACCGGGCGGGGCGCCTACTACTGCATCAAGGAGCTCGAGCGCCGGGAGGGCTGGGACCCGAACGAGGTGACCGTGGCCATCCAGGGCTTCGGCAACGCCGGCCAGCACGTGGCCGCCCTCCTGCACGCCGACGGCTACCGCATCGTGGCGGTCAGCGACAGCCAGGGCGGGATCCACCGGGCCGAGGGCTTCGACGTCCCCAGCCTCGTGCGGAACAAGAACGACACCCGGGCGCTGCGGGCGGTCTACTGCGAGGGCTCGGTGTGCCAGCTGGTCGACGCCGAGGTGATCACCAACGAGGCCCTGCTCGAACTGGATGTCGACATCCTCATCCCGGCGGCCCTGGAGGGCGTCATCACCGAGGCCAACGCCGGGCGGATCAGGGCCCGAACCGTCATCGAGGTGGCCAACGGGCCGATCACCAGCGACGCCGACCGGGTCCTGGTCGCGGGCGGCATCACGATCGTGCCCGACATCCTGGCCAACGCCGGCGGGGTCACCGTCAGCTACTTCGAGTGGGTCCAGAACCGCGGTGGCCTCGCGTGGAGCCTGGCCGAGGTCCACGAGCGCCTCGAGGAGATCATGCGCCGGGAGTTCGCTGCCGTGTACGACCTCGCCACTACTCTCGGCGTCGACCTGCGGCGGGCCGCTTACGCCCATGCGTTGACCCGGCTGGGTGCAGCCATCGCCTCCCAGGGCACCCACACCTGGTTCCGGGAAGACACGTAACGCGGGACCGGCGGCTACTGACGACAGGCGGACTCACATGGCAGTGATGGACGAGGGCACCGAGTTCGGTGGCTACCGCATCGAGCACCTGCTCGGTGCCGGCGGCTTCTGCAACGTCTACCTGGCCGAGGACCTGCGTCCCGCGTTGCGGCGCAAGGTCGCGCTCAAGGTGCTGAACCCCACGCTGTCCGCCGACGACAAGAACCGCGAGCGCTTCCAGCGGGAGTCGCTCCTGGCCGTGGAGCTGGACGACCACCCCAACATCGTCGGCGTGCTCGACGCCGGCGAGCAGGACGGCCAGCTGTTCATCGCCCAGCGCTACATCGAGGGCCGCGACCTGGGCAAGACCATCGAGGAGAACGGGCCCCTCACTCCCGAGCGGGCCGTCGAGGTGATGACCGAGATCGCCGGGGCCCTCGACGCCGCCCACGAGGCCGGCCTCGTGCACCGCGACGTCAAGCCCCGCAACATCCTCATCCGCGCGCGGGATGACCGCTGCTTCCTGGCCGACTTCGGCCTGACCAAGCGCACGGCGTCCAGCGACAGCCTCACCGGGGCGGGCGAGTTCCTCGGCACCTTCGCCTACGCCGCCCCCGAACAGCTGGGCGGCCAGACCGTGGACGGGCGGGCGGACATCTACGCCCTGGGCTGCGTCCTCTTCGAGTCCCTGACCGGGACCGCACCCTTCAGCGGGGACATCCACTCGATGATCACCTCGCACCTGACCAAGGCGCCGCCGCCGGTCGCCGCGACCGTACCGGGGCTGCCCCCCGCCATCGACGCCGTCATCCAGAAGGCCATGGCCAAGGAGCCTGCCGACCGCTATCAGACCGGCGCTGCCTTCGCGGAGGCCGCCCGCCGGGCCCTGCTGACCAGTGGCCTGCCGCCGCCGGTGGCCACCCCGACCCCGCCACCACCCCCACCCGCGTCCACCGTCAACGCCCCGGCGACGACCTTTCCCCCGGCCCCCACCCCCGCCCTCGATCCGAGCCCGACGCCACCACCCGGGCCCCTGCCCCCGCAGGTGGGGCCGCCAGCGACATCGGGCGGTGGGCGCTCCCGTACCCCGTTGCTCATCGGCGGGGCCCTGCTCCTCCTCGTGGCCGTCGTCGCCGGCGCCCTCCTCCTGGGCGGGGGCGACGACGATGGCGACGATCCCGAGGAGCCGCCGCCCACGACCGTGGACGCGGAGGCCCAGGCCCTCGAAGAGGCCCAAGCCGATGCCGAGGACGCCTTCGCCGAGGTGACGGGCGCCCTCGACCTCGACGACTGTGAGCTGGAGGACGTCGAGGACTACGACGATGACGTCATCGCCGAGCTGTCCTGTGACCCCGCCGAGGGTGCCGACGACCTCGCCGTCACCGTGTTCGACGACGACGGCGACCTCGACGACGCCTACGACGAGGCCCAGGCGCCGGCCGGTCAGGAGCTCGACACCAGCGGCGACTGTGCCACCGACATCTATGCGGCCCACAGCTGGACGACCGCGGACGAGCCGGACGGCGTCGCCGGCTCGGTCGCCTGCTACCGCGACGGCAACGGTGGCTCGGGCATCGCGTGGACCGACACCGAGCAGCTGCTGCTCGGTGTCGCCACCCGCAATGACGAGTCCGACGCCGAGCTCTACGAGTGGTGGGCCGATCTCGTGGACCGGTCCGAGCAGGAGACGGTGGACGAGTTCCCGAACGCCGGTGAGGCCATGTTGTTGACCCACGTGCCCACCCCCTTCCGATCCACCTGCATCCGGGCGGAGCTCCGACCGACCGAAACGGCGTCGGTCCAGTGCTTCCCCCCTCGGGGCGCGAGTTCGGTCTTCTACAACCAATACCGCAACGCCGCGGCCTCGGCCGCCGTGTACAACAACCTGATCGAAGGGGGTGGCGTCACCCGCGGGACCGGGGAGACCAATGGCTGCCCGTTCGAGAACACCCTGACCATCGACGGTCAGGAGAGCGGCCGGGTGGCCTGCTACTTCCTGGACAGCGGCGAGGAGCGGCTGGCGTGGACCAACCGGGCCCTCAGCATCCTGGCCGAGGCCTCGATCGCCGACGGCGCCAGCCTCGACCAGTTCTGGAACTGGTGGACCACGGCGGGCCCGATCACCTGACGGCCGGGCCCCTACCAGTCGACCTCGGGCGTCGGCGGGAACAGGTCGTCGCGCTCGGCCATGAGTCGTTCGCAGTCCCAGTCCTGGTCAACGGGGATGAGGATGATCGGGCTCTTGGTCAGGTCGGGGTGCTGCACCCACTCGGCCTGGCTGGTGAGGAAGGCGTCGTTGGTGGCCCCGATGATCAGCTGCTCGGAGTTGTCGGTGACGACCCCGGTCAGTGACCCGTCGGCCTGCTCGACCACGTCATAGGCGAAGATCTCCCGCCGGGCGATGTAGAGCTCGCCCTGGAGGTCCTCGGTCACCCGGATCCGGGTGGTGACCCCTGGGTTCCCATCGTTGTCGTCATCGGCGATACGGGGATCGTTGGGATCGGTCGGCAGCGGATCGTTCGCCGGGTCGTCGAGGTCCACCCCGATGCCGGTGGGCGTAGCGGGACGTGAGATGTGGGCCCGACCGTCCACGGTGGTGAGGGTGACCGGCGTCGACTCCGGGATGATCGCCTGGGTGGCGGCGTCGGGCATCTCCACCTCGATCGGCTGGTCGCTGCGGTGATCGGCGTGGCAGAAGGACTCCGTCGCCTGCAGCTCGCCGTCCACGACGTCAAGGTCGGTGAAGCCGAAGCTGACGATGTGGGTCTTCATGTCGGTGCTCTCGTAGGCCACCACGTCGTAGTGGGCGTACCGCCCCGCCAACCGCTCGGCGGCGGGATCGACTGCAGGTGCCGCGTCGGCCTCGCCCTCACCGTTCGCGCCGGAACCACATCCGACCACGAGGACGGCCGCGGCGGCGGCCAAGGGGACCAGGGCTCGGCTCGGTCGTCGGGATCTCGTCATGAAGGGGTCCTTTGGGGGAAGATCGTCCGGCTGGGAGGGGTGGGCCCGGTGGGAATCGAACCCACGACCGAGCGATTATGAGTCGCCTGCTCTGACCATTGAGCTACGGGCCCACGGCTTTCTACCGCAGGGGCGGCACCGGGGCGCGCTGAGCAGGTGGTCTGGTGGGACGAATGAGGACCTTGGTGTCCTCGCTGGCGGTCTTGAGGGCCTCGAAGCGACCGGGGGCGTCGTCCAGGCCGACCTCGGCGGTGATCAGTGGCTCGACATCGAGGCGACCGTCGGCGACGGCCCCGATCGTGGCGTCGACGTCGGCCCGGCAATAGTAGAAGGCGAAGCGCCAGTCGAGCTCCTTGGCCATCGCCCCGTAAGGGAAGTAGCGGTCTTCGGCCATGCAGACGCCGACCACCACGACCCGGCCGTCGACGGACGCGACCGCGGAAGCCTGGTCGACGAGGCCGGGCAGACCGACGCATTCGACGACGAGCGACGGCGCGTCGAGGCCCGCGTCGCCGAGCTGGGCGGCGAGGTCGCCTGCCGTGGGGTCGACGACCAGGTCGGCCCCAAGGCCGGCGGCGCTGGCCCGGCGGGCGGAAAGGGGGTCGGAGAGGGCGACGGCGCCAGCCCCGAGGGCCTTCAGCCAGAGGAGGACGGCGAGGCCGACGGGGCCGCCGCCGATGACGAGGGATGTCTCCCCCGCCACCAGGCCGCCCCGGCCGACCGCATGGCGGGCGACGGCCAGCGGCTCGACGAGCGCGCCGTGGCGGAGGTCGAAGCCGTCGGGGAGCGCCACCAGGTCATGGGCCGGGGCCTTCACGTACTCGGCGTAGCCGCCAGGGGTCTCGACCCCGAGCATCAGGGCCGTGGCGCACTTGCGGGGGCGGCCACTCCGGCAGGCGTCACACGTGCCGCAGGTGGCCAGCGAAAGGGCCATGACGGGGTCGTCGGCCGTCCAGCCCTCGACCCCCTCCCCCACGGCGGCGACGCGGCCGGCCAGCTCATGGCCGAGGACATGGCCGGGCATCGGCAGCGCGTCGACGAGATGGAGGTCCGAGCCGCAGATGCCACAGGCGTCGACGGCGACGACCACCTCCCCCGGGCCGGGTGTGGGGTCCTCCAGGTGGACCGGCTCGAGCGGCCCGCCCAGGTCGGTCATGGCGACCGCCCGCATCGCGGGGCCTCAGGCGCCGATGACGTTGGGGCGGGGGTGGCCCTCCACCTCGCACAGCGCGAAGTAGGCGTCGCGGATGAAGCCGGCGTCGAGGACGGACTCCACGTTGCCGTCGGCGTCCAGGTTGAGGTTGGCGCCGTAGATGGCGAACCACACGTCGGTGACCTCGGTGTTGTCCTCGGGCACGATCAGGGTGTGGATCGAGCCGGCGGGCTCGAACAGGTAGCTCCCGGCGGTCATCCGCTCCGGGTACTCGTCGTACTTCCAGCAGCCCGCCTGGGTGAAGGCGAAGACCTGGCCGGTGTGCTTGTGGGTCTGCACCTTGGCGCCGGGCTCGAAGTGGTTGCGGATGACCCAGAGGCCGACCTCGATGTCGACCTGCAGCAGCTGGAGCTTGACGCCCTCGCCCGCGTTCACCATCGGGCAGTCGGACTCGCTGCGCATCACAGCCCTGGGCAGGTCCACCATGGTCATCACTCGACTCCTCCGTCTCGGACGGGAGCGAGGCTAGTGGCAGGACATTCAGAGGCCGGAAGTCGAACGCACAACTTTCGGGTCTTCTGGCTCCGGGGGCGAGGTTCGAACTCGCAGCCTTGGGATTAACAATCCCCTGCTCCGCCTGTTGAGCTACCCCGGAAGGGCTGCCGAGGATAACAGTGCCCCTACGAGCCCCGTCACGGCTCGATGGGTCCGGCTGCAGCTGTAGACGACGGAGGCGCACCCGTAGACGTGCTTCGCCGTCCTGATGCTCGGGTCGGGCACCGCCCGATATGGCTTGCCGAACTGGGTCACGGGTATCCCGGTCACCTTGGACCACAGGGCATTGGCCTCGGGGAAGCGGTCTTCATTCTCCCACCGGGGTGTGACAGGCCAGCCGAGCGGCTAGGCAGGGGTCATGGGATTCAAGACGGGTGCCATCGTCGGGTTCGCTGTGGGGTACTACCTCGGCACCAAGGCCGGTCGGCAACGCTACGAGCAGATCAACACCTGGATCGACCAGCTGCGGGACTCCGATGCCCTCAACGCCGCCGCCGACCGGGCCCGGGGGATCATCGAGGTCACGCCCGACCGGACGGTGGACTTCTCCAACAACTGAGCTCGGCTCAGCCGCCCTCGAGGTAGTCCCGGAGCTTCTGGCTCCGGTGGGGGTGGCGCAGCTTGGCCAGGGTCTTGGCCTCGATCTGGCGGATCCGCTCACGGGTCACGCCGAACTGCTTGCCGACCTCCTCGAGCGTGCGGGCCTGACCGTCGTCGAGGCCGAAGCGCAGGCGCACGACCTCTTTCTCCCGCGGCGTCAGCTCGTCCAGGGCCTCCAGCACGGCGTCGTTGAGCATGTGCCGCGTGGCCACGTCGGCGGGGGCCTCGGCCTGCAGGTCCTCGATGAAGTCCGCGAGGTTGGAATCGTCCTCCTCGCCCACCGGCGAGTCGAGGGACAGCGGGTCCTGGGAGATGCGGAGGATCTCCCGCACCCGGGTCGGTGTCATGTCTACCTTCTCGGCCAGCTCGTCGACGGTGGGCTCGCGCTCGAGCTCCTGGACCATCTGGCGCTGCATGCGGTGGACCTTGTTGATCGACTCGACCATGTGCACCGGGATCCGGATGGTGCGGGCCTGGTCGGCGATGGCCCGGGTGATGGCCTGACGGATCCACCACGTGGCGTAGGTGGAGAACTTGAACCCCTTGGTCCAGTCGAACTTCTCCACGGCCCGCATGAGGCCGAGGTTGCCCTCCTGCACCAGATCCAACAGGAGCATCCCCCGGCCGACGTAGCGCTTGGCGATCGACACGACGAGGCGCAGGTTGGCCTGGGTCAGCTCCCGAGTGGCCTCCTCGCCGTCCTTCTTGGAGCGCTCCAGCACCCGCCGTTCGGCGAAGCCCAGATCGTCCAGCGTCCCCGCCGCGGAGTGGTCGGCCAGCTCGACGGAGGACGTCATCCCCGCCTCGATGCGCTTGGCCAGGCGGACCTCGTCCTCGGCTTTGAGCAGCGGCACCTGGCCGATCTCCCGCAGGTACATGCGCACGGGATCCGACGTGGAGCCCCGCTCCCCGTGGTCCCCGCGGGCCCGGGTCGGCTTCGGCCGCCGGGGCCGGGGTGTCGGCCTGCGCAGGTCCCCCAGGTCCTCGACCTGGACCAGCTCGTCGACCTCGACCACCACGGGGACCTCGGCCTGGTGGTCGTCCTCGTCGAGGGTGATGCCCTCGGTGGCCAGGGCCGACCGGATGCCGTCAATGCGCTCGGGGGTGAGCTCGACGTCGCCGAGGACCTTGATGAGGTCCTCCATGCCGAGGGTGCCCTCCTCGCGACCGAGGTCGAGGAGTTGGATCACGTCGGTGTCCAGTACGCCGGCCCAGGGAGACGCCACGGCGTCACTCATCGTCGGTCCCCACGCCATCAGGACTACCACGGCCGTGGGCCCTGAGGAGTTCCAGGGCCTTGTCCACCACCGTCATGTCCACGTCCGGGGGCTGGATTCGGTCGAGCAACCCGTTGATCTCGTGGGCCAGGGAGATGTCCCCCTCGTGAGCGACGGACTGCCGCAGCGCGCCCAGGGCCTCCTTCACGAGTAGCGCCACGTCGACCGCCGTGGGCTCGTCGCCGACCTCCTCGACCGAGAGGCGGTGCAGCAGGTGCACCGTCGACGGGTCGTCGGTCGAGGCGATCGCCTCGTGCACCGAGCCGGCCCGCGCCAGGGCCTGGTATGCCGTTCGGGCGACCGGGTCGGCGAAGAGGGTGAGGTCGAGATGGCCCTCGACATCGGTCCGCCGGTGGGCCAGCAGCCGTAGCGCGGTCATCTCCCGCATCGACGCCTGCGAAGGCTCAGCCACCCGCTCGACGACCTCGACCTCGCGCCGCGCCCCGACCTTCAGGCGGCCCCGGAGCCGGTTGGGGTCCAGCCGTAGCCGGTCGGCCAGATCCATCACGTATTGGTCGCGCACGATCTCGTCAGGATGCTCCGCGATGACCGGCAGCACGCGATCGGCGGCCCGGGCCTTGCCCTCCGGCGAGGTCGTGTCCTGACCAGCCAGGGCCCGGTCGAAGCGGAAGCGGAGGAACGGCACCGACTCCTCGACCGAGCGCCGGAGGGTGTCAGGGTCGTTCTGGGCGAGGTCCCCGGGGTCCTGGCCCGACGGGAGAGCGGCCACCCGGACGTCGACCTCGTACTTGCCCTCCCATTCATAGAAGCGGGCCGCCGCATTGTCCCCCGCGGCGTCGGCGTCGAAGGCGAGCACGATGCGCTTGCCGAACCGGGTGAGCAGGCGGACGTGGTCCTCGGTCAGCGAGGTCCCGCAGGGGGCTACGGCCCGGCCCAGGCCGACGCGGGCCATCCCGATCACGTCGGTGTAGCCCTCGCACACGATGGCTTCGTCGTTCTCGACGATGGCCCCCTTCGCCCAGTTCAATCCGTACAGCACCTTGCTCTTGGCGTAGATCGGCGTCTCGGAGGAGTTCCTGTACTTCGGGCCCTCGCCACCGGGCAGGACCCGGCCCCCGAGGGCCACGGGATCGCCCTGGCTGTCGAAGATCGGGAAGAGGATCCGGTTGCGGAACACGTCCTGGCGCCGGTTGCGCTTGTTGAGCATCGCCAGGTTCACCGCCTCGAGGCGGTCGAAGCCGATCCCCACGTTGCGCACCAGCAGGTCCCAGTCATCCGGCGCCCAGCCGATGCGGTACTGGCGGACGATCTCGCCGTCCAGGCCCCGGCCCCGCAGGTACTTCCGGGCCTCGGCGGCGTCCGGGGACGAGAGGAGGCGCTCGTGGTACCAGGCCACGGCGGCCTCCATGGCCTCGACCAGCTTGGCCTTGCGGGAGCGGCCCTCGCCCTCACCCTGCGTCGTGTAGTGCAGGGTGACCCCGGCCCGACCGGCCAGCCGCTCGACGGCGCCGGCGAAGTCCAGGTGCTCGATCTCGCGCACGAAGGTGATGGCGTCGCCCTTGGCCCCGCAGCCGAAGCAGTAGTAGAGGCCCTCCTCGCCGTTGACCGAGAACGACGGCGACTTCTCGGTGTGGAAGGGGCAGAGGCCCGTCCAGCGCCGCCCCACCCGCTTCAGCTGGAGGTGCTCGGTCACGAGGGCGACCATGTCCGTCGCCTCCCGCACCCGCTGGATGTCTTCGTCGAGGATCCCCACCTCACTCGACCTCCATCACCGGGACGCTACCAGTGAGGCGCCACCCCTTCGCCGGGGTTCAGCCCGCCTCGGCCAGGACCGCCCGGGCCGCGGCCAGCCGGGCGATCGGCACCCGGAACGGCGAGCACGACACGTAGTCGATCCCGAGGCCGAGGAAGACGGCGATGGACGCCGGGTCGCCACCGTGCTCCCCGCACACGCCGACGCTCAGGCCGGGGTGGGTCCGGCGCCCGCCCTCGATCCCGATGCGGATGAGATCGGCCACCCCACCGGCGTCCACCGTGCTGAAGGGGTCGGCGGCCAGCAACCCCCGCTCGAGGTAGGCGGTCATGAGCGAGCCCTCGACGTCGTCCCGGGAGAAGCCGAAGGTGAGCTGGGTCAGGTCGTTGGTGCCGAAGGAGAAGAAGTCGGCCTCCTCGGCGATCTCGTGGGCCCGCACACAGGCCCGGGGCGTCTCGATCATCGTGCCGATGTGGACGGTGCCGGTGTCACCGCCGGCCCGACTGGCCAGCTCCTCCTCGACCCACGACCGGGCGAGCGCGAGCTCCTCGCGCACGGCCACCAGGGGGATCATCACCTCGACGATCGGTGTGCCGCCGGCGGCGGTGCGGGCCTCGGCCGCGTCCAGCAGCGCCCGTACCTGGGTGCGGTACAGGCCCTCGCGCAGCACCGCCAACCGCACGCCCCGCACGCCCAGCATCGGGTTCTGCTCCCGCCACTGGCGGGCGGCGACGAGGAGCGCCTCGTGCTCGGCGTCCAGCTCGTCGCGGGCCTCCATGGCGATGAGGTCGTCCGGGTCGGGGAGGAACTCGTGCAGCGGGGGATCCAGGAGGCGCACCGTCACCGGGAGGCCGTCCATCGCCTCCAGCAGCAGCTCGAAGTCGAGGAGCTGCTGGACCCCCAGCTCCGCCAGCGCCGCCTCCTCCTCCTCCTCGGTCTCGGCCAGGATCATCCGCCGCACCAGGGGCAGGCGACCTCCGAGGAACTGGTGCTCGGTGCGGCACAGGCCGATGCCCTCGGCGCCCCAATCCCGCGCCCGGGCGGCGTCGACCGCGTTGTCGGCGTTGGCCCGGACCCCGAGGCGCCCGGCCCGGATCTCGTCGGCCCAAGCCAACACGGTCGTCAGCTCGCCGGGCAGGCGGCTCTCGGCCAGGGCCACCTCGCCCCGCACCACGTCCCCCGTCGTGCCGTCGAGCGACAGGTACTCGCCCTCGGCAACCGACACGGTGCCCACCCGGAGGAACCCGGCGTGGATCTCGACCTCCTGGGCCCCGACGACCGCGGGCTTGCCCCACTGCCGGGCCACGACCGCGGCATGGCTGACCAGGCCGCCCCGGGCCGTGAGGATGCCCTCCGCGGCGGCCATCCCGTGGATGTCCTCCGGTGAGGTCTCGTGGCGGACGAGCACGGCGCGCTCCCCCGCCCGCACCGCCGTGACCACGTCGTCAGCGGTGAAGTAGACCCGGCCCACGGCCGCCCCGGGGCTGGCGGGCAGACCCGTGGTCAGCCGGTCGGCGGCGGCGAAGGGCCCGAGCTGGGGGTGCAGGACCTGGTCGATGTGCTCGGGCTCGACCCGGGCCACGGCCTCGGCCGGCGTCAGGGCGATGCGCTCGTCCTCGCTCATGGCGACGGCCAGCCGGATGGCGGCGGCGCCGGTGCGCTTGCCCACGCGGGTCTGCAGGATCCAGAGCTTGTCCTGCTCGATGGTGAACTCGATGTCCATCATGTCCCGGTAGTGCTGCTCGAGCCGGTCGAAGGTCGCCTCCAGCTCCCCCACGAGACCCGGGAAGTGGTCACCGAGCGCGGCGAGGGGCTCGGTGTTGCGGATGCCCGCCACCACGTCCTCGCCCTGGGCGTTGACCAGGAAGTCGCCGTAGAGCCCGGCGGCGCCCGACGCCGGGTCCCGGGTGAAGCCCACGCCGGTGCCCGACCGGTCGTCGCGGTTCCCGAACACCATGACCTGGACGTTGACCGCGGTGCCGAGGTCGTGCGGGATGCCCTCGCGGCGGCGGTAGGCGCCGGCCCGGGCCGTGTTCCACGACCGGAAGACCGCCTCCACGGCCTGCCGGAGCTGGGCGACGGGATCCGTCGGGAACGGCGCCCCCACCGCCTGCTCGTACGCGGCGCCGAACCGCTCGACCTCCGCGGCCAGCCCGGCCTCGTCGAGGCCGTCGACGTGGTCGAACAGGCCGCCGTCGACGCCGGCCACCGTGGTGCCGTACATCTGGATCAGGCGCCGGTGGCTGTCCAGCGCGAACCACCGGTGCCCGGTCACCTCGGCCAGGCCCGCCGTGCTCACCTCGTCGAGGCCGAGGTTCAGGATGGTGTCCATCATCCCGGGCATCGAGAACTTGGCCCCCGAGCGCACGCTCAGCAGCAGGGGGTCGGCCGGGTCCCCGAAGTGGCGGCCCATGGCCGTCTCCAGCCGGGCCACGTGCTCGGCGATCTCGGCGTCGAGGCCATCGGGCCACCCGTCCCGCAGGTAGGCCACGCAGGCCTCAGTGGTGATCGTGAAGCCGGGGGGGACCGGCAGCGCCAGGACCGAGGTCATCTCCGCCAGGTTCGCCCCCTTGCCCCCGAGCAGGTCTTTCAGGTCCCGGGGAGGGGTCGGGTGCTCGTGGTCGAAGGCGAAGATCCAGGCCATGTCCGCGGACGCTAACGACCGCTGCGGCGGGACGTAAGGGCCGATCGGCCCTCAGGCGGGTCTCCGGGCGACGAGCGAGTACATCATCGGCAGGGTGGCCCGGCCCTCCGGGGCCCACCAGGTCCTGGTCGGGCCGTCCCGTTCCTCCAGCCAGGGCCACATCTCGCAGACCGTGAACGGGTGCTCGGCGAACTGCTCCAGCCCGAACCCGGCGTCGATGAGCGACTGGATCACGTCGCTGAGGGTGTGGTTGAACTCGATGGTGTCGTTCTCCACCGTCGCGGCGCTCGTGTCGGCGTAGGTCCCGCCCTCGTCGCTGATGCGCTGGCCCCCGTCGACGGGGAAGTACGGGTACTCGACCTTCTCGCCGTCGTCGTCCAGCACCCAGCCCATGGGGTGGGCCTCCAGCAGGCAGTACCGGCCGCCCGGCCGGGTCAGCGTGTACAGGATCCCCGCCCACCGGGCCATGTCCGGATGCCAGTTGAGCGAGCCCAGGCTCTGGTAGGTGATGTCGTAGGTCGCCCCGAGGACGTCAACGGCGTCGTAGACGTCAGCCACCTCGAAGCGGGCCTCGACGCCGATGCGCTCGGCCAGGCTCTGGGCGGTCTCGATGGCCGGCACCGAGAAGTCGAGGCCGGTGACCCGGGCGCCGCGCCGGGCCCAGGACAGGGTGTCCATCCCCATGTGGCACTGGAGGTGCACGAGCTCGAGGCCGGTCACGTCCCCGATGACCTCGGGCTCGAACGGCAGGAGCGTGTCGTGGCCGGCGACGAAGCCGTCGAGGTCATAGAAGTCGCCCTCGGCATGGATCGGGGCGCGTTCGTCCCACCACGCCCGGTTGAGGCGGAGATACTCCGGCTCGTCGACCGGCTCGGCCATCAGGCGAGGCGCTCCCGCAGGTAGCCGACCAGGTCGTCGATGGCGATGCGCTCCTGCGCCATGGAGTCCCGCTCCCGCACCGTGACGGCGTGGTCCTCCAGCGAGTCGAAGTCGACGGTGACGGCGTACGGCGTCCCCAGCTCGTCCTGGCGGCGGTAGCGCCGGCCGATGGACTGGGTCTCGTCGTAGTCGCACATGAACTCGGGGGCGAGGCGGGCGAAGACGTCCTGGGCCGGGCCGGTCAGCTGCTCCTTGCGCGACAACGGCAGCACCGCGACCTTGTAGGGCGCCAGGCGGTGGTGGAGGCGGAGCACGACCCGGGTCTCACCCTTCACCTCCTCCTCGTCGTAGGCGGAGAGCAGGAACGCCATCAGCGTGCGGGTGGCCCCCGCCGCGGGCTCGATCACGTGGGGCACGTACCGGGTCTCGGTCGCGGTGTCGAAGTAGTCCAGCGCCTCACCGGAGTGCTCGGCGTGCTGCTTCAGGTCGTAGTCGGTGCGGTTGGCGATGCCCTCGAGCTCGTCGAAGCCCCAGGGAAAGCGGTACTCGACGTCGGCCGTGCCCGCCGAGTAGTGGCTCAGCTCATCGGCGTCGTGGTGGCGCAGCTGCAGGTCCGTCGCGGGGATCCCGAGGTCGATGTACCACTGCAGCCGCTCCTGGCACCAGTACTCGAACCACTGCTGGCCCTCGTCGGGCGGCACGAAGTACTCCATCTCCATCTGCTCGAACTCGCGGGTGCGGAAGATGAAGTTGCCCGGGGTGATCTCGTTGCGGAAGGACTTGCCCACCTGCGCGATGCCGAAGGGCGGCTTCTTGCGGCTGGCCTGGAGCACGTTGGCGAAGTTCATGAAGTGGCCCTGAGCGGTCTCCGGGCGGAGGTAGACCTCGTGACCCTCGCCCTCGACCGGCCCCGCGTGGGTCCGGAACATGAGGTTGAACGCCCGGGCCTCGGTGAAGCTGCCCTTGGCGCCGCACTCGGGGCAGACCTCCGGGTCCTCCAGCTTGTCGAGGCGCCAGCGGGACTGGCACTCCCGACAGTCGACGAGGGGGTCGGTGAAGTTGGCCAGGTGACCGGAGGCCTCCCACACCGCGGGTGGCGAGAGGACAGCGGCGTCGAGGCCGACCACGTCGGTGCGCAACTGCACCATCGAGCGCCACCAGGCGTCCTTCACGTTGCGCAGCAGCAGCACCCCGATGGGGCCGTAGTCGTAGGCCGAGCGGAAGCCGCCGTAGATCTCGGCGGACGGGAACACGAACCCGCGGCGCTTCGACAGGTTGACGATCTTCTGCATCCGGTCGTCGGGCGCGCCGGATTCGACGTCGGCGGGGGGAGCCATGGCCCGGATCGTACCGGCGGCCAAGGCCCCCGTCGGGGCCTTTCCCTGGCGGGCACGGTGCTAGGAAGGGCGCCGTGACCCGGCGGACCCTGACCGACCCGACCGCGGTCGTGGCCCGGCGTGGCGGGGCCTGGTTCATCGACCTGGTCCTGTGCGGCCTGGCCGCCGCCGTGCCCGCGCTGCTCCTGGCCGACGCCTATTCGCTGGACCGCGCCAGTGGCGGGATCGAGCTCGAGTGGCACGACGGCGACGTCGGGGTGTTCGTCCGGGACACGGCCATCGTGCTGCGGCAGACCGAGCTGGCGATCATCCTGGGGTCACTGCTGGCCGCCGTGCTTCTGTTCGTCGTGATCCTGCCCGGCCGCCGGGGCTGGACCCCGGGGCACCTGGCCGCCGACCTCCGCATCGTGCGGGGCGACGGGTCCCGGGCGGGCCTCTTGCGGGCCCTCGTGCGCACGGTCGCCTGGGTGATCGACATTCTCCCGGGCTTGCCCCTCGTCGCCTACGGCTCGGCCCGGCTGACCCGCCGCCACCAGCGCGTCGGTGACCTCCTGGCCCGCACCTACGTCGTGGACAAGCGAGCCGCAGGCCGTCCGGTGGACCAGCCCCTCACCGAGGACGGCGCCGTGGGCGCCCCCGAGGTCGAGCCCATGCCCAAGCCGGAGCCCGAGCCGGCGGCCATCGAACCCACCCCCACCTCGGAGCCGGAGCCCGTCGCGGCCGTACCGGCCCCGACACCCGCACCCCCACCCGCCGTCCCACCCGAAGGGGTGCCGGTCGACGAGCCCATCTGGGACCGGCGCCACGAGCGCTACGTGCTCTGGCACTCCAAGGCCGGCCGCTGGCTCGCGCACGGCGACGACGGCTGGGCCCCCCTCGAGGCCGCGGGCCAGGCAGACGCACCTCCCGGGGACCGACGGGGTAGACAGGACGGGTGACCGACCTCACCGAGAAGCAGCCCACGGCGGTCCTGGTTCGGCGCTACGTCGCCCACGTGATCGACCTCCTCGTCCATGTGGCCTCCGTCGCCGTGCCCTTCCTCCTGCTCGGCGAGAAACTGGCCGAGAGCTCCCCGGACACCTCCCCCTACGTCGACGCCTTCCGCCTGCGGCCCGACTACGCCGTGCGCATCGACGACCAGGTCTGGACGTTCACCCGCGACGACCTGATCATCATCGCCCTGGTGGCCGCCGGGATCGGGTTGCTGATCACCGTGGTCATCCAGGGCCGTCTCGGGTGGACGGTCGGCAAGCTCCTGACCGGCCTGCGCACGGTGAATGGCGATGGCGGGCGCCCGGGCATCTTCCGGGCCCTCTTCCGTACGATCCTCCTGCCGATCGACGCCCTCCCCAGCTGGTTGGTCCCGCTGGTCGGCGGGCTGATCGCCCTGTTCACCACGACCAACCGGCGCCTCGGCGACCTGGTGGCCGGGACCTACGTGGTCCGACGCTCGGCCTGGGGTAGTGACCCGACCGGCGCGGACGGGCTCGACACCACCGGGTGGGAGGCGGTCGGCGACGAGCCCTCGCCCGTCGCGACACTGGCGGAGGGTGAGGCGCTGCGGGTCGGTGACGCCGCTGACCCCGCCGCCACCCAGACGTTCACGGCACCGGCCCAGGGACCGACCGCCGAGGCCGGTTCGGGGAAGGCCCCGGCCTACCAGCCCCAGTGGGACCCGACCCGCCAGGCCTACCTGCAGTGGCACCCGGGCCAACGGCAGTGGCTGCAGTTCGACGAGGCCTCCGGGGAGTGGCGCCCGATCGGCTGACCGCCTCGGGGGTCAGTCCCAGTCGGCGGGGACGGTCAGGCGCACGAGCAGCGAGCCGAGGGCGGCGGCCAGGGCCGAGGCGGTGAGGATGGCGACCTTCGCCTCACCCAGCAGCGCCCCTTCGAAGGACAGGTCGGCCACGAACAGCGAGACGGTGAACCCGATCCCGGCGATGAGGCTGATGCCCGACAGGTGCTTCAGCCGGACACCCGCCGGCAGGGCCCCGATCCGCAGCCGGACGGCGATCGCCACCCCCGTCATGATCCCCACGGGTTTGCCCACGACCAGGCCGAGGACGATGCCCCAGGCCACCGCCCCGGTGGCCGCGGCCTCGATGCTCGCGCTGTCCAGCACCACCCCGGCGTTGGCCAGGGCGAAGATCGGCACGACGACGAAGCTGGACCAGGGGTGCAGGCCGTCCTCGAGGGCGGTCAGGACCTCACGACCGCCCATCTGTCCCGTCGGCGTGAGGAGGCCCAGGATGACCCCGGCGATGGTGGCGTGGATCCCGGACTCGAAGGTGCAGACCCAGAGGACCACGCCCGGCAGCAGGTACCACGCGGGGTGGGCCACGCCCGCCCGGCGCAGCACCACGATGACCCCGACGGTGGCGGCCGCCCCGAGTAGCCATTCGGGCTGGATCCCGTCGCCGTAGAAGAGGGCGATCACCACGATGGCGCCGATGTCGTCGACGATGGCCAGCGTGAGCAGGAAGAGCTTCAGCTCCTTCGGCGCCTTGCTCCCGACGATGGCCAGGACGGCGAGGGCGAAGGCGATGTCGGTGGCCATGGGGATGGCCCAGCCGTCGACACCCGCCCCACCCAGGTTCACGACCACGAAGATGGCCGCGGGCACGAGCATGCCGCCGAGGGCTCCGGCCACGGGCAGCGCCGCGGCCCGGCGGTCCCGCAGGTCCCCCACCACCAGCTCCCGTTTGACCTCCAGGCCGACGACGAAGAAGAAGAGGGTCATCAAGCCGCCGTTGACCCAGTGCCGCAGATCGTCCTCGATGCTGACGTCGCCGACGCCGAGAGTCACCGTGCGGTGCCAGAACGCCTCGTAACCCGCGGTCACCGTGTTGGCCAGGACGAGGGCGGCCACGGTGGCCACCGCCAGGACGATGCCGCTGAGCACCTCGATGTGCACGAAGTCGCTGTCGAAGGGCGGCAGCCGGTGGCCCGCTCTCGGCACCCGTATGAGGCGCTTGTCGGACATCAGGCGTGGTCTCCGGGGTCGACAAGGACACGCCGACCAGGCTTCCCGGCACTCCGGCGCCGAGTGTAGGAGACGCCCGCCGTCGGCTCAGGCGCGGTCGAGGGCGTGCACGGTGCGCAGCCGCCGCTCGAGGTGGTGCTCCATGGCCGCGGTGGCCAGGTGGGTCACCTCGCGGGTCGCTTCGCTCTCGGGCTGGGCCAGCGCCGCGTTGAGCCGGCCGCCGAGCACGTCCCGGAGCAGGTCCACCGCGTCGGGGCTCACCGGGATGCCGCTCCGACAGGAGCGGCACAGGAGCCCGCCCGCACCCAGGTCGAAGGCGACCAGCGGGGTGTCCTCGCCACAGGCGGCGCACCGCTCGACCAGTGGCTGGACGCCGTCGGCGGCCAGGAGCTTGAGCAGGAACGCGGGAACCACCAGGGTGCCCCCGGCGCCGGCCAGCGTGCGGAGCGCCCCGAGGAGGAGTTGGTAGAGGCGGGCGTCGGGTTCGCGCTCCTGGCTCACCTGGTCGGTGGCCTCGAGCATGACCTGGGCCCCGGCCAGGAGATCCAGGTCCTCGCGGATGGCCCGGAAGTGGTCGACGGACTCGGCCTGGGTGACGATGTCCAGCTCGCGGCCCTCGTAGAGCTGGAGGGCGACGTGGCTACCCGGCTCGAGACGGGAGCCGAAGCGGCTCTTGGTCTTGCGCACGCCCTTGGCCACCGCTCGGACCTTGCCGTGGCCCCGGGTCACGAGGACCACGATGCGGTCGGCCTCGCCCAACTTGTAGGTGCGCAGCACGATCCCGTGCTCGCGATAGAGGCTCACGGGCCTCAGCCGTCCTCGAGGCCGCCGAAGCGCCGGTCCCGGCCCTGGTACTCCCGCACCGCGTCGAAGAGGTGCTCCCGGCGGAAGTCGGGCCACAGCACGTCGGTGAAGACCAGCTCCGAGTAGGCCAGCTGCCACAACAGGTAGTTGGAGATGCGGTGCTCGCCCGAGGTCCGGATCCAGAGGTCGGGGTCCGGCATCTCCGGGTCGTAGAGCTTGCGGTGGATGGCCTTCTCGGTGATCTGGCGGGGCTTGGCCCCTTCGGCCACCAGCTCCCGCACGGCGTCGATGATCTCGGCTCGGCCGCCGTAGTTGAACGCGATCGTGAGAGTCATCGTCCGGTTCTTCTCGGTCAGGGCGATCGACTCGTCCATGCGCTGGATGATCCGCTTGGGCACGGGTCGGCCCCGGCGACCGATGAAGCGCATGCGCACGTCACGGTCGTTGAGCTCGTCCCGCCGGCGCAGCAGGAGGGACTCGTTGAAGTCCATCAGGTAACGGACCTCGTCGGCCGGGCGGCGCCAGTTCTCCGTGGAGAAGGCGTAGACGGTGAACCACTTCACGCCCAGCTCCAAGGCGCCCTCGACCGCGTCGAACAGGGCCTCCTCGCCCGCGGCGTGGCCCTCGGTGCGCTTGAGCCCACGCTGGGTCGCCCAGCGCCCGTTCCCGTCCATCACCGCGGCGATGTGGGTCGGGATCCGGGCGGGATCGATCCCGTCCACGTCCACGTCCCGACCCTAACCAGGCGGCACCGTGCTCCGACTGATCCCGACGGGTGACCGTCCCCCGGGCTGTCACCCCCTGCCGGTACGGTCCTCGCCCGTGTCCGCCCGTGTCCTCACCGCCCTCGCGAAGGTGGTGTCCGAGCTGCCGGGCGGGTCGTCCCGGCAGGGTCAGGAGGCCATGGCCGAGGCCGTCTCGAAGGCCGTCGCGTCCGGCCGGCACCTGGTCGTGCAAGCGGGAACGGGCACCGGCAAGACGTTGGCCTACCTGGTCCCGGCGATTCTCTCCGGCAAGCGCACGGTGGTCGCCACTGCGACCAAGGCCCTCCAGGACCAGCTGGCGACGAAGGACCTTCCGTTCCTCGAGACCCACCTCGACCGGCCGTTCACCTGGGCCGTGCTCAAGGGGCGGTCCAACTACCTGTGCCGTCAGCGGCTGGACGAGGCGATGGCCGGCGAGGTGCAGCTGTCGCTCGGCGCCAGCCTGGACCCGGCGGACAAGCCGTCGACGGCCGACCTGCAGGAGCTGGCCGACTGGGCCGAGGTGTCCCTCACGGGCGACCGGGCGGAACTCGCCCGCGAGCCCCGGGCCGCGACCTGGGCCGCGGTGAGCACGGGGTCCGAGGAGTGCCCGGGGGCATCGAAGTGCCCCCGGGGCGAGGACTGCTTCGCCGAGGACGCCCGCCACGCCGCGGCGGCCTCGGACGTGATCGTGGTCAACACCCACCTCTACGGGACCAACATCGCCGCCGGCGGCGCCGTCCTCCCTGACCACGAGCTGGTGATCTTCGACGAGGCCCACCAGCTCGAGGACACCGTCTCGGAGACCACCGGCGCCGAGCTGACCGGCGGCCGCTTCACCGCCCTCGCCCACGTGGTCGGCGGGATCATCGAGGACGAGGCCATCAAGGAGGGCCTCCTGGGCGCCGGCGAGCGCCTGGGGGTGGCCCTGGCTCCGCTGGTGGACAGCCGCCTGCGCCGGGGCCTCAGCGACGACCTCGAGTCCGTCCTGGGCGCCGCCCACCTCCCCCTCGGCGAGGCGAGTGCGGCGCTGCGCAAGATCACCTCCGACGCCGCCGACGTGAAGACCCGCAAGGACCGGGCGCTGAAGGCGGTGGCCACACTCCAGGCCGACATCGACGTGACGCTGAACCTGAATCCGGCCGTGGTGGCGTGGGTGGAGCAGCCCGGTCGGGAGCCCCGCCTCTGTGTCGCCCCGCTCGACGTGGCCCCCGTGCTCAACGAGTTCGTGTGGGAGCACCGCACCGCCGTCCTGACCTCGGCCACGATCCCGCCCGGCCTCGCCCAGATCGTCGGGCTGGCCGACGACGCCGTCGACGAGTTGGACGCCGGCAGCCCCTTCGACTTCGCCACCGACGGCCTCCTCTACTGCGCGGCCCACCTCCCCGACCCTCGCCGGCCCGGGTACGAGGAGGCGATGCACGAGGAGCTCCAGGCCCTCATCACCGCCGCGGGTGGGCGGACCCTTGCCCTCTTCACCAGCTACCGGGCCATGCAGGCCGCGGCCGATGCTCTGCGGGACGTGCTGGACACGCCGGTCCTGGTCCAGGGCGACCTGCCCAAGCCGGCCCTGACGGCGGCGTTCGCGGAGGACGAGGCCACGTCGCTCTTCGCCACCCTCAGCTTCTGGCAGGGCGTCGACGTCCCGGGGCGCTCCCTCTCGTTGGTGACCATCGACAAGCTGCCCTTCCCCCGCCCCGACGAGCCCCTCCTCCAGGCCCGCCGTGAGCAGGCCCGGGCCGGCGCCTTCGCCACCGTGGACCTACCCCGCGCCGCCACCCTCCTGGCCCAGGGTGCCGGCCGCCTCATCCGCACGTCCACCGATCGCGGCGTCGTCGCCGTCCTCGACTCCCGCCTGGCCAACGCCACCTACCGCTGGACCATCGTCAACGCCCTTCCCCCGATGCGCCGCACGAGACACCTGGCGGACGCCGAAGCCTTCCTCCAGGAGCTCACCGCGGACTGACCACCTCGTCCCGCTGCCGGGGCCTGGTGCGGGCTTGAGCCGGTCGGGCGGGGAGGACTGACGGCCGGAATGGGAGCGGGTTGTCGGGCTGCTGGCCCCTTGGGGGCACACCAGCCGGCCTTGACCGGCCCGAATATCACCCTGTGTGGCCGAATCCACGGTGACGACGGTTCTGGCTCCTGATCATCCGCCTATGGGCGGCACATCGGGAGCCAGTTCGTTGTCGGTATCGACGGGGCGGGTCAGTCGCCCGGGGACCCGTAGCCGAGGAGGTTGAGGGTGGCGTCGTGGCGTTGCCAGTCCTTGTCGACCTTGACCTGGAGCTCGAGGAAGGCGCCCTCGGGGAGCTGCTTGCGGACGGCGATGCCGACCTGCTTGAGGACGGCGCCCTTCTTCCCGATGACGATCCCCTTCTGGGAGTCGCGCTCGACCAGGATCTCGACCCGGATGCGGGGCCACTCCCACTCGGTGACCCGCGTGGCGATGGAGTGCGGGATCTCCTCCCGCAGGTGGACCAGGAGCTGCTCGCGCACCAGCTCGGCGACCCAGAAGGCCGCCGGGGCGTCGGTGACCATCCCCTCGGGGTAGTAGGGCGGGCCTTCGGGCATCCGGCCCAGGAGGTACGCCACCAGCTCGGACACCCCCCGACCGGTGGTGGCCGACACGGGAAAGTAGTCGGCGAACTCGACGCCCAGCTCGCTGCCCTTACGGAGCTGGGCGAAGGTCGAGGCCTCCTGGGCGATGTCGATCTTGTTGACGATCAGCACCGAGTCCTTCGGCGCCTTGGCGGCGACGAACTTGTCCCCTGGCCCGATCGGAGCGGTGGCGTCGACCATCACGCAGGCCACGTCGACGTCGTTGAGGGCCGCACCGGCGGCGGCGTTGAGCCGGGGCCCGATGGGGCTACGGGGCTTGTGGATGCCTGGGGTGTCGAGGAAGACGATCTGGATGGGCTCGCCCTCGGGCCCCGTCCGGTCCAGGATCCCCCGTACCTGGCTTCGGGTGGTCTGGGGCGTGGGCGACGTGATCGCCACCTTCTGGCCCAGGATCGTGTTCAGCAGGGTGGACTTGCCCACGTTCGGCCGGCCCACGATGGCGACGAAGCCGGACCTCATCGGGTCGGCACCCAGTCGACGTCGATCCCGCCCTCGTCGCTCGGGCCGGTCGACCCCGGCAACGGGGTGATCCGGACCCGGCCGATGCGCCGGCCCTGGACCTTCTCGGCCGACAGGCGGTAGCCCTCGATCTCGACCGACTCTGCCTCCGCGGGGACGTGGCCGAGCAGGTGGTACACGAGGCCGCCGACGCTGTCCCAGTCCCCCTCCTCGGGCAGCTCGGCCTCCAGCAGGGCGTTCACCTCGTCCACGGCCATACGGGCGTGGACGCGGATGCCGCCGCCGGCGGCGGGCTCGACCATCGGCTCCTCGACGTCGAACTCGTCCTGGATCTCGCCCACCAGCTCCTCGATGACGTCCTCCAGCGTGACCAGCCCGGCCGTGCCGCCGTACTCGTCGATGACGATGGCGATGTGGAACTGCTCGGTCTGCATCTCCCGCAGCAGCTCGGCCACCTTCTTGGTCTCGGGGACGACCCGGGCGGGGCGCAGCATCTCGGCGATCGGTTCTTCGGTGTGGCCGTCGCGCTCGGCCCGCATGAGGTCCTTGGCGTAGACGATGCCGGTGATCTCGTCGACCCCGCCCTCGCCGTAGGCGGGCAGGCGGCTGAAGCCGTGGGCGATGGCCACCTCGATGGCGGTGTCGATCCGGAAGTCCTGGCCGACGGTGACCATCTCGGTCCGGGGCACCATCACCTCGCGGGCGATGGTGTCGCCGAACTCGATGATGGACTCGATGAGGGCCCGCTCGGAGGAGTCGATGACCGCGGCCTCCGCGGCCACACCGGCGAGGGCCAGGAGCTCGTCCTCGGACACCGACGGGCCCTCCTTGCGGGCCTTGCCGGGGACCAGGATGTTGGCCAGCCCGATCAGGAGGCGCAGCACCCAGCGCAGCGGGGCGAGGGCGCCCACCCCCCGCACGATCGGCGCCACCCGGACCGCGGCCACATCCGTGCTCTCCAGGGCCCAGGTCTTCGGGGCGGCCTCGGCCACCACGTAGATGACCACCAGCTCGACGCCCAGGGCCACGAGGACACCCGAGAGGCCCCAGTGGTCGTAGGCGACCACGGCCACGATCGTGGCCACGGCCAGGTGGCACATGAGCACCAGGAAGAGGATCGGGTTCAGGATCTGGCTACGGCGCTCCAGCAGGCCGACCAGGACCCCGGCGTGGGCCGGGTCGGTGTCCTCGGCGACCCCGTTGCCGTTGCCGTCCTCGTCCCGGTTCTTGTCCTTCGTCTTACCCGATCGGGCGTTGTCGATGGCCTCGGCCCGGGCCCGACCCAGGTGGGTGAAGGCCGTCTCGGCCACCGCCAGCACCGCGGCCAGCAGCACCAGCACCACGGAGCCGGCGAGGGCCAGCAGCTCGGTGGTGCTCATGGCCGTCCGGACGGACTCGGAGGGTCGCCGTCGCGGCTCATCCGCGGAATCGTTCCAGGTGGGCCGCTTCGGCGGCGCGCATCACCGCGGCCTCGTCGGCCTCGGCGTGGTCATGGCCGAGCACGTGCAGCACGCCGTGGACCACCAGCAGGGCCAGCTCGTCCTCGTAGGTCCCCGCATGGGTGGGGGCGTTGCGCCGGGCCACGACCGGGCAGACCACGACGTCGCCCAGCAGGCCCTCGGGGCCGGCCCCCGGCCCGTCGATCGGGAACGAGAGTACGTCGGTCGGACCCTCGTGGCCCATGTGCTCCTGGTTGAGCACGGCCATGGCCGCCGCGTCCACGAAGAGCAGGTTCAGCTCCCCCGCCTCGCCCTCGGCCGCCAGCACCGCGGTGGCCAGGTCGGCCCACCGACCGACCTCGACCGGCTCGGTGGTCTGCTCGTCGCGGGCCACGACGACGGGGGCGGCGGCCACGGTCACGATCGCGGCCGGTTCTGGGCCGCCTTGTCGTAGGCGTCCACGATGTCCTGCACGATGCGGTGCCGGACCACGTCCTTGGAGCCCAGGCGCACGAAGGCCAGGCCGTCGATGTCGGTGAGGATCCGCTCGAGGCCCTCCAGGCCCGACCGCCCGTGCTGGACGTCGACCTGGGTGGTGTCGCCGGTGATGACGGCCTTGGAGCCGAAACCGATGCGGGTCAGGAACATCTTCATCTGTTCAGGCGAGGTGTTCTGGGCCTCGTCCAGGATGATGAAGCTGCCGTTGAGCGTGCGCCCCCGCATGAACGCCAGGGGCGCCACCTCGACGGTCCCCCGCTCGATGAGGCGCTCGGCCCCCTCGGCTCCGACCATGTCGAACAGGGCGTCGTAGAGGGGCCGGAGGTACGGGTCGATCTTGGCCATCAGGTCACCGGGCAGGAAGCCCAGCCGCTCCCCCGCCTCGACCGCCGGGCGGGTGAGGATGATGCGCTCGACCTCCTTGGCCTGCAGGGCCTGCACCGCAGTGGCCACGGCCAGCCACGACTTGCCCGTGCCGGCGGGGCCGATGCCGATGGTGATGATGTTCTCGGCGATGGCGTCCACGTAGCGCTTCTGGCCGCTGGACTTGGGACGCACGGTCTTGCCCTGGAAACCCCGCAGGACCTCGGAGGTGAGGACCTCGGACGGGCGCTCGTCGGCCCGGATCATCTCGATGGTGCGCACCACTTCGGCGGGCTCGAGGGCATGGCCCCGCTGCACGAGGATGACCAGCTCCTCGAAGAGGCGGGCCACGGCCTCGGTGTCTTCGCCCTCAACGGTGATCTCGTTGCCCCGCACGCGGATGTCGGTGTCGGCGAACGCGGCCTCGATCAGGCGCAGGAGCTCGTCACGCTGGCCGAGCAGTCCGACCATCAGGTGGTTGCCGGGGACGTTGATCTTCACGGGAGACGATGGCATTCGCGGTCCGGGCGAGCGTACCGCCCCCTGACGCGTGGCCCCAGGGAGATCTACGTTGCCCCGTGGTGCCCGATCCGTTCGACCCCGAGGCGATGGCCCGCGAGGCCCGCCTGGCCCAGGCGGCCGACGCCCGTTCGGCCCGAGCCGACTGGGCCCAGCTGGGCGCCGAGGAGGCGACCCTGGCGACGATCCTCGAGCGCCTGGCCCGCGCCGGTCGGGCGGTCCGCCTGGCATCGGCGGGCGGTTCGCACCACGGGTCGGTGCGCGAGCTGGGCCCGGACCACGTCCTCCTCGCCGACCACGGCCGATGGCGCTACCTCCGGCTCTCGACCGTGCGGACCGTGGAGGCCGCCGGCGGGCACCAGGGCGAAGGGCCGACCCGGGTGGGCCGGACGTTCCTCGACACCCTCTCCCGACGGGTCGGGACGGTGGTGACGCTGGTGCTGGCCGACGGCACGGCGCACCAAGGCACGGTGACGGCGGTCGGGACCGACGTCGTCACCCTGCAGCGCGAGGGCCCGGCCGGGCCGCTCTACGTGTCGTCGTCAGCGGTCGCCGCCGCCTTGGGGGACGGATCCGGGTAGAGGTGCTCGAGCGTGCCGGGCTCGATCCGACTGTTCTCGATGAACGCCTCGACGTCGCTCGCCTGCAGGCGGATGACCCGCCCGAAGCGGTACCCCGGCAACTGCCCCTCGTCGAGGAACCGGTAGAGCGTGCGAGGGGTGATCCCCAGCCGCCCGGCCGCCTCGGCCGTGCTCAGCCACTCGATCTCGGATGCCATGGGATCGACGGTAGCCGGGGGGTGCGACAAGCACGCGGATACCCCCGAGGACGGCCGGGACCACCTGAGAAGCATCGGGACACGGATCAGCACAGCAGGTACATGAAGTTATCGAAACCACTTGAAACGGTACAATATCTGTCGTATCGTACCCTTCAGTGTCGATTCGGCGTATCTCCCCCACTTCCCTTCTCTCCCGACCGGCGGTGACGCTGCGGGCAGCCCTCGGTGGCCTGCTCGTCACCCTCGCCCTGCTCGGCGTCAGCCAGGCCTACGCCCACGCCGACCGACCGCCCCGGTCCGGCGTGGTCGTGGTCGACCGGGACCTGCCGCCCGGCACCGTCCTGGAACCCGACCTCCTGCAGGTGGTGGCGGTCGACCTGCCCTCGCCCGTGGCCGGCCGCGTTTTCGAACAGGTCGAGCTCCTGCGCGGGGCGACGACCCTCGCTCCCCTGGCCACCGGTGAACCGGTCCTCCTCGGCCAGGTGCTCCCGGCGGGCACCACGCCGGCCACCGGGGTCGACGTCAGCTTCGCCGTGAGTGCCGACCGCGCCCTCGGCGGGTCGCTGCGCCCGGGCGAGCTCGTGGACCTGGTCGCCACCCCGCCCGCCGGCGCGACCCGCCTGGTCGCCGAGGCCGTCACGATCATCGACGCCGTCGGCGAGACCGACGGCCTACTGGCGGACACGGGCGGTCTGGTGGTGACCGTCCGGCTGCCGTCGCGTCGTGCCCTGCTCGGCGTCGTCGCGGCGGTGGACGAGGGCCGGCTCACCGTCGCCCGCTCGTCTCCGGAGCCCTTCTCGTGATCCGCCATCGCGTGGCCACCGTCGGCCGGCCTGGCCCGGCCTGGCCCCGGGCCGTCGCCCGCTGGGGCTCGGGCGCCACGCTCCCGTTGGACGCCACCACCTGTGTCTCCGCGGACGAACTGCGGGCTCTGGTCGTCGACGCGTCCGTCGACCTCGCGATCGTCGAGGCCGGGCTGCCCGGCGTGGACCGGGTCTTGGCCGACGACGTGCGACGGGCCGGGACGGCGCTGGCGGTCGTCACGACACCGACCCTGACCCCCGCGGCCGAGCGCCTCGACCCCGATGCTCTCCTCCCGGCCGACTTCGACGCCCAAGCGCTGGCCGCGGTGCTCCAGGCCCACGCCCGCACCCAGGCCAAGCCCCGGCCGACCCCAGGGCCTGGGCCGGGCCCGTCCCCCGAAGGGTCCCAGGATCTGGTCGCCATCACCGGCCCGGGCGGAACCGGGGCCTCGACGGTGGCCCAGGCGCTCGCCACCCAACGGGCCGGCCTCGGCCCCGTCGTCCTGGCCGACCTCGCCCTGGAAGCCGACCAGCACGTCCGCCACGGGGTCGCCCCGGGCCACGACGGGGTGTTCGAGTTGGCGGAGGCCCTCCGCCACGCTCCCCCCGCCACCATGACCGTGCCCTTCGTCCCTCAGCCCGCCGGGTATGACCTCCTCTGCGGCCTGCGCCGCCGTCAGGAGTGGACCATCCTGAGCGGTTCGGTCGCGGAACACGTGCTGGCCTCCCTCCGGCCGCGGGGCGGCCTGATCGTCGCCGACATCGGCGCCGACCTGGACGGGCGGGTCGAGAGCGGGTCACTCGACCTGGAGGAGCGCAACGCGTTGGCCCGGGTCGTCGCGACCCGGGCCTCGACCGTCGTGGTCGTGGGTCGATGGTCCACCACCGGCGTGCACCGCCTGGCCCGGACGCTGCTCGACCTCGAAGCCCACGGCATACCCCGCGGTCGACTGCTCCCCGTCCTCAACCATGCACCGAAACGACGCTCCGGACAGTCGCTGGCCAGGCACACCGTGCGCAGCCTCCTGGAGGACCTCGACGGCGGCGTCTGGCCGTCACCCACCTGCCTCGCTCATGATCCCGGCGTCGAACGCAGCGTGCGCGAGGCCACTCCCCTGCCACCGCGCTTCGTCCGCCGCGTCGGACGCGCCCTGGATGGCCGGTCGTGACCACGGCCTCGCCACTGGCCACCATCGAGCGGCTGGCCCAAGAACGAGCCGACCAGCTGGCCCTTGACCTCAGCGGGCCCGACGGCCTCGATCGCCTCGGGCGCCTCGTGGCCGAGACCGTCGAGCGGTGGAACGCTGAGCACCGCGACGGCCGGCGGCCGGTGGCCCTCGACGAGGACGTCGTCGACCGGGCGCTGCGCAACCTGGTCGGCTACGGCCCCCTCGGTCCCCTGCTGGAGGACGACGACGTCTGGGAGATCATGGTCAACGCTCCGGACGCGCTGTTCGTCAAACGCCACCGCGGCCCTGATGGGCCCCATGACGACGTCTTCCACGACGACGAGCACGTGCTGCGGGTCCTGACCCGGATCCTCGACGACGCGACCGGAGCGCACCGCAAGCTGGACCCGACCCTCGGCCTACAGGACGCCCAGCTGGAGAGCGGCTCCCGCCTCCACATCGTGCACCGCGACATCAGTCGCGGCGGCCACACGATGGTCAACATCCGGAAGTTCACCGGGGTCGCCTACCGACGGCTGGACGACCTGGTGGCCACCGGGATGCTCGACGGCCCCACCGCCGGCCTCCTCGCCGCCCTGGTCCGGACCGGGACGTCGATGGTGGTGGCCGGCCGGCCGGGAGCAGGAAAGACCACCCTGCTGTCCTGCTGTGTCGCGGAACTGGACCCACGGGCGCGGGTCGTGGTCGCCGAGGAGGTCTTCGAGGCCGAGGTCCCGTTGACCAACGTCGCCGGCATGCAGACCCGCGGCCCCCGTCCGGACCGACCCGAGATCGGCCTGCGCCGGCTGGTCGCCGCGTTCCTCCGCATGGCGCCGGACGTGGCGATCGTGGGCGAGGTCCGCGACCGCGAGGCCCTGCCGCTACTGCTCACGCTGTCCTCGGGGGTCACCGGCTACACCACGGTCCACGCGGGGTCGGCGGCCCAGGCCCTCACTCGCCTGCGCTTCATCTGCCAACTGGCCGAGGAGGCGACGAACCTCGGCCCGGCGACACTGACCACGCTGGTGGCCGAGGCGGTCGACGTCGTCGTGCACTGCACCCGTGGGCCCGCAGGCCCACGGGTCACCGAGGTCCTCGCCGTGGAGGACCTCGCCACCGGCGACACCGGCCGTTTCACCACGACACCTCTGATCGTCCGCCCCCACCCCGACCGGCCACTGCAATGGTCGGGCCTGGTTCCGGACCGGCTGAGCGCCCGGATGGCCGTCCGTGGCGTCGACCTGGGACCGATCCTGAGCAGCACAGCTCGGGGCGAGCGGTGATCGCGTTGGTCTGGGGGTGCCTGGCCGCGGTCGGCGTCCATCTCCTGTGGTCTCGTCCGCCACCCGGCCCGGCCCGATGGCGGGTCGATCTCATGGGCCTCGGCCGCCGGAGCGCCCTCCCCCTCGGGGTCGGTGCCGTCGGAACGCTGGTCGGGGCAATCGCCATAGGTGGCCCGGTCGCCCTCGCCGTCGGCGTCTTGGCCGCGGCCTGCGCCGCAGTCGGCCGACGGTCCGTGGCCTCGGCCCGACGGGATCAGGCCCGACGGGCGTGGCCCGCCCTGCTCGACGAGGTCCGGGTCCTGACGACCAGCGGCAGCCGATCGATCCCGAGAGCCCTCTTCGAGGCGGGGGACCGCGTGCCCCAGCCGATGGCGGGGGACTTCGTGGCCGCCCGCCAGGCCTGGCGGGTGTCCGCCGACTTCGACCGCACCCTCGCGGTGCTGAAGGACCGGCTCGGCGAAGCGTCGACCGACACCGTGTGCGAGACCCTCCTCGTGGCCCACCACCTCGGCGGGGCCGACCTCGGCCGGCGGCTGGCCCGCCTGGCCCAGGACCGGCGGCGGGACCTGGCGACCCGCGACCTCGCCTCGGCCAAGCTCGCCGGCGCCCGCTTCGCCCGCCGCTTCGTCGTCGTCGTGCCCCTCGGCATGGCCGTCGCCGGCCAAGCGGTGGGCACCGGCCGAGCCGCCTTCGCCTCCCCCGGCGGTCAGGCCGTCGGTCTCGTCGCCGCCTGCCTCGTCGCGACCTGCTGGGTCTGGGCCGGGCGATTCCTGCGGTTACCCGACGAGCCACGGATCTTCGAGCGATGAACGCACTCCTCGCAGCGGCCCTGCTGTGGTCTGGCGCCGCGCTGGTCCTGTCCAGCCTCGGGCCGGTCCGGCGGCCGACCCTGCGCACCCGCCTGCGCCCCTATCTCGGCGTCCATGCCACCAGCGAGGGCCTCCCGATCCGGCGCCGCCTCGCCCCCCTCACCCTGGTCGTCGGCGAGCGCCTCGGGCACGTCGTGCGGGCGACCGAACCCCTCGAACGCCGGCTCCGCCGGGTCCACCACCCGATGGACCCGGGGGCCTTCCGGTTCCGTCAGCTGAGCCAGGCGATCGCCGGGCTCGGTCTCGCCGGCGCGCTGGCTGCCGTCTCCCCCACGAGCATCCATCCGCTGGTCACCTTGGTCTTCGTGCTCGGCACCCCCATCGCGGTGTTCGCGGCCCATGAGCACCTGCTGGCCGAGCTCGAGCGGCGCCAGACCCGGCAGGTGACCCGCGAGCTGCCGACCGTCGCCGAACAGCTCGGCATGCTCCTGGCGTCGGGACGGTCGGTGGGCGCCGCCATCGCCCACCTCGGCACCCGGGGCCGAGGACCACTGGCCGACGATCTCCGGCGGGTCACCCGCCGCGTGCAGCAGGGTGTCGACGAGCGGGCGGCACTGCGGGAATGGGCCGACCTGCGCCCGGCCCCGGGCATCGCCCACCTCGTCGGCGTCCTCACCCTCGCCGGGGAGACCACCGACCTCGACCAACTCGTCGAGCAGGAGTCCGACGCGATACGAGCGGAGGCCCATCGCGAGCTCCTGGCCGACCTCGAACGCCGGTCACAGCAGGTCTGGGTGCCGGTGACCGTCGCCACCCTCCTGCCCGGCTCGCTCCTGCTCCTCGTCCCGTTCCTCGACGCGCTCCGGCTCTTCGCCGGGGCCTGAACCAGTGCCCTCCCGGAGGTCCCGCCGTGTCCCTGTCCCCAGCCTGCCCGTCGTCATCGCGTCGCTGCCGCGGCCAACGAGGCGAGGGCGTGATCTCCGCGGCCATCGCCGTGCTCATCGTCGCCTTCCTGGGCGCCCTCATGTGGGTCGGATTTCAGCAGATCTGGGCGAACGCCGAGGCCCAGACGAACGAGCAGATCAACCAGATCGGCGGCTGACGCGCGACGGGGGCGCGGGCACGCTGGGTGCCGCCATCGGCCTGACCGTCGCCCTCACGATGCTCCTCGGGACTGTTCAGCTCGTGGCCCGACTGCACCGGACATCGGTGGTGAGCGCGGTCGCAACCGACGCCGTCCACCGGGTGGCCGAGTCACCCCCGGCTGCGCTGGCCGAGGTCCGGCGGAGGGCCGACGCCCGCATCCGCGCCGTCCTCGGGCCGGAGGTGCAGATCAGCTGGTCCGAGGCACCCGACGGCCCGGCGATCGAGATCCGGGTCACCGGCTCGCGGTTGCCCGGGCTGGCGACGGACATCCAGCGCGGCGCAGTGGCCCGCAGGGAGCGACCGTGGTGACTGCGGATCGGCTCCGGGATGACGCCGGCCAGGTGGCCGGTATCGAGGCCATCCCCTTCGGCTTGCTCGTGCTCACCGTCGGCGTCCTGCTCGTGGCCCACACCTGGGCGGTCGTGGACGCCAAGTTCACCACCACCGCCGCCGCCAGGGAAGCGGCCCGGGCCTACGTGGAGGCGCCCTCGCCTGGCACCGCGGAGGCCAGCGCGATGGAAGCCGCAGGCGCCGTGGTCGTGCGGTCCGGACGCGATCCCGGGACCCTGCTCCTCGAGCGGGTGTCGAGGGGTTTCGGGCGCTGCGTGCCCACCCGGTTCGAGGCCGTCCTCGAGGTACCGACGGTCGCCGCTCCGTGGCGCGGCGATCGTCCGGCCCGCTCCGTCCGCGCCCACCACACCGAGGTGGTCGATCCCTACCGCAACGGGCTGCCGGGACTCGCGGCCTGCGCCGTCGAGCCATGATGCCGACCGGCGAGCGGGCCAGCACACTGTTGTTCTTCCCCGCGGCGCTGCTGGTGATGGTCGTGCTCGCGGCGGTGACGGTGGACCTCGCCCGACTGCACCTCGCCCAGCGACAGGTCGATGACCTCGCGGCGGCCACGGCCAACGACGCCGTCACGGTGGGGTTGGATGTTGCCGCCTTGCGGTCCGGCGACGACTACCGCCTTGCCCCCAGCCGAGTCCGCGCCCTCGCGGCCGCACGAGCCGCCGACGCCGCGCTACCGGTGGACCTCGTCGCGCACCTGACCGACGCCCGTTCGGTCACGGTCACGGCGTCGGCGCGCGTGCCGCTCGGCTTCTCGCGGGCGATCCCGGGCGCGCCGCAGACGGCGACCGTGCGGAGCGAGGCCCGCGCCACCGCCCACCTCCGATGAGCGCGCACGTCAGCATCGAGTCCGGCCCGGAAGGGCAGACCCTCGCCTGCAAGCGGGCCACCGGTGAGGGCGGCGGACTCGCCGTACGCGCCGAAGCCGCCCGGCTGGCGGCGATCGACCATCCCGGCGTGGTCGGATTCGTCGAGCTCCGGGAGACCGGCGACGGCCCGACGCTCGTGACCCACTACGTCGGTCCCCGGACCCTGGCCACGATCGGCCCGGTGACGACCGAGCGCGCCTCGGCCTTGGTCGCCGATCTCGCGTCGACCGTCGCCGACCTGCATGCCCTCGGGATCGTCCACGGCGCCCTGCGACCCGAACACGTGCTGGTCGCCGGCGACGGGGTCGTGCTGTGCGGATTGGCCGCCGACCCGAAGGGTTGCGTCCCCGCCGACGACGTCCTCGGTATCGGGCTGGCCCTACGCGGCCTCCTTGATCCGGACCTCGAGGAGGAGCCCATCCCGGACCGTCGACCCTGGCGTCGCGTGCCCTGGCTGGGCTACCGCCACCGGGCCCTTCTCACCCTCGCCGACCAGGCCACCGACGACGAGCCCGGCCGGCGACCGGCGGCGAGAGCGCTCGCCGACACGATCCGTGAGCTCATGGGTTCTCCCGTGGCGTCCCCGACGGCTCCCGACCGATCCGGCCGAGCCGCCCCAGGCCGCCGACAGGAACTCGTCGACGTTGTCGCCATCCGGCTGAGACGCCGTTCCCGGCCTCGACGGGAACGACATCGGTCCGGCCGGCCACGGCGGGCCGTCGCGCTCGGTGCGGTCGGCGTCGTCGTCGTGGCCGTCGGTGCCGTGGGCGCCACCGACAGGTCCTCCCGCCCCGCCCCGGACGCCGCGGTCGCCGCCACCACGGTCCCGCGAGCCTGCCCGACCGCCGAGGCGGCTGTGGCCGCCGACCTGGACGGCGACGGTTGCCCGAACGCGGTGCGCATCGGGCCCGGCTGGGTCGAGGTGGACGATCGGCGATACCGGGTCGGCCGGGCTGACGACGAGGTGCGGGTCGGGGACTGGGACGGGGACGGACGAGCGACCGTCGCCCTGCTGCGACCCGACGTGGACGAGGTGTGGCTCTTCCCGGCCTGGGACCCGGAGGCCGCGGTCACCGCCCGGTTCGCCGGGCGCTTCCCCGGTAGCGACGGACTCATCCGCCGGTCGGGTGCCGACCGGGACGTCCTCCTGGTCCATCACCCGGACGGGACAACCACCGAGGTCCCCGGCCCATGAGTCGCCGTGAGGCCTGTCGAGCCGGAACCGGCCTGCTGGTGACCGTGCTGCTGCTGGCACTCGTCGTCCCCCGATCGCTCCCCCGGCTGGATCTGCTCGACCCCGCGGCGCGCTCGTCGGCGTTGACCGAGTTCGCCCTGCGCGGCCTCGCCTCGTTCCTGGCCGGGTATCTGGCCCTGGTGTTCCTGGGACTGCTCCTGAGGGCCGCGCGGCTGCTGCCGAAGTCGGCCGCGGCCGTCGTCGGACGCTGGACGAGGGGCGGACTCGCCGGCGGGTTACGTCGGTTCGTGGGAATCTCGGCCGTGGCGGTCGGCGTGCTACCCCTGCAGCCCGTCGCCGCCCACGCCGCCGAGCCCGCCCCGGTCCTGGCGCCCGACGACGCCGCCCCACGGCTCACCACGACCGCCCCGCGGCTCGAACCCGTCGGACCCGCCGAGCCGGCACCGACCGCGCCCGACCCCGCTGAGCCCGAGCCGCCGTCGCTCAGCCCGCCCGTGGATCCTCCCCGGGCGCCCGCCGCGACATCAGCCGAAACGCCCACCTCGGTACCGGCATCAGACGCGGGCCGGGTGACCGTGGGGCGCGGTGACAGCTTCTGGTCCGTCGCCGAGCGCCTCGTCTCAGCCGGCCTCGGGCGACCCGCGAGCGACGCCGAGGTCCTCGGATCCTGGCTGGCGCTGATCGACGCCAACCGGGACCGCCTCACCGACCCCGACGACCCCGACCTCCTCTTCCCCGGCCAGGTCCTCCGCCTCCCCGACTGACGCTCTGGCCTCCGATCTGCCGGGCCAGGGAGATCGGCGGCCAGAACGGCATGGTCAGGTGATGGTGACCGATCGGTCCATGCCGAGTTCGAGGTGGATCTGGCCGGAGTCGGGGTCGGTGACGAAGCACACGAAGCGGTAGTCGCCCGGCGGGAGGGCCAGGTCGACATAGCCGGTCTCCCCGGGGGCGATGGCCGTCAGGCCCCCGGCGCTGGTCTGGTCGGCCGAAACGATCGTCAACTCGTGGGCCTGGTCGGCGTTGTTGACCACCTCGACCGTGCCCTGGCCGTCGAAGCCCTCGGGGACGTCGAAGGCGAAGTTGGACAGGCCGACCGTCGACGCCGGTTCCGGCGCGGCGACCTCCGTGGGCGCCTCACCGGTGACCGAGAACGGCTCGACCATCCCCTGGGCCGCGTGGTCGGGCAGGAAGCAGAACGCCACGTAGTCCCCCGCCGTCAGTTCGACGAGCGCCGTGTTGGACTCCCCCGGGCCCACGCCGTTCGGGCCGCCGGCGAAGATCGACGGGTCGAGGGCGCCGTCGCCCTCCTCGGTGATGGTGGTGAGCAACTCGTCACCCCCGTGGCCCGTCCCGTTCGAGGGCGCGGCGCCCGAGGTTGGCGGACCGCAGCTGGACCTCGTCCGCGCCCACCGGGACCCGCACCCAGTCCTCGTAGAGGTCGAGGGGCTCGGGGACCGGATGGTCAACGGCGACGAAGAGCAGGCGGGGCACGCCCGCTCGGGCCAGGCGCAGGCGGCGGTCCGCCTCGTCCGGCCAGTTCACCCAGGCCACGCTGGCGCTCTCCTCGAGCAGCGCGCGACGCGCGTGCAGTTCACTGCGAGACATTGGTCCTCCTCCGTACCGACGCGCGCCGCAGACGCGGCGCGCGCAACCGTCAGACGGCGACGGTGGGAGGTCCTCGACGGTCCGGGAGCAGGCCGACGGCGGGTCGGAGGCGCAGCGGTCGACGTTCGACCGGGCGGGCACCGACGACCGACGCGACCCCCAGCGCCATCGTGAGCAGGGCCACGGCCAGCACGCGTGCGCTGAGGCGACCCGGCTCGGGCACCCCGGTGGCGTCAGTCAGCTCACCGCCGACCACATCGGCGGCCGTCTCGGCGACGGAGCCGAAGGCGGCGGCCTCCGATACCTGGAACTGCTCTGCGCTCACGAGGTCGACATCGGGGATCGGCGAGATGAACGGGCCGATGGACAGCACCCCGGCGAAGAGCAGGATGGTCAGCACCCTCCGCCGACCGGGCGACGTCATTCGATGCTGCCCGAGTTGGTCCCCCGCGGCGCCCGCTCCAGGGCGTAGCCCCGGGACCGCACGGTGCGGATGACGAGGCCCACCGGCTCCAGGCGGCGGCGGAGGCGGAGGACGTGGACGTCGAGCGCGTTGCGGGCGGGAGCGCCGCCGGGCCAGCCGGCCCGAGCCAGGGCCTCCCGGCTGACGACGGCGCCGAAGCGCTCGACCAGGGCGGTGGCCAGGCGGTGGTCCACCGGGGGCAGGGACACCCATTCCCCGCCGACCCGCAGGACGCCGTCCTCGTCGATCTCGGGCAGGACCGTGCCCTGGTCCTGGTAGCGCCGCTCGAGGCCCTCCAGGCGGGCCCGCATGTCGATCTCCTGGGCGGGCACCCGGATCCAGTCCTCGAGGTCGTCGGCGGGCAGCGGCGGCGCCGCGCCCCCTTCCACGAGCAGCAGGCGGGGACGGCCCTCGGTCCGGAGTCGGGCCAGACGGTCCTCCTCCCCGGGCCAGCGGACCATCGCCACGCCGGCCCCGGCCACGGCGTGCTCGGACGAGCTGCTCATCACCACTTCACACCGCGTCCTCCCCGACCTCACCGGTGCGGACCCGCTGGAGGCGGTCCAGGTCGATCGCCCAGATCTTGCCGTCGCCGATCTTGCCGGTCTGGGCCGCGGCGGCGATCAGCTCGATCGCCCGGTCCACCGATGCCGACTCCACCACCAGGTCGAGGCGCACCTTGGGCACGAAGTCGACCTGGTATTCGGCGCCCCGGAAGGTCTCGGTCTTGCCCCCCTGCCGCCCGTAGCCCTGGACCTCACTCACCGTCAAACCGGGGATGCCGGCCCCTTGGAGGGCGTCCTTCACGTCGTCGAGCTTGTACGGCTTGATGACCGCGGTCACCAGGAACGGCATGAGGACGAAAGGTAGGGACCACGTGTTGCCCCGATGTTCGTTCTTCGTGGCGGTCCGTGGTCAACCATCTGACAGGTTTCTGACCTGCCGGGGAGGAGGGGACCGAACCCCTCCTCCCCGGTCACGTCGAAGGGCATCAGACGGCGTCCGAGCCCTTCTCGCCGGTACGGATGCGGGTGATCTCCGACACGTCGGTCACCCACACCTTGCCGTCGCCGATCTCGCCGGTGTTGGCCGCGGCGATCAGGGCCTCGACGACGGCGCTGACGTCTCCGTCGTCCACCACCGCCTCCAGCCGCACCTTGGGCACGAGGTCCACCTGGTACTCGGCGCCCCGGTAGACCTCGGTGTGGCCTCCCTGGCGGCCGAAGCCCTTGACCTCGGTCACCGTCATGCCTTGCACGCCGGCGCCCTTCATGGCGGTCTTCACGTCATCCAGCTTGAACGGCTTGATGACTGCAGTGATCTGCTTCATGGTCACAGTTCCTTTCGTCGATCTGCTGATGGCTCTTCGCCGTACGGCTCATCGCCCGGCGGGCCTCTTCGGCCCGCCGATCGGCTTCGCCGCTCACTGCCGTTTAGGAGTGGTCGGCCAGGTTGTAGCCGCTCTCGGCGTGCTGGCTCTGGTCGAGACCGACCTGCTCGTCGCTCTCGCTGACCCGGAGGCCGATGGTCAGGTCGATGAGCTTGGCGATGATCATCGTCGCCACGAAGGCGAAGCCGATGACCGCGGCCGCCGCGATGGCCTGGTCGACCAGCAGAGCGGTGCCGCCACCGAGGAACAGGCCCTCGTCGACGACCAGCGGGTTGATCGTCGCGTCGGCGAACAGCCCCAGGGCGAGGGTGCCGAAGAGGCCCCCCACCAGGTGCACGCCCACCACGTCGAGGGAGTCGTCGTAGCCGAACTTGTACTTCAACTGGATGGCGAAGTAGCAGACGACACCGACCCCCAGACCGATGTACAGCGGGGCCAACCCGCCGACGAAGCCGGCGCAGGGCGTGATGGCCACCAGACCAGCCACCGCGCCGGAGCAGGCGCCCAGCGTGGTGGGGTGCCCGTCCTTGATCCACTCGACGGCGAGCCAGGCGATCATGCCTGCCGCGGCGGCCACGAAGGTGTTCAGGAAGGCGGCGGCGGCGATGCCGTCAGCAGCCAGCGCCGAGCCCGCGTTGAACCCGAACCACCCGAACCACAGGATGCCCGTGCCCAGCATGGTCATCGTCAGGTTGTGCGGCGGCATCGGCGTGTCCGGCCAGCCCTTGCGCTTGCCCAGCAGCAGGACCAGCGCCAAGGCGGCGGCCCCGGCGTTCATGTGGACCACCGCCCCACCGGCGAAGTCCAACGCACCCAAGTCGGCCAACCAACCACCGGCGAAGACCCAGTGGGCCACCGGGCTGTACACCAGGATCGCCCAGACGGGGATGAACACGGCCCAGGCCGCGAACTTCATGCGGTCGGCCACCGCGCCGCTGATCAGCGCCGGGGTGATCACCGCGAAGGTGAGCTGGAAGACGATGAAGACCACCAGCGGGATGGTCAGCGCCTCGAAGAACCCGGTGCCACCGAGATCGCCCGGCAGCGCCGTGTAGAGGTCCTTGGCGCCGAAGAACTCGAAATCGCCGATCCAGCCGGCGTCGCCCGAGGCCCCGAAGGCCAGGGTGAACCCGAGGACCACCCACAACACCGGGATGATGCCCATGCAGTACACGTTCATCATGAGCATGTTGAGGATGTTCTTCGAGCGGGTCATACCGCCGTAGAAGAGCGCCAGGCCCGGGGTCATGAACAGCACCAGGGCGCTGCTGATCAGCACCCAGGCTGTTGCGCCCGCGTCGTACTCCATGTGGAAGTTCCCTCCTGAGTCGTTGTGACCGCCGGAGTGTGCGGGATCAGGATTTCGCCGCCGTCACCTGAATGTTTCCTTCCGATGAACAACCTGACGGAACCCTGACGTCATGGCGCCGGTTCTCTGTCAGCGAAGGCGCAGCGCGACCTCGTTGGCGAGCAGCCGGCCCCGCCGGGTGAGCACGGCCCGGTCATCACCGGTCACCTCGACCAGGCCGTCGAGCTCGTCGACCGGTAACGCCGCCGCGGGCACCCCGTGCCGCATGCGCAGGGCCAGCTGCAGGCCTTCGATCCGACGGGCGTCGTCATCGAGCCGCTCGTCGGCCGCTTCGACGGACCGACCCGCCTCGACGGCCTCGACGTACCGCTCCGGGGTCCGCAGGTTCCAGTAGCGGCGCCCGTCGCGGTGGCCGTGGGCGGCACAGCCGAGGGCCAGGTACTCACCCTGGGACCAGTAGAGCCGGTTGTGGCGGCACTCGTGGCCCGGCTGGGCCCAGTTGGACACCTCGTACCAGTCCATGCCGGCCGTGGTCAGCAGGTCGTCGGCCAACTCGTACTTGTCCGCCTGGTCGTCGTCGTCGGGGTGCCGGGCGGGGTCGTCGGCCAACGGGGTTCCGGCCTCGACCGTGAGTCCGTACGCCGACACGTGGGGCGGGTCGAGGGCCAGGACCTCCTCCAGGGTGTGGCGCCAGTCGGCCAGGGACTCCCCCGCCGCCCCGTAGATGACGTCCAGGTTGAACGAGTCGAGCCCGAAGGACCGGGCCAACTCCACGCAGCGTCGGACGTTGGCCGGGTCGTGCTCGCGACCGAGCGACGCGAGGACGTGGGGGACCATCGACTGGACGCCGAACGACAATCGGTTCACCCCGCCGGCCATGTAGGCCCCGACCAGCTCCGGCGTGACCGTGTCCGGGTTGCACTCCACGGTGATCTCAGCGCCATCGGTCAGCGGCAGCTCGGCCAGGACGGCCAGCAGCTCGTCGGCCGGGACCATCGACGGCGTGCCCCCGCCCACGAACACGCTGGTGACCGGCGGGCAGCCCACCGCCTCCGCCTCGGCCTGGCGGCGCAGGGCGGCCAGGTAGCGCCCGGTCAGGTCATGGCGGTCGTCCCAGGCGGCGAAGGCGCAGTAGTCACAGCGCCGTGCACAGAAGGGAACGTGCACATAGACGCCGTGACCGTCGCGATCCTTCGCTTCACTCGGGATCGCCGGCGCCGCCGAAGGCGCAGCGTCACCGCTCGCAGGAGTCGTCAGACCGTTGAGGGTATGAGCGCAGCGCAGCTGCGCCAGTCGTTCGGGCTACGCCGAGGTGGGCGGGACCCGGCGGAGGCCGAGGTCGTCCAGGCGGGCCGGGGTGCTGTCGACGTCGGTGCCCAGGATGGCCGCGATGGCCTGCAGGTCGTCACGCCGGATGGTGAGCACCCGGCCGTTGAAGTCCTGGCGCTGGACCTGGATCATCGAGAGATAGCGGTTCAGCATGTCGGCCTCCGGACCCATGAGGGTCTCGAGGCGGGTGAGGTCGATGATGATCGAGCCGAGCACGGTCTTGGCCGAGCGGCTGTCGGTGAGGTCGATGACCTCGCCGCCGCCCTGGCCGAAGTCGGGCATGGCGTTGCCGGGCAGGAGTTGGTCCACCGGCACGGAGTAGAAGCGGGCCAGGCGCTGGAGGCGGGGTACCGAGATGGCCCGCTCCCCTCGCTCGTAGGCGCCGAGGACCGACGCCTTGAACTCGTGACTGGAGGCGGCTTCGACCTCCTGGAGCGACATGCGCTGCTGGCGACGGATGGCGCGGAGGCGCTCACCCACCTTGCGTCCGTACTCCCCCGCAGGATCGATGTCAGCGACCATGTGCCCCTTCACCCTCTCTGGTAGGGGCCTCTGGACGACCACCCACCGTGTGAGTTCCTCACACGACGAACACTGTACGTGTCCGGAAGGCCCGAGATCAACCACGGTGAGCGGTCAGGCGGGCTTCACGACGCCGTGACGGAGCGCGACCATCAGCGCGCCGGCGGTGACGGCCGCCGTCTCGGCCCGCAGGACGCCCGGCCCCAGGCCGATGGGATCGGGCACCGCGGCCCGTTCCTCGTCGCTCCAGCCGCCCTCGGGACCGCACAGCACCAGGTGGTCCGCCGCCGACGGCGGGCGACCGCCAGGGTCGGCCAGGACCGCCCCGGGATGGTCAGCCAGGCGGTGCAGACCGATGACCTCGGGCAGCCAGACCCGCCGGCTCTGCATGGCGGCCTCCCGGGCGATACGGCGCAGCCGCTCGAGGTGGGGGGCGACCCGGTCGCCCTCCCAGCGCACCACCGACCGGTCGGTGCGAAGGACCACGATGCGGTCGATGGCCAGCTCCGTCAGCTTCTGCACCGCCCACTCGGGTCGGTCGCCCTTGGTGGGCGTCAGGCCCACGGTCAGCACGGGGGCCGGACGGGGCTCGGTGGCCACATCGCCCGTCGGGTCCAGCGCGGCCCCGAAGCGGACCGGCCGCCACGACCCGGCGCCGTCGGCCACCACCAGGGGGTCGCCCGCCCGGAGGCGCAGGGCCTTCTCCAGGTGGTGGCGGTCGCCGTCGGCCAGGTCCGGGACCTCGACGTCCTCGACGAAGACGAGCGGGCCGGCGGTCCCCAGCGGCGTGGCCAGGTCGACCTACTTGAAGGCTTCGCGGATGCGGCGGCCCACGCCACCGCGGGCCTCGGCCACCGCGTCGCCCCCCAACTGGGCCAGTTGGCGGTAGAGCGCCTCTTCCTCGTCGCTGAGATCGGTCGGGGTGCGCACGACGTACCGGACCCGCAGGTCCCCCCGGCCGCGGCCCCGGACGTGGGGCACACCCTGGCCCTTCAGGCGGACCACGTCCCCGCTCTGGGTGCCCGCCGGGATGCGCAGGTCCTCGATGCCGTCGAGGGTCTCGAAGGCGACGTCGGTGCCCAACACGGCCTGGGCCGGGGTGAGCGGGACGATGGCGGACAGGTCGTCGCCGTCGCGGGTGAAGCGGTCGTCGGGTTTGACCCGCAGGTGCACGTAGAGGTCCCCGGTGGGCCCGCCCCGGGGGCCAACGGCGCCCCGGCCGGTCAGACGCAGCGTGGAGCCGGTGTCCACGCCCGCGGGCACGTCGACGGTGTACGTGCGGTCGTCGACCTTGCGGCCCTCGCCGTCACAGCCGCCGCAGGGCTCGGGGATGATCTGGCCGATGCCGGCACAACGGCCGCACGGGGCGGCAGTGACCATCTGGCCGAGGATCGACTGACGGACCCGGCGGACCTGGCCGGTGCCGGCGCACTCGGGACAACTCTGGGGGGAGGTGCCCGGCGCGGCCCCGGTGGCCTCACAGATCTCACAGACCACGGCCGTGCGCACCTTCACGTCCTTCTGGACCCCGAACACGGCCTCGGTGAACTCGATGTCGACGGCCTGTTCGAGGTCCGCACCCCGCGGCGGGCCCGCCGGGCCCCGTCGACCGCCACCGGCGCCGCCCCCGCCGAAGGGGCTGCCCCCGCCGCCGAAGAAAGCGTCGAAGATGTCGCCGAATCCCGCCCCGCCGAAGGGATCGCCGCCCCCGGCGCCGCCGACGGCGGCATCGCCGTACATGTCGTACTGCTGGCGCTTCTCGGGGTCCGACAGGACCTCATAGGCCACCGAGAGCTCCTTGAAGCGCGCCTCGGCCTCGGGGTCGCCGTGGTTGGCGTCCGGATGATGCTCCCGGGCCGCCCGCCGGTACGCCTTCTTGATCTCCTCGGGGGTGGCGTCGCGACCGACCCCGAGCAGTCCGTAGAAGTCCGCCACCGCTCAGCCTTCGGTCAGCCGGGCGCTGAGGCGCTGACTGACGAGGGCCACGGCGGCCAGAGCCTGCGGGTAATCCATCCGGGTCGGCCCGAGGACACCGATCGTGCCCGCCGGCACGCCGCCGATCTCGTACGGCGAGACGACGAGGGCGCACTCCTCGAGCGGGGCCATCCCCGTCTCGGTGCCGATGGCGACGGTCAGGCCCCGGGACATGACGTCCCGCAGCAGGCTGACCACGACCAGCTGCTGTTCGAGGATCCCGAGGATCTCCCGCACCGTCTCGACCGCGTCGAAGGAGGAGGCCACCCGGGACGCACCGTCGACGAAGACGTGCTCGGCATCGTGGGTCTGGGTGTCGCCGCCCATCAGCTCGAGGGCCGTGGCCACCAAGCCGTCGACGGCCGGCAGCCCGGCGAGCGGTGCCGGGCCGAGACCCGAGGTGGGTCGGCCCTCGGTGTGGGCGGACAACTGAGCCTGGGCCCGGGCCACCTCGGCCTCACCCACGGCTTCCGCCAGCTCGATGGTGTGCTTCTCGACCACGCCGTTGGCCAGCACCACGACCACGAGCACGACTCGCTCGGTCAGGGCCACGAGCTGGGTGGAGCGCACCTGGCTGGCGTCGTAGGGAGGGCCGAGGACCACTGCGGCGCAGTCGGTCAGGTTGGCCAGCAGGCCGCTGGTCTGGCCCAGCATCCGTTCGATCTCACCGTGGGCCCGGTCGAAGAAAGTGCGAACGCGCTCGGCGTCCGCGGTCTGCAGGTCCGGGGGGACCAGGTGGTCCACGTAGAAGCGGTATCCCTTCTCGGTGGGCACCCGGCCGGCGCTCGTATGGGGCTGGTGGAGGTAGCCCTCCCGTTCCAGCGCGCCCATCTCGTTGCGGATGGTGGCCGCCGACACCGCGAGGCCGCTCGAGGCGACCACGTGGCCCGACCCCACCGGCTGGGCGGTGTGGATGTACTCCTCGACGACGGCCCGCAGGACCGCCGCCTTGCGGTCGTCCAGCCCCGAGGTGGGGTGACTCGGGGACAGCGCTCGCTCCGGGGCCATGGTCACCCGATGATACCGAGCGCCGTTCAGGGCACCGGGGCGCCGCCCACCTCGAGCAGGTAGCCCACCCCGGTGATGCCGTGGATCTCGACCCCCAGGTCCCGCAGCTTGGTGCGGGCCCGGCGCACGGCCCCGTCGACGGCCCGGTCCTCCCGCTCCTGGTCCGGCCAACCCGCGTCCAGGAGTTGGGCCCGCGAGACACAGCGGCCGGCCGCCGCCAACAACAGGCCGACGAGCCGGGTCTCGAGGTCCGACAGCGCCACCCAGCGACCGGCCCGCCGGACCAGGCCGTCCCCGTCGAGGGTCACCCCCGCGGTCGGGGTGGTCGGGACCCGCCGAAGTTCCAGCCGGCGGCGCAGCGTCGTCTCCCGGTCCACGCGCTCGGCGTCCGGCGCGTCGACCGAGATCCAGTCCTCGTCGACTCCCCACGCCGTGGGCGGTGTGGCGCCGGTGCTGACCAGGAGCAGGCGGGGCACCCCCGCCATGGCGAGCTGCTCGCGCCGGGCGGCTTCCTCGGGCCAGTGCAACGGCACGATGACCTCGGCGCGGCGCGATTCCACGTCGGCAACCTAGAAGGGTCGGGTGTCAGCCGAGTGTGGCCTGCGTGTCGATCCGGTGAGGGATTCCTGACGCGTGTCTGTCATCCCCGTCGGACGGATCAGCGGGCGACGAGGCCGCTGCGGAACCGGCGTCGGGTCAGGCTGGCCCCCGCCTGGATGTGCTTCCGAACGGCGTCGCGGTCGACGTCGTTCAGCTTGTCGCCGTCCCGTTGGACGAGCTCGAACGTGTCGACCGCGTCGTCGCCGTCCTCGGCGATGGAGGCCGCCACGACGGCGACCTGTGCCGCGGTGAAGGCCGTGGCCAACTGGTGGAGCAGGCCCGTGTGGTCCAGGGCCTCGACCTCACAGATGGTGTGCCACGGCGAGCTGCCGTCGTCGAAGTGGATGCGGGCCGACGGCAACGGGTCCGCCTCCAGCGGGGCCTCGAACGACGAACGCACCTCTTCGGCCAGGGTCTCGGCCACCGGTGCGGTCGCGCCCCGCACCTCGAACGCCTCGACCGCAGCGCCGTCCAGCCACGTCGCCACAACGGCCCGACGGACGTCGTAGGCCCCGGCGGCCAGCACCCCGGAGACCATGGCCAGCAGGCCCTGGCGGTCGCGGGCGCCGACGAGGACCGTCCAGGTGTCCGTCCCCGCGGCGAGCACCGCCACCCGGGCCTCGTCGGGCTTCGGCCGCGTCGCGACCAGGCGGGCGCAGGCGGCCAACTCGTCCGGTGTGACCCGGAGGACGAAGGACCGGGGCGCCGCTTCGATCCGGGCCGCGAGGTCGCCGTCGGCGTCGACTGCGGCCACCGCATCGCGCCGGCGTCGGGTGACCAGGCTGCGGGCGTCGGTTCCCGTCAGGCCCGTGTCGGCCAGGACCAACTGCACCAGCTCGTGGAGCTGGCGGAGCCGGTCGAGCTCCCAACGCTCCTGGTCCGACTGGCGCAGGGCGGTGATGACGTAGGCGGCCCGGGCCCGCTCGGGGGTCTCCACGTGGGTGGCCAGGGGCAGCACGGCGGACTCGGTCAGCGCGGACGGACGATGGGCAGCCGACCACAGCAACACGTCACCGTCTTCGGCCAGGTCCCGGACGCGACGGGCCCTCGAGGCGTCGAACCCGATGCGCCCCGCCGTGGCCTCGGCGACCTCGGCCCGGTTGGAGCCACCATCGGTGGCCTCCACCGCCAGGAGGGCGATGAGCATGGCGTCGACATCGTCGAGTCGTCCCGCCTCCAGGGCCAGCGGGTCGTCGCCGTCCAGCGTGCGCAGCCGCTCGATCGACCGTAGGCGGAAGGCGGCACTGGCGTCGACGAAGACCTGATCGGCCTCCCGGTCCCGCATGGCCCGCTCGATCTCGGGCAGCGCCCCGCCCAGCACCCCGGCCGTCAGCAGGAAGCGCCAGGACCGGGCATTGCCCCGTTCGACGACGTCGAGCAGGGCCTCGCGGGCCTCGTCGTCCCACACCATGGCCTCGGCGGGAACGGCGCTCAGCCAGGACAAGAGCGTCTGGGTCGGCCGGAGCCGCCCGGCCAGGACGGCGGCCCGCAGCCCGAGGACCAGTCCTCGGCGGTTCGGCGGATCGGCGGCGAGGTCGATGTCCTCGCCGCCCACCCGCAGCCAACCGCCCACGGGGGCAGGGGTGTCGGCGGGCGGACCGACGGGCACCGCCATCGCGCTCACGCGGCCGTACCGCATCTTGAGCAGCGGGGGCGTGATCAGCGTGGTGACGAGCACGACGAGCAGCAGCGCGGCATAGAGCTCGTCGCCCAGCACCCCGGCCTGGAGGCCGATGGTCGCGAAGATGAGACCGACCTCGCCGCGGGGCAGCATGCCGAGGCCGATGAGCCACTTGTCGCTGCGACTACCGAACGCCCCGAAGGCCGCGACCAGCTTGCCGATGACGGCGACCACCAGGAGGATCGCCGCGTCCTGCAGCACCGGCACCGAGAAGAAGGCGCCGACGTCGGCGTCGATGCCGATCTGCAGGAAGAACACGGGGATGAACAAGTGCCCCACGGGGGCCAGCTCGCGACTGATGCGGGGGGCCGCCTTGACCCGGCTGAGGGCGATGCCGGCCACGAAGGCGCCGACGATCGGAGCCAACTGGGCCGCCTCCGCGAGGCGGGCGAAGCCCAGGGCGAAGGCGAAGGCGATGGCGACCAGCGTCCCGGTCGTGCGGGAGAAGCGCTCGACGAAGTCGAACAGGGGACCCGCCAGCTTCAGGCCGGCCAGCCCGCCGAAGACCAGGAAGGCCACGGCGACGCCGATGATCCCCATCACCGACAGGAACGAGACCGACCCCTCGGTCACGAGGCGGACCACCACGGTCAACACGACGAGGCCCATGACGTCGTCGGCCACCGCCGCGCCGAGCACCAGTCGGGCCTCGGTGGTGGCGAGGGCCCGCAGGTCCCCGAACACTCTCGCCGTGATGCCGACGCTCGTCGCCGTCAGCGCCGCGGCCACGAACAGCTTCGTGTTGAAGTCGTCGGTGACCGCACCCATGGCGAAGAAGCCCAGGACCATCGGGGTGACCACACCGATGACGGCCACCTGCAAGGAGGCCCGGCCGACCTTGCCCAGCTCGGCCAGGTCCATCTCCATGCCGACCTCGAGCAGGAGGAGGATGACCCCCACCTCGCCGAGGGTCACCAGCACCTCGTCGCCGTGGCTGACGAGGCCCAGCACGGACGGGCCGACGATGACGCCGGCCACGATCTCGCCGACCACGGCCGGGATGCCGATGCGCTCGGAGATCTCCGCCGCCGCTTTGGCCGCGACGAGCACGATCAGGATGTCGGTGAGGAACTGGGCGAAGTCCATGGGTCGTGGGGTGCAGTCTTCCTTCTACATGCAGCGACGGGTGCGGGCCGGAGCCCGCACCCGTCGCCGGTGTACGTGAGGTTGTCGAACTAGACGTTCAGCTCGGTACCCCCGGGATCCGAGACCTGCTGGTCCTCGAGGCCGGGGATGTGGCTCCCCATGAACTCGGGGTAGGCCAGCATGCCCATCTCGGGCAGGTCGAGACCTTCGATCTCGTCGGCCTCCTCGGAGCGGATGCCGCCCTTCATGAACGTGTCCTGCAGCTTGAAGAAGGCGAACGCCACGCCGAAGATGACGGTGCACAGCACCACCATCCCGATGACTTGGGCCAGCAGCTGCGGGCCACCTTCACCGACGTCGTAGAGGATGCCGGTGACCCCGGCGGTCGTCGTCGTGGTGCCGTTCCAGCCGGCGCCGTACTGGCCGTCGGCGAAGATGCCCACGCAGAGCACGCCGAACAGGCCGCCGATGCCGTGGACCGAGATGGCGCCGACCGGATCGTCGATGCCGCGTCGCTCGACGAAGCCGATGGCCTCGATCACGATGATGGCGGCGAGGATGCCGATGACCATGGCGGCCCAGGGCTGCACGAAGGCACAGGGAGCGGTGATCGCCACCAGGCCGGCGAGCATGCCGTTGACCATCATCCCCGGATCGGGCTTGCCGGTCCGCCTCATCATCCAGAACATCGCCGTCGTGGCGCCGAAGGCGGCCGCGATGGCGGTGTTGGTCGCCACCACGGCGAACCGGATGTCGGTCACCGCGAAGGTCGAGGCGGCGTTGAAGCCGAACCAACCGAACAGCAGGATGAACGTGCCCAGCATCGCCATCGGGATGTGATGACCGGGCATGGTGTTCGGCGAGCCGTCCTTGTTGAAGCGGCCGATGCGGGGCCCGAGCACGATGGCCCCGGCCAAGGCGGCGACGCCACCGACGGCGTGCACGACGCCGGAACCGGCGAAGTCCACGTAGCCGACGCCGAAGTCCATCGACTCACCCAGCTTGGCGAGCCAGCCACCGCCCCAGGTCCAGGCGCCGAACAGCGGGTAGTAGATCGCCCCGCAGAACAGGCCCCAGCCGACGAACGCCTTCCACTTCCAGCGCTCGGCCATGGCCCCGGTGGGGATCGTCGCCACGGTGTCCATGAAGGCCACCATGTAGAGGAAGATCCCCATCGCCCCGGCGGTGTAGAAGGACTCGCCGCTACCGGCCCAGCCTCCCTGCCACAGGAACACCCAGTTCCCCGAGCCCAGCAGGTTGGTGCCGGTCGGGGTCTCGAAGCCGATCAACGGGACCGTGTAGCCGCCGAACATCAACGGCCAGCCGATCAGGAAGAACCCGACGAAGCCAAGGCCGAAGATGGCGAAGTTCGTGCTCACCACGTGGGCGGCGTGCTTGGCCCGGCAGAAGCCGGTCTCGACCAGCGCGAAGCCCGCCTGCATGAAGATCACCAGTACGGCGCCGATGATCACCCAGAGCAGGTTCGCCTGGATCCCGAGGTCGGTCACCGCCTGGACGGGATCGATCTCTTCCTGAGCCCCGGCGACCATGGCCGTGAGGCCGATCAGGGCCGGGATCAGGGCAGCACCGACGAGGAGTTTGCGCCGCATCAGCGCCACCCCCCGTTCACGTCGCACCGGGTGCGAGGTTCCAGCATCTCCGCTTCCTTTCGTGTGGTCGTCGGCGCGGGCCCAGCAGCCCGTACCAGTCGGCGGCAACCTACGAAGGAGGGAAAACAGACGAGTGTCACGTTCGTGAACGTCCGAGCGCGAGACCCCTACACGCGCGCTCCCGCTATCTGACGACTTACTGACGGTTCGTCAGGCTGCGCAGCGAAGCGGAGCAGCAGGCGAGGACGTACCACGACGGCGACGCCGGACCTGCTGAGCGCAGCGAAGCCGGTCAAGTGTGACGAAGCGGAGCAGCAAACGGGACGCTCCACGACGGCGACGCCGGACCTGCCGAGCGCCGCGAGGCCAGTCAGGTGTAACGAGTCAATCGATACGGAGCGCGGAGACGAAGGCCTCCTGGGGCACCTCGACGCGGCCGATGTTCTTCATCCGCTTCTTGCCCTTCTTCTGCTGCTCGAGCAGCTTGCGCTTGCGGGTGATGTCCCCGCCGTAGCACTTGGCCAGCACGTCCTTGCGCTTGGCCTTGACCGTCTCCCGGGCGATGATCCGCCCGCCGATGGCGGCCTGAATGGGCACGTCGAACATCTGGCGCGGGATCAGCTCCCGCAGCTTGGCCACGATCTTCTTGCCGTACTCATAGGAGTTGTCCCGGTGCACGATCGTGCTGAAGGCGTCGACCGGGACACCGTTGAGCAGGACGTCGACCTTCACCAGGTTGGACGCCTCGTACCCGTCGCTCTCGTAGTCGAGGCTGGCGTAGCCCTGACTCCGGCTCTTGAGCTGGTCGAAGAAGTCGGTGACGACCTCGGCCAGCGGGAGGCGGTAGACGATCTCCACCCGCTCCGGGGACAGGTAGTCGATGCGCTGCTGACTCCCCCGCCGGCTCTCGCACAGCTCGATGAGGGTGCCCGTGTAGCTGGCGGGGGTGATGATCGAGGCGGTGAGCCAGGGCTCCTGGATGGCCTCGATCTCCCCCGCGGGCGGCAGTTCGGAGGGGTTGTCGATCTCGATGACGGTGCCGCCGTTGGTCTCGACCCGGTACTCCACCGAAGGGGCGGTGGCGATCAGGGCCAGATCGAACTCCCGCTCGAGGCGCTCCCGCACGATCTCCATGTGGAGGAGGCCGAGGAAGCCGCAGCGGAAGCCGAAGCCCAGCGCACCGGAGGTCTCGGGCTCGAAGCTGAAGCTGCCGTCGTCGATGATCAACTTGTCGAGGGCCTCGCGGAAGTCGGCGAAGTCGTCGCCTTCCACGGGGTAGAGGCCGCAGAAGACCATGGCCTTGGGCTCCTGATAGCCCTCCAGCGGGGCCTCGGCCCCGTCGCGGCCGCTGGTCACGGTCTCACCGGAACGGGCCTCGGCCACGTCCTTGATGCCGGCGATGAGGTAACCGACCTCACCCGGGCCGAGGCTCGGGACCGGGGTGGGCGCCGGTTTGCGCACCCCCAGCTCGTCGGCGTCGTGGGTGACCCCGGCGTGCATGAACTTGAGCTTGTCGCCCGTGCTCAAGCGGCCGTTCATGACCCGGATCGAGCTGATGACGCCGCGGAACTGGTCGTAGTGGGAATCGAAGATGAGGCCCTGCAGCGGGCCGTCCTCGGTGCCGGTCGGGGCGGGGATGCGCTCGACGATGGCGTCGAGCAGGTCGGTGACGCCCTCACCGGTCTTGGCCGAGATGGGCAGGATCTCCTCGGCGGGGATGCCCAGCACGTGCTCGATCTCTTCGGCCCGCAGTTCCGGCTCGGCGGCCGGGAGGTCGATCTTGTTGAGGCAGGCGACGATCTCGAGGTCGTGCTCGAGGGCCAGGTAGCAGTTGGCGAGGGTCTGGGCCTCGATGCCCTGGGCGGCGTCGACCAGGAGGACCACGCCCTCACAGGCGGCCAGGGAGCGGGAGACCTCGTAGCCGAAGTCCACGTGACCCGGCGTGTCGATGAGGTGCAGGACGTGGTCGCCGTACTCGAGGCGGACGCTCTGGAGCTTGATGGTGATGCCCCGCTCCCGCTCGAGGTCCATCGTGTCGAGGTACTGGGCCCGCATGTCCCGCTGCTCGACCGCGCCGCAGATCTCCAGCATCCGGTCGGCCAGCGTGGACTTGCCGTGGTCGATGTGGGCGAGCAGGCACAGGTTGCGGATGTGGGAGATGTCGATCATCGGAACGGGCTGAGGGTAGGGCCGCGGCCGCTGGTCCCGGTATCCTCCGCACCCGTCATGGCCAACATCAAGAGTCAGATCAAGCGCAACCGCCAGAACGAGAAGCGGCGCGTCCGCAACAAGATGGTGCGCTCCGAGCTGCGCACCCGGGTGAAGGCGGCCGAAGCCGGCGGCGAGAACGCCGACGAGGCGGTGCAGCAGGCGATGAAGACCATCGACAAGGCGGCCGCCAAGGGCGTCATCCACAAGAACGAGGCCTCCCGCCGCAAGTCGCGCCTGCAGAAGCGCGCCACCGCCGCCAAGGCTGCCTCCTAGCGCCTCTCGGCGCTGCCCCTGACGGGGGACGAGGGTCTGTGGAAGCGCTCGGGCGCTCGGTTTGAAAATCGGCGGGACCCGCTGGCCCCGTCCTCGGTGCCCTTGCTCCCCTCCTGCTGGTGTTTCGGGGCGCCTTGGCGGGTCAGCGGCTGAGTCTCGCCAGGCGGGCCACCAGGACTTCGAGCACCAGCTCCTCGGGCCAGGCGGTCTTGCCGCGGAGGTCGACGTCGGCTTTGGCGAGGAGGGCGACGGCTTGGGCGCTGCCTTCGTAGCCGAGACGGTTGGCTCGCTGGAGGGCCTTCTTGGCGGGGAAGGTGGAGCCCTTCATGCCGAGGCGGGCAGCGGCCTCGACCTCGTTGCGGACGTCGGCGCCCTCGAGGGCGAGGATGCGGCGGAAGTGCGTGGTGAGGATGGCCAAGACCTGGAGGGAGTGCATCCCGCCGGAGCCGAGCATGCGGTGGACCCGTTCTATGGCCAGACCGATGTCGCCCTTGTCGATGGCGTCGGTGAGCGCCCACGGCGGGAGCTGGCCCGCCTCACCGAGGAACGGGGCCACGTCGTCGGCCTCGACCTTGGCACCGGGGCCGAAGGCCGATTCGAGCGTGGCGATGAGCGCGGCGAGGCGGTCCACGTCGTCGGCGAGGTGGGTGGCGACGAGGTCCTTGGCGCCACGGTCGGCGTTGACCGAGCTGGCGGCCCACTGGTCATCCATCCAGGCCTGGCGGGCCTTGCCGGTGCCGACGCTGGTGTCCACCACCTCGCCGCCGGCACCGGTGACGGCCTCGGTGAGCTTCTTGGAGAGCTGCTTCGGCTTGATCTTCGGGTCGGTCGGCGGCTCCCAGACCAGAATCAGCTCGGTGCTGGGTAGGGGATCGGCCAGGTACTGGATCAGCGGAGCGAGCTCGTCAGCCGAGAAGCGAGCGAGGTGCCGCACGACGACCACCCGCCGATCCGTCAGGAAGGGCGCGGTCTGGGCGGCGCCGACGGCGGTGGCGATCTCGTAGTCGTCGCCCTCGACCCGGTCCAGGGCAAAGCCGGCGTCGAGGTCGCCGAGGAGTTCGTTGGTCAGATCCCGGACGGCGTCACCCCGGATGGTGTCGTCGCTGCCCTTGACCAGGCGGATGCGGGCGAGGCTCATGTCCTCGACAGGATGGCAGCCATCACGTCGGCGACGCGCCGGGATCCCCGGACGTCGTGGGCCCGCAGGACCCGGCAGCCCAGGGTGATGCCCAGGGCATGGGCGGCCAGGGAGGCCTCCCGGCGGTCGTGGACCTCGGTGCCCACCAGCTCGCCCAGGAACCGCTTGTTGGAGGCGGACAGGAAGACCGGGAACCCGAGCGCCACCAGGTCGTCGGAGTGCTTCAGGAGGAGCGCCGACTGCTCCGGCGTCTTGCCCAGGTCGAGGCCGGCGTCGACCATCACCCGCTCCGGTGGGATCCCGGCGGCGACGGCCTTCGCCGCCCGATCGGCCAGGAAGGCGCAGACCTCAGCGGAGACGTCCCCGTAGCGCGGCTCGGGATCAGGCACCCGGGGCGCCAGGCGGACGTGGGTGGCCACCACCGACGCCCCGGCAGCAGCCGCCGCGGGGAGGTAGCCGGGGTCGGCGAAACCGGAGATGTCGTTGCCGATGACCGCTCCGGCGGCGTAACCGGCGGCGGCGACCGAGCCCCGGAAGGTGTCGACGCTCACCGGGAGGTCGAAGCGGGCGACCAGGGCCTCCACGGCGGGCACCACCCGCTCCAGCTCCTCGGCCTCGGTCACCTCGGGTCCCGGCCCCGCCTTGACCCCGCCCACGTCGAGGAAGTCGGCTCCGTCGGCGACGAGCTGGTCAGCGGCGGCGAGGAAGGCGTCGAAGGCCCACGTGGCGCCCCGGTCGAAGAACGAGTCGGGGGTCCGGTTGAGGATCCCCATCACCAGCGCCCGATGGGTGATGTCGTAGCGGTGGGGACCGAGCGCCACGAGCACCGGCCGACCGTACCGAGACCCCCGGCCCGCGGTCGACCCGGACCAGCCACTCGACCCGGTCGGTCGTGGCCTCGAGGGCCTCGACGGAGAACGGCCCGTGACGCCGAGGGGCCGGCGACGACCCCGTCGGGGTGGGCCCGATGACCGCGGTACCGCCCCGGGCGGCGATGGCGTCGGCCACCGAGCGGGCCGAGGCGGCACCCGAGCTCAGCACGACCAGGCCGACCCGGCGGATCCCGAGGCGACGCAGGCCCTCCAGCACCCGCTCGTCGCGGGCTCGGCCGTCGATGCGGACCACGACCGAGGCCCCGTCCCGCCACACCTCAGCGCCGAGGACGACCGGACGCCCGGTCAGGGGCGCCTGGCGGGCCAGGCTCAGCGCGGGGGCCAGCAGCACCAGAACGGCGGTCACCGTCAGCCTCCGCCGCCCGCGACGCCACCGCCACGCCACCAGCGCCAGCCCGGCCAGCACCGCCAGGTGGCCGGCCCGCAACTCCCCGAGCGGGACGGCCGCTGCGGTCCGCCGCGACCAGCAGGAGCCAGACCAGCGCCACCCGGGTCGGGAGGTGCACCACCGGCGCGGACCCCGGCAGGAGGCCCGCCACCGGACCGGCGACCAGGCCCCAGACCATCACGAAGCCGGCCGCCGGACCGGCCAGGAGGTTGGCCGGCAGGGAGACGACGGGCAGGCCACCGAAGACCGTGGTCAGGACCGGCGCCACCGCGATCTGGGCCGCGAGCGTGACCGACACCGCCTCGCCCATGCCCTCGGGACCGGGCAGCCGGCGTCGGATGCGCCCGGCCATGGCGACGATCCCGGTCGTGGCCGCCACGGAGAGGACGAAGCCGACCGAGTGGACGAGGACGGGGTCGACCAATAGCAGCACGGTGACCGCGAGGGCCAAGACCCACGGTCGGGAGACATCCCGACCACCGAACGCGGCGCCGGCCGCCACCCCGGCCATGGCGGTGGCCCGCAACACCGAGGGCTCGAACCGCGTGAGCAGGGCGAAGAAGCCCAGCACCCCCAGGACGGCGACGAAGCGGGAGGCAAGACCCAGGCGCCGCAGGCCGAAGCCGGCCACGACGAGCACGAAGGCCACGTTCTGGCCGGACACGGCGAGCAGGTGGCTGAGACCCGAGGCCCGGAAGTCATCGGTGGTGGCGGCCGACTGACCCCGGTCGTCGCCGAACAGGATCCCGGTCAACAGCGCCGTGGGCTCGGCCCCCAGCGTCGCCGCGCCGTCGACCACCGAACGGCGGAGGCCGTTGGCCAGGCGGCTCACCGGGTGGCCCGACCGGACCGGACCGAAGTCGTCCACCAGCAGCCGGGCAGCCACGTGACGGACGGCGAGGTCGGGGCGGCCCGTCACCGGCACGATCCGCCCCGAGACGGTCAGCCGCTCCCCCGCCAGCGCCGACGCCAGCCCCGGGGCCATGACCTCCGCGGGCACCTCGGCCTCCAGTCGGCGCCCGTCGAGGGTGACGATGGCGGTGAGCACGCTGCCCTCCATCTCGGGATCCGAGGCGAGGGTGACGGTCTGTTCGGTGACCTGCTCGGGGGCCGGCGGCTCCAGGCCCGCCCACGCCCGATGGCCGAGGCCGGCAGCCAGGAGCATCCCGCCGAGGCAGAGCAGGGCCGGCCATCGACGGAGCAGCGCGGCGGCGATCACGGCGACGCCGACGACCAGCGGGACCGGTGCCGACCACCACGCCCCGAAGGCCACGAGGAGCGCGAGCACGATGGCCGCCCGGTCGCTCACGGGTGAGCAGTGGCGGGTCGCCCCATCGGTACGGTGACCGGGTGGCGCGGACAGGACGAGGCCCCGTGGGCCTGCACACGGGGCCCCCGAACGGAGCCGTGGCCCGACCGGGGCGGATCCGGGCGTTCGCCCCGATCGCCGTGCTGGCCATCCCGGTCGGCCTCGGCCTCCTCGCCGCCGCGGTCCTCCGCCTCTGGCCCTGTGAGGGCACCGGCTGCGGCGAGGCCTACATCGGGGCCTGGGGTCTCGTGCTCTTCGCCGTCCCGACCGCGTTGGCCGTGGGCCTGCCGTGGTTCGTGTCGCCGCTGAACGTCACCATCGCCCTGGCCAGCAGCCTCGCCGGCTGGGTCCTGTTCGGGGTCTGGGCCGGTCGTCGGGCCACCGAGGACGTCGACGCCACCTGGTGGACGTTCTGGCGTGAGGTCGGCTTCTATGCCGCCGGCGTGGTCCTCGGCGTGGTCGGCGGCCTGCTGGTGATGGTGCTGGTCCTCACCTTCCTCTGAGCCCACCGTCAGACCGTCACCAGGTCGACCAGGGCGGCCAGCTTGGCCTCGCCGATCCCGGTCACGTCGATGAGCTGCTCGACGGCCGTGAACGGCCCGCTGGCCTCCCGGTACTCGATGATCGCCCCCGCAGTCGCCGGACCGACCCCGGGCAGGGTCTCCAGCTCCTCGGGCCCCGCCAGGTTGATGTTCACCGGCACGGTGGGTGCGTCCCCACTGGCCGTGTCGCCCGTCGGGGCCGACACCACCGGCGTGGGCTCACCCCGGCGCGGCACGACGACCTGGGTGCCGTCGGCCACCGGAGCGGCCAGGTTGATGCGGTCCAGGTCCGCGGCCGGGAGGGGGCCACCGGCAGCGGCGAGCAGGTCCGCTACCCGGTCCCCCGTCGCCAGCTCGTAGAGCCCCGGGTGACGAACGGCGCCTGCGGCGTGGGCGAACACCGTCCCGCCGACAGGCTCGACGAGCGCGACTCCGACCGCCGAGGTGGCCGTGGCGGCGGGAGCGAGGGGCACCCCGGCTTCGGCCGGCGGGGGGGCGGGCGACTTCAGCCACCACCACCCGAGGCCGGCAACGAGGCAGAGGACGAAGGTGGCCAACGCCGCCCGGGGACTCAGGCCGAGATCGGCCAGCAGGCCGAGCAGCCGGTCCGTCGGCCGCAGGTGGACCGGTCGGGTCAGCCCGAGCGGGTCGGCGGGGTCGGCGAGGGATTCGGTGGGCTCCGCAGGCACGGCGCTCCTCCACGGAAGGACATCACGTGGGGGAAGCGCAGCCGCATCTTAGTCCATTTCGGCCCATTTGTTGCAGCCTGGGCGACGGATTGGCCGAACTCAGCCGGGCACCGCCGACCCGAACGGCACGCGATCCTGCCCCCCAACCCCTGCCTCATTGCCGTTCAGACGCCCACGTCAGAACAGGCGCTGGGCGAGCGCCTTGCGGTATTGGGCGGTGCGGGGGTCGTCGGGTCCGAGGAGCTCCAGCAGGTCCACGTACTCCTGGCGGGCCTCGTCGTCGTCCTTCACCCGGTCGAGCAGCCCGTCGAGCCGGCCGCTCACCTCGTCGCCCTCCACCACGGCCTCGCCGGTGCGGGCCCGCGCGGCCACCCGACGGGTCTCGGCGGACTCGGGGAGCCGGGTCAGCAGCTCGAGGGCGTCCTCGGCGCGGCCGTCGGTCACCCACAGGTCGGCCAGGGCCACCACGACCCGCTCGTCGTCGGGCACCAGGGTCAGGGCCTGCTCGAGGGAGGCGTGGTCGCCGGCGGCCAGCAGGGCCTCCAGAACGGCCTCGGTCTCGCTGGGCAGGAGCCCATCCACGAACTCCTGCACTGCGGCCTCGCCCTGGGCGCCGATGAAGTTGCCCACCACCGCGCCGTCCTTGAGGGCATACACCGCCGGGATGGACTGGACCTGGAAGGCCTGGCTGATCTGGGGGTTCTCGTCGACGTTGACCTTGACCAGCTCGACCTTGCCCCCGGTGGCGTCGATCACCTTCTCGAGGATGGGCCCGAGCTGGGTGCACGGCCCGCACCACGGCGCCCAGAGGTCGACCACGACGGCGATGTCGTTCGAGCGGTCGAGGACGGCGGTCTGGAAGGTGGCATCGGTGACATCGGTCATCAGTGGCTCCAACGGGATCGCGGGTCGGGGCATTCCGGTGTAGCAGTAGGTTGCATCCCGATGGCGGACATCGACGACACCAGCACCACCGCACCGGTCGAGGGAATCCACGCGGAGGAGGTCACGGCCTGGTTCGCCGAGCACGTTGCCGAGGCCCGCCCGCCGCTGGGCTTCGACCTCATCGCCGGCGGTCGCTCGAACCTGACCTACTCGGTGACCGACCGCACCGGTGCCCGGTGGGTCCTGCGCCGGCCTCCGCTCGGCCACGTGCTGGCCACGGCCCACGACATGGGCCGGGAGCACCGCATCATCGCCGCCCTGGCGGACACCGCCGTTCCCGTGCCGCCGGTCATCGGCCTCAGCCCCGACGACGCGGTCAACGGCGCCCCCTTCTACGTGATGGCCTTCCTGGACGGGCCCATCCTGCGCAACCGCGAGGCCGCGCTGACCTTGCCGATCGAGGCCCGGGCGCGGGCCGCCGACTCCATGGTGGACGTGCTCGCCGAGATCCACGGTGTCGACGTGGACGCCGTCGGCCTGGGCGAGCTCGGGCGACGGGACGGCTACATCGAGCGTCAGCTCAAGCGCTGGCAAGGGCAGTGGGCGAAGACCAAGACCCGGGAGCTCCCGGTCATCGACGCCGTCCACGACCGGCTGGCGGCGTCGGTCCCCGAGCAGGGCCCGGCGACCATCGTCCACGGCGACTACCGCCTGGACAACTGCATCCTCGACGACGACGGCCGCATCCAGGCCGTCCTCGACTGGGAGCTGTGCACGCTGGGCGACCCCCTGGCCGACGTGGGCCAGCTCTGCATGTACTGGACCGAGCCCGGCGACACGCTCGTGGCCGCCCCCGACGCGCCGACGACGGCCGAGGGCTTCGGCACCCGGACCGACCTCCTGGCCCGCTACGGCGAGGTCTCCGGCCGGGACCTGAGCGAGATCGACTACTTCATCGCCTTCGGCTTCTGGAAGCTGGCCTGCATCTGCGAGGGCGTGCTCAAGCGCTACCGGGCCGGGGTGATGGGCGGGGCCGACGTCAGCGGCCTGGTCGAGATGTTCACCATCCACGTCGCCAACCTGGCCGCGGCGGCCGCCACGACCCTGGACATGGACCCCTGAGGTGAGCAGCTCCCTGTTCGAGTTCCACGAGGACCCCGGGGGCAGCGAACCCGTACTGGTCGTCGCCCTCGAGGGCTGGATCGACGCCGGCGGGGCCGCCGCCACCGCCGCGGAGCGGATCCTGACCTCGGTCCCCCACAAGACCACCGTGGCCACCTTCGACAGCGACACCCTGCTGGACCACCGGGCCCGGCGCCCGATCATGCACCTCGTCGACGGGGTCAACACCGGCCTGACCTGGCCCACCATCGAGCTCCTCGGCGCGTGGGACAAGGGGGAGCGGGACGTGCTCCTCCTCGTCGGGCCGGAGCCGGACCACAACTGGCCCTCCTTCGCCCGGGGCGTGGTCGACCTGGCCGAGTCCCTCGAGGTGCGCCTGGTGCTGGGCCTCGGCGCCTACCCCGCCCCGGTCCCCCACACCCGGCCGGTGCAGCTCTCCTGCACCGCGTCGTCACCGGAGATGGCGCGCCGGACCGGCTTCATCCGGGGCACCCTCGACGTGCCCGCCGGCGTGCAGGCCGCCATCGAGCGCCAAGCGGCCGAGCAGGGGCTGCCCTCCCTCGGGCTCTGGGCCCAGGTCCCCCACTACGCCGCAGCGATGCCCTACCCGGCTGCCGCCGCCCGCCTCGTCCAGGGCCTCCACGAGGTGGCCGAGCTCGACTTCGACGTCGCCGGCCTCGACCGTGACGCCGAGGCGGCCATGAGCCGACTCAACGACCTCGTGGCCGACAGCGCCGAGCACCAGGAACTCGTCCGGGAGCTCGAGCGCCACGTCGACCAGCAGACCGACGAGGACGGCGACGGCGAGATCGAGTTCCGCTCCGGTGACGAGCTGGCCGAGGAGTTCGAGCGCTTCCTGCGCGAGCAGGACGACTAGGACCGACTCCCCGGCCTACCGCTCAGCCGGCGGGCGACGGGTACTCAGGGGGCTCCTCCCCCTCAGGCGGCGTCTCGTAGAAGGCTACGGCGCCCTCCGGGTCGAAGGCCCGGGTGTCCTCCTCGGGCCACTCGCCGATCCGGTAGCGCACCCCGCCGTCGACGTAGGTGTACATGCCCTGGCCCTCCTGGCGGATCTCGTCCGGCCCGGTGGCCTCCGGGTCCCACCAGATCGCGGTCCAGTTGTCGAGGCCGTTGTAGTCGGTGCCCTCCCACTCGGTGTCGTCACCCCAGTTGAGCGAGGCCTGGCTGATGGCGTCGGGCGTGGCCGGTGCTTCGAACAGAGCAGCCGCCCAGTTCTCCCGGGTCAGGTCGGGACCGACCCCCTGGAGGGCGGCGAAGAAGACCTGCGGGAGGGGCAGGATCACCCCGGACGAGCCGTCGGCGGCCGGGGGCTCGCCGGTCCACCACTCGTGCAGGAAGTAGGACCCCTGCGCCGTGGGGTCGACCCGGGCGGCCAACGGGCTGATGCCGAAGGCGTTCCCCCATTGCTCCTGGTCGAAGCCGCGGGCGGCGACAGTGGTGTCCACCAGGGCCGACCCGGTGATGATCCACTCGGGGAAGTAGTCCTGGTTGGTCGCCTCCACCGTGAAGGTGCCCGGGGCGATGGGGTCGCCGGAGAAGATGATGCTGGTCACCCCGGCCTCCTTGAACCGGGCGATGGCGCTGGCGGCCTGCTCCTGGAGCCGGGCCGGGTCGAGCTGGTAGGCCACGCTCTCGGCCACCTCGACGCCCTCCTCGGACAGGCGGTCGAGGGTGACGGCGTTCTGCTCCGCGCCGTCCTCGTCGCTCTCCAGGAACAGGGTGCCGAACACCCGGTCCTGGCCTTCGATGGCTCCGTCGGCGAACTCGGCTGGACGCCCGGCCACCTGCTTCGACAGCCACTCGACCACGTGCTCGCGGGCCTGGTTGGTCGACTGGCCCACGGTGATGATGTAGGGGGCGCGCTCCTCGGAGAACGCGTCCGGCTCGCCGATCTGGCAGCCGATGCAGGGGATCTGGCGGGCGGCCAGCTCGTCGGCGAAGGCATCGGTCAGGATCGGCCCGCCCCAGACCATGAACGCCCCGATCTCCTCGTCGATGCGCACGGCGTCGGCCCGGGCGGCCACGTCGTCGTTCGGCGGGCCCGAGCCCTCCACCTGGACGACCTCGACGGTGCGGCCGTAGGTCTCGTAGTAGGTGTTGAAGAGGTCGGTGTAGGCCTGGATCGTGTCCAGGGAGTCCTCGTTGGTGTCGTCGATGCCGAAGCCGCCCAGTAGGTAGTCCGAGATCGGGTTCGGGGGCGACTGGTAGTAGGCGATGGTGATCGTGTCGGCCGTGACCCCCACGTCGGTCGCCCCGCCGTTGTCCCCCTCGAAGGGCGCGTAGCACTCGGGCGCGAAGAAGTTGGGAATGGCCACAGTGCCCCGCTCGGTGTCACAGGTGTCCGGCCAGTCCACCTCGACGCCCTGTTCCTCGGCGTCGGAGAACGACAGCGCGCCCTCGCCGGCGTTCCCGGTGGCGACGGTCTCGTCGCTGGCTTCCTCGTCGTCACCGCCCCCCGACAGGAGCACGATGGCCCCGACGACGGCGACGACCACCACGATGGCGATGATCGGGCCGTAGCGGCGCAGGGAGCGGGAGGATCCCCCGCTGGACGGACGGTCACTGCTGGGCTGCATGCCTAGGTCTCTCCCCCCGGTGAAACACCGGAACGCGCGATCGCGTGCCGGTCACTGCCAAGGTACGACGCGACGACGGCGCCGTCGCTCAATACCTCGTCCGGGAGGCCGTCGGCGATGACGGCCCCCTGATCCATGGCGACGATCCGGTCGGCCACACCGGTGACCAACGGGACGTCGTGCTCGACCACCAACAACGCGGCCCCGAGGCCGTCGCGCAGACGCTCCAGCAGCGGGCCGAGGGCCTCGGTCTCCCGCTGGGCGATGCCGCTGGAGGGCTCGTCGAGCAGCACGACGGTCGGGCGGTGCGCCGCCACACAGGCGAGGTCCACCACCCGACGGCTGCCCGTGGAGAGCTCCCGGACGAAGCGGGAGCGGAAGCCGCCGATGCCGAACAGCTCGATCAGCTCCTCCACCCGCTCCCGCACCTGCTCCTCGCTGTCGAAGGCGGCGGGGAGACGCAGCGCGGGGTTGATCGGGTCCCGCACGTCGATCCAGCGCTCGAGGGCGACGGCGATGGTCTCCTCGACGGTGAGCGCCGGGAACAGGCGGGCGTCCTGGAACGAGCGGCCCAGGCCCCGCCAGGCCCGTTCGGCGACCGAACGGCCGGAGATGTCCTCCTCGCCCAGGTGCACGGTGCCGCGGTCGGCGGGGACGAACCCGCTGATCAGGTCGAACAGCGTCGTCTTGCCGGCCCCGTTGGGGCCGATGATCCCGACGATCTCGCCCGGTCGGGCCGAGAAGGTCACGTCGTCGACGGCGGTCAACCCCCCGAAGCTCCGGGTGAGGCCCTGAATGGCGATGGCCGGGCCGGTCTCCTCGACCGGTCGCTCGCTCTCCCGCCGGCGGACCTTCGCCTTGGGCCGGCCTGCCCCGTTGGCTCCGGCCCCTTCGAGGAACACCGACCGCAGCAGGTCGGGGCGCTCCAGGAGCTCCGCCGCCGGGCCCTCGAAGCGGATCTCCCCCTTCTCCATGAAGTAGGCCCGGTCGGCCACGGTGAGGGCGAGGTTCACCGACTGCTCCACGAGGATCACCGTGGCGCCGTCGTCGCGGATCTCCCGCACCAAGGGTAGGAGGCGCTCCACCACGACCGGGGCCAGGCCGAGGGAGAGCTCGTCGATCATGAGCAGCTTGGGCCGGGCGATCAGGGCCATGCCCAGGGCCAGCATCTGCTGCTGGCCTCCGGACAGGTCGCCTGCGGGCTCGTGGCCCCGTTGGCCGAGGATCGGGAAGTGCTCGATGGCCCGCGTCAGCGCGGTCTCGGTGCCCTCGGGGTCGTCCTTCCGTCGCAGCCAGCCCGCCAGACGGAGGTTCTCCTCCACGGTCAGGGACGGGAAGACACCGGCGCCGCCGGGCACCTGCACGACCCCCCGGGCCGCGATCTCGTACGGCGGGGCGTGGGTGATGTCGGTCCCGTCGAACACGACCGCGCCCCGGTCGGCCTCGACCACGCCGCCGATGGCCCGGAGCAGGGTCGACTTGCCCGCCCCGTTGGTGCCGAGCAAGGCGACGATCTCGCCCTCCCGCACCTGCATGTCGACGCCGAAGAGGACCTGGACGTCGTCGTAGCCGACCTCCAGCTCCCGGGCGATGAGGATCATGGGATTGCCGTGACGGCGCTCATACAGGTCCTCGGAGCGGGCGGCGGCGACCCGCCACACCTGGCGGATGTCGTCGCCGATCAGGTCCCCTGCGGAGGCGATGACCAGGCCGCCTATGAAGAAGACGGGCGTCATCACCAGCATCCCGGTCCGGATGCCCCACGAGTCCCCGATGGCTCCGATCAACGGGAGCACGACCAGGCCGGGCAGGACCCACAGCGAGGCGATGGAGAAACCCAGCGAACGGGTCCGGGGCGGGATGGCCAGGGAGAGGGAGGCCAGGATGCCGGGGCCGACGATGGCCAGTCCGGCGGTGATGAGCGCGTTGGCGGCGACGGCCACGACGAGGTTCGGAGCCAGGGCGAACACGGCCGCCAGAACCGAGGCGGCCAGTGAGATCCAGGACAGGAACTTCAGGATGCGACCGGGGTCGGTCAGGACGTACTTCGTGGCCACCTTCGCCCCGATGATCAGCCCGACCAGCTGTAGCGGCTCGACCGCGGCCGCCACCGAGCCGCGGGCCACCTCGTTGAGGCCGAACTCCTCCTCGTAGAAGAGCGAGGCGAGGGTCACGAAGCCGATGAGCGACGCCGCCAGGAACGGCAGGGCGTACCAGATGCGCCGGAGGCCGGCGATCTTCCAGCAGGTGCGCCACGCCTCAGCGAAGGACGCGGGGTCCTCCTCGATGTCGACGGTCTCGGCCGAGGCCCCCATCGCCTCGCGCTCCCAATGGCCGCGGACCGGCTCCCGCATCTTCAGCCCGAGCACCACCAGGATCGCCGTGGGGATCGCGAACAGGATGAACGGGACACGCCAGCTGAACCAGTAGGCCAGCAGCCCGGCGAGCAACGGGCCGAGGAACTGGCCGACCGCGTTCGCCGCCCGGTGGAACGAGTAGGCCCCCGGCCGGTTGTGGGGCGGGTAGTAGTCGGCCAGCAGCGAGTTGTGCGTCGGGTCCACCACGGCCTTGCCGATGCTCGAGCCGGCCCGGGCCACCCCGAGCATGAAGACCGTCGACACCAGGCCGGTCATCACCGAGAAGATCGCCCAGACCACCGCACCCCCGAGGGCCACGGGCACCCGCTTGTGGCGGTCCGAGTACTGGGCGATCGGGATCTGCAGGACCAGGGCCCCCGCGGCCACGACAGCGATGAGGGTCAGGATGCTGGTGAGGTCCAGGCCGAAGGCCTCGCGGATCTCGGGCAGGAGGATGCCGAAGGCCGTGCGGTCCAGCTCGTCGACCGCGTTGAGCCCGAACAGGATCAGTAGGGCGTAGACCGGCCCGGGGCCGGTGAGCTCGTCGAGGGCCTGCCGCGGGTGACGGACCGCGGTGGCCGCTCCGCGGGTCCAAGCGCCCACGGCGGTGAGGGCCCGGCTCACGTGTCCGCCTCGATCAGATCGGGCACCGGGTCGGTGAGGACCTCAGGCTCCTCGGTGGCCACCTTCGGACCCTCCACGAAGCTGGGCACGAACAGCCCGCGGCGACGGGCCACCCACCGCAGGGCGGCGTCCCGCAGGCGGTACACCAGGCCGCCCAGCCCGCTGGGCAGGATCATCAGCACCAGCAGCACCCCGAGGGAGTTCGAGAACAGGCGCCAGAGCGCGGCGTCACCCGGGAGGTCGCTGGCGAACCGGTAGGTGAGCTCGAGGTAGGCGGCGCCGAGTAGGACCCCCAGCGTCGACCCGAGCCCGCCGATCACCACCATCGTGAACGCCAGGAAGCCGAGGAACGGGCCGTAGGTGTCGGGGCCGAAGGCCTGCTGGTGGTGCACGAACAGACCCCCGGCGACCGCGGCCAAGAAGCCCGAGATGGCGAAGGCCGTCATGCGCAGGCGCAGAGGGCGCAAGGCGAAGGCCTGGGCCCCGGCTTCGTTCTCCCGCAGGGCGACGAGGGCCCGCCCGAAGCGGCTCGACCGCATCCCGGCGAGGGCGAAGATGGCCAACACGAGCACCGCCAGGATCACGTAGTAGACGCCGGTCGGCGAGTCCCAGTCGATCCGCCCGAACAGGGGCGGGCGCTCGATGCGCCCCGTGGGGATCCAGTCGAAGAACTGGCGGTTGAGGAAGTACGAGTACATCGACAGGGCGAAGGCGAACGTGGTGACGCTCAGCAGCAGCCCCTGCAGGCGGAGGGCGGGCAGGCCCACGAGCAGGGCGGCCACCGCCCCGGCGAAGCCGGCCACGAGCAGGGCCAAGCTCAGGTCCAGGCCCCATTCCGAGGTGGCCACGCCCCCGATGGCGGCTCCGAGGCCCACGAAGCCCATCTGACCGAGCGAGACCTGACCGGCCCAGCCCGTGAGGACCAAGAGGGACAGGCCGATGATGCCGAAGATGAGGACCGAGGACGCCAGCAGGGCATCGCTCGGTGAGAGCCAGGTCGGCAGCCACAGCACCAGGGCGGCGAGGACGGCCGCACCCCCCCAGCGCACGGCCCGGACCTCGGGTAGCCGGGCGACGACCTCTGGGACGGGCCGGACCTCGTCGACCGCCTGCCAGGTCGAGACCGACTCCAGGGAGGTGCGGGCCATCCCCCGTCGGCGCAGCAAGAGGGCCACGACGATCACGGCCCCGACGATCGGGTCGACCAGCAACGGGCTCGAGGCGTTCCAGTCGATGCCAGTCTCCAGCAGACCCAGCGCGATGGCGGCAAAGGCCACGGCTGGGAGGTCGACCATCCCGCCGATCACCAGGGCGGCGAGGATCCGCAGCAGGAAGCCGAAGGTGGACGCACTGCCGCCGATGGGGAGGCCGACGACCCCGGCGCGCAACCACGCGCCGCTGAACGCCAGCAGGGTGGCGACCATCCACACGACCGTCTGGAGCCGTTTCACGGGGATCCCCAGGAGCGCGGCCCGGTCGGCCCGCTCGGCCGATGCCCGCACCGCGATCCCGACGTCGGTCCGGCGCAGGAAGACCGCGAGGGCCACCATCACCAGAGGGGCGACCACCAGAGCGGCCAGTTCGTCGGCGCCGAAGATGATCGGGTCCACGGTGAACTGGATGTCCCACGGCAGGTCCAGGGCCTGGGCCGAGGGGCGCTCGCCCCACAACCGGGGCAGCAGGAGGCTGCAGGCGCCCAACAGCGTGGCCAGGCCGATGGTGGCGACGGTGAGGATCAGCCGGGGGGCGTCGAAGAAGCGACGGATCACCGCCAGCTCGACGATGGCGCCGACGACCAGGGCGGCGAGCAGCCCGGCCCCGAGCGACACCCAGTAGTTCCAGCCCCAGAAGGCGATCAGGTACACGCCGAGCGAAGTCGGGACGCTGCCCAGATCGGTCTGGGCGAAGTTGATGATCCGGTTGGCCCGGTAGATCAGCGCCAGGCCGAGGGCGGCGAGGGCACTGAGCAGACCGACGATGAGGCCCCGCAGGAAGACCCCGGCCGGCACGGGGAAGAAGACCAGCTGGGCGGCGAGCACGGCAGCGGGGGGCCCGAAACGGCGCAACGGCTCGCGCCATCCCGCCCTGTCAACCCCCCCGGTCGCCATGCGGGGCGCACCGTAGTGCCGCTGAGGCACTGCGTAGGTCCGCCCCCACGCGCACTACCGTCGCCCGCCATGACGAGGCGACGGGGAGCACGGGCATGAAGGTCGACGGAGGGCTGGGGGCCATCGCCCAGGCCGGGGCCACGGCGCGGTCCCTGGAGGCCGCCGGCTACGACGGGGCGTGGAGCGCGGAGACCAGCCATGACCCCTTCCTGCCCCATGTCCTGGCCGCCGACGCCACCGACCGACTCGAGCTGGGCACGGGCATCGCGGTGGCCTTCGCTCGCAGCCCGATGACGCTGGCCAACACCGCCTGGGACCTGCAGGTGCAGTCCGAAGGGCGCTTCCTGCTCGGCCTCGGCTCCCAGATCAAGCCCCACATCACCAAGCGCTTCTCCATGCCGTGGTCCCAGCCCGCGGCGCGGATGCGGGAGATGATCCTGGCCATCCGGGCCATCTGGGACTGCTGGGACGGCGACGGCAACCTCGACTTCCGGGGGGACTTCTACACCCACACCCTGATGACCCCGTTTTTCAACCCGGGGCCCAGCCCCCACGGCCACCCGAAGGTGTTCCTCGCCGCCGTCGGCGCTCGCATGACCGAGGTGGCGGGCGAGGTGGCCGACGGCCTCCTCTGCCACGGCTTCACCACCGCGTCCTACCTGCAGGAACGAACCCTTCCCGCCGTGGAGACCGGCCTGGAGAAGGCCGGCCGGTCACGATCGGACCTGGAGCTGTCGATCCCGGCGTTCATCGTCACCGGCGAGGACGACGACGAGATGGCCGCGTCCGCCGCCGGCGTCCGCCGCCAGATCGCCTTCTACGGCTCCACGCCGGCGTACCGCGGGGTGCTGGAGCACCACGGCTGGGGCGATCTGCAGAACGAGCTCAACCGCCTTTCCAAGCAGGGCGAGTGGGCGACCATGGGCGAGCTGATCGACGACGAGATCCTCAGGACCTTCGCCGTGGTGGCCGAGCCCGAGGCCGTCGCCGGCGCCCTCCTGGAGCGGTGGGGTGGCCTGGTGGACCGCATCAGCTTCTACGCCCCGTACGAGACCGATCGCGACACGTGGCTCCCCGTCGTGGAGGCGCTCCAGCAGGGGTGAACGCTGCGCCTCACACGACCAGGTTGACCAACTTGGGCGGGCGGGCGATGACCTTCTCGGGCTGACCGCCGTCCAGGATCGCCTGGATCTTCTCGGAGGCCAGGGCGGCGGCGACGGCGTCGGCCTCGCCGATTCCGGCGGCGACGTCGATGCGGTCCCGGACCTTGCCGTTGACCTGCACGATCATGGTGGCCGTGGCCACGGTGGTCATGGCCGCGTCGGCCACGGGCCAGGGCTGGGTGTGCACATGGGTGCCGTTGCGGCGCTCCCACAGCTCGGCGCTGATGTGGGGGGCCATGGGCGCGATCAGCAGGAGCACGGTGTCGACAGCCTCGGCCAGGGTCTCTCGGCGGGCCCCGTCCGCGCTCTGCGTGTAGGCGTACAGCTCGTTGGTGAACTGCATGAAGGACGACACGGCGGTGTTGTAGGACCAGCGCTCGTACTCGTCGGTGACCCGCTGGATCAGGCGGTGGCGGGACCGGGCCATCTCGTCGTCGGCCGGCGTCGGCTCACGGTCCACGATCGTGCCTGGGGACTCCCCCACCCCCAGGCGCCAGAGCCGGCCCAGGAACCGGTAGGAGCCCTCGATGCCGGCGTCGTCCCAGTCCATGTCGTCCTGGGGCGGGCCCACGAACAGGTGGAACAGGCGCAGGGCGTCGGCCCCGTAGCGCTCGAAGTAGTCCTCGGGGGCGACCAGGTTCCCCTTGGACTTCGACATCTTCGCGCCGTCCTTGCGGATCATGCCCTGGGTGAACAGGCGGGCGAACGGCTCCCGCAGCTCCTTGGGGGCGACGCCCAGGTCGGCCAACGCCTTGGTGAAGAACCGGGCGTACATCAGGTGGAGGATGGCGTGCTCCACCCCACCGATGTACTGGTCCACGGGCAGCCAGTCGGCCACCGCCTCCTGACTGAACGGGACCTCGTCGTTGTGCGGGTCGGCGAAGCGCAGGAAGTACCAGGACGAGTCGACGAAGGTGTCCATGGTGTCGGTCTCGCGCCGGCCCGGGCCGCCACAGGCCGGACAGGTCACCTTCAGGAAGCCGTCGTGGTGCTTGAGCGGGGACTCGCCGCTGGGCGTGAACTCGATGTCGTCGGGGGCGACCACCGGCAGGTCGGCGTCGGGCACCGGCACGATGCCGCAGTCGTCGCAGTAGATGACGGGGATCGGACAGCCCCAGAAGCGCTGACGGGACAGCAGCCAGTCCCGCAGGCGGTACTGGACCGTGCGCTCGCCGATGGCCTCGGCCTCCAGCCAGTCCATGGCCTTCGCCTTGGCGTCGGCCACACCCAGGCCGTCCAGCCACTGGCTGTTGATGGCCGGCCCGTCGCCCGTGTACGCCTCGCCGTCGAAGCCCTCGGCAGGCTCGACGGTGCGGATGATGGGCAGGTCGTAGGCCTTGGCGAAGTCCCAGTCCCGCTGGTCCTGGCCCGGCACAGCCATGATCGCCCCGGTGCCGTAGGTGGCCAGGACGTAGTCGGCCAGGTAGATCGGGATCTCGTCGCCGGTGAAGGGGTTGACGGCGTGGGCGCCGGTGAAGACGCCGCGCTTGTCAAGCGGGCCCTCCGAGCTCAGGCGCTCCAGCTCGCTCTCACCGGTGACGTGGGCGACGAAGGCCTCGACCTCGGCCCGCTGGTCATCGGTGGTCAGCTTCGCCACGATCGGGTGCTCGGGGGCGACCACGGCGTAGGTCATGCCGAAGCTGGTGTCGGGCCGGGTGGTGAAGACCTCCAGGCGCAGGTCGTCATGGCCGGTGATGGGGAGACGGAACGTCGCCCCCTCGGAGCGACCGATCCAGTTGCGCTGCATCGTCTTGACCCGCTCCGGCCAGTCGAGATCGTCGATGTCGTCCAGCAGCTGTTGGGCGTAGTCGGTGATCTTGAAGAACCACTGCTCCAGGTTCTTGCGCTGGACCAGGTCGCCTGAGCGCTCGCAGGTCCCGTCGGCCAGGACCTGCTCGTTGGCCAGCACCGTCTGGCAGCCGGGGCACCAGTTGACCGGGGCCTCGGCGCGATAGGCCAGGCCCGCCTCCAGCAGTTGCAGGAAGATCCACTGGGTCCAGCGGATGTAGGAGGGGTCGTGGCTCTTGACGACCCGGCGCCAGTCGTAGGAGGCGCCCAGCCGCTTGAGCGAGGAGGTCAGCTCCTCGATCTTGGCCTCGGTGAAGGGCCGGGGGTGCTCCCCCGTCTTGATGGCCGCGTTCTCCGCGGGCAGCCCGAAGCTGTCGAAGCCGATCGGTGACAGGACCGCCTGGCCGTTCATCGTGCGGTAGCGGACCAGCAGGTCACCGAAGGTGTAGTTCCGCACGTGGCCCATGTGGGCCGCACCGCTCGGGTACGGGTACATGCACAGCACGTAGGACCTCGGGCGGGGGTCGTCGTTGTCGACCTCGTAGGTCCCCTCCTCGAGCCACCGTGTCTGCCAGCGCGCCTCGATCGCGGAAGGGTCATAGGGCTGGCCCGGCGTGTCCATGGCCCCGATCGTACCGATGCCCCTCCCCGCTTCTGAGGCCGGTTTGCCTGTCACCGGCGGTGGGGACAATGACGAGATGGGCACCGTCTGCGCTGAGCTTGAGGCGATCCGCCACCGGGTTGGTAATCTCACGGCCGCACACGGGGCTGTAGCTCAGTCCGGCAGAGCACCTGCATGGCATGCAGGGGGTCACGGGTTCAATTCCCGTCAGCTCCACTTCTCGTGTCGCCCGTGGCAACAGGTGTCACGGATCGCTCAGCCGGTTTCGGCGGCGGCTTCCTGCCAGTCGACCTCGGGGACGTCGGCCCAGAGACGCTCGAGCTGGTAGTAGTCCCGCTCCTCTTCGTGGAAGACGTGGACCACGAAGTCGCCGTAGTCCAACAGGACCCAGCGCAGGCCGTCGAGGCCCTCCACCCGCAGCGGGGCGAACCCGAAGTCGGCCTTGAGCCGTGTCTCGACCTCCTCGGCGATGGTGCGCACCAGGCGGGGGTTGGAGCCCGAGGCGATGACGAACCAGCCGGTGATGGACAGCACGTCGCCCACGTCCAGGACCAGCACGTCGGTGGCGTTCTTGTCGTCCGCGGCGACTGCGGCGGCCTTCACGGCGGCGAGCAGGACCTCGGGGTCCACGGCCTCAGCCAGTGGTCTCACCGCCCGTCGCCGCCGGGGGGACGCTGCCGGAGGGAGCGCTCACGGTGGGCACGGTCCCGCCCGCGGGCAACGTGGTCGCCGTGGTGCCACCGCTCAGGCTGTCGATGTAGTCCTGACCGAGGACCACGACCACGTCGACGGTGTCGCTCAGGCCGGTGTCCTTGACCAGGGTGCCGGTGCCCAGCGCGTTGAGCAGGCGCTGGGCCTTCTCCCGCTGGTTCGCCCGGAAGAAGTAGACGACGGTCTCCTCTTCCCCGAACTCCTCCGCGTTCGCGATGACGCTGATCTCCGCTCCGGCCTGGACAAGCGTGTGCGACACCTCGCCCAGGCGGTCGGTCTGGCCCTCCACCCCCATGACCAGGCGGGTGCGCGGGCGACCCACCCCCTGCGGGAACGGGATGACCTCCGGGACCGTCACCAGGATCGCCAGGACGTCGGGCCGGAAGAGGTCGCTCTCCACGATCGGGACCCCGGGGATCGGCACCGGGGTGGCGGGCAGGATCTCCAGGTTGCGGGGCCCACCCGTGAGCCCCCGAACGGCGCCCCCGATGCCGCCCTCGCCCTCTCCCGGCACCGCGTCCTCACCGGCCTCGTCGAGGGCGGCCAGCCACGCCGTCCAGAAGGCCTCGTGGCGGCTAAGGCGCACGGTGTCGGCCTGGTCCTCGGTGTCGGCCTGGAGGTACGGCCCGACCTGGGCGGCGGTCAACTGGATCTCCCCCTGGGGGAACGACAGTGGCTGGCCTCCGGCGCCGGTCGTCTCCACCGCCACCGGGTTCTGCACGGTCAGCGGCGCGACCGGGGCCACGAGGTTCGCCCACTGGCGGGCGGGCACCGCCACCACCTCACCGATGCCGGCTCCCAGCATCGTCTCCAGGCGCTGCTCGAGCCCGGGTAGCCCGGCTTCGGCGTGGATGGCCGCCAGCGTGGCCTCCGGCGGGGTGCGGAACGGCACGTCGAGCAGCGTGCCGACGGGGAAGAACACGATGTTGCCCCCGCCCTCCTGGGACGGCAGCGTGATGAGGGTCACCCCGGCGAGCGACCCGTCCGGGGCGATGTCGGCCAACAGGGTCGTGGGCGTCGGGGTGACCAGGGCCTGGAACCCGGGTGCGTTCGGGTCCTCGACCCCGCCGATGATCTCGCCGGTGTCCTCGTTGCGCAGGATGGAGAAGCCCTTCCACGCCAGCATCGGCCCGAGGACGACGAGGACGAGGAGCACCGGCGCGTAGAGGAAGAAGCGCCAGGTCAGCCGGCGGAGAAAGGCGGGCAGCTCCCGCTCGGGCCGGTCCTCGGTGGCCCCGTGGCCCCCGGACCCCGGGGTCGAGAGGTCCTCGACCGGGTCGTCGCCCGTCGGGCGCTGGTCGGAGGACACCACGGTCATTCGCCGGAACGATAGAGCCCCCGGGCCTCGATCTGCCCGCGGACCCGGGGGGGGACCAGCACCTCGATCGTGCGACCCGCGGCCACCCGCTCCCGCAGGTCGGTGCTCGACACGTCGAGTCGCGTCATCGGCACCGTGCGCCACGACCAGCCCGGCGGCGGAGAGCCCGTCTCGCCCTCCCGGGCCGCCACCACCAGGCGGGCCCGCGCGGCCACCTCGTCACCCCGCTCCCAGGTCGGCAGCCCGGCGGCGGCGTCGGCCCCGAGGATCACCCAGAGCTCGTCGTCGGGGCCCTCGGCGGCCAGCGTGGCCAGGGTGTCGGCGGTGTAGGAGGGGCCGCCCCGGCGGATCTCGATGTCGGAGGCCTCGATGCCGTCCAGGTCGGCGACGGCGGCCTCCACCAGGGCCAACCGGTCCGCCGACGGACTCACCTCGCGGTCCCCGATCTTCTGCCAGGGCACGTGGGCCACGACCAGCAGGACCACGTCGAGGGCCAGCGCGTCACGTACCTCTGTGGCCATCGCCAGGTGCCCGATGTGGGGGGGATCGAAGGTCCCGCCAAGGATCCCGATGCGCCGACGCATGAAAATCTCACTCACCGTGCTTGAGGTCGACGCTTTGTGCGCCGTAACAGGGAATCCACCCGCAATGAATGGACTTCTGGCTGCCCGTGCGCGATCCTAGAGAGCGAACCGACTCCCCCCTCGCCCTGTCGGCTCATTCGACTCGTCGTGCCGGTGCGCTCCAGTGCCGAACGTCCGTGTCGTCCTGTCATCGCTGTGCTGTGACCGATGTCATGGTAGCCAGCGGAACGGGGTACGAGTCGGGGTCGTTGTTCACATTCCCCCGCCGTCGAGAAATTCTGCCTGTTCACCGTCGGAATGCCCGACGGCCCCAGCAGGTTGAGAAGAGATGCCATGAGTGATTCCGTAGGTCAGTACCTCAACGAGATCGGCACCGTGCCCCTCCTCAACGCCCAGGAGGAGCGCGAGCTCGCCCAGGTCATCGAGGCCGGGTTCGAGGCCCGAGCGCGCCTCGAGGCCGGCGAGAAGGGTCGCGAGATCCGCAAGGCCATCCGGGCCGCCGACGCCGCCAAGGACCGGTTCATCCGAGCCAACCTCCGGCTGGTGGTCTCCGTCGCCCGCCGCTACCCGCTCCCCCCGAGCATGGAGCTCCTGGACCTGATCCAGGAGGGCAACCTGGGCCTCGAGCACGCCGTCGACAAGTTCGACTGGCGCAAGGGCTTCAAGTTCTCCACCTACGCCACGTTCTGGATCCGCCAGGCCATCGGCCGGGCGCTCGATCAGAAGGCCAGCTTGGTCCGCCTGCCCGGCGACCGCTCGGCCAGCCTCCGGGCCGCCCTGCGCCAGGCCTCCGGCGACGGTGACGAGCTGGACGAGGAGCACGCACGGCTCCACCGCCTCACCACCCCCACCTCGCTGGACCGCACCATCGGCGACGACGACAGCAACGAGCTGGTCGACCTCATCCCGGACTGGCACGCCGGTCCGGAGCAGGAGGTCATGGACCGGGCCGAGACCCAGATGGTCACCGACCTGCTGGACGTCCTCGACGCCCGGGCCCGCTACGCCGTGGAGCAGCGCTTCGGCCTGCACGACGGCCGCAAGCGCAGCTACCGGGAAGTGGGCGAGGAGCTGGGTGTGACCGCCGAGGCCGCCCGCCGCCTGGTCAAGCGCGCCGTGAACACCGTTCGCGACCACGCGTCGGCCACCATCGACGCCGCCTGACCACATTCGGATCGTGCGCGTTACCGACGCTGCGCAGCGGAGCGGAGCAGTGCCGCCCGCTCGCGGCATCGGCGGCGCCGGCGATTCCTGAGCGGAGCGAAGGAACGCGAGTGTGACGACCTGGACCCCGTCCTCCTGGCGGGACCACCCCGCGGCCCAGCAGCCACAATGGCCGGACGAAGCCGCGCTCGACGCGTCCCTCAAGACCCTCGGGGGCATGCCTCCCCTGGTGTTCGCCGGTGAGGCCCGCAAGCTGACCGAGAGCCTCGGCCAGGTGGCGGAGGGCAAGGCCTTCCTCGTCCAAGCGGGCGACTGCGCCGAGTCCTTCGAGGCCTTCTCAGCCGACAGCATCCGGGACAAGCTCAAGGTCATCCTGCAGATGGCCGTCGTGCTCACCTACTCGACCGGCGTGCCCGTGGTGAAGATCGGCCGCATCGCCGGCCAGTTCGCCAAGCCCCGATCGGCGGACACCGAGACCGTCGACGACGTCGAGCTCCCCTCGTTCCGGGGTGACCTGGTCAACAGCATCGGCTTCACCGACGCGGCGCGCCTGCCCGACCCCGAGCGGCTGCTGACCGCCTACCACCAGAGCGCGTCGACCCTGAACCTCCTGCGGGCCTTCACCAAGGGCGGCTTCGCCGACCTGTCCAGCGTCCACGGCTGGAACCTCGAGTTCCTGGCCGCCAGCCCGGAGGGCCGCCGCTACGAGCGCCTCGCCGGCGAGATCGACCGGGCCCTGCGCTTCATGGCCGCCTGCGGCATCGACACCACCTCCGAGCCCCAGCTGCACGAGGTCGACTTCTCGACCAGCCACGAGGCCCTCGTGCTCGGCTACGAGGAGGCCCTCACCCGGCAGGACTCCCTCACCGGGGACTGGTACGACTGCTCGGCCCACATGCTCTGGATCGGTGAGCGCACCCGTCAGGTCGACGGCGCCCATGTCCATTTCCTCTCCGGCGTCAAGAACCCGGTGGGCAGCAAGCTCGGCCCCGACGCCACCCCGGACGAGGCCGTCGCCCTGTGCGAGGCCCTCAACCCGGATCGGATCCCCGGCCGGTTCACCCTGATCTCCCGCATGGGGGCGGACCACGTGGCCGAGCGCCTGCCCCCGCTGCTGCGGGCGATCCAGGAGTCCGGCCACCCCGTCGTCTGGGCTTGTGACCCGATGCATGGGAACACCTACACCAGCGGCGAGCGCAAGACCCGCCACTTCGACGACATCTGCCGGGAGATCGAAGGCTTCTTCGCCGCCCACCGTGCGGTGGGCACCTGGCCCGGCGGCATCCACCTGGAGCTCACCGGCGAGGACGTCACCGAGTGCCTCGGCGGCGGCCACGACGTGTCCGAGCTGGACCGTCGCTACGAGACCATGTGTGATCCCCGCCTCAACGCCGGACAAGCCCTCGACCTGGCCTTCCGGGTCTCGGAGATGCTCGAGAGCTGACCCCCTCGAGCTCCGGTGACGGACGCCACCCGCGCAAATCTTGACCAAAGTGATCGGATTTGTCAGGATACGGGGAATCCTGAGTGGACCACTCGGGTTTCAGCTCGCTGAGAGCACCCGCCCGCTGCCCGAAAGCCTGACATGCCCAGCATCACCGTCGATCCGGCGGCCGCCGCCGACATCGAGAAGTTCGAGGTCCAGCTGGAGCGCTACCTGTCCGGCGATCTCGAGGAGGACGCCTTCCGGGTCTTCCGCCTGAACAACGGCATCTACGGCCAGCGACAGGGCGGCCACAACCAGATGGTACGGGTGAAGCTCCCCTACGGGTCGGTCACCCCGGATCAGCTCGACATGCTCGGCCACATCGCCGAGGAGTACTCCCGGGGCTGGGGCCACATCACCACCCGCCAGAACGTACAGGTCCACTTCGTCCCGCTGGAGCGCATCCCCGACCTCATGCGGGACATCGCGTCGGTCGGCCTCACCAGCCGGGAGGCCTGTGGCGACACGGTGCGCAACGTGCAGGGCTGCCACCTGGCCGGCGCCTGCCCGTACGAGATCCTCGACATCAGCGCCTGGGCCGAGGCCGCCCACCAGCACTTCCTGCGCCATCCGCTGGGTCAGCGCCTCCCCCGCAAGTTCAAGATCAACTTCTCCGGCTGCGCCACCGACTGCGGCCAGGCCATGTTCAACGACGTCGGCGTCATCGCGGCCGCCCGTCAGCACGACGACGGCTCCGTCGAAGCCGGCTTCCGGGTCTTCGTCGCCGGTGGCCTCGGCGCCAACCCCCATCCCGCCCTCGCCCTCGAGGCGTTCACGCCCCGCGAGGAGCTGATGGCGACCATCGAGGCCATCCTCCGGGTCTTCGGTAACCACGGGAACCGCGACAACAAACTCCGGGCCCGGCTCAAGTGGCTGGTCGACACCATGGGCTGGGAGGAGCTGCAGGCCAAGATCCTGAAGGAGCGCAAGCTCCTGGTGGCCTCCTCCACCTGGCCCGGCGGCGTGCCCCTCGTGGTCGAGAAGCTGGGCGACGAGCCCGCCGGCACCGCCAATGGCGTCATCCCCACGGTGGTCGGCCAGGGCACACCGGTCACCATCCGCCAGTCCGCGCCCTACGACCGCTGGGAGGACGCCAACGTCGTGCGGGGCAGTGCCAAGGGCACGGTCTCGGCCTACGCCTGGGCCCGCCTCGGCGACATCACTTCGGTCCAGTTCCGCGCCCTGGCCGCGATCCAGCGGGAGTTCGGAGCCGATGTCCGGGTCACCAACCGCCAGAACCTCGTGTTCCGGGGCCTCGATGACGCCCAACTCCCCCGCCTCCACCAGCGCCTGGAGGCCATCGGCATGGCCGAGCCGGGCGCCGAGCTCAGCCGGGACGTCGTGGCCTGCCCCGGCGCCGACACCTGCAACCTGGCCGTGACCCAGTCCCGGGGCCTGGCCGACGCCATCGGCGCCCGCCTCGAGGAGGAGGGCCTGGCCGAGGTCGGCGGGGTCCGCACCAACATCAGCGGCTGCACCAACTCCTGCGGCCAGCACCACGCCAGCGACATCGGCTTCTTCGGCGCCGAGCGCCGGGCCCACGGCAAGTCCGCCCCCGGCTACCAGATGCTGCTGGGCGGCTACGTCGGCCAGGAGACGATCGAGTTCGGCCGCAAGGCCCTGCGCCTGCCCGCCCGCAACGCCCCCGAGGCCGCCACCCGGGTGGTCCGCCGCTACGCCGACGAGCGAGAGGCCGGTGAGGCCTTCCACCTCTGGCTGGAACGGGTCGGGGGCCCCTCCGCCGTGGCCGAGGGCCTGAAGGACCTCGACGAGTTCCCCACCCCGGACCACGGCCCCGAGTACTACGTCGACTACGACGAGACCGGCCCGTATGAGGCGGTCATCGGCGACTCGGAGTGCGCCACCTGATGGCCGATTCCGCTCCCATCGGCGACATCCCGTGGTTCAGTGACGGCGAGCTGGCCGAGTTGAACCGCGAGTTCGAGGACCTCCCCGCCGCCAAGATCATCCAGTGGGCCGTCGATGCCTTCGCCCCCCACCTCTGCCTGACGGCGTCGATGACCGACGCCGTACTCATCGACCTGGCGGTCAAGGTCGAACCCGGCATCGAGGTCGTGTTCATCGACACCGGCTACCACTTCCCCGAGACCCTGGAGACGGTCGAGAAGGTCCGCCGGCACTACGGGCTGAACCTGCGCCTCATGACGGTGCCCCCCCACGACGAGGAGCACTGGAAGGTCGACCCCGAGAACTGCTGCTCGGCCATCAAGGTGGGCCAGCTCGACCGGGCGCTGGCGGGCAAGGCGGCCTGGATGAGCGGGCTGCGCCGCGACGAGTCCCCGACCCGCGGCAACGCCCCCATCGTCGTGCGGGACCTTCGGGGCCTGGTCAAGGTGAACCCGCTGGCCGCGTGGACCCAAGGGGATGTCGCCGGCTACATCGCCGACCACGACGTGCCCTACAACCCCCTGCTCGACCAGGGCTACCTCTCCATCGGCTGCTGGCCCTGCACCAAGCCCGTCACCGAGGGCGAGGATGCCCGCTCCGGACGCTGGGCCGGTATGAGCAAGAAGGAGTGCGGCCTCCACCTCTAGGCCGCGCCCTCGCTAGTCTTTGGTCGTGAGCAGCACGACCGGCCGTGATTCGACCGGCATCCCCACCCGCGTGCTGGTGTTCGGCATGGCCCGGCCCGACCGCACCATCCGGGCCGACGACGTCTACGCCGTGGCCGAGGCCAGCGGCCAGTCAGCCGAGCAGGTCCGCTCGTGCCTCCGCCGGCTCGTCGCCGAGGGGCTGTTCACCCGCGAAGGTGAGGGTCGCGACGCCGTCTTCTCGCTCACCGAACGGGGCTCGCACTTCTGGACCGGGCACCTGGATCGTCACCGGCTCTCCTACGTCCAGGACCAGGCCGGCCGCGGTTGGGACCGCACCTGGCACCTGGTCGGCTTCGCCGTGCCCGAGGCCCAGCGCGACGCCCGCGACACGCTGCGGGACTGGCTGCGCCAGCTCGGCGGGGCACCCGTGCAGGGTGGCCTGTTCGTCAGCGCCCACCGCTGGGAGGACGACGTCAACGCCGAGGTGGAACGCCTTGGCCTCACCGAGTACGTGACGGTGGCCATCACCGACGACCTCGTCGTCGGTGGCGAGTCCGACCCCCGGGTCCTCGCCGGTCGCCTGTGGGACCTCGACGGTGTGGCCAAGCGCTACGACGAGTTCCTCGTCGCCTACCAGGACGTCCCCGATGCCCTCGAGGCCATGCGGGCGCGCCACGAGCGCCTGACCGACGCTGAGTTCCTGGCCGGCGCCCTCGCCACGTTCGTGGACTTCCAGGAGGTCGTGCGCCATGACCCCCTCCTGCCGCCCGAGCTCCTCCCCCGCCCGTGGCCCGGCCGGGAGGCCCGCCAGCTCCTGGCCAAGGTCCGCAAGCTCGGCGTCCTCGCCCGGGAGCACCACGACCGCCCCGTCCTCTTCCACCAGTTCGACGAGGTCCTCGACGACCTCGCCTGACGAGGTCACCGCCTCGCCCCGCCCTGCCGGACCACAGCCCGACCGTCGATCGGGCAGGCTGGGGCGATGATCATCGTGGCGGGACCCATCCACCTCGTTCCCGGGGAGCGGGAGGCCTACCTCGATGGGTGCCGCGAGGTGATCGAGGCGGCTCGGGCCGCGGACGGGTGCCTCGACTTCCATCTCGCCGGCGACCCCGTCGAGCCGGGCCGCATCAACGTGTTCGAGCGATGGGAGACGGTCGAGGCCGTCGAGGCCTTCCGGGGATCGGGCCCGTCCGACGAGGACGGCGCAGCCATCCTCGGTGCCGCCGTCGTCCAGTACCAGATCGCTACCGCGACGCCGCTCTGAGCGGGGCTGTCGCCCGTCCGCCCTCGTCCCCGCTCCGGAAGCGGCCCAGGAGCAGGTCGAGGCCGAGGGCGGCGAGGACCACGATGACGACGTCGGCGGGGACGCGGTAGCGGGTCAGGCCGAAGGTGGCCGCCGCGGTGATGGTGACGGCGACGATCGGCACCAGCATCGGGAGCAAGGTCACGCCCCGGCGACGTAGGGCCACGGCGCCGGCCACGGCGAAGGGCAGGGCCAGGAAGTGGGCGGCCACCGCGGCCTGGGAGGCCCGCTTGCCCCGCCCCTCGTACCAGTCGTTGAGGAAGGCGTTCTGGCGGGGGGCGTAGAGCTCCCAGATCCGGCCGGTCCGGGCCAGGGCGACCAGGGGGACCCGCTCGAGGTGGTCGGTCACGTAGGGGAAGGCCTGGTCGAAGAGCTCGGCCTCCCGCTCCACCTCGTCGTCGAACTCGATGGGCAGGGGGAAGTCGGGGTGGCAGTTGGCCTGGTAGCCGATGAACTCGCCGTAGTAGGTCGACGCGCAGCTGCTCTCGGCGATCACCGAGCCCTGGCTGTTGGTCAGGGACGGTTGCCCGAAGCGGACCTGGTTGAGCACCAGCCAGGGGGCCAGGACCAGGAGGGTGGCCCCGAGGCCGAACAGCACCCGGCCGCCCCGTGTCCCGCCAGGACAGCTCGGAGCGGCGCAGCACCAGCGGCAGCAGCAGGAGCGGCGCGTACAGCAGCATCTCGGGCCGGGTCAGGGTGGCCAGGCCGATGAGCCCGCCCAGGACGGCCGCCCGGCGGACGCTCGGGTCGGCGTCGAGGCGGAAGGCGGCCAGCAGCACCAGGGCGGTGAGGAGCGCCAGCAGGGATTCGGGCTGCAGCATCCCGTCGTTGATCCAGAGGGCCGGGTACACCGCGGCCAGGCCGGCGGCCAGCAGGCCGACCCGGTCCCCGCCGAGGCGGCGGGCGAGGAACGCCCACGGCGATGACGGCCAGCAGGCCGATGACCCCGGAGATCAGACGGTGCGACGGTGACCGTGTCGAGACCGATGAACGAGAAGACCCCCAGGATCCCGGAGTAGAGCGGCGGGTGCAGGGCGCTGGGGATGACGTCGCCGGTGTCGAGGTACTGGAACGGGTGGGCGAAGCCGTGGCCGTCGGCCAGCAGGCGGGCCTGCTCGTGGTACCAGAGGGCCAGGCCGGCGACCCGGAAGCACCCCTCCTCCGCCTCGGACCCACAGGTCGGGCGGGCGACCAGGACCAGGAACCACCGCACCGCCAGGGCCACGACACCGATGGCCGCCAGGCCCCACGCGAACCGCCGCGACGATCCCGCCACCCGGGGCGGCGGGTCGTCGACCTCGACCTCGGTCACGGCCGGGCCGTCAGGCCAGCTTCTCGACGAAGGCCTCGAGCTGGCGGAGGTTGCGGCACTCGTAGGCCCCGTCGGTGTGGATGGCGTACTCCCCCACGATGGAGTCGCCGGTGTCCCAGTAGGAGCGGGGCTCGGGGTTCAGCCAGTAGACGTGACGGGCCTTGTGCTGGATCTCCTTGACCACCCAGGACTGGGAGGCGTGGTAGTTGTTCCGGGCGTCGCCCAGGATCAGCACCGTGGTCTTGGGGCCCACGTCCTTGCCGTAGGTGTTCCAGAACACCTCGAAGGCGTGGCCGTAGTCGGAGTGGCCGTCGACCCAGACGACGTCGGCCTCGGTGTTGACCCGGTGGATGGCGTCGCCGATGTCCTCGATCCCCTCGAAGAAGCGGGTGACCTCGTCGATGCCGTCGATGAACACGAAGGCCCGGACCTTCGAGAACTGGTTGCTGATGGCGTAGACGAGGTGGAGGGTGAAGCGGGCGAACGCCGCCACCGAGCCGGAGATGTCGGCGATGACGAAGATCTCGGGCTTGGACGGCTTCGGGTAGCGGAACTTCGGCTCGGCCGGGACGCCGCCGTAGCTGAGCGAATGGCGCACGGTGTTGCGGAAGTCGAGGGGGCCCTTGCGGCCGTGGCGGCGCTTGCGGGTCAGACGCACGGCCAGCTTGCGGGTCAGGGGGTAGATGGCCTTGCGGAGGTCGGCCATCTCCTCCCGGCTGGCGTGCATGAAGTCCACGTCCTCCGGCAGCGGCTTGCGCAGGGTCTTGGCCATGGCCTCGACACCCCGGTCAGCGACGAGGCGCCGGCGGATCTCGGACTCGATCTCCTTCTTGAGCTGGTCGATGCGGGTCTGGTACTCGTCCTGCTCCAGGCGCTCCTCGAGCGGGCTCAACGGCTCGGGGGCGTCCTTCTGGGCCTGCTCCATGAGCCGGTCCAGCATTCCGTCCAGGTCCAGGTTCCGCAGCGTCCGGTAGAGGTAGTAGGTGCCGCCGACGGGCCGCCCGGGCTCCATGCCGGCGAAGCGGCTGACCGACTGGCGGGCCAGCGCCCGCAACAGGGCCTCGTTGCCCTCCAGCAGGGCCCGGTAGAGCATCTCGGCCAGTTCCTCGTTGCTGAGGCCCTCGCCGCCGCTGCCCTGGCCGCCCTCGGAGCCGGGCATCTCGCCCAGTCCCTCCATCTCCTCGTCGGAGAGGGGCTCGCCGTCGTCGTCCACGATCTTGTACTCGCGGCCCCGGTAGGAGAAGTAGACCTCGAACACCGTCTCGAAGGCCCGCCAGTGGGCGTTGTTCTTGACCAGGGTCGCCGCCAGGGCGTACTTGAACGCCTCGCGGTCCTCCAGCGGGATGTGGCGGACGGCCTGCATGGCGTCCAGGTTCTCGGTCAGGCTGACGGGCAGCCCGGCCTCGCGCAGCTCGACGATGAACCCGTTGAGCAGGTCGACCAGGGCGTCGCCGGTGGTCATCGGCGCTGGGTCTCCCGCTCCGCTCGGGCCGTTCGGGCCACGGAGGCCCGTGTCGGTCATGCCTTGCTCGGGGCCTGGCCGCCGCGGGTCCAGGCCTGGCCGTCGCCGCCGAACTCCTTGATGGCCTTGGCGATGTCGGCCTGGTACTTGAGCAGGATGGTGATGGTCTCGGTGGCCTGCTTCTCGTCGACCGTCTCGACGCCAAGGTGGACGAGGGTGCGGGCCCAGTCCAGGGTCTCGGAGACCGACGGCGCCTTCTTCAGCTCGAGCTGGCGGATCGAGCGCACGATGCGGGCGATCTGGTCGGCCAGGTTCTCGCTGACACCGGGCACCTTGTTGAGCACGATCTCCTTCTCCCGCTCGAGGTCGGGATAGTCGATGTGCAGGTACAGGCAGCGGCGCTTGAGGGCCTCGGAGAGCTCCCGGGTGTTGTTCGAGGTGAGGAACACCAGCGGGATCTGGGTGGCGGTGACGGTGCCCAGCTCGGGAATCGACACCTGGTAGTCGGAGAGGATCTCCAGCAGCAGGGCCTCGGTCTCCACCTCGACCCGGTCCACCTCGTCGATCAGCAGCACGACCGGGTCCGGCGAACGGATGGCCTCCAACAGGGGCCGCTCGAGCAGGAAGTCGTCGGAGAAGATGTCGTCCTCGATCTCGTTCCAGGTGCCCTCGGCGTTCCGCTCGGCCTGGATGCGCAGGAGCTGCTTCTTGTAGTTCCACTCGTACAGGGCCTTGGCCTCGTCGAGGCCCTCGTAGCACTGGAGGCGGATGAGCCGGGCGCCGGTCATCTCCGCCACCGACTTGGCCAACTGGGTCTTGCCCGTGCCGGCGGGTCCCTCGACCAGCACCGGCTTCTGCAGGCGGTCAGCCAGGTACACGACCCCGGCGATGCCCTCGTCGGCCAGGTAGTTGACCTTGCCCAGCCCGGCGCGGACCTCGTCCACGGCGTCGAATCGGTAGTCCATGCCGGCGAGCCTACCGACCGGCCTTGACCAGCTGGTCAAGATTGGGGAGCGCTCAGGCCCGGGTCTGACCCTCACCCCGGACGACGTACTTGGCCGTGGTGAGCTCGCGCAGGCCCATGGGGCCACGGGCATGGAGCTTCTGGGTGGAGATGCCGATCTCCGCGCCGAAGCCGAACGCCTCGCCGTCGACGAAGCGGGTCGAGGCGTTGACCAGGACGGCAGCGGCGTCGACCTCCTGACAGAAGCGGTCGGCGGCGGCCACCGAGTCGGTGACGATCGCCTCGCTGTGTCCCGAGCCGTAGCGGGTGATGTGGGCGATGGCCCCGTCGATGTCGTCGACCACCCGGACCGCCAGCTTCAGGTCGAGGAACTCGTTCGCCCAGTCGTCCTCCCCCGCCGCTCCCGCGCCAGGGAGCAGGGCTCGCGCCCGCTCGTCGCCGACCAACTCGACCCCCTCCAGCGCCTCGGCCGCGCGAGGCAGGAACTGCTCGGCGACCGCAGCGTGGACCACGAGGGTCTCGGCCGCGTTGCAGACCGACGGCCGCTGGGTCTTGGCGTTCACGATGATCTCGCGGGCCATGTCGAGGTCCGCGTCCTCGTGGACGTAGACGTGGCAGTTGCCGTCCCCGTCGATGACGTAGGGCACGGTGGCGTTGTCCAGGATCGACTGGATGAGCGAAGGGCCCCCACGCGGGATGAGGCAGTCGATCGAGTCCCGCTGACGCATGAACTCGACCGCGGCCTCCCGGCTGATGTCCTCCACCAGGACCACGGCGTCCTCGGGCAGACCCGCCTTGGCCATGCCCTCCCGCAGCACGGCGGCTACGGCCACGTTCGAGTCGATGGCCCCTGACGATCCGCGAAGGAACGCGGCATTGCCCGACTTCACGCAGAGCCCCGCGGCGTCGCTGGTCACGTTGGGCCGGTTCTCGTAGATGATGGCCACCACGCCGAGGGGCACCCGGACCCGCTGGATGCGCAGTCCGTTGGGGCGGACCCACCCGTCGAGCACCTCGCCGACCGGGTCGGCCAGACCGGCCACCTGGCGCAGGCCCGCGGCCATGGCCTCGATGCGGTCGGGGCTGAGCCGGAGGCGGTCGATCACCGTGGCGCTGACGCCGTCGCCCGCGGCCCGGGCCACGTCGACCCGGTTGGCGGCGAGGATCTCGTCCCGTCGGGCAACCAGCAGGTCGGCGGCCGCGAGCAGGGCGGCGTCCTTGTCGGGGGTGGACGCCCGGGCCAGCGCCCGGGAGGCGACCTTGGCCCGTCGGGCCAGTTCGGCGACGGTGGTGGACGGCACGAAGGGTGAGGCTACCGGTCGCCATCGGGGCGGCTCCATAGACTCAGCCCCCGATGCGACGGGTCCTCGCGGTGCTGGGTGCCGTCCTCATGGTGGCGGTGGCCCTCCTGGTGCGCTCGTCCCTCGACGGGGGCGACGACGACGAGGACGGCGGCGCCAGCACCGAGGAGGCCGTGCGCCTCCTGTGTGCCGAGGAACTGGCCGAGGTCTGCCGGAGCCTGGAGGACGAAGGCCTGGCCGAGGTCCAGATCGAGGCCGTCGGGGTCACCGTCGACAGACTCGGGGCGCTCGACGCCGACCTCGGGGTCGATGCCTGGCTGACCCTCGACCCGTTCCCCCAACAGGTGAACGACCGGCGGCTGTTCGCCACCGGCAACGCCATCTTCGCCGACCCGATCGCCACCGAGCGCTCCAGCGGCCTCGCCCTGGTGGCCCAGGCCGACCGCGGCGCCGCTCTGGAGACGGACTGCCCGGACGTGGGCTGGGCCTGCGTCGGCGATGCGGCCGGTGAGCCCTGGGCCGACCACAGCGGTGACGTCGCATGGGGCCCGGTCAAGCCCGGGTACGACGCCCCCGACACCAGCGCCACCGGCCTGCTCGTCCTGGCCCAGGCCATGGCCGACCACCTGGGTGACCCGGGCTTCGCCGGACAGGACATCGACGAGCGTTGGCTGGGCGACCTCGAGGACGCCGTGCCCACCCGCACCTCGGGCTCGTCACTCCTGCGGCTGGCCCAGCAGGGCGGAGCGGCCTTCGGCGCCGTGGGGGCCCTGGGGGCCGAAGCCGAGGCCGTGGCGGGGACCGCCCAGGGTGAGGACCTGACCATCTTCTACCCTGCACCCATGTTCCGGGCCTCGGTCGTGCTGGCCCCCGGTCGGGGCGGGGACGAGGACCTCCTCGCCGAGCTCACCGACCTGGCTGAGGGCGACGCCCTCGCCTCGACCCTGGATGACGCCGGCTGGACGAACGCCGCCGACGGCGAGCCCCTGCCCTCCGCCGGCGTCCTGGACGCCCTCCGCTCGGCCTGGGAGGCCTCGTGACCAAGCGCATCATCGTCCTGCTCCTGCTCGGGGCCCTCGCGGCCACGGCGTGCGCGAGCGACGACGGGGGGGAGGCCGCCAGCGACGAGACCACGATCGCCGACGTCCTCGGTGACCCCGGTGACTGCCTGGTCGTGGACATGGCCGTCTCCCCGGAGAAGATCGACCTGCTCACCGATCTGGCCCGGACCTTCAACCGCTCCGGGGTCGAGGTCGACGGCGAATGTGTCTTCGTTCGCCCCCAGTCGAAGTCCTCCGGCCTCGGCGCCTCACTCCTGACCGAGGGATGGAACGAGGACGCCGAAGGGCCGCAACCGGTCATCTGGTCGCCCGCCTCCAGTGCCTGGGGGGCGATCGTCGACCAGCGCCGTACCGAGGCGGGCGACGGGCCGATCGCCGGCGAGGGCACGCCCTTCATGCTCACCCCCCTGGTCATCGCCATGCCCCAGCCGATGGCCGAGGCCCTCGGCTACCCGGAGGAGCCCATCGGCTTCGCCGACATCTTCGAGCTGTCGACCGGTGGTGAAGGCTGGGCCGCCTTCGGTCACCCGGAATGGGGCCCGTTCCTGCTCGGCAAGACCAACCCGAACTTCTCCACCAGCGGCCTGTCCGCGCTCATCGCGCAGAGCTACGCGGCCACGGGCAAGACCGAGGGACTGACCACCGAGGACCTGGCCCAGCAAGAGGTCATCGACTTCGCGACCGGCGTCGAGTCCGCCGTGGTGCACTACGGCGACACGACGCTGACCTTCCTCAACAACCTCTACCGGGCGGACCAGCGGGGCAACGCCCTCAGCTACGCCTCCGCTGTGGCCGTCGAGGAGAAGTCGGTCATCGACTACAACCGGGGCAACCCCGACGGCGTCCTCCAGCCGGGCGAGGAGCCCCGCCCGCCCCGGGTCCCGCTGGTCGCGATCTATCCTGAGGAGGGCACCCTCTACTCGGACAACCCGTTCTTCGTACTGGACGCGGAGTGGGTGTCCGACGCCGAGGCCGAAGGCGCCCAGCGCTTCGGCGAGTTCGTGCAGGAGGCCGACAACCAGGAACGGGTCCTGGACTACGGCTTCCGCCCCGGCAACCCGGCGGTCGCCATCGGCGAGCCCGTGTCCGCGGAGAACGGCGTCGACCCCGACCAACCCCAGACCCTCCTCGAGGTCCCCGAGCCGCCGGTCATGATCGAGCTACTCGACCGCTGGGACGAGCAGCGCAAGCCCGCCCGGGTCCAGCTCGTCATCGACATCTCCGGCTCCATGGGCGATGCCGCCGGCGACAGCCCCACACCCACCAAGCTGGATCTCGCCATCGAAGCTGCCACCAACGCCCTCGACCTCTTCGCGGACCGCGACGTGGTCAGCCTCCGGGTGTTCTCCACCGAGATCGGCCCCAACGGCACCGACGAAGTCGTCGACCTGGTCGACGCCGGGCCGATGACCCCCGCGCACCGTCGGGACCTGGCCGACGCCATCCAGGGCCTCTTCCCGACCAACGGGACCCCGCTCTACACCGCGACCCAGGACGCCTACGAGGACGCGGTGTCCACCTACGACCCGGCCAGCATCAACGCCGTGGTCCTGCTCAGCGACGGGGTGAACGACGACGGCGAGCAGGGCGACGACGACGAGCAACTGGATGCACTGCTCGAGACCCTGAGCGAGGGCAGCGAGGGCCAGCGGGCCGAGCCCGTGCGGGTCTTCCCCATCTCCTACGGAGCCGACGCCGACTTGGCCACACTGCGAGAGATCGCCGAAGCGTCGAACGCCGCGCTCTACACCGCCACGGACCCGGCCACGATCGACCGTGTCCTCGCCGCCGTCATCTCGAACTTCTGACCGGCTGTGCTCCCCCTGCTCGCCCGTGATGCCGTCGTGGCGGGAATGGGCCCGAAGGCCATCCTGCTCGCCGGTGGTGGCGCCGCCGTCGGAATCCTCGTCGGGGGCGGGCTGATCGGGGCCGTGACCCTGGCCGTCGTGGCCTGGCTCGGCGCCGTCGCCGTGCCCGTCGCCCGCCGCCACCGGGCGATGCGGGGCCCCGGCTCGGTCGATCCGTTCTCCCTCCGGGAGCCGTGGCGCCACGCCGTGCAGGAGGCCCTCCAGGCCCAGGCCCGGTTCCGCCAAGCCACCGCCGGGGTGGCCGCCGGACCGCTGCAGGACCGCCTCGGGACCATCGGTGCCCAGCTCGAGCGAGGGGTGGCCGAAGCCGGGCGGGTGGCTCGCCGGGGCCAGACCCTCGAGGACGTCCGCCGCCAGATCGACTCCGCCTCGATCCTCGCCGAGCTGCAGCGGGTGGAAGCCATCGCTGAGGTCAGCCCGACCGAGGACAGCAACCGGACCCGCACCGCCGAAGCGCTACGGGCGCAGTTGGCCACCGCCGAACGGATCGACGGCGTCCTCAACGAGACCCGGGATCGGCTGGGCCTGCTCGATGCCCGCCTCGACGAGGCCGTGGCCCGGTCCCTGGAGCTGTCGGTGCGCACCGACGACCCCGATCAGCTCGGCGGCGTCACCACCACGGTGGACGAGGTCCTCGAGGAGATGGAGGCCCTCCGCCTCGCCCTCGACGAGGCCGACGGCGGCACCGCCACGACACCGTGAGCATCCCGGGCGACCCGACGGCGGAGCCCGACGACGTCACCGTCGGCCCCTCCGGGGCCGCCACCGCCCGCCTCGTCCGTTCCAGCGCGGTCGTCGGCATCGGCACCGGGCTCAGCCGGCTCTCGGGCCTCCTGCGAGTGGGCGCCCTGACCTTCGCCCTGGGCGCCACCGCCCTGAGCGACGCCTACAACCTGGCCAACACGACGCCCAACATCATCTACGAGCTCCTGCTCGGCGGTGTGCTGTCGGCCAGCCTGGTACCGATCTTCGTCGAGCACGACCAGCTCGGCGACGAGGACGCCACCAACGCCGTCCTCACCGTGGCGGTCATCGCGATGGCCGTCCTCACGGTGGTGGCGGTCCTCGCCGCCCCGCTGATCGTCGACGTCTACACGCTGCGCCTGTCCGCCGGTGAGGCTGCGGCCCAGGCCGAGGTGGCCGTCCCGCTGCTGCGCCTGCTGCTCCCGCAGATCCTCTTCTACGGCCTGATGACCCTCGGCACGGCACTGTTGAACGCCCGCCGGTCGTTCTTCGCTCCGGCCTACGCCCCGATCCTCAACAACGTCGTGGTCATCAGCGTGCTGCTGGCCTTCGCGTCCATGGCGGGCAGCGACCCATCGCGCGGCGAGGTGGCCGACGACCGCAGCCTGCTCCTCCTGCTCGGCCTAGGCACCACCGCCGGCATCGTGGCCATGACCGTCGCCCTCTGGCCGGCCATCCGCCACGCCGGCATCCGCATCCGGTTCAACCCGGCCTGGCGGCATCCCGCCATCCGGACCGTGGCCCGCCTGTCGGGCTGGACCATCGGCTACGCGGTCGCCAACCAGATCGCCCTCTTCGTGGTCCTGGCCCTGGCCAACGGCGAGGGGGCCGGGGCCGTCTCCTCGTACACCTACGCCTTCATCTTCTTCCAGTTGCCCCACGGGCTCTTCGCGGTGTCGATCATGACCACGTTCATGCCCGACCTGGCCGGCTTCGCCACCCAGGGGGACCTCCCCGGGTTCCGGGACCGCTTCGGGCTGGGCCTGCGCCTCCTGACCCTCGTCGTCCTGCCTGCCGCCGTGGGCTACATCCTCCTGGCCCGGCCCCTGGTCGCGATGCTGCTCGAACGGGGAGCCTTCGGGGGTGGCTCGTCAGAGCTCACTTCCGAGGTACTGGTCGCCTTCTCGGTCGGCCTGCTGGGGTTCTCGGTGTACCTGCTGGCCCTGCGGGGGTTCTATGCCTTCAAGGACACCCGGACGCCGTTCTTCCTCAACCTGGCCGAGAACGGGGTGAACATCGTCGCCGCCGTCGCCCTCGTGGGCGTCCTCGGGGTGCAGGGCCTCGCCCTCGCCTACGCCCTGGCGTATTCGGTCGGTGCGGTCCTGGCGCTCGCCTCCCTCCGGCGGCGCGTCCAGGGCCTCGGCGGCCGCCACACCGTCGACGGCATCGGGCGCATGGTGGTGGCCGCCGCGATCATGGCGGTGGCCGTGTGGGGCGTGGCCGACGTGGTCGGCTCCGATGAAGGGCTCGGCGCCGTCGCGCGCACGCTGAGCGGTGTGCTGGTGGGCATCGCGGTCTACCTCGGGGCCCTCGTGGCCCTGCGGGTGCCCGACGCGATGGACCTGCTGCACCGTCTGCGCCGGCGAGGTCGGCCCGCGGCCCCTGCCACCCCCTAGGCTCTGGCCCATGATCAAGCTCTTCCGCCGTTGGTGGCAGTACCTGACCGCCAAGCTCAGCGGTGACTTCGAGGCCCGGGCCGATCCGAAGGTGCAGCTCGAGCAGGCCATCCGTGAGGCCCAGGACCAGCACCGCCGGCTCAAGGAGCAGGCGGCCAACGTCATCGCCAACCAGAAGCAGACCGAACTGCGGCTGAACCGGCGGATGGAGGAATTGGAGAAGGTCAACGGCCAGGCCCGCCAAGCCCTGGTGATGGCCGACGAGGCCGCCCAGAAGGGCGAGGGGGACAAGGCCGAGGAGTTCACGACCACGGCCGAGACCATCGCCACCCGGCTCATCGAGATCGAGCGCGAGGTCGATGACCTCAAGTCGCTCCACCTGGACAACGCCCGGGCCGTCGAGCAGGCGAAGGCCGCCGTCGAGGCCAACAGCATCGCCGTGCAGGAGAAGCTCACCGAGCGCCAGAAGCTCCTGGGCCAGCTCGACCAGGCCAAGATGCAGGAGCAGATGAACACGGCGATGGCCCAGCTCTCCGAGACGGTGGGCCAGGACGTCCCCACCTTCGACGAGGTGCGGGACAAGATCGAGGCCCGGTACGCCAAGGCCACGGGCATGGCCGAGCTGTCGGAGGGCACCGTCGAGAACCGCATGCTCGAAGTCGAGCGCGCCACCCGCTCGACCGAAGCCCACGCCAGGCTCGACGCCATGCGCGAGCAGCTCGGCTTGCACGCCGGCGAGCCCGAGCCCGCCGCTCCGGCGGACGAGCCCCCCGCCGACGGCTGACCTCTGAAATTGCGCCGATTTGTCACGCTGAGCGTGACAAATCGGCGCAATTTCGCTCTAGGGCAGGACCACCAGGTCGTCGCGGTGGATGACTTCGTGGGGTAGGCCTTCGGCCAGCTCGGCGGTCTGCTTGCCGGCGGCGCCGGCCAGGCTGGCGGCGTCGGCTCGCACCAGGCCCTTGGCGAAGACCGCCCCGTCGGGACCGGCCACTTCCACGGCGTCGTCCGCGTGGAAGGCCCCCTTGACCTCGACGATGCCGGCCGGCAAGAGGGAGCGGTTCTGCTCGACCAGTGCCCGCTTGGCCCCGGCGTCGACGACGACGGTGCCCGCGGAGCCAACGGCGAAGGCGATCCAGAGCTTGCGGCTGGCCAGGCGCTTGTCCCGGGGCTGGACGACGGTGCCGACGGCGTCGCCGGCGACGGCGCCGGCCATGACCCCCTCCCGACGGGCGTCGGCGATGACGGCCCGGACCCCGGACCATGCGGCGATCTTGGCCGCGGTGATCTTGGAGGCCATGCCACCACTCCCCCGGCCGCTCCCGGCCGAGCCCGCCAGCGCCTCGATCTCCTGATCGACCTCCACGATCTCCTCGATCAGGGAGGCCGTCTGGTCCAACCGGGGATCGGCGGTCAGCAGGCCGGGCGTGTCGGTGAGCAGCACGAGGACGTCGGCACCGAGGAGGTGGGCCACCAGAGCCGACAGCCGGTCGTTGTCGCCGAAGCGGATCTCGTCGTCGGCGATGGCGTCGTTCTCGTTGATGACCGGGACGACGCCCAGCTCGAGGAGGCGCTCGAGGGTGCCCCGGGCGTAGAGGTACTGCTGGCGGATCATGAAGTCCCGGGGCGCCAGCAGGACCTGACCGGCGGTGAGACCGCTCTGGGCGAGGGCCTCGTCGTACAGGCCCATGAGCCGGCTCTGGCCGACCGCTGAGGCGGCCTGCAGGGTGACGGCGTCCCGGGGCCGGTTCTCGGCGCTGAGGCCGAGGGCGGGCAGGCCGGCGGCGATGCCCCCGGAGGTGACGACGACCACCTGGTGACCCTCGGCGTGCAGCTCACCGACCTGGGCGCACAGCCCACCGATCGCCGCCGGTACGAGGACCCCGTGCCGGTCGGTGATCGATGAGGTCCCGATCTTGACCACGACGATCATCGCCTCAGGCCTCGGGCTCGTAGTCGAACGACAGGTCCCCGATGCGCACCGTGTCCCCCGCGCCGGCACCGGCCCGGGCCAGCGCCCGGTCCACGCCGAGGCGCTTCAGACGACCGTGGGCGACCTCGAGGGCCTGCACGTCGCTGAGGTCCGAGAGGGCCACGGCGCGGCGGGCCTCGCGGCCCTCGACCACGAACGTGCCGTCGTCCTCCCGATGGATGTCGAAGGGCTCGGCCCCGGGCCGGTGCAGGACGAAGGCCGGGCCCCGCACCTCCTCGTCATCGCCGGGCTCGGCGGCGCGAGCCTCGGCCACCAGGGTCGCGGCGCGACCCACCAGCTCGTCGACGCCCTGACCGGTGACCGACGAGATCAGGAGGTCCAGGCCCTCGGGCGCGTCGGCGGCGTCGATCAGGTCCACCCGGGAGCCCACCACCAGGCGGGGGCGATCGACCAGGTCGGGCTGGTAACGCCGCAACTCGTCCAGCAGGATCCGTTGCTGATCGAGGACGGACACGCCGTCGGCGGGGGCCAGGTCACACAGGATGACGAGTACCCGGGCCCGTTCGATGTGGCGCAGGAACTGGTGACCGAGGCCCCGGCCCTCGGCCGCCCCTTCGATGAGACCGGGGATGTCGGCCATGACGAACTCGGCGTCGGCGGTGCGGACCACCCCCAGGTTCGGCTCCAGGGTGGTGAACGGGTAGTCGGCGATCTTGGGCTTGGCCGCCGAGACCCGGGCGATCAGCGTGCTCTTGCCCACGTTGGGGAAGCCGACCAGGGCCACGTCGGCCTGCAGCTTCAGCTCCAGTTCGAACCAGATCTCGTCCACGACCTCGCCCTGCTCGGCGAACGCCGGCGCCCGACGCCGGTTGCTCAGGAAGCTGGCGTTGCCCCGCCCGCCCCGGCCCCCCTCCACGGCCCGCCAACGGTCGCCGGTGTGGGCCAGGTCGGCCAGCAGCGTCCCGTCCTGGTCCTTGACCTGGGTGCCCTCGGGCACCGGCACCTCGATGCTGTCTCCGGTGGCGCCGTGCTTCTTCTTGCCCTGGCCGTGGACGCCGTTCTGGGCCCGGCGGTGCGGATGGTCCCGGAAGGCCAGTAGGGACGCCACATTGCGGTCGGCCACCAGCCAGACGTCCCCACCGGTGCCCCCGTCGCCTCCGTCGGGCCCGCCCCGGGAGACATGGGCCTCCCGCCGGAACGACACACAACCCGCCCCACCGTCGCCCGCCTTCGCGCAGAGCTGCGCTTCATCGACGAATCCGGCCACTGCAGGAGGATACGGCGGTGCCGCTCCGGCCCCGGGTTGGTTCAGACGCCGGTGGGGAGGTCGGCAACGGACCACCCGAGTTGCTCGACGGCGAGGCGGAGGGCAAAGCGGTCGGTCATGCCGCTGACGTACTGGACGGCGGCGGCCGCGGCGTCCGGTGAGCCGGGGTCCAGGGTCTGGCCCTCCCCGATGGCCCGGGGGTTGTCGATGAACCACTCGGTGAGCTGGCGCAGGAGGGCGTTGACCCGGTCGGCCTGGGCCACGGACTCGGGTCGGAGGTAGATCCGCTCGTAGTTGAAGGCTCGGAAAGCGGCGAGGGCGTCGGCTTCGGGCTGGCGCATGCCCACCCGGCCGGTCTCGGCGACGGTCTCGACCATGGCGTGGATGAACCCGCCCAGCTGGACCCGACGCTCGGTGCCGACCCGCTCGACCACCTCCGCGGGCAGATCCGATGCGGTCACGACCCCGGCGTCCACCGCGTCCTCGAAGTCGTGGCAGACATACGCGATCCGGTCGGCCCAGGCCACCACCTCTCCCTCCGGCGTGGCCGGAGCGGGCCGGTTCCACGAGTGGTTGCGGACCGCGTCCAACGTCTCGGCGCAGAGGTTGAGCGGCTGCAGGACCACATCCGCGCCGTAGACGGCGTGGTGGTAGCCGCCCTCGAGGTAGGGCGACAGCGCGTCCTCGGACGCATGCCCGGCCGGGCCGTGACCGCAGTCGTGGCCCAGGGCCGACGCCAGCGTCAGGGCCTCGTTGAGGCGGGTGGCCCGAGCGATGGACACCGCCACCTGCCCGACCTCGATGGCATGGGTCAGGCGGGTCCGGAGGTGATCGTCGTCCGGGGCGAGGTACACCTGGCACTTGCCCGCCAGCCGCCGGAACGGGCGGCTGTGCTGGATGCGGTCCAGGTCCCGCTCGAAGCACGTCCGATTGGCGTCGGGGGCCTCGGTGACCGCCCGGTGACCGGCACCGACCGAGCGGGTGGCGTGCGGGGCGAGCAGCTCGTCCTCCCGGCCCTCCCGCTCGACCCGGCCGAAGGCCGTGACCTCGCCGACCGCCGAGGGCGCATGGGCCCACGCCACACCCGGCCACTCACTCGGAGAACTGCTCACGCCGCCCACCCTACGGACGAGCAGTGACGAGAACAGCTGACCGGAGCGTCAGGCTGCGCAGGCGCCAGCCGGAGCAGCACCGAGGAACCGCTGGACCGGCGACGCCGGACTTGCCGAGCGAGCGAGGCCAGTCAGATGTATCGATCAGTCCGTCAGGACCGCGACGTGCTTGCGACCCTTGCGGGCGCCGTATTTCACGGTGCCGTTGGCAGTGGCGAACAGCGTGTCGTCGCCGCCTCGGCCCACGTTGTCGCCGGGGTGGATCTTGGTCCCCCGCTGCCGTACGAGGATGGCGCCGGCGTTCACGGCCGTTCCGTCGTACACCTTCACGCCGAGGCGCTTGCTGGTGGAGTCACGGCCGTTCCGGGTGGAACCGCCGCCCTTCGTCTTCGACATGGTCCGTTATCCCTTCGGGACGCCGGTGATCCCGGTGATCTCGATGGTCGAGTAGTGCTGTCGGTGACCCCAGCGCTTCCGCTGGTTGGTCTTGTTCTTGTAGGTGAAGCCCACGATCTTGGGGCCCTTGGACTCGCCCACGATCGTGGCCTTGACCTTGGCCTTGGCCAGGTCCTTGGCCGAGGTGACGACCCGGTCGCCGTCGACGACCAGGACGGGGGCCAGCTCGACGGTGGTGTCGGGGTCGCCGAGGAGCTCGACCTCGAGGCGCTCGCCTTCGGTGACGCGGTACTGCTTACCGCCGGTGCTGATGACTGCGTACATGGAGGGACGAGTCTACCGGCGTGGACCCGGTGCTCACTCGCCGCAGTGTCTATTCACCGACGAGCTCGGTGTCCACGATCCGGCCTCGACCCGTACAGGTCGGGCAGGTCGAGGACAGGGACTCGAGAAGTCCCTCACCGATGCGCTTGCGGGTCATCTCGACCAGACCGAGCTCGGAGATGTCGAAGACCTGGGTCCGGGTCTTGTCCCGGGAGAGGGCCTCGCGGAAGGTCTTGCCGACCGCGGCCCGGTTGGCCTTGACCTCCATGTCGATGAAGTCGATGACGATGATGCCGCCGATGTCCCGCAGCCGGAGCTGACGGGCGATCTCCTCAGCCGCCTCGAGGTTGTTGACGAAGACCGTCTCCTCGAGGCTCGACCTGCCGACGTTCTTGCCGGTGTTCACGTCGATGACCGTGAGGGCCTCGGTGTGCTCGATGATGAGCGAGCCACCCGAGGGCAGCCACACCTTGCGGTCCAGGGCCTTGTGGATCTGCTCGTGGATGTGGAGGCGCTCGAAGAGGGACAGGCCTTCGGCCGCGGCGTCGTAGTACTCGACCCGCTCCCCCAGCCCGGGCGACACGCTGTCCACGTAGTCCCGGACCTGGTCGGCCAGGGTCGGGTCGTCGATGGTCACCGAGCGGTAGTCGGGGTTGAACTCCTCCCGGATGACCCGCAGAGCCATGTCCGGCTCCCGGTACAGCAGGGCAGGGGCCTTGGACTGCTTGGCCAGGGCCTCGATCTGGCGCCACTGCTCGACCAGCCGGTTCAGGTCCCGGGTGATCTCCTCCTCGGTGACGTTCTCGGCCGCCGTGCGGACGATCACGCCGTGGCCGTCGAGCTTGACCTTGTCCAGGATCCCGCGGAGGCGCTTGCGCTCGTTGTCCGGCAGGCGCTTGGAGATGCCGTAGGTCGAGGTGCCCGGCACCAGGACGACGAAGCGGCCGGGCAGGGACACCTCCTGGGTCAGGCGGGCACCCTTGGCCCCGATGGGGTTCTTGGTGACCTGGCAGATGATGGTCTGGCCGTTCTTGAGGATCTGCTCGATCCGGGCCTGGCCCTTCTCCTCGATGTCCTCGGGGTCGTACTGGACGTCGCCCCGGTAGAGCACGGCGTTCTTGGGCGTGGAGATGTCGATGAACGCCGCCTCCATGCCGGGCAGGACGTTCTGGACACGGCCGATGTAGATGTTGCCGTGGATCTGGCTGATGTCGTCGGAGGGCCGAGACACCTGGTGCTCGACCAGCGAACGGCCTTCGAGCACGGCGATCTGGGTGACCCCGCCCGTCATGCTCACCGCCATCGAGTACCGGCCGACAGCCCGGCCCTTGCGGCGCCGGCCCCGGCGCCGCTTCAGCGACTTCTCGTCCAGCTCGAGGGCGTCCTCGTCGTCGGTCATGAGGGCCTCGACCGGGGTCACGGTCTCGCGACCCCCACCGCCCCGGTTCCCGCCCTGGCTCCGGTTGCCCCCGCCCCGGTTGCCGCCCTGGCCCCCGCCACCACCGTTCTGGCCGCCCCCACCGCCACCGCTCCCGCGGCCGCGACCACCCCGGCGCCGCCGACGGCGGGCGCTGGAGGAGGTGCCTTCACCACTGCGGGCCTCATCGTTGCCGCCCCCGTTGCCGCGCCCGGCGGGCGCGTCCGCGCCCCCGCCCTCGGACGGGGGTGCCGGCCGGGTGTCGCCGATCTGGGGCTTGCGGACCGTGGCCCGGTCGGCGGCCTCGGCCGAAGGGCGGTTCTCGGAGATCCGGTCGGGGAGCTCGTCAGGGAGCCGGCTGGTGTCGCCTCGGCTCTCGTCTCGGTCTCGGGTCCCGTCCGCATCGCGGTCGTCGGGCATGTGCAACGTCCCTTCTCATGACGCGCGCACCTCGGCGCGCGGCGACGCGACGACCAGTGGCACGGGTTCTCGCCAGGTGTCCTCGTCGATGATCCATTGGTTCTTGCGGCACGCCCGCAGCACGCGCCACGAGGGGTCGAGGACCTCGACCAGTTCCTCGGGGCGGAACGACGCCGGACGGGTGGCCAGGACTGCGGTGAGGACGAGCGCCCGATCGGCACCATCCTCCTCCACGGACAACTCGCGGATGGCCGGGCGCAGGTCGACGACCTGCGCCTTGCCCTTGCGCTCCCGTTCGATGGGGAGCTCGTCGGCGGCCAGGGTCGCCGCGATGGCGGCCCGGGCCTGGGGGGAGGTCGGACCGCCGACCTCGGCGGTCCAGGTGCAGGCGACGACGGCCTCCTGCAAGGAGGGGGTGCCGGGCGGGATCACCTCGGCCGCCGGGACGGCGATGCCGTCGGGGAGGACGTCGGTGAGACGGGCACAGAGGATCGGGAGGCCCTCGTCGGGCTCGTGGTCGAGGCGCAGGTCCAAGTACTCGCCGTCGGAGGCGTGCCCGGTGGGCAGAGCCAGACCGAAGGCCATTCGCGGGCGGGGCGAGAAGCCCTCGCTGTAGACCACGCCCACGCCGGCGCGCCGCAGGGCCCGCTCCCAGAGGCGGGCCACGTCCCGGTGGCTGGTGAAGCGGACCTTGCCGTGCTTGGTGAAACGGAAGCGGACCGTCGGGCCGGGCACCTCGGCGAACGCCGGGCCCTTCTCCCGCCCGATCGCCTCGACGGCCACGTCCTCGGTCATGACCCCACCCCGACCGGCTTGGCCCCGAGGGTGACGAGCGTGGCGCTGTTCCACTCCAGGCCCTGGCCGGTGCCCTGGCTGCCGCCGGCGGGCGGCTTGGCCGAGGCCACGATGTGCTCGATGCCGTAGCCGGTGCAGGCCCCGCAGTCGTAGCAGGGGGTCCAGCGACAGTCCTCGAGGCCGACCTCGTCCAGGGCGTCGCGCCAGTCCTGCCAGAGGAAGTCCTTGTGCAGGCCGGCCGACAGGTGATCCCAGGCGAAGACCTCGTCCTCGTGGCGGTGCCGGTGGACATACCAGTCCATGTCGAGGCCGTGCTTGGCCATGGCGTCGGTCCAGAGGCGCATGTCGAAGTGCTCGGACCACTCCTGGAAGACGCCGCCGGCCCGCCACACGTCCTCGAGCACGGCGCCCAGGCGACGGTCCCCGCGGGACATCAGGCCCTCGATGAGGCTGGCGGTCGGGTCGTGCCACTTGAGCTGGACGCCTCGGTCCCGCTTGAGGTCGTCGCGCAGCAGGTTGACCTTCCGGCGCAGCTCGGTGTCGGTGTTCTGGCCGAACCACTGGAACGGGGTGAACGGCTTGGGCACGAAGCCGCCGACCGAAACGGTCATGGACGGCTTGGTGGTGTGGGTCTGGCCCAGCTCCACGCAGTTGCGGGCCAGCCGGGCGATGCCGAGGGTGTCCTCGTCGGTCTCGGTGGGCAGGCCGGTCAGGAAGTAGAGCTTCATGCGCCGCCAGCCCTGGGAGTAGGCCGACTCGACCGCACCGTAGAGGTCGTCCTCACTGATGAGCTTGTTGATGACCTGGCGCATGCGCCAGGTACCGGCCTCGGGGGCGAAGGTGAGGCCGGTGCGGCGGGCCCGCTGGATCTCGGCGGCGATGCCGACGGTGAAGGCGTCGACCCGGAGGCTGGGCAGGGAGACCGACACCCGGCCGCAGCCGGGGGCGTCGTCGTCCATGGCCGCCTTCACCGAATCCTGGATGCCGCTGTAGTCGGCCGTGGACAGCGAGGTGAGGGCGACCTCGTCGTAGCCCGTGCGCTGGAGGCCGGACTGGATCATCGAGCGGACTTGGTCCGCCGGGCGCTCCCGGACCGGGCGGGTGATCATGCCCGCCTGACAGAACCGGCAGCCGCGCGTGCAGCCCCGGAAGACCTCGACGTTGAGGCGGTCGTGGACGACCTCGGTCAGGGGCACCAGCTGGTGCTTCGGGTACGGCCACTCGGCCAGGTCGGCGACGGTGCGCTTCTCGACCAGCGCCGGGATGCCGGGCTCCGTCGGCTCAATGGCGACCAGGTCGGCGCCGTCGTAGACCGGCGCGTAGAACGTCGGCACGTAGACGCCGGTGACGTTGGCGAGGGCGCGCAGGCAGTCCCGGCGCGAGGCCTCGGTGCGCCGGACCGCCTTCCACTGGCCGATCACCTCGGTGATCTCGCCGACCACCTCCTCGCCGTCGCCGAGGACGAAGGCGTCCACGAAGTCGGCGAGGGGCTCGGGGTTGTAGGCGCAGTGCCCGCCGGCGATGACGATCGGGTGCTCACCGGCGCGCTCGGCGGACCGCACGGGGGCGCCGGCCAGGTCGATGCAGTTGAGGACGTTGGTGTAGACGAGCTCGGCGGAGAGGTTGAAGGCCAGCACGTCGAAATCGGTGGCCGGGAGGTGGGAGTCCACCGAGAACAGCGGCAGGCCCGTCGCCCGCATCCGAGCCTCGAGATCGGTCCAGGGGGCGTAGGCCCGCTCCGCGACCGCGTCGGGGCGTTCGTTGAGGATCTCGTAGAGGATCTGGAGCCCCTGGTTGGGCAACCCGACCTCGTAGGCGTCGGGGTAGAGCAGGAGCCAGGCCACGCGGCCGGGGCCGTGCTCGGGGATGATCGCCCCCAACTCGCCCCCGATGTACCGGGCCGGCTTCTGGACCTCGCCCAAGAGCGGCTCCAGCTCGGGCCAGATGGTCATGATCAGTGCAAGCCTACCGCCAGTAGCCCCTCGCCGATGTGACCGCAGTCGGTGACGCTGTGCCGCGGAGCGGAGCAGCCCGGAGGAACACCGGGATCGGCGGTGCCGGCGTTGCTGAGGGCAGCGACGCCACGCGGATGTAGCGACTCAACGGAAGCGGTGGATGTGCACGTTGAGCACCAGGCCGATGGCGGCGAAGGCGGTCAGGATCGACGAGCCGCCGTAGGACATCAACGGCAGGGGGATGCCCGTCACCGGCATGATCCCCATGGCCATGCCCACGTTCTCGAAGATCTGGAACAGGAACATGGCCAGCACGCCGACGCACACGAGCATGCCGAACTCGTCCCGGGCCAACTGGGCCGTGCGCCAGATCCGCCAGAGGATCACCGTGAACAACGCCAGCAACGCCGCGCCGCCCAGGAAGCCCAACTCCTCCCCCACGACCGTGAAGATGAAGTCGGTGTGCTGCTCGGGCACGAAGCCCAGGCCGGTCTGGGTGCCGTCGAAGAGCCCTTGGCCGGCGAGGCGCCCGGCACCGATGGCGTTCTGGGACTGGGCCTGGTTGTAGCCGCTGCCGTCCGCATCGCTGTCGGGGGCGGCGAAGTTGGTCAGCCGGTCCTGCTGGTAGTCGGCCAGCACGTTGCTGTTGAGTATGCCGACGGTGGCCACGATGCCGAGGAGCAAGAGGACGGCGAAGTGCCGGGGCCGGGCGCCGGCGATGAAGACGACCGCGAGGGTCACCACGCCGAACACCAGCACCGTCCCGAGGTCGGGCTGGAGCATGATCAGCGCCATCGGCACCGCCGAGATGCCGAGGATCGTGGCCAGCCGGCGACCGTCGATCTCCTGCTGCTCGAGGGTGAGGAACGCAGCCAGACCGACGATGAGGGCCAGCTTGGCCAGCTCGGCGGGTTGCAGCTGGAACCCGGCGAGCTCGTACCAGGCCTGGATGCCCTTGTTCTCGGCCCCCAGCGGGGTGAGCACGCCGAAGAGCAGGACGAGGGCGACCCCGACGATGGGGATGGCCCAGTCCCGCAGTCGCCGGTAGTCGAACGCGGCCGCGGCCGCCATCAGGCCCACACCGACGAGGACGAAGATCGCCTGTCGCTGGAGGAAGTAGGTGGTGGGGGCTTCGTCGGTGCCCTGGGTGGCGCTGTAGACCATCACGACGCCCAGCGCGGCCACCGCCAGGGTGGCGCCGACCAGGATGAAGTCGACGTGCTGGAGCGCCTCAGGCAGGGCCATCGCCCGTCGCGCCGTCGAGCGGCTCTTGGCCGGAGCGAGACCACCACGGGCCAGGGAGGGGGCGGTCATCCGTCGGTGCCTCCGGTCGTCGGGTCGTCGATCGGCTCGGTCGCCTCGGTCGAGCCCGAGGGCAGCGGCGTGGCCGGGCGAGACGGGACCGTGGGCAACATGGCGGGGTTGGCCAGACCGTCGAACACGGCCCGGGCCACGGGGGCGGCGACGGTCCCACCGAACTGGGCGACGTCCTCGACGACGACCGACACGACGTACTCGGGCTCCCGGCCGGGGCGCACCGGGCCGAAGGCGACGAAGAGGGCGAAGTCACCCTTGCCCGACACCTGGGCTGTGCCGGTCTTGCCCCCCACCGGGAAGCCACCGAGGTCGAAGCCCTCGAAGGCCTCCGACGCCGTGCCGCCGCCCTGGGGCACGCCGAGCAGACCGGCGACCATCGGATCCCGCCACTCGTCGGGGAGCTCGACGGACCCCACCTGGGTGGGCATCACGGTGCAGATGTCCCCGACGCTGTCGGCGCAGGGGGTCGACGAGTCGCGGACCCACGTGTCCTCGGCCGGATCCGGCTGCCAGGCCTCGGCCCCGACGTGGGGACGGAAGAGGGTCCCCCCGTTGGCGATCGCAGCGTAGGCGTTGGTCAGCTGCATCGGGGTGACGCCGAGGTCGCCCTGGCCGATCGACATGTTGATCGTGCTACCCGTGGTCCAGTCCCCGTAGGGGAAGTCCTCGGGGTAGTCCTCGTGGAGCTGACGGACCTGCGCCGGGGTGAAGGCGAACCCCTCGCGCTCGGAGGCCAGGTCGATGCCGGTGTCAGCGGTGAACCCGAACTCGGTGGCGGTCCGCTGCAGGTAGTCGTCCCCCAGGCGCTCGCGTTCGGCCCAGAGGTTGTCGCCGATCCGGTAGTAGTACCAGTCGCTGGACAACGTCAGGGACGACTGCAGGTTCACGCTGCCCGTTCCCTCGGCGTCGGCGTTCTGGAAGAAGCACGACTCGCTGTCGCCGCAGCCGCTCACCTCGTAGATGCCGTCGTCGTAGAAGGTGTCGGCTGGACGGATCAAGCCGGCCCGCAGTCCCGCCAGCGCCGTCACCGGCTTGAACGTCGAGCCCGGGGCGTACTCGCCGGAGATGGCCCGGTTGAGCAGGGCGTTGCCCGCCTCGGGGTCGGTCAGCTCCTCGAACTCGTCCTGACTGATCCCGTTGGCCAGTGCGTCGGGGTCGTAGGTCGGATAGCTGGCCATGGCGATGATGGCGCCCGTACGAGGATCCTCGACGATGCCGGAGGCCCCGGGGGCGTCGTTGGCCTCGGCGGTCGCGGTGAGCTGGTTCTCCAGCAGCACCTGGACCTGCAGATCGAGGCTCAGCACGACGTCCATCCCCGGCTCGGGGGCCACGTAGCTGACCTGGCGCACGACGTTGCCGGCGGCGTCCACCTCCAGGACGCGTTCTCCCGGCGTGCCCCGCAACCAACGTTCGTAGGTCGACTCCACCCCGGACCGGCCGATCTCGTCGGTCAGGGCGTACGGCTTGTCGGGGTCCTGGACCGAGTCCACCTCCTCCTGGCCGGTGATCGGCCCGACGTAGCCGAGCACGTGTGCCGCGACGGTGCCGTGGGGGTACTCGCGCGCGGCGATGCGCTCTACGTCGACCCCGGGATACTGGATCTGGTTCTCCGCCAGCAGGATCTCCAGGTCCTCGGGCACGTCGGAGGCCACTGGTGTGGGCACGAACGGCCCGATGAAGTTCTCCTCCAGGGCGGCCTCGACGATCCGCGGCGTCCAGACCCCTGCGGCCGCCTCCGCCGCCAGGTCCCGGTCCTCCTCGTCACCGGCCGTCTCTGCCGCCTTCTCCAGGACGTTGGGGTCGACGGCGACCTCGTAGAGGGCGAGGAGGTCAGCCAGACGCCCGTAGACCTCGTTCCGCGCGTCCTCGTCGTACTCGACGGCCTCGTCCAGGACGCGGGTGTCGACCCGTATCTGGCGGACCTGGCGGTTGTCGACCAGGACCTGCTGGTCCCGGTCGAAGATCCGGCCCCGGGGCGCCTGGATGTGCAGGGTTCGGATCCGGTTGGCGTCGGCGGCCTCGACCGCGGCCCGGCCCTCCACGGCGGTGAGGAACCACAGGCGGGCCGTGAGCGCCCCGATGAGGGACAGGGCCACGATGGCCAGCGCGGACAGGCGCATGCCGGTCGAGGTGTTCACAGGGAGGATCTCTTGGGGGTGGCGGTCATCGTCGGAATCCGGTGGTCACTGATCGGCGCCGCCCGCGCCCGGGAGCAAAACTCCTACGGCGGTGCGGTCGTGACGGGAACCGCAGACCGAGCGGCTCCCCCTCGGTCCAGGACAGGATACGGATCGCGGGCAGCACAAGCAGCGCGGCCGTCGCGCCGACCACTGCGGCGACGACGAGGGTCCGGCTGCTGAGCCACTCGTGGTACCCCAGGAGCACGCCCACCGCGGCGTAGAACAGGACCGAAGCGGCCGCCGCCAGGCCGGCTCCGGGGATCGGGGCCCACCAGGTCGGGCCGACCACCGAACGCTGGGCGCTGCCCACGAAGTAGCCCGCCAGGCAATAGGTCAGGGCCGACAACCCGAAGGGCCCCGCCACCACCAGGTCCCACAGGATCCCGGCGACGAAGCCGACCCGGGCCCCCCGTTCCGGCCCGCCGGTCAGGCCCGCGGCGAGGCTCACCAGGAGGAGGAGGTCGACCTGCACCCCGGCGATGGTCAGCCACGGCGCAATGACCACCTGGAGGAGCAGCGCGCTGACCAGGACCACCGCGGTGCGGGGTGCGGTGGTGGTCACCCGTCCTCCGGGGAGGCCGCGGTGGTCGGCGTGAACAACACGACCGCGACCTGAGTGAGGCGCCCGAGGTCGGCGTAGGGCTCGACGAAGACCTCCTGCTCCAGGGGGTTGGCCGCCCCCTGGACCTGCACCGCCCGACCGACCGGGATGTCGGGCGGGAAGTTGCTGCCCTGCTTGCCCGCGGTGACGAACACGTCGCCCTCGGCCACCTCGGTGGCGGCCTCGAAGGCGTCCTCGATCAGCAGCGGTTGGCCCTCGCCCTGGCCGTGGGCCACCGCCGCGTCGCCACTCTCGGAGTGCTCGACGCCGACGTTCACCGTGCTGTCGGTGATCAGCCGGATGCGGGCGCTGGTGAAGGTGACCGACTCGACCACGCCGACGAGGCCGGCCCGGGTCCGCACCGGCATGTCGACCTCGATGCCCGCGTCGGCGCCCTTGTCGATCTCGATGCTCGGGTCGAAGTTGCCCACGGTCTCGCTGATGACGTTGGCGGCCACCACCTCGAGGTCGGCGGGGACGTCCAGGCCGAGCTGCTCCTGGAGGCGCCGCAGTTCGGCCTCGGCGTTCGCGGCGGTCGCCTCGGCACCCTCCAGCTCGGCGATCCGGTTGCGCAGTCGCTCCACCTGGGCGCTGTCGTCACGACCGAAGAGGCCGTCGCCGATGGCCCGGATCGGGCTCAGGACGCCGCTGACCGTGTCGCGGACGATGGCGATCGGGCCGATCCCGAGCAGGTCGACGGCCAGGACGGTGACGGAGATCACCACGAGCACGGCCAGCGTGAATCGGGACTGGCCCTGTCCTCGGGACAACACGATGAGGAGAACCGCTACAGGCGGTTCGACGAGAAGAGGACCCCCTTGAGTGCCTCGAACTCCTCGAGTGACTGCCCCGACCCGAGGGCCACAGCGAAGAGCGGGTTCTCGGCCACCCGTACGGGCATGCCGGTCTCGTGGGCCAGGCGCTGCGGGAAGCCGTTCAGCAGGGCGCCGCCCCCGGCCAGCATGATCCCCTTCTCCATGACGTCGGCCGCCAGCTCGGGCGGGGTCTTGTCCAGCGTGGACTTCACCGCGTCGATGATGGAGGACACCGGCTCCTCGAGGCCCTCGCGCAGGTCGCCGGTGGAGACGGTGACCGTCTTCGGCAGGCCGCTCACCAGGTCGCGGCCGCGGATCTCGGCCTCCAGCTCCTCCTTGAGGGGCCAGGCCGACCCGAGGGCGATCTTGACCTCCTCACAGGTGCGCTCGCCGAGGACGAGGCTGTACTCCTTCTTCATGTACGCCCCGATGGCCTCGTCCAGCTCGTCACCCCCGACCCGGGAGGAGTGGGCGGCGACGATGCCACCCAGGGAGATGACGGCCACCTCGGTGGTGCCACCGCCGATGTCCACGATCATGTTGCCGGTGGGGTCCTGCACCGGCAGGCCCGAGCCGATGGCCGCCGCCATGGGCTCCTCGATGATGTAGGCGGGCTTGCGGGCGCCGGCGAACTCGGCGGCCTCCTGCACGGCCCGCTGCTCGACGCCGGTGATGCCCGAGGGGACACAGATGACCATGCGGGGCTTCACCCACCGGCGCTGGTGCACCTTGTGGATGAAGTAGCGCAGCATCTTCTCGCAGATGTCGAAGTCGGCGATGACGCCGTCGGCGAGCGGCCGGATGGCCTGGATGTGGGCCGGGGTACGACCGATCATGCGCTTGGCCTCGGCGCCGACGGCCAGCGGGCGGCCGTCCTTGGTGTTGATGGCGACCACGGAGGGCTCGTTCAGCACGATGCCCCGCCCGCGTACGTAGACGAGCGTGTTCGCCGTGCCCAGGTCGACGGCCATGTCCCGCCCCATGATCTGGGTCAACATGCTGTCGGACATCAGGGTCCTTCGGGGGTCGCTGCCAGTCAGCGAAGCGCCGGCTGCCCTGAGCCTAGGTCACAGGACCAGGCTTGGTCGGACATCCCCACTCCACTCGCCGAACGGGATTGTAACCATTCTGCAACGTGCGGGCGAACCCGCTCCCCGGTCGCAGATGTCACATGGCGTGGAGCGGGCTAGAGGTCGGGGAACCAGATGCCGATCTCCCGCGCCGCGGACTCGGCCGAGTCCGAACCGTGGACCAGGTTCTCGGTGAACGACGGCGACAGGTCGCCGCGGATCGTGCCCGGAGCGGCCTCGGCGGAGTTGGTGGCACCGATCATCGTGCGGGCGATCTGCCAGGTGTCCTCGGGGCCCTCGACCACGAACACCAACGCCGGTGAGCGGGTGATGAACTCGATGAGCTCCCCGTAGAAGCCCTTGCCCTCGTGCTCGGCGTAGTGCTTGGCCGCGGTGTCGGTGTCGACCGAGCGCAGCTCGGCGGCGACGAGCTTCAGGCCCTTGGCCTCGAAGCGGGCGAGGATCTGTCCGGCGAGGCCGCGCTCCACGGCGTCGGGCTTGGCGATGACGAGTGTCCGGTTCATGAGGCCCGGGAGGGTAGCGCTCACCGAAAACGTTCCGCCGCCGCGTTCTAGCCTGCCGGCATGCGCTTGGAGAACGAGATCGACATCGCCGCCCCCGCCGAGACCGTCTGGGCCCTGACCGTCGACATCGAGGGGTGGCCGGAGATCACCCCGACCATGACCGAGGTCACCCGGCTCGACGACGGGCCGATCGCCGTCGGCAGCCAGGCTCGGGTCAAGCAGCCGGCCCAGCGGGCCCGGGTCTGGACCGTGACCCGCCTGGAACCGAACCACTACGAGTGGGACGCCACGTTCGGCTCGATCCGCATGCGGGGCGGCCACCACGTCTCCCCCGCAGACGGCGGCTGCACGAACCGGCTCACCCTCGACCTGGATGGCTTCGGTGGCGGCCTGTTCGGTCGGGTGGCGGGCCGCACCCTGGCCAAGGCCCTCCAGACCGAGAACGAGGGATTCAAGGCCGCGGCCGAGGCCGCTACCGGTTGAGGGTGGCCCGGGCGGCACCGACGACGTAGAGGCTGCCGGTGACGATGATGCGATCGTCGCCCGTGGCGATCGCCCGGGCCCGGCCGAGGGCCTCGGCCACGTCGGGCACCACCTCCACCTCGACGCCCGCCCGCTGCACCGCCTCGGCGACCTCGGCCGGGGGCAGGGCCCGAGGCGTGGGCGGTGCCGTGCAGAGGACCACGTCGTAGGCGGTCAGCTCGAGGGCGGCGACCATGGCGTCGGGGTCGCGCCCGCCGAGCATCCCCAGCACGACGATGGTGCTGGGGACGTCGGCGAAGTCGTCCTGCAGGGTCGTGGTCAGGGCGGTCATCCCATCGGGGTTGTGGGCCCCGTCGAGGACCAGCAGCGGCTCCCGCCCCATGACCTCGAAGCGGCCGGGGATCTTCAGGCCGGCCAGCGCCTCCCCCACCACCTCGCCGTCGAGGGGCCGGTCGAAGAAGGCCTCCGCGGCGGCGACGGCCACGGCCAGGTTGTCGCCCTGGTGGGCGCCGTGGACCGGGAGGTACAGCTCATCCAGCCGACCGCCGGGGGTGCGCACGTCCAGGACCCGGCCCCCGACGGCGACCCGGCCGTTCTCCGCGGCGAAGTCCCGGTCCCGGCACCAGGTGCGCTCCGGGCCCTCGGCCTCGAAGACCGCCTGCAGCTCCCGATCGGTCTCGCCGAGCACCAGGGTCGAGCCGGGCTTGACGATCCCCGCCTTCTCGCCCGCGATGGCGGCCCGCCAGCCGTCCACCCCGTCGGTGTGGTCCCGCCCCACGTTGGTGACCACGGCAACGAGGCCGTCGGCCACGTTCGTCGCGTCGTACCGGCCGAGGAGGCCGACCTCGACCACGGCGACGTCCACAGCCTGCTCGGCGAACCAGGCGAACGCGGCGGCGGTGACCAACTCGAACCAGGTCGGCTCGCCCTCGACGAGCGGCTCGATCGTGGACAACTCGTCGAGGACGCCCGCCAGGTCCTCGTCCGGGATCGGTCGGCCATCCCACACGATCCGCTCGTTCAGGGTTTCGAGATGCGGGCTGGTGTAGAGACCGACCGACAGTCCATGGCCCCGCAGGATCGCCTCCAGCATCCGGGCCGTGGAGCCCTTCCCGTTCGTCCCGGTCAGGTGGATGACGGGGTACGCGGTCTGCGGGTCGCCCAGGACACCGACCAAGGCGCGCATCCGGTCCAGCGACAGGTCGTCGACCACGCCGGCGGTGACGGTGCCGGACTCCAGGTTCAGGTGGCGATCCAGCCACCGCCGTGCCTCAGGGAGGTCCATCACGTTCGCGTTCCTTCGCTTCGATCAGGAACGCCGGCTCCGCCGACCGGGTGCGGCGCCCGAGCTGCTCCGGCTGGCGCCTGCGCAGCGTCACGCAGTGCGACGGCGAGCGACCTCGGCCAGCTCCAGGGCCGCCTCAGTGGCCTGCTCGACCACGGGCAGGGCGACCTCGACGGCGTACTCCACCTTCGGGCGGGTCACCTCGTAGGCGTGCTCGAGGCGGGGCCGGGTGACCTCGTAGGCGTGCTCGGCTGTCTCGACCGCGCCGGTCCAGGCGCCTTTGGCCACCTCGGCGTAGGCGGCCACACCCGTGGCCTTGGAGGCTGACGTGCGGTCCAGCACCCAGCCGACGAGGGCCCCGACGAGCGCGCCCTGGGCCGCGCCCCGCACCGCATGTACGGCCACCGCCTGGGGTGGGTCGTCCTCGGCCCGAACGGTCTGGGCGACGGCGACGAGAGCACCGACGGCGCCCCCGATGAGGGCGCCTCGGGCCGCGCGGTTCACGAAGCGGCGCGGCGGGGTCGGGCGGGCCGCGGGGAGGTGTCCGAGCGGGGCACCAACGTCGGCACGGCGCTGTCCTGGACGACCTGGCGGTCGATCACGCACTTGGACACGTCCCCCCGGCTGGGCAGCTCGAACATGACCTCGTTCAGGACCTCCTCGAGGATGGCCCGCAGGCCCCGGGCCCCGGTCCCCCGCAGGAGGGCCAGATCGGCGATGGCCTCGAGCGCGTCGTCCTTGAACTCCAGCTCGACGTCCTCGAACTCGAAGAGGCGGCTGTACTGACGGGTCAGCGCGTTCTTGGGCTCGACCAGGATCTCGATGAGTGCTTCGGCGTCGAGGTTCGACACCGCGCCGACCACCGGCAGACGGCCGACGAACTCGGGGATGAGGCCGAACTTGAGGAAGTCCTCAGGCAGGACCTCGCCGTAGATCGAGCCGAGGTCCTTCTCGTCGATCCCCCGGATGTCAGCACCGAAGCCCACACCCTTGCGCCCCACCCGGGACTCGATGATCTTCTCGAGGCCGGCAAAGGCCCCACCACAGATGAACAGGATGTTCGTGGTGTCGATCTGGATGAACTCCTGGTGGGGGTGCTTTCGACCCCCCTGGGGCGGCACCGAGGCGGTGGTCCCCTCCAGGATCTTGAGCAGGGCCTGCTGCACGCCCTCGCCGGAGACGTCCCTGGTGATCGACGGGTTCTCGCTCTTGCGGGCGATCTTGTCGATCTCGTCGATGTAGATGATCCCGGTCTCGGCCTTCTTGACGTCGTAGTCGGCAGCCTGGATCAGCTTGAGCAGGATGTTCTCGACGTCCTCGCCGACGTAGCCCGCCTCGGTGAGCGCAGTGGCATCGGCGATGGCGAAGGGCACGTTCAGCATGCGGGCCAGGGTCTGGGCCAGCAGGGTCTTGCCGCAGCCGGTGGGACCGATGAGCAGGATGTTGGACTTCGCGAGTTCGACCTCACCCTCGCCGCCGCCCATCTGCATCCGCTTGTAGTGGTTGTAGACCGCGACCGAGAGGATCTTCTTGGCGTGGCTCTGACCGACGATGTAGTCGTTCAGGAACTCGAAGATCTCACGGGGCTTGGGCAGCTCGTCGAAGCTGACGTCGGAGGTCTCCGCCAGCTCCTCTTCGATGATCTCGTTGCAGAGGTCGATGCACTCGTCGCAGATGTAGACCCCTGGTCCCGCGATGAGTTTCTTGACCTGCTTCTGTGACTTGCCGCAGAAGGAGCACTTGAGTAGCTCCCCCCCGTCTCCGAACTTGGCCACCTCGCTGGTCCCCCTGTCGGTGTCAGGAACTGACGGCTGCGATCGGCCCGCTGTTGTCGGCCAGCGTACGGGTGTCGATCACCTCGTCGATGATGCCGTATTCGCGGGCCTCCGCGGCGGTCATAACGAAATCCCGGTCCGTGTCGTCGTGCAGGCGCTCGATCGGTTGGCCGGTGTGGTGGGCCAGGATCTCCTCCAGCAACTCCCGGAGGCGCAGGATCTCCTTGGCCGCCAACTCGATGTCGGTGGCCTGGCCCTGGGCCCCGGCGTAGGGCTGGTGCAGCAGGATCCGGGAGTGCGGGAGGGCCAGGCGCTTACCCGGCGCACCCGCCGCCAGCAGCACCGCCGCGGCCGACGCGGCCTGCCCGAAGCAGATGGTGGCGATGTCCGGCTTGATGTACTGCATCGTGTCGTAGATCGCGAACAGCGCCGTGATGTCGCCACCGGGACTGTTGATGTAGATGTTGATGTCCTTGTCCGGGTTCTCGGACTCGAGGTGTAGGAGCTGGGCGCAGACCAGGTTGGCGATCGTGTCGTCGATCGGGGTGCCCAGGAAGATGATGTTCTCCTTGAGCAGGCGGGAGTAGAGGTCGTAGGCCCGCTCACCCCGGTTGCTCTGCTCGACCACAGTGGGGACCAGGTAGTTGCGCACCGGTTCCATCAACCCTGCTCCTCTTCGTTCTCGTCGGCTTCGTTCTCGGACTCGGGCACCTCGAGGTCGGCCCGGTCGATCGGCGTGCCGTCCTCGTCGACGATCTGGACATGCTCGACGAGCCAGTCCAGCGCCTTGCGCTTGCGCAGGTCCGAGCGTACCGCCGGGAGCTGGTCGCCCTCCTCGAGGGCGAGGCGCACCTCGGCGACGGTCTGGTCGACTCGCTGGGCCAGCTTCTCGAGCTCCTCGGTGAGGTCCTCTTCGGTGACCTCGAGGCCCTCGGCCTCGGCCACCGCCCGCAGCGCCAGGTCGGCCCGGGTGGCCATCACCGCAGCCTCCCGTAGCTCGCCCACCACCGACTCCTGGTCCTGGCCCGTGGCGGCCAGGTAGCCCTCGAAGTCCACGCCCTGGGCCTGGAGGCGCATGAGCAGGTCCTGGAGGCGGTGCTCCATCTCCGCGGCGATCATGGCCTCGGGCACGTCGTCGAGCTCGACCAGCGCACCGACGTCCTGGGCCGCGGCGTTGCGCAGGCCCATCTGGGCCATGACCACCCGGGTCATCGCCGCCCGCTTGCGGAGGTCGTCCCGGAGCTCTCCGACCGTCTCGAACTCGGAGGCCTCGTTCGCCCATTCGTCGTCGACCTCGGGGAGCACCTTCTCCTTGATCTCCTTGACCAGGATGCGCAGGCGAAGGGAGGCCTCGCTGTCCGGGTCCGGGTGCCCGGCGTCGAACTCGAGGATGTCGCCGACCTTGGCGCCCCGGAGCTGGTCGTCGATCTCGGCCACCACCGCCCCGGCGCCGACTTCGTACAGGTAGTCGTCGGCGGTGAGGCCGGACACCGGCTCGTCGTCCTCCCAGCCCGCGATGTCGATGGTGACGTTGTCGCCGTCCTTGGCGGGACGCTCCACGACCTCCAGCTCGGCGAAGTTCTGGCGGAGGCGGTCGACCTGCGCATCGACCTCGTCATCGCTCACGAGGGGCGACGGGATGGTCACGGTCAGGGCGTCGTGTCCGCTGATGGCGATCTCGGGACGGACCTCGACGACGGCATCGAACACGACCGGGCCGTCGGCCTCCCCGGCGGTGATGTCGATCTCCGGGGCCGCGATGACGTCGACGTCGTTCTCCCGCACCGCCTGGGCGTAGTAGTCGGGCAGCGCGTGGCGCAGCGCCTCCTCGCGGGCGAAGCCCGTGCCCAGCTGGGCCTCCAGGAGGCGCCGGGGTGCCTTGCCCGGGCGGAACCCCGGGATGCGCACCTCACGGGCGATGCGCCGAAACGCATCGTCCACCGCGTACTCGAACTCGGTCTCGTCGACCTCGACCGAGACCTTGACCTTGTTGCCCTCGAGGGTCTCGACCGTGGCCTTCATGAGCGCCGGAGTGTACCGGCGGGCTTCGGGCGCCCGCGGGGACCGTGACTACGCTCCGGCCCCGGCCATGGTCTTCAACTCGCTGCAGTACCTCGTCTTCTTCCCGCTGGTCTTCGTCCTCTACTGGCAGCTGAAGCGGCGCGCCCAGAACATCCTCCTGCTCGCCGCTTCGTGGTTCTTCTACGCCATGTGGGACTGGCGCTTCCTCGGGCTGATGCTGCTGACCACCGGCGTCGACTTCGCGGTGGGCCGGTACCTGGCGATGGCGGAGGAGGACCGGAAGCGCAAGCTGGCCTTCGGCCTGAGCCTGGGGCTGAACCTCGCCGTCCTCGGCTTCTTCAAGTACTTCGACTTCTTCATCGGCTCGGCCGCGGACCTGCTGCGGGCGGCCGGCTTCGACGCCAGCGAGCCGACCCTGCGGATCCTGCTGCCCGTCGGGATCAGCTTCTACACGTTCCACGGGATCAGCTACACGTTCGACGTCTATCGCCGCGACATCCCGCCCGCCAAGGACCTCCTCGACTTCGCCGTGTTCGTGGCCTTCTTCCCGCAGCTGGTCGCCGGTCCGATCGGGCGGGCCCACATCCAGCTCCCCCAGTTCGAGAACGACCGGTCCCCGCTGCGGGCCGACCAGGTGAAGTCGGGCTTGGCGCTGATCCTGCTCGGCCTCTTCAAGAAGGTGGCCATCGCCGACGCCCTGGCCCCGTTCGTGGACCGGACCTTCACCGACGCCGCCTCGTCCTCGTGGCTCGTGCTGCTCGCCGGCGCGTACGCCTTCGCGCTCCAGATCTACGGCGACTTCGCCGGCTACTCGGACGTGGCCCGGGGCTCGTCCCGCCTGCTGGGCATCGAGCTGCCCCTGAACTTCGAGCAGCCCTACCTCTCCCGGAACATGACCGTCTTCTGGCGGACGTGGCACATCTCGCTGTCGAACTGGCTCCGCGACTACCTCTACATCCCCCTCGGCGGTAACCGGGGCGGCCACGGCACGACCTACCGGAACCTGATGCTGACCATGGTGCTGGGCGGCCTGTGGCACGGGGCGGCCTGGACCTTTGTGGCCTGGGGGACCCTGCACGGCCTCTACCTGTGCGCGCACCGGGCATTCACCGAACGTCCGGGCGGCGCCGGCAACGCCCACAACAAGGTGGGTCGCTTCACCCTGGCCGACGTGCTCCCGGCGATCGGTACCTTCCAGCTCGTCGTCTTCGCGTGGATCTTCTTCCGGGCGGCCAGCTTCACCCAGGCCTTCGAGGTCATCACCGGGATCCTGACGTTCCAGGGCGGGACGACCGACCCCGGGGCGGTGTTCCTCGTCCTCCTGCTCGGTGCGGTGACCATCGCCATCGACCTCGCCCAGCGCAACAGCGGCACCCACACGCCGATGCTGGAGCTGACCCCCGTGCTGCAGGGTGCCCTCTATGGCGTGTTCGTGGTGGCCATCGTCCTCTTCTCCGGCGGCGAGACCGTCCCCTTCATCTACTTCCAGTTCTAGGGGCCTGGCCCGACGATCACGCGCGGTGTGTGTCACACCGCGCTCCGTGGCCATAGGCTGGGGGGCGTGCGCAGGTCGGTGCGCGTCCTCGTGGCGCTGAGTGCGGCGACTGCCGCCGGGGCCACCGCCCTGGTGGTGCTGCCCGCGACCACGCCGGGGCCCACGGCCGACCGCGATCCGGCCGTCGACGAGCTGGCCTCCCTCACCACCGGCCCGTTGGACCTGCGCCGCGATCCGACCACCGGCGCGGCCGGGTTCGTCGGCACCGACCCGGGGCGCCCCCTCGACCTCGGAACGGACGGACCCACCCAGGCCGGGCGCGCTTTCGTCGACGATTTCGGCGGCCTGCTCGGCGCCGGGGACACCGACCTCGTCGACATCGGCCACACCCCGTCGCTGACCGGCGGCGTGGCCGTCCGGTTCCAGCAGCAGGTGGACGGTGTGCCCGTGTTCGGCGGCCAGGCCTCGGTCCAGGTCGACCGGGACGGGGGCGTGCTCTCCAGCCTGGCCGACCTCTCGCCCCGGGCCGAGGAGGCCCCTTCCCGAGCCCGCGTCCTCCCGGGCGTCGCCCGCGTCACCGCCATCGAGGCGGTGGCCCGCGACACCGGGGCCCCGGCCGGGGCCCTCGAGGCGACCATCCCCGAGGCCCAGGTCTACGACCCTGTCGTCGTGGGGGCCGATGACACCTTCGGCGTCCGGCTGACCTGGCTGGTGGAGGTCACCGGCTCGATCCCGCCGGTCCGCCACCTCGTCCTCGTCGACGCCACCACCGGGGCGATCGCCCTGAGCTTCAGCCAGTTGACCCTCGCCCTGGACCGCGAGGTCTGCGACTTCGCCAACGTCGCCAACGCCGACGAGACCTGCATCAGCCCGGTGCGGATCGAGGGCGGGCCGGCGACCGGCGTGGCCGACGTGAACCGGGCCTATGACTTCTCGGGCGCCGCCCACAGCTATTACGCCGCCCACTTCGGCCGGGACGGCGTGGACGACGCCGGGTCCCCGCTCGTGTCCAGTGTCCGCTACTGCCAGACGGCGGGGGCCTGCCCCTACGCCAACGCCTTCTGGAACGGCGAGCAGCTCACGTTCGGTGCCGGGTACGCCACCGATGACGTCGTGGCCCACGAGCTGACCCACGGCCTGACCGAACACACCGCGAGCCTCTTCTACTGGTACCAGTCGGGGGCGATCAACGAGTCGATGTCGGACGTCTTCGGGGAGTTGATCGACCTCGCCACCGGCAGCGACGACACCCCGGCGAACCGGTGGCTGATCGGCGAGGACCTCGCCGGCGGCTACCTGCGGGACATGGCCGACCCGCCGGCGAGGAGCGACCCCGACAGCACCGCCCACGCGGCCTACGTACCGGGGCCGACCGATGCCGGCGGCGTGCACTCCAACAGCGGGGTGAACAACAAGGCGGCCTACCTCATGGCCGACGGTGGCACCTTCGGTGGCTACCAGGTGACCGCCCTCGGCCCGGACAAGGTGGCGGCGCTCTACTACGAGGTGCTGACGACGCTGCTCACCTCCGCCAGCGACTTCCAGGACCTCCACGCCGCCCTCCCCCAGGCCTGCGCCAACCTCGTGACCGGGGGGGTCGCCGGCCTGACCGCCGGCGACTGCCTCGAGGTCCGCGACGCCGTGGACGCCGTGGGCATGAACGTCGTCCCCCCTGCCGCGCCCGCGACCGATGTGGCCGTGTGCGCCCAGGGCCAGCCCGTCGCCGACCTCTTCACCGACGACCTCGAGGTCACCAACGACGGGCGCTGGACCTACCAGCAGTCACCGGGCGCGTTCCGCTGGGGCTATCAGTCCGAGTCCCAGTTCAGCTATGCGACCAGCGGAGACCAGGGCTTCTACGGGCCGACCACCGGCGCCACCGCTGACCGCTCGGTGGTGATGTCCGCGGCTGTCGACTTGCCCCCGGAATCGCACCCGGTCCTCCACTTCCGTCACGCCTACGGATTCGAGTCGAGCAGCGGGTCGAACTGGGATGGCGGCGTGGTCGAGTACTCGACCACCGGGCTCGGCGGCCCGTGGCTCGATCTCGGGCCGATGATCGAGGAGAACGGCTACGACGGCACCCTCATGGCCAGTGGGAGCAATCCGATCAAGGGCCGCCCCGCGTTCGTCGACGAGAGCCAGGGCTACCTGTCGAGTCGCGTGGACCTGTCCCCGCTCGCAGGCGAGGACGTCCGCATCCGCTTCCGGGTCGGCGAAGACAGCGTCGTCGGCGACTACGGGTGGTTCATCGACGACGTCCGGGTGGCGGACTGCCCGAACCCTGTGCTGGCCATCGACCAGGTGGCCGACCAGGCCGACGTCGTGGCCGGTGAGGACATCGACCTCCATCTCACGCTGCACAACGAGGGCAACGTCGACCTGACGGGACTCGACCTCTCGACCACCACGGCACCGGAGTGTGACCAGGCGCTGGCCGACCTGGCGCCTGGGGCATCCGTAACGGTGGACTGCACCCACACGACCATCGACCCGGACGATGTCGGCACCTGGACGAACACCACCACCGTCACCGCCACCGAGCTCCCACCCCCTGGCGTGACCTCATCCCCGGTCGCGGTCACGGTCGCCGCCCCGGTCCCCGCCGTGAGCGTCGACGTCTCCGCGACGCCCGGCATCGTGACCGTGGGCGAGGACGTCGACGTGAGCGTCACCGTCGAGAACACCGGCAACGTCGACCTGACCGGCCTCGCCGTCACGGTGGCCGCCGCGCCGGACTGCACGGGGCCCGTGGCCGACCTCGGCGTGGGGGACGACGTCGTCGTCGACTGCGCCTACACCACGGTCGACCCCGACGACCTCGGCCCCTGGTCGGCCTCGGCCGAGGTGACCGCCGACCAGCTCGACGGCGCCACCACGTCGGCGCCCGCATCGGTCAACGTCCTCGCCCCGGGGACGGCGGCGATGGACGTGGGCCACCGGGCCGAGGAGTCGAGCGTCCCCCTGGGTGACCCGGTCACGCTGACGGTCACCGTGCTCAACACCGGCAACGTGGCCCTGACGGACGTGGTCGTGGTCTCGCCCCAGGCGCCCGACTGCGCGGCGGGCCCGCTCACCGAACCGATCCCCGTCGACGGCGACCACGTCATCGAGTGCTCGTACACGCCCACCGCCGTCGGGCCGTGGACGAGCACGGTGTCGGCGACCTCGGCCGAGCTCCCGACCCCCGAATCCTCCCCCACCGTCGAGGTCGACGTCCTCGACGTCACCCCGCCGGTCATCACCCTCACCAGCCCGGGGGACGGGGCGCTGTACAACCGGGGCCAGGTCGTGGTCACCGACGTCACCTGCGTCGACGATCAGGACGGCCCGCTCCCCTGTGAGGGCGACGCGGCCGACGGCGAGCCCGTCGACACCAGCACCGTGGGCACGCACACGTTCCGGGTCACCGCGACCGACGCGGCCGGCAACGAGGCCGAGGTCGAGCACACCTACTCCGTCGCCCGCCGGCGACCTGACGGCCGTATCCGGGTCGGCCTCGGCGGCGTCACCGTGGGCGACGGCAGGTACAACGCCACCGGTGAGGGCCAGACCCGCACGACCCCGGCAGACCCTGGCGACGTCGTGACCCACTACGTGACCGTGCAGAACGACGGCAACCACCCTGAGGCGTTGCGGGTCGGCGGCCAGGCCTCGACGGCGAACTACCAGGTGCGCTACCTCACCGGCGGCGTCGACATCTCGGTGCCGGTCCGCAACGGCACCTACACGACCCCGGTCTTGGCCCCCGGCGCCTTCCGCACCATCAAGGTCGTCGTCACCGTCGGGGCCCGGGCCCCGGGGGGCAGCCGGATCGAGCGGGCGATCACGACCACGTCGACCAGTGACCCCCTCCGGGTCGACGTCGTCAAGTTCATCGTCAGACGGCGCTGAGAATCCGGGTCCGGGCCGCCGTCCCACGGCCTAGCCTGTGCTCGCTCGTCGGGGAGTGGCGCAGCTTGGCAGCGTGCCTGCTTTGGGAGCAGGAGGTCGGGAGTTCAAATCTCCCCTCCCCGACCACGCGGGTGTAGCTCAATGGCAGAGCTCCAGGCTTCCATCCTGGTGACGGGGGTTCGATTCCCCTCACCCGCTCCATTCCCACCCGCTCCAGCGGTTCAGGGCAGGTCGAGGTCGTCGAAGTCCTCGCCGGTGATGGCCTCCAGGGCCTGTTTCACCGACCGGTAGAACGGCCCCTCGTCGACATCGCCGTGCAGGTGGTAGCCGGCCAGGAGGTCCTGGAGCCGGTCGCGGAGCTCCACGAAGGCGAGCTCGATCCCCTGGTCCTCCAGCTCCTGGTGCAGCGCCGCCAGCACGTCGGCCGCCGTCACGTCGATGTCGCTGATCGCCTCGCACTGCAGCACAACGCACTCCACCGGCGGGTCAGACGCCCGCACCAGATCGCGCACCCGTTCCTCGAACACCCTCGCGTTGGCGAAGAAGAGTGGGGCCTCGAAGCGGTAGAGCAGCACGCCGGGCAGCGTCTGGGCGTTCGGGAAGCGCTCGATGCTGTGCCACCCCCGCAGGCCGGGCACCCGCCCGAGCTGCTCGTCCTCGGGCCACCAGAACCGGCGGAAGAAGAACAGGATCGACAGGGCCACGGCGACGATCACCCCTTGGAGGACGCCGAGGAAGACCACGCCCAGGGTCGCGGCCAGCGACAGCACCAGCGAGGTGGGTCGGGCCCGGGCCAGTCGGCGGAGCGTGCGGAGGTCGACCAGGCGGAAGGCGGCAACGATGACCACCGCCGCCAGTGCGCTCTTCGGCAGGTTCTGGAGCAGGCCCGGGGCGGCGACGAGCAGGACCGCGATGGTCGCCGCCCCCACCAGGCCCACCACCTGGCTGGTCGACCCGGACTCCTCGGCCACTGCGGTGCGGGAGCTGCTGGCGGACACGGCGAAGCCCCGGAAGAAGCCGGTGGCCAGGTTGGCCAAGCCGACCGCGACGATCTCCCGGTCCGGGTCGACGTGCTCGCCCCGGCGGGCCGCGAACGCGGTCGACACGGCGATGGTGTCGGCCAGGGACACCAGCACGATGCCGACCGCCGCCAGGGCCAGAGGCCCGACATCACCGAGATCGGTCCACGGCACCGCCGGTCGCGGCAGGCCCTGCGGGAGCTCCCCGACCACGGGCACGCCCTCGGCCGCCAGGTCGAACACGCTGACCACGACCGTCGCGCCGACGACGGCGATGAGCACGCCGGGCACCCGCGCCGGCAGGAACGACGCGACGATCAGGACGACGACGGTCCCGAGCCCGACCAGGAGGGCGTCCGCGTCGGTCATGTCCAGTCCCCGGAAGAACGCCGACACCTCACCGGCGAAGCTCGTGGCGTCGGTCGAGAACCCGAACAGCGTGGGGAGCTGACCGGCGATGATCACGAGGGCGAGGCCGTTGAGGTAGCCGATCTGGACGGGTTTGGACAGCAGGGAGGCGACGAAGCCGAAACGCCCGACCCCGAGCGCGACCTCCATCAGCCCGACCAATACGGCCAGCATCCCCGCCAGAGCGATCGCGGTCTCGGGGTCGTCGGCTGCTCCGAGCGGGATCAGGGCGGCGAAGATCAGCGGCGACACCGACGAGTCGGGGCCCAACACCAGGATCCGCGACGGCCCGACCAGGGCGTAGGCCGTGAGGCAGGCAATGGTCGTGTACAGCCCGGTGACCGCGGGCAGCCCGGCGAGGGTGGCATAGGCCATGCCCTGCGGGACCAACAGCGCCGTCAGGGCGAGCCCGGCCGGCAGGTCCTGACGCAGGCTGTTCAGCCGGTAGCCGGGAAGGGTCGACACCGACCGGGCCAGCGTCCGGAGTCGTCCCCCGTCCTCCTGGGTCACCGACCCGTTCTAGTCCGCAGCGCCATAGCGAGAAGCCGGGTCGAAGGATCCGAAGTCCCGCATCGTCTCGGAACGGCGCCTCTACGCCGCCAGACATGGTGGCAGCCGCGGCCGATCCTTCGCAGTCCAAGCCCGCTCTACGGGTGGGCGGCGGAGATGTGACCCTCTGGCGCCCCCGGCGGGATTCGAACCCGCGCACGCTCGGATAGAAGCCGAGTGCTCTGTCCACTGAGCTACGGAGGCGTCGCAAGCCTAGGTCTGACCACCGACCACGGCGATTTGGAACGCTTGTTCCCAACTTTCGATATACTTCCCGGGCATGCCCCTCGTCCATCCGACGAAGACCAAGGGCGACCTGGCGGTGGCCCACGCCTACACCGACCTCATGGAACAGGGCTACCTGGTGCTGTGGCCGGCGACCGAGCATGCGCCGTTTGACCTCGTGGCCTACCGCAGCGGCAGGTTCACCCGAGTACAGGTCAAGTACCGGTCGCTGAACGCACGTGGCGTACTCAACATCGAGCTCGGATCGGTCTGGTCCGACCGACACGGGATGCACCGCAGGCCGATGGACAAGACCGAGGTCGACCTCGTTTGCGTCTACTGCCCCGCAACCGGTGCCTGCTACTACTTCCGTCCTCATGCCCACGGCAACCGAGTGATGCTTAGGGTCGTTCCGTCCAAGAACAATCAAGCGAAGGGCGTCCACTTGGCGGAGGACTTCCGTGGCGTCCCGACAGACGAGACCGGACCGGAAGCCCCCTTTCCCCTGGGGTGATCGCGTCGGCGCCCCCTATGCTGACGCACTCTTGGTGGCCGTAGCTCAGCTCGGTTAGAGCGCCAGGTTGTGGCCCTGGAGGTCGGGGGTTCAAGTCCCCTCGGTCACCCCATACCGAAGTCCCGGGAGGTTGGCGGGCGGCACCCGTGCCCACCGCTACCCTCCCCGGGCGTCGGGCCTCTAGCTCAACGGCAGAGCAACGGCCTCTTAAGCCGCAGGTTCTGGGTTCGAATCCCAGGGGGCCCACTTTCTGCTGCGCCTCTCGGCGCGGCCCCTGACGGGGGCGAGGGACCCGCTCGACGACAAGCCGACGGCCTGAAAAGTGGCGGCCGGTCCTCCTGGAGACCCCGGCACTTCTGATCGGCCGCTTGCTCTTCTAGTCTCGGGTCGTGGCCGCCCGTCCTGTTTCGATCGTTCCCTCTGTTCTGCCTGCGGACTTCTCGCGCCTGGGGGAGGAGTGTGTGGCGTTGGAGAAGGCGGGGGTGGACCGGATCCAGTGGGACGTCATGGACGGGCAGTTCGTGCCCAACCTGACCTTCGGGCCCGACGTCATCGCCTCGGTGCGGGACCAGGTCACGGTTCCCTTCGAGGCCCACCTGATGGTCAACACGCCTGAGCTCATGCTCCAGCCCTACGTCGACGCCGGTTGTGAGGTGCTGATCATCCACGCCGAGTCCACGGTGCACCTGCACCGGACGCTGGGCGCAGTGGCCGAGGCGGGCGCCCGGGCCGCCGTGGCCCTCAACCCGTCCACGCCGATCGACGCGGTGGCCCACGTGCTCGACCTGGTCGAGATGGTGCTGATCATGACGGTGAACCCGGGCTGGGGCGGCCAGGCCTACATCGCGTCCATGGAGCCCAAGATCACCGCCCTCCGGGCCCTGATCGACGAACAGGGTCACGACGTGGACATCGAGGTCGACGGGGGCATCGGCCCGGCCACCATCGCCGGGGCCGCCGCGGCCGGGGCCAACGTGCTGGTGGCCGGCAGCGCGCTCTACAAGGACCCCGACGGTCTCGAGCACGCGGTGACCGCGCTACGGGGCCTGGCCCTCGCGGCCCAGGGCTGAACCGCCTCAGCCGGCGACCACCGCCGCCGCCACCTGGGCCACCACGGCGCTGAGGTCACCGACCTCGCGTTCCTGGGCACCGTCGACGCCGGCGAACACCAGCCAGCCCTCAGCCACCTCCCGACCCGTGGCCCGGGCCAGGGCGGCGGCGTAGGCCCCGATCTGGAGCCGGTACCGGCCGGGGTCGACGACCGCATCGGTCTTGTAGTCGACCACCACGAGGCGTCCGTCGTCGGTCTCGAAGGCCAGGTCGATGTAGCCCTCGACGAGGCGCCTCTCGACAGAGGCGACCACCGCCAGCTCCCGCCAATACCTTGGCGCGGCGAGCGCCCGCTGCACGACCGGGGCGGCCAGCGCCGCTCGGGCGATGGCCGCCACTTCGTCGACGCGATCACCGAGGCCCTCCTCCTCGGCGTGGAGCCGGGCGAGGTCGTCGAGGTCCTCGGCCCCCGGCAGGGCCACCGACTGGAGCACGGAATGCACCGCCCGGCCCCGGGCACTGCCGCCCTGGCCCCGCCCCGGCACGCGCACGTCCTCCTCGGCCCGCTCCGGGCCCTCGTGACCCAGACCGCTCGGCGCGATGACCCCGGAGGACCGCACGCGGGACAGCAGGGCCTCCCGGGCCGCACGCCACCGGGCGGCCGCGTGGGCGTCCTCGACGGGCGACATCGGCTCCAGCACCGCCTCCCCGGCGAGGGGCAGCACGAGCTGAGCGTCGTCGAGGCGCCCCCGCAGCTCGGCACAGTCCCCACACACCTCGTGCAGGAGCGCGGCGTGGTTCCGGTAGCCGGGTTTGTGATGCAGGCTGACCACCAGGTGGTCCTGGGCCCGGGTGGCCGCGACGTAGAGCAGGCGCCGCTGCTCGGCGTCCTCGAAGCGAGCGTCGGTCTCGCGCACGTCGAGGTAGCCCGGCGTCTCGAAGTATCCCCCGACCTGGTTCCCCATCCTGATCTCCGGCCGCTCCGGTCCCCAGGCGACGAGCGGCGGGCGGGGGTCCCGGTCGGCGTTGAGACCGGCCAGCACCACCACGGGGAACTCGAGGCCCTTCGACCCGTGCACCGTCATGATGCGCACGGCGTCGTCGTCGGCCTCGCGCAGGACGGTCTCGACCCGATCGGCCCGGCCGTCGGCCTGTGCGGTGACCCAGGCCACGAATTCGGCGAGGGACGCGCCCCCCGCCTCGACGAACGCCCGGGCCGCGTCGGCCAGGAAGCGGTAGCGCCGCCAGTGGTCCCGGGGCCGGCGACGGGCCAGGGTCAGCTCGACCATGCGCCGTTCCCGCACGACCTGGGCCACCAGTTCGTTGACGGGCTTCCAGTCCCGCTCCTCGTGGAGCCGCTGCAGCTGGGCCAGCCCCCGGGCCACCGGGTGCTCCTCCCGACCCTCCGGCGTCCGCCCGTCGATGCGCCACTGCCCGCCGGCCAGCCGCCAGTCGGCCAGGTCGGCGTCTGAGCAGGCCAGCCCCGGCGAACGCAGGGCGGTCACGAGGGCGACCTCGTCGGCCGGGTCGTCGACCGCCGCCAGGACGGCGAGCAACTCGCGCACCTCGTCGGTCTGGAACACCAAGGACCGGCTCTCGATCCGGTAGGGGATGCTCTTTGCCTCGAGGGCCCGCTCGATCTGGCCGAGGGGCGTGCGGGTGGGCACGAGGAGCGCGATGTCGTCGTAGCGCAGGGGTCCCCGCTCGGTTCGCCCCACCTCCCAGGCCTCGGCCCGCATCCGCCGGATCAGACCGGCCAACTCCGTGGACTCGGCCTCGCGGATGTCACCGATGGACCGCTCGGTCACCGGCCCCCCGACGACGAGGACCGCGGGCCGGGCACCGGATGCACCCCGGTGGGGCGCCAGATCCACGTACGGCGGTTGGGCATCGCCGTCACCGGTGATCAAGGCGCCGAACACCCGGTTGACCCAGGTCAAGACGTCGGGCACCGACCGGAAGTTCGCGGTCAGCCGGACGAGGTCGGCCTCGAAGGCGGTCTCGGCGCGAGCGTAGAGCGCGATGTCGGCCCGCCGGAAGCGGTAGATGGACTGCTTCGGGTCGCCGACGACGAAGAGCTTGCCGGGGACCACGTCGATCTCCCGCCAGTCCTCGGGCAGGGTCGTGGGGTCGGCGGCGGCCAGGAGGGCGGCGATCTCGATCTGGAGGGGATCGGTGTCCTGGAACTCGTCGATGAGCAGATAGCGGTACCGGCGACTCAGGGCCGTGCGGACACCGACGTCGGACCGCAGCAGGCCACGGGCCCGCACCAAGAGGTCGTGGTACGAGACCAGCCCGCGGCAACGACGGTCTTCGGCCCCCTCGATGGCGAAGCGGCGGAGCCGTTCGGCCAGCACCTCGAGGACCGCGCTGCGGTGAGCGTGGATCAGCTCGACCCGGGCGGACTCGGCCGTCTCCAGTGCGGCGACGACCTCGGGCTTGTGACCGTCCCACACCCCCTGCTTGCCGTTCTTGGACGACAGCTTGCCGGCCCGCACGAGTGCGGTGAGGAGGGACTCGGGGTCGCCCACCTCGGCCAGCAGGATCAGCTCCCGGTGGATCGGCCCCGCCTGGTTCTCGAGGTGCTCGGCGAGCAGGTCGTCGGGGTCCGTGCAGGCCGGGAGGCGCTCGAGCGCCGCCGCCAGGGCGTCGACCACGGGGCTCACGTCCACGGGCGACAGCGGGCCGACCGCACGGGGCGGGCCCAATCGGTCCCAGTTGTCGTCGAAGACGACGGCCACTTCGGCCAGGCGGCGCAGGTCCAGGTTGAGCACCAACGCCCGGCCGAAGGCCTCCCGCAGGTCGGGGGCGCTGTGCAGGTCGTCGACCAGCTCCAGCCAGCGCCGGTCGAAGCGCACCGAGGCCTCGATCTCATCCTCGACCTCGAAGCCCGGGGGCAGCCCCGCCTCCAGCGGGTACTCCCCCAACAACCGGCTGGCGAAGCCGTGCAACGTGGTGACGGTCACTTCGTCGATGTCGGCCAGCACCGCCCGCAGCCGGTCCCCGGCGTCCTCGTCGAGGTCGAGGCGTTCGCCCTCGACCTCGAGTTGCTCGCGGACGCGGTCCCGCAGCTCGGCGGCCGCGGCCTCGGTGAAGGTGATGGCCGCCAGCTCCCGCGGCGTCGACACCCGCCCGCTGAGGACCAGCTCGGCGATCCGGCCGACGAGCGCCGTGGTCTTGCCGGTGCCCGCTCCCGCCTCGACGAAGAGCGTGCGGTCGAGGTCCGTGCGGATGCGCTCGCGGGCCACCTGGTCGCTGGGCTGATCCACCGACGTCATGGCCGCTCACCGTCGGCCAGCTCGACGTACCGGGACAGCTCGTCGTCCCGGCGCACCCCCTCCCAGAGGTCGACCCGCGTGCTCGGGCACACCCGCTGGTAGTCGCAGAACTTGCAGTTGCTCGGCCCGTAGAAGCCCTCCTCGCCGGGGTTGGCCGGAAAGTCGCCGCCCTCGATGCCGTCCACGACGGTCGCGATCACGTCCTCGAAGCGGGCCTGGACGGCGTCGTCCACGGGGCCCCCGCGCCAGGCTTTCTTCCCCCCCTCTTCAACGAACCAGTAGTACGCGTCGACGTCGGGTGGAGGGCCGTCCTCGGGGCCCAGGGCGCGGCGGGCGGCGTCGGCGTAGATCGGGAGCTGGAGTCGCTTGCCCCGGTCGAGCCGGTCGGCGTCTACCGCCCGGTAGTTGCTGCTGCGGCCGGTCTTGTAGTCGATGACGAGGAGCGACCCGTCGGCCTCCCGGTCGACCCGGTCGATCGCGCCCTTGAAGCGCAGGCGCCGACCATCCGGTAGCGCCACCTCTGCGGGCGGGTGCTCGGACTCCCCGCCGAACAGGAGCTCGACCGCGGCCGGTCGGGCCTCGCGCGCGGCACGCTCGTCGGCGTCGCGGTCGAGCACGGCACCGAGCCAGCGGCGGATGGCCGAGGACTCCAGCTCCCAGCCGAGGTCCCGGCCGGTCATCCCCCGCGCCCGGTACGTCTCGCCCACCTCGTCGACGATGTCGTGCAGGCGCTCGAGATCGCTGTCGGTCCAGCCGTCCTCGGGCTCACGGTCCAGCGCTCCGGCGAAGAACCGCTCGAGCACCTCGTGCACCAGCGAGCCCCGGTCCCGGGGCGTGATCCCCTCCTCGTCCACGGGATCGTCCTGCGCCCGGACGTGCAGCACGTTGCCCAGCAGGTACTGGAAGGGGCACAGCGCAAAGCGCTCCAGCCGGGTGGCCGACGCGAGGGCCTCGTCCCGGACCCGCAGCTCGTCCCGAGGCCCGACCCGGCCGGTCCACTCGCTGTAGCGACGGTCCCGCCGGTCGACCACCGCGGCCAGCCCGCGAGCCAGACCGAGGTCCGCCGTGACGACCGGATGGGCGTGGAGGGCCGGCGACCCCGCGTCAGTCGACGCCAAGAGGGCGGCGAGGTCCCGCTCCCGGGTGTCCAGAGGGACGGTCACCGTGCGCACCGTCTCCTCGAAGGACGGGGACCGGTGCAGCCATGGCGCGACGAGTGCCTCGACGTCGCTCACGCCGACCGTCCGGTCCGTTCGGTCCGTCATCTCCTCCAGGAGCCAGCGGGCCGGCTGCAGCTCGCGCTGGCCCCGCGGATCGCTGCGGGGGGCCAAGAGCACGGCCTCGGCCCCGGCGGCGCGGGCGGCCAGGTGGTCGCGTCGCTCGTCGGCCCGCCCGGGACGACCGAGAGCGTCCGCCAGCCCGGCGTCGCTCAGCTCCTGGTCGGGTAGGAGCGGTGCGTCGCGTTGGCGGGGCGGATACCAGCCCTCCGCCATCCCGACGATGACCACGAGATCGAGGTCGAGGCCATGGACGTCGGCCAGGTCGCCCACCTGGATGCCGTGACCGAGACGGCCCACCCGCTTCGGCTTGCGGGAGAGCTCCTCGTTCAGCACCCGCCGGAACCGCACGGCGTCCGGCGGGCCCTCGACCAGGTCGAGGTCACCGAGCGCCGTGACCCGTTGGCGGACGTCGCCGAAGTCGGCCACATGCGAGTCGGCCTGCTCCCCGTCGACGTCGGCCTCGTCGAGGAGCCAGTCGAGCATCCGCAACGACCAGTCCGACCACTCCCGCCACGAGCGTCGGCTCGGCGGCTGCACCTCCTCGGCGATTGCGGTCACGAACGCCTGGAGTTCGTCCACCTGACGGGCCCGGGACTCGACGTACTCGGCGTCATGGCGGCCATCGGCCAACCCCGCCATCAACTCCAGGCGGCGGCGGTCCAGCCGGTCGCGCCACTGGTCGAGCCCCTGGACCACCCCGGCCCGGCGCGCGACCGCGTCCCAGCGCGAGGCCGGCACCGACCGGTCGTTCCACCGGATCGGTCCCGCCCGCAGCCAGCGGGCCACGTCGACTCGCCGGAACCCGTGCTCAGGCAGGTCCAGCAGACCGAGCAGGACCCGGCCGGGCGTGCTCTGGGCCACGGACCACGGCAGGTCCACATGATGGTCGAGTCCGGCGGTCTCGAGGTGCTCGTGCAGCAGCAACCGGTAGGGCGATGCCACACGGGAGACGATGGCGACCCGGTCCAGGTCGACGGGGTCGCGCTCCAGTCGGGCCAGGACGGCTCGAACGGCCTCCCGGGCCTCCTCGTCGGGATCGGGGGCGAGGACCACGCGGGCCGGCGCCGCCGGGGGGACGGCCACGTCACCCCCTTCGGGGTCCCCGAGGACGGGCTGGAGCTGCTCGAGGAGGCGGCGCAGGGGTCGGTCACCGTCGGCGTCACCGGTCCGGCCGAGGACAGCGACCACCTCGGTGCGGGCCGCCAGCGCCTCGATCAGCGCCAGGTCGGCGCGGCCGAGCCGCCGGGGCAGGTGGAGCACCACCGGGCCCACCTCGGCGAGCTGATCGGTGGCGCCCCGCACGGCCTCGGCGGCCAGGACGAGCAGGTCGTGACGGTCGAGGTGACCGGCCAGGCGCTCTCGGTGGTCCCGGTAGCGGTCGATGACCGCAGCCGCCCGGGTGCTGCGCTTCTCCAGCACCCGCAGCTCGGCATCGCTGGCCTCGCGGAGCCGGGCGAAGGTGACGATCAGCGCCTCCTCGACGGCGGCCGAGGTCGGGACCCGCGAGAGGGGTGGTCGGGCCTCCGCCAACCCGGCCCGGACGGTCGCCGCGACCCAGGTCGGCGTGAGCGGCCGCTGCTCCCCCGCCGCCGCCAGGGGGGTGGCGAGGAGGTCGGCCAGCTGCGGCAGCGCCAACGTGCGCACGTTGGCCACACCGGTCGTCGAGCGGCGACCGAGGGCCCGCCGCACCGACACCGCGGCGGGCGCCGAGGGTACGACCACGGTGACCGGGGCGAGCGGGTCGTCACCCTGCGCCTCGGCCACCACCTCCGCCAGGGCCTCCAGCGCGGGGCGACCGAAGGGAGTGAGGACCAGCCGCGCCATGTCTCGGACAGTACCCACAACCAGTGACACCGCCCGGGGCCGGGGATCGGGGATACTCGCCCGATGCGTGTCCGGCGGCTCCCCCTCGTCCTCGTCGCCATCGCGGCCGCGACCAGCGGCTGCTCGGACGACGGCGGGACCGGGTCGGCGACCGGCACCCGGGAGGCGTTCTGCACCGAGCTGCGAGCGGTCGTCGAAGCGGACCTGACGATCTTCGACCCCCTCCATCCCGCCGGCCCCGACGACACCGAAACGGCCACGGCCCGCCTGGCCGACGCCGCGCCCGCCGAGGTGGCCGACGACATGCGGCTGCTGGCCGACACCTTCGCCGAGGTGACCGCGGTCCTCGACGAGGTGGATCCCTCCGACCCGGCCGGCGCCGAACGCATCCAGGCCCTCGACATCGACGACGAGGAGATCGCCGCCGCGCAGGCGGCGGTGACCGGCTACTCGCTCGCCGAGTGCCGCATCGACCTGGCCGCGATCAATGCGGCCTCGGTGCCCACCTCGTCCACGCCGTCGACCACGTTGCCAGGGACCGTCCCCCCGACGACGCTGCCGCCCGCCACCGTGGTGACGACGACGATCCCGCCGGCCACCGGGTAGCGGCTCGGCTCAGGCCAGCTCGCGCCGGTTGGCCACCACGCTGTCGATGATGCCGTAGTCCTTCGCCTCGGCCGCGGTGAACCAGCGGTCCCGCTCGGAGTCCTCCTGGACCTGCTCGACGGACTGGCCGGTGTGCTCGGCGATGCGCTCGGCCATCAGCTTCTTCGTGTACGCCATCTGCTCGGCCTGGATCGCGATGTCGGAGGCCTGGCCCTGGACGCCGCCCGAGGGCTGGTGCATGAGGATGCGGGCGTGGGGCAGGGCGAAGCGCTTGCCCGGAGTGCCGGCGCAGAGCAGGAACTGGCCCATCGAGGCGCCGAGGCCCATGCAGATGGTGCCCACGTCCGGGGCCACGAACTGCATGGTGTCGTAGATGGCCATGCCGGCGGTCACCGAGCCCCCCGGCGAGTTGATGTAGAGCCAGATGTCCTTCTCGGCGTCCTGGCCCTCGAGGTAGAGGAGCTGGGCGGTGATGAGGTTGGCGATCTGGTCGTTGACCTCCTGGCCCAGGAAGACGATGCGCTCCCGGAGGAGGCGGTTGTAGATGTCCTGGGCCGGGTCGCCCCCGGGGCCCTGGGCCACCGGGATGTTCGGGAAGTCGGAGGGCTGCGGCATGGGGGCGGAGGCTACCGTTGGCCGTTCGTTGCCACGCGGGCGTGGCGGAACTGGAAGACGCGCCGGGTTTAGGTCCCGGTGGGGCCCTGCCCCTTGGAGGTTCGAGTCCTCTCGCCCGCACGACCCGGCTCGCCAACGGATGCGCGGTGGACCGACGCTCCTCGGCGAACGCGGATCCTGCTGTCCACCCTCGAGCACCAGATCACCTCGACTCAGGGGCTGCGTGCGGGGTGGGGTGGGCCGGGGCTGTCGGGGAGGATGAGGTCGCCATCCGCGGTCCAGGTGATGCCGAGGCGGCTGGTAACCGTGCAGTTCTTGGTCACGGGGTCATAGGCCACCTGCCAGCCCTTGTGGCGGAGGTGGTGGTGGCGGACGCAGAGGAAGCGGCCGTTGCAGGCATCGGTGGGGCCGCCGAGGGCGGCGTCGACGGCGTGGTCCATCTCGGACCACTCGCCCGGGAGGTCACAGCCGGGCCACACACAGGTCTGGTCCCGGAAGCGCAGGGCCCGGCGTTGTTGGGCGGTGAACAGCCGGACCTGGGTGCCCAACTCGAGGGGCACGCCGTCGGCGTCGGCGATGAGGCGGCCGATCGCGGAGTCCGCGGCCAACCGGCGCAGCAGCGACGGCGGGACCGGACCGGCCCCTTGGAGGTCACAGCGCATGTTCTCCAGGTCGGTGACCGGCAGCCGCTGCAGCAGTTCATAGGACACCACCGCGTCCGTCGTGCGCAGCGGCCGTCCTTCCTTACCGTCCACGGCCGCGGCCAAGGCGGCCATGAGGGCGTCGTAGTTGGTCTGCGCGTTGGAGCGCCGTCCGCCGATCATGCCGGCGGGGTCGGGCTTGCGGTAGGCGTCCAGGACCTTGCGGAGCAGCGCGGTGCCTTCGGCGGGGAAGGTGCCCCGCACGTCGCTGAGCCCGTCGAGGAGCTGACCGACCTTGAGCTCACGGCGGTCGAAGCGCTCGAACTCCTTGTCCGGGTCGACCTCGTCATCGGCCATCTCGACCCACCGGTCGATCAGCACCTTGAACCGCCTGGCGTCCAGCCGGCGGGCCGCATCCAACAGGACGTGCTCGTCCCGCGCATAGACCGGCGCACGCTCGTCGGTGACCGCCCGACCCAACTGGTGGGCCAGATCGATCTTCAGGTCACCGTTCCCCACCGACTTGGCCGTCGCCGAATGCCGCTGCACCAGCCGGCCGGTCTGCACGGACCTTGGGCCACACCATGGGACCGGCCGCCCAGCCACGCCAACGCCGCCGCCGGCGACCGCGAGCCACCGACCTGCCAACCCCCCGCGGCCTCCCACTCCCCCACACAGGCCACCGTCGCGGCCTCCAACCGGGCCCCGAGCTTGGTGAGCTCGACGGTCCGCTGGGTCTTCGCGGCCACCGACCAACCCGACCGGTCCTCGTCCGCGAGACGGTCCAACGCTTCGCTGATCACCTCGACCGGATCCTGGACCCCGACCATGACCCCAAACCTACTCAGGGGGTCTGACAGTCACTTTCCGTGTCCTGACGCCCACGTCACGTGACGAGATCTGTCGCCGGTGAGCTGACCGGTCATCCGCTGCGCAGGTCGTCGCGGGTCCGAGAACGAGGCGAGGGCGCGGACTTGGTCCCGGTTGCCCGCGTCGTCATCGAGCGCGACCAGCCGCTTCGTCGAGCCCACCAGGTCGACGACGAGCACCGGTGCGACCCGGCTCCCCTCCACCGCGCCGCAGCGTAGGTTGCCGGGCGTGCAGGCAGCGGACCTCCCCACGCCGGCGCTCTTGCTCGAGCTGGACGCCCTGGAGCACAACCGGTCGACCATGGCCGCCCGCTGGCCGGGGACGACGCTGCGGCCCCACACCAAGTGCTTCAAGTCAACCGTGTTCGCCGGCTGGCTGGCCGACGCGGGGCACACGGCGTTCTGCTGCGCCACCATCCGGGAGATGGAGGGCCTGGCCGGCGCCGGCCTCGGCGACGACCTGCTGCTGGCCAACGAGGTGCTGGACGCCACCCGACTCGGCGCGCTGGTCGAGGACGGCCACCGTGTGACCGTCGCCGTCGACTCCGACGAGACCGTCGCCGCGGCGGCCCGGGGTGGCGTGGCTGAGGTGCTGATCGACGTGAACGTCGGCTTTCGCTGCGGCTGTGCGCCCGACGACGCCGGTCGCCTCGCCGACCGGGCGCGGGCGGCGGGACTCACGGTGCGGGGGGTGATGGCCTACGAGGCCCACGCCGTGCTCAACCCCGACCGGGCCACTCGGGCCCAACTGGTCGAGGGGGCGATGGCCCGGGCCCGCACGGCGCACGAGCAGGTCGGGGGTGAGGTCGTGTCCGGGGGCGGGACCGGTTCCTGGGACCTGAACGACACCGTCACCGAGCTGCAGGCGGGCAGCTACCTGGTGATGGACACCGCGTATGCCGCCCTGGACCTGCCGTTCCGACAGGCCCTCGTCGTCGAGTCCACGGTCATCTCGACCAGCCCGGGCGCCGCGGTGGCCGACGCCGGCATCAAGGCCCTGGCCCAGGACCACGGCCTCCCGACGGTCCCAGGGGCTGACGTCCTCTACTGCTCCGACGAGCACCTCGCGTTCATCCCCGGCGACGGATGGGCGCCCTGCGTCGGTGAACGCATCCGGATCCGGCCCGCCCACTGCGACCCGACCGTCGCCCTCCACAAGCGGTATCACCTCGTCCGGGGCGAGGAGGTCGTCGACGAGTGGCCGATCGACCTCCGTCACTGGTGAACCCGGCGCAAACTGCTTCTGGCTGATCTGCCGGTCAGGGCCGGAGAATCAGCCGCCGGAATGGCGGGTGAGCAGCTCAGCGAGGGCGCGGAAGGCGCGGCCGCGGTGGGAGACGGCGTGCTTCTCGTCCGCGCTCATCTCGGCGAAGGTGCGGCCGTCACCGTCCGCCGGGACGAACACCGGGTCGTAGCCGAACCCACGGTCTCCCCGGGCCTCGGTGCTGATGGCGCCCTCGACCACCCCTTCGGCCACCACCTCCGAGCCGTCGGGGAATCGGACCAGGGCGACCGTCCGGAACCGAGCGCCCCGCTCACCCTCGGGTACCCCGACCAGGTCGGCCAGCATCTTGACCACGTTGTCGGCATAGGTGGCGTCCTCACCGGCGAAGCGGGCGGTGTGCACACCCGGCGCGCCGCCCAGGGCGTCGACCTCGAGCCCCGTGTCGTCCGCCACGGCCCCGGCACCGGCCGCCTCGCACACGGCGACGGCCTTGAGGCGGGCGTTGCCCTCGAGGGTGTCGGCGTCCTCGACCACGTCGGACAGGCCCGGCGGCCGGGGTCGCAGATCCACGCGGTCACCCAGAATGGCCGCGATCTCCGTGACCTTGTCGGGGTTGGCCGAAGCGAGGACGAGGTCCAGGCTCAACGGGGCGGAGGGGGCGTGGCCACGGCCTCGTTCTGCCGCGCCACGATCTGGTCGATGCCGCCGGTGGCGATGTCGAGCAGCTCGTCCAGCTCGCCCCGGGTGAAGGCGAGGCCCTCGGCCGTGCCCTGGACCTCGACGAACCGGCCGCTCGCGGTCATCACCACGTTCATGTCGACCTCGGCGGTCGAGTCCTCGGTGTAGGGCAGGTCGAGCAGGGGTCGGCCGCCGACGATCCCGACGGAGACCGCGGCGCAGTTCTCGATCAGCGGGTGCTCGGCCAGCTCACCTCTCGCCACCAGGCGGCTGAGGGCATCGTGCAGGGCGACGTAGCCGCCCGAGATCGACGCCGTGCGGGTGCCGCCGTCGGCCTGCAGGACATCGCAGTCGACCATGATCGACCGCTCTCCCAGCAGGACCATGTCACAGACCGAGCGCAGCGAGCGCCCGATGAGGCGCTGGATCTCCTGGGTGCGACCTGACGGCTTGCCGTCCTTGACCTCCCGGCGGATCCGCTCCGGCGACGAGCCCGGCAGCATGGAGTACTCGGCGGTGACCCAGCCCTTGCCGCTGCCCCGCATCCAACGGGGGACGTCGTCCTCGATCGAGGCCGTGCACAGGACCCGGGTCCGACCGAAGCTGACGAGGACGGAGCCGGCGGACATGTCGGTGAAGTCCCGTTCGAAGGTCACGGGACGCAGCTCGTCGGGCAGGCGCCCGTCGGCGCGCGGGACAGGGATGGTACTCATGGCCGTCGTGTCTATCGCCCGGCGGCGGGGACCGTGAAGGTGAGGCCGGGCTCGGCCACCTCGACGGGCCCGCCGTAGGCGGCCTCGGCCGCTTCCCGCTGTCCCGCCGGGTCGGTCCCCGGGAGCAGGTGGGTCAGCACCAGCCGGCGGGCGCCGACCGCGAGCGCCCGCTCGCCGGCCTCGGCGGCGGTGAGGTGCACCGGGTTGGTGTGCTCATGGGTGAACGTCGCCTCGATCACGGCCAGGTCAGGGCGGACGCCGAAGGCGACGGGCGACCAGCCCGGGCCGGTGTCGGCCGAGTAGACCAGCGAGGCGCCGTCGGCCTCGGCCAGGACGGCCAGGGTCTCGACCGGGTGGTCGGTGCGGCTGAACCGCAGGTCGATGTCACCGATCTGTACCCGGTCCCCATCGGTGACCCTCGTCCACACGAAATCCTCGTCGGTGCAGAACATCCGGGCCATCGCCATGGTCCCGGCCGTGGTGAACACGGGTAGGCCGTGGCGGTCGAGCACGTACCGGTACACGTTGCGGGCCACCGGCAGGTCCGTCCAGTGGTCGGCGTGCTCGTGGCTCAGCACGATGGCGTCCACATCGATCAGGTCGATGTGGCGTTGGGCGTTGGCCAACGACCCGGGGCCCAGGTCGACCAGCACGGTGGTGCGGTCGGTGCGCACCAGGTAGCCGCTGCAGGCGTTGCCCGGCCCGGCGTAGGTGCCGCCGCAGCCGAGAACGGTCAGGCTCAGTCCCACGCGACTCCCTCGGCGTCGACCAGTTCCGGGCCCAACAGCCGCTGGCCGAGGCGGGCGAAGGACCCGACGTCGCCCGAGGACACGAAGCGGTGGGCCCCGACGTGAGAGGTGTCACGCGCCAGGCCGAACTCGCTCAGCACCGAGGACACGGCGAACGCGGTCTCGTCGGCTGATGACACCAGCACCACGTCCCGCCCCATGACATCGGACAGGGTGCGGGCCAGGTACGGGTAGTGGGTGCAGCCGAGCAGCAAGGTGTCGACACCGTGGTCCCGGACCGGCGCCAGCAGGCGCTCGGCCAGCACGTGGACCTGGTCGCTGTCGGCCTCCCCCCGCTCGACGAACTCCACGAAGCCCGGACAAGCGGCGAACACGGGGTCGACGACCGCCCCCGCGCTCCCGGCGGCCTCCACCACGGCCCGCTGGTAGGCCCCGGAGCCGATCGTGCCCACGGTGCCGATCACCCCGATCCGACCGTTACGGGTGGCCGCCACCAGAGAACCGACGCCGGGCTCGATCACCCCGATGACCGGGACCGGGGTGTCGGCCCGGAGCCGGGCCAGCGCCGCCGCGGCCGCGGTGTTGCAGGCCACGACCACGACCTTCACATCGTGCTCGGCGACGAGATACTTGGTGATCTGCTCGGCGTACCCGGCCACCTCGTGCTGGTCCCGGGGGCCATACGGGTACCGCCCTGTGTCCCCGACGTAGACGAGGTCCTCGGCCGGGAGCAGGTCGATGGTGGCCCGGGCCACCGTGAGGCCCCCGAAGCCACTGTCGAACATACCGATCGGGCCGTCCTGCACCGCCGGGCAGCCTACGGAGCCGGAACCGCGCCGTAGGCCTCGTAGGCCCGGTTCTCGGCCTCGGCGAGGTCGCGGCCGGCCTCGGCCTGGTAGGGGGAGATGCCACCGCGCTCCCACGGGCCGACCGAGCCTGCCGCGTGGGCTTCGGCTGACTTCGCTGCCGGCCCGTCGAGGAAGAAGTGGGCCCGAACCTCCTCGACCGGCCGATCGGCGTGCTCGAACCAGTCCACCGCCAGGAAGTCGATGCCCTCCTGGACCCCGTGGTGGTCGTTGTGGGACCACGCCGCCCGGGCCCCACGGCGGAAGGCATCGGCCAGACGCACGGCCATGTCCTCCTCCTGGGCCGACACGTGACCGAGGTCCATCTGGAAGAGGCCCATGCCTGCCTGGAGGTAGCCGGCCTCGAACAGGCCCAGCACCTGCACCAGGAGGGTGAAGGCCCGCGGGTCGTCGGAGGCCCGGGAGATGAGTCCGAAGACCTCGAGCTCGGACTCCACGGTGGTCCCGTAGTCCCCGAGGACGTGGATCCAGTCGTGCTGCGCCAGCGCAGGCGGCGCGCTGTCTGGCATCCCGGGGAAGGCGAAGCCCCGGGCCTTGTAGAACCGCCACATGGCCAGGCCCAGCGAGCCCTCCGGGCAGTGCTCGAGCGCCTGCCACCGGCCGGCCAGCACCGGGTCGTTCGGGGCTGCGGTCCAGTACTCGGCTGCGGTGTGCTGGTCGCCGTCACCGCCGTCGCGCTCGTAGGCCATGCACTCGTAGCCCGCCCGCTCGAAATCGGCCATGGCCAGTCCCAGGGCACCGACGGCGAGGTGGCGGGTGGCTCGCAGCAGCTCGCGGCAGTCCTCGCCCACGCTCAGCTCGTCGGCGAACCCCTGGAGGCGGTCGGCCACCTCCCGGGGCACCCGCCGCACCAGCAGGGCGAGGAGGATCATCATCTGCACCATCCGGACCCGGAACGCCCGGTCCCGCCGGGCCAGGCCTTCGGCGTAGGCCGCCGCGCCGATCGGGGTCACCTGAGCCAGGTCGAGCGTGTGGCCGGTCATCGCGTCGGAGAGCGAGCGCAGGCACAGGGACTGCAGCCGGGTCAACCCTTCCGGCGGGGCGATGGCCGTCATGACGCCCCGGGCGATGTGCAGGATCTCGGGCGGCTCGGGCGGCTCGAGGTCGGTGTCGGCGAGGGCGGGCAGCGGGACCGGCATGTGTCGGCCTAACCCGCCGGGGGTGGGTTTTCTTCCTCCCCCACGGCCGCACCGTAGGACTCGTACGGGCGACCCTCGGCGGCCGCCATGTCGAGGCCCCAGCCGAGCTGGTCCGGGGTGATGCCACCGGGTTGGAACGGCCCCGCCGATCCGGCCACCTTCGCCTCCAGCGACTTGGCCCCCGGCCCGGTGAAGCCGTACTCGTCCCGGACCTCGACCAACGCGTCCGCGGCCCGGGCAAACCAGTCCACGGCCAGGAGGTCGATGCCGTCGGTCTCCCGAAAGCGCCATGCCACCTCGCCACCGCGGGCCACGGCGTTGCCCAGCCGGGTGCCCATGCCGGCGGGATCGTCGCTCAGGTGGTCGGGATCGGCCCGGAACGCACCCAGGCCCTGGTCCAGGTATCCGGACTCGAACAAGGCGAGAACGGCGACGAGGAGGCTGAACGAGCGAGGGTCCTCGTCGGCCCGGGCGATCACGGCGAAGACCTCGATCTCGGACTCGACGGTCGTGCCGTAGTCCGACAGCACATGGACGAAGTCGTGCTGGGCGAGCCGGGGCGACACGCTGTTCGGCGTCCCCGGGAAGTTGAAGCCGCGGGCCTTGTAGAACTCCCACACCCCGCGGCCGAGCGATCCGGCCGGGCAGTGCTCGAGGGCGGCCCACCGGGCTGCCAACGCCGGGTCGTCGGAGACCGACGCCCAGTAGTCACCGATGTCGGGCGGTGGGTCCTCCCCTGTCCGCTCGAGGTGCAGCACCTCGTAGCCGTTGCGCATGAAGTCGGCCAGGGCCGCGCCGGTCGCCCCCGAGGCCAGGTGGCGGGTGGCGGCGACGGCGTCGCGGCAGTCGTCGCCCAGCCCGAGCTCGTCGGCGAAGGTCTCCACCCGGGCGGCCACGGCGTCGGGGAGGGGGCGCAGCAGGAGCTCGAGCAGCACCATCGCCTGCACCCGGCGGATGCGGTACTCACGACCCCGGTGGGCGATGGCCTCGGCGAACTCGATCGGCTCGATCGGCTCGAGGAGGCCCAGATCGCCCAGCTCGACCAGGTCGGCGGTCAGAGCCTGGGTCAGGCCCCGCACCACGTAGCCCTGCAGGCGGGTCAGACCGCCCTCGGGGGCGACCGCACTGGCGAAGGCCCGGGCGGTCAGCCAGGCCTCCTCCTTGGTCGGGCGGGGCTCGGTATCGGGATCGTCAGCGGGAAGAGGAACCGGCACGGTTCAGAAGTAGATCACCCGCTCGACCCGCTCGGCCACTGTCTCCAGGTCATCGGTCCACGCGCCGGTCGACAGGTACTTCCAACCGCCGTCGCACACGATGAACACGATCACGCCCTCGTCGATGCGCTCGGCCACCCGCACGGCCCCCGCCAGCGCCGCGCCCGAGGAGATGCCGGCGAAGATCCCGGCCTCGTGGGCCAGACGCCTCGTGTATTGGATCGACTCCAGAGGCCGCACGATGCGCTTGCCGTCGAGCAGCTCCTGTCCACCCCACTTCTCGTACACGGGCGGTATGTAGCCCTCGTCCATGTTGCGCAGGCCCTGCACGGTCTCCCCGATCGGCGGCTCGACGGCGAAGATCTTCACCTCGGGGTTCTGCTCCTTGAGGAACGTCCCCACCCCGAGCAGCGTGCCACTGGTGCCGAGCCCGGCGACGAAGTGGGTGATGTCGGGGCAGTCGGCCCAGATCTCCGGACCGGTCCCCTCGTAGTGGGCCCGGGGGTTGGCCTCGTTGCCGTACTGGTACAGGAAGGCCCACTCGGGGTGTTCGGCGGCGAGGGCCTCGGCCCGCCGCACGGCGCCGTTGGATCCCTCCTCGGCGGGCGAGTCGATGATCTCGGCCCCGAAGGCCTCGAGCAGCTGGCGCCGCTCCGGGGACACGTTGCCCGGCAACACGATCTTCACCGGATAGCCCTTGATCTTGCCGATCATGGCCAGCGCGATCCCCGTGTTGCCCGAGGAGGGCTCGAGGATGGTCTTGCCCGGGGTCAGGGTCCCGTCGGCCTCGGCCTCCTCGATCATCTTCTTGGCGATGCGGTCCTTCACCGAACCGCCGGGGTTCTGGCCTTCGAGCTTGCCCACGATGCGAACACCCGGGGTGGGGCTGAACGAGCTGAGGTCGACCATCGGGGTGTTCCCGATGAGGTCCAGGACCGATGCATGCACCGTCATCCGCGCTCCACCCCCTTCCGATTGTTGACCGAACGGGTAGGGATTCTACCTGTCGATCAGAACCACCGACTCCTCGTCGATGTTCCCGTGCACGATCCGGTATGAGCGCACGACGGGCTCAGGCTGGCGCAGGGACACGATGAGGTAGTGCCAGTCGGGGTCGGGGGCCTGGGCCACGTCGGTCGGCGAGGGGTAGGCATCGGTGTGGGTGTGGCTGTGCATCACGCCCACGATGGCCAGCCCCCGGTCCTCCGCGTCCCGGTCCGCCCGGAGGTGGTCCTGGGGGTGCACGGTGTAGATCCGGCTCGACGCCTCGGCGTTGCGGCAGGGGTAGAACGCGGTGACGTCGCCCCGGCCGAGGGGGCCGGCCAGGAGTCCGCACGCCTCGAGCGGGAGGCCGTCGTAGGCGTGGGCCACCATCTCGGCCCAGGGGCCCCGGTCGAGGTTCAGCACGGGTCGTGTCACGGCGGCGCGGAGCGTACCGGTACTGTCCGCAACGATGACGCGACCGTTGACCCCCGAGGACCTCGTCGAGATCGAGGCCATCAAGCAGCTCAAGTACCGCTACGCCCGGTGCCTCGACCAGAAGCTCTGGGACCAGATGGGCGACCTCCTCACCGAGGACGCCGTGGCCGAGTACTCCGCGGGCAAGTACCGCCACGAGGGCCGCGACGCCATCGTGGGCTGGATCAGCGAGTCCATGAAGGCCGAGACCTTCCTGTCCTCGCACCGGATGCACCACCCCGAGATCCGCCTGACGGGGCCCGACACCGCCCACGGGACCTGGGCCCTGGAGGACACCGTCGTGGAGAGCGCCTGGGACATCACCATCCAGGGCGCCGCCTTCTACGAGGACGACTACGTGAAGGTCGACGGCGAATGGAAGATCGCGTACACCGGCTACAAGCGGACGTACGAGGAGATCTTCCCCCGGGCCTCCATCGAGGGCCTGCGCCTGACCGCGTCCTGGTGGGGCACGGGGGGTGCCTCCGAACTGGAGGCCTGAGCCGGCGCGAGGCAATACCTGGCGGAATCCACAAGGTATTGCCTCGGGTTCGGGTTGACTGGTCGCCATGGCCCGCCCGGACGGCGTGAAGGTCGTGGCGACCAACCGCCAGGCCCGACGCAACTTCGAGATCCTCGACACCTTCGAGGCGGGCATCGTGCTGCGCGGGAGTGAGGTCAAGTCCCTCCGCGAGGCCAAGGTCACCATCGGTGAGGCCTACGCCCGGATCATCGACCATGAAGCCTGGGTCATCGGACTGCACATCACCCCCTACAGCCACGCCGGCGGCGCCTTCGCCGAGCTCGATCCCGCCCGGGACCGCAAGCTCCTGCTCAAGCGCCTCGAGACCGACCGCATCAAGGCCCGCATCGACAAGGACCGGCTCACGCTGGTGCCCCTCGCCCTCTACTTCAAGGACGGCCGGGCCAAGCTCGAGCTGGGACTCGGCAAGGGCCGCACGGGGGTGGACAAGCGCCACCACATCGCCACCCGGGACGCCGAGCGCGAGGCCCAGCGCGACGTCGCCCGCGCCCGCCGCCGGAATTGATCCGGGAATGAGTAGCGCCTACTCAGGCCCGTCCCGTCCGTAGGGCGTACGTTTCGGTCGTCCGCAGCACCAGAGGGAGACCGCAATGATCATCATGGGAGGCAACTCCAAGCTCCGAGCGGGGATCTTCGCCCTCATGGGCGTCCTGTTCCTCGTCCTGGCCTTCACGCTGGGTTCCTTCACCCGGACCTTGTTCCTGATCCTGGGCATCGTTGACCTGGCCATCGCCGGCTTCACGTACTGGATGGCCCACAAGGCCGAGCAGCAGGCCGCGGACCCCAACCAGCCCGGCAACTGGGTCGGTTGATCGGCGAAGCCGATCAGTGGGCCGAACAGGCCTGCAGGGCGATGAGCCGTCAGGCGAAGAGCCGTAGGCACTGCCTGTCACCCTGACTCCGTAGACTGGTGACTCCGGGTGCTTCGGCGCCCGGAGTTGCTTGACATCCGAGAGTGAATGCACGGGGCTGATCGGTTTCGACGTGGAGACCGTCTGGCGTACGGGCGACCGGAGTTGCTCAGACTCCTTAAACGGGGCACCCAAAGAAGCGCCGAAGGCGACTTCGCTCTCGCCGCCTGACCTAGTCAGTAGGTAGAGAGTCACAGCGACCCGTAAGGGCACGCGGGGCCTGTCCACTGCAGCCCGGCAACAGAAGCAGTGGAGGACCGCAGGGAGAGACCGCTGACGGCGGGAAAGACCGCTGACACCGGGGAAAGACCCGGCGGTCATGAGGACCCGACCTCTCGGCGACCGCAAGCCGTAGCTCGGGAATGGTCGTAGCTCGTTCGTCACGCACTTCGCGGACGAGGGTTCGATTCCCTCCAGCTCCACCAACCACCCCGTGTCCGGGCCCGAGCGAGAGCTCGGGCCCGATCTCGTTCTCGGACCTCGCCCCATCGGGCAGAGTTTGCAGCATGGCGATCGAGGTGCGGCCGGCCAAGACGTTCGACGACGTGAAGACGATGGTCGGGCCCAAGCGGCCCGACGCGAGCGTGTGCTGGTGCCTGAGCTACCGGCTGACCTCGTCGAAGGAGAACCGGGAGCTGGTCGGCCCCGCCCGGGGCGAGCGGGTGCTGGAACTGGTGCGACAGGGCCCACCGCCCGGCGTGCTCGCCTACGACCGTGAGGAGGTGGTCGGCTGGGCCGCCGTCCACCCCCGGGCCGACACCAGCTTCGCCAAGAACCGGAAGATCCCCCATGTCGACGACCTCGACGTGTGGTCGGTGTGGTGCCTGCGGGTGCGGCCGGGCCACCGGGGTGAGGGCATCTCCCACCACCTGCTGGCGGGGGCTGTCGATTTCGCCCGCTCCAACGGCGCGCCGGCGATCGAGGGCTACCCGCTCGACAACGAGGGCGCGACGATCGACCTCACCATGGCCTACGTCGGCACGAAGCGCCTGTTCGAGCAGGCCGGGTTCACGAAAGCAGCCGACACCGATTCGGTCCTGAACGGCTTTCCCCGCGTCCTCATGCGCCTCGACCTGAGCCTCGCGAACGACTGACGGGCGGCGCTCAGGTCGTCAGCGGGTGGAGCAGGTGGGTCCCGGACAGGCCCTTCAGCTCGACCTCCACGGGCTCACCGAAGGTCACGTCGTCACCCAGGAGGCTCCGCAGGTGGTCGGTGACGAGGGTGTCCCCGCCCCGGGCCAGGGCGCCGACCCGGGCGGCCAGGATCACCGTGCGGCCGTAGAAATCGGCGTCCTCGGAGATCACGTCGCCCTCGTGCATCCCGATGCGGATCCGGAACGCCTCGACGTCGGGGCCGAAGTCGTGCGCGGCGACGACGGCATGCACCTGGGTGGCCCAGGCCACCGCCGCAGCCGGTTGGTCGAAGACGACCATGAACCCGTCGCCCTGGCTCTTCACCTCGGTGCCACCGTGGTCGCGGAGGGCGGACCGGACCAGGTCGTTGTGGGCGTGGAGGATCTCCTGGCTGCGGGCGTCACCCACCCGCTCGGTGAGGGTCGTGTACCCCTCGATGTCGGAGAAGGCCACCGTCACCCGGCCCTGCGGCGATGCCTGGGCGGACACGTCCTCTCGATCGGCGGCGGCGGCCGCCGCCACCATGTCGATGGAGCTCCCGGGATCGGACCCGGACAGACCTTGGAGCGCGACCTTCTCCGTGAGGGCCTGCTCCACCAGTCGGGCCGCACCGATCTCCCGCGCGGTGTCCAGCGCGGCGTCCAGCAGCCGCCGGGCCTCGGCCCGATCGTCGTCTGCGTCCCGGTCGATCAGGACCCGGGCCAGGTCATAGCGGGTCCGGGCCACCCAGGGCGGCGAACGCATGGCCTCGTGCTCATCCTCGGCCTGACGAAGCAGCGCAACCGCGCCGTCGAGATCACCCAGGAGGTGGTCGAGGAGCCCCAGGTAGCGGCTCCGCGCCCCCCAGTAGGCGATGCCGGCGATCGACGCGTGGGCCACTGCCCAGGCGGCGATCAGCCGCCGGAGCGCCGCCGCTCGCTCACGGTCACCCACGACGACCGCGGCCTCCGCCAGGATGCACAGGGTGTACGTGCGGAGCACGTCATCGGGAACGGCGTCGAGGTCGACGGCTTCGAGCATCTCGGCGGCCTCGTCGATCCGCCCGATCTCCGCCAGCAGGCCGATCAACCCGCCCCGCCAGCTCGGCAGGGCGTCCGGCGACTCGGCCACCCGGCGCGTGGGTTCGAGGAGATCGCCCAGTCGGCCCTTCTCGCGCCAAGGTTGGGTGAGGCCGACACCGGCGTTGGCGACCATGACGTCGTTACCCATCCGACGGCCTGCGGTCAGGGAGGCGAAGAACAACGTCTCGGCCTCCTCGAACCGTCCGTCCATCGCTGCCGTCATGGCCCGGTGCTGGTCCAGCGCGCTGTCGAAACGGGGGGAGCGCAACTTCTCGGCGATCGACGCGAGACGATCCAGCGCGTCCTCGAACTCCGCTCGACGCCCGTCCATGAGGTGCCAGAAGAACAACGAGGTCATCGCCGTGTACTGCGCCTCGAGGTCTCCGGCCTCCTCGGCCAAGGCCACGAAGCGTTGTACGAAGTCGAGCTCCTTGGTCCCCGGCAGCACGGCCACCCCCGCGGCGTGCATGGCTCGGGCCCGGACGGCTGGGGCACCCGACGCGTCGGCCTCCTCCAGGGCGAGGGTGGCCGCTTCGCCGGCGGCGGCGAGGTCGTGGATGAAGAGCTGACGGGTCAGACAGGAGGCCAGGTCGGCCCGACTGGCGTGGTCGTCGGCCGACACCCGCTCGATGGCCTCCCGCAACAGTCCGATCAGGTGGGTGTCGGCCCGCTCCGACCCCCCGAAGCTCCGCCGACCCACGGTGATCACGGCCCGGGTGAAGAGCCCCGAGTCGTCCGCCAACCGAGCGCACGCGACGGCCTCGTCCAACACCCGCTCACGGGACTCCGCCGATCGTGTGCCGGCCAGCTCCGTCGCCTCCAGGAGCCGGACCAGGATGTCGCCCCGCTCCGCGGCGGCGGCCTGCTCGTCCAGGTCGATCACCTGCAGGACCATGTCGAAGTACCGGGCCGCCTCCTCGTAGGCCGCCGCCTCCATAGCCCGGTCACCGGCCCGGCGGGCGTAGGCGCGGGCCCGTTCCGTCTCCCCACCGGGAGCGGCTTGGAAGAAGTGATACGCCAGCTCGGTCAGGTGGGCGTCGATGCGGTCGGCGTGCCTGGCCTCGATGGCCTCGCCGATGCGCTGGTGCATCCGCACCCGGCGGGGGGTGGACAGCTCGCCGTAGAGGGACTGACGGATGAGCGCGTGGTTGAACTCGTAGGTCCCCGACGCCTCGGCGCGCTCGGTGAGGACGGCCGCGGCGAGGGCCTCGTCCAGGAGGTCGAGCGCGCGGTCGACGCCGAATCCGGCCACCGCGGCACAGATGTCGAGGGAGAACCCCCCGGGCATGGCCGATCCCACCGACAACAGGGTGTTGGCGTCCTCCGAGAGCCGGTCCAGGCGACGCCCGACGACCTCCTTGACCCCTTCGGGCAGGTTGGCGGCAACGCTCTCGGGATCACCGACGTATCGGCCGTCCTCCACCCGGATGGCCCCGCTCTCCACGAGGTTCCGGAGGATCTCGGCGACGAAGAAGGGGTTGCCCTCACTCACCTCGTGGACGGCATCGACGAAGTTGGCGGGCGGAGGCTGGCCTCCCGTCGCCTCGATGAGCGCGGCGACCTCGTCCCGGTCCAGGCCCCGGAGGAGGACTCGATCCATGAGCTCCCCCCGACGCAGGACGGCGATGGTGTCCGAAAGCGGGTGGGTCCGGTCCAGTTCCATGTCCCGGTAGGTGCCGACGAGGAGGATGCGGTCACGGTCGAGGTTCCGGGCCAGGTACTGCAGGAGCAGGAGGGTCGGCTCGTCGGCCCAGTGCAGGTCGTCGAGCACCAGCAGGAGTGGCCGACGCCGGGCCGTGGCGCGCAGGAAGGTGACCACCGCCTCGAAGAGCCGCAATCGCTCGGCGCTGCCCTCGAGCCGGGGCAGGACGGGGATGTCGTCGAACTTCTCCCGGACCTCCGACACGAGCGTGGCGATCTCGGGCGCGGCTCCCCCGAGATCCTGACGGAGCTCCTCGTCGGGCTGTCCCCCGACGTGGGCTCGGAAGCATTCGGCGAAGGCCAGGTACGGGGCCCCGATCTCCCCCTCGTAGCTCCGACCCCACAGGACCTCGGCTCCCCGAACCTTGGCCTCGGACACCAGCCGCTCGACCAGCGTCGTCTTGCCCACGCCGGGTTCACCGGCGACGAGCACGAGGCGGGCGCGTCCCGACAGGCTGGCTTCGAGCGCGGTCCGGAGCTGATCCAGCTGGGGACCACGACCGACGAACCGGGCGTCGGCGGGGACCGGCGTGGGCGCCGGCACCGGCGCCACCGGTGGGGGCGTGACGCCGACCGCCGTGAGCGAGGCGACGACATCGGCGGCGTCGCGCGGTCGGTCGTCGGGGTCCTTGGCCAGGAGGCTCCGCACCAGGCCGTCCAGAGCCGTCGGCACCGCGGGGTTGTGGAAGGCGGGGTCCACCGGGGCCGTGTTGACGTGCTGGGACACGACCTCGGTGAGATCCCCGACGAAGGGCGGGCGCCCGGTCACCAGCTCGTAGAGCACGGCCCCGAACGAGTACAGGTCACTGCGGGCGTCGGCGTCCCGGCCCACGGCCACCTCGGGCGCCAGGTAGGACGCGGTGCCGACGATCATGCCCTCGGTGGTCAGCCGGGCCTCGTCGGCCACCTGGGCCAGGCCGAAGTCGCCCAGTAGGGCGTTCCCCGAGGCGTCGAACCAGATGTTGGCGGGCTTGACATCCCGGTGGACGACCCCCTGCGCATGGGCGCTGGCCAGGCCCTCGGCCACTTGGCGGCCGATCCGGACGGCGTCAGCCAGCTCGAGGCCACCGTCTACCGCCGCCAGACGGTCGTCGAGGGAGCCACCGGTGAGCAGTTGGGACACGATGAACGGCTGACCGTCCTCCTCGCCGGCATCGAGGACCGCGACGACGTGCGGGTGGTCGCCCAGCCGGGCCATGGCCCGGGCCTCGCGCTGGACCCGGGTCCGACCATGGGCATCCAGCCCCTCGGTCTTCACCAGGGCGACCGCGACATCACGACCCAGGCGGCTGTCCGTACCCCGGTACACGACCTTCCGGGCGCCCTCGCCCAGGCGCTCGCCGATCAGGTAGCGACCGTCGCCCACCGTTCGCGGCGTGGTCGGTTCGCGGACGGTCAGCGCGCCACCGCAGCTGTCACAGAACCGGGCGCCGTCGCGGTTCGCCCCTCCACACCCCGCACATTCCAAGGGGCCTCACCGTAGATGGCCTCCGGCGGACCGTGGGCCACAAGCCCCCGTCGGGCGGAGCCGACCCGGGGTGACCGAAATCACGGGGGGAACAGGCGCGCGGTCTGCCACCCTGGACCGGTGAGTCCCCAGCGCCGATCCTTCCTGCTGCTCGAGGCGGCCTGCCTCGTCTCGGGCGTCGGCAACGGCGTGGCCATGGTCGCTCTCCCCTGGCTCGCCCTGGAGCTCACCGGCAGCGCCACCGCGGCCGGCGCCGTCGCCACCGCCGCCGCGCTCCCCCTGATCGCGGCCAGCCTCGTATCGGGCACCGTCGTGGACTGGTTCGGGCGCCGCCGGACCGCGGTCGTCTCCGACCTGTTGTCCCTCCTAGCGGTGGCCGCCATTCCGATCGCCGACGAAACCGTCGGGCTGTCCATCGGCCTGCTCGTAGCCTTCGCCGCGCTCGGCGCGGCCTTCGACCCGGCGGGCATCACCGCGCGGGAGACCCTCCTGCCCGCCGCCGCCCACCAGGCGGGCTGGGGTCTCGAACGGGCCAACAGCGTGCACGAGGCCATCTGGAACGTCGCCTTCCTCGTCGGTCCGGGCATCGGTGGCCTCCTCATCGCCACGGTCGGCGCGGCCACCACCCTCTGGGTCACCGCCGCGGGGTTCGCGCTGTCCCTCACCCTCACGGCCCGGATCCGGGTTCCCGGGGCCGGGGTGCCCGAGGCCCACGAGCGTCCGGACGGCTTCTGGTCCGGCACCGTCGACGGCCTCCGGTTCATCCGCAACGACCCCCTGCTGCGCACCACCGCCCTGTTGAGCATGGCCATCGTCGCCCTCTACCTGCCCGTCGAAGGCGTGATCCTGCCGACGTACTTCAACGAGCAGGGCCAGCCCGCCCGCCTGGGCACCGTGCTCATGGCCCTCAGCTTCGGCGGGATCGCCGGCGCCCTCGCCTACGGGAAGTGGGGCGTGCGGTTCCGCCGGCGCAACGCGTTCGTGTTCGCCATGGTCGGGGTCGGCGCGCCGCTCTTGGGGATGGCGTTCCTGCCGCCGTTCGGCGCCATCGTCGCGCTCGCCGCCCTTGCGGGCTTCCTCTACGGCCCGATCGGCCCCCTGCAGAACTACGCCATGCAGACCCGCACCCCCGAGGACATGCGAGGCCGGGCGTTCGGCGTACTGACCTCGGCCGCTTACGCGGCCGGGCCGATCGGCTACCTCCTCGTCGGGCCCCTGGTCGAGACCCTCGGCCTGCGCCCGGCGTTCCTCCTCCTCAGCGGCGGCCTGATCCTGGTGACCCTCGCCGCCATACCCGCCCGTGGCCTCCGCCTGCTCGACGAGCCGCCGCTCTACGCCGCGTCGCCGGCTGAGGGCTGGTCACCGACACACTCCGGCATCCCCCTCGGCGAGCAGTCCGTTCCGCCGGCGAGGGACGCGGCCGCCTGACGGGTGCTCAGTCCTCGGCGTGCCAGGTGCCGAATCCGGCGGCCAGTGGCTCCGCCCACGCCTCCAGTCGGCCCTCCTGGTGGGGAGGACGGCCGTCGGTCAGGGTGCGAATGACCCTCGCCGGCACGCCGGCGACGACCGTGTAGTCGGGGACCTCGCCCCGGACGACCGAGCCCGCGGCCACCACGCAGTGCCGACCGATCCGGGTACCGGGCAGGATGACCGAGCCGTGGCCCAACCAGGAGCCCCGACCCACCGACACGGGCTGGTGGTCACCCACCTGCCGACCGATCGGCACGTCGAGGTCGTCGAAGCCGTGGTTGGCGTCGGTGATGTAGACCTCCGGACCGAACCAGACGTCGTCACCGATCTCGATCGACTCGTGGGCGACGAGGCCGCACCGGATGTTGATCATGCAGCGGTCGCCGATGACCAACGCCCGCTCGGGCACGTCGGGCTGACCCGGCCCGTACCCCGCCGAAAGCGTCGCCCCGCTGGCGACGAGCGTGCCGGACCCGATGTGGATCGACGACTCCCCGAACAGGGTGGCCACCGGGAAGGCGAGCAGGCTGCCCTCACCGAACGCGCCGAACCGCTCGGCCCGGATCGTTCCCGGGTACAGCGCGCCCCGCGACTGGGCCCAGGCCCAGGAACGGTGGATGGCCTCGTTGAGGATCCGCCGCCGGAAGAACCACCAACGGGAGCCGGCCATCGCCCCAGCCTAGGAACCCACCGGTTCTGGCATCGGATCCGCCGGTCCAGGCGGCAGATCCGGGGCCAGGACGAGGCCCGTACGATGCGCAGATGAGGAGCCCGACGCCGACGTTCGACAACCGCGTCACCGGGTTGCTCGGCGTCGAGGTCCCCGTTGTCCAGGCTCCCATGGGCTGGATAGCCCGCTCTCAGCTGGCCTCGGCGGTCTCGGCGGCGGGTGGGCTGGGGATCATCGAGACGTCCTCGGGCGAGATGGACGCCTTCGTCCGTGAGGTCGGCGCCATGCGGGCCCTGACCAGCCGTCCCTTCGGGGTGAACATCGCCCAGAACCTCGTACGGGACGACTCGGTCATCGACATCGTGGTGGACGCCGGGGTGCGCTTCGTGACCACCTCCGCCGGAGACCCCAACCGCTTCACGACACGGCTCAAGGCCGCCGGTCTCACCGTCTTCCACGTCGTGCCCACCCTGAGAGGGGCGCAGAAGGCGGTGGACGCGGGGGTCGACGGCCTCGTCGTGGAGGGCATCGAAGGCGGCGGGTTCAAGACCCCCGAGGGCGCCTCGACCATGGTGCTGCTGCCCCTGATCCGCAGCCACGTCGATGTCCCGCTGATCGCGGCCGGAGGGATCGTCGACGGCGCCACGATGGCCGCCGCCTTCGTGCTCGGCGCCGAGGGCGTGCAGTTGGGCACCCGATTCGTGGCCTCGGTCGAGTCGCCCGTGCACGAGAACTGGAAGCAGGCCATCGTCGCCTCGGCCGAGACCGGCACCGTCCTGCTCAACCGCTTCGCCAAACCGGGCATGCGGGCCCTGCGCACCGAGCGGACGACCCGTCTCGAACAAGAGGCGGGAAACGTCTGGGGTGACTTCGGTTCGCCCGCGGACCTCTATTTCGGCGGCGACATGGAGGCCGCCATCCCGATGGCGGGCCAGGTCGCCGGCCGGATCGACGGCGTGGTCCCCGTCGCGGACATCATGGCCGAGCTCGTCGAGGGCTTCGGCGCCGCGCTGGGAGCCACAGCCGACCGGTACCTGCGAAGCTGACGGCGGTGCGCCACCTCCACCACATCATGACCATCGAGGACTGGGACCGGTTCGAGGCCGACGGCCTCTCGGTCCAGTCGACCCGGGACCGCACGCTGGCCGAGGAGGGGTTCATCCACTGCTCCTACACCGACCAGGTCGGGGGGACGCTCGCGCGCTTCTACGGCGACCTCGACGACGTCGTCGTGATCACCCTGGACCCCACCCGGCTCGACGCCGAGGTCGTGGACGAGCCGGCCGAGGACGGGACCCTCTTCCCCCACGTGTACGGGCCGCTGACCATAGGCGCCGTCGTGGAGGTCGTCCGGCGCCAGCCGGGGTAGCTCGATGGCGGCCAAGGCGACCCGGCTGGAGCTGGAGGTCGACGGACGGGAGCTGTCGATCTCCAACCCGGAGAAGGTCCTGTTCCCCGACGACGGGATCACCAAGGCCGAGATGGTCCGCTACTACCAACGCATCGCCCCCCTGCTGGTGCACCATTCCCGTGGTCGCCCGGTCGCCCTCCACCGTTTCCCCGACGGCATCGGCACGGGCGGCTTCTTCCAGAAGCAGGTCGGCAAGCACTTTCCGGACTGGATCCCGACCGTCGAGCTGAGCACCCGGGACGGCAGCACCGAGTTCGTCGTGATCGAGGACGAGGCCACGGTCGTGTACCTCGCCGGCCAGGGGGTGCTGGTGCTGCACACGCTGTTCAGTCGCGCCGACCAGCCCCAACGCCCGGTCGAGGTCATGGTCGACCTCGACCCCACGACCACCGACCGGGGCCCGATCCGGTCCGCCGCGGGTCGCCTGCGGGAGCTGTTCACCGATCGGGGCTACGCGCCCCGGGTGAAGACCAGTGGCTCGCGCGGCCTGCACGTCGTGGTCGACGTCGACCTGCCCGACTTCCCCGCGGCCCGGGGCCTGGCGCTCGAGGTCAGCGAGCAGCTCGTGGCCGAGGAGCCCGACGAGTTCACCCTCGAGTTCTACAAGGAGAAGCGGGGCGACCGCCTCCTGCTCGACATCAACCGCAACGCCTACCAGCAGCACGCGGTCGCCCCGTACTCGCTGCGGGCCCTCCCGGGCGCCCCGGTGGCTGCCCCCCTCGAATGGGACGAGGCCTTGTCACCGCGGTGGGATCCGCAGCGGTGGACGATCAAGAACCTCTTCCGCCGCCTCGCCCGGCGCCACGACCCCTGGTCCTGACCTAGATGGGCAGGTCCCCCGTGGCGGCCTTGGTCGTGCCGAAGTCCTTGTAGGCGGCGATGGTGCGCTGAGCGATCCGCATCTGGTGGATCTCGTCCGCGCCGTCGGCGAAACGGGCCCAGCGGGCGTGCTGGAACATGCCGGCCAGCGGCGTGTCGGTCGAGTATCCGAGGGCGCCGTGGACCTGGATGGCCCGGTCGATTATCCGGTTCAGGCTGTTGGCCACGAAGTGCTTGGCCATCGACACCTCGGACTTGAAGTCGTCGCCCCGGTCGATCTTGTAGGCGGCGTGCAGGACCATCAGCTTGGCCTGGTACAGCTCCATGGCCGAGTCGGCGATCATCCACTGGACGCCCTGCTTCTCGGCCAGGATCGACCCGTGGGAGAACCGGTTCAGGGACCGGTCCACCATCATGTCCAGCGCGGTCTCGGCCTGAGCGATCCAGCGCATGCAGTGAGCCAGGCGAGCGGGGCCGAGCCGCGACTGGCCCAGCAGATGGCCCTCGCCCCGACCACCGAGCATCTGGTCGTTGTGGACCCTCAGGTCCTCGATGAGGATCTCGGAGTGCCCGGTCGAGCCGTGCATGGTCTCGACCTGACGGACCTCGGTCCACCCTTCGCTGGGGATGTCGACGAGGAAGGCCGAGTTGGCCGCCTGGGGCAGGTCGGGGTCGTCCTCGGTGCGGGCGATGAGAATGGCGAAGTTGGCCCGGTGGGCGTTGGAGATGAACCACTTGTGGCCGTTGATGACCCACTCGTCTCCGTCCCGGTAGGCCCGGGTCTGGATGAGCGTCGGGTCCGACCCGGCCACTTCGGGCTCGGTCATGGCGAAACAGGACCAGGCTTTGCCCTCACACAGCGGGCGCAGGTACTTCTCGGCCTGGTCCGGCGTGGCCCAGTGCAACAGCGTGTGCATGTTGCCCTCGTCGGGGGCCTGGCAGTTGAGCACCCACGGGCCGTAGTAGGTCTTCGCCGCCTCGGCCTGCACCATCGCCATCTCGACGTGACTCAGGCCCATCCCGCCCCATTCCACCGGCATGTGGGGGCACCACAGCCCGGCCTCGAAGGCCGCCTTGCGCATGCCCAGCAATGCGGTGAGGTAGCTGTCGCGATCGTCGGGGTCGAGGGTCTTCTCCGTGGGCACCACGACGTCGTCGAGGAAGGTGCGCACCCGCAGCCGCAGGTCCTCCAGCTCCGGGGTCAGGGTGAAGTCGATCGCCATGGCGTCAGCTTGGCAGACCCGGGGCGGAACCTCGTCCTGGCCACAGCCCCGGCGGGCAGACTCACGGCCATGGACCATCCTCTGCTCGACGAAGCCGTGCGCTCGGCCACCGCGTTCATCGACTCGTTGCCCGAGCGGCCGGTCGGGCGACCGGCGGACGTGCCGGCGCTCCGCGCCGCACTCGGAGCACCCCTGACCGACGGCGGGGACGGCAACCTGGTCGCGCTGCGATCACTCGTCGCCGGCGCGGAGGACGGCATCGTCGCCACGGCCGGGCCGCGCTACTTCGGCTTCGTGAACGGCGGGTCTCACCCCGTCGCGCTCGCCGCCGACTGGCTGGTCTCGGCCTGGGACCAGAACGCGGCGATGCACGTGATGAGCCCCGCGGCCGCGGTCATCGAGGAGGTCGTCCTCGACTGGCTGCGCGACCTCCTGCGCCTGCCGCCCGGGGGGTCGGGGGCCTTCGTCACCGGGGCGCAGATGGCGAACGTGGTCGGGCTCATGGCCGCCCGGCACCAGGTACTGGAGCTGGCGGGCTGGGATGCGGAGCGCGACGGGCTGTTCGGCGCCCCGCCGGTCACCGTGATCGTCGGTGGCGAGCGCCACGCCGCCGTCGACCGGGCCCTGCGCTACCTCGGTTTCGGGTCCGCCGGTGTCGTCGAGCTGGCCGTCGACGACCAGGGGGCGCTGGACCCGAGCGACCTCGCCCGGGTCCTCGGCGATGCCGACGGCGGACCCGCGATCGTCTGCACCCAGGCGGGCAACGTGAACACCGGCGCCTTCGACCCCATCGCCGAGGTCTGTGCCATAGCCCACGAGCACGCGGCCTGGGTCCACGTGGACGGGGCCTTCGGGCTCTGGGCCGCGGCCAGCGAACGCCACCGGCACCTGCTCACGGGCTACGAGGCGGCCGACAGCTGGGCCGTCGACATGCACAAGTGGCTGAACGCCCCCTACGACTGCTCGGCGGCCCTCACCGCCCACCCTGAGGCCCATCGCGCGGCGATGGCCGCCACCGCGGCCTACCTCACCCCCGGCGAGCACCGGGAGCCCATCGACTGGAACCCCGAGATGAGCCGCCGGGCCCGCGCCGTGCCCACCTGGGCGATCCTCCGCTCGCTGGGCCGTCAGGGAGTGGAAGACATGGTCGACCGCTTCTGTGCCCTGGCCCGGCAAGCGGCGGCGGGTTTCGCCGCCGCCGACGGGGTCGAGGTCCTGAACGACGTGGTGCTCAACCAGGTCCTGGTCCGCTTCGGCGACGACGACCAGGCCACCCGGGACGTGGTCACCCGGGTCCAGCAGGACGGCACCTGCTGGGTGGGAGGAACGGTCTGGCAGGACCGGGCCGCCATGCGGTTCTCGGTGTCGAACTGGTCCACCACCGAGGACGACATCGACCGCTCCGTCGCCGCCGTCCTCTCGTGCGCGGCTGACGACTCATGACCCCTGGTCGGCGCGGCGGAGGCGCCAGCCGAAGCAGTTCTCCCAATCGATCGCCGATGGCTGCCGTAGGCAGCAGGAGCCGCGCAGGCGGCGACGAGGGGTAGCGCGTTACGTGAAGATGATCTGACCCCCGGCCGCCTTGTCGTAGAACTCGCCGACGGTGATGATCTCCTCGACCTGCTCGACGAAGTCGTCCCGGGTCAGGTCGAACATGTCGACGGAGGCCTTGCAGGCGTAGATCCCGGCGCCGGTGTCGCCGATGAGCTCGATGAACTCCGGGATGTCGGGGATGTCCAGCGACTCCATCTTCTTGTCCATCATGTGGGTGGCGATGGAGGACATGCCGGGGAGCAGGCCCACGAGAGTCGCCATGTGCATCCCGGGGTTGCCGACCGTGGCCACCTTGATGTGCTCATAGCGCTTCTTGTGGATCGCGTCGAGCCCGAAGAAGGTGAAGAAGAGGTTGGCCTCGATGCCCTCGGCGCGGGCGCCGTTGGCCATGATCAACCCGGGGTAGATCCCGTCCAAGGATCCCTTCGAGATGATGATCGACACCTTGGTGATCGGTTCGTCGCCCATGGCGACCTCCTGGTTCTAGATGCAGCCGCGGGGCTTGGGGATGCCGGCCACCTTCGCGGCGATCTTGGCCGGACCCTTGGGGAACAGTTGGTAGAGCTCCTTCACCGGAACGCCCGAGGCCTTGCCCAGGACCCGCACCGTCGGGCCGGTGCCCTTCTCGAAGTACTCCTGACGCATGAACGTCAGGACCTGCCAATGGCGATCGGTCAGGTCGTCGATGCCCTCGGCCTTGGCCAGTTCCGGCGCCATGGCCTCGGTCCACTGCTCAGCGTCCTCGAAGAAGCCCTCGTCGTTGACCTGGACCTCGACACCGGCGACGGTGGTGGTGCTCATCACTTCTCCTCCTTGCCCGACATCGACATCTCGGCACCCACACCGGGGAGGTCCCGGCCGGGCAGCAGGACGTGCCAGTAGACCCACTGGAACATCAGCTTTCCGAGGTGGTTCAGCCTTGACTCCCGCAGGAGCGGGAGCGGCCCGGCCGCCATCGGGAAGCGGCCGGGGAGAGGCTCGGTCTCGTAGTTGAAGTCGATCAGCAGGGCCTTGTGGAAGCCCGTCTCGATGAAGCAGTTGGCGTGACCGTCGAAACCCTCCACGAGGTCCCGTCCGGCGAGGAAGTTCTGCACGTTCTCGGTCAGGACCTCGCCCTCGAAGTGGGTCACGCTGCCCGCCTTCGAGGTCGGGACGGACGCGGCGTCACCGATCACGAAGATGTTGGGCCGGACCTTGGACTGCAAGGTGTGCTCGTCGGTCGGCACGAAGTCGAGCTCGTCGCCCAGACCCTCCGAGCGACCGACGTACTCGGCCCCGCTGTGGACGGGGATCGTGACCAGCAGGTCGAAGGGCACCTCGCGCTCGTCGTAGCTGACCAGGCGCCCGCCGGCGCCGTCGACCTCACCGGTGTTGAACTCGGTGACGAGCTCGATGCCCTTCTCGTCCAGCAACCCGCCGAGGGTGGCCGAGGACACCGGCTTGGTGAACGCGCCGTCGAGCGGGGTGGCGAACACGATCTCGACCCGGTCGCGGATGCCTCGCTCGGTGAAGTACCAGTCGGCCAGGAAGGCGAACTCGAGCGGCGCCACCGGGCACTTGATGGGCAACTCGACGAAGTTGACCACCAGGCGGCCGCCGTCGAACTCCTCCAGGGCCTCGGCCAACGCCGCCGACCCCTCCGGCGTGTAGAAGGTGAAGACCTTCTCCATCCAGCCCTCGCCCAGCATGCCCTCGGTCTCCTCGGGCACCAGGCGGGCCCCGGTGGCGACGATGAGCAGGTCGTAGTCCAAGGTCGTGCCGTCGACGAGGTGTACGCGGTCGATGTCGATGTCGACCCGATCCACCTCCGCGCGATGGAAGTCGATCCCCGTGTGGAACTGGCGGTGGCGGGTCCGGGAGATCTCCTCGGGGTCGGCCAGGCCGAAGGGCACGAACAAGAGGCCCGGTTGGTACACGTGGTGGTCGTCCTGGTCGACGACCGTGATGGAGAGGGCTTCTTCGGCGTACTCGGACCGCAGCCGGTTGGCCATGATCGTCCCGCCGGTCCCACCACCCAGGATCACCAGTCGCTTCATGCGGTCAACCTACGGTAGGCGACGATCCGCCGCCGAGGGCCGGAGGTCCCGACCTGACGAGCCATCAGACCCCCCTCAGGGAGCGGCCGTTGGTCCCGACCTAGAGGTCCGGGACGCTGGGTGCCGCGCTCGGCGGAGGGGTGTCGGGACCGGTGGGATCGAGGCCGGCCCGCTGCCGCTGGAGCTCCAGCGGCAGCTGGGCGGTCTGGGCGATGAGCGTGCCCCGGGCGGCGAAGGAGGCCGCCCCGTCGGCCATGACGGTGTGGCCCGACATCCAGCGGGCCGCGTCGGTGCAGAGCAGGGCCACGACCTCGGCGATCGCGTCGGGGGTGGCCGCCTCCCGGAGCGGGTGGCTGCGCTCGTGGACGCCCAGCATCACCTCGTAGTGGTCGCCCAGCATCAGCTTCAGCGAGTCGCCGAAGAACGCGTCGGGGTTCACGCCGACCGCGGTGATGCCGTGCTTGCCCAACTCCACGGTCAGGTAGGTGACCAGCATCTCCATGGAGGCCTTGGCCGCGGCCAGGAGGCCGTGGGCCGGCGCCCACGAGACCGTGTCGATGCCGGAGACGGCCACGATGCGGCCGCCGCCACGCGGCTCCATCAGGGGGACCGCCCGCTGAACCGCGTGCAGGAAGCCGGTCACGGTGATGGCGAAGGTCCGCTCCACGTTGTGCGGCGCCTGCTCCAGCAGGGGCTTGAGGCTGGTGGCCGCGGCATTGGCCACGAGGATGTCCAGGCCACCGGGCCCGTCGGCCTCGATCCAGTCGAAGAGGGCGTCGATCGACCCGATGTCTCCCGCGTCGAGCGGCTGCACGTGCGCCCGACCGCCTGCCTCGGCGATGGCGGCGGCCACGTCGGCCGCGGCCTCGGCCTGCTTGCGGTAGGTGACGATCACCTCAGCGCCCATGGCGGCCAGTCGCTGGGCGGTGGCCGCCCCCAGACCCCGGGACGAGCCGGTGACCAGAGCGATGCGATCGGTCAGGTCGATGCGGGGCCGGAGGTCCGCCGGGTCAGTCACTGAAGAGCTCCGGGTGACGCACCTCGACCATCCGGCGCAGGCCCTCCCGCCAGTCGATCGCGGCCGGGCCGATCAGCTCGTGCATCCGGGTGGTGTCCACCCTCACGCTCTCGATGGTGGCGGTCGTCGGGGCGAAGGTGGGCATGATCCCGACCATCTCGCCGAGGTGGAGGCACCAGTCCTCGATGCTGACCGAGTCGGGCCCGGCCCAGTTCACGACCGTGGCGGGCACCGAAGCCACGTCCAAGAGCTTGGGCACCTGGGTGACGATGTCCTCCTCGTGGATGGGGTTGAACTCGCTGGGCGCGTCCTCGTGGACCGGCACCGGCTGGCCCGCCAGCATCATGTCGAAGTGGAAGGCGGGCCAACCACCGTTGTCGCCGTAGGGCACCGACAGCCGGGCGATGGTCGTGGGCAGCCCCCACTGCCGGGCGCCGTAGCGAGCCATGGCCTCGGCCGCGATCTTGGTGATCGAATAGGTCGGCAGGAAGCCGAAGGGCCGGTGGTTGTCACCCAGTGGGTCGGTCTCGGCGAAATCGTGGTGGCCGTTGGGCTGGTAGACGGCGGTCGACGAGCAGTGGAGGAACGACTCGGCCTCCCGGCAGTGGTGCAGGAGCAGGCCGAGAGACTCGACGTTGGCCGCCAGGTCCCGGTCGAAGTCGCCGGTCTTGGCGACGGCGAAGTTGGCGACGTGGTCGACGTCGGCGGGGACCCCCGAGAAGTCGCCGGCCACCAGGTCGGCGCGGATGCAGGTCACGCCGGCCACCTCCAGCCGCGCCCTGGCGGCGGCGTCGCCGAAGCGGGCCACGCCGAACACCTCGTTGCGCTCGGCCAGCGCGAGGGCGACGGGGAGGCCGACCTGTCCGGTCGGCCCGGTGATCAGGACGCGCTTGCCCTCCATCTGGCTCACGCCCTCGTTCTACTCGCTCGGGAGCTGGGCCTCGATCCGGCCGTCGACCTCCCGGCACGGGTAGACGGCGATGTCCGCCTTCGGGTCCCGGCGACCCGTCATCCCGGCCTTCGTCCCCGTCCCCGACGTGTCGAAGCGCCAGAAGTGGGCGGCACAGACGATCTCGGGCCCGTCGACCACACCCTCGGCGCCGAGGTGGGACCACTGGTGCGGACAGCGGGCCTCCATGACGCACGCCTCGCCGTCAACGGTCCGCCAGACCACCAGATCCAGGGCCCCGTGCGCCGCGTCCACGATCTGACCCGCCGCGACCTCGCCCGCCACCTCGACCCATTCGCCCATCCACCCCTACCTACCGCCGACCGAGTCGAAATTGCACTGATTTGTCGCGCCCAGCGTGACAAATCGGCGCAATGTCGTCGGGTGTGGGTAGAACACGGCCATGGTCGCCACCCCGTCCACGATGCTGCCGCTCGGCTCGCCGCTGCCCTCGTTCAGCCTGTCGGGGCCCGACGCCATGACCTGGTCGACTGAGGACGCCGCCGGCGCACCGGCGCTCGTGGTGGCCTTCCTCTGTCCGCACTGCCCGTACGTGAAGCACATCGAGGCCCGCTGCGGTGAGGTGGCCGCTGACCTGATGAACCGCGGTGCCGCGGTCGTCGCGGTCCAGTCCAATGCCATCGAGGACTACCCCCAAGACGGACCCGAGGAGATGGCGGCCCAGGCGGTGGCCAACGGCTTCCGCTTCCCCTACCTGCTCGACGCGTCCCAGGAGGTGGCCAAGGCGTTCCGGGCCGCCTGCACCCCGGACTTCTTCGTGTTCGACCGCGACGGGCGTCTGGCCTACCGCGGCCAGTTCGACGACTCCCGGCCGGCCAACGACCTCCCGGTCACCGGGGCCGACCTCGTCGCCGCGGTCGAGGCGCTGCTCGCCGGCGGAGCCGTCCCCGAGGACCAGCTCCCCAGCATCGGTTGCAACATCAAGTGGCGGGCCGGAAATGAGCCCCGCTACTTCGGCTGAGTCACTCCGTCGAGGAAGGCAACCACCCGGTCACGCCAGGCGAACACCTCCTTCAGGGATGCCGCCACGATCACCACCGCCTGCGGGAGCAGCTCCGCGAGCCGCTCGGCGGTGGCTTCGGGATGGACCGGATCGCCCTGCCACGCCAACACGAGGACTGGCACCGTGAGGGCGGCGATGGCGTCCGGCTCCGGCAGGTCCGAGCCGCCGACGCCGGTGAGCAACGGGGCCAGCACCTCGGGGTCATAGCCCTCGTAGCGGTCCCTGATGCCGGCCCGGACCAGATCGGCGAACGGGGCGAAGATCGGCGCCAGTGGCTCGGCCATGGCGCCCTCGACGAAGGCCGTCATTCCCTCCTCACGGACGAGCCGGCCTCGGTCCTGGTAGGTCGCGCCGCGTGCCCGACGACCGGCCCACGCGGTCGGCGGGATGCCGAGGACCAACGCCTGCACCCGATCAGGCGCGGCCACCGCGACGTGCAGGGCGGTACCCGAGCCAAGTGACATCCCGCCGGTCACGAAGCGGTCGACGCCGAGGGCGTCGGCCACTCCGAGCTGGTCGGCAGCCAACGAGGGGTAGGTGTAGTCAGCGGGATCACTGGTGGCGCCCGAGTCCCCGTGGCCGCGGGCGTCGTAGCGGATCAAGCGGTAGCGATCTTCGGGGAGGTCGGCCACACCCATCCCCATCGCCGCCTCGGCCGCCATGGAGCTCGTGAGCCCGTGGCCCCACAGCACCGGCGTCCCGGCCCCGGCGTCCCGGACGGCGAGGTCGATCCCACGGACCTCGACGGTCACGGGGTCACCAGTCGGCGGAGCGGGCGGCTTCGGCACCGATCGTGGTGTCGTCGCCGTGGCCGGTGTGCACGACCGTGTCCGGGGCGAGGCCGAGCAGTCGGGACCGGATGCTGGCCACGATGGTGTCGTAGTCCGAGAAGCTGCGGCCCGTCGCTCCCGGCCCGCCGTTGAAGAGCGTGTCGCCCGAGAAGAGGACATCCTCGGTGGCCGCCGAGAGGCAGCAGCCCCCCGGCGAATGACCCGGGGTGTGGAGCACCTCGAGGTTCGAGCCGCCGATCTCGATGACCTGGCCGTCGGTCAGCTCCGCGTCGGGGGCCCGGTCGGGCCAGACCACGTCCCAGAGCATTCGGTCGTCAGGGTGCAGCCAGATCGGGGCGCCGACGGCCTCAGCCAGGGGCACCGCCGCGTTGATGTGGTCGTTGTGGCCGTGGGTACAGATCACGGCCACCACCCGCCGGGAGCCCACCCCGGCCACGATCGGCTGGTGGTCGTGGGCCGCGTCGACCACGACCACCTCGTCGTCGTCGCCCACCAGCCAGATGTTGTTGTCGACCTCGAAGTCCTCGCCGTCGAGGGTGAAGATGCCCGAGGTGACGACGTTGTCGATCCGTAGCGTCATCAGAAGACGACGACCGAGCGGAGCACCTCGCCGCGTTCCATCTTGTGGAACGCCTCCTCGACACCGTCCAGCGGGATGGTCTCGCTCACGAACCTCCCGAGGTCGATGCGGCCGCTGAGGTGCATGTCGATCAACAGGGGGAAGTCCCGGGTGGGCAGGCAGTCGCCGTACCAGCTCGACTTCGTCGAGCCGCCCCGGCCGAAGATCTCGATCATCGGCAGTTCGACGGTGGCCTCGGGCGAGGGCACGCCCACCAGGACGAGGCGCCCCGCCAGATCACGGGCGTTGAAGGCCTGCACGAAGGTCTGGGGCAGGCCGATGGCCTCGATGGCCACGTCCACCCCGAGCCCACCGGTCAGCGCCTGGATAGCCTCGACGGCGTCGCCCTGGCCGGCGTTGACCGTGTCGGTGGCCCCGAAGCCGCGGGCCCATTCCAGCTTCTGGTCATCGAGGTCGACGGCGATGATCTGGCGGGCCCCGGCCACCGCCGCTCCCATGATCGCGGCATCCCCGACACCCCCGCAGCCGAAGACGGCCACGGTCTCGCCCCGCTGGACCTCACCAGTGTTCACCGCAGCGCCGAAGCCGGCCATCACACCGCAGCCGATGAGACCGGCGGCCTCCGGCGGCGCGGCGGGGTCGACCTTCACGCACTGCTTGGCGTGGACCAGGGTCTTCTCGGCGAAGGCCCCGATCCCGAGCGCCGGGCTGAGGGGCTGGCCATCGAGGGTCATCGGCTGGGCCGCGTTCTTGGACTCGAAGCAGTACCAGGGTCGGCCCCGGACACAGGACCGGCACGTGCCGCAGGGGGCCCGCCAGGCGAGGATCACATAGTCGCCGGGGGCGACGTCCTCGACGCCCGCGCCGACCGACTCGACGATGCCCGCCGCCTCGTGGCCGAGCAGGAAGGGGAACTCGTCGTTGATGGCGCCCTCCCGGTAGTGCAGGTCGGTGTGGCAGACCCCGCACGCCTTCACCGCGACGACGGCCTCGCCCGGCCCCGGATCGGGGATGTCGATCGTCTCGATCGTGACCGGCTCACCCTTGGCGCGGGACACGATCCCCCGGACCTGCTGACCCATCTGACTGCCTCCTCGGCTCGCTGCTGCGCCGGATCGTAGGCTGCGGCCCATGCCCACCGAGCTCGATGCCGTCATCCGCACCGTCGAGGAGCTCCGGGAGGTCGTAGCCCCGCCCAACGAGGGGGTGGCCATGAAGTTGGGCGACCGCCTCGACCAGTTCGCCCGGGACTTCATCGCGGAGTGCCCCTTCCTCGTGCTCGCCACGGCGTCGGCCGAGGGCCGGGGCGACGCCTCCCCCAAGGGCGACGACCCCGGCTTCGTGCTCGTGGAGGACGACGACACCCTGGTCATCCCCGACCGCCCGGGCAACAACCTCGCCTTCGGCCTCACCAACATCATCGAGACGGGCCAGGTCGGTCTGCTCTTCATCATCCCCGGTACCACCGAGACCCTGCGGGTGAACGGCCGGGCGGAGCTCGTCCGCGATCCCGAGCTGCTCGCGGACCTGGCCGCCCGGGGCAAGCCGGCCGTCCTGGCCATCCGGGTCCACGTGGAGGAGGTCTTCTTCCACTGCGCCAAGGCCTTCATCCGCTCCCAGCTCTGGAAGCACGAGACGTGGCCCCCCAAGAGGAAGATCAGCTTCGGCGCCATGTTCGCCGCCAAGCTGGACGCCGCCGACGACGAGGCCCTCGTCACCATGATCGACGAGAGCGTCGAGGAGAACTACCGCACCGCGCTCTAGTCAGCGGAACTCGGGCTGCTCCCAGTCGGGGAAGACGTCGGGGAGGTCCTTGGTCACCGTGCCGGTGAAGGTGGGCGGGCGCTTCTCCAGGAAGGATGTGACACCCGCCAGGGCGTCGGCCGAGCGGCCCGTGGCGTTGATGGCCCGGGAGTCGGCCCGGTGGGCCTCCATGGGGTGAGTGGCGCCGAGCATCCGCCACATGAGCTGCCGGGTGAGGGCGACCGAGACGGCTGAGGTGTTGGCCGCGATGCCGTCGGCCAGCTCCCGGGCGGCGGGCAGGAGCTCGTCGGTGGGATGCAGGCTGCGGACCAGCCCACCGGCCAGCGCCTCGGAGGCGGGGAACACGTCGCCCTTGTAGGCCCACTCCAGCGCCTGGTCGATGCCGACGAGGCGGGGCAGGAACCAGCTCGAGCAGGCCTCGGGGACGATCCCCCGGCGGGCGAACACAAAGCCCATGCGGGCGTCCTCGGCGGCCAGCCGGATGTCCATGGCCAGGGTCATCGTGATGCCGACGCCGACCGCCGGGCCGTTGATGGCCGCGATGATCGGCTTCTTCAGGTCGAAGATGCGCAGGGTGATCATCCCGCCCCCGTCGCGCCGCTCCTCGGGGGCCGAAGACGAGTCCGGCGAGTCGGCTGACGCTGCGGAGCGGAGCGCAGCAGCAGGATCCATCTCCCCTGATCGGCGGAGCCGGCGGAGCGGAGGCGGAGCCATGTGACGGTCGTAATCGAATGTCTGGGCACCCAACGACAGATCAGCGCCGGCGCAGAAGGCCCGGCCCCGACCGATCACGATCACGGCACGCACGGCGTCGTCCTCGTCGATGCGGTCGAACACGTCGAGCAGCTCGATGGCCATCTGCGCGGTGAGGGCGTTGAGCTTCTCGGGCCGGTCCAGGGTGATCGTGGCGACGCCGCCCTGCACCCGATAGTCGATCTCTTCGTAGGTCACGGTCGACCATGATGGCCGCCCGGCCATGACCGACCCCGCCCCGCCCACCGCAGCCCCTCCCCCGTTCCGCCGGCGAGACGGGTTCGTCGTGGCCTTCGCCGTCGGCGTCTTCGGTGTGGCCTTCGGCGTGTTCGCCGTGGCCACGGGCTTCAGCGTGGCCCAGGCCCAGGTCATGTCGATCCTGGTGTTCACCGGCGGCTCGCAGTTCGCCGCGGTCGGCGTGATCAGCTCTGGGGGGACCACGGCGGCGGCGTTCGCCTCGGCCGGCCTGCTCGCAGCCCGAAACGGGATGTACGGCCTCGTGCTCAACCCGATGCTGAAGGGCGGCCGGGGACGACGGCTGCTCGCGGCGCACGTCGTGCTCGACGAGTCCACCGCCATGGCCGTGGCCCAGCGGGATCCCGCCGAGGGGGAGAAGGCGTTCTGGTTCACCGGGATCGCGGTCTTCGTCCTCTGGAACCTCGGGACCCTGGCGGGGACCCTCGGCGGGAGCGCCATCGGCGACCCCGAGACCTACGGCCTCGACGCCGCCTTCCCCGCCGGGTTCATCGCCCTCATGGCCCCCCACCTGCGCAAGAGGCCCGGCCTGATCGCCGCGGTGGCGGGCGGGTTCATCGCCTTCGTCAGCATCCCCCTCCTCCCCGCCGGCGCCCCCATCCTCCTCGCCTCCCTCGGCGTCATCCCTGCCTACCTCTACCTGCGCCGAGAGGCCCCCGCATGAGCTGGTTCGGTGGCCCCCTCACCCAAATTGCGCCGATTCGTCACCCTCAGCGTGACAGATCGGCGCAATTTCAGGTCGTGGCATGAGCTGGATGGCGATCATCCTGCTGGGGGTGCTGTCCTACGGGCTGAAGGCGACCGGCCTGCTCGTACTCGACCACGTGCGGGTGCCGCGCGGCTTCACCGAGATCACCGCGCTCCTACCCCCGGCGTTGCTGGCGGCCCTCGTCGTCGTCCAGACCTTCGCCGACGGCACCACCCTCGTCCTCGACGCCCGCGCCGCCGGCCTGCTCGCCGGCATCGTCGCCGTCTACCTCCGCGCCCCGTTCCTGGTGGTCGTCATCACCGCGGCGGGCGTGACCGCCGCGCTGCGAGCGCTGGCCTAGACCTTCAGGAAGCGGCTGACGGCGATGCCGGAGCCGAGGAGGCTCACGAAGGCGCCGGCGGCGAGAAGGAGCAGGGAGGCCTTCGCGATGTCGCTGTTGGTCACGTCGAAGGTGGACAGGATGCCGGCGTTCTCGCCCGCGGCCTGGTCCTGGAGGTCACCGATGAACAGACGGGTCATCCCGATCGCGAACAGGGAGCCGATGAGCCCCTGGATGAAGCCCTCCACCATGAACGGGATGCGGATGAACCAGTTGGTGGCCCCGACCAGCTTCATGACCTCGATGTCACGCCGCCGGTTGAAGATGGCCATCTGGATCGTGTTCAGGACCAGCAGGGTGGCGGCGACGACCAGCAGGACGGCCGCGACGGCGGAGCGCGACGACAGGAAGCCGAAGAAGTTCTCGACCTGCTTGAGCGCCTCGCTGGAGAAGGCGACCTCACGCACGCCGGGCTGGGTCTCGAAGACCGCACCGAGTGCCTCGACCGAGTCGGTCTCGGCGTCGACCGGCTTCACCTTGAACGAGGGCGGGAGGATCTCCGGCTCCACGTTCTCGATGAGCTGGGGGTCGTCGGCGAAGAGATCCTGGAACTCCTCGTAGGCGCACTGCTGGTCGCAGAAGTCCGCCGAACGGATCTGGGGGTTGTCCTCCAGCTCGGTGCGGACCGCGTCGATCTGGGCGTCGGTGGCGTTGGGGTTCATGAAGACGATGAACTCCACCCCGCCCTCGAACTGCTGCTGGGCCCCTTCGACCCCGCGGCCGATCAGGTAGGCGGTGCCCACCAGGGTGAGCGAGACGGCCACCGTCGCGATCGTGGCGATGGTGAGGGTGATGTTGCGCTTGAGGTTGATGCCGACCTCGCGCGAGAGGTAACTGACCTTGATCGCCATGGCCGGCTACTCGTACACGCCGCGGGCCTGGTCGCGGACGATGACCCCGCGGTCCAGCTGCAACACGCGGCGGCGCATGCTGTCGACGATCGAACGGTCGTGGGTGCACATCACCACGGTGGTCCCGGTCCGGTTGATCCGGTCCAAGAGCCGCATGATGCCCACCGACGTGTTGGGATCCAAGTTCCCCGTGGGCTCGTCGGCCAGCAGGATCAGGGGACGGTTGACGAAGGCCCGGGCGATCGACACCCGCTGCTGCTCACCACCCGAGAGCTCGTTGGGCATGTTCTTGTCCTTGTCGGACAAGCCGACCAGCTCGAGGATCGCCGGGACCTGACTGCGGATGACGTTGTTCGGGCGGCCGATGACCTCGAGGGCAAAGGCCACGTTCTCATAGACCGTCTTGTTGGGCAGGAGCTTGAAGTCCTGGAAGACGCACCCGATGTTGCGGCGCAGGTAGGGCACCTTCCATGGGGTGAGCTTCACGATGTCCTTCCCGGCGACGAAGATGCGGCCTTCGTCAGGGACCTCTTCGTGGTTGAGCAGGCGGATGAAGGTCGACTTGCCGGAGCCGGACGGCCCGACCAGGAAGACGAACTCGCCCTTCTGGATCTCGGCGTTGGCATCGCGGAGGGCGAAGACCTGCCCACCCATGTAGTGCTTCGTGACGTTCTCGAGCTTGATCATGTGGGGGGATGCGGGTACCGGAGGGTCGGAGTTCGATGGCGGGTGCCGTGGTGCAGAGCGCAGTCCCGCCCGAGGCCGCGTACTCGACGGGAGAATCTACCAGTCGGCTCCGGCGGATCCGCGGGATGGTCAGGGGTCATGTCCCCTCTCCTTCGGCCCGCGACCACCGCAGGTAAGCCTCCATGAAGTCGTCCACCTGGCCGTCCAGCACCGCCTGGATGTTGCCCATCTCGAAGTTGCTGCGGTGGTCCTTCACCCGCTGCTCAGGGTGCATGAAGTAGGAACGGATCTGGTTGGCCCACTCGGCGCTGCGCTGGTCACCGGCCAGTTCGTTGAGGTGGTCCTGGTGCTCCTTGCGCCGGAGGTCGGCCAGCCGGGCCTTCAGGATCTCCATCGCCTTGTCCCGGTTCTGGTGCTGGCTGCGCTGGTTCTGGCAGGACGTGACGATGCCCGTGGGCAGGTGGGTGATCCGTACCGCCGAATCGGTCACGTTGACGTGCTGACCACCGGCCCCCGAGGACCGGTAGGTGTCGATGCGGAGGTCCTTCTCGTCGATGTCGATCTCGTCGTCGGCCGCGTCGAGGGCGGGCACGACCATGACCGAGGCGAAGGCCGTGTGCCGCCGGGCCTGGCTGTCGAAGGGCGAGATCCGGATGAGGCGGTGGACGCCCCCCTCCCCCTGCAGCCAGCCGTAGGCGTGGCGACCCTGGACCATGAAGGTGGCCGAGCTGATACCCGCCTCCTGGCCGGCCTGGGCCTCCTCCATCTCGACCTTGAAGCCCTTGCGCTCCGCCCAGCGTTGGTACATGCGGGCCAACATCTCGGCCCAGTCCTGGGAGTCGGTGCCGCCGGCCCCCGAATGGACTTCGACCACCGCGTCCCGCTCGTCGTACTCGCCCTGGAAGAGGGCCCGCAGCTCCAGCTCGTCGAAGGTGGACGACAGGGTGGTGATGGCCTCGTCGATCTCGGGCTCGAGCGACTCGTCCCGTTCCTCCCGGGCCATCTCGGCCAGGGTGGCGGCGTCATCCACGTCGGCGCTCAGCCGGCCGACGAGCTCCAGGTCGTCGACGACCCCGGCCAGCTCACCGGTGACCTTGCGGGCCTTGTCGGGGTCGTCCCAGAGGTCGGGTCGGGAGGCCTCGGTCTCCAACTCGGGGCGGCGGGCTCGGAGGTCGTCAGCCCGCAGGTACGTCTCGGCCGCAGCCAGGCGACGACGGAGGGCGGCGACGTCCTCGGAGAAGTCCTTCATCGGGCCGGCCTACCGGCCGTGGCAGAGCTTGTACTTCTTGCCCGACCCGCAGGGGCACGGCTCGTTGCGGCCCGTCTTGTCCCACTCGCTCTTGACCGTGGGCTCGTTCACCGGTTCCTCGACGGCCTGCGGGGCGGCCGCCGCCGGCGCTGCCGCGGCCCGGGCCATGCCCGAGGAGCCCTGGACGGGGTCCTCCGGGGCCGAGTACTGCACGTCGCGCAGCGCCGGTTCCTGGCGGTCCTCGGGGCGCTCGATGGTCACCTGGATGTGCATCAGATAGCGCACGAAATCCAGGGCGATGCTCGACATCATCACGCCGAACATCTCGAAGCCCTCGCGCTGCCACTCGTTCAGCGGGTCCTTCTGGCCCATGGCCCGCAGGTTGATCCCGTCCCGCAGGTAGTCCATGTCCGCCAGGTGCTCGCGCCACTTCTGGTCGATGATGCGCAGCATCACCTCGCGCTCGAGCTGACGCATGGTGTCGGGGCCGACCTCGGCCTCGCGCGCCTCGTAGTGGGCGACGGCCTCGGCCATGAGCAGCTCGTAGAGGGCGTCGGTGCCGTCGGCCCCCTCGAGGTCGGAGACGTCGAAGCGGCCGGGCCACAGGGTGCGGACCTCGGCGGCGAGGCCGTCCAGGTCCCACTCCTCGGCGAAGTCCGACACGCAGAAGGTGCCGATGGCGGTGTCGACGGCGTCGGCCAGGTACTCCATGGCCTCGGTGCGCAGGTCGGCCCCATCGAGGATCTGGGAGCGGCGGGCGTAGATCACGCGGCGCTGCTCACTCATCACCTCGTCGTACTTGAGGACGTTCTTGCGGATCTCGGCGTTGCGCTGCTCGACGGTGGTCTGGGCCCGCTCGATGGCCTTGGAGACCATTTTGGACTCGATGGGCACGTCGTCGGGCAGGGACTTGTTCATCACCCAATCCATGGCCCCGGTGGCGAACAGCCGCATCAGCTCGTCCTCGAGCGACAGGTAGAAGCGGCTCTCCCCGGGGTCCCCCTGGCGACCGGCCCGGCCCCGTAGCTGGTTGTCGATTCGGCGGCTCTCGTGGCGTTCGGTACCCAGCACGTAGAGGCCGCCGAGCTCCTTGACCCGCTCGCCCTCCTCGGCGGTCTCGGCCCTGAACTTGGCCGTCAGCTGCTCGAGACGGGCCGCGCCCTCCGGATCGTCAGCGTCGAGCTCCTCGGCGTGCAGCTCCTTCAGGGCCAGTGACTCGTGGTTGCCGCCCAGGATGATGTCGACGCCCCGACCCGCCATGTTCGTGGCCACCGTGACCGAGTGCAGCCGACCAGCCTGGGCCACGATCTCGGCCTCCCGGGTGTGCTGCTTCGCATTGAGCACCTCGTGGCGGACGCCCCGCTTCTCCAGCTCACGCGAGAGGCGCTCGGACTTCTCGACCGAGACGGTGCCGACCAGGCAGGGCTGGCCCGCCTCGTAGCGCTCGGCCAGGTCGTCGACCACCGCGTCGAACTTGGCGTCCTCGGACTTGTAGATCAGGTCGGCCTGGTCGAGACGATCGATCGGCTTGTTCGTCGGGATCGGCACGACGTCGAGGCCATAGGTCCCGGCCAGCTCGGCGGCCTCGGTGGTGGCCGTACCCGTCATGCCGGCGAGCTTGTCGTAGAGGCGGAAGTAGTTCTGGAGGGTGATCGTGGCGAGGGTCTGGTTCTCCTCTTTGATCTTGACCCCCTCCTTGGCCTCGACGGCCTGGTGCAGGCCCTCGGACCAGCGCCGGCCCTCGAGGATGCGACCAGTGAACTCGTCGACGATCTTCACCTCCCCCTTCTGGATGATGTAGTCCTTGTCCCGCTTGAACAGCTCCTTGGCCCGCAGGGCCGCCTGGAGCTGGTGGACGAGATTGGCCGACACCTCGTCGTAGAGGTTCTCGATGCCGAGTTGGGCCTCGACCTTCTCGATGCCCGACTCCAGCGGGGCGACGGTGCGCTTCTCCTCGTCGACCTCGTAGTCGACCTCACGTTGCAGCGTCTTCACCACGCTGGCGAACTGGTAGTAGAGCTTGGCTGCGTCGGCCATCCGGCCGCTGATGATGAGCGGGGTACGGGCCTCGTCGACCAGGATCGAGTCGACCTCGTCGACGATGGCGAAGCAGTGCCCGCGCTGCACCTGGCGCTCCCGGGACAGGGCCATGTTGTCCCGCAGGTAGTCGAAGCCGTACTCGTTGTTGGTCCCGTAGGTGATGTCGGCGGCGTACTGGATGCGCTTGTGCTCGGCATCGTTCTGGCCCGGCACCACCAGGCCGACGCTGAGGCCCAGGAACTCGTGGACCTGGCCCATCCACTCCGAGTCGCGGGTGGCCAGGTAGTCGTTGACCGTGATCAGGTGCACCCCCTTGCCGGCAAGGGCGTTCAGGTAGACGGGCAGGGTCGACACGAGGGTCTTGCCCTCACCGGTCTTCATCTCGGCCACCCAGCCGAAGTGCAGGGCGGCACCACCCATGAGCTGGACGTCGTAGTGGCGCTGGCCGATGACCCGGCGGGCGGCCTCGCGGATCACCGCAAAGGCCTCGATGAGCAGGTCGTCGATCTCCTCGCCCCGCTCGAGCCGGCCCTTGAACTCACCGGTCTTGGCCTTGAGGCCCTCGTCGCCGAGGGCCTCCATCTCCGGCTCGAAGGCGTTGATGTCCGGGACCAGGGCGGCGATGGCCCGCAGCTTCCTGCCTTCACCGGCGCGGAGGAGACGATCGAGAGCACCCACGGTTGATGGAGGCTACCGGGGCGCTCGCGGGACCCTCAGGCAGCCACCAACCCGGCGCCCAGTGCGGCCCGTGCCGCGTCCGGATAGCCGGCGGCCCGACCGCGGGCGAGGAGGTTGCGGACCTGGTTGCGGGCTGCTTCCACCCGGATCCCCACGACATCCGCCGCGGCCGCCCAGTCCGCGCCGCCGGCCAGCGCGGCGAGCACCGCTCCCTCGCGCTCGCTCACCACGTCGCCAGGGGCCAGCCAGGCCCTGACGTCCGCGGCCACGCCCGCCCAGGTCGCGGGACCGAGGACGGGCCACCCACCATGGAGCCCCCGGATGACCCGGGCGGCCTCCTCGAGGGCATCGACCTTGTCGAGTTCCCCGAGCGCTCCGGCCCGGACCGCAGCGACGGTCTTCGCCGGCGGGTCCTGGTCGGTGGTCAGCACCGCCACCCGGACGAGCGGCATCACCTCGGTGATGGCGTAGGCGGTCTCGACGCCGCCGGCATAGCCCATGCTCAGCGAGCACACGACGACATCGGGGGCCAGGGCCCGCACCGCGGCGATCAGATCGGTACCAGGGCCGGCCTCGGCCACGACCTCCAGGTCGGTCTCGTCCTCGAGGGCGGTCAGCAGGCCCCGCCGGTACAGGCCGTTGTCGTCGCCGAGGACGACCCGGACGGGGTCGTCGGACAGGTCGTCCACTCCGAAGAAGAGGTCGGGGTCGTCGAAGAGCGGCTCCACGCAGGATCCATCGGCAGGTGGGCCCCGACTCTCAACCTGGCGTGGCCGCGAGGGCGAGGGCCAGGACGCGTCCGGCGCCCGCTTCCCGCAGAGCACGGGCCGCGGCTGCGAGCGAGCCGCCGGTCGTCACCACGTCGTCGACGACGAGCACCGCGCCCCCCACCCGGCCGCGGGCACCGAGGGCCGGGCCCACCAGGCGGCGCTGCCGATCGAGGCCGGTCTGGGGCCGGGAGCCCGTTCGGACGAGGAGCCGACGCGCCGGTCGATCCAGGTACCGGGCAACCCGGCGGGCCAGCAGTTGGCCTTGGTCGTAGCCCCGCGCCCGCCGATGGGCCGGATCCGCCGGCACCCAGGTGACGAGATCCACCTCCTCGTCGACCAGGGCGATCGCCGACCGCACGAGGGCGCCGAGCGCGCTCCGCCGGTTCGTGTACTTCAGCGCGCGGATCAGCTCCCGGCCGACCCCGTCGTAGGCCATGAGGGCCCAGGCCCGGTCGACCGCCTCGACCGCCACCGAAGGGGCGGGGCGGACACCGGCCGCGCACGCGGCGCACACCGGCCCCGCGGCCGCTCCGCAGGTCACGCACCTCGACGCCAGGAGCACCTGGGCAAAGCTACGGCCGGGGGGTGACAGCCCACCGGTAGCGTCAGGCGCCCGTGCGCTTCATCCAGGGTCCTGTCAGCTGGCCGGAGGTCCGCCGCCGCCTCCCGCGGCTCATCCTCGGCCTGGTCGTGTGCGGAGTCGGCCTGGCGCTGATCATCCGGGCCGACCTCGGCCTGGACTCCTGGAACGTGCTGCACCAGGGCATCGAGGAGCAGACCGGTGTCCCCATCGGGATGGTCACGGTCGTGGTCGGCTTCGCCATGTTCGCGATCTCGCTGCCCCTCGGTGAGCGGATCGGCGTCGGCACCATCCTGAACGTGCTGCTCATCGGCACGACCATCGACCTGGTCCTCTGGCCCCTCGACGAGCCCGAGAACGCGGCGCTGCGCTGGACGTTCCTGATCGGCGGCACGGTCCTGTTCGCCGTCGGCTCCGGCTTCTACATCGGGGCCGGGCTCGGACCGGGACCGCGGGACGGCGTGATGACGTCCCTGGCCGCCCGGGGGTTGTCAGTGGGTGTGGTCCGCACCGGCATCGAGCTGGTGGTCCTCGCCGTGGGCTGGCTGCTCGGCGGCTCGGTGGGCGCCGGCACCGTCCTGTTCGCCCTCGCCATCGGCCCGCTGGTCGCCTTCTTCCTCCAGCGCCTCAGCCTCGCCCCCGTGGCCCCCACCACCCTCGAGGCCTACTGACCCGCTCGTCAGAGCTCCGACAAGACGCCGTCCTCGGTGACATAGCCCGTGACCAGCTCGGCGGGGGTGACGTCGAAGGCCCGGTTGGCCACGGCGACCCCCTCGGGGGCGATCCGCTGGCCCGCCAGGACGGTGACCTCGTCGGCGTCCCGGTGCTCGACGACGATGGCGGCGCCGTCGGGGCAATCGGGGTCGAAGGTCGACCGTGGCGCGGCCACGTAGAACGGCACGCCGTGGTGGTGGGCCAGGACCGCCAACGAGTAGGTGCCGATCTTGTTGGCCACGTCGCCGTTGGCCGCGATGCGGTCGGCGCCGACCACGACCAGATCGACGAGGTCGTCGGCCATCAGGGAGGCCGCGACGGCATCGACCACCAGCGTGTGCTCGATGCCGAGGCGCCCGAGCTCCCACGCCGTCAGTCGGGCGCCCTGCAACACCGGCCGGGTCTCGTCGACCCACACCCGGGGCCGGCGACCGGCCTCGTGGGCGCCGCGGATGACGCCGAGCGCCGTGCCGTAGCCCACACAGGCCAGCCCGCCGGCGTTGCAGTGGGTCAGGACGCGGCCGTCCTCGGGGACCAACGAGGCACCGTGGCGACCGATGGCCCGGCAGGCCTCGATGTCGGCGGCGGCGATGGCCTCGGCGCCGGCCACCGGGTCCGCGGCCGCCAGCGCCTTGCGGGCCCCCCAGGCCAGGTTGACGGCGGTGGGCCGGGTGGCGATCAGCGTCTCGGCGGCCACGGCGGTGTCCTCCCCCCGGACATGGGCCAGGGCCACCCCCATCGCCCCGGCGGCACCGAGCGCGGGCGCACCCCGCACGGCCAGGGTCCGGATGAGCTCGCAGAGCTCGGGCACCGTGGTGGCCTCGACCACCTCGAGCCGCCCGGGTAGGCGGCGCTGGTCGATGAGCCGGACCCGGTCCCCCGCCCACTCGATGGTGGGCGGGATCGGATCGGGGTGGTCCGTCAGGAGCCTTCGGTGCCGGGCAGCTCGGTGAGCACCGTCTCCATGCGACTGCGGGCCAGGTCGATCCACTCATCGCCCGTGAACACGTGGGTGGCGCCCTCCCGTACGGCCGCCGCGACCAGGTTCGCCACCTCGTCGGGCTGCTTCCCGGAGGCCAGGACCTGAGCCATCATCTCCCGGCCCTCGGCCAGGAGACCACCCGCGACCGGGCCTCCCGGCCGGTTCCGATCCGATTCGTGGATCCGCGTGTTGACCCAGCCGGGGCAGAGCACGCTCACCCCCACCTTCGAGCCCTGCATGGCCAGCTCGGCCTTCAACGTCTCGGACACGGCCACGACCGCCGCCTTCGACGCGTTGTAGGGACCCATCATGGGGGCGTACGCGAAGCCTGCGATGGAGGCGGTGTTCACGACGTGACCGTCGTCCTGGGCCACCAGGTGGGGCACGAAGGCGCTGATTCCGTGGATGACACCCCAGAGGTTGACCCCCAGGACCCACTCCCACTCCTCCCGGCCCGCCTCCCACGAGAGCCCGCCACCGCCCACCCCGGCGTTGTTGCAGACGAGGTGGACGGCGCCGAAGTGGTCCAGGGTGGCCGCGGCGAGGGCGTCGACCTGGTCGCCGTCCGACACGTCGGTGGGCACGGCCAGCACCTCGGCCCCGGAGGCGTCCAGCTCGTCCCGGGCCGCGTCGAGGGGTCCCTCCTCGACGTCGGCCAGGACGACCTTCATGCCTTCAGTGGCCCATCGGTCGGCCAGCGCCCGACCGATTCCGCTGGCGGCCCCGGTGACGACCGCGACCTTCCCCTCGAGGTCGTCCATCGGCCTAGTACCGGTAGTGGGACGACTTGTAGGGGCCGGTCGGCTTCACGCCGATGTAGGCGGCCTGCTCCTCAGTGAGCTGGGTCAGCTTCACGCCGAGGGCGTCCAGGTGCAGGCGGGCCACCTTCTCGTCGAGGTGCTTGGGCAACACGTGCACACCGAGTTCGTAGGCGTCGGTGTGGGCGTACAGCTCGATCTGGGCGATCACCTGGTTGGTGAAGCTGCTCGACATCACGAAGCTGGGGTGGCCGGTGGCGCAGCCCAGGTTCAGCAGCCGGCCCTCGGCCAGCATGATCACCGAGTGCCCGTCCGGGAACACGTACTCGTGGACCTGGGGCTTGACTTCGACCTTCTGGACGTCGGACATCTTGTTGATGCCCGCGATGTCGATCTCGTTGTCGAAGTGGCCGATGTTGCCGACGATGGCCTGGTGCTTCATCCGGGCCATGTGCTCGGCCGAGATGATGTCCTTGTTGCCCGTGGCGGTCACGAAGATGTCGGCCGTCTCGATGACATCCTCCAGCGTGGTGACCTGGAAGCCCTCCATCGCCGCCTGCAGCGCGCAGATGGGGTCGACCTCGGTGACGATGACGCGGGCGCCCTGGCCCCGGAGGGACTGGGCACAGCCCTTGCCGACGTCGCCGTAGCCGCAGATCACCGCGACCTTGCCGCCGATCATCACGTCGGTGGCCCGGTTGATGCCGTCGATGAGGCTGTGGCGACAGCCGTAGAGGTTGTCGAACTTCGACTTGGTGACCGAGTCGTTGACGTTGATGGCCGGGAAGAGCAGGGTGCCGACGGCGTGACGCTCGTAGAGGCGGTGGACGCCGGTGGTGGTCTCCTCGGTCACGCCCTTGATGCCCTGGCCGATGCGGTGCCAGAGCTTGGCGTCCTCACCCAGGGTGCGGGTGAGGGTCTGGAGAACGACCTCGAACTCCTCGCTTTCCGCCGTGGAGGGGTCCGGCACCGCGCCGGCCCGCTCGTACTCCGTGCCGAGGTGGACGAGCATCGTGGCGTCGCCACCGTCGTCCAGGATCATGTTCGGGCCCTCCCCGGCGTCGGGCCACACCAGCGCCTGCTCGGTGCACCACCAGTACTCCTCGAGGGTCTCGCCCTTCCAGGCATAGACCGGGACGCCCTGGGGGCGCTCGACGGTGCCCTCGGGTCCGACGACGACCGCGGCGGCGGCGTGGTCCTGGGTGGAGAAGATGTTGCAGGACACCCAGCGGACCTGCGCGCCCAGGGTCGTGAGGGTCTCGATGAGCACCGCGGTCTGGATGGTCATGTGCAACGAGCCCATGATCCGGGCGCCGGCCAGCGGCTGGCTGTCGTAGTACTCGGCCCGCAGGGCCATGAGGCCGGGCATCTCGTGCTCGGCCAGCTGGATCTCCTTGCGGCCGAAGGCCGCCAGGGAGAGATCGGCGACCTTGAAGTCGCCGTCGGCGACGGTGGTCGGACGCGCGTCAGTGTTCGTGGACATCGTTGTGCCTTTCGCAGGAATGGGGTCTCGCGTACGGGGGCTGGGGTCCACTGACGCCTCACAGTCAGCCCGACGCACAGGGTAGTGGGGCGATGCCCACCCCGGGGCCGTCCTAGCCGCCGAGGGCCGCTTTGAGCTCGTCGAGGACCGGCACCGGGCCGGGGTCGATGCCTTCGCGAGCGGCGAGGTGGAGGCTGGTGAAGGTGCCCACCATGCAGAGGTCGAGGAGTTGCGCCAGGCTGCCCTCGCCCTCGGCCCGGACCTCGAAGATGTCCCCCACGACCTCGTCCAGCCAGGGGTCCATGACGTCGAACCGGCGCATGACCTGGGGGTGTTCGAAGTCGTGGCGCAGGTTGACCAGTGCGAAGACCTGGCGGGTCAGGTCCCCGTTCTGACCCCAACCCGCGATCTCGTTGTGGCACAGCTCGGGGTTGGTGTTGGCGAAGGCCGGCGACCGGCTGTTCTCGTTGAACTCGGTCTTCCAGCGCATGGCGGCCAGGCCGCCGAGTCCCCCGCCGCCGTACATGATCGGCACCCGCCGGGCGAGGTCGTCGGCCAACGTCTCGGCCGGGTTGCCGGCCACGGTCAGCTTGTCCCGACGGACCTTCAGCTGTTCGACGGCGAAGTCCAGCCAGCCCTCGGCGCCGTGGAGGAGGCCCAGGCGCTCGAGCACGATCATCATCGGCGCGGCCAGCGCGCCCAGGCCGGCCCGAGGCTGGGGGATGTCCGCGGCGATCCCGATGATCGGCGCGCCCCAGGAACGGCAGGCATCGCCCAGGGCCCCGCCCCGGGTCACGGCCACCACGCGCCCACCGGCGTTGGCCGCGGTGCTCACCGCCTCGAGGGTCTCCTCGGTGTTGCCCGAGAAGGACATGGCGAACACGAGCGTGCGGTCGTTGACGTAGGACGGCGGCTCGTAGCCCTTGACCACCACGACCGGCACCGGCATGAACGGCCCCGCGATGTGGGCCAGCACGTCACCGGAGACCCCGCTGCCCCCCATGCCGAGGACGAGCACGTTGTCGATCTGCTCGCCGTCGGGAAGGCCCTCGACGGCGTGGGCGGTGGTGATGGCGGTCTCGATCTGCTCCGGGAAGGCGGCCGCCGCCTCGAACATGCCCAGCGAGTCGACCCGCCCGGTGCTCATGGTGCTGCGCCTGACGGCTCATCGCCTTGCCGGCCCTTACGGCCCGCCGACCGACTCCGCCCGTCACTCATCGGAGAACGTGGGCTCGATCCCGGCCGACTCGGCCTTGGCCAGGAGCCGCTCGTGCTCGACGTCGTCCGCCGCCGCGGCCTCGTCGACCAGCATGACGGGGATGTCGTCCTCGATGCGGTACTTGCGCTTCAGCCGCGGGTTGTAGAGCAGGGCCTCGTCCTCGAAGTACAGCAGCGGGCCCTTGTCCTCGGGGCAAGCCAGGATCTCGAGGAGCTGCGGGTCGAGCGCCATCAGGGTCTCCAGTGTCAGGTGTGGTCGGGCGGATGCGAACGGGACTCAGCCGGGACCGACGTCCCGACCGGCCCGCTCCATGATGGCCTGCACCTCGGCCACCCGCCGAGAACAGGCCTCGGCGTCGGGGGCCTCGAGGTTGAGGCGGAGCAGCGGCTCGGTGTTCGAAGGACGCAGGTTGAACCACCAGTCCCCCTGATCGACGGTCAGGCCGTCGAGGCGGTCCTGCTCGGCGTCGGGAAAGCGGGCGGCCACGACGTCGATGACGGCGCGCGGGTCGGGGACCTCGGTGTTGATCTCGCCCGACGCCACGTAGCGCTCGTAGGGCTTCCGCAGCTCCGACAGGGGCTTCCCGGAGCGACCGAGCACGTCGAGCACGACCAGCGCGGCGATCAGGCCCGAGTCGGCCCGGTAGTTGTCCCGGAAGTAGTAGTGGCCGGAGTGCTCGCCGCCGAACACGGCGCCGGTCTCGGCCATGACGGCTTTGATGAACGAGTGCCCCACCCGGGTCCGCACCGGCGTGCCCCCGGCCTCGCGCACCACCTCGGGCACGGTCTTCGAGCAGATCAGGTTGTGGATGACCGTGCCGCCCGGCTCACGGGCGAGCATCTCGTCGGCCACGATCGCCGTCGTCAGCGAGCCGGACAGGAGTTGGGCCTTCTCGTCGACCAGGAACACCCGGTCGGCGTCACCGTCGAAGGCCAGGCCGACATCCGCACCGGTCGCCAGCACCCGCTCCTGCAGGTCCCGTTGGTTCTCGGGCTGGATGGGGTCGGCGGGGTGGTTCGGGAACGTGCCGTCCAGCTCGGGGAACAGGATCTCCAGCGCGAAGGGCAGGGACGCGAAGACGGCGGGCACGACCAGCCCGCCCATCCCGTTGGCGGTGTCGGCCACGACCTTGAGCGGCCGCAGGCCGTCGAGGTGGACAAAGGAGCGCACGTGGTCGGCGAAACGGGAGAGGACCTCGTCCTGGTGGCGCGCCCCCGTCGTGCCCACAGGTGGTACCCCGGCTTCGGCCCGGGCCCGGATGTCGGCCAGGCCCGTCTCCTCCCCCACCGGGCGGGCCCCGGAGAGGCAGAGCTTGATGCCGTTGTAGGCCGCCGGGTTGTGGGAGGCGGTGAACATCGCCCCGGGGGCGTCGAGGGCGCCGGCGGCGAAGTAGAGCATGTCGGTCGAGCCGAGACCCACGTCGACCACGTCGAGGCCCTGGCTGGTGACCCCTTCGGCGAACGCCTCCACCAGGACGGGGCCGGTCGGGCGCATGTCCCGGGCGATGATCACCCGGTCGGCACCATCGGCCTCAGCGACGAAGGCGGCGAAGGCGGCGCCGACGGCGGCACAGAGGTCGGCGTCGAGCTGCTCGGGCGCCAATCCGCGGATGTCGTACGCCTTGAAGACGGCGGCCAGGCGGTCCGGGGCTACGGGCGCGGCGGAGCGGGGGGAGGAGGCAGCCAAGCGAGTCACCCTACCGAACCGGACCCTCCCGGTACCGGGTCCGGGAGCCCGGCGGCGGACGAGTAGCGGCCGGCTGCGGCGTTGCGCCGGATGCGGAACAGGTCCCGCACCAGCCGGATGCCGTCACGCACGACCTGCACGCTGGACTGCTCGGAGTTGGCCACCTGCACGGGTACTTCGGTGAGCGTCACGCCGTTGCGCTCCACCAGGTGGAAGAGCTCGATGTCGAAGGCGAAACCGTCGATCAGCCCCTGGCCGAGCACGATCGGGGCCACATCGGAGCGGAAGCCCTTCAGTCCGCACTGGGTGTCCCGGTAGTGGCCGAGCAGGACGGCCTGGCTCAGGAGGTTGATGAACCGGCCGCCGACCTCCCGCAGGCGCCGGGCCCGCACCAGGGTGACCGCGTCGGTGTGGCGGCGGCTGCCCACGGCCACGTCCCAGCCCGCCTCGACCCGCTCCAGCAGGACCAGGAGTTGCGCCGGGTCGTAGGCCAGGTCGGTGTCGGTGAAGGCGATGGTGCGACCCCGGGCCACGGCCGCTCCCGACCGCACCGCCGCCCCCTTCCCCCGGTTGGCCGGGTGGACCACGACCCGGTCGGCACCGCCGGCTTCGGCCCGAGCCGCGGTGTCGTCACCCGACCCGTCGTCGACCACGACGATCTCGACGTCCTCGGCCCCCAGCGAGGGGGCCAGGGCCTCCCGCACCCGGCGCACGGCGTCGCCCACGACGTCGGCCTGGTGGTACGACGGCAGGACCACCGTGAGTCGGCGGTCCCCCGGGGAGGGTGGCCGGGCCCTGGGCTCGGACTGGTCGGCCTGGACGGCCCGCAGCAGGATCCGGCGGTGGCCCACGATCCGCACCATCGCGGCGATGCCCACGGCCACCAGCTTCAGCCCGAACAGGGCCGGCAGCGCCGGGTCGCCCACCAGGACGACGAGGATCTGCAGGACGGCGACATCGACCAGGCCGGCAACCAGCGCGACCCGGGCGAAGCGGGCGGGGTCGCGGACCCAGCGCACGAAAGGATCCGCGCCGCGGTCGGTGGCCCGGTGGAGGACGTAGGAGAGGGGCGCGGCCACCGCCAGGGCCATCGCGTCGGCCGCCGCCACCGGCCAGCCGGTCGCGGCCCGCAGGACGAGCAGGCCCCCGACATCGACGGTGGTGGCGACCACCACGGCCACCCCCGGACCGAGCCGGCGCATCAGTCCCCCGCGCCCACCGGGACCTCACGGGGCACCGTCGGGTCCTCCTCGTCGACCTCCGCGGGCTCGTCCTCGTCGTCGGGCGGGTCCCCACCGAGGCCCGTGTCGGGATCCTCGTCGAGGAGGTCGGGTGGGTCCTCGCCGTAGACCGAGGGCGCGACCGGCACGGGCGGGGCGGGCACGTCGAGGTCGGGACGGCGGGCCAGCAGGACCACGCCGCCTATGCCCAGCAGGGTGAGCAGCCAGGCGATGAGGTCGACGGGGGTCCAGCCGTAGTGGAGCTGGACGTGGGTGTCGGTGGGAACCACGACCATGAGGTTCGGGGTGACCCGGTACGGGCCCTCGGCGCCCGACGCGTCCCAGTTCGGGAAATACGACGCCCGGACCAGGACGGGCTGGCCGATCTGGTCCACGTCGAAGCTGATGCGGTCGTCGCCCGCCTCGATGTTGGTGACCTCGACCGATTCCACGGGCACCGTGGGCGGGTCCTCGCCCGCCTCGATCCGGGGCCACTCGGGGGGGCCGTCGGCGGCCAGGAGCACGTCGTGGGCAGGGGCGTCCAGGTACCACTCCACGGCCGGCTCCAGCCACTCGCTCTGCCCCGGGCCGACGTCGGTGAGCACGGCGGGCTGGTTGACCAAGGGTGCGACCAGTTCTGAACCCGCGACCTCGAAGACCGTCCAGGGCCCCGAGGACGCAACCTCGGTCAGGTCCTCGACATCGGCGGCCTGGGCGCGAGCTGTCTCCGAGGTGGTCAGGTAGTACTTCACGCCCATGAGCTGGAGGTGCTCGACGCCCCGGCGCACGTCGAGCGGGCCGTAGGGCAGGTCCCGCTGGGCCCGTGAGGGCACCGCGGAGAGCTCGGACTGGTTGAGGAAGTGGAACGGCGTGGTGGCCGAGGACTCGAAGTAGAGGCCCTCCATGGACCCGATGCAGCCGTTGGTCCAGTGGGGCAGCAACATCAGGGCCATCGGCGTGCCGTAGCGGACCAGCTCGGGCTCGTACTCCCACATGGCCCGGCCGCAGCCCTCTTCGGCCCCGACCTCCTTCATCGTCTCGATGAGGGAGCGGTACTCGTGGTACCCGCCGCCGTCGACGGTCGGCTTGCGGCCCTCGTACCCGGTGAAGTTCCAACGGGCCCACCCGTCGACGAAGTTGTCCTCCCGGGACGTCAGGCCGAGCCACTGGTACTCGTTCTGTGCGTTGGTCGAGCCGAACGGCAGGGTGCGCAGCTCCATGCCGACCCACGCCAGGGTCAGCAAGACGGCCGCCACCGGCACGACCCGCAGGACCGAACGCCGAGTGGCCGGCCGGTCGGCGGCGAAACGGGCGGCCAGGGCCCGGGCGATCTCGACCACGCCGAGGGCCGCCAGGAGATAGGTGCCCAGGTAGTAGAAGGGCAGGAGGCGGGCGTTCCACAGGCGGCCCTGGGGCAGCAACACGAAGGCCACGCCGGCCAGGACCGTCATGATCGTCAGGAAGAGGTGCGGGCGCTTGCGGCCGGCGATCCCTCCGGCTACCGCGACCAGGGCCAACAGCCATGCCACCCGGTTGTCCCACGGCCAGAGGGAGTCGCCCACGCGGGCCCACCAGTCCGTGGTCCACAGGCCGTGGTTGGACCAGGGCTGGATCTTCTCCCAGCCCATGTCGTTCATGTAGGACCGCCGCCACGCGAAGGGCAGGGCCCAGAAGGCCCCGAGCAGCCCGGCCACGGGCGCCACCGTCAGCACCCAGCGCACCGAGGCGCGGCGGGCGCGGAGGCCGACCATGACGACCGTCCCCACGACGGCGAAGAGGGCGGGTATGAGGTGGCAGAGCCCCACCAGGGCGAGGAGCACGGCGGCCAGGGCGCGGTGCCTCCCGGTCTGCAGGCCCCGGGCCACGACCCCGAGATAGACCAGCGCCAGGGAGAGGCTGATGGCGAAGGCGAACTCCCCCGCCATCGTCGAGGCGATGTTGCCGCCATAGATGGTGAAGCTGCTGTCGAACAGGAAGAAGACGGTCGCCGCGGCCAGCATCGGCGGGCCCGGGAAGCGCAGACCGGCGAGCTTGCCGAAGGCCCAGGCCGCCGCCGGCATGAGGACCACGCCGCTGACGACGATCAGCTTGAAGGCCACGGCGTACGGCAGGACGATGTCCAGGGCCAAGATCGCCAGGAACGGCACCACCATGTAGAACTGGAAGGCAGGGGCGCCGGCGTACCAGTCCGGCGTCCAGCCGCTCAGGCGGCCGTGGGGCAGGAGGTGGTCCCGCAGGTAGGTGCCCGACCACACGTGGGCGCCCATGTCGCCGCCGGTGGGCGTGGTGTTGCGGAAGATGAGGTTGGGGTGCAGCTGGGCGAAGGTGAACGCCGCCGCTCCCACGACAACCGCGGCCGTGATCCAGCTCTCGAGCGGCGCGGCCACGATCCGGGCGCGCAGAGCGGTCAGGCGGGAACGCATTGAACCCCCATCCTCGCAGGGGCGGGCCGCATTCGGGCGGCAGGGATCAGTGGTGATCGCTCTTCGCCTGACGGCTGATCGCGTTGCCGGCCTAACCGGCCCGCCGATCGGGTGCGCCGATCACCGACGACCCGTGGTGGCGCTGATGTCGGCCAGGACCCCGTCGAGGGCCTGCTCGCCATCAGGCGTGTACCACTGCCGCGTGTCGCAGTTCGAGCACGACCGCATGGTCATCATCCGGCCCGCGACGTCGAGGCGGATCTCCACGTACGCGCGCCCGCATCCCGGGCACCGCTCCTGCACCATGCTCACTCTCCGTGATCGCTTGCCCCACCCATCGGAGCCAAACGTCCCGGATTGAGGCCAGCCCGCCATGCATGGTGGCGGGATCGATCACGTGGCGGGCGTCGTCAGCTCGCAGCCAGCAGCGTGACGGTGGCCACGGAGTTGAAGGCGATGTGGGCCCATATGGCGGGGCCGAGGCGGCCGTAGCGGAGGGTGAGCCAACCCAGGACGAGGCCGATGAGGGTCAGGGCGGGCAACTGCAGGAGTTGCAGGTGGACCGCACCGAAGGCGAGAGACGACACCCACAGGGCCCAGGTGGGTCCGGAGCGCTTCTCGATGGCCCGCAGGAGCAGGCCTCGGAAGAAGAGCTCCTCGATGATAGGGGCGGCGATGGCCACGATCAGGACGAGGAGGATGACTCCGACCGGGTCGGTGGCCTTGTCGGTCAGGTCCCGGGCCACCGCGGAGAGGTCCCGGTCGTAGTCCCAGCCGAGGGCATCGGTGACGGCGAAGATCAGGACGTAGAGCAGCGGGATGGCGACGATCTGGGTGACGAGGCCGGCGCTGATGCCCCGGAGGACGTCCCAGCCCTCCATGCGGAGGCCGAAGTCGGCCACCACGCCGTTGCCCTTGCGCTTCGCGGCGTAGAGCGGCATGCCGAGGTAGCCGGCCCACAGAGGGATCTGCAGGACGGCGATCATCGTCAGGGGCAGCTCGCCGTCGGCCCCCTCCTCGACGTAGCCGGTGGCAACGAGGATCGCGGCGCCGATGAACAGCGCAGCAACGTTGGCGATGAGCAGGCCGGCCACGGCGTCGCCGACGCCCCAGCGGGTGGGGGGCAGCGACTCGGTGGGAACGTCGGCGTTCACCGACATGGGCGGGACCTCCGTTCTCACCCGCACGGTGTGCGGGCCGGGACCGAGCAGTCTGGCGGCTCGGCCCGAGCGCCGAAACCTCGGGGGCCGGTCAGCTGGCCCGGGCTCGCCAGAGCGGCGCCACGTTGCGGCGGTCGTGCAGGGCCCACCCCTGAGGGACCGTGACCCGTTCGGCGTGGCGCTCGCAGAGGTCGTGGTTGGCCGGGTCGTCCTGCCGGTCCAAGTCGTCCAACCACACGTTGCGACCGGTGTAGTCGTAGGACAGCGTGACCCCGGCCTGCTCGGAGCAGGTGGGGCGCGCACAGCGTCGAGCCATGAGGGAAAAGGCTAGTTCGACGCGACCCACGAATCGGGGATGTCGACCTCTACGATGACCGGATGGCGCAGCCCCCTCCGCCCCCGCCGCCCCCGCCGCTGAGCGGCCACGACGCCGACGGCAAGTCCGGCGCCTCCACCCAGTGGCCCCGTTGGTCCCTGTGGATCCTGGTCGGGGTCATCCTGGCCTCGTTCCTGCTCACCACCGTGCTCGGCGGTGAGGACGGCGAGAGCATCGCCTACGACGACTTCATCCAGCAGGCGGGTGAGGGCCAGGTCACCTCGATCACCTTCGACAACAACAACGCCAAGATCACCGGCGAGTTCGACGACGGCTCCACCTTCACCACCACCGGGCCGCTCCAGAGCGGCATCCCGGAGGAAGACCTCGCGACCCTGCGGGCCAACGACGTCGAGATCACCTATGAGACGCCGACCCCCAACCCCCTCTGGAGCATCCTCTCCTTCGCGCTGCCGATCATCCTGATCATCGGCTTCTTCTGGTGGATGAGCCGCCGGGCCCAGAACCAGATGGGCGGGATCATGTCCATCGGCCGCTCGCGGGCCAAGACCTACTCCACCGAGCGCCCGGGCACGACCTTCGACGACGTCGCCGGCTATGACGGGGTGAAGCAGGAGATCACCGAGGTGGTCGACTTCCTGAAGTACCCCGAGCGCTTCCGGGACATCGGCGCCCGCATCCCCAAGGGCATCCTGCTGGTCGGTCCCCCCGGGACCGGTAAGACCCTCATCGCCCGGGCCGTGGCCGGCGAGGCCGGCGTGCCCTTCCTGTCGGTGACGGGCTCGGACTTCATGGAGATGTTCGTGGGCGTCGGCGCCAGCCGGGTCCGGGACCTCTTCCAGTCGGCCCGCAAGATGGGCCGGGCCATCATCTTCGTGGACGAGATCGACAGCATCGGCCGCAAGCGGGGCGCCGGACTGGGCGGCGGCCACGACGAACGGGAGCAGACGCTCAACCAGATGCTGTCGGAGATGGACGGCTTCGAGGCCACCGAGGGCATCGTCATGATCGGAGCCACGAACCGGCCGGACATCCTGGACTCCGCCCTCCTGCGCCCCGGGCGCTTCGACCGCCAGGTCACCGTCCCCCTGCCCGAGCTGGAAGACCGCAAGTCCATCCTCGCCGTGCACGCCACCCACAAGCGACTCGCCGACGACGTCGATCTGGACACCGTGGCCCGGGGCACGCCCGGCATGAGCGGCGCCGATCTGGCCAACCTGGTCAACGAGGCGGCCCTCTTCGCCGTCCGGGACGGCGAGGACGCCATCTACATGCGCCACTTCGAGATGGCGCGGGACCGGGTGCTGATGGGTCAGCGTCGGGACTCCATGGCCCTCTCCGACGCGGAGAAGGAGGCCATCGCCTACCACGAAGCCGGCCACGCCGTCTGCGCGGCGGTGCTCGAACACGCCGACCCCGTGCACAAGGTCACGATCCTGCCCACGGGCATGGCCCTGGGCGTCACCCAGCAGTTGCCCGTCGAGGAGCGCCACATCCACCGCCAGGACTACATCGAGGACACCCTCGTGGTCCGCATGGGCGGCCGCATCGCCGAGGAGCTGGTCTTCGGCGTCTACTCCACCGGCGCCAACAACGACCTGGTGGGCAGCACCGAGCTGGCCCGCAAGATGGTCCGCGAGTGGGGCATGAGCGAGCGCATCGGGCCCATGGCCTGGGGCAACCAGGGCCAGGTGTTCCTCGGCGAAGACCTCATGCACACCCGGGACTACAGCGACGACACCGCCCGGATCATCGACGAGGAGGTCGAGCAGATCCTGCGGGACCAGGAAGGTCGTTGCCGGGAGACCCTCACCGAGCATCGCAACGGCCTCGATCTCGTGGCCCGGGCCCTGCTCGAGCACGAGACGATCGACGGCAAGGAAGTCGAGCGACTCATCGGCGTGGCGGCCAACGGTCACGGCAGCAATGGTGCCGGCGAGCCCGTGTCGGTCCCGGAGGACCGCCTGGAGCCCCCGACCTAGACCCTCGGCTCGTCCGCCGGAGGGTCACCGCCCTGACCCCCACCACAGCCCGGGGGCACCGATCCCGGCGCACGGGCCTCGGCCACCGCGGCCCAGAGGTGGGTGGCGGTGACCGGGCCGAGGAACGACCTGGCCACGCCGCCCTCGGCATCGCAGACGATCGTCGTGGGCACGGCGTCGATGCCGTAGCGCCCGTGCAGCGTGGCGTCCCGCGTCGCCTCGACCTCCTGGGTGGCCACGGCCGGCGACTCCAGGTGGCGGGCCACCTCCCAGGTGGCGGCGCAGGTGGCACAGGTGGCCGAGGTGAACACCACGACCAGCCAGGCGGCGTCGGGACGGGAGAAGTCGGCCCGCGCGACCCCGGTCGGGACGTGGTGGCGCTCCACCACCGGCTCGACACCCGGCCGCCGTCGCTGCAGGACGTAGGCCACGAGGGCCACGACGACCGCCAGCGCGACCGCCAGCAGCAACCGGCTCATCAACCGAAGGGCGCAGGTGGCTCGGACACGGAGCCGGCCAGGGGAACGGCTATGGCCCCTGACGAGTCGGACGGCTCTCCGATCACCATCCGGCGCTCGATGCTCACCGGCCCGTCGGCCTCCACCAGGAGAGCTACGTCCGAACCCAGGCCGAGCTCGTCCAGGGTCACCACGAGGCGACCGGCGGGCGGCACCTCGAGGTCGGTGGCCGTCGGGGACTCCCCCAGGGTCCCACCGTCCAGGGAGCGGAAGGTGACCCGCACCGGCGTGCTCCCAGACGGGTTGGCCACGACGATCGACTGGTCGGGCGACGACGCGGCGATGACCGCCGAGCTCATGAGGAGCGGGGCGCCGAACATCAGGTCGAAGCCGGGGCGGCCGGTCGTGTCGTCGCCCTCGATGATGCGCTCGGCCACCACGGGGACCTCGTTGACCGAGACCACCCGGGCGCCGTGGCGCAGCACGCTCTCGCCCTCGGCGGCGCCGAGCGCGGTGCCGATGCGTTCCTCGTCCTGGACGGCGACCTCCTGGTAGCCCTCCGGGGGGATGGTCAGGCCGAAGGGCTCGATGGCGCCGAACCGGTCGACCTCATCGGGCTCGAGGACGAGGTCGATCTCGGCGGCGGTGTCTCCCGGGTTGTAGATCACGAAGGTCTCGCGGACCCCCTCGGCCACGACGCCGTCCGGGAAGTACCAGGTCGTGGCGGGCCGCGGCGCCCCGGCTGACACATCCAGGCCACGGCTGCCTTCGGAGCCGTCGAGATCGAGCAGGCGGTTGACCACGAGGCGGCCCGAGCGGGCCACGATCGACACCGACACATGGTCCCGCCGCGTCACCAGCTCGCCGATGTCCTCGACGACCAGGGACTGGGCCGGAACGGCGTAGGCCTCGAACTCGATGGGCGTGCGCAGGTCCTCCTCGGTGCGGAAGGTCACATCGACCACCGCGGGATCCGGGAAGGGGTTGAAGAAGGCAAGGGTCTCGACTGCGTCCGCTGTCGTGCGCCCGGAAGCGAAGAACCACGCGTCGGCCGCCTGCGTCGTGCAGGGGCTGACATCAGCGCCGTTCGGCCCGTCCACCCGCTGCTCCACCGAGATCGCCCCGCCGGGCAGCTCGACCAGGGCGGCGGCGTAGGGCGCCTCGACCTCGTCGGCCAGGCGCAGCTCGACCCGGTCCCGGGCCGGCACCGTCAGGTCCACCGCCACCGGCTCCTCGGTCAGGGGCGGGGCCGTCGCGGTCGTCGACGGGGTCGTGCCCTCGGTCGTCGACGGGGTCGTGCCCTCAGTCGTCGTCGCCGCCTCAGTCGTCGTCGTCGTGTCCGGCGTCTCGGCCGTGTCCTCCTGGATCACGATCTGGGACGGAATCGACGGGAAGATGGTGGCCGACCCGTTGAGCTCGCGATCGGTGGCGTTGGCCACGATGACGGTCGTGTCGGCCCGGCCGTCGGCCGACGCCGTGCCCCCGGCGCAGTACCAGGTGCTGGTCAGGGCGTCCTCGGGCGCGCTCACGGGCAGGTAGCCCTGCGCTTCGAGGGGCGTCGTGGCGTCCTCGCTGGAGGACTGCTCGCGCTCGTGGTCGCGGTCCACGACCCATGCCCCGGCGAGCAGGGCGACGAGGATCACCACCGCGGGCCAACGGGAGAAGGTCACGAGCTCGGCTCCCGACGTCGATGCGCCCCGGCCGGCCGTCGCACCCGGGAGATGACGAACAGCCAGAGCCCGGCCTGGACGGCGAGGAAGATCCAGCGGGTGACCGGCCGGTCGTAGGACAGGGTCGCGGTCCCCCCGCGGGGCAGGTCGAAGGCGTTGGCCCAGCCGAACACCGTCCGGCGATCGGCCTCCTCACCGTCCACCTCGAGCTGCCAGCCCGAGGTGGGGCCCGCGGCCAGATAGAGCTCGCCCTCGCCGTCCACGGGCCCCCGGAAGGTCGTCGGCCCCCGCTCGTCGCCCAGGGCGGGCGTGGCCGCACCGAAGTCGGTGGCGGCGGCCGCGGCCAAGGCCTCCTCGGGGCTCACGTCCTCCGAGCCCAGGGCACCCGCCTCGGAGTCGGGCAGTAGGGCCCGGGTGGGGATCCAGGCCGCGTTCTCATAGAGCGTGACAGCCGGGTTCACGTTGATCTGCACGAGGTCGAGCTGGCTGGAGAGCGCATCGCGGACCGCGGGGTCCAGCGGGAACTCCTCCTCGGCGAAGGGCTGGGGGGCCAGGCGCTCGGGCACGACGATGTAGCGGATGCCCATGGGACCGAGGAGGTCACCCAGGCGGTTGGTCTCGCGGTCGGTGGCGGTGCGCAGGGCCTCGGCCAGGATCTCCGTCCCGCCGTCGGTACTCCCGGGGAAGAGCTCGGTGACGTCCGGTAGCCCGTTGTCCGAGGTGGCGTACGCGGTGTCCTCAGAGAGGCGCCACCCGGTGAGAGGCAGCACGTCGGGATCACCGAGCCACAAGACCCGGAACGGGGCGTCCTCCTCCTCGGCCTGCAGGAAGCTGAGGGCGACGTCGAAGTCGTTGCGGGGCAGGTACCAGCGGCCATTGCCCGTCGCCGCCAGGAAGGGGCCGAGGCCGACGAACAGGGCGACCACGCCGATGACCAGGCCGAGCTGGCGCCAACTGAAACCCTTGCCGATCACGTCCCGTTCGAAGGACACCGCAGCCAGGCCGGCGGCCATGGCGATGCCGGCCGCCGCGGGGGCCAGGAGCACCTCGGGGGCGGGCAGGGCGACCGGCGACCAGCCCGCCTCCCCCACCCAGAGAAGGCCCCAGCCCACGACGGCCACGGCCCAGACCCGGATCGTCCAGGCGGCCCGCCACTCCCGGCCGATCACGAGGGGCACCGCGGCGAGCGCCAGAAAAGCGAAGCCGGCCAGTCCGGCGCCCACCGGTCCGGACTCGAAGCGCAGGATCTCCGGCACGGTGAGGACGCCGGACCCGTCCCGGATCCCCCCGAGGGTGGTCCAGTCGGTGGCCGAGCCGAGGAAGTCGAGGCTCCAGGGGATGTGGAGCACCACGGCGACCCCGGCCCCCATGAGGCCGGTCAGCACCACCCGGCCTGCCGCACCGGGCTGACCGGTCAGCACGATCCCCAGCGCCAGGCCGAGGGCCATCACGATCACGACGAACACGAGCATGGGCAGGAACATGGCCCCCACCGCAGTGACGAGGCCGAGGGCCAGTCCGGCCTGGACGAAGGTTCGGCCCTCGCCCTCGAATGGCTCCAGGTGGCTGACCTGGACGAGGCCGCGGAGCAGGAACGGCGCCGCAGCGTAAGCCACCAGGCCCCGCAGGGAGCCGTCGGCCAGGGCGTTGTAGGCCACCGGCGACGCCACGTAGACGACCAGGGTCGTGACCCGGCCGTACGTGGAGTCGGTGTCCCGCAGCAGGCGCCACGCCCCGAAGCCCCCGAGGGGGATCAACCCGAGGATGAACACGGTGCGGGCCAGGCCCATCACGGTGAGGAACAGCGTTCCCCAGACAGCCAGCCCGGCGAAGGCCGTCGGGGCCGGGGCGTCGGAGCCGAGGCCGGCAGATCGCCAGCCGGAGAAGAACTCGTTCCACAGTTCGCTGGGGCCACCGGGGAAGGGCGCCAACTCCCCGACGGCGGGGATCGAGCGGGTGATCAGATGGCGGCTGCCGATCAGCAGCAGCAGGCCGAGCAGGACCCACACGGCCGTCGAGATGCCGCTCGGGCCGGAGCGGACGAAATCGACCACCCCCTGGCGGACGGTGGTCACCGCCGAGCGCCGTTCGTCCGGGCGGTCGCGGTGCTGAAAGGCCTGGACCCGGGCCAGGCCCCGCACCTGCAGCGCCCGCAGGTCGTGGTCCGAGGTCCGGCGCAGCTTCGCCAGTCGGCGGCGACGGCCGATCACCTGGGAGAACCGGGCCAGGTTCCACGTCCAGGCGCCAAGTGCGGCGCGGGCTCGGCCCCCTCGGGCCGTGAACAGCCCCGCGCCGAAGTCGATCAGCGACAGCACAGCCAGCACCGGGGTCATCCAGAGCAGAGTGCCGAAGCTGTAACAGGTGAGCACCGTGCGCAGGCGGTGGCGTTCGGTGAGCCGGTGGGCGTCCAGGTCCGGACGGCGGTCGGGCAGGTCGGCGACATGGCGGACGTGGGCGGCGGGGGCCACGACCACCCGGGCGCCGGCCACGCGGGCCCGCCACCCCAGGTCGAGGTCCTCGCCGTAGAAGCTGATGGCGGCGTCGAAGCCGCCGAGGGTGGCGAACAGGTCGGCGCGGACCAGCTGGCAGCCTCCCGGGAGGTAGAAGACGTCCCGGACCGCGTCGTGCTGGCCCTGGTCGTACTCGCCCTCCTCCACGTAGGAGGAGGGATGGCCGATGCGGTCGACGGTCATCCCGACGGTCTGGAGCTGGCGGACGTCCTCCCAATCGGCCACCTTCGGGCCGACCAGACCGGCGTTGGAGCGCCCGGCCTCCTCGACGAGGGCGGTGACCGCGCCCGGGCTCAGGGCCACGTCGTCGTGGCAGAAGAGCAGGTAGCTGGCCCCCTCCACGGTCTCCAGCACCTCGTTGGCCACCGCGCCGAAGCCGGGGTTGACATCGATCCGGCGCACGAACCCGCTCGGGCAGGCGGCGGCCACCCGTTGGGTCGGGTCCTCGCTGCTGCCGGCGTCGATGACCAGGACGGTGAGGTCCGGGTAGTCCTGGGCCGCGAGGGCGCGCAGGCTCTCCTCGAACCACGGACCGGGTTCGTGGGTCACCACGACCGCGACGACGGCGGGCGTGGTCGGACCGGGGGTAGACGCCGCGGCGTCGGCGGCGGGTTCGTCCACGATCCGCGCAGGCTAGCGGCGCGGTCCTCACCCCGGGGGGCACCCCGTAACCCGTTCGTCACATCCACGGGGCGGTGCCGCGTCGTCCCGATCGCCCGTTGTGACCACCGGTATCGTGGGCGTCATGTCGCCCTCCGCGCTGTTCACACCGCTGCGCAGCACCCTGGTCCTGGCCCGCGAGGCGCTCTACGTGACGGTGGGGGCCGGCGTCCTGGCGGTCCAGAAGGCGCAGGTGCAACGCCGGGAGTGGGAGCGCGAGATCGGTCGACGCTTCGCCGGTGCGGCGGGACCCGAACCCGGATGACCATCCGGGTCGCGGTCGACGCGACCCCCCTGCTCGACCAACCGACCGGGGTGGGCGGGGTGACGCGGGCCCTGCTCGAACGCCTCGGTCGCTCGGCCGAGGTCTCGGTGGTCGCGTTCTCGGTGTCCTGGCACGGTCGGGGCCGACTGCCCCACCTGGTCCCCGTCGGCGTGAAGGCGGCGCGGCGACCGATGGCCGCCCGACCCCTGCGCTGGGCCTGGGGACACGGCGCCTGGCCGCCCATCGAGCTGTGGACCGGACGGGTCGACGTCGTCCACGGCCCCAACTTCGTCGTGCCCCCGGCCCGCCGGGCAGCGAGGGTCGTGACCGTCCACGACCTGACCGCGGTGCACCACCCCGAGCTGTGCACCGCCGACGTGCTCCACTACCCCGCCCTCCTGCGCGCGGCGGTCGCCGCCGGCGCCTGGGTACAGGTGCCGTCCGTCGCCGTCGCCGACGAGGTCATCGAGTACGTCGGAGCGGCGGCCGACCGGGTGGTCGTGGTGGCCAACGGTGTCGACGAGGTGCCGGCGGCCCCACCCGGCGCCGGCCGGGCCCGCGCCGGACGCGAGCGCTACGTGCTGGCGCTGGGGACGCTGGAGCCCCGCAAGGACCTACCGACACTGGTCGCCGCTTTCGAACTGCTGGCCCATGACGACCCCGACATCGGCCTGGTCCTCGCCGGGGCGGACGGCTGGGGGGCCGAAGCCGTCCACACCGCGGTGGCCAACTCCCGCTACCGGGACCGAATCCGCCAGACCGGGTGGGTCGACGGACCGGCCCGCGCCGCGCTCCTCCGCGACGCCACGGTCCTGGCCTACCCCTCGCTCTACGAGGGCTTCGGGCTGCCCCCTCTCGAGGCCATGGGCGTCGGCGTGCCGGTCGTCAGCACGACGGTGGGGTCCATCCCCGAGGTCGTGGGCGACGCCGCCGACCTGGTGCCCCCGGCGGACCCCACCGCCCTGGCCGCCGCGTTGGCCCGTGTCCTCGTCGACGACGACCACCGAGCCGAGCTCGTGCGCCGGGGCCGGGAGCGGGTGAGCCGCTATTCATGGGACGCCTACGCGGACGCCATGATCGACGTCTATCGGCGGGCGGCGAGTTCGCCCGGCGGCGCTCCGTAGACTCCTGCCGGTGCGAGCCCTGGTCACCGGTGCAGCCGGCTTCGTCGGCCGCCATCTCGTAGCCGGACTCCGGGCCGCCGGCGACGACGTGCACGAGACCGACCGCCACCTCGGCCTCGACATCCTCGATCCCGCCGGCCTCGACGAGCTCTTCGCCGCCACCCGACCCGAGGTCGTCTACCACCTCGCCGGCCAGGCCGATGTCGGCGGGTCGTGGTCGAGCCCGGTCGAGACCTTCCGCATCAACGCCGAGGGCACGATGAACGTCCTCCTCGCCGCCGTCCGAGCCGACGTCGGCTGGGTGGTGGCTGTGAGCAGCGCGGATGTCTACGGCCAGGTGCCCGAGGCCGAGCTGCCCATCGGTGAGGACCGCCCCCTCCGCCCCGTCAGCCCCTACGGCGCCAGCAAGGCCTCCGCCGACCTCGTCGCCCTCCAGGCCCACCTCGGCCACGGCTTGGGCGTGATCCGGGCCCGACCCTTCAACCACCTGGGCCCCGGCCAGAGCGACCGGTTCGTGGCTTCGGCGGTGGCGTCCCGCATCGCCCGCAACGAGATCGATGGCGAGTCCGAGGTACCAGTCGGCAACCTGAGCGCCCGCCGGGACTTCACCGACGTCCGTGACGTGGTCCGGGCCTACCGCCTGCTGGCCGAGCACGGCGTGCCCGGCGAGGCCTACAACGTCTGCAGTGGCAGGGACGTGGCCGTCCAGGAGGTCGCCGACGGCCTCATCGCCCTCGCCGAGCGGCCCATGGCCCTGGTGACCGACCCCGACCTCCTCCGGCCGGTCGACACCCCTGCGCTGCGGGGCGACGGCAGCCGCCTCCGCGACGCCACGGGCTGGTCGCCCGAGATCACCCTGGACCAGACCCTGGCCGATGTCCTCGACGACTGGCGCAAACGCCTCCGCGAAGCCTGAACCACACGCTGGTGAGATCCCGTTTTGGTCCCAGCAATGTTCACCCACGCGTACATGGCTGGGACCAGAACGAAATGTTGCTTCGGTGTCGGTTTCCCTCAGCCCGCGGAACGCTCGTCCAGCAGGTGCCGGACCTTCTGGTGACACGACTCGACCAGGTCGCGGTCGTGGCGGTGGCAGTCCTGAGCCAGGCGGCGGAGGGCGACGTCCCACTGGGCGAGGCGTTGATCGCCGTAGAGAGACGCGCCTCGCCCGATCCAGGCCAGGTCGGCCTCACAGAGCGACACCTGGTGCTCGGCCTCGGTGTACTGGTTGGCCACGAGCGGCAGCCGGTCGGCCTTGGCCGCCGGATAGGTCGTGCCCGCCACCAGCTCGAGGGGCGCCAGCTTGAACAGGCCCGCCAGCAGGGCGACGGTGCGCTCCCCCGGCGGCGACACGTCCGTCTCGAGGTGGGACAGGGCCACCCGGGAGATGCCCAGGCGCTCGGCCAGGTCGGTCTGGGTCCAGCCCCGCTTGCCCCGGTGCTCCGCGATGCGACGGCCCAGGGGCTCGCGTTCGGGGCCCCGTGGCATCCGCTCAGGGTAGAGCAGGGTGTGCCAACCCACTTGGCAGACGTTCTCCCCGGATCCGGGTACAACAGAACCCATGGCCCGACGCGCGCTCATCACCGGAATCACCGGTCAGGACGGTTCCTACCTGGCCGAGCTCCTGCTCGACCGGGGGTACGAGGTCGTCGGCATGGTCCGCCGCTCGAGCACGGTGAACTTCGAGCGGATCGCCCACCTCCAGCACCGCTTGACCCTCGTGCCCGGCGACGTGCTGGACGAGATCTCCATGATCGAGATCCTCTCCACCCACCGTCCCGACGAGGTCTACAATCTGGCTGCCCAGTCCTTCGTCCAGACCTCGTTCCAACAGCCCGTCCTCACCGGCGAGACGACCGCCCTCGGGGTCACCCGCCTGCTCGACGCCATCCGGATCGTGGACCCCGACATCCGCTTCTACCAGGCCTCGAGCAGCGAGATGTTCGGCAAGGTGCAGGAGGTCCCCCAGCGGGAGTCGACCCCCTTCTACCCGCGCAGCCCCTACGGCGTGGCCAAGGTCTACGGCCACTGGATCACCATCAACTACCGCGAGTCCTATGACCTCCATGCATCCAGTGGCATTTTGTTCAACCACGAGTCTGTGCCCGCCGAGACCCCGGTCGTCGTGCGGCGGCATGGCTACGTCGATGTCCGTCCCATCGGCGACCTCGCCCCGCACCCGGCCGAAGGTGAGCCAGGGGCACACGTCTCATATCCCGGCGGCGACCTCGAGGTCTGGGACGGCGAGGACTTCGTGCGGTGCCACGCCCGGACGGCGTACTGGCATGACGGCGACTCAGTGGTCCTGCATGGCCGTGGTGGGATCGTGCAATCGACCCCGGACCACGTGGTCTTCACCCCGGACGACGAAAAGCCCGCCGCAGCCTTCGGCGAGGGTGATCTCCTCAGGTTGGCGGAGCAGCCTCCCCAGACCCTGACCACGACCATGACCACCGAGGAGGCGTGGCTCCTGGGGTTCCTGGTGGCCGAAGGGTCCATCCAGCCGAACGGCAAGGGCCGGATCACCTGCAACGACGACGCCGGCCTCGCTCAGGCCGCAGCGTGTTGGGAGCGGGTCAGCGGTGGGTGGTCCCGCAAGCACGAGGGCGTCCGTTCCGCCTTCTCGGACAACCGCACCACGGCGCTCGAGCTCAACGGCAACCGGCCCTACCTGCGGATCCTGCGCGGCGAGATCTACCTGAAGGACGGCCACAAGCGAGTGCCCAAGCGCGTTCTGAACGCGGCCCCACACCTCCAGCTCGAGTTCCTGGCCGGCTACAACCTCGGCGACGGGCTGCGGGCAGGTCATGGAACCGATCTGTTCAAGAGCTTCCGGACGAACTCCCCCACCCTCGCCGCGGGTCTCATCTGGCTTGCCCGAACGACGCTCGGACGACGGGTCAGCCTCTACCTCCAGCCCGGCGCGCTCGGTGGCGGTGAGAGCTTCCTCATCAACCTGTCAACCGGCTCGCCGCGGGGCGACAAGGGTGCCCACCTCCGCAAGCCGCAAGACGAAGTTCGCAAGGTGGAACGGCGTCGCCATCGGGGGTGGATGTGTGACCTCGCCACCGAGACCGAGCGGTTCGCAGCTGGTCCCGGCTTCGTCGTCGTCCACAACAGCCCTCGGCGGGGGATGGAGTTCGTGACCCGGAAGATCAGCCACACGGTGGCGCAGATCGCGCTCGGACACGCCGAGGAGCTGCGGCTGGGGAACCTCGACGCCCAGCGGGACTGGGGCTTCGCGGGCGACTACGTCGAGGCCATGTGGCTGATGCTCCAGCAGGACCACCCGGACAGCTACGTCATCAGCACCAACGAGACCCACTCGGTGCGCGAGTTCTGCGAGGTGGCCTTCGGCCACGTCGACCTGGACTGGGAGCGATACGTGGTCATGGACGAGGCCTTCATGCGCCCCGCCGAGGTCGACCTGCTGGTCGGCGACTCGACCAAGGCCCGCACCGAGCTGGGGTGGGGCCCCCAGGTGGGATTCCAGGACCTGGTCACGATGATGGTCAGTGCCGACCTGGACCTGCTCAACGGCAGGCTGCGCGGGATCTCCTGATCCGGTGACCGCAGTGGCGGTGGTGGCCGGGGGCGTGGGCGCGGCCCGGATGCTGGGCGGCCTCGTGCAGGTGGTCGACCCGGCATCGATCACCGCCGTGGTCAACACCGGCGACGACGTCGAGTTGCACGGCCTGCACATCAGCCCCGACATCGACACGATCACCTACACCCTGGCCGGCGCCGTCAACCCCGAGACCGGCTGGGGCCTGGTGGGCGAGACCTGGCAGGCCATGGAGGCGCTCGGCCGGTACGGCGGCGTGACCTGGTTCAACCTCGGCGACCGGGACCTCGGCACCCACCTCTACCGCACGCAGCGGCTGCGGGAGGGCGCCACCCTGACCGAGGTCACCGCCGAGATCACCGCCGCCTGGGACGTGGGCCTGGCGCTGGTGCCCATGAGCGACGACCCCGTCCGGACCATGATCACGGTCGTGGACGAGGGCGAGATCGGCTTCCAGGACTACTTCGTACGCCGCCATCACGACGTGGCGGCCACGGCCATCCGCTTCGCCGGGGCCCCCCAGGCCACGGCCTCCCCGACGGCCCTGGCCGCGCTCGCGCGTGCCGAGCGGGTGGTCATCGCCCCGTCCAACCCGCTGGTGTCGATCGCGCCCGTGCTCGCCGTTCCCGGCCTCCGCGAGGCCGTAGAGGCCCGGCGGGAGGACTGCGTGGCCGTCTCCCCGATCATCGCCGGGACCACGGTGAAGGGCCCCGCCGACCGCCTCCTGACCGAACTGGGCCATGACGCGTCGGTCGTCGGCGTGGCCCGCCTCTATGCCCCCCTGGCCGCCAGGCTGGTCATCGACGAGGCCGACGCCGACCTGGCCGACGCCGTCAGGGCCGAGGGCATCGAGGCTGTCGTGGCCCCCACCATGATGTACGGCCCCGCCGAGGCCGCCGCCCTGGCCCGAGCGGTCCTGTCATGAGCATCGAGCTGATCGCGGTGGAGGGGATGCCGGAGGTCCGGCCGGGGGATGACATCGCCACGCTCATCGCCGCCGCGGCCGACGTGCGGAACGGCGACGTGCTGGTCGTCACCCAGAAGATCGTGTCCAAGGCCGAGAACCAGCTCGTGGCCGTCGACCCCGATGACCCGTTGGCGCACAAGGCGCTGGTCGAGGAGGAGTCCGTCCGGGTGCTGCGCCGCCGGGGCGACCTCGTGATCAGCGAGACGAGGCACGGCTTCGTGTGCGCCAACGCGGGCATCGACCGCTCCAACCTGGACGACGGCGTGGCCGCCCTCCTCCCCCGCGACTCGGACCGCTCCGCCCGCCGCATCCGGGACCACCTCCGGGGGGCCACCGGGGCCGAGGTCGGTGTCATCGTCTCCGACACCTTCGGCCGCCCGTGGCGCAAGGGTGTGGTCGACGTGGCCATCGGCTGCGCCGGCATCGCCGCCGTGGTCGACCTCCGGGGCACCGAGGACGCTGCCGGTCACGAACTGCAGGTCACCGAAGTTGCCGTCGCGGACGAGATCGCCGCGGCCGCCGAGCTGGTCATGGGCAAGGCCGACGGCGTGCCCGTCGCCATCGTCCGCGGCCTGGACCCGGGGTGGCTCCGTGAGTCGAGCGTGAAGGCCGAGATCGTCCGCCCCCCCGACGAAGACCTCTTCCGGTAGCGACGGACGTGAAGGGCACCCACGTCTCCCTGCCCGATCCCCGCAACGAGTCCCTCCTCGTCTACGTCGACGGGGACTGGGTGCCCCGGGCAGTACCGGTCGGCGCAACGGTTCACCGGCGTCGGGCCACCGCCCACCGACACCGTCGTCCTCAACCACCACCAACGGGACCTCGTCGAGGAGTACCGCCCGCTCTACGAGCAGCTCCTCGCCCACCACCTCGACGCGGCAGCGGGCTCCGGGACCAGTCCAATGTGGACCTGTCCCCGTCGGCCGAGCTGACCTGGGGGTCAACCCAGTTCCCGCGGGGCTGCGCCGCGAGTCGGCCCCGGGGTCTCCCGCTCGTCAGCCGATCGTGAGGGTGCCCTGCATGCCCGCCGCCTCGTGCCCGGGAACGTCACAGCGCGTGGTGTAGGTGCCTGGCTCCAGGTCGCTGAGGTCGAGTTGGGTGGCGTCACCGGCCCCGAGCATCGACGACGCGGTCCCGTCAACACTCAGGTTGTGCTGGACGGTCCCGTCATTCTGGACCTGGAGCACGGCGCCGGCCGGAACCTCGAGAGTGCCGGGCGAGATGGCGAACTCGGTGAGTGAGACCGTCTCGCCAGCCGACGCCTCGACACCGCTCCGTCCGCCCGATGCCTCGAGGCGCGCCGCTAGGCGGTCGTGCTCTTCCACCGCCCGGGCGGCGAGCCCGACGGCGAACAACGCCGCGACAAAGGCGAACACGGCGATGAAGAGCCCTGCCATGGCGAGGGTGTCGGTGTTGAGTCCGGGTCGCTTGGCCTTCACACGGCCGGTGGGTTCGTCCGCTGGTGCCCTAGAGGCGGTGTCGGGATTCTGGACTGAGGTCATGGTGGCTCCTACTGGATGATGAGGGCGCTGACCATGCCGAACATGCCCGTCGGGCTCTCGGCGTGGGAGAGGATGTGACAGTGGAAGGCCCACACACCTGGGTTGTCGGCGACGACGATTGCGTCCCAGCGCTCGCCGGGGGCCACCGTGATGGTGTCGCAGCGGAACGGCTGGGGAAGCGGATAGCCATCGCGGGCGAACACCTCGTAGGTGAGGCCGTGGAGGTGGATGGGGTGTACGAGCTGGCCCTCGTTCATGAACCGGAACCGCACACGTTCGCCCGGAGCAGCGACATACGGCGCGGTCGCAGGAAAACCCTTCCCGTTGATCGTGAACCCACCGAGCGTGTCGTTGAGGACGTACAGGTAGTCGCGGTCGTAGGACGGTTCGGCGGCGGGGTCCTGCGGCTCGACGAGGAGCGCGCCGAGCATGCCCTTGCCGACCTGTTCGGTGGCGTTGTGATGCGAGTGGTACATGTGGCTGCCGAACGGGCCGGGGGTGAACTCGTAGGTGAACTCGCCGCCGGGCTCGATCGGTGACTGCGTGATGTACGGCACGCCGTCCATGTCGTTGGGAACCCGCTGGCCGTGCCAGTGGACGGTGGTGCTCTGGTCGAGGTTGTTGCGGACGTTGACCCGAACCGGCTCGCCTTCGATCGCTCGCAGCGTCGGCCCGGGCACGATGCCGTTGTAGGTGAGTGCTTCTTCGAGCTGGCCCGGCGTGACCTCCCACTCGACCGCGTCGCACGTGAGGTCGAACACACGGACCCCGTTCACCATCCGCCAGTCCAGATCGACAGCACCGAGCCCTTCGGTGATCGGCGATTCGGCGTTCTCGAGGAACTGCTGGACCTTCTCCTCGTGCATGCCGTTCATGTCGGCGTCGGACATCCCAGTTCCGTCGGCGGTCGTCGCGGGCATCGCCATGGCGGGCTCCGTGGCGGAGGTGGCGACCGCCTGGGTCCCGTCCGTCGGCCAGGCCGCGGCCGCGGTGGCCCCCACAAGCGCCGCGCCGCCGACGCCGCCGGCAACCATGCCCAGGAAGACGCGGCGGTCGACACCGTCAGGGGAGTCGTCGGTCGACGCCGTGGGCGCCGTCGGGCCGGTAGGGGGGGCATCGGGGTCGGTCACGGCCCCAACTATTCAGATGGTCTCATGCCCTTGCTCGGGCCGAAGGTCCCGAATCGAGGGGGACGATCGTCACCCGTCGGCCCGCCACCCGGCTCGTGCCCAACGGCTCCGGGTCCAGTCGAGGGTGGGTCGGACCCCGTCGGCCAGGGTGACCTGGGGGACCCTGTCCGAGTTCGCGCGGGCCCTTGCCGGCGTCGAGGCAGGAACGGTCCAGCTCGCCGGGGCGGGCGTCGGCGTGGGTCGGAGGTCCCTGACGCCGTCATCCGGCGCCGGCCGGGCCCGCGCCGGGCGCGAGCGCTACGTGCTGGCGCTGGGGCCGCGAGGACCTGCCCACACTGGTCGCCGCCTTCGCCGGAGGTCCGGCCGGGGGATGAGATCGCCACGCTCATCGCCGCCGCGGCCGAAATGCGGACCGGGAGGCCACCAGGGCCGAGGTCGGCGTCATCGTCTCCGACAGCTTCGGCCGCTCGTGGCGCAAGGGGTCGGTCGACGTGGACCATCGGCTGCGCCGTGAGTCGAGCGTGAAGGCCGAGATCGTCCGTCCCCCCGCCGAGGACTTCTTCCGGTAAGTCGCTCGTCGCCGTCTAGGGTCCCCCTCCCAACTTCATGACCGAATCGCAACTCCTCCCGATCCTCATATCGCTCACGACGATGCTGGCGGGGGCGCACCTGCTGGGCTATGTCGCCGCCAAACTCCGGCAGCCGAGGTTCGTCGGGGAGATCCTGGCCGGTGTCCTGATCGGCCCGTTCGTCCTCGGCCAGTTCGCGCCCGACGCCACACGATCCCTCTTGGGAGACCCCGACGATGCCGGCGACCCGACACGGCTCGTCCTCGGCTTCCTGTCGTGGCTCGGTCTCCTGCTCCTCATGTTCATCTCGGGGGCGGAGGTCCGGCGCCCGCTCGCGCGCGAGCAGCGGGGGCCGACCCTGTGGATCCTGGGGCTCGGCACGGCAGTGCCGTTGGCGATCGCTCTCGCGATCGGAGCCGCACTGCCGACCGGCGATCTCCGCGGGCCCCACGGCGGGGAGATCGCGTTCCTCGTCGTCCTGGCGACCGCCGCAGCGGTGACGTCGATCCCGGTGATCTCCCGGATCTTCCATGACCTGAAGATCCTGCACACCCGATTCGCCAGCCTGATCCTGGGCACCGCCATGCTGGAGGACATCGCGCTGTTCGCGGCCTTGGTCGTGGCGACGACCCTGGCCCGGCCAGAAGGTGGAGTGGCCGCGGGTGAGGTGGTCACCCACATCGCCGTGACCGTCACCTACCTCTTGGCCGGGCTCCTCGTCGCGCCGAGGCTCCTTCGGTCGGTGGTCGATCGGCGGTGGAACGTCCTGGCCCGTCGCCAGCAGGTCGGGTACGCGCTCGTGATCATGCTCGCCTACACGAGCGTGGCCGCCGCGCTGGAGGCGAACGTCGTCTTCGGCGCGTTCCTGGCTGGTTTCGGCCTGGTCGGTGGCATCCAAGGCACAGAACGGGAGTGGTTCGCGTCCGCGCTCGACGCGATCAGCAGATTCGCGTTCGCGAGCTTCATCCCGCTGTACTTCGTGCTCGTCGGCACCCGACTCCAGCTGGGTGCCGGGTTCTCGATCGTCGTCCTGCTGACGTTCCTGGTCGGGTCGAGCGCGCTCCGAACGACCTTCGTCACTTTGGCGGGCCGCCGGGCGGGCTTCGGCAACCGAGACGCCGTGGACGTCGCCGTCGCGATGAACGCGAGGGGCGGTCCGGGCATCGTGCTGGCCACCATCGCCTTCGAGGCCGGCATCATCGCCTCGCAGTTCTTCACCGCGCTCGTGATCACGGCCATAGTGACCTCCCAGTTCACCGGCTGGTGGCTCGGCCGGGCGCTGCGAAGCCGCGGCGAGCTGCTGGGCGAACGCATCGGCGGAACGGTCACGCCACCACCGACCGAGACGCCGGCATGAACCGCGCCCGCGGCGTCGCCGGCCCCGGGCGAGGACCCAATGACGAACCCCCCAGGATGCTTGCCCGTCTCCTACGCAAGGTCGGTGCCTCGCGCCAGGCCCAGATCGGTGTCGCGCTCTGCACCGTGCTCGTGATCGCGGGGATCGCGTTCGCGTTTCACGAGCTCTCGACCGCCGCGCCTTCGTGCCTCGACCGGGAGTCGCCGACGGTACTCCGCGGCACCTTCACCCAGGGAGAATCGATCCCCTCGCCCCCCGACTCGCACACCATCGACGCCCGGACAGCCGTCTCGTTGACGTCCGGTGAACGGGCCCTCGAGATCGGCGAGAGCCGGGAACCAACGGGCCTCTGCGTGGTGGGCTGGACCACGGTGGGCCAGCAGCCGCGCACCCTGACCTGGGAGGAGATGCACGACGACATCGAGGGCTCTGCCCTGCGCGTCTATGCCTCGGACTACGTGGTGGACGGGTTGCGGGCCGACAACGTCGAGGACGGGTTCGACCCCCGCGGCGGCGAGGGATTCGAGCTACGCAACGCCTGGATGACCTACGTCCGCGACGACTGCGTCGAGAACGACGAACGGCGCGCGGGGAGGGTCGTGGACAGCCTCTTCGACGGCTGCTACACGTTCTTCAGCGAGCAGGAAGCCGGCGACGTCACCGGTGAGTCGCTGGTCTTCGACAACGTCCTCGCTCGCCTGGAGCCGATGCCGGGCCCGTACGGCACCGAGGACCCGGACGTCATCGGACACGGCTCCTTCTTCAAGAACTTCGAGGACGGCGGCCGCCACGAGCCGGTCATCCGAGATTCCGTCTTCTTCCTCAGCGACGACTGCTACAACGACTGCAGCGACTGGCCCCCCGGCACGACGGCCAGCGACGTCATCCTCGTGTGGACCGGCACCGGAGAGTTCCCCATGAGCGTCCTGCCCGGCATGACGCTGACCACAGACCGATCCGTCTGGGACCGGGCCGTCGCACGATGGACATCACGCCACGGCTGCACAACGGTCGACCAGCCCTGCACCAAGCTCAACAACCCCGATCCGCCCTAGAGCTACATGTGAACGCCCCCATCGACGGGACAGATCGCCGGCCCACCCGGCGGGGACCTCCCCGTCCGGCCGGCTCCCGGGCGCCTACGGGGCCGACCCGTCAGCGGCTCCGGGTCCAGTCGAGGGTGGCCTTGACGCCATCGGCGAGGCTCACCTGCGGGGACCAGCCCAGCTCCCGCTGCGCCTTGCCGGCGTCGAGACAGGAACGGTCCAGCTCACCGGGGCGGGCATCGGCGTGGGCCGGGGGGTCGGTGACGCCCTCGTTGGCGGCCATGGCGGCGTAGAGCGCGTTCACGCTGGTCTCCTGGCCGGTGCCGATGTTGTAGAGGTTCTCGCTGCCGGCGGTGGCGGCCTTGGCGAAGGCGTCGACCACGTCGTCGACGTAGACGTAGTCCCGGGTGGCCTCGCCGGTGCCGAAGATCGTGCAAGGCGAGCCCGACAGCAGGAGCCCGGCGAAGATGGCGACCACGCCCGCCTCGCCGTGGGGATCCTGGCGGGGGCCATAGACGTTGGCCAGGGCCAGCGAGGTCCAGTCCAGGCCGTGGACCGCCCGGTAGGCCCGCAGGTAGTCGGTGCCGACCTTCTTGGCCACGCCGTAGGGCGCGATGGGAAGCTCGGGCTGGGACTCGTCGACGGGGAGGACGGACGGGTCGGGCTCGCCGTAGATGGTCCCGCCGCTGGAGGCGAAGACGACCTTGCGGGCACCGCCCGCCCGGGCGCCCTCGAGCACGTGCAGGAGGCCGATCACGTTGATCGACGCGTCGTGGGCGGGGCGGGCCACCGAGACCCGGACGTCGGCCTGAGCGGCCAGGTGGAAGACCACCTCGGCACCGGAGCCCGCCACCAGCGCCGTGGTCGACTCGTCCCGGATGTCATGGTCGTGCACGGTCAGGCGGTCCCCGGCCGAAGCACGGGCCGAGGCCAGGTTGGCCTTCGAGCCGCTGGAGAAGTCGTCCACGACCACGACCTCGTGGCCGTCGGCGAGAAGCCGGTCGACGAGGGTCGAGCCGATGAAGCCGGCGCCGCCGGTGACCAGACATCTCATCGGGTGCCCGCTCCGCGGCGCTTCGTGTCGCTGTGCATCAGTCCGCCTCGGGGCGGCGACCGTCGGTCAGGACCTCGCCGGCCTCGACCACCGCACGGTCGCCCAGGACAGTGCCGGCCTCGACCACCGCGTCAGGTCCGACCACCGCATGGGGGCCGACGATGGCGTCTCGGACGGTGGCCCCGGCGTCGATCCGGGCCCCGGGGAGCAGCACGCTGTCGATCACCGTCGCCCCGTCGGCCACCGAGGACCCGCTCATGAGGACCGCGTGCTCGACCTTGGCCCCGGGGGCCACGGTGGCATCGGCCGCGATGGCCGGTGGGGTCTCAGCCCGGTGGCCGTCGACCAGGTCCAGTTGGGCCTGGAGGTAGGTGGCCGGCGTGCCCGCGTCGAGCCAGTAGGTCTCGCTCGGGAAACCGAACAGCTTGCCCTCGGCCGCCAGGGCCGGGAAGGTCACCCGCTCGATGGACACGGGGCCCTCGTGGTCGATCAGGTCGAGGACCTCGGGCTCCAGTACGTAGGTGCCTGCGTTGATCCAGTTGGACGGGGCGCTGTCCCGGGGCGGCTTCTCGACGAACGCCAGGACCCGGCCGTCGCCGTCGATCGGCACCACGCCGTAGCGGGAGGGATCGTCGACAGGGTGGAGGTGGATGGTGCCCGCACCGCCGCCGGCGTCATGGGCGTCGAGCAGCGCCCCGATGTCCAGGTCGGTCAGCACGTCGCCGTTGAGGACCAGGAAGCGCTCGTCGACCCCGGCCTCCCGGGCGGCGAAGCGAATGGCCCCGGCGGTGTCCAGGGGCACGTCCTCGACGGCGTAGGCCAGGCGCACCCCGGCGCACTCGTCGTCGGGATAGGCCTCGATGAAGGCGTCGGGGCGGTAGCCGAGGGCCAGGACCGCCTCGTCGACGCCGTGCTCGGCCAAGCGGCCTACGACCCACTCGATCATGGGCCGGTCCACGACCGGCAGCATCTGCTTCGGCGTGCCCAGGGTCAGCGGCCGGAGGCGGGTGCCGAAGCCGCCGACCAGGACGACGGCTCTCATCCGGCGGGCGGCGCCGTGGTGGTCGTCGAGTCGCCGGGCAGGGTGGTGGCCGGCGCGGTGGTGCTCGGCGTGCTGACCGTGGTGCCACCGTCGACGCCCGCCAACTCGTCGAGGTCACCGACGGTCGAGGGCGGCAGGATGTCGCCTCCCTCGGGCACGAAGGCGATCGTGTAGGCCTCGAGGTCGTTCTGGAAGAAGATGTCCGCCAGGTTCTCGGTGAAGACCTGCGGATCGGTGTCGCCGGCCTCCGATGCGTTGGCCCAGTAGGCCACCTGGACCTGGCCGTCCTCGCCGTCGCACTGGTCCTCACCCTCGGTGTAGGTGACGGGTTCGCCGTCGGGGCCGGGGATGGTGATGGAGTCGTCGGTCAGCTCCGCACCCGCCGCGCTCATGAACACGCCGAGGGTGGCGTCCTCTCCGGCCCGGGCCACCTGCTGGGCCGCGCCGGGGTGGATGTGCATGACCCCGTCGCCGTGGGTGTGGGTCCCGTTGGGGTCGGCGTCGTTGGTGAACGGGGGCTCGAGCGTGCCGCAGATGTCGATCCCGTAGGCGGCGTGCCAGTGGTCGGTGAGCCCCGGCTCCAGCGCCTCGGCCTCGTCCTGGGTGCGGGCGTAGAAGATCAGCGACACCCCGAGCACGCACACGATGGTCACGGTGGCGGGGAACAGGATGCTGCGCTGCTGGCCACCGCGGGACCCGCGGCCCCCGGCTCGCTGTGCACGCGCGACTTTCTTGGCGGAAGAGGCCTTACCCATGGCCCGGAGAGGGTATCGCCCGCCTCGTCCGAGGCGTCAGCGCCCGGCCCGCAACTCGGTGAACAGCTCCTCGTAACGCCGGGCGACGTCCGCCGGCGAGGGCCAGGTCTCCACGAAGCGACGGCCCGCCTCACCCATGGCGTCGGCCCCGTCGGGGTCGTCGACGAGCGGAAGGAGGGCCTCGACCAGGGCGTCGGGGTCGTCGGGGGCGACGGCCGTCCCCGCGCCCGCCTCCTCCACCACCCGGGCCACCTCTGTGCCGGGGTCCACGCTCGCCACCAGCGGTCGCGCGGCGGCCAGGATCGAGTACAGCTTGGACGGGACGCTGGACCGGGCGAAGCCCGAGCGGAGCAGCACGAGGTGGACGTCGGCGGCGCCCAGGACCTCAGCCAGGCGCTCCCGGGGCTGGAGGTCGACGAACACCACATTGGGCAGGTCCGCCGCCTCCGCCTCGAGGGCCAGCTTGGCCGAGCCCGCGCCGTTGATCACGAAGACCAGGTCGTCCCGGCCGGCCAAGCGACGGGCCGCTTCGAGCACGAGGCCAACGGGCTGGGAGTAGCCGAGGTTCCCGGCGTACATGACCACTCGGCGCTCGCCGAGGCCGAACTCGGCCCGGTAGTCGTTGTGCCGGTCGTCCGGGGTGACCCGGCCGGTGTCGATGAAGTTCGGGATCACCCGGATGCGGTCCCGCTCCCCCGGCGCCAGCTTGGCCCGCAGGTTGTCGGCGAGGTCCTCGGAGAGGACGGTGACGGCGTCAGACCGTCGATAGGTGAACCGCTCGAGCGCCCGGGCCCCGGCGATGGCCCGTTGGCCGGTGAGGACCCCGGCCTCGACGGCCACGTCCGGGAAGACGTCCTGGATGTTGAAGACGAAGGGGGCCCGGCGGGCCCGAGCCACGAGCCACCCGGCCAGGCCCAAGGTCAGCGGCGGCGACATCGCCAGCACGGCGTCGGGTCGCGGCCGACCCATCAGGCCGACCAGGCCGGCCAGGACCGTGAAGCCGCCGAAGGCCACCGCCCGGGCGGGGATGTTGGTCTTGTCCGTCGGGAAGGGGTGGACCCGGGAGATCCGTCCCCAGTCGGTGGTCTCGGTACGGACGAGGCGCCCGTGCCACCCGTGCTCGATGCGGTGGTGGCGGTACCAGGGCAGGGCGGTGACGACGTGCAGCCGGTGGCCCCTGGCCACCAGGTGCTCGACGATGCTGGTCATGACCTCGCCCGTGGGGGCGACGTCGGGCGTGAAGTGCGGGGCGATGACGGTGAGGTTCACGGGCCCGACAGCACCTCGCGGTACGCGGCGAGCAGGGCCTCGGCCGACGCCACCGCGCTGAACTGCCCGGCCCGTTCGAGGCCGGCCGCGACCAGCCGGGCGTGGTGCTCCTCGTCGTCGAGCAGCCGGAGCAGCTCGGTGGCCCACGCCTCCCGGTCATCGGGCTCGACCAGCACCCCGGCGTCGCCGACCACTTCGGGCAGGGCGGTGGCGTTCGCCGCGATGACGGGGCAACCCCGGGCCATGGCCTCGATGACCGGGGCGCCGAAGCCCTCGAACCGGGACGGGAACCCGAGGCCGTGGGCCTGGCGCAGGATGGCAGCCAGATCCCACCAAGGGATGCGGCCGAGACGGTGGATCCGGCCCTCCAACCCGAGCTCGGCGATCGTCTCGTGGATCTCGCCCTCCATCTGGCCTTCGCCACCGGTCAGCACCAGCGAGGCCTCGGGATGGTCCTTCACCACCTGGGCGAAGGCCCGGACCAACGTCAGGTGGTTCTTGTGGGGGTAGGTGATGGCCGGGTACACGAAGAACGGCGGCGTGATCCCGAAGGCCGCCTCGACCTGGGCCAGGTCGACCTCGCGGCCCGGCCCGACGGACGGGGTCGGGATGCCGTGGGGGACGATCCAGACGTGCTCGGGCGGGAGGTCGACCACCGACAACAGGGCCTCGCGGCTGTACTCACTCGGGGTCACCACGAGGCGGGCCGCCCGGGCCGACCGGGGCAGCACGGCCCGGCTGAAGGCCCGCTTGGCGGGGGCGAAGTTCTCCGGATGCAGCAGTGGCTGCACGTCGTGGACGGTCAGCAGGCCGGGCACCGACCGGACGGCGGGCAGGATCCCGCCCGCGTGGTGGACCATTCCCACGCCGTGGTGACGGCACTGGTAGGCCAGCCAGGAGCTCTCGGCCGCGACCCGGACGGACTTGTCGCGGCCGGTCAACGAGAGGGTGACGGTCTCTATGCGCTCGGTCAGCTCGGGATGCGCCTCGATGAATGGCCGCAGGGCGAACAGGACCAGGTCGATGTCGGGCGGCGCCACGTCGAGCACGCCGTCGAGGGTCCGGACGGTGTACTCCTCGCTGCCGCCCACCACACCCGGCACGAGCCAGAGCAGGTTGACCCCGACCCGCTGCGGGTCGGTCATGTCGTCGCCTCGTGCACGACGTCCATCATCGCCGCCGCGGTCGCGTGCCAGCTCCGTTCGGCCGCCCGGGACCGGCCGGCCGCCCCCCGCCGCTCGGCCTCGGCCGGGTCGTCGAGCACCGCGGCGAGCGCCTCGGCCACCGCGGCCGGGTCGCGGGGATCCACCGCGGCGCCGATGCCGTCGACCAGCTCCTCGGTGGCCGTTCCCGCCGAGGTGACCACTGGCGCCCCCTGGGCCATGGCCTCGAGGACGGGCAGGCCGAAGCCCTCCAGCAGGCTCGGGTAGCAGAACACGGCGGCCCCGGCGTAGAGGGCGGCCAGGTCGGCCTCGCTGACGAAGCCGAGCGCCCGGACGTCGTCGCGGCCCGCGATGCGCGCGGTCAGGTCCTCGTTCCAGCCGTCGGGGCCGACGAGCGCGAGGGTCAGGCCCGGGCGGGCGACACGGGCGAACGCCTCGATGAGGACGGGCAGGTTCTTGCGGGGTTCCACCGTGCCGGCCCAGAGCACGTAGTCACCGTCCAGATCGAGGCGGGACCGGGCCGCGGCGACCTGCTCCGGGCTGACCTCCGTCGCCGCCACCCCCCAGGGGACGTGACGCAGCCGCCCCCGGTCGAAGCCGTGGGCGGCGCAGTCCTCCAGGGTGGCCAGCGACGGGCAGCACACGAGGTCGGCCTCGGCCCGGGCCAGCTCGAAGGCCTGTCGGTAGAAGCCCCGCGCCCGTTTCGGATGGTGCTCGGGGTGGTGCAGCGGGGCCAGGTCATGGACCGTGACCACCAGGGGGACCGACCGGGGGGGCACCGCGACGGCGCTGGCCCAGAGCGCGTCCACCGGGCCGGTGGCCCGCTCGACCGCGGGTCGCCGTAGTCGGTGCCAGGCCTCATAGAGCGCCCGCCGGGGCAGGGGAAGCTCCCACACCGGCACGGTGGGCTGGTACGGCTCCGGTGGCGGGTGGCCGTGGCGAGCGGCCACCCCGACCACGTCGACGTCGTCCCGCTCGGTGAGGGCGTCGACGGTGTGCAGCACCGAGGTCGCCGTACCCCCGGGCACGCGGTGCCAGCACTGTTCGAGGGTGACCGCGAGCCGCACCGGCGGAGTCTGGCAGCCAGGACGACGGGAGCCACGCTGCCGTAGGCAGCAGGAGCCGCGCAGGCGGCGACGAGGGCCGTTCGTGGTCCCGCTGCGAAGGCGCCAGCCGGAGCAGCACCGACGACGTCCGCCGATAGCTGCCGTAGGCAGCAGGAGCCGCGCAGGCGGCGACGAGGGGCATAGCGTGGTCCCGCGATGGCCGGATTCCTCACCGACAAGCGCGTCCTCGTCACCGGCGGCTCCGGCTTCCTGGGCCGGGCCGTGCTGGAGCGGGTCCGGACGGCCGAGCCGGCCCTCGTGGCGGCGCCCGGCAGCGACGAGTACGACCTGCGCCGGGCCGACGACGCCGTCCGACTCTTCGACGACGTCGACCCCGACCTCGTCATCCACCTCGCCGCCCGGGTCGGTGGCATCGGAGCGAATCGGGAGCGTCCGGCCGACCTGTACCTCGACAACCTCCTGATGGGCACCTACGTGCTCGACGAGGCCCGCCGACGGTCCACCCCGAAGACGGTGATGATCGGCACGATCTGCTCGTACCCGAAGCACGCCGAGGTGCCCTTCTCCGAGGACCAGCTCTGGACGGGCTACCCCGAGGAGACCAACGCCCCCTACGGCATCGCCAAACTGGCCCAGTTGGCCCAGGCCCAGGCCAACCGGGAGCAGTACGGCCAGGACGTCATCTACCTGATGCCGACCAACCTCTACGGGCCCGGTGACAAGTTCAACGCCGCCGTGTCCCACGTGATCCCCGCCCTCATCAAGAAGTGCGTGGACGCCGACGAGGCGGGCGAGGACCACATCGTGGTCTGGGGCACCGGCAACGCCAGCCGGGAGTTCCTGTACGTCGAGGACGCGGCGGAGGGCATCCTCCAGGCCGCCGAGCGCTACGACGGCGGCGACCCCGTCAACCTCGGCGCGGATGAGGAGACCTGGATCCGGGACCTCGTGCCCCTCGTCGCCGAGACGGTCGGCTTCCAGGGCGAGATCGTCTGGGACAGCGCCTACCCGGACGGCCAACCTCGCCGCCGCGTCGACCCCACACGGGCCGCCACCGAGTTCGGCTTCAAGGCCAGCACCCCCCTGCGCTCCGGCCTCCGCGCCACCGTCGACTGGTACCTGGCGAACCGAGAAGAAGCCGAGGAACGAATCCGGTGACCCTCGAGTGGCGTCGCTTCGCTCAGCGACTCCGGCGCCGCCGATGCCGGAGCGTCGGGCGCGGCTCCGCTCCGCTGCGTGGCTACCCCTTGAACTCGTTCTGAAACCAGGCGACGGTGCGTTCGATGCCCTCGCGGAGTTGGATCTCGGGCTCCCAGCCGAGCTCGGTGCGGGCCCTCGTGATGTCGGGGCGGCGCTTGGCGGGGTCGTCGACGGGGAGCTCCTCGTGGACGATCTCGGAGTCGCTGCCGGTGATCTCGATGACGAGGTCGGCCAGCTCCCGGACGGTGAACTCGTCCGGGTTGCCGATGTTGCAGGGACCGTCGAGGTCGCTGTCGAGCAGGGCCAGGAAGCCCCGGACCTCGTCGTCGACGTAGCAGAAGCTGCGAGTCTGGGTGCCGTCGCCGTAGATCGTGAGCGGCTCGCCCTTCAGCGCCTGGTCGATGAAGTTGGACACCACCCGGCCGTCCTGGGACCGCAGGCGGGGCCCGTAGGTGTTGAAGATCCGGACGATGCGCACGGGCATGCCGTGGGTGCGGGCGTAGGCCATGGAGATGGCCTCCGCGAAGCGCTTGGCCTCGTCGTAGACACCCCGGGGGCCGACCGGGTTCACGTGGCCCCAGTAGTCCTCGGTCTGGGGATGGACCTGGGGGTCGCCGTAGACCTCGCTGGTGGAGGCCAGCAGGAAACGGGCGCCCTTGTCCTTGGCCAGGCCGAGGCCGTTGTGGGTGCCGAGGCTGCCCACCTTCAGGGTCTGGATGGGCAGCTCCAGGTAGTCGCGGGGCGAGGCGGGGCTGGCGAAGTGCAGGACCGCATCGACATCGCCGGGCACCCACAGGTACTCGGACACGTCGTGGCGCACGAACTGGAAGCCGTCGTGGCCGAAGAGGTGCTCGATGTTCTGGACCCGGCCGGTACTGAGGTTGTCGACGGCGACGACCTCGTCGCCCCGGGCCAGGAGGGCGGTGCAGAGGTGGGAGCCCAAGAAGCCGGCGGCCCCCGTGACCACGGCACGGGCCATCAGCGACCGAGGCCCACGTAGTCGAAGCCCCGGCGCACGAGGGCGGACCGCTCGAGCACGTTGCGGGTATCCATGACCCGGGCGGCGGCCATGACCGAGGCCACCTTGTCGAAGTCGAGCCAGCGGAACTCGTCCCACTCGGTGAGCACGACGAGGGCCTCAGCCCCCTCGCAGGCCGCGTAGGGGTCAGAGCTCGCCAGCAGCTCGGGCAGCTCGTCGAGGGGCCCGTCGGCGACCGTCGGGTCATGGGCCCGCAGCTCGGCGCCCGCGGCCAGGAGACGGCGGGCGACGTGCAGGGCCGGCGACTCCCGACGGTCGTCGGTGCGGGCCTTGAACGTCAGGCCCCACAGCGCGATGCGGCGACCCGTCAGGTCCCCGCCCACGAGGTCGGCGATCTTCGCCGCCACCCGGTCGAACTGCTCCTCGTTCACAGCCATGGCGCTGCGCAGGAGGCCGAAGTCGTAGCCCGCGTCCTCCGCGATGCGGACCAGGGCCGAGGTGTCCTTCGGGAAGCAGGAGCCGCCGTAGCCGGGGCCGGGACGGAGGAAGTCGTGACCGATGCGCTTGTCGTAGCCCATGCCCAGCACGACGTCGTTGACGTCCGCGCCCACCTGCTCGCAGATGGTCGCCACGGCATTGATGAACGAGAGTTTCGTGGCCAGGAAGGCGTTGCTGGCGTACTTGATCGTCTCGGCCGACGCCGGATCGGTGACCATGAGCGGAGCGGGCACGCCGACGTAGAGCGCGGCGACCCGGATCGCGGCGCTCTGGTCGTCGGCACCGATGACGACCCGGTCCGGGTGCAGGAAGTCCTGCACCGCCGATCCCTCCCGGAGGAACTCGGGGTTGGACACGACGTAGACGTCGGAGCGGGCCAGGGCCCGCTCGACCACACCGGTCGAGCCGACGGGCACGGTCGACTTGTTGATGACGACGGCCTCCGGAGCCAGTACCGGGCCGATCTCCCGGGCGGCGCCCTCGATGTAGCTCAGGTCGGCGCTGCCGTCGGCCCCCTGGGGTGTGGGTACGGCGAGGTAGACGAACTCGCCCTGACGAGCGGCCTCGGAGGCGCCGATCACGAAGCTCAGGCGCCCGCTGTCGAGGCCTTCTCGGACCACGGCGTCCAGGCCCTGCTCGACGATGGGGACCTCGCCCCGGGACAGGGACTCGACGCGCTCGACGTCGATGTCCGCGCAGACCACCTTGTGCCCCAGATGGGCGAAGCAGGCGGCAGTGGTGAGCCCGACGTATCCGGCGCCGACGACGGCGATCTCGGCCATGGCGCTACCCGCAGTTCTCGTCGGCGGGGGTGCTGGGCACCTCGCCGTAGGCGTAGGTCGTCGACGTCACCGTCTCCTCCCCGGACGGCGGCGGCGCGGTGCCGGGCACGGTGGTCCCTCCGGCGCCGCCCAGCGGCGTCGGGGGCGGCTGCAGGCTGTCCTCGACCCCGGCGTAGTCCGTGCCGGTGACGACGATGACATCGGCGACATAGGTGGCTCCCACCTCCTGTAGATCGGCACCGGACACCAATTGTGCAGCGATGTACCGCGCGGCCGCCTCATTGCCGGGCTGATAGCGGACGAGGGTCCGGGTGAAGCCGAAGTTCTCGGCGTCCCCGGTCCCCGGCGAGGTGTCGAACCCTAGGGCGCCGAGGCCAGCGGCCACCTCGGTGGCCTGCCCGGAAGCGCCGGTCCCGTTGTTGATCGCGACCCGGACCGAGCCCGACTCACCGCGGGCGCCGTCACCGAGGCCCTTGAAGATGTCGATGCGCTCCTGGTTGGCCTCGGTGTCCTGGAGGCGCAGGATCGCCGCGCCGTTCACGTTGTCGTCGTAGACGTCCAAGGACATGGTCTGGAGCTGCTCGGGCTCGAAGCTGCGGAACGCAGTGCCGAGCGTGATCAGGTCGTCGGCGTGCAACTCGGTGTCAAGGGCGCCGACGGCCCCGATACCGACGTTCACCAGGGAGTTCAGGGTGATCGGGTTGCGGATCCCCTGGTCGATGGCCCGCTGGATGGCCACCCGGATGAAGGCCTGCTGGCGGGAGATGCGCCCGAGGTCCCCGGAGCCGTCGACCTGGTAGGTGGCGCCGCCGTCCTCGGAATACTCGAGGCTGCGGGAGCGGGCGAAGGCGAGGGCCTGTTCGGGGCTGAGGTTGACACACCCGGCGTGCGGGACGTTCAGACCCGTCGCGGGGTCCCGCAGCGGCTTGTCGAAGTACATCGGGACGCCGTCGACCGCGGCGACGAGGTCCTGGAACCCCACCCAGTCCACCTCGACGTAGTGGTGCACCGGCACGTCGAAGTTCTGGGTGATCGTGTCGATCAGTGTCTGGGCCCCACCGGCGGACAGCGCGGCATTGATCTTCTGCTCGCCCGCCCCGGGCACGGTCACCCAGAGGTCACGGGGGAAGGACAGCAGCTGGGCCTGAGTCGAGTTGGGATCGACCCGCAGCAGCATGATCGTGTCCGACAGCACGCCGAGGTTCTCCCGGCCCTCGGCCCGAGAGTCGCCCTCGGACAGGCCCGCCGCCGAATCGGTGCCCACCAGCAGGTAGTTCTGCGGCTCGCCCGGGTCGGCGGGCTCCTGGGTGAGCTGGCCCGCGAGGTCGACGCGCTGGATCTGGTCGAGCTTCTGGTTCAGGTACCCGAGGGCCCCCGCGGCGACCAGGCACACGGCGATGACGCCGACGTTGAACGTGATCAGCAGACGCTGGGGCCAGGTGCGGCGCGCACGCGCCCGTCGACCGGCCATCGGTGCGAGGCTAGCGGCCCGGACGGCAAGTCCAGAGGCGTCCGCGCCGGTCGCCCCGTAGCCTCCGCTCCGTGCAGGCGGTCCGTTCCGAGGGGGCTTTGGCGGTGGTCGGCGACCGGCTGGCCACGGACCTCGTCGACCTCACCGATGATCTGTCGGCCCTCGACGGGGAGGGCTTCTGGGCCGTCGTGGTGCCCTTCGACGGCGACCCGGTCTGCGCCCGCTTCGCGACGGTGCGCCCTGCGGTGCCGTGGCCGGGTGAGCGCTGGCGGGGGCCTCGGCCCGAGCAGTGGACGTCGTCGCTGGACCAGGCCGCCTTCGAGGCCGGGGTGCGCGACATCCGGGAGGCCATCGGGCGGGGCGACGTCTACCAGGTCAACCTCACCCGCCGGCTGTCGGCCCCCCACGTCCCTGGCCCGGGCACGAGCGGCGACATCGCCGCCCTCGGCGCCGCCCTGGCCGCCGGCAACCCGGCTCCGTACGCGGCCGTGGTCCGGGTGCCCGGCGCCGATCTCGCCGTGGCCTCCGCGTCGCCCGAGCAGTTCCTGCGCCGCGAGGGCGACCGGGTCTGGTCTTCCCCCATCAAGGGCACGGCCACGACCGCGGACCGCCTCTCGCCCAAGGACCACGCCGAGAACGTGATGATCGTGGACCTCGTGCGCAACGACCTCGGTCGGGTGTGCTCGTTCGGCTCGGTCGGGGTGCCGTCCCTCTGTCGGGTGGAGACTCACCCCGGGCTGGTCCACCTCGTCAGCACCGTCGAGGGTCGCCTCCGGCCCGGCCTGGGCTGGCCCGAGCTGATCGAGGCCACGTTCCCGCCGGGGTCGGTCACCGGGGCCCCCAAGCTGGCAGCCGTTGACCACCTCCGGCGCCTCGAGCCCGTCGACCGTGGCGTGTACTGCGGCGCGGTGGGCTGGGTGGATGCCGATGCCGGGGTCGCCGAGCTCAACGTGGCGATCCGCACGTTCTGGATCGAGGAGGGGCGGTTGCAGTTCGGCACCGGCGGCGGGATCACCTGGGACTCGGACCCGGAGGCCGAATGGCGCGAGACCGAGCTGAAGGCCCGACGGCTCCTGGCGGTGGCCTCCGGCGAGCTGGTGGGCACGTGAGTTCGATCTGGCTCAACGGCGGCCTCGTGGCCGGTGACCGTCCGGCCATCAACGCGTCCGACCACGGGTTGCTGGTGGGCGACGGCGTCTTCGAGACGGCCAAGGTCCTGGACGGCGAGGCCGTCGCCCTGACCCGTCACCTGGCCCGCCTGCGCCGCTCGGCCGCCGGGTTGGGCCTGACCCTCCCCCGGACCGACGACGAGCTGCGGGCCGGGGTGGCCGAGGTCATCGAGGCCAATCAACCCGGGGTCGGTCGCCTGCGCATCACCGTCACCGGTGGCCCCGGCCCGTTGGGCTCGGCCCGGGGCGAGAACGGGCCCACCGTGGTGATCGCGACGGGACCGGTGGGCACCTGGCCCCCGGATGCCGCCGTGCTGGTCGTGCCCTGGCCCCGCAACGAGCGCAGCCCCGTGGCCGGCCTGAAGACGACCTCCTACGCCGAGAACGTCGTCGCCCTGGCGCACGCCACCGAGCGGGGCGCGGGCGAAGCCCTGTTCGCGAACCTCGCCGGAAACCTCTGCGAGGGCACCGGATCGAACGTCTTCGTGGGCCTCGACGGCCGCCTGGTCACCCCGCCACTGGGCTCGGGCTGCCTGGCCGGAATCACTCGGGACCTCGTGATCGAGACCTCGGATGCGGTCGAGTCCGATGTGAGCATGGAGGACTTCGCCCGGGCCGACGAGGCCTTCCTGACCTCGTCCACCCGTGACGTGCAGCCCATCTCGACGGTCGACGGCCGGGCCCTCCCCCACTGCCCGGGCCCCCTCACCATGGCCGCCACCGAGGCGTTCACCGCCCTGATGGCGTTGACCCTCGACCCGTGACGGAGCGACGACGGCTCTACGGGGTCGGCACGGGCAAGACCGGTACGCACTCTCTTGCGGCCATCTTCGAACGGGACCACCGCGCGGCCCACGAAGCGGGGGCCAAGGAGCTGATGGAGGTCATCTTCGCGGTCGCCGACGGGACGGCATCGCGCCAGGACCTACGGGACCACCTCGTGGCGCGCGACGCCCGCCTCGCCCTCGAGATGGATGCCTCGCTGGTCAACGGGGAAGTGGTGGCCGATCTGGTCGCCCTGTTCCCGGGGAGCCGGTACGTCCTCACCGTGCGCGACCCCCACGCCTGGCTGGACTCGATGGCGAACCACTCCCTGGCCCACGAGACGCCGCCCCACTGGGTGCGCTGGCGCGAGTTGCGCTTCCGGGCCGCTGAGCTGACCCACCCGGCCGAAGAGGCGGCCTGGCGGGACCGGGGCCTGTACACCCTCGACGGCTACCTGGGGTCGTGGGCCCGTCACAACCGCAGGGTCCTGGAGGCCGTGCCCGCCGACGACCTGCTCATCGTGCGCACCGAGGACCTGGCCGACCGGTTGGACGAGTTGGCTGCCTTCTGCGGCGTGCCCGCCGACAGCCTCGACCACAGGCGGGTGCACTCGTTCCCCGCCGCAGGGCGCTTCGGGGCACTGGCCGACCTCGACCCGGCCTACGTGGACGAGCGCATCGCCCACCACTGCGGCGCATTGCTCGGGCCCCTCGGACTCTGATGGCGCCCGTCACCTCGGCCCGAGGCCGGTGGCACCGCCGGCGCCTGCGCCTGTTCGGTGTCGGCTCGCCGAAGTCGGGCACCCACTCGCTGGAGGCCGTCTTCGCCGAGAACTACCGGTCGGCCCACGAGCCCGAGGCCCTGGTGCTGGTCGACCTCCTGGTCGCCGTGGCCGAGGGTCGGACCGGCGAGGACGATCTCCGCCGTTACCTCGGCTCCCGGGAACGGCGACTGCGGTTGGAGGTCAACTGCGCCGGCCTCAACGGCCTGGTGGTCGACCAGTTGGTCGAGGTCGTCCCGACGGCCCGATTCGTCCTCACGCTCCGGGACCCGTACGACTGGCTGGCCTCGATGATCGACCATTCCCTTCGGGGCGACCCGGCCCGCGGGTACCTGCGCCTCCGTCACCTGCGCTACCAAGGCGACCGGGTGCACCCCCGCGAGGAGGAGAGCCTGGCCGACAATGGCCTCTTCACCCTGGACGGCTACCTGCACTCCTGGGCCGAGCGCAACGAGCGGGCTCTGACCGTCGTGCCCGCCGATCGGCTCCTGGTCGTGCGCACCGACCGACTCGGCGAGCGGCTCGGCGACATCGCCGCTTTCGCCGGCGTCCCGCTCGAGTCGTTGGACGCCACCCGCACCCACGAGTACGCCGCCCCCGCGCGTTCCGGCCTCCTCGACCAACTCGACCCCGCCTACGTCCGCCAGCGGGTGGAGCACCATGGCCGACGGCTGATGGAGCGCTTCTTCCCGGAGCGCCTCTCAGGCTGAGCCGAACCAGACCCGCACCCATCACCGCCATCGGTCCCAGCCGACGGCCGGGGTCAGACGAGGCGGTCCAGCACCCGGGCGAACGCCGCCACGACGAGGTCGAGGTCGGCGTCGGTGGTCACGGTCGACAGGCAGGCCGCGCCACGGGGGTCGGTGAGGACGCCCTCGTTGATCAGGCCGAGGAAGACGCCACGGCCGAGCTCGCGGTCCTCGGCCCATGTGTCCCGGAAGCTCCGCACGGGACCGGGCGTCAGGTGCAGGCCGAGCAGGGAGCCGACGCCCGTCACCGTCAGGGGCACGCTCCGCTCCGCCGCGACCCCGGCCAGGCGCGAGCGGAGAGCCGAGCCTCGCCGATTCAGCGCCTCGATCGCCTCCGGGGTGAGCAGGTCGAGCGTGACGGCCGCCGCGGCCAGGCCGACGGCCCAGGCATTCATGCTGCCCGGGTGGCCCACCACGGGACCCGCCTCACCGGTGGGGTCGAAGGCGGCGAGCACCTCGGCCCGGCCGCCGAAGGCCCCGAGTGGGAAGCCGCCGCCGAGCATCTTGCCGAAGCAGGACAGGTCGGCCTCGACACCGGCCCAGGCCTGGCCGCCACCGGGCGCGAGGCGGAGGGTGATCACCTCGTCCACCACGAAGAGGGCACCGACCTCGGCGGCCACGTCGGCGACGCCGACGAGGTAGCCCGGCTCGGCCGGGATCATCCCCGCCGACCCCATGACCGGCTCAACGAGCACGGCGGCCAGGTCCGGGCCGGCCTCCCGCAGGACGGCAGCCGTGGCGTCCAGGTCGTTGAAGGGGAACACGACCGTGTCGGCGATCGCCGACCGGTGCAGGCCCTCGGCGCGGGGTACGGGGGTCGGCCGCTCCGGTGGGCCGGCCTGGTCGGGACGGGGGTGGGTGCTGACGAAGACGTCGTCCTGGCTGCCGTGGTAGGCGCCCTCGGCCTTGGCGATGTGCAGGCGGCCCGTGAAGGCCCGGGCCGCCCGGGTCGCGTGCAGGGTCGCCTCCGTGCCCGAAGCGCAGAACCGGACCTGCTCGAGGCCGGGCAGCCGGTCGGTCAGCCGATCGGCGACCTCGACCTGCAGGGGGACGGGGCCGGAGAAGCAGGTGCCCAGCGCCATCTGCTCACGGACCGCATCGAGCACCACCGGGTTGGCGTTGCCGTGCACCAGGGCGGTGTGGTTGTTCGTCAGGTCGACCAGCTCGTGGCCGTCGACGTCCCACACCCGGCTGCCCGCACCCCGGGCCATCGCCAACGGATGCGGTGGGTAGTGGAGCGTGCTGCGGGAGTCGCCACCGGGCAGCGAGCGCTGGGCGGCGGCGAACAGGGCGGCCGATCCGGGGGTCGACGTCCGGTAGCGCTGGACCTCGGCGGCGATCTCAGCCGAGCCCATCGGCCACCTTCGCCACGACCTCGACGGCCTCCTCGCGGGACACCAGCACGACGTCGGAGGGCCCCTGGATCGGCGCGTCCTGGCCCAGCCGCTCGACCCCGCCTCCGGTCACGGAGAGCAGCACGCCGTCCTGCCTGCCGATCTCGCCGGTGGCCACCGCCTGCGCCAGCCCGGCGAGGGCGACCGCCGGAGCCTCCATGATGTCGATGCCCTCCACCTCGGTGAACATGGCTCGCCAGCGGGCGGCGGCCTCGGACGCCACGGCGTAGGTCTGCCCCCTGGTGGCCACGAGGAGGTCGTGGAGCCCACCCCGCAGGGCGTACGCCGGATTGCGGTTCACGAGCACGTCGGCGTAGGCCCCGGCACCCGAGGCGGGCACGTCACCGGGCTCGAGGGTGGCCCGGCCCGCCTGCCAGGCCGTGTGCACCGGGTGGTGGGTCGCGTTCTGCGCCAGGTGGAACCGCGGCTGAACGCCACCGAAGCGGCCGTCGGCGGCCAGGCGCTCGGCCACGCCCCACACCCCGATCGGCCCCGGGCCGCCGCCGACCGCCTGCACGTAGTGGTCGGGCATCCGCCCGATCGTGGTCACCGCGTCGAGGAGCAGGGTCCCGATGCCGTCCCGGCGGGCGACGTTCTTCACCCCGCCCTCCAGCTCGAAGCCCACGAGGGTGGCGGCCTCGGCCGCCACCTCGATGGCGTCGTTGTAGTCCCCGCCCGCGATCCCCACGACGGCGGTGGTGGGCGCCGTCGTGAAGCCCGAGCGCCAGATGCGGTCGACGTGGGCCTGGGCGGTCACCACCACCACGGGGAACTCGACGCCGGCGCCGAGGTCGGCGAAGGCCCGGCCGGTGTTGCCCGCGGTGGCCACGATGACCCCGGCGGCGTCGGCCTCGACCAGTCGCTGCAGGGTGGGCGCGACCTCGAGGTCCTTGAAGGAGCAGGTCGGACAGTGGGCCCCCCGCTCGGGCCACCAACCGTTGAAGGCCACCCACAGGTCGTCGAGGCCGAGGAGCGCGCCGAGGCCCTCGCTGCGGAACGTGCTGCCGCCGATGTCGCCGGTCCCCGGCGCCTCGACCGGCAACCAGTCGGTGAAGCGCCACAGGCCCTGCAGGTGATCCCGGACCTGCAAGCGGGGGTACTCGGCCACGAGCAGGCCCTCCGCGCAGCAGTCGAGGAGGTAGTCGCCCCCGGCGGGGTACCGCCGGCCGCAGCAGTTGCAGACCAGCACGTAGGGCGCCTCCATCGCCGGAGTGTCTACCGCCGTCGGGGGGTGGGCGCGCCGGTACCCGTGGTCACCGCGGATTGCCGGTCAGGCGGGACGGAGGTGGTGGACGTCGCCGGCAGTGATCTCCTCGACGCCGTCGGCGGTCTCGACCACCAAGCGGCCGGTGTCGGTGAGTCCCGTAGCGCGGCCGACCACGGTGTCCCCGGAGGCCAGCTCGACCCGGACGTCACGGCCGAGGGTCGTCGCCAGGTGGGCCCAGCGCTCGAGCAGGGCCGAGCGCTCCGGATCGACCAGAACGGCGTCGAGGCGCAGGAGGAGAGCCACCAGCAGGTCGCCGCGGTCGATGTCCTCGTCGGTGAGGTGGTTGAGGGCCACCGCGATGCCGGCCAGGTCGTCGGGCACCGGGTCGGGCCAGTCCACGTTGAGCCCGAGGCCGACGACCACGGCGTCGAGCTCGTCCCCCGACCACGTCGCCTCGGCCAGGATCCCGCCCAGCTTGCGCTCCCCGGCCGGCGTCGCCGCCACCAGGTCGTTGGGCCACTTGAGCCCGACGGCGACGGCCAGCTCCTCGTCGACGGCCTCGGCGGCGGCCACCCCGACGGCGATGGTCAACAGGTGGAGGTGATCGGGGTCCAGCTCGGGTCGCAGGAGGACCGACACCAGCAGCGAGGACCCCGGCGGGGCCTCCCACGTGCGGCCCTGGCGACCGTGCCCCGAGGTCTGGTGGTCCGCCAGCAGGACGCTCCCGTCGGGTGCGCCGTCGGCCGCCGCGGCCCGCAGATCGTCGTTCGTCGACCCCGTCGAATCGACCCAGTGGACGGTGAATCGGGTCGTCGCGAGGGCCTGGAGCTGACCGTCGGAGAAACCGGTTCTGGCGTCGCGGCCCCGCATTCCGGTAACCCTATGGGGTGCTCACCAAGGTCTTGATCGCCAACCGGGGCGAGATCGCCGTCCGCGTCATCCGTGCCTGCAAGGAATCCGGCATCGCGACCGTGGCCGTCTACTCCGACCTCGACCGGGACGCGATGCACGTCCGCCTGGCCGACGAAGCCTTCGCGTTGGGTGGTGAGACGGCGGCCGAGAGCTACCTCAACACCGACGCCATCCTCGACGCCATCGCCCGCAGCGGGGCCGACGGGGTCCACCCCGGTTACGGGTTCTTCTCCGAGAACGCCGACTTCGCCCGGGCCATCAGCGAGATGGACGGCGTGTCCTGGATCGGTCCGCCGCCCGAGGCCATCGTGGTCATGGGCGACAAGATCTCGTCCCGCCACGCCGCCACCGCGGCGAACGTCGACGGCGTCCCGGGGACCGACGAGCCCATCACCACGGCCGCCGAGGTGTACGCCTTCGCCGAGGAGCACGGCTGGCCGGTCGCCATCAAGGCGGCCTACGGCGGCGGCGGACGGGGCATGAAGGTCGTCCACACCTCCGAGAGCGTGCACGAGGCCATCGAGTCCGCCCAACGCGAGGCCCTCGCCTACTTCGGCCGCGACGAGATCTACCTCGAGAAGTACCTGACCTGGCCCCGCCACGTCGAGATGCAGGTCATCGCCGACACCCACGGCAGCTGTGTATGGGTCGGCGAGCGGGACTGCTCCGCCCAGCGCCGCCACCAGAAGCTGATCGAGGAGAGCCCGGCCCCCGACTTCCCCGACGACGTCCGCCGGGCCATGGGCGAGGCCTCCGTGCGGGTGGCCCAGGCCTGCGGCTACGTCAACGCCGGCACGGTGGAGTTCCTCTACCAGGAGGGCGAGTTCTACTTCCTGGAGATGAACACCCGACTGCAGGTCGAGCACCCCGTGACCGAGATGGTCAGCGGACTCGACCTCGCCGCCGAGCAGCTACGGGTGGCGGCGGGAGAGCCGCTGTCCTTCACCCAGGACGACATCGACCTGCGGGGCCACGCCATCGAGGTCCGCATCAACGCCGAGGATCCCGCGGGCGGGGCGTTCCTACCCTCGCCCGGCCGCATCACCGCCCTCACCGTGCCCCAGGGCTTCGGGGTGCGCTGGGACGGCGGCTACGCCGAGGGCGACGAGGTCAGCCAGTTCTACGACAACCTCGTGGGCAAGCTCATCGTCTGGGGCGCCGACCGGGAGATCGCCCGCAAGCGGATGCTGCGGGCCCTCGACGAGCTGGTCGTGGAGGGTGTCGCCACCACGGCCCCGGCCCATGTGGCCATCCTCTCCCATCCCGATTTCGCCGCCGCCGAGCACTCGACCAAGTGGGTCGAGGAGACCCTCGACCTCTCCGGTGTCGGTGCGCCCGCCCCGGCCGCCCCGGCCGACGACGAGGAGGCCGAGCCCAAGGTCCGCCGCGACGTCGACGTCGAGGTCAACGGCAAGCGCTTCGCCGTGAAGGTGTGGGTCCCCGAGTCCGCGACACGCCCCCGTGGCGGCCGGCGGGCCGAGAGCCGCCCGCCCCCGCCGGGCCGCGGCGGCCGACAGCGGCGCCGGTGCGGCCGGCGCCGGTACCGTCACCGTCCCCATGCAGGGCACCATCGTGAAGGTCCTCGTGGAGGTCGGCGACGCGGTCGAAGCCGGTCAGGCCGTCTGTGTCCTGGAGGCCATGAAGATGGAGAACAACATCAACGCCGAGACCAGCGGCACCGTCGCCGAGGTCAAGGTGGCGCCGGGCGACTCCGTCGGCGCCGGTGACGTCGTCGTCATCATCGAGTAGCCGAGCCCCGGGGCGACCGGAAGCAGGGGGCGAAGCGGCTAGGGCCCTTCGGCCAGGAGGGGCAGGACCGAGGTCCAGTCCCGGCTCCCCCACCGGACTCGGGAAGGGTCCTGGCGCCGGAGGTTCTCCTCGCACGCGGCCAGCAGGTCGGGCTCGGTCCCGAGCTCGCGCAGGTGGATCATCGGCATCGCGAGGAAGGCGAGGGTGTTGACGTCACCCACGGGCATCGAGCGCACCTCGTCCAGGTCGATGGTGTCGGGCAGGGTCTCGCACGCCTCGAGGCGACCGGCGATGCGCAGAGCGATCTGGGTGCGGATGCACTTGCCGCACCGCCCGCAGTTGTAGGTCCCGTCTCGGTTCTCCCAACAGACCCGCAGGTGGCGCATGGCCACCGCCGATCCGCCGATGGCGATCGCCTTCTCGACCCGATCCGTGTCACAGCCGTCGTGTACCAACCGCGCCCGATCACCCGACAGCAGCGGGTCGGTCAGCGGGTGCGAGCCCCACGGGAACAGGTTGGCGTAGGAATGGGTCGCCCCCGCCACCAGCTCGCCGAACGCCGGAGCCAGGATCTGGGCCACCGCCGCCAGGGCCACGCCGTGGTAGGTCGTCCCCCACGGCGAGCCCACCGCGTCAGAGAAGTCATGGAGGTTGGTCTCGACCTCCACCAGCGGCTTGCCGAGCTCCGCCGCGGCGGCCCGCACCCCCGAGGTCACCTCGGACCGTAGATCCGGCAACTCCTCGAGGGGCACGTCGAAGCCGTGCACGAACACCAGGGCGTCAAGGGCGTCGAGGTGGCGCAACGCCGAGAAGAAGGAGTCGACCCCACCAGTGAAGAAGCACGCCCGACGACGAGAGGCACGCCGGGGCCGGCGGCGGCGGGCCCGGACGGGGACTGACCCCAGCCGATCCGGGTACCAGCTCGCGAAGACCGACTGCCACTGGGCGAGCCCCGTCACGAAGGTCTCGGTCAGCGGTCCGGGCGCCTCGATCGCCAGGCCCCGCTCCATCGCCACGGGGAGGACCATCGAGGTGAACGCCTCGGCGGTGGCCTCGACGGGCGCCCCGGTGACCCGGAACCACACCTCGAACGGCTCGCCGTCGACATGGATCGTTCCCCGAACCTCCGAATCGGCGGCCCGAACCGCGGAGAAGGAGATCACCGGGGGGGCTCGCCGGGTCGCTCCAGGAGCAGCGGCAGGACCGAGGTCCAGTCGCGGGTACCCCAGCGGGTCGCCGCCGGGTCGTGGCGGCGCAGGTCGTCCTCGCAGGCCTCGAGCAGCTCGGGTTCGGTGCCCAGCGCCCGCAGGTGGTGCACCAGCTCGGCGTGACGGGCGATGCTGTTGATGTCGCCCAGGGGCATCGACCGCACGTCGTCGAGGTCGATGGTGTCGGGCAGGGTCCCGCAGGCGTCGAGTCGGCCGGCGATGCGCAGGGCGATCTGAGTGCGGATGCACTTGCGGCACTGGCCGCAGTTGTAGGTGCCGTCCCGGTTCTCCCAGCACACCCGCAGGTGACGCAAGGCCACGTCGGAGGCGGCCACGGCGATCGTCTTCTCGACCCGGTCGGCGTCACAGCCGTCGTGCACCACCCGCAGGCGGTCCCCCGAGAGCAGCGGGTCCGAGATGGGGTGCGAGCCCCACGGGAACAGGTCCGAGAACGTGTGGGTGCCCCCGACGAGGATCTCGCCGAAGGACTGGACCAGCAGGTGGGCCACCGCCGCCAGCGCGGCGCCGTGGTAGGTCGTGCCCCAGGCCGACGCCATGGCGTCGCTGAAGTCGTGGAGGTTGGTCTCGACCTCGACCAGTGGCTTGCCCAGCTCGGCGGCCGCGGTCCGGACACCGGCGGTGACGGCATCGCGGAGGTCCGGCAGGTCGACCAACGGCACGTCGAAGCCGTGGACGAAGACGAGGGCCTCGATCGAGTCGAGGTGGCGCAGCGCACTGAAGAACGAGTCGATCCCCCCGGTGAAGAAGCAGGCGCGACCTCGGGCCTGCTTCTGGGGACGCCGCGAGCCGGCCACGATGTCGACGGGCACCAGGCGGTCCGGGTACCAGGTGGCCAGGATCTGCTGCCAGGCGTCCAGGTTGCGGCGGAACCCGGCGTCGAGCGGGCCGGGCGACTCGACATCGAGGCCCCGGCTCATGGCCACCGGCAGGGCCATGGCGGTGAAGGCCTCGGCGGTGGCCTCGACGCGGGCCCCGGTGACCTTGAACCACACGTCGAAGGACTGGCCGTCGACGTGGATGGTGCCGCGCACCTCGCCGGCGGAGGCCCGGGCCTCCGAGAACGTGATCATGGGGCCTAGCTATAGCCTGCCGGACGCCGTGAGCCACCGCCCCGACGCCGAGCTGGTCGGCCGCTGGTCCGCCGAGATCGATCAGATTCTTGGCGAGCTGGTCCCCCGCGGGACGCGGGTGGCGTTGGTCAACTTCCCCAACCACGCCAACGCCGGGGACCCCGCCCTCTGGCTGGGCGAGCGAGCCGCGTTGGACCGGATCGGTGCCGAGGTCGTCTACACGGCGTCCTGGGCCTCCTACGACGGCGACACGCTGCGCAGACGGCTGGGCGACGGCACGGTCCTCATCCACGCCGGCGCCAACTTCGGCGACCTGTACCCCCACCGCCAGGCCACGACCCGGGAGCGGCTCCTGGCCGAGCTGCCCGACCTGCGCACCATCCAGCTCCCCCAGAGCATCCACTTCCGCGACCCGGCCAAGCGGGACCGGCTACGGCAGCTGTGCGAGGACCACTCGGACTTCACGTTGCTGGCCCGTGAGCCCCAGAGCTTCGCCTACGCCCAGGAGCACTTTCCGGTGCCGAGCCGGCTGTGCCCCGATCCGGTCTTCTCCCTGGGGATGCGTCCCCGAGCCGCCGAGCCGCGGGTCGACCTCCTGTGGCTGGCCCGGACCGACCCGGAGGCCTCCGGCTACGAACTCCCCCCGATGGACGAGCTGACGGTCGAGTCCCTCGACTGGCTGGCTCCGCTGCCGGACGAGGCGCCCTGGCCCGTGGCCGACCGCGTTCGCCTGAAGCTGAACTCGGCCCTGCTCCCCCGCTTCGAGGCCGGGTCCGGCGTGGCCAAGTCCCTCTGGCGCCCGAACGCCGCCACGTTCGAGCCCCTCGCCGAGCGCTGGGTCGACCGGGGTTGTCGCATCCTCGCCCGCGGCCGGGTCGTGGTCACCGACCGCCTCCACGGCCACCTGCTGTCACTCCTCCAGGGCATCCCGCACGTCGTCATGGACAACAGCTACGGCAAGCTCCGCTCCGTGTACGAGGAGTGGACCCACCAGTGCTCGCTGGCGGCGTGGGCCGAGACCCCGGAGGAGGCCGTCGAGGCCGCCCGCCGCCTGCTGGCGGAGGCCGAGCAATGAGCCTGGTGATGACCCTGCTCGTTCGGGACGAGGAGGACGTGATCGAGGCCAACCTGGCCCACCACTACGACCAGGGCGTGGACTTCGTGATCGCCACCGACAACGGCTCGGTGGACGGGACCGTGGCCATCCTCGAGGCCGAGGAGCGGGCCGGACGCCTGCGCCTGATCCATGAGCCCGAGGACACCTACGCCCAGCACCGCTGGGTGACCCGCATGGCGCGCCTGGCGGCAACGGAGCACGGTGCCGACTGGGTCATCAACAACGACGCCGACGAGTTCTGGTTCGCGCAAGAGGGCGACCTGGCCTCGACCCTGGCCTCGGTGCCCGAGGACATCGACGTGGTCATCGCCCAACGTCACAACCTGATCGCCCGCCCCGACGGTCACCCCATGACCATCCGCCAGTCCGCCCCGGTCCAGCACCCCGGTCTGGGCCACGGGGCGCTGCCCCCCAAGGTCGCCCACCGGGCCCACTCGGAGATCACCGTCCTGCAGGGCAACCACGAGGTCGACGGCCTGACCGGCGGGAGCCTCGACGACGGCCGCATCGACATCCTCCACATCCCGGTCCGCAGTTACGCCCAGTTCGCCAACAAGATCGCCAAGGGTGGCGCCGCCTACGCCCGCAACACCGAGCTGCCGCAGGAGGTCGGCCACCAGTGGCGCCGCCTCCACGCCCACCAGCAGGACGGCACCTTCGACGCGGAGTGGGCCGGCCTGCTGCTGTCAGAGGACGAGATCCGCACCGGACTGGCGGACGGGACGCTGGTCGAGGACGACCGACTGGTCGGGCTGCTGTCTCGCTGACCGCTCCGGCCCGACGGGTCGCGGCAGACCGATGGCAGGGAATGGGGCGTGAGGACGGGCTGCCGGTCTTCGGGGGCACCCCAGCCGCCGCCCTGTTCTGGCGCCGAGTCGTTGCGGTAAACGCAACCAGCTGGCGCAATTTCGCCGCTGACGGCCAGCCCGCTCCTTCTGGCGCCGATTCGTTGCGGCAGAAGCAACAGATCGGCGCAATTTCGGAGGGAGCCACCGGCTGGCTCGTCCCCGACGATGGGCGGCCTGTCCCCCCACCCCAGTCGTTGCCGTCGGTGTCGGTCAGCTCCGGCCGAGGAGACCTTTGGCCTTGCCGTAGACCCGCAGCGGGAGCTTGCCCCGGAGGTCCTCCAGTTGGTGGAGGTAGTCGTCGGCTTCGGCCCGGATGGCCGTGACCTGCTCGGCCAGGGCCGAAGCCTCCGCCGACCGCTTCTCGACCTCGGCGTCGTAGGCGGCGACCTGGCGGGCGTGTTCGGCCTCGAGAGCCGAGATCGTCTCGGTGAGGCGGTCGGTCTCCTCGAGGAAGAAGGACAGGCGCCTGGCCTCGTCGAACGCCAACTGGAGGTTGGGCGTCTCGTCCGGAAGGGAGGGCGCCGCGAAGGACTCGGTCGGCCCGGAGAGGTCGAGCAGGACCTCGTCCAGCGCGGCCTGGGCCGGCGACAGCATGTCGTGCTCGGTGGGCTTCTGGTGACGGTGACCGCCGTCCAGGTAGGCCGACACCTCGGCCAGGCGGTCGGGTTCGTCGCTGAGGGTGTCGGCGCAGAAGGCGACCAGCTCCCGGGCGGTGCCCTCGGGCTCGGCCAGCAGGCGCTCGTAGTGGACGAAGCAGGCCCGCTCCCCCGACAGCGAGTCGAGCAGCGACCGGGTGTAGCGCTCCCACAGGGCCAGCCCGAACGCGATAGCCATACCGTCACGGGTGGCCAGGGAGCCGGCGATCTCGGTGGGGTCCCGCAGCGCGACGACCTCGTGCGGCGCCGGCTCCTCGGACCGGCCGAGCACCGCCCGCCAGAACGGGAGCAGCAGGCAGACCCGCGGGTCCTTCCAGACCCACGCGGTGCCGGCGAAGGCCTCGGCGTGCAGCGCGGCCGCCTCGGTCCCCCAGGGACCGGCGGCCCGGCCGACAAGCGTGGCCTGGTCGACGGCGGGAGGCGCCGACCAGCGGCCGCCCAGGTCGGCCAGCAAGCGGTCGTTGAAGGACGTCAGCCGCTCGACCTCCCAATGGCCGGTCGGGTTCGACTCGCTGGCCCCCATCAGCACGTCCCGGCCCGCGTCGAGGCCGAGCAGGTTCAGGACCCGGGTGAGCGCGGACGTCCCGCTGCGATGCATGCCCAGCACGAGCACGCCCATGGTCAGTCGTTCCTGGCGACTGCGTCGCCGGGCCGCTCGGCCCCCGCTGCGCCCATGACGATCGACCCCGTCTAGTCGGCGGCTTCGGCCAACGACTCGGACAACGTCGGGTGGACGAAGAGCGAGTCGTCGAGGTCGGTCACGGTCAGGCCGGCGCTCACGGCGAGGGCAACGACCGAGATGAGCTCGGCCGCGTTGGCACCGACGATGGAGCCCCCCAGGACCTGGCCCGTGGCCGGGTCGGACACCAGCTTGACGAAGCCCGGTGTGGCGTCGTTGATCATCGCCTTCGCGTTGGCCGAGAAGGGCACCTTGGTGACCCGGACCTTTCGCCCGATGGCGAAGGCGTCGGCCTCGGCCAGGCCCACGTCGGCGATCTCGGGCTCGGTGAAGATGGCCGAGGCCGCCTTGTCGTAGTCCAGGTGACGGTGCTCCCGGGTGTGCAGGCCCATGACGTGGTCAGCGATCTTTCTCCCCTGCATGGCTGCCACCGACGACAGCGGCAGCTTGCCGGACAGGTCGCCCGCAGCGTAGATGTGGCCGATGTTGGAGCGCAGGTGGCGGTCGACCGGCACGTAGCCGTCCACGCCCTCCACCCCGGCGGCATCCAAGCCGAGTCCCTCGGAGTTGGGCAGGGAGCCGACAGCCAGGAGCACGTGGGAGCACTCGACCCGCCGGCCGTCGTCACAGAGCACGGTCACGCCGTCATCCCGACGCTCGAGGCCCGCGGCCCGGGCGCCCTTCAGCAGCTGCACCCCTCGCGAGAGGAAGTTCGCCTCCAGCGCAGCCGCCACCTCCGGATCCTTCTGGGGCAGGACCTGTTGGCGGCTGACGATCAGGGTGACCTTGGAGCCCAACGAGGCGAAGAGGTGGACGAACTCCACGCCGGTCACCCCAGAGCCGATCACGGCCACGTGCTCGGGCAGGACCTTCGGGGGGTAGGCCTGGCGAGTGGTGAGGACCCGGTCGCCGTCGGGCTCGGCCCAGTCCGGGATGCGGGGCCGGCTGCCGGTGCTGAGCAGCACGGCGTCGGCGGGCACCGTGATGTCGCCCTCGGCGGTGTCGGCCACGACGGCGTTGGGGCCGGTGAGGCGCCCCGTGCCCCGGAGGATGCGCACCTTCTGGCGGTCCAGCAGGTCGGTCACCGAGGCCTCCAGACGGTCCTCGATCGATGTCAGGCGCTCGCGCAGGGCCTCGAGGTCGATCTCGGCCCCGACCTCCCGCAGCCCCATCTGTTCCACGCGGTGCAGGTACGACATGGCCCCGCCGGTGGCGATCATGGCCTTGGACGGCACGCAGTCCCAGAGGTGAGCGGCCCCGCCGATGATGTCCCGCTCGATCAGGGTGACCTCGGCCCCGAGCGTGGCGGCCCGCGTGGCCGCCGCGTTTCCCGCCGGTCCACCACCGATGATCACGAAGCGCTTGGCCACCGTCCGAAGGTTACGAGGCCATGTCCCTCGTCCCCGCCTTCGCGCACACGCCGTACCCTGTGCGACGCCATGGAGACACCTGATCCCGATGCCTGGCGGTCCCGGGCCGAGAAGGAGCTACGGGGCACCAGCCCCGACGAGCTGACCTGGGCCACCCCCGAGGGCATCCCCGTCGCCCCCCTGTACACCGAGGCCGACCTGACCGGGGTGGAGCACCTCGGCGGCCTTCCCGGCTTCCCGCCCTTCGTGCGTGGGGTGCGGGCCACGATGTACGCCAACCGGCCCTGGACGCTGCGCCAGTACGGCGGCTTCTCCACCGCCGAGGAGTCCAACGCCTTCTACAAGCGCAACCTGGCCGCGGGTCAGACCGGGCTGTCGGTGGCCTTCGACCTGGCCACCCACCGGGGCTACGACTCGGACCATCCCCGGGTGGAGGGCGACGTCGGCATGGCCGGCGTGGCCATCGACTCGGTCGAGGACACCAACATCCTCTTCGCCGACATCCCCCTCGACGAGGTCAGTGTCTCGATGACCATGAACGGGGCCGTGCTCCCCGTTCTGGCCTGCTACGTGGTGTCGGCCGAGGAGCAGGGCGTCACCCAGGACCAGCTCAGCGGGACCATCCAGAACGACATCCTCAAGGAGTTCATGGTCCGCAACACCTACATCTACCCGCCCGCCCCGAGCATGCGGATCGTGGCCGACATCATCGAGCACACCGCGATCCACATGCCGCGGTTCAACTCCATCTCCATCTCCGGCTACCACATGCAGGAGGCGGGGGCAACGGCCGACCAGGAGCTGGCCTTCACCATCGCCGACGGCCTCGAGTACGTCCGCACGGCCCACGCCCGGGGCCTCGACGTCGACGCCTTCGCCCCCCGGCTCTCCTTCTTCTTCGCCATCGGCATGAACCTGTTCATGGAGGTGGCCAAGCTCCGGGCCGCCCGCCTGCTGTGGGCCCGGGTCATGGAGCGCTTCGACCCGAAGGACGAGAAGTCCCTCATGTTGCGCACCCACTGCCAGACCTCAGGCGTCTCCCTGACCGAGCAGGACCCGTACAACAACATCGTGCGCACGGCCTACGAGGCCCTGGCGGCGGTGCTGGGCGGGACCCAGAGCCTGCACACCAACGCCTTCGACGAGGCCCTCGGCCTGCCCACCGACTCCTCGGCCAAGATCGCCCGCAACACCCAGCTGATCCTGGCCGAGGAGACCGGCGTGCCGAACGTCGTGGATCCTCTGGCGGGCAGCTACTACGTCGAGAAGCTGACCCACGACCTGGCGGAGAAGGCCTGGGCCCTCATCGAGGAGGTGGAGGAGCTGGGCGGCATGACCGAGGCCGTCGCCTCCGGCATGCCCAAGCTCCGCATCGAGGAGAGCGCGGCCCGCCGCCAGGCCCGGGTCGACCGGGGCGAGGAGGTCGTGGTCGGGGTGAACAAGTACGTGGCCGAGCACCCCGACCAGGTGGACGTTCTCGACATCGACAACACCGACGTGCGCCGCCGGCAGGTCGAGCGCCTGGCCCGGGTCCGGGCCGACCGGGACGAGAGCGCCACCCGGGCCGCGCTGACCGCCCTCACCGAGGGGGCCCGGGGCGACGATGACCTGCTCGCCCTCTGCATCGACGCCGCCCGGGCCCGGGCGACCGTCGGCGAGATGTCCGACGCCATGGAAGAGGTCTTCGGCCGGCACAAGGCCGAGATCCGTTCCATCTCCGGGGTCTACGGTGCGGCGGCGGAGGGATTCGAGGACTTCGAGACGGCCCGAGCGGCGGTCGAGCGTTTCGCCGAGGCGCACGGCCGACGGCCGCGGATGCTGGTCGTCAAGATGGGCCAGGACGGCCACGACCGGGGTGCCAAGGTCATCGCCACCGCCTTCGCCGACCTGGGCTTCGACGTCGACGTCGGCCCCCTGTTCCAGACCCCGGCCGAAGCCGCCCGCGACGCGGTCGAGAACGACGTCCATGTCGTCGGCGTGTCGAGCCAGGCGGCGGGCCACAAGACCCTGGTGCCCCAGCTCATCGACGAGCTCCGGGACGCGGGCGCCGATGAGGTCCTGGTCGTCTGCGGCGGGGTCATCCCGCCGGGTGACCACACCAAGCTGCACGAGGCCGGTGTGGCCGCCGTGTTCGGCCCGGGGACCAACATCCCGAAGGCCGCGCTTCGGGTGCTCGAGCTCCTCGAAGCCCCGTAGCGCCACCATGTCCACCATCGCGGATGCGATCCGCGCCGGTGACCGCCGGGCTCTGGCCCGGGCCATCACGCTGGTCGAGTCCGAGCGAGCCGACCACCGGGCCGAGGCCGTCGCCCTCGTCGAGGAGCTGCTGGCCGCCACCGGCGGCGCCGTGCGGGTCGGCATCACCGGCCAGCCGGGCGCGGGCAAGTCCACCTTCATCGAGGCCCTCGGCCTCCACCTCGTCGACGCCGGCCACCGAGTCGCCGTGCTCGCCGTCGACCCGTCGAGCACGCTGTCGGGAGGCTCCATCCTCGGGGACAAGACCCGGATGGAGGAGCTCTCCCGCCGGGACGAGGCCTACATCCGCCCGTCGCCGTCGGGTCGCACCGTGGGTGGTGTGGCCCGTCGCACGCGGGAGGCGCTGCTGCTCTGTGAAGGGGCCGGCTTCGACGTCGTCATCGTGGAGACCGTCGGATCGGGCCAGTCCGACGTGGCTGTAGCCGAATTGGTCGACGTCTTCGTGCTCCTGGTCCCCCCGGCGGGCGGCGACGAGCTCCAGGGCATCAAGCGGGGGATCATGGAGCTGGCCGACGTGGTCGTGGTGACCAAGGCCGACGGCGACCTGGTGCCCGCAGCCAACCGCACCGCCGCCGACCACCGCCACGCCGTGCCCCTCCTGCACGGCCAGGACCCGCCGCCCGTGGTGACCTGCTCGGCGATCAGCGGCGAGGGCGTCGACGACGCCTGGGCTGCCGTCCGTGCGGTCCACGACCGGCGGGAGGCGTCCGGCGCGCGGGCCGACCGGCGCTCGGCCCAGGCCCGCAGCTGGCTGTGGGACGAGGTGCGGGAGACCCTGCTCGACGAGCTGCGCACCGATCCCGGTGTGGCCGGGATGGCCCCCGCCCTCGAGGCGGACGTCATCGCCGGCACGCTCTCGCCCGCCGCCGCCGCCCAGCATCTGCTCAGTGCGTTCCGGCGAAGGTGACGCGGCCGCGTCGGCCACCGAGCAGCACCGCCGACGCCTGTCGACAGCTGCCGTCGGACCGCCTGGCCTCGCCGCGTGGGGGCGACGGGGTTCAGGTGTAGCCGAACGCGTTCAGGCCCTCGGCGGCGAGCTCCTCGATGCGGGCGATGGTGGCGGCGTCGAAGGCGTCGCGGTAGCGGCCCACGCGATCGGTGCTGATGGGCTCGAAGGTCTGGGCGTGCTGAGCCATGCCCTCGTGGCCGGAGAACTGCCGGTAGCGGCGCTCGTCGTCGATCATCCCCGGGTCCCAGTCCACGCCCAGCGCGGCGCAGACGCGCTGGAACGCCGCGGCCGGGTCGGTGGCGACGTCCTCGTGGCGGACCCGCACGTACGGGCTGCCCTGGCGGGTGACGTTGCCCTCGACCATGAGGTTGTTGGCCACCCACATGCGGACCATGCCCTCGGGCAGGCCCCGGGCCCAGCCGAGGTCGTGGAACGACACCATGACGTCCCGGATGTCCCGGACCACGTGCACGACCGGGAGGTTCTCACCGAAGGCCTGCCCGGTGAGCAGGATGCGTAGGAACTTCAGGTCGTTCGGCGACTTGTCCCCGCCGAGGCGCCCACCTCCGGCGTCGGCCACTGCGGCGTAGAGGTCGGTCAGGATCCCGTTGAGGCTCCACGGGGCGGACCGAACCACCGACGCCGCCCGGTCGGCGTCGAGGTACTCGCCGATGCTGGCGGCGAAGCGCCGGCTCCGGGTGATCAGGGTGGCGGCCAGGTCACGACCGAGGTCGGGGTCCTCGATGCGATCCACCAGGAACGCCAGGGGGACGACCAGGTCGGTCTCGTCGGGGACCACCAGGTCTGGATGGGCGTTGAGGCACTGGGCCACCAACGTGGTGCCCGAGCGGGGCTGGCCGAGAACGAGGAACACGGAGGGTCAGCGTGCCCAGTGGGACGGGTGGCTGTCCACCCCTCGGCTCACTTCGGGGTGGCGTGATAGCAGATGCGCGTGCCGGAGGGGAGCTCCTCGCGGCGGGCCACGTCGAAGCGGTTGGCCAGAGCGGCCTCGAAGCCCTCGACGGTGTAGTCGTCGTGGATCCCCTCGCGCTTGTTGCGCAGGAGCCGCTTGACCATCGGGTCGTCGCGGGTCGGGAACTCGACCACGAGCTGGGCGCCGGCGTCGGCCAGGAGGTCCACGAACTCCTGCATGGGCACGTTGCGGCTGATGACCAGGTGGTGGATCAGGGCGAGGGCCAGCACCAGCTGCGGGCGGCTGCGTTCGGTGAAGGCCTGGCGCTCCTTGCTGCGCCAGCCCCGGCTCGGCGACGGGTCGGCCAGGTTGAGCACGAGCGGCAGGATGCGCTCGTCGCCTTCGGCCCGCAGCGAGCGGTAGAGGCCGTCGACGGCCTCGTGATCACCGTCGGCGGCGATGACGTACGCACCGTGCTCGGCGACGAGACGGGAGAAGTGCCCGTCGTTGGCCCCGAGGTCCCAGGCCAGCGTGGGCTGCACCGCGGCGGCCACCGCCGACACGAACTGCTCCTTGGCCCGGAGGTCGGCATCGGTGTAGTGGGCACGGTCGCTGTAGCTCGACCACTCGGTCTCGGCCTTGCGCAGGCGCAAGCGGTCCACCAGCTTGCGGAGGTTCTTGATCTGGGCGACCAGGAGCTCCTTCTTCATGCCCGAGGCCTTGAGCTCGGACTTGACGTCCCGCTCGCTGGAGGCGTTCTCGGCCCGGGCCTGGAGCGACACGTGCAGGAGGGTCCCCTTCTTGCGGGGGCTGACGATGTCCCAGAAGGACATCATCCGGCGGGCGTCGACGGGGTTGACCCCCTCGACATCGGCCCGCAACAGCGGCTGGAAGGTGATCCCCCGGTAGGCCTGCAGCATCAGCGGCAGGAGGAAGTGCATGTGGAACTGCCGGTAGCCGTACCAGGGCTCGGCCGGCCGCAGCCGCTCGAAGGACCCGATGTCGATGAACCGCGGGGTCGAGCCCACGAACTGCACGTTGTAGGCCGACGCGTCCTTGGTCGTGAGGTCCTGGTCCAGCGCCTGGCCGACCAGGTCCAACTGGAGGCGGGCCGCGTCCCGCAACATCTCGAAGGACCACTCGTACGGGTAGGTGATGACCGGGATGCGCTCGTGGCGTAGGACGCCGGCCCAGGCCTCGAGGCCCTCGGGGCGCTCGCTGGCCAGGTCGGTGGCCACGATCTGGCCCGACGAGGTCGCGTCGGCGAAGAACGGCGTCGTCGCCAGGGCTTCGAAGTCGGCCAGCGCCTCGGCGTCGAGGCCCCGCCAGACGGCGTCGGCGGACAGGTAGACGCGACTCGCCGGGTCGCGGAACGACCCGGGATCGGGCTCAGCGGTGGGGCACATGGGGGCCTGGGTGTGGAGGTCAGGGTCGGTCACGCCGCGCGTGACCGAGGCGTTCAGGAGGCCGAGGTGCTCGCCGAATCGGCGTCCTCGGTGCTGACCGTGGGCTCGGCCACGGCGGGCTCGTCCTTCTTCCAGAACGTGAGGACGCTCATGATGCGGTGACCGAAGGTCTTGAAGACGACGATGATGCCGGCCATGCCGCTGGCGATGAGACCGAGGAGCATGCTCCCGCTACCGGGATCGAGATAAGCGTGCATGTGCGAGTCGGGTTCCTTCGAGTGGGGATGTGGCGCCGCCCATGGGGCCGGGCCGGGAAGACCAAGGATAGGCGCTCGGAGGGGCGGAAGGGCAGACGGCCCGTTCACCCCCGGCTCGCCCGTCGGTGGGCCGGGCCGCCCCCTCTCCGCCGCCGACTGGATTCCCCGTCCGGAGGGCTCAGCACCTGTCCCGGTGATCACGCGATGCGGCCCGCGCCGGGCCGATCATCTCGGTGGGATCAACTGACGGAGGCAGGGTTGCCGTCGCCCTGACCCGGCAGCCCACCACCGTCCTGACCGTCCCCGTCGCCCTGACCCGGCGAAGGCACCGTCGGCCCCGGCGGGTCGGCGGCCGGGATGGTCGAGGGCTCGACGGGGTCGCCCCCGCCCGTGGTCCTCATCGGCGGCCCACCCGTGGCGGGCCCGAGGGAGGATGCCGCCGCCGTCGGATCCGTCCCGCGGCCCCCCGACGGGCGCCCGGAGCCAGGACCGTCCGCCGTTCCCACCCCGTCCTGGGGAAGGACGCGGGTGGACCGCCCCTCGTCCGCTCCCGTGCCGTCCAGCGCGTCCTCGCCCGGGTCGGTGACCACCGTGTTCGCCGCCACCGCGGCGCGCTGGGCCGCCACGTGCTGGGCCGGGCCGGCACCGGTGGCGACCAGCGCTGTGGCAACCATGGCCGCCGTGCCCGCCGCTTGGCCCGCGGTCAGCACCGCACCCTGCACGAACGCGGCGGCGGGGGCGAGGGAGCCTTGGAGCACGACACCGAGTAGTGGCGCCTGCGCCAGGCACGCCAGGGGACCGGCCACCCGCCAGAGCCGAGGCACCGACACACCGAGGAAGGCCCGGGCCACAGCCGGGTCGAACTGCCCGCCGGCGCACGACGCCACCTCGGCCCGCGCCTCGTGCATGGACATCGGCGACTTGTAGGGCCGGGCGGCGGTCATCGTCTCGACGGCATCGGCGAGGGCCACGATCCGCGTCGAGAGGGGCAGGTCGCCGGCGGGGATGCCTCGGGGGTAGCCGCTGCCATCCCAACACTCATGGTGGCCGTCGACCGCCTGCAAGGCGTCGCCCAGCCAGGGCCGGAGCGGTTCCACGCGGGCCACCCCCGCTACCGGGTGGGAGGACATGACCGCCCACTCGTGCTGATCGAGGCCGCCGGGCTTGTTCAGGATCTCGCAGGGCACGTCGATCTTGCCAACGTCGTGCAGCAGGCCGGCCCACCGCACCTCGTTGCGGGCCGCCTCGTCGAGGCCCAGCTCGTCGGCGATGAGGAGCGCATAGGCCGCCACCCGCTCGGAGTGGCCCCGGGTCCGCCGGTCGTGGGTCAGGAGGGCGGCCAGCACGCTGAGGGCCGCGGCCGGGTCGTGACGGTCGCCGCCCTTCCCCGGGCGCACGGCCCGCAGGGCGACCCCGAACCGACGCGGCGCAGCGTCCGGGAAGGCCACCCCCACCCGCAGCAGGAGGGAGAGCGGCAGGAGGCGACGGGCCACCCGACCGGCGAGGACCAGGGTCAGGGTCGAGGCCGACATCACGACGACGGACCATCCGACCCGCACCAGGAACGGGCCCGAGGGTCGGGGCAGCACGGAGGCCACGAGGAGGCCGACGGTGACCGAGAACGCGAGTGGCCCGAGCACGACCAGGCCGCGCACGAGGTTCCCGAGCACTGGTCGACGGCGCCAGGCCTCGCCGTTGCGCACCCGCTCCCTTCCCATCTGAGTGATGGTATGACCACTCTCCGTGGTTGCCCATGGGTCGAACGGCTCAAGTCCGCAGCCGGCGGGCATCCGCCGGTAGCCTCCCGGCCGCATGCGTGGCCAGCGGTACATCGACGCCGCCCGACGGCGACTCCGCGTCGGTGAGCCCGCGCCGGCGACGGAATCGGCCCCCGAAGCGACCGCTTGGGTGGACACCGCACCGTCCCCCTGGGACGTCGCCACCGGCGGCGAGCAGCGGGCGTCGGCCTGGTGCAACATCTGCCGCTGGACCGGCGCCGCCTTCGAGGGACCCCAGCACTGCGAGTTCGCCACCTGTCCCCGCTGCGGCAGCATCGCCCGGGACCGCTTCCTGTTCTGGTGCTTCGTGGAGCGCACCCCACCCAGCCTGCGCACCCGCCTGCTGGAGACCAGCCCCCGCATGGGCGCCGACTACCGCCGAGCCATGGCCCGCTGGTTCACCTACACCTGCTCGGACTTCGACGAGCGGGCCCACGCCGGCACCGTCCGCATCGACCTCCAGGCCATCGACCTGCCCGACGCCTCCCTCGACGTGCTCCTGACCCCCCACGTCCTCGAGCACGTCCCCGAGACCGACACGGCCCTCCGCGAGATCGCCCGGGTCCTGTCCCCCGGCGGTCGCATGTACCTCCAGGTCCCGGTCCTGCAGGGCGCCACCGCCCCGCCCGCCGAGCCCGAGTTCCACGGCGACGACACGCCCGTCTTCTGGCGTTTCGGCCCCGACCTGACCGGCCGCCTCCGGGAGCACGGCTTCACCACCACCCTGCTCTGCACCGAGGACTGGAAGCGCCGGGTCGACGCCGGCGACCAGGACTGGGGCGCCGGCACCTCCAAGGAGTTCGACGTCACGTCCCTCCTCGGCGGCTCCATCGCCAACGATCTCCTCAGCGTCGCCGACGCCCCCACCGCCGCCCGCCTCGGCTTCGTCCCCAGCTACATGTTCCTCACCTTCGAGGCCATCAAGCCCCAGTAATGCCCTGACGCCGGCGGGCCCGATCACCTGGTCAATTCCGGGAGGACCCG